>NZ_JARXZC010000027.1 GCF_029894335.1 Kitasatospora sp. MAP5-34 | reverse complement strand
TCGTAGACCGGCTGCTGGTACGGGTCCTGGTACTGGCCCTGCGGCTGCCCATGGGGGTCCCCCCAGCCGGAGGCTGGGGGATGGTCGTACTGCTGCGCGTACTGCTGCTGCTCGTAGCCGGGCTGCTGCGGCTGGTACGGGTACTGCTGCGGGCGGTAGCCCTCGCCGTCCGGTCCGCTGTGGTCTGCCGTTCCGGTCACGCCGTCCCTCCCGGGATCAGGGCTGGGCCGGCGCGTAGAGCGCCCGCTTGTGGATGTAACGGACCACGCCGTCCGGGACGAGGTACCAGACGGGCTCGCCCTTGGCGACACGCATCCGGCAGTCCGTGGAGGAGATGGCCAGTGCGGGTACCTCTATCAGCGAGACCCCGCCCGCCGGAAGGCCCGCGTCCGAGAGGACGTGCCCGGGGCGGGTGCAACCGATGAAGTGGGCGAGCGAGAAGAGTTCCTCGGAGTCGCGCCAGGTGAGGATCTGGGAGAGGGCGTCCGCGCCGGTGATGAAGAACAGGTCGGCGTCCGGGTGGAGGGCGTGCAGGTCGCGCAGCGTGTCCACGGTGTAGGTCTGGCCCTGACGGTCGATGTCGATCCGGCTCACCGAGAACTGCGGGTTCTCGGCGGTGGCGATGACCGTCATCAGGTAGCGGTCCTCGGCGGGGGTGACCTCCAGGTGGCTCTTCTGCCACGGCTGCCCGGTCGGCACGAAGATCACCTCATCGAGGTGGAACGCGCTCGCCACCTCGCTCGCGGCAACCAGGTGCCCGTGATGGATCGGGTCGAACGTGCCGCCCATCACGCCGAGGCGCTTCTTCTTCACCGGTGCGCCGGGGGTCTCGGCCTGCTGTCCCATGCCGCGATACCTTACGCGACGTCCATTACGGCAGGGAAAGGCAGGCCGAGCGCTCCTGGCCGGGCCGGTCGGCCCGGGTGCGGCTCAGCGGTCGCGGTTGAAGCGCGTGGTCACGTAGAGCAGCAGCAGCAGGATGAAGAGCGCGGAGCCGCCGGTCAGGAACGGGTTCAGGCTCTCGTGGTTGCCGCCCTCGGCGATCGAGGACAGGGCGGGCAGGACGTGATGGCTCATGGTCGGCGGGACCTTCTCGGCTCGGGTGAGGGACCAGGACGCGGGCCGTGAGGCTCGCGGGCTCATCGTACGGGTGAGGCCACCGCAACCGCGCGGCGGCCCACCGCGTCTGACCCGGCGTAGAGAACCCGGGAGCGGGCGCCGTCAGTTGTCGCGGCCGGCCCGGACCAGGATCCAGCCGAGCAGGCAGACGCCGACGATCGACGAGATCACGATGATTCGCAGGAACAGACCGGGACCAGGACCGCTGGAGATCGGCGCAGCCAGGTTGACAAGGGTGTGGGTGGACATCGGTGGGACTCCTCGGTCTGGCGCTGTCTGTCCGGTGGAGCCAGCGTAGACCGGGGCGTACCGGACACCGGACAGCACCCCCGGGCGTACGGTGTCCGGCGGGGACGAGTACGCACGGACAGTCGTTGTAGCGATGTCGTTGTAGCGATACAGCACCGGGGGCCGGCCTGAGCCGGAGCCGCCGTCGACCAGGAGGCACTCAGACCATGACCGACACGACGAAGAAGAACAGCCCGAGCCGTCGCCGCCAGCAGTTCCCCGGGATCTCCACCCGGGCCTGGGAACACCCCGCCGACCGCTCCGCGCTGGTCGCCCTGCGCAAGCTGTCGGGCTTCGACGAGATCCTGCGCAAGCTGGCCGGGCTGGTCTCCGAGCGCAGCGTGCGGCTGATGTTCCTGGCCACGGCGGTGCGGACCTCGGAGCGGCAGTTCCCGGAGCTGCACGCGATGGTCCGCGACGCGGCGTACGTACTCGACCTGAAGAAGGTCCCCGAGCTCTACGTGACGCAGGACCCGACGGTCAACGCGATGTGCATCGGCATGGACACCCCGATCATCGTGGTGACCAGCGGTCTGGTCGACCTGCTCGACGAGGAGGAGCTGCGGGCGGTGATCGGCCACGAGGTCGGCCACGCGATGTCCGGGCACGCGGTGTACCGGACGATGCTGCTGATCCTCACCAACATCGCGGGCCGGATCGCCTGGATCCCGCTCGGGAGCCTGGCCATCACCGCCGTGATCACCGCGCTCAAGGAGTGGTTCCGCAAGGCCGAACTCTCCTGCGACCGCGCCGGGCTGCTGGCCGGCCAGGACCTGCAGGCGTCGATGCGCGGGCTGATGAAGCTCGCGGGCGGTCACAACCTGGCCGAGATGAACGTGGACGCCTTCCTGGAGCAGGCCGAGGAGTACGACAAGGCCGGTGACCTGCGTGACGGCGTACTGAAGCTGCTCCAGGTGCTGCCGCAGACCCACCCCTTCGCGGTGGTCCGGGTGGCCAAGCTGAAGAAGTGGGCGGAGAGCGAGGAGTACCGCTCGATCCTGGCCGGGGCCTACCCGCGTCGCGCCGACGACCCCGACACCTCGGTCGGTGAGCAGTGGAAGGCCGCCGCCGACTCGTACTCGAAGTCCGTCAAGGAGAGCAAGGACCCGCTGATGGGCCTGCTCCGCGATGTCGCGGGCGGTGTCGGCAACGTGGGCGGCAAGCTCCGCGACACCTTCGCGGGCAGCGGCCGCACCCCGGGCGACGACAACAGCTGACCGCCGGCCTGCCTACCCGGTGATCGAGTTACCCGGTGATCGAGCCGAGCGTGCCGCAGAGTTGCCAGGCCGGGCGGGAGTGGTCGCCGGGGCTGACGGCGGGCGCCGGTGAGGCCGGCGGCACCGGGGCGGGGGCGGCGAGGACCGGCTGGAGGTAGTCCGCCTGCCGGCTGCCACAGGCCGTCGGGCCCGCCTGCACGACGGAGTCGACCAGGCGGGCCCGACCGGCGCCGAGATCGGTGCGGTCGAATTCGAAGCGCAGTTCCCGGCGGACGGAGAACAGGTCGACCGGGGCGGAGCCGTCCGTCCCGGCGGGCCGTAGCGCGTAGACGAAGGTGTGGTCGGTGGTGATCTCCAGCGTGCCGCTGTCCGCCTCGGTGACCTGCATGGACCCGGCGACCTTGACGTTGCCGGCCGCGAGCGCGACCTGACCGGGGTCGAAGCGCACCAGCCAGCCGGTGGCGGCGTGGTGCTGGTCGTCGCGCGGGTCGGCGATGCTCTGGTCGTACTGCGCCTGCTCACCGGGAGTGATCAGGGTGCGCACCACGCTCGTCTCGCCCTGCACCAGCTCGGCCGGGGTGAGCGCGGAGGCCACCAGGAACTGCTGGGCGGTGTTCAGGGCCTTCGCCACCTCAGGCTTGGTGAAGTGGGCCGTCGCCGAGGCCGCCGGAACGCCCAGACCGGCGGCACCGTCGGCGTAGCCGGCGGGCAGCCGGGCGAAGGGGTTCTTGGTGTCCGGGACGGCGGTGACGGGCGAACTCGGGGCGAGGGCGACCAGGCTGACGGTCAGTTGGTTCCCGGTGGGCTGGGCGCTCAGCCGGCGCGGTGAACTCACCCCGAAGTACACGGCGGCCGCGAACGCCATCGCGACGAGCAGCAGCAGTACCACGGCCTGCCGGGGCAGCGTACCGAGCGGCCCGAAGAAGATCCGGGGGCGGACAGCCCTGGTGTACTGGCCGCCGAGCCGCTCGCGGGCCGACAGTTCCTGGATCCGGGCCGCACGGACGAACGACTCGTCGAAGACGACGGCCCCGTACTCGTCGTCGTTTCCGGCACCGTCGGGCGTCCCCTCCGGAGGCTCACGCGGGTCACCCATACCACCAGAGTAAGGCGGGGGTACGGCCGCTACGAGAGTCCCGGCACAACTTCCGCAGACCGGCGGCCCGTCGCGTCCCACTAGGCCCTGTCTGACAATTCCCGTCGGATCAGCGCGCGGCGTTGGGCGCCCGCCTGGGCGTGCCGGCGGATCGGCCTCGTACTCGGTCGTACGTGGCTGATCCGCCGGTGCGTCCAGGCGGGATGGCTGGGGGTACCTCCCGGCCGAAGGCTGGGGGCGCGCCGTGCGCCCGGCGGGAATTGTCAGACAGGGCCTAGGCCCTCACGTCACTCCGTCACCCGGGCAGCAGCACCATCGGAGAGGCCGACGGGCTCACCTGGGCGCCGGTGCTGCTGGCTCCGGTCTCCGGCCTGCGCGGCGACTCGGTGGCTCCGCCGCCGACGCCCCGGTAGATCGCCGCGACGGCCACCGCGACCAGGCTGACGCCCATCACCACGGCCAGCACCAGGGCGACCGGCCGGTGCCAGCGCTGGTGCGCGACCCGGCGGCCGCTCCCCCGCCGGACGGCCTCGTACCGGGCCGCACGCCCCCAGCGGGAGCGCCGCCAGGCCCGGCCGGGGCGGTGCCCGCCGGACCACGGGTCGGAGTACAGGCGGTCGTCGTCGAAGCCGCTTGGGTGCGGGCGCAGCTCCAGCGGCAGCCCGTCCGCCCCGGACACGTCGTAGCTCCGGGCGAGCGCGGAGGTGTCCGGCTCGAATCTGGCCTCGGCGGCGGCGAGCTGTCGCTCGCCGGCGCTCGGCTCGTGCACGGCCGCAGACCGGACGAAAGCCTCGTCGAAAACCACGGTGGCGAACTCGTCGTCCGCATCACCGTGGTCGGCGCCGTCGGAGTACGGCAAGCCCCCCACATCCTCAGCCACGGGATTCAGCGTATTACCGGGCGGGCGTTTTGTCTGTGGCTCCCACCATTTGCCGGTCGCTCCGTGACCGACCGGTCAGGAGCCGACGGTCTGCGTCGCCTCGTCCCGGACGTGGCCGTCGCCGGTGACGATGTACTTGCTGGAGGTCAGCTCCGGCAGGCCCATCGGGCCACGGGCGTGCAGCTTCTGGGTCGAGATGCCGATCTCGGCGCCGAAGCCGAACTCACCCCCGTCGGTGAACCGGGTGGACGCGTTGACGGCCACGGTGGCGGCATCGACCAACTGGGTGAACCGGCGGGCGGCGGCCTGCGAGGTGGTCACGATCGCCTCGGTGTGCCCGGAGGACCAGCGGCGGATGTGCGCGACGGCCGCGTCCAGCGACGGGACCACGGCGGCCGCGAGGTCGTACGAGAGGTACTCCGTCTCCCAGTCCTGCTCGGTGGCGGGGACGACGGTGGCGCCGGTGCCCTCGGCGGCCTTCAGGACGGCCTCGTCGCCGTGCACGGTGACCCCGGCCCCGGCCAGCGCGGCCAGCGCGAGCGGCAGGAACTCCTCGGCGACGTCCTGGTGGACGAGCAGGGTCTCGGCGGAGTTGCAGACGCTGACCCGCTGGGCCTTGGAGTTGAGCAGGATGCCGACGGCCATCGCCAGGTCGGTGTGGGCGTCCACGTAGACGTGGCAGTTGCCGGTGCCGGTTTCGATCACCGGGACGGTCGAACCTTCGACGACCGTACGGATCAGCGAGGCCCCACCGCGCGGGATCAGCACGTCGACCAGGCCGCGGGCGCGCATCAGCTCCTGCACCGAGTCGCGGCTCTCACCGGGGACGAGCTGGATCACGTCGGCGGGCAAGCACGCCCCGGCCACCGCGTCCCGCAGCACGGCGATCAGCGCGGTGTTGGAGCGGTACGCGGAGGCCGAGCCGCGCAGCAGTACGGCGTTCCCGGACTTCAGGCAGAGCGCGGCGGCGTCGACGGTGACGTTGGGGCGCGCCTCGTAGATGATGCCGACCACGCCGAGCGGCACCCGGACCTGGCGTACGTCCAGCCCGTTGGGCAGCGTGTAGCCGCGCAGCACCTCGCCGACCGGGTCGGGCAGGCCCGCCACGTCCCGGACGTCGGAGGCGATCGCCGCGACCCGCTCCTCGGTGAGGGTGAGCCGGTCGATCACCGACTCGGCGGTGCCGGCCGCGCGGGCCCGCTCCACGTCCTCGGCGTTGGCGGCCGTGATCTCCGCGCTCCGGGCGACCAGCGCGTCGGCGATCGCCAGCAGCGCCGCGTCCTTCACCCTGCGCGGCAGTGGGGCGAGCTCGGCGGCCGCCTCACGGGCACGGCGCGCGACGGCGAGGACGGGGCTCTCGGTGGTGGCCTGGTTGCTGGTCATGCCGGAAAGGGTAGCGACTTCGCCGCTCACCCACGGCTCGCATGTCACCCGGTGAGATCGCGGTGGCCGCTGGGGGCGCGCGCCCCTGGCCGTGGTCGACTCAGTACGGCTCCACGCCACCCAGCCTCGGCGGTGGATCACTGAAGCCCTCGGCGACCCGCTTGTGGTACGTCGGGCGGTCCACCACCTCGAGGCCGACGATCTCCCACGGCGGTAAGTTCGCCGTCACCTTGTGCTCGCCCCAGAGCCGCAGGGCTATCGCCGCCGCGTCGTGCAGGTCGCGGGCCTGCTCCCAGTAGCGGATCTCGGCATGGTCGGCGGCATAACGGGCCGTCAGGAAGAACGAGTGGTCGTGCGCCAGACGCTCCAACCCGGCGCGCAGCTCGGCCAGCGGCGTGACCTTCCCCGCGACGCTGAGCACCACGTGCCAGAGCCGGGCCTGGTCCGCCTCCACGCCCGCCGTGGCGTGGTTCAACTCCCTTACCGCGTCCGGCTGCCCCTCTACCGGGCCGCCCTCGTCACGCCCGCCCGCGATGCTGGTAAGCCTCCGCTGGGGCGGCTGCCCGGGCAGCGCTCCCTGGCGCCTGCGTCCCACCGGCTGCCTCCTGTTCGGCGACGTCGTGTCCGGGGTCGGCCGCAGCTCGGCCCCACCCCCGAGGGCGGACCCCTCGGGGCCGCGCGTCAGCCCCGCAGGACGACCAGGTCGTCGCGGTGGATGACCTCGCGCTCGTACGCGGCACCGAACTCCTGGGCCAGGTCTCGGGTGGACCGGCCGAGCAGACGGGGCAACTCCCTCGCATCAAAGTTGACCAGTCCACGGGCCACGATGTGGCCGTTTTCGCCAAGAAGGTCCACCGGATCGCCTGCGGCGAAGTCCCCGTCGACCCGGGTGACCCCGGCGGGCAGCAGCGACTTCCGGCCCGAGACCACCGCCTCGACCGCTCCCGGGTCCAGCTGGAGGGCGCCCCGGGGGCTGCTGGCGTGCTCCAGCCAGAGCAGCCGGTCGGCGGACCGGCTGCCGGTCCGCAGGAAGAGCGTGCCGGTCGGCCGGCCCGCCAGCGCGTCGGCGGCCTGGCTGGCGGCGGTGAGCACCACCGGGATGCCCGCGCCGGTGGCGATCCGGGCCGCCTCGACCTTGGTGACCATGCCGCCGGTGCCGACGCCCGCCTTGCCCGTGCTGCCGATCTCGAGGCCCTCGAGGTCGTGCGCGCCGCGCACCTCGGCGATCCGGCTGGTGCCGGGCTTGCTCGGATCGCCGTCGTAGAGGCCGTCCACGTCGGAGAGCAGGATCAGCAGGTCCGCCCGGACCAGGTGCGCCACCAGCGCCGCCAGCCGGTCGTTGTCGCCGAACCTGATCTCAGCGGTGGCGACGGTGTCGTTCTCGTTGACGATCGGCATCGCGCCCATCGCCAGCAGCTGGTCGAGGGTGCGGTAGGCGTTGCGGTAGTGGGCCCGGCGGCTGGCGTCCTCGGCCGTCAGCAGCACCTGGCCGACCCGTACGCCGTACCGGGCGAAGGAGGCCGTGTAACGGGCCACCAGCAGGCCCTGGCCGACGCTCGCGGCCGCCTGCTGGCGGGCGAGGTCCGGCGGGCGCTTCTCCAGGCCGAGCGGCGCCAGCCCGGCGGCGATCGCACCGGACGAGACCAGCACGATCTCCGGGGCGTCCGGCCTGGTCCGGGCCTTGGCGAGGGCGTCCACCAGCGCGTCCACCCGGTCCGCGTCCAGCCCGCCGGCGGCGGTGGTGAGCGAGGAGGAACCGACCTTGACGACGATCCGCCGTGCGATCAGGACCTCCTGACGCAGTGTCCGATCGGTCATCAGTGTCCTCCGCTGGTGCCAGGGGCGGGCCCGCCGGACCGTAATGTACGCGATCCGACCAGGTCACGTGCGGGGCGCTCGGCGACTGGACGCCCGCGCAACCGGAACCACCGAGGGGCGCGAGGCCCTGCTCGACGCGGTTCGTCGAGCAGGGCCTCGCGCCCCCGTTGTGGCTGATCAGATGCCTACCGGTGGACTCTTAGTCCTCTTCGTCGATCTCGACGGCCTGGCGGCCGCTCGACATGGCCTCGAACGCGAGGTACTCGGTCTCGGCCGCGTCGCGCCCCTTCTCCTTGTCCCGGCGGCGGTCGACGGCCGGGCGGTGGGTCTCCAGGCGGTGGTCCTCGCCACGGCGGCCGAGCATCTCGGCACCGGCGGCCATCGTCGGCTCCCAGTCGAAGACGACCGCGTTCTCCTCCGCACCGATGATGACGGTGTCGCCCTCCTTCGCCCCGATCTTCCAGAGCGTGTCCTCGACACCGAGCCGGTTGAGCCGGTCGGCGAGGTAGCCGACGGCCTCGTCGTTGGAGAAGTCGGTCTGGCGGACCCAGCGCTCGGGCTTGAGGCCGCGCACGCGGAACGCGCCGTCCTCCTCGGTGACGGTGAAGCCGGCGTCGTCGACGGCCGTGGGCCGCAGGACGATCCGGGTCGCCTCCTCGATCGGCTTGGCGGCGCGGGCCTCGGCGACGATCTGCGCCATCGCGTAGTTCAGCTCGCGCAGACCGGAACGGGAGGCCGCAGAGACCTCGAAGACCCGGTAGCCGGCCTCCTCCAGGGAGGCGCGGGTGATGTCGGCCAGGTCCTGGCCGTCCGGCACGTCCACCTTGTTGAGGGCGACGATCCGCGGACGGTCGTCCAGGCCGCCGTACTGCGACAGCTCGTCCTCGATGGTCTCGAGGTCGGTGAGCGGGTCACGGCCCGGCTCCAGGGTCGCGCAGTCCAGCACGTGGACGAGGACGGTGCAGCGCTCGACGTGGCGCAGGAACTCCAGGCCGAGGCCCTTGCCCTGGCTGGCGCCCGGGATCAGGCCGGGGACGTCGGCGATGGTGTAGATGGTGTCGCCGGCGGTGACCACGCCGAGGTTGGGGATCAGGGTGGTGAAGGGGTAGTCCGCGATCTTCGGCTTGGCGGCCGAAAGGACCGAGATCAGCGAGGACTTGCCCGCGCTCGGGTAACCGACCAGCGCGACGTCGGCGACGGACTTGAGCTCCATCACGATGTCGCGGGCCTCGCCCGGCTCGCCGAGCAGCGCGAAGCCGGGGGCCTTGCGGCGGGACGACGCGAGCGCCGAGTTGCCCAGGCCGCCACGGCCGCCGGCGGCGGCGATGAAGCTGGTGCCGTGGCCGACCAGGTCGGCCAGCACGTTGCCCTGCCGGTCCATGACGACGGTGCCGTCCGGCACGGGCAGGATCAGGTCGCCGCCGGTGGAGCCGGTACGGTGACCGCCCGCGCCCGGCTTGCCGTTGGTGGCCTTGCGCTTGGGCGAGTGGTGGTACTCGAGCAGGGTGGTCACCTGGGCGTCGACGAGGAGGATGACGCTGCCACCCTCACCACCGTTGCCGCCGTCGGGACCGCCGAGCGGCTTGAACTTCTCCCGGTGCACGGAGGCGCAGCCATGGCCCCCGTTACCCGCGGCGACGTGCAGCTCGACGCGGTCCACGAAGGTGGTCATTGGATGTGCCTCCAGAGCGAAGAAATGGGGTCAGGGCTGACAAACCGCCCCGGGGTAAAGCAGGAAGGGCGGACCGGCCCCCCGAATAGAACAGGGGTTCCGGCCCACCCTCCCAGAATCTCGCCGTTGCCGCTGATGCGGCGTCAGGAAGATCAGGCCTCGACGGCCACGATGTTGACGACCCGACGGCCACGGTGCGTGCCGAACTGGACCGCGCCGGCCTTCAGCGCGAACAGGGTGTCGTCGCCGCCACGGCCGACATCAGCACCCGGGTGGAAGTGGGTGCCACGCTGGCGGACGAGAATCTCGCCGGCGCTGACGACCTGGCCGCCGAAGCGCTTCACGCCGAGGCGCTGGGCGTTCGAGTCACGGCCGTTGCGGGTAGAGCTTGCGCCCTTCTTGTGTGCCATCTCGCTATCCCCTTACTTACTTCGCGGAGTCGATGCTGGTGATGCGGACGGCGGTGTGACGCTGGCGGTGGCCCTGGCGACGACGGTAGCCGGTCTTGTTCTTGTAACGAAGGATGACGATCTTCTCACCCTTGGTGTGGTCGACGACCTCGGCGTGAACCTTCACACCGGCGAGGACCCACGGGTCGGAGGTGACGGCTTCGCCGTCGACGACCAGGATGGTCGAGAGCTCCACCGAGTCACCCGGCTTGACGTCAACACGGTCGATCTCCAGCACGTCGCCAACGGCGACCTTGTGCTGGCGGCCGCCGGCGCGAACGATCGCGTACATGCGGTACCTGCTTTCCTTGCTCGGTCGGAACTCTCGATGCCAGCCGCTGGGTACGGACACAGCGGCCTCCCCCAGCCTCGGCCGTGAGGCCTGAACCAGGAGGTGATGTGCTCGGGAGCATGGCGTAGACACGCCAGAGGTCAAGAATACGGAACAGCCGCCTCGGGGGCAAACCGGCCCGTACGTACCCGGGGCGGGCGGCTGCCCGCCCCGGGTGATGGGCTTACTCAGCCGCCGAATCACCCTCGGCGGCCGCGGCCTTCTTGGCCGCCGCGCTCGTCCGCTTGGTGGCGGGCTTGCGGGCGGTGGTCTTCTTGGCCGCTGCCGTGGTCTTGGCGGCGGTAGCGGCGGTCTTCTTGGCGGCGGCCTTGCGCGGAGCCCGCTTCTTCGGCGCGGGCGCCTCGGCCTCCGGCTCGGTCTCGACCACGGGCTCGGCAGCGTTGCGCTCGCCGGCGGCCGCCAGGGCCGCCGCGACGGCAGCCTCGGCACGGGCCTGCAGCACCACGATCTCGGCCTCGCCGGGCGAACCGGCGGGGGCGGTCGCCTTGCGCACCGCGCGGCGGCGGACCCGGCCACCGGCGGCCGGTGCGGCCACCGTCTCGACCGGCGCGGGCTGCGCCCCGGGCGCGGCCTCGGCGACCGGAGCCGCCTCCGGCTCGGCCACTGGTTCCGCAACCGGCTCGGGCTCGGTGATGACGATCTGGAGCTGCTCGCCGTTCGAGATGATCTCGAACTCCTCGTGCTCCTCGTGTTCGTCGTGCTCCTCGTGCTCGTCCAGCTCATCGACCGGCTGGGCGGCCTGCGGCTCCTCGCCACCGGCACCACCCTTGCCCCGGCGACGGCGCTTGCCGCCCGAGATCTGCTCGCCCGAGGTGCCCACCGAGCCACCCCCGCCACCGGGGGCGGTCGGCTGCTCCATGTGCACGATCACGCCACGGCCGTTGCAGTGCACGCAGCTCTCGGAGAAGGACTCCAGCAGGCCCTGGCCGACCCGCTTACGGGTCATCTGCACCAGGCCCAACGAGGTGACCTCGGCCACCTGGTGCTTGGTCCGGTCCCGGCCCAGGCACTCCAGCAGACGGCGCAGCACCAGATCCCGGTTGGACTCCAGCACCATGTCGATGAAGTCGATCACGATGATGCCGCCGAGGTCGCGCAGCCGCAGCTGGCGCACGATCTCCTCGGCCGCCTCGATGTTGTTCCGGGTGACGGTCTCCTCGAGGTTGCCGCCCTGGCCGACGAACTTGCCGGTGTTGACGTCGACCACGACCATCGCCTCGGTCCGGTCGATGACCAGCGAACCGCCGCTCGGCAGCCAGACCTTGCGGTCCAGCGCCTTCATCAGCTGCTCGTCGATGCGGTACGTGGCGAACACGTCCACGTCGGAGGTCCAGCGCTGCAGGCGCTCGGCCAGGTCGGGGGCCACGCCGCCGACGTACTCGTGGATGGTGTTCCACGCCTCGGTGCCGGAGACGATGACCTTGGTGAAGTCCTCGTTGAAGATGTCGCGGACGACCCGGACGGTCATGTCCGGCTCGCCGTAGAGCAGCGCCGGGGCGTTGCCGGTGGTGGCCTTCTTCTGGATCTCTTCCCACTGCTGCTGCAGGCGCTGCACGTCACGCGTCAGCTCGTCCTCGCTCGCGCCCTCGGCGGCGGTGCGCACGATGACGCCCGCGTCCTCGGGGACGATCTTCTTGAGGATCTGCTTCAGGCGGGCGCGCTCGTTCTCGGGCAGCTTGCGGCTGATGCCGGTCATCGAGCCCTCGGGCACGTAGACCAGGTAGCGGCCGGGCAGCGAGATCTGGCTGGTCAGGCGGGCGCCCTTGTGGCCGATCGGGTCCTTGGAGACCTGGACCAGCACGGACTGGCCGGACTTCAGCACCGACTCGATCCGGCGCGGGCCGCCGTGGCCGCCCAGCGCACCGAAGTTGACCTCACCGGCGTAGAGCACCGCGTTGCGGCCCTTGCCGATGTCGACGAAGGCGGCCTCCATCGACGGCAGCACGTTCTGGACCTTGCCCAGGTAGACGTTGCCGACGTACGAGGTGGCCTGCTCCTTGTTGACGTAGTGCTCGACGAGCACGCCGTCCTCCAGGACGCCGATCTGGGTGCGCTCGCCGTTCTGGCGGACGACCATCACGCGCTCGACCGACTCACGGCGGGCCAGGAACTCGGCCTCGGTGATGATCGGCACCCGGCGGCGACCCAGCTCACGGCCCTCGCGGCGGCGCTGCTTCTTCGCCTCCAGACGGGTCGAGCCCTTGATGGACTGCACCTCGTCCGGGTCGAAGGACGGCTCGGTGGAGCGGCGGCGCGGCTCGCGGACCTTGACGACCGTACGGACGCCGTCCTCGGTGGTCTCGGCGGCCACCTCGACGCCACCGGCCTCACCGCTGCGACGACGGCGACGGCGACGGCGGCGCGACGACGCCAGGCCACCAGCCAGGTCGTCCTCGTCGTCCTCGTCTGCGGACTCCTCCACGGGCTCCTCGACGACCTGCTCGGCCTCGACAGGCGCCTCGGCCTCGAACTCCTCGGCCTCACCGCGACGGCGGCGACGGCCACCCCGGCGACGGCGGCGCGAAGGACGGTCGTCCTCCCAGTCGCCCTCGGCCTCGGGGCCGGTGGTGACGGCGGCGGTGGGCTCCTCGGCGGCCACCGGCTCGGCGACCGGAGGGGCGGTGACCGGCGGCGCCACCGGCGCGACGACGGCGGCGGGCTGGGCGGCCTGCGGGGAGACCGGCTGTGCTGCGGCGGTCTGCGGGGCGGTGGCCCGGCGCGAGCGCTTGGCCGGCTCCTTCGCGGCAGCGGCCTCGGCGCGGTTCTGCGGCTGCACCCGGACCGGCTGACGGCCGGTGCGACGGCGACGGCCGACGCCGCTGTACTCGAACTCGTCCTCGGGCGCGGCCTCGGCGACCGGCGCGACGGCCGGGGCAGCCTTGGCGGCGGGAGCCGTCCGGGCGGTGGACGGCGCCTGCACGGCCGGGGCGGCCTGCGGAGCGGCGGCGGCCGGGGCGGCGGGTGCCGTGAACGGCGCCGGCTCCTGGAAGACCGGGGCCTGGAAGATAGCGGTGGACGGACGGACCGCACGGCGGCGGGCGCGGGGCGCCGGAGCGTCCTCAGCGACCGGTGCGGCGGCGACCGGCGGCGCGGGGGCGACCTCGGGCTGCGGCGCCTCGACGGCGGCCTCGGGCTCCTCCTCCGGGGTCTCCTCGACCACGACGGGGGCGGGCTCGACCACGCGGCGCGAGCGGCGGGTCCGGCGAGCGGGCGCCTCCTCCGCGACGGGGGCGACGGGCTCGGCCGGAGCGGCCGGAGCCTCGGCGGCGGGGGCCTCGGCGGGCTCCGGCGCACCCGCCGGGGACTCGGCGCGCTTACGGGTACGGCGGGCCCGGACCGGCTTCTCGGCGGCCGGCTCGGCCGGCGCCTCGACAGGCTCCACGGGAGCGGCGGGGGTCACGGGGGCCGTCACGACGACCTCGGTGGCCTCCGGCGTACCGGCCGGGGACTCGGCGCGCTTACGGGTACGGCGAGCGCGGACCGGCTTCTCGGCGGCCGGCTCGGCCGGCGCCTCGACAGCGGTCGCGGGGGTCTTCTTCTCGGTGGGCTGGGCCTCGGCCGGCACCACGGTCTCCGCTGCCTCGGCGGCAGCGCCCTGCGGCGTACCGGCCGGGCGGGAGACCGCCCGGCGACGACGGCGCGGCGGTGCGGCTCCGTCGGTATCGGTGGTGGCGGTCCCTGCCGCAGCCTGCTGCGGTTCGGTGTTCTCGAGCATGCGGGTGGATCTCCCGTCAGGCCCCCGGGCTCCGCATCCGGGCACGGCGCGGCACCTGTGTTCCGGTCGGACGCGAGAATTCGCGGGCCGACTTCCACGGTGTCGCCGTGCGGACGCGAGGCCGCACAGGGGCTCGTAGTCTCGCTCGGCGCCCCGCACGGTGCGGGGTGTCGAAAGTCTTCTGGTGCTGAACCAGTTCTTCTAAGTTTTCAAAGCCGGGCCGACCCCGAACCGGATGGCTGCCGGAGGGGTTCCTCGGGCCACCGACCATCCGGGTCGACGGGCCACAAGGGGGCTGGCCTGCGTTCGACGGCGCTCGCTCCCCTGGGGAGCCGCGGGGGCCTGGCGAGCCGAGGCCCGGAGTTCGCTCCGAGCCCCGCTCGCCTCCCGCTAGGCGGACGCAGGTGCGCGCAGCCCTGCGGCCGCTAGAGGCCTGCCGGGGCCGCGGCGCGGTCGAGCGCCAGCGGGTCGGTCACCGTGCCGGACTCCTCGTCGAGCGGCCCCTGCGCCAGCCTGGTCACCTCAGCGGGGACCGGCGGCGCCAGGTCGGCCGTTGCACGGAGACCGGACAAAACGTCGTCGGGTCGTACGGCGGGTGTGACGTGTCGTACTACCAGCCGCAGTATCGCACAGGGATTGCCCGAACGAACATCGGCGGCACCTTCCGTGCCGGTGTCGTTACCATCGCCGACCTGCGACGGGAGGAGTTCGAGAGCCGCCACAGCACCGCGCGCGTCGAAGACCCGCAGGCCGTTCTTGGTCTGGCGCTGCACCTCCACCTGCTCGGCGGCGAGAAACGCGGCCACCGCGCGGGCGGCGTCAGCAGGCTCGACGGAGTCCAGGCGGACCTGCCACTCCGAGGCCTCCAGACGCTCGACGAAGTTCGGTGTCCGGACCTCGACGGCGTCGGTGATGTCCAGACCGATCGGCATCGACTCGTCGAGCTGCGCGCGCAGCGCCTCCGGGTCGCGGAACTCGGCGAGGCCGATCTCCAGGTACTCGGCCTCGCTGGCCACCCCGGTCGGGGCGGCGTTGGCGTACGAGACCTTGGGGTGCGGGGTGAATCCCGCCGAGTAGGCCATCGGGACGGCCGAGCGGCGCAGCGCGCGCTCGAAGGCCCGCTGGAAGTCACGGTGACTGGTGAAGCGCAGACGGCCACGCTTGGTGTAGCGGAGACGGATGCGCTGCACCGTCGGCGCAGGCGGCGGACCGTCGGGCGTGCGGCGTGCCAGAGTCGCTCAGTCCTTAGTTAAAGGTGTCCCCGTCCGGTCGGCGCGTAGTGGCTCTGGCCGGACTCTGTCAGGACAAGGGTACGCGCTGCGACTCACCCTCTCGCCTCCGAGCACTTTGACCCGGTGCCGACGCTCGCCCTCCTTGCCCGGCATCGGGCAGGAGGGGGCCACCCTCCGGCGCTCCTTCGTCGCTAGTCGGTCGTCCCTTTCGGCACCGGCGCACTCTTCGGCTCGGGGGGTGTCACCCGAGCAGCGCCCGCCGGACTTCCCGCAGCACCCGCCCGGCCTCCGCCTTCACCAGCCACCACACCTCACGCCGCACCCACCGGCACGGCCGCACCACCACGAAGCGCCAGACCCGCCGGCCGAGACACCAGGCCCAGACGATCGCCCGGCCGATCTCGCGCAGCACGGGGAACAGCGCCGTACGCCAGATCCACACCGAGGGGATCACCAGCAGGTACCGCCCCAGCCAAGCCGCCGCCCGCCCGACCGGCGCCAGCACGTACCGGTACAGCGCACGCACTGGGACGACCACCAGGTACCCGAACAGCCACTCGGCAGCGATCAGCACCGCCCGACCGACCGGCGCGAGCACCACCCGGTACAGCCACCGCAGCGGCGCGACCACCAGCACCCGACCGATCGGCCCGAGCACATACCGCCCCAGCATCACCAACGGCCACACGAACACCCCGTACAGCACCAGGCCGACCATCCGCCCGACCCAGTCCACCAGCACCCCGACCGGCCGCAGCACGACAGCCAGCAACTCCCACACGAACCGCACCGGCACCACGACCACCAACGCGACCGCCCGCACCACCCCGGTCAGGCACCCTGCGGGCTCCCGCTCACCAGTCACACGTTCCCCCGTGAATACCCGTCAGTCGATCGAACCCGGCTCCATCAGCCAACGGGCCTTCAGCTCGGCGTGCTTCGCGATCGTCTCGAAGTCGCGATCGTAGTGCAGCACCGTCAGCCCGTGATCCGCAGCCCGGCCACCACGAAGAGCACGAACGTCCCCGGTCGGGCATGGCCAACCGGGGACGTTCGATCTATCGGGCTACTTGACGACCGTCAGCGGCAGCAGCTTGACGCCGGTCGGGCCGATCTGGATCTCGGTCTGCATCTGGGGGCACACGCCACAGTCGAAGCAAGGCGTCCAGCGGCAGTCCTCGACCTCGACCTCTTCGAGCGCGTCCTGCCAGTCCTCCCAGAGCCAGTCCTTGTCGAGGCCGCTGTCGAGGTGGTCCCAGGGGAGGACCTCCTCGTAGGTGCGCTCGCGGGTGGTGTACCACTCGACGTCGATGCCGGTGCCGGCCAGGCCCTTCTCGGCGGCGGACATCCAGCGGTCGTAGGAGAAGTGCTCGCGCCAGCCGTCGAAGCGGCCGCCGTCCTCGTAGGCCGCCCGGATGATCTTGCCGGTACGGCGGTCGCCACGGGAGAGCAGGCCCTCTACGATGCCGGGCTTGCCGTCGTGGTAGCGGAAACCGATGTTCTTGCCGTATTTGCGGTCCTGGCGGATCGCGTCGCGCAGCTTGCCGAGGCGGGCGTCGGTGGCCTCGGCGGAGAGCTGCGGCGCCCACTGGAACGGAGTGTGCGGCTTGGGGACGAACCCGCCGATCGACACCGTACAGCGGATGTCGTTCTGGCCGGTGACCTCGCGGCCCTTCTGGATGACGTTCTTCGCCATCTCGGCGATCTGCAGCACGTCCTCGTCGGTCTCCGTCGGGAGGCCGACCATGAAGTACAGCTTCACCTGGCGCCAGCCGTTGCCGTACGCGGCGGCGACGGTGCGGATCAGGTCCTCCTCCGACACCATCTTGTTGATCACCTTGCGGATGCGCTCACTGCCCCCCTCGGGGGCGAAGGTGAGGCCCGAGCGGCGGCCGTTGCGGGTCAGCTCGTTGGCGAGGTCGATGTTGAAGGCGTCCACGCGGGTGGACGGGAGGGAGAGGCCGATCTTGTCCTCGGTGTAGCGGTCGGCCAGGCCCTTGGCGATCTCGCCGATCTCGGTGTGGTCCGCGCTCGACAGCGAGAGCAGGCCGACCTCCTCGAAGCCGGTCGCCTTGAGACCGCGCTCGACCATCTCGCCGATGCCGGTGATGCTTCGCTCCCGTACGGGACGCGTGATCATGCCGGCCTGGCAGAAGCGGCACCCACGGGTGCAGCCTCGGAAGATCTCGACGGACATCCGCTCGTGCACCGTCTCGGCGAGCGGGACCAGCGGCTGCTTGGGGTAGGGCCACTCGTCCAGGTCCATGACGGTGTGCTTGGAGACCCGCCACGGCACGCCCGGGGCGTTCGGCACGACGCGGGCGATCCGGCCGTCGGCCAGGTACTCGACGTCGTAGAAGCGCGGGACGTACACACCGCCGGTCTTGGCGAGGCGCAGCAGCACCTCGTCACGGCCGCCGGGCCGGCCCTCGGCCTTCCAGGCGCGGATGATCTCGGTGATGTCGAGCACGGCCTGCTCGCCGTCGCCGATCACCGCGCAGTCGATGAAGTCCGCGATCGGCTCGGGGTTGAAGGCGGCGTGGCCGCCCGCGAGCACGATCGGGTCGTCGATGGTGCGGTCCTTGGACTCCAGCGGGATGCCCGCGAGGTCCAGGGCGGTGAGCATGTTGGTGTAGCCGAGCTCGGTGGAGAAGGAGAGCCCGAACACGTCGAACGCCTTGACCGGGCGGTGCGCGTCCACCGTGAACTGCGGCACGCCGTGCTCGCGCATCAGCGCTTCGAGGTCCGGCCAGACGCTGTAGGTGCGCTCGGCGAGCACGCCCTCGCGCTCGTTGAGCACCTCGTACAGGATCATGACGCCCTGGTTGGGGAGCCCGACCTCGTAGGCGTCCGGGTACATCAGCGCCCAACGGACGTCGCAGGCGTCCCAGTCCTTGACGGTCGAGTTGAGCTCGCCGCCGACGTACTGGATCGGCTTCTGGACGTGCGGGAGGAGGGCCTCCAGGCGTGGGAAGACCGATTCGACTGTCATGTGACTGGGAACCTAACGACGTGAAAAGGGTGACCCTCAAGAGTAGCCGAGGGCCGGAAGTGCTCAGGTTCCTATCGGTCGCTGCGAGCGCACCGACTGCAACAGCCCCACCGCGATCCAGACCGCGAACATCGAGGACCCGCCGTAGGAGACGAACGGCAGCGGGATGCCCGCGACCGGCATGATGCCGAGCGTCATGCCGATGTTCTCGAAGGCCTGGAAGGCGAACCAGGCGATCACCCCGCCGGCCAGCACCGTCCCGTACAGGTCGGTGGCCTGCCGGGCGATCCGGCAGGCGCGCCAGAGCACCACGCCGAGCAGCAGGATCAGGGTGATGCCGCCGAGGAAGCCGAGTTCCTCGCCCGCGACGGTGAAGACGAAGTCGGTCTGCTGCTCGGGGACGAACTGGCCGGTGGTCTGGGTGCCGTGGAACAGGCCCATGCCGGTCAGCCCGCCGGAGCCGATCGCGATCCGGGCCTGGGCGGTGTTGTAGCCCACACCCGCCGGGTCGAGGGCGGGGTTGGCGAAGGCGGCGAAGCGGTCGATCTGGTACTTGCTGAGCACGCCGAGCTGCCAGATCGCCGCCGCGCCGCCGGAGCCGGCGACCAGCAGGCCGAAGACCCAGCGGTTGGGGGCGCCGGAGGCCAGCAGGATGCCCATGATGGTGACGGCCATCACCATCACCGAGCCGAGGTCGGGCATCAGCATCACGGTGCCCATCGGGATCGCGGCGATCACCAGGGCCTGGAAGACGCTCTTGTCGCCGGGCATCTCCCGCTCGCCCGCGTCGACCCGGGCGGAGAGCACCACGGCCATCCCGAGCACGATCGCGAGCTTGGCGAACTCGGCCGGCTGGAGCGAGAAGCCGCCGCCGAACTGGATCCAGGAGTGCGCGCCGTTGACGCGCGACCCGAGCGGGCTGAGCGCGGTGACCAGTATCACCAGTACGGCCAGGTAGAGGACGGGCACGGCGGTGCGCACCCGGCGTACTCCTATCAGCACCGTGACTGCGCAGAGCACCAGCCCGATCAGCAGGTTGGTGAGGTGCCGGTAGAGGAAGTACTGCGGGTCGCCGTGGGTCAGTGAGTCGCGTCCCCGGGTGGCCGACCAGACCAGCAGCGAGCTGCCGAGGGAGAGCGCCAGCGCGGCCAGGATCATGATCCAGTCGAGCCGTCGCAGCGGGGAGTCCTTGGCCAGCGCCCGGGCGACCGAGCCGCGCTGCGGGGAGAGCCGGACGGGCCGGTACGAGCCGTAGGAGGTCATGCCCGGCCCCTTCCGTTGACACTGCCGCTGACGCGGGCGGGTTCGAGGGCGGCGGGCAGGGCCAGGTAGCCACCGGAGGTACCGGCCGGCTGGACCGGGTCCAGGAAGGTCGCCTGGGCGAGGACGGCGGTGCCGTCGGGGTTGAACTTGGGCAGGTCGGTCTGCGGCTTGGGCAGCAGGGCCTTGCCGGTGTCCACGTTGCCCTTGTCGTCGACGCCGTACAGCGCCTGGTAGATCCGGCGGACGGCGTCACCGGAACCGCCGGAGCCGGTGCCACCCTGGCTGATCGTCATCACGACGGCGTAGTCGGCGCTGTAGGTGGTCAGCCACGAGGTGGTCTGCTTGCCGTAGACCTCGGCGGTGCCGGTCTTGGCGTGCAGCTCGATCTTGCCCTGCGGCCAGCCCGCGCCCGCGAACTTCCAGGCGGCGGTACCGCTGGTGATGACGCCCGCGGTGGCCTGGTCGATGTACTGCAGGGTCTTGTCGTCGTCGGGCAGCTTGCCGTCGACGTGCGGCGCGATGTCCCGGACGAGTTGTCCGCTCGGGCTCACCACGGCCTTGGCGATGGTCGGGCGGTAGAGCGTGCCGCCGTTGGCCAGCGCCGAGTAGATCCGGGCCATCTGGACCGGGGTGACCAGGGTGTCGCCCTGGCCGATGGCGTAGTTGACGGCGTCACCGGCGCGCATCTGGTAGCCGTCGATGCAGTTCTCGCGGGCGATCTGGTCGGCGTATGCCTGGCCGCCCTTCGCGGCCTGCGCGCACCAGGCGTCCTTGTTGCTGTCGTAGAACGACTGCTTCCACTGCCGGTCGGGCACCCGGCCGGTCACCTCGGCCGGCAGGTCGATCCCGGTCTTGGCGCCGAGGCCGAACTGGTGGGCGGTCTTGAAGAACCAGTCGCCGGGGTTGGCCTTGGGCTTGATGCCGCCGTCCTGCACCCACTGGTCGTACGCGAGACCGTAGAAGACGGTGTCGCAGGAGATCTCGAGGGCCTTCTCCAGGCTGATGTCGCCGAAGCTCTCGCCCTCGAAGTTCTTGAACTCGCGGCCGCCGATGGTCATGCTCGGCGGGCAGGAGTAGTGCCCGTCCAGCGAGTAGCCGGCCTGGACGGCGGCGGAGGTGGAGACCACCTTGAAGGTCGAGCCAGGTGCGGACTGACCCTGTATGGCCCGGTTCAGCAGCGGGTAGTTGGAGTCCTGGTTGGTCAGCGACTGGTAGTCGTTGGCGGAGATGCCGCCGACCCAGAGGTTGGGGTCGTAGGTCGGGGCACTGGCCATCGCGATGATCCGGCCGGTGTGGACGTCCATCACCAGGGCCGCGCCCGAGTCGGCCGCGAAGGGCTGGTTGGTCACCGTGTCGACCGTCTTGCGGGCGTCCGACATCGCCTGCAGCAGGTTGTCCTCGACGGACTTCTGCACCCGGGCGTCGATGCTGGTCACCAGGTTGTTGCCGGGCTGCGCGGGGGTGCCACCGGCACTGCCGATGACGCGGCCGAGGTTGTCGACCTCCAGCTTGTCGACCCCGGTGGTGCCGCGCAGGTCGTTGTCGTAGACGGATTCGAGCCCCGCGCGGCCGACCTGGTCGGAGGGCAGGCGGCGGTCCCGGCCGGTCTTGTCGGCGGACTTGGAGACCTCGTCGTCCGTCACCGGCGAGAGGTAGCCGAGCACCTGGGCGGCGTTGGCGCCGTCGGGCAACGGGTACTGGCGGACGGCGGTGGGCTGCGCGGTGACGCCGGGGAAGTCCTCGCGGCGTTCCATTATCTGCATCGCCTGCTGCGTGGTGGCCTGCTGGGTGACCGGGATCGGCTGGTACGGCGAACCGTTCCAGCACGGCTGCGGGGTCTTGGCGTCGCAGAGCCTGACCTTCTCCTGGACGTCCTTCGCGGGCACCCCGAGCACGTCGGCGAGCCTGCTCAGGACGGCCTTGCCGTGGTCCTTCTGCTGCAGCAGCGAGGTACGGCTGACCGAGACGACCAGCTTGGTCTGGTTGCCCGCCAGCACCCGGCCCGAGGCGTCCAGGATCTCGCCCCGGATCGCCGGTTCGACGACCTCGCGGATGTGGTTGCCCTGGGACTTGGCGACGTACTGGCTGCCGGTCCGGATCTGCAGGTACCAGAGCCGTCCGCCGAGGGTGGCGAGCAGCGAGAGCACCAGGATCTGCAGGACCACCAGACGGATCGTCACCCGGCGGGTGCGACCGGTCTCCGGGATATTACTCACGTGTCGTCGCTCCTCAGGGGCGCTTGGCCAGGCCGGGCACTCGCCTGCGCCGACCGAACGCCGTCCGGCCGTACGAAGGAAGCGGCGAGGCCTCGCGGGTGGTCCGGTAACGGGACAGGCTGCCGAGGCCTGAGCCGCCGGTATCGCCCGTCTCGGCGGCCATCGGGTCGCGGTCGAAGCGGCGCGCCAGCAGCATCACGGCGGGGACCACGAACGGCGCCAGCAGGACGTCGTACAGCAGGGCGCTGAACACCAGCCCGGTCAGGCCGACATGGCGGGCGGCGGTGTCACCGACCAGGGCACCGACCATCGCGTACAGCACGGTGGAGACGACGGCGGCACCGGCCACCACCACCAACGCGCTGACTGCGGAGCGTTGCCGGCCGCCCTCGGGGCGCAGCAGGCCGGTGGCGTAGCCGACCAGGCAGAGCACCAGCGCGTAGCGGCCGATGGCGTGGTCGGACGGCGGTGCGAGGTCGGCGAGCAGGCCGGCCGAGAAGCCGACCAGGCAGCCGCCGGACGGCCCGTACACCAGGGCCAGGCCGACCACGATCAGCATCAGCAGATCGGGGGTGGCGCCGGGCAGTTGGAGCCGGCCGAGCACGCTGACCTGGAGCACCAGGCCGAGCAGGACCAGGACGGCGGAGAGCAGGACGCGGGTCGGTCGCATGGTCAGTTCCCCCCTGTGGGACTGGCGGGTGGAGCGGCCGCGACGGGGGCCGACTGGGCGGCGGCGGGCGGGGCCGAGGCCGCCGGGGCGGGCGGCAGCACGGAGTCGCGCGGGTCGGTGCGCGGCGGGACGACCACCACGCCGACCAGGTCGAGCCGGGTGAACTGGACGAAGGGCTCGACCAGGACGGTCTTGGTCAGCTCGCCGGGCGTCGCCTCGACCGTGACCACCTTGCCGACCGGCACACCCGCCACGAACGGGCGGCCGCTCTGCGAGCCGAAGGTGACCAGCCGGTCCCCCGGCTTGACCTGGGCCTTGCCGTTGAGCAGCGAGACCCGCATCGGGCCGGTGCCCTGGCCGTTGGCGAAGCCGATCTCGCCGGAGCCCTCCAGCCGGGTGCCGGCGGTGAAGCCCGGGTCGGTGGCCAGCAGGACGGTCGCGGTGGTCGGGGCGACGGTGGTGATCCGGCCGACCAGGCCCTGACCGTTGATCACGGTCATGTCCCGGGTCAGGCCGTCGTCGCTGCCCGCGTCGATGGTGATCGTCCAGGAGAAGGCCTGGGCCGCGCCGATCGCGATGACCTGGGCGGCCTTGATGGTGTAGCCCCCGGCGCCGGCGGTGCGGAGCAGCTCGTCCAGCTGCTTGGTGCGGCCGGTCGCGGTGTCGGAGGAGGCGACCTGCTGGCGCAGGTCGGTGTTCTCGCGGGTGAGCTGGTCCCGCTGCCGCTGGTGGTTGCTCGCGTCCCGGACCGCCCGGACCGTCTCGGCGACCGGGGCGACGGCCCCGGACGCAGCCCGCTCGACCGGTCCGAGGAGGCTTGCGGCAGTCCGCCTGGCACCTCCGAGCGGCGAGCTCTCGCCGCCCTTGATATCGACGGTGATGAGCGCGAAGGCCACTGCGACCAACAGGATCAGCAGTAGCCGGCTCTCTCGGGTGTCCCTCACGGTGCTGGAGCTGCCCCTTCAGTTCCGGACCTCCCGCCCCGCGCTGTTCCGAGCGCGGGGCGGGGACCGTTCAGTTGAAAGACTGACTGTCTGCAGGTATTGACGCCTCAGGTATCGACGCCTCAGGTGCTGCGGGTGTTAACGCCGTGGCTGGGCGTCGAGTACCTGCTGGAGCGCCTCGAACTCCTCGACGCACTTGCCGGAGCCGAGCGCGACGGAGTCGAGCGGGTTCTCCGCGATGTGGATCGGCATGCCGGTCTCGCGGCGCAGCCGCTCGTCCAGGCCGCGCAACAGGGCGCCGCCACCGGTGAGCACGATGCCACGGTCCATCACATCGCCTGCCAGCTCGGGCGGGCACTGGTCGAGCGTGGTCTTCACCGCGTCGATGATGGAGTTGACCGGCTCGTCGATGGCCTCGCGGACCTCGGCGGCGGAGATCACCACGGTCTTCGGCAGACCGCTGACCAGGTCGCGGCCACGGATCTCGGCGTGCTCGTCCTTCTCGCCCTCCAGACCGAAGGCGGAGCCGATGCTCATCTTGATCTGCTCGGCGCTGCGCTCACCGAGCAGGAGCGAGTACTCCTTCTTGATGTGCTGCACGATCGCGTTGTCCAGCTCGTCACCGGCCACCCGGATGGACTGCGCGGTGACGATGCCGCCGAGCGAGATGACGGCGACCTCGGTGGTGCCGCCGCCGATGTCCACCACCATGTTGCCGGTGGCCTCGTGGACGGGCAGGCCCGCACCGATCGCGGCGGCCATCGGCTCCTCGATGATGTGCACCTGACGGGCACCCGCCTGCGAGCTGGCCTCGATCACGGCACGGCGCTCCACCCCTGTGATGCCGCTGGGCACGCAGACCACGACCCGGGGGCGGGCCAGGTAACGGCGGCGGTGGATCTTCAGGATGAAGTAGCGGAGCATCCGCTCGGTGATCTCGAAGTCGGCGATCACGCCGTCCTTGAGCGGCCGGATGGCGACGATGTTGCCGGGCGTACGCCCGATCATCTTCTTCGCCTCGGAGCCGACCGCCAGAATGCCACCGGTGTTGGTGTTCACGGCGACGACGGACGGCTCGTTGAGGACGATCCCCTTGCCCCTGACGTACACCAGCGTGTTGGCAGTGCCGAGGTCGATCGCCATGTCACGGCCGATGAACGACAGGTTGTTGGCCATGGGGTGTGGAGTGCCTTCCCGGGCTCGAAGTCATCAGATGGCGGGGAGTTGGGCGGACGTCAGCCGATCAGCCGTACCGGGCCCATGAGTTGTGCCCATCGTAGCCACGCGCCGGTCAGCTCGAACGCGACGTCCGGCATACGCCCATTGTCCGGGGTGCGGCTGCATCTCCCTGGATTGGGACGCCGTGTCGGCGGATCGAGTTCCGTATTTGAGGATCAGAATCTCACGCGGTTAATTCGTTCGGCGCCACCTGGTCGGGCCGGAGCCCGGCCCGACCTAGGCACGGTCGTTCACGCGTACGAGGTACCGCGTGCGCAGTGACATGTGCGCAGTGACGTGTGCGAGCTCAGGCGTGCGAGCTCAGGCGTGCGACGGGAAGAAGATCTTGATCTCGCGCTCTGCGGAAGCCTCGGAGTCGGAGGCGTGGATCAGGTTCTCGCGGGTGATGGTGGCGAAGTCACCACGGATGGTGCCGGGGCCGGCCTGCAGCGGGTCGGTCGCACCGGCCAGCGCGCGGATGCCCGGGACGACGTTCTCACCCTCGACGATCAGCGCGAGCGACGGACCGGAGGTCATGAACTCCAGCAGCGGCTCGTAGAACGGGCGGCCGAGGTGCTCCTCGTAGTGCTGCTCCAGCGTGGCGCGCTCGAACGTACGCAGCTCGACGGCGGCGAGCCGCCAGCCCGCCTTCCGCTCGATCCGGCTGATGATCTCGCCGGCCAGGCCGCGCTTGACGGCGTCGGGCTTGAGCAGGACGAGAGTGCGCTGGGACACGGTGCGGCTCCTGAGGATGCGGTACGGCATGGTGTATGCGGCTACCTCGAAGGTTACCTTGCGTGAGCAGCACATCAGTGCGGCCGGCGCTCCGCGCGGAGAGCAACCAGAGCAGGGGCGTGGGGAACGGCGCGCGCAACCGTGCACGTACGTCGTGCCCTGGTCGCGCAGTTCCCCGAGCCCCTGGTGGGTGCATGGCTCAGGCGGTCTGTGCCGCTCGCGCTGCCTTGATCTCGTCGATCTTGCGGCCGTAGTGGACCGAGGACCACCAGAGGCCGGCGAAGACCGCGCCGAGGACGAACATGGTCGGGAGGATGAAACCGCTGGCGATCAGGCCGATCTGCAGGGCCCAGCCGACCGTCACCGCGCCCGGGCGGCTGAGCGCGCCGCAGAGCAGGATGCAGAGCACCATGGCCGGCCCGCTGACGGCCCAAATGGTGGCCGTGGAGACGTCGGTGAGCCGCATCGCCACCAGGGCGGCGAACAGCAGGAGCAGGACCTCGCCGATGAGGGTCGAGGAGCAGAGCGTGCGCATTTACTTCCTCCCGAGCAGCAGGCGTGCCTCGCCCACCGTGATGACCGAGCCGGTGACCAGGACGCCGCAGCCACCGAGGTCGCCATCCTCCTCGGCCAGGGTGACGGCGGCGTCGATCGCCTCGTCCAGCCGGAGTTCGACCTGCACCCGGTCCTCGCCGAAGATCTCGACCGCCGTCGCCGCCAGCTGGTCGACCGGCATCCGTCGGTGGGTGGAGTTCTGGGTGATGACGACCTCGGCGAGCAGCGGCTCGAAGGCCGACAGCAGGCCCGACACGTCCTTGTCCCCGCTGGTGGCGATCACGCCGACCAGCTTGGTGAAGCCGAAGGACTCGTTGATCGCGGCGACCGTGGCCTCGGCGCCGGCCGGGTTGTGGGCGGCGTCCAGCAGGATGGTGGGGCTGCGGCGGACGACCTCCAGCCGGCCCGGCGAGCTGACGCCGGAGAACGCCTGCCGCACCTTGTCGATGTCGAGCTTGCCGCCCCGCGCACCGCCGACGCCGAAGAACGCCTCGACGGCGGCCAGCGCCAGAGCGGCGTTCTGCGCCTGGTGCTCACCGTGCAGCGGCAGGAAGATGTCCTCGTAGTCCTCGCCGCCCAGGCCGCGCAGCGTCAGCAGCTGCCCGCCGATGGCGACCTCGCGGTGCCGGACGCCGAACTCCATGCCCTCGCGGGCCACGGTGGCGTCCACCTCGACCGCGCGCTTGAGGATGGTCTGCGCGGCGTCCAGCTGCTGCTGCGCGACGACGGCGATCGCGCCCGGCTTCATGATCCCGGACTTCTCGACCGCGATCTCGCCGGTGGTGTTCCCCAGCTTGTCGGTGTGGTCGAGGGAGATCGGGGCGATCACGGCGACGTCCGCGTCGATCACGTTGGTGGCGTCCCAGGAGCCGCCCATGCCGACCTCGACCACGGCGACGTCCACCGGGGCGTCGGCGAAGGCCGCGTACGCCATCGCGGTGAGCACCTCGAAGAAGGAGAGCGCGACGGGCTGCTGCTCGTCCACCATCCGGAGGTAGGGCTCGATGTCGCGGTAGGTCTCGACGAACTGCTCGGCGCTGATCGGCGTGCCGTCCAGGCTGATCCGCTCGGTCACCGACTCGACGTGCGGGCTGGTGTAACGGCCGGTGCGCAGCTCGAAGGAGTTGAGCAGCTGCTCGACCATCCGGGCGGTGGAGGTCTTGCCGTTGGTGCCGGTGATGTGGATCGAGGGGTAGGAGCGCTGCGGGGACCCGAGGATGTCCATCAGCGCGGCGATCCGGTCGAGCGAGGGCTCCAGCTTGTTCTCCGGCCAGCGCTGGGCGAGCGCGGCCTCCACGTCGGACAGCTCCGCCACCGGCTCGGCGGGGTCTGCGTTGGTGGGGCGGATCGTGTACGGGTTCTGCTCGGCCTTGTCGCTCACGCCCCCAGTCTACGGAGCGGCGACGAGGGGTGGATCCCGGGCCTGCCGCCCGGCACGCCCACCGGCGGCCGATCAACCGCAGCAAGGGGCCCCGGTAATGTGCGTGAGCCCCCGGCCCGCTAGGACTGCCGGGCCTCCGGGATCCCGGAGGCCCGGCCCGTGCGGCCGCCGTGGCGGCGCCGCAGCTCCGCCGCGATCTCCTCCGCTTCGCCCTCGGGGAGCAGCGGCAGCATCATCGCGACGGCCTGCAGCAGACCGCCGAGCAGGTAGGTGGTGTCCGCCGTGGCCGCGACCACCGCCCGGACGGTGCCGACATCGCCGTCGCCGACCGCCTCGACCAGCCGGGCGACGTCCACCGTCTCCTCGTCGACATCCACCATCGAGGTGTCCCTCGGGGCCCGGTTCGCCATCGCCCGCAGCACCCGGTCGCCGACCTCGGGTGCGTACGCCTTGCGGACGGCCTCGGCAGCGATCCAGACCAGCAGCGTGGTGGCCTCGCGCTCGACCTGCTCCTCGAAGAGCAGCTCGAGCTCCTGGTCGAAGGCCAGCTGGTTCCCGTGCCGGAAGGCGAGCAGCAGGGTCGCCGCCCGGGCCTTGGCGGCCTCGACCGCCTCCGCAGGCAGTTCGTCGGCCAACTCCTTGGTCACCACCATGCCGTGCCCTCCCGTCAGTCGCCACCACTGCCGAACTCCTGCTCACCGTACACAGTGAAACTGCAAGTTCCGGTGAACGCGCGCGTGTAACAGGCCGAGATAATCGGCGCGAGTTCAAGCTCGCGCCATTAGCCTCGAATGGTGTGTCGGCCCGACCCGGTATCGCCACCCGTCCCCGCACACCCAGCAGGTCAGCGGCCACGGGCGGGCTCCCCGCCGCTCGCGTTTGAATCTCTTGGTACGCATCTGCCATACGCAAGGGATCGTGCGGGAATTCGGCCGAACGGGCTATCAGGAACTGCGGATAGCCCGTCGAATAGCAGTGCCTCCGTTATTCAACTCCCTCTTCCCGTAAGGCCAGAAGGCCAGAAGGCCACAAGGCCGGAACGTCTGAACCTCTCAACGCCTCAACGCCTGAAGCCCTCAACGCCTGAACGCTTACCCGCCGGGCGGAGAAACGCCGAGGGCCGCACCCCGCCCGGAGACGGAGTACGGCCCTCGAAACCCCTCGGAACTACGGGCGTCAGCCCTGCGGCAGGGCGGCCAGCTGGGCGGTGATCCGGGCGATGTCGGCCTCGGCAGCCTCCTGACGGCCACGGATCTTGGCCACCACGTCGTCCGGCGCCTTGGCGAGGAAGCCCTCGTTGCCGAGCTTGGCGGTGGTCTGGGCCTTCTCCTTCTCGGCGGCCGCGAGGTCCTTGGCGAGGCGCTTGCGCTCGGCCGGGACGTCGATGGTGCCGGAGAGGTCCAGGGCCACCGTCGCGCCCGCGACCGGGAGCGAGGCCGTCGCCGAGAAGCCCTCCTCGGGGAGGGTCAGGCGCAGCAGCGAGCGGATCGCGTCCTCGTGGACGGCCAGCGGCGTGCCGTCCAGGTCGAGGGTGGCGGGCACCTTCTGGCCGGGCTTGAGGCCCTGGTCCGAGCGGAACCGGCGGACCTCGGTGACCACCTGCTGGAGCGTGGCGATCTCGGCCTCGGCGGCGTCGTCCCGGCGGGCCGGGTCGGCGACCGGCCAGTCGGTGACGACCAGGGACTCGGCGCCGGTGAGCGTCGTCCACAGCGTGTCGGTGACGAACGGGACCACCGGGTGGAGCAGACGCAGCGTCACGTCCAGCACCTCGCCGAGCACCCGGCGCGCGGCGTCGGCCTGCGGGCCGCCCTTGGCCAGGGTGGTCTTGGAGAGCTCGACGTACCAGTCGAAGACCTCGTCCCAGGCGAAGTGGAACAGGGTGTCCGAGAGCTTGGCGAACTGGTAGTCGTCGTAGAGCGCGTCGGTCTCGGCGACGGTCGCGTGCAGGCGGGAGAGGATCCAGCGGTCGACCGCCGTCATCTCCTCGGGCGCCGGCAGCGGGCCCTCCACCGTGGCGCCGTTCATCAGGGCGAAGCGGGTGGCGTTCCAGATCTTGTTGCAGAAGTTGCGCGAGCCCTGGACCCAGTCCTCGCCGATCGGCACGTCGGCGCCGGGGTTGGCGCCACGGGCCAGCGTGAAGCGGACGGCGTCGGCGCCGTAGGCGTCCATCCACTCCAGCGGGTCCACGGCGTTACCGGAGGACTTGGACATCTTCTTGCCGAACTGGTCACGGACCAGGCCGGTCAGCGCGATGGTGTGGAACGGCGCCTGGCCGTCCATCGCGTACAGGCCGAACATCATCATCCGGGCCACCCAGAAGAAGATGATGTCGTGGCCGGTGAGCAGCACGTCGGTGGCGTAGAACTTCTCCAGGTCCGGCGTCTGCTCGGGCCAGCCCAGGGTCGAGAACGGCCACAGGCCGCTGGAGAACCAGGTGTCGAGGACGTCCGGGTCCTGGTGCCAGCCCTCGCCGGCGGGCGGCTGCTCGCCGGGGCCGACACAGACGACCTGGCCCTCGGGGCCGTACCAGACCGGGATCCGGTGGCCCCACCAGAGCTGGCGCGAGATGCACCAGTCGTGCATGTTGTCGACCCAGCTGAAGTAGCGGCCCTCCAGCTCCTTCGGGTGGATCTGCACCCGGCCGTCGCGGACGGCGTCGCCCGCCTCCTTGGCCAGCGGCTCGACCTTGACCCACCACTGCAGCGACAGGCGCGGCTCGACGATGGTGTGGCAGCGCGAGCAGTGGCCCACGGCGTGCATGTAGGGCCGCTTCTCGGCGACGATCCGGCCCTGCTCGCGCAGTGCTCCGACGACGGCCGAGCGGGCCTCCAGCCGGTCCAGGCCGAGGAAGGGGCCGTGCACGGTGATGGCGCCGTGCTCGTCCATCACGGTCAGGTTGGGCAGGTTGTGCCGCTGGCCGATCGCGAAGTCGTTCGGGTCGTGCGCCGGGGTCACCTTGACGGCGCCGGTGCCGAACTCGGGGTCGACGTGGGTGTCGGCGACCACCGGGATGCGACGGTCCGTCAGCGGCAGCGCGATGGTACGGCCGATCAGGTGCGCATAGCGCTCGTCGTCCGGGTGGACGGCGATCGCGGTGTCGCCCAGCATCGTCTCGGCGCGGGTGGTGGCGACCACGATCGAGTCGTCGCCGTCGCCGTAGCGGATGGAGACCAGCTCGCCGGGGCTGTCCTCGTGCTCGACCTCGATGTCGGAGAGCGCGGTCAGGCAGCGCGGGCACCAGTTGATGATGCGCTCGGCACGGTAGATCAGGCCGTCGTCGAAGAGCTTCTTGAAGATGGTCTGGACGGCCGTCGAGAGGCCCTCGTCCATGGTGAAGCGCTCGCGGGACCAGTCCACGCCGTCGCCGAGACGGCGCATCTGGCCGAGGATCTTGCCGCCGTAGTTCTCCTTCCACTCCCAGACCTTCTCGACGAAGGCCTCCCGGCCCAGGTCGTGGCGGGAGAGGCCGGACTCGGCGAGCTGCTGCTCGACCCGGTTCTGGGTCGCGATACCGGCGTGGTCCATGCCCGGCAGCCAGAGCGTCTCGTAACCCTGCATCCGCTTACGGCGCGTCAGGGCGTCCATCAGGGTGTGCTGGAAGGCGTGGCCCAGGTGCAGGGCGCCCGTGACGTTCGGCGGCGGGATGACGATGGTGTACGCGGGCTTGTCGCTCTTGGCGTCGGCGGTGAAGTAGCCGCGGTCCACCCAGCGCTCGTACAGCGCGCCCTCTACCTCCGCCGGGGCGTAGGTCGTCGGGAGGGTGGCTGCGTCGTCCCCGGGTCGTGTGCTCTCGGGGCGCTGGTTCGTGGTGTCGGTCACGACGCACAGTTTACGTATGCCGGGGGGCCTGTTACGAACCGGTTCTTCACCCGCCGGGCGCAGGTCATCCGGACGGCGTCGCAGCCGGGTGCGGTAGCGTGCCCCGATGTTCGTACGGTCATACGTGCGGACTGTTCGGACCGATACGCACTGACATGCCGCTTCCGAGCGGCGGGGGAGAACAGCGACCGATGTACGGCCAGGGTCAGCAGAATCCGCAGGGTCAACCGCAGCAGCCGCCCCAGTACGGTCAGCCGCCGCAGCCGCCGCAGTACGGCGCGCCGCAGCAGCCGTACGGAGCTGTCCCGCCGCAGGACGGGGCACCCGGCTTCCCGCCGCCGGCGCCCGGGTACGGCGGCGGCGAGGCGTACCCGGGTGCGTACGGCTATGGGCAGCCGGTGAAGAAGTCCCGCAAGACGCTCTGGATCGTGCTCGGAATCATCGGCGGTGTCGTGCTGCTCGGGGGCGCCGCGCTGGTTCTGCTGGTCGCCAATGTCGCGGCGAAGACCGGGAACAACAAGCTCGTCGCCCCGGCCGCGTTCCACGGCACCCAGCTCGACAACACCAGTGCGACGGCCTCCAAGATGCAGAGCTCGATGGCCGGCGCCCTGGGTTCCGGTGACGGCAGCTGGCACCCCACCCCGGTGACCGGCTTCTACCCGAGCGCCGACCACCAGCAGGCCGTCATCTTCGTAGGTGCCTACGGCAACCTCCTGCTCCCGAAGAAGGAGATCGACGCCACCTTCACCGGCATGACGACATCCGGTGGCACCCTGACCGGGCGGCACAGCGTCGACGCCGGCCCGAAGGGCGGATCGATGGACTGCGGCAAGATGTCGACCACCGGGCAGGAGTTCGGCGTCTGCGTCTGGGCCGACGGCAGCGGCCTCGGCATGATCATGGAGTTCACCGCCAACAAGCCGGCCGACCTGGACAAGACCGCGGCCGACACCCGGGAGATTCGTCAGCTCGCCGAGCTCCCGAAGTAAGGAAGCACGCCGACGCCGAAGGGGCCCGCACCAGTTGGTGCGGGCCCCTTCGGCGTATCCGGCATCGCGCCTGACAGAGACTCAGGCGCTCTTCTCGCGCCGCTCCCGCTTGATCATGTCGCGCGGGACGAGCGTCGGGATCGCGTGCTTGGAGACCACGTCACCGGTGACGACCACGCGGGCGACGTCCTGACGCGAGGGCACCTCGTACATCACGGACATCAGCACCTCCTCCATGATCGCGCGCAGACCGCGGGCGCCGGTGCCGCGCAGGATCGCCTGGTCGGCGATGGCCTCCAGCGCGTCCTTGCTGAACTCCAACTCCACGCCGTCGAGTTCGAACAGCTTGCGGTACTGCTTCACCAGCGCGTTCTTCGGCTCGGTGAGGATCTGCAGCAGCGCCTCGCGGTCCAGGTTGTGCACGCTGGTGATGACGGGCAGTCGGCCGATGAACTCGGGGATCATGCCGAACTTCACCAGGTCCTCCGGCATGACCTGCCGGAAGTGGTCGCTGGAGTCGCTCTCGCGCTTGCTGCGGATCGTCGCGCCGAAGCCGATGCCCTTGGCACCCGCGCGGCCCTCGATGATCCGCTCCAGACCGGCGAACGCGCCGCCCACGATGAACAGCACGTTCGTCGTGTCGATCTGGATGAACTCCTGGTGCGGGTGCTTGCGGCCGCCCTGCGGGGGCACCGACGCCGTCGTGCCCTCCAGGATCTTCAGCAGTGCCTGCTGGACACCCTCGCCGGAGACATCGCGGGTGATCGACGGGTTCTCGCTCTTGCGGGCGACCTTGTCGATCTCGTCGATGTAGATGATCCCGGTCTCGGCCTTCTTGACGTCGTAGTCGGCGGCCTGGATCAGCTTGAGCAGGATGTTCTCGACGTCCTCGCCGACATAGCCCGCCTCGGTCAGCGCCGTGGCGTCCGCGATGGCGAACGGCACGTTCAGCATCCGGGCCAGCGTCTGGGCGAGCAGCGTCTTGCCGGAGCCGGTCGGGCCCAGCAGCAGGATGTTGGACTTGGCCAGCTCGATCGCGTCCTCGCGGCCGTTGCCGCCGCTGCGGCCCGTCTCACCGGCCTGGACACGCTTGTAGTGGTTGTACACCGCCACGGACAGCGACTTCTTGGCGAGGTCCTGGCCGACGACGTACTGGTCCAGGAACTCGTAGATCTCGCGCGGCTTCGGGAGCTCTTCGAAACGGACCTCGGAGGTCTCGGCGAGCTCCTCCTCGATGATCTCGTTGCAGAGGTCGATGCACTCGTCGCAGATGTACACGCCTGGCCCGGCGATCAGCTTCTTCACCTGCTTCTGCGACTTGCCGCAGAACGAGCACTTGAGCAGGTCGCCACCGTCTCCGATGCGTGCCACGAGGTGCTTCCCCTTCGCCAGGGGCCCCGCGGGGGTTCCGGGGCCTGGTGCTGTGGACCGACTCGCCGTCGGCGGTCGGTCTCGCTATCCGACGGTACTCTGCCGAGCCGGTCAATCCGCCGTCTTCGGCAGGTCTGCCGTACGCCCTGGGCGAATTGATACCGAACAGATGCCGTCTCGCAGGGGTCCGGGACGCTGTGGGCGCCGCCTTCCCCTACTGGAATTGTGCCGGGTCGAGGGCCCGACCGGAATGGAGCGGGGCGGGGCGTATGTCACGTACGCCCCGCCCCGGGGAGCCGCCGGTGTCAGTCGGTCAGCGAGGTCTTGCGGGTGGAGATGATCTGGTCGATCAGCCCGTACTCGAGGGCCTCCTCGGCCGTCAGGATCTTGTCGCGCTCGATGTCCTCACGGACGGTGGCGAGGTCGCGGTTGGAGTGCTTCGACAGCATCTCCTCCAGCTGCTCGCGCATCCGGAAGATCTCCTTGGCCTGGATCTCCAGGTCGGAGACCTGGCCACGGCCCGTCTCGGTGTACGGCTGGTGGATCAGGATCCGGGCGTTCGGCAGCGCCATCCGCTTGCCGGGGGTGCCGGCCGCGAGCAGCACGGCGGCGGCGGAGGCCGCCTGGCCCATGCAGACCGTGGTGATGTCGGGCTTGACGTACTGCATGGTGTCGTAGATCGCCGTCAGCGCCGTGAAGGAGCCACCGGGCGAGTTGATGTACATCTGGATCTCGCGATCCGGGTCCATCGACTCCAGGCAGAGCAGCTGGGCCATGATGTCGTTCGCCGAGACGTCGTCCACCTGCGAGCCGAGGAAGATGATGCGCTCCTCGAACAGCTTGGCGTACGGGTCGTACTCGCGAACGCCCTGCGAGGTGCGCTCGACGAAACGCGGAACGATGTACCGGCCCTCTGCGCGGGCGCCGTAGTACTCGCCGCGGGGCGTCTGGGGGGTGTTCATGAGGTGTTCTGTCCTCCGAAGCGTACGGTCGGGTTCAGTCTGCTGCCGGCTGCGGTCAGGCGCCGGTGCCGCCGCCGCCGGGGACGTCCGCGGCGCTGTGCATGATCGAGTCGATCAGGCCGTACTCCTTGGCCTGCTCCGGGGTGAACCAGCGGTCACGGTCGGAGTCGGCGGTGATCCGGTCGAAGCTCTGGCCGCTGTGGTGCGCGATCAGCTCCGACATCCGCTTCTTGGTGCGGAGCAGCTGCTCGGCCTGGATCCGGATGTCGGTGGCGGAGCCGCCGAGACCGGCCGAGGGCTGGTGCATCAGGATGTTGGCGTTCGGCAGCGAGAAGCGCTTGCCCTTGGCACCGGCGGTGAGCAGGAACTGGCCCATCGAGGCCGCCATGCCCATCGCGATCGTCACCACGTCGTTCTTGATGTACTGCATGGTGTCGTAGATCGCCATGCCCGCGGTGATCGAGCCGCCAGGGGAGTTGATGTAGAGGTAGATGTCCTTTTCCGGGTCGGCGGCCAGCAGCAGCAGCTGGGCCGTGATCCGGTTGGCGATGTCGTCATCCACCTGCGTGCCGAGGAAGATGATGCGCTCGTTGAGCAGCCGGTTGTAGACCTGGTCGCCCAGGCCGCCGAGCACGTCACCAGCGGCGGCGTGCGGCGCCATCAGGCCAGGCATCTGCATCTGCGGGAACGTCACTTAGCCACCTGCTCAGTCGATTTGAAGGCCGACCTGCGGCCGTCGCTTTGTCGCACAGTTCTGGGATATCACTGCGCCCTACCCGCGAAACGAAGTCGCGGTGTCGCTGTCTAAGGACCCTAACGCGCAGGCAGGGCCGCAGAATCCCCCACGCAGAACTGTTCGCTGTGAGCGCAGGGTCAGCGGGAGAGCACAGCGGGCCCGGACACCATGGGTGCCCGGGCCCGCTGCTGAGGTGCGACTACGAGGATCAGGCCTCGGCGCCGGTCTCCTCGGCCGGGGCGGCGGCGGCCTCGACCGTCTCGCCCGACTCGTCGGTCTCGTCGTCCTCGAAGGAGACGGCCTCACCGTTGGTGTCGGTGACCTTGGCGGCCTCGACGACCAGCGCGAGCGCCTTGCCACGGGCGACCTCGCCGACCAGCAGCGGCACCTGGCCACCCTCGACGACCTGCTGCGCGAACTGGTCCGGCGTCAGGCCGGAGCCGGCGGCACGGCGGATCAGGTGCTCGGTCAGCTCCTGCTGGTCGACCCCGATCTCCTCCTTGCCGACGATCTCGTCCAGGACGAACTGGGTCTTGATGCCCTTCTTCGCCTGCTCCTCGGTCTCGGCGTCGAACTCCTCGCGGGTCTTGCCCTGGGTCGCGAGGTAGGTGTCGAGGTTCAGGCCCATCGGCTCGAGCTGGTGGTGCTCGAGGTTGTGGCGACGGGTCTCGACCTCGTCCTTGAGGAGCTTCTCCGGGTAGTCCATCTCGACCAGCGTCAGCAGCTGGTCGAGGACCCGCTCCTGGGCCTGGGTCGCCTGGTCGAACTCACGCATGCGCTCCAGGCGCTTGCGGGAGTCGGCCTGCAGCTCCTCCAGGGTGTCGAACTCGCTCGCCAGCTGGGCGAACTCGTCGTCCAGAGCGGGCAGCTCCTTCTCCTGGACGGCCGTCACGGTGACGGTGACCTCCGAGGTCTGGCCGGCCTGGGTGCCGCCCTTGAGCTCGGTCTCGAAGGTCTTGGACTCACCGGCGGACAGGCCGACGACGGCCTCGTCGATGCCGTCCAGCAGGCGGCCGGAGCCGATCTCGTAGCTCACGCCGGTGGCGGTGCCGTCCTCGGGGACCTCACCGTCGACCTTCGCCTCGAGGTCGACGACCACGACGTCGCCCTCGGCGGCGGCGCGCTCGACGTCCTTGACCGAGGAGAAGCGCTCGCGCAGCTGCTCCAGGGACTTCTCGACATCCGCGTCCTCGACCACGATCGGGTCGACGACGACCTCGATGGCGGCGAAGTCCGGGAGGGAGATCTCCGGACGGACGTCGACCTCGGCGGTGAACTTGAGGTCACCGCCGTCGACGAGGCGCTCGACGCCCTCGATGTCCGTGATCTCGGGCTGTCCGAGGACCTCGATCTTGCCCTCGTCGACGGCCTGCGTGTAGAAGCGCGGCAGGGCGTCGTTGACGGCCTCCTCCAGCACTGCGGCACGGCCGAAGCGCTGGTCGATGACGCGGTTCGGGATCTTGCCCTTACGGAAGCCCGGGACCGAGACCTGCTGGTTGATCTTCTTGTACGCCGCGTCGAGGCTGGGCTTGAGCTCCTCGAAGGGCACCTCGACGGTGAGTCGAACCCGAGTGGGGTTCAGAGTCTCGACGGCGCTCTTCACGGTTGGGTCTCCTAGGGGCTTGCGGTCAGGTTGTCTCCGCCTGGCCGGCTCGGCCGAGTGGCCGGGTCGATCGGGCGAGACGGGCGATGGGCGGTTGGAGCTGCATCTCCCGTACGGGGGTGGACGGTGAGCTTGACTCCTCGCCCTCGGGCGGCTGACCTGCGTGCATACCGCAGGCACTACCGCCAGCGGCCCATCCTACCGGTACCACGAAAGGCGGACGCCCGGACGCCGCTGATCACGGTGTCGCGGCGGCCTCGGACTCCGTCCCCGGGGCCGCCGCCGCGGCCCTGCGCATGGTGGCGGCAGCGTCCGAATCCCGGACGAACAGCGCTGTCACAGCGGCCACGAGGGCCAGCGCGGCGGCCACCAGGAAGGCCGCCCGGTAGGCCGCGAGGTTCGCCGTGGGCGTACCTCCGGCCGTGCTGGTGACGGTCCCGACCGTCGCCAGCACCGTCCCGAGGACCGCCACCCCGAGAGCCGAGCCCAGCTGGCGCTGCGCGTTGTAGAGCGTCGAGGCCGCGCCGGTGGACCGTTGCGAGACGCCCGCGAAAGCCGCCGTCTGCGAGGGCATGAAGACGTGCGCCATGGCGAAACCCGTGACGAAGAGCAGCCCCCGGACGGCCCACAGGTTGCTGCCCGGACCGATCGTCGCCATCAGGGCGAGGCAGCTCGCGACCACCACGGCCCCGGTGGCGAGCAGCCGGCGCGGGCCGAAGCGCGGGTACAGCCGTCCGGCGACCTGCGAGGCGATCATCACGCCGACCGCCTCGGGGAAGACCATCAGCCCGCTGTGCAGGGCGTCCATGCCGAGGCCGTCCTGCATCAGCAGCGGGAAGAGGTAGAGCATCCCGAGGAAGGCCGCGCCGGAGAAGAGCGAGAGCAGGTTGGCCGTCCGGAAGATCCGGTCGCGGAACAGCCGCAGGTCGAGCATCGGCTCGGGCCGGCGGAGCTCCACCAGCACCAGGGCCACCAGCGCGGCCAGTCCGGCCCCGCCCGAGGCCAGGATCCGCGTACTCCCCCAGCCCTGCCCGGCGCCCTCGGCGAGCGCGTACATCGTCAGGCCGAACCCGGCCGCCGAGAGCAGGAAGCCCGCCGCGTCGAAGCGGCCGACCCGCTCGGTGCGGTTGTCGGGAAGGCTGCGGTAGTCGGGGAGGTGGGCCAGGCCGAAGACGAGCGCCAGGACGCCGATCGGGACGTTGACGATGAAGACCCAGTGCCAGGACCAGCTGTCCACCAGCCAACCGCCGAGCACGGGACCTGCCGCCGGTGCGACGGCGGTCGGGAGCATCAGCACGCGGGTGGCGCGCATCCGCTCCTCCTGCGGGAAGGCCCGGAAGAGCATGGTCATCCCGACCGGGGTGAGCAGACCGCCGGCCGCGCCCTGGAGGATCCGATAGGCCGTCAGCTGCCCGAGGCTGTCGGCACTGCCGCAGAGCAGCGAGGCGACGGTGAAGAGCGCCAGCGCGCCCAGGAAGACCCGGCGGGTGCCGTAGCGGTCGCCCAGCCAGCCGGAGAGCGGCACGAAGACGGCGAGCGTGACCAGGTAGCCGACGTTGACCACACCGACCGAGGCCGGGTCGACGTGGAACTGGCGGCCGATCGAGGGGAGCGCCACGTTCACGATCGTGGTGTCCATGATCGACATGAAGAGCGCGGCGACGAAGACCACGCCGACGGCGGCCTTGGGATCAAGCCGGGGGCGGTCGGCGAAAGGCATACGGGCTCACATCTTCTTCGGGGCTGCTGGGTCTGAGGGCGCTGAGTCTGATGGCCGCTGGGTCGGCTGGGTACGGCCGGGTACGGCTGGAAAGCCTTACCGTCCAACCGCAACACTTGGTGAACGATCAACATTCCAGCTTGCCCGGCCGCACCCGAAACGCCGGACAGTGCCCCGAACCACAGTGCCCCGAACCGCCAACGTCCCCCACGCTCCCGACAGGTACCCCGGAACGCCAACAGGGCCCCGTCCGTCGGACGAGACCCTGCCGCACTGTCGGGGTGACCGGATTCGAACCGACGGCCTTCCGCTCCCAAAGCGGACGCGCTACCAAACTGCGCCACACCCCGTGGTGCCGAGAGGAAGCGTACACGTCGGCCGGGCCCGGGCGGCCGTAATATGGACGGCCGTCGGACATGCCCGGGATCGAAAGTGGTGTGCGGGCAACCGGCCCGACCAGGTACGCTGTTCCCGTCCTCGCAGCCGGAAACGGCCGGGGGTGGTCTGTGCTCAGGCACAGCCCTGCGGGTGTAGCTCAATGGTAGAGCCCCAGTCTTCCAAACTGGCCACGCGAGTTCGATTCTCGTCACCCGCTCCAACTCTTCGGCCCCCGGTCGGCGATGACTTCGCCGACCGGGGGCCGAAGTCGTTCCACCCGCCCGTTTCCCGCTGGGGCCGCAGGCCGATACTCTCGCTCGCGTTCGAAGTTCGACTCTTTATTCGACCGAGGAGCCCGCCCGTGCGTCCGCAGGACCGACTGGCCGTCATACAGCGCAGCGTGGTCCGCGAAATGGCACGGTACGGCCAGCAGTTCACCGTGGACGGCGAGGTCGTCAGGGGCCCGGGCACCACGGCGGTGGCGGTCCGTGAGCATCCCGGGGACGACGGCGGGGGCCACGTCGACCTGGGGTTCGTCCTTCAACTCGGCCGGGCGGACGGCCCGGTGGTCTGGGACTGCGCGGCCGGCCTCGGCAAGACCGAGGAGGAGCAGCTCGACAACGCCGTCAAGATGTGGGCGACCACCACCGCGGCCACCGTGGTGGAGCTGCAGGAGCACTCCGGCGAACACGGCGACCACTACCGGCACCCCGGACTGCCGGGTCGGCACGCGGTCCAGGGCCCGGCGGCGGTCTTCGGGTTCGGCAGCGAGCAGCTGGCCGGCTGGCTCGCCGATCACCAACTGCTGCCCGCGCTGGCCGACGCACTGCATCCGGAGCTGACGGCGCCGCACGTCAACGGCGTCAAGCTGTTCCTCGGCGGCAAGGCCGGTGACGACATCGCGGAGGTCCGGGTCAACGGGGAGGTCTCGGAGGCCGCCTCGGCGGCGCTGCGCGCCCTGCCCTGGCCGCGCGGCGAACGCCTCTGCTGGGCCCGGCTGTTCATCCTGCTGGTGGACGAGGGCAGCCCGGAGCCCGAGCCGGACGCACAGTCGGCGGCGCCCGCCCCGGTCTACTCCCGCACACCCCGGCGCGGGTTGCTCAGCCGCTGGTGGCAGGCCCTGCGCGCTGGTCAGTGACGGCACGCCGACCGGCCCGGCAGATCAGCCGACCCATCGGCTGGCCCCATCGGCTGCCCCCAGCAGCGGACCTCATCGGCCGACCCCTTCGGCCGATCCGGGAACGCGTCAGCTGACCACGGAGGAGATCGTCTTCGCCATCTGGTTCAGGAAGTCATGGATGGGCGTCGCGGCCGTGGACTGGCTGACCATGAAGCCGAAGAGCGCGGCGAGAACCGCGTGACTGAGCTTCATCTGCTTGTTGCGGATGAAGATGACGACGATGACGCCGAACAGGAACAGCGCGGAGACGGAGAGGCCCACCCGAATTCACTTCCTCATTCTTTCGTAGCGAGGCTGCGTTACGGAGCACCGTGGTGGAACCCCGTGGCGACGCCCCCGCGCCCAGCTGCGGCACGGACGGTCTCGGGCAGAGTCCGGCCGTTCACACCGGAACCGGGGTACCTGGCTGCACCGCGGCACCTGCCGCGAGCCGCATGTGGTGCCCCCCATTCGCCGAGTGCCGACCAGCCCCGCCCGGACTCAGTGTGGTCGTTCGTGCCGACTGCGTAAAGGACTTGCTGGAAGCCCGGCACGAAGATCCTGCGATGTGAGACGAATTTCCGCCGACCGAGACGATAGCGCAAGGCTGCTGACGGAGTGTCGGCAGGGGCGGTTTGACCGGCCGCTGGGCGGGCCGTCGGCCCGGTCGGGGTCGGTCCTTCGGCGGCGTAGACGAAGCGTCAGGAATGGCCGAAGATCACCACCCGGACTTGACATATGCCAACCGGGGCCGACCCGCGCAGTCGCCGGCGGCTTACTGCCGCCAGAGCAGCAGGACCGCCCGGTCGTCGTTGACGTCCTTGGCCACCGTCTCGATCAGCTTGACCGCCGCACCCCGGTTGCCGCCGACCAGGAGCGACCTGGCGACCAGCCGGTCCGCCTCGCCCATCAGCCGGTCCATCCCCTCCGAGAGGTCCCGGCCGGGGATCTCCACCATGCCGTCGGTGCAGAGCATCAGCACATCACCCCGGTTCAACCGCCCCCGGACGCCCTCGAACTTGGCGCCGTCGTAGATCCCCAGCAGCGGGCCCTCCACCGACTCCTTGACCTCCCAGCGGCCGGCGCCCGAGAGCCGCTGCATCCCCGGCAGGTGACCCGCCGACAGCAGCTCGTACTCGCCGGTGTCCAGATCCAGCACCAGATGGACGGCGGTGGCGAAGCCCTCCTCCCACTCCTGGCGCAGCAGGTAGCCGTTGGCGGCGGGCAGGAACTCGTGCGCGGGCAGCGAGCCGAGCAGCCCGCCGAAGGCACCGGAGAGCAGCAGGGCGCGCGAACCGGCGTCCATGCCCTTGCCGGAGACGTCCGCGAGGACGGCCTCCAGCACCCGCCGGCCCGGCCCGGTCCGGGCGGCGACCACGAAGTCCCCGGAGAAGGACTGGCCGCCGGCCGGGCGCAGCGCCATGTCGGCGTACCAGCCCGCAGGCAGGTCGGGCACCCTGCTCTGGACCCGCAGCCGTTCCCGCAGGTCGAAGAGCATCGAGCCGCCGCCGCGCCAGGGCACGCCGACCCGGCTGCGGAACTGGGCGAGCATCAGCCCGGCCACCCCGACCGCGCCGACCACCAGGGCCGCACCGGGGGTGACGCCGAAGACGTAGGTGTCGGGACGGTCGCTGGCGACCCGCTCGCCGGTGTGGATCAGCGACTCGGCGGAGAGGCCGAGCGCGGCGGCGGCGTACAGCAGCACCAGCGTGCCGGGCCGGAGCAGCAGGGAGCCGGCGAGGATCGGCAGGACCAGCGCGGTGGGCGGGACCCAGGCGGGGATCCAGATGTTGAGCAGGACCAGCAGCGGGACGAGCACCAGGAACCCGGCGAAGGCGAGCCAGTCCGAGGCGTCACCACGGAAGTAGTCCACCCCGGTTCGGCGCAGCCTTCGCCGGGCCCGGTAGAGCCGCGCTCGCAACCGGGCCGTCCAGGGATCCTGAGCCGCTGTCGCGGCAGGTCCCGTCGCACTCGTCCGGGGCCGTGAGCCCGGCGTGCTGCCAGCCATGGGCTCTGACCTTATCCACCGTCACGGGTCGCCGTCGACGGGGCGGACGGTGTCGGCCGAGATCTTCGCCGCCGACATCTCGGAGCCGACGCCGCAATTCGGTCGCGATTGTCCCGGAGCTGGTGATAGCTGTTGGCATATGACTGCCGATGCTGCCGCTTCCGACACCTCGCCCCTTCGCGCACCGACCATCCGCACACTGAACCCAGCGGAGTGGGACACCTGGTACCGCGCTCTGGAGATCGCCTTCGGCGGTCGGGAGGAGGAGCCGGAGGAGCGCGGGCTCTGGCGCGAGCTGTCCGACGTCGACCGTGCGCTGGCGGCCTGGGACGGTCCGGCGGTGGTCGGGGGCGCGGGGGCGTTCAGCTTCGGGATGGCGGTGCCCGGGGGCGCGGTGCTGCCCACGGCGGGCGTGACGATGGTCGGCGTGCTGCCGACGCACCGTCGGCGCGGCCTGCTGACCGCGCTGATGAGCCGTCAGCTGGACGACATCCACGAGCGCGGCGAGGCACTGGCGGTGCTCACCGCCTCGGAGCCGGCCATCTACGGGCGGTACGGCTACGGCCTCGGCACCTGGCGGCTGTCACTGACCATCCCGCGCGGAAAGGTCCGGGTACACTCCCCCGGCGACGCCGCCGTCCGACTGCGGCTGGCCGACCCGGCGGAGAGCAGCCCGGCCTGCGAGCGGCTGTACGCGTCCCGGGTGCCGCTGCGGCCGGGCATGCTGGAGCGCCGACCGGGCTGGGAGCGGCTCCCGCTGCTGGACGCGCCCGGCTCGCGCGGCGGCTACTCCCCGCTGCAGTGCGTGCTGGCCCAGGACAGGGAGAGCGGGCGCCTGCTCGGCTACGCCCGCTACGCGGCCAACGTGGCGTGGGGCCCGACAGACATCCCGGGCGGCACGGTGAAGGTCCGCGACGTGGAGGCGGAGTCGCCGCAGGTGTACGCGGCGCTCTGGTCCTTCCTGCTCGACCTCGATCTGACCGAGACCGTCACGATCCGCAGCCGCCCGGTCGACGACCCGCTGCTGCACCTGGTCTCGGACCCGCGCCGCCTGGAGCCCCGCCTCAGCGACTCGCTCTTCGTCCGACTGGTGGACGTCGGCGCGGCCCTGCGGGAGCGCGGCTACGCGGCGCCGGTGGAGGTCGTCCTGGACGTCACCGACGAGTTCTGCCCGTGGAACACCGGCCGCTGGAAGCTGCACAGCGGCGGCCCGGGCAAGGGCGCGTCCTGCGAGCGGACCGCCGAGTCGGCGGAACTCGCCCTGAACGTACGGACGTTGGGCTCGGCCTATCTGGGCGGGACGACGCTGGCGGCCCTGGCGGCCGCCGGGCGGGTGACCGAACTGCGCCAAGGGGCGCTGGCCGAAGCCTCGCGGGCCTTCGCGTCGGACATCGCACCCTGGCTGCCGCACGGATTCTGACGATCCGTACGGCAGCTCCTGAGCTCCTGGCGGAAGGTCAGCCCTGCGGGTGGTGGGCCGGGATGGGCGGCAGCTCGCCGGTGGTCTCGTACTCGCTGAGCATCTCGATCCGGCGGGTGTGCCGGGGCTCGCCGCTGTACGGGGTGTTGAGGAAGATCTCGACGAACTTGGTCGCCTCGTCCTCGGTGTGCATCCGGCCACCGATGGAGATCACGTTGGCGTTGTTGTGCTCGCGGCCGAGCGAGGCGGTCTGCTCGCTCCAGGCGAGCGCAGCCCGGACGCCCTTGACCTTGTTGGCGGCGATCGCCTCGCCGTTGCCCGAGCCGCCGATCACGATGCCCAGCGCCTCGGGGTCGGCGGCGGTGCGCTCGGCGGCACGCAGGCAGAACGGCGGGTAGTCGTCCTCGGCGTCGAGGATGTGCGGCCCGCAGTCGACCGGCTCATGGCCGGCCTCCTTCAGCCACTGGACGAGGTGGTTCTTGAGGTCGTATCCGGCATGGTCGGAACCCAGGTACACGCGCATGCGGAAAGTGTTGCACGTGCTCCGGTTGCACCACCAAAGGGGCGCGGGGAACTGCGCGAGATCGGCGGGCAACGACCTGTGCCCTCCCGCTTTCGCGCAGTTCCCCGCGCCCCTGGCACTGCCTCAGCGTCGGCCGAGGAGCTTCCAGGTGAGCGGGAGGGCGCCCATGGCGACGAGTACCTTGAGGCCGTCGCCGACCAGGTAGGGGTAGAGGCCGAGGTCGGCGGCCTTCGCGAGCGGGACGTGCAGGGAGGCTGCCAGGTACGGCACGCCGACCGCGTAGATCGCCAGGTTGCCGAGCACCATGGCCACGGCGGTGCGCAGCGGGCTGCGGTCCGCGCCGCGCCGGGCCAGTGCGCCGGTCAGGCCCGCCGCCAGGACGAAGCCGAGCACGTAACCGAGGCTCGGCATCGCCCAGCCGGAGCTGCCGGCGGCGAACCAGGGCAGGCCGGCCATCCCGGCCAGCAGGTAGAGGCCGAGCGAGGCGATGCCCCGCCGGGTGCCGAGCGCGGTGCCGACCAGCAGGGCGGCGAAGGTCTGGCCGGTGACCGGCACCGGGGAGCCCGGGACGGTGACGGACAGCTGGGCCGCAAGCCCGGTCAGCGCCGCGCCGCCGGCCACCAGCGCGAGTTCGCGGGCCTGGCTGCCGAGCCGCCCGGCCGCGCGCGGAAGCAGGTCGGCGAGGACCGGGGTGGACGGTACGACGGTGGCGGTGGCCGTGGCCATGAGCGGGTCTCCAGTTCTGACACGACTAGTTCTGACACGACTAGTTCTAGTACGGCGCGTTCTGGCGCGGCGCGTTCTGGCGCGGCGCTTCGGTGATCAGTTGCGAACCTACGCGGTGGGACGTGCCCGCACGGCATCGTCCCCGACAAAGCGTCAGCCCCCGGACTTGTCGGATTCAACCTTCCATCGGTCCGATGCGTACGGATCAGGTCACTTTCGGTCACATCAGTGTCCGTATACCGAGCTTTGCTCGCACTGACCACGAACCGTGTCGAATAGTGGACAGCTCCCCACGCTATTCGTACAGTCTGGATCCGCCCTGATGTCGACCCCCACCACTCAGCAGCCGCCTGCGCCCACGGACCAGGCGTCCGGCGGCCGGCAGCTGAGCCACGGCCTCAAGCAGCGTCACCTCTCGATGATCGCGCTCGGCGGGGTGATCGGCGCCGGGCTGTTCGTCGGCTCGGGGGCCGGCATCGCCGCCGCCGGACCGTCCATCGTGCTCGCCTTCGCCGCCTCCGGGCTGCTGGTGATGCTGGTGATGCGGATGCTCGGCGAGATGTCGGCGGCCCGTCCTGCCAGCGGATCGTTCTCGGTGCACGCCGAGAAGGAGATCGGCCCGTGGGCGGGGCTGACGGTCGGCTGGATGTTCTGGACGCTGCTCTGCGTCGGCGTGGCGGCGGAGGCGATCGGCGCGTCGCACGTGATGGCCGCCTGGTTCCCCGGCGTGCCGTCAGCCGTCTGGGTGGGCCTCTTCATGGTCTTCTTCTGCGCCACCAACCTGGCGGCGGTGAAGAACTTCGGCGAGTTCGAGTTCTGGTTCGCCGCGATCAAGGTCACCGCCATCGCGGCCTTCCTGGTGATCTGCGTCCTCGCCGTCCTCGGCCTGCTGCCCGGCACCTCCGCCCCCGGCGCCGCCAACCTGACCGGCCAGGGCGGCTTCTTCCCGAAGGGCAGCGCCGGTCTGGTCACCGGCCTGCTGGCCTCGGTGTTCGCGTACGGCGGCCTGGAGACCGTGACGATCGCCGCCGCCGAGTCCGAGAACCCCCGCCGCAGCGTGGCGACCGCCGTCCGCACCGCGATGTGGCGGATCGCGCTCTTCTACGTCGGCTCGATGGCGGTCATCGTGACCCTGGTGCCGTGGAACGACCCCGCAGTGGTCAAGCAGGGCCCGTACGTCGCGGTGCTGAGCAGCCTCGGCATCCCCGGCGCGGCCCAGCTGATGAACGTGGTGGTGCTTATCGCGCTGCTCTCCGCGATGAACGCCAACATCTACGGCTCCTCGCGGATGGCGTACTCGCTGGTCCAGCGCGGCCAGGGCCCGCGCGTGCTCGCCAGGGTGAGCAGCGGGGTGCCGCGCCCGGCGGTGCTGGCCTCGTCGGCGTTCGGCTTCCTCGCGGTACTGCTGAGCTACTGGTGGCCGACCACCGTCTTCAACTGGCTGCTCAACATGGTCGGCGCGGCCGTGCTGGTGGTCTGGGCGTTCATCGCGGTGGCGCAGCTGCGGATGCGGCGGCGGCTGGAGCGCGAGGCGCCCGAGCTGCTCACCGTGCGGATGTGGCTCTTCCCGTACCTGACCTGGGCCGCGCTGGCCGCGATCCTCGGGGTGCTCGCCCTGATGACCCTGGACGCCGACAACCGCATCCAGCTCTACTTCACCGCCGGTCTCACGGTGGTCCTCTCGGCGATCGGCCTGCTGAAGCAGCGCACCCGGTAAAGCAGCGCACCCGGTAAAGCGGTAGGGGCGCGAGGCAGCGCCCCGCGCCCCTACCAGCGGGCCTGTTACTCGAAAGACGGTTTGGCCGTCCGGGTCCGCTTGATCTCGTAGAAGCCGGGCGTCGAGGCGACCAGCACGGTGCCGTCCCAGAGGCGGGCGGCGGCCTCGCCGCGCGGGATCGGGGTGACCACCGGGCCGAAGAAGGCGACCCGGTCGCCGTCCGGGCCGTCCACCGCGATGACCGGGGTGCCGACGTCCTGGCCGACCAGCGTGATGCCCTCGGCGTGCGAGGCGCGCAGGGCCTCGTCGTACGCGTCGCTGTCGGCGGCGTCCGCCAGCTCGACCGGCAGGCCGGCCGCCACCAGCGCGGCCTCGATGGTCGAACGCTCGTTGGGCAGAGCCTGGTTGTGGAAGCGGGTGCCCAGCTCGGTGTAGAGCGGGCCGAGCACCTTGTCACCGTGCGCCTGCGCGGCGGCGATCAGCACGCGGACCGGGCCCCACGCCTTGGCCATCGCCTCGCGGTACTGCTCGGGCAGGTTCTCGTTGTGCTCGTTCAGCACGGCCAGGCTCATCACGTGCCAGCGGGTGTCCACCGGGCGGAGCTTCTCGACCTCCAGCATCCAGCGCGAGGTCATCCAGGCCCAGGGGCAGAGCGGGTCGAACCAGAAGTCGGCGATCTTGCGGGAATCGGCAGTGGTCACGTGACTGCGTCCTTCTGTCGGTACGAACGGGCTGTCGGTACGAACGGGCTGTCGGTACGAACGGGCTGTTGCTTCAGCAACTAACGCCACGGGCGCGGCCCGCATTCCGGACCGGCGGAACAGCCGAACAGGTGCAATGGCACGGCCTGCGGTGCGTGAAAGGATGCTGCGGGAAAACCTCCCACCGCTCAACCCCACCGCAGATCACAGCGTGCGCGCCGGACAAAGGAGTACCGCCCGTGCCGGGTAAGAACCTGAGCCGCGACGAAGCCCAGCAGCGGGCCGACATCCTCGCCGTGGACGGCTACCGCGTCCAGCTCGACGTGGCCTCCGCCGAGGATCCGGCAGCGGCCACCTTCAGGTCCACCACCACCATCGAGTTCCGCAGCTCCGCTTCGGGCTCGGCCACCTTCGTCGACCTGCTCGCGCCCACCGTGCGCGCGGTCAGCCTGAACGGGCGCGACCTCGACCCGGCACTGGTCTTCGACGGCTCCCGGGTGACCGTCGAAGGGCTCGCCGAGCGGAACGTCCTGGTGATCGAGGCGGACTGCGCGTACAGCCGGACGGGCCAGGGGCTGCACCGCTTCGTCGACCCGACCGACGGCGAGACCTACCTCTACACCCACCTCGAACCGGCCGACGCCCGGCGGGTGTTCGCCGCCTTCGAGCAGCCGGACCTGAAGGCGCCCTTCACCTTCACGGTGACCGCGCCGGCCGCCTGGGACGTTTACGCCAACTCCGTGCACGAGTCCGTGGACGCCGAAGGCGACGTCCGGGTCTGGCAGTTCGCGCCGACCCAGCCGATCTCCAGCTACCTCACCGCCGTGGTGGCCGGCCCGTACCACGTGGTGCGTGACCACTACAGCCGCAAGCTCGCCGACGGCAGCACGCTGGAGATCCCGCTCGCCGCGACCTGCCGCAGGTCGCTGGCGCCGCACTTCGACGCGGACGAGATCCTCACCGTCACCAAGCAGGGGCTGGACTACTTCCACGAGGAGTTCGACTACCCCTACCCCTTCGGCAAGTACGACCAGTGCTTCGTGCCCGAGTACAACATCGGCGCGATGGAGAACCCCGGCTGCGTGACCTTCCGCGAGGAGTTCGTCTTCCGCTCCAAGGTCACCGAGGCGGCGTACGAGGGCCGGGCCAACGTCATCCTGCACGAGATGGCGCACATGTGGTTCGGCGACCTGGTCACCATGAAGTGGTGGGACGACCTGTGGCTGAAGGAGTCCTTCGCCGACTTCATGGGCTCGTACTCGCAGGTCGCGGCCACCAAGTACCAGTCGGCCTGGATCACCTTCGCCAACCGGCGGAAGGCGTGGGCCTACCGGCAGGACCAGTTCCCCACCACCCACCCGATCACGGCCGACATCCGTGACCTGGAGGACGCCAAGCTCAACTTCGACGGCATCACCTACGCCAAGGGCGCCTCGGTGCTCAAGCAACTGGTGGCGTACGTCGGGCGGGACGCGTTCTTCGACGGTGTCCGGCAGTACTTCAAGCGGCACGCGTTCGGGAACACTGTGCTCGGCGATCTGCTCGGCGCGCTGGAGGAGACCAGCGGGCGCGACCTCACCGCCTGGTCCGCCGCCTGGCTGCAGACCTCCGGGGTCAACCTGCTCACCCCGCAGGTCACCGTGGACTCCGAGGACCGGATCACCGAGTTCGCCGTGGGCCAGGACGGCGGCACGCCGCGTCCGCACCGCCTGGCGATCGGCTTCTACGACCGGGACGCCGACGGTTCGCTGGTCCGCACCCACCGGGTCGAGCTGGACGTGACCGGCCCCCGTACGGTCGTCACCGAGCTCGCCGGGCTGCCCCGGCCCGCGCTGGTGCTGCTCAACGACGACGACCTGACGTACTGCAAGATCCGCTTCGACGACCACTCGCTGGAGACCCTGCGGTCCTCCCTCGGCAGCATCACCGACCCGCTGGCCCGCGCCCTCACCTGGTCCGCCGTCTGGAACCTGACCCGGGACGGCGTGATGCCGGCCCGCGACTACCTCGCCCTGGTGGAGAGCTTCGCCGGGTCGGAGTCGCAGATCGGCGTCCTGCAGTCGCTGCACCAGCAGGCCAAGGGCGCGCTGGACCTCTACGCCGACCCCGACCGGCGGGCCGAGGGCGGCCGGTTGCTCGCCGAGGGCGCGCTGCGCGAGCTGCGCGCCGCCGAGCCGGGCAGTGACCACCAGCTGGCCTGGGCCCGGTTCCTGGCTCACACCGCCTCCGGCGCCGAGCACCTGCAGCTGGTCAAGGGCCTGCTGGCGGGCACCGCCAGGATCGACGGCCTGAAGATCGACCAGGAGCTGCGCTGGGAGCTCTGGCTGACCCTGGCCTGCTCCGGCGAGGCGAACCCGGCGGAGCTGCGGGCCGAGCTGGACCGCGACAACACCGCCAGCGGCAAGCAGCACCTGACGCACTGCCTCGCCGCAGTGCCGACCGCCGAGGCCAAGGCCGCCGCCTGGTCGGCGGTGATCGACTCGGACGAGCTGCCCAACGCGCTGGTGGAGGCAGAGATCGCGGGCTTCGCGCAGCCGAACCAGCGTGAGCTGACGGCCGGTTACACGGCCGGGTACTTCGAGCTGCTGGAGACCGTCTGGGCGCAGCGCAGCATCGAGATCGCCATGAAGATCGTCGGCGGCTTCTTCCCGCGCCTGCAGACGAACGAGCAGACGCTGGCCGCCGCCGACGGCTGGCTGGCGGACCACCAGCAGGCGGCCCCCGCCCTGCGCCGCCTGGTCCTGGAAGGCCGGGACGACCTCGCCCGCGCCCTGCGCGCACAGGCCTGCGACCGGGCCTGACGGCTGGTCAGCCCAAAGGGGGGCGTGGGGCTCTGCCCCGCGCCCCCAGCCCCCTACCGGCGGACGCTCTTAGGTCACCCCATCCGGGAGGCGAGCGTGGGCAGGCCCTCCCCCGTGAGCTCGGTGAGCCCTGCCCCCCGGCCGGTGATCGCGAGCAGCAACGGGAGCATCGGCCCCGCGACCTCGGGCCCGCTCCCCGCCGACCAGCCGGTGTCGGTCGCCCGCAGGGTCAGCCCGGCGACCCGGCGCTTGCCGCCCATCAGCAGGTTGGAACGCCGGTAGAAGTCGGCGCAGCGCGTCAGTGCCTCGGCGGGGTAGCTGTGCGCGATCCCCAGCGGGCGGCGGATGTCCTCGGCGTGGACGACGGTCTCGCCCAGCCAGCTCTCGTCCGGGCCCGGCGGGTGGCCGGTCGAGGTCAGCTGTTCGGCGAAGCGGTCCAGCGTGTCCTGGGACGTCCCGGCCGTCAGCTCGGCGATCTCCCGGGCGGTCATCACCTCGAACCGGAAACCCGCCCGAGCCATCTTCAGGAAGAAACCTGGAGGGGTCATCCGCGCGGTGGCCGTCAGGTGCGCGAGCGTGTCACGGACCGTCCGCCCCGCGCAGAGCGAGGGGGTCGCCCACTGCTGGGGCGTCAACGGTTCCACGTCCACGAGCAGGGCCCGGCGCTCGGCGTGGATCAGCGCCCACGGATCAGTCCTCATACCTCCGTGGTAGCACGAAGACGGCCGGGCCGCCCCTCCCCCCTGCGGGGGTGGGACGGCCCGGCCGCCGTGGCTACGAGGCTACGAGGCTCAGCCGATGAGCGAGCGCAGCACGTACTGCAGGATGCCACCGTTGCGGTAGTAGTCCGCCTCACCGGGGGTGTCGATGCGCACCTTGGCGTCGAACTCGACGCTGCCCGCGACGACCTTGACGGTCTGCGGGATGCCACCGTCGTTGAGCGCGACGACGCCGGAGATCGAGAAGGTCTCCTCGCCGGTCAGACCCAGCGAGTCGGCCGTCTGGCCCTCGGGGAACTGCAGCGGCAGGACGCCCATGCCGATCAGGTTGGAGCGGTGGATGCGCTCGTAGGATTCGGCGATGACGGCCTTGACGCCCAGCAGCGCGGTGCCCTTGGCGGCCCAGTCACGGGACGAGCCCGAGCCGTACTCCTTGCCCGCCAGGACGACCAGCGGGATGCCGGCTGCCTGGTAGTTCTGCGAGGCGTCGTAGATGAACGACACCGGGCCGTCGGCCTGGGTGAAGTCGCGGGTGTAGCCGCCCTCGGTGCCCGGCGCGATCTGGTTGCGCAGGCGGATGTTGGCGAAGGTGCCGCGGATCATCACCTCGTGGTTGCCACGACGCGAGCCGAACGAGTTGAAGTCGCGCTTCTCCACACCGTGCTCGGTGAGGTACTGCGCGGCCGGGGTGCCCGGCTTGATCGAGCTGGCCGGGGAGATGTGGTCGGTGGTGACCGAGTCGCCCAGCTTGGCGAGGACGCGGGCGCCGGCGATGTCGGTCACCGGGCTCGGGGTCTTCGCCATGCCCTCGAAGTACGGGGGCTTGCGGACGTAGGTGGACTCGGCGTCCCACTCGAAGGTGTTGCCGGTCGGGATCGACAGCGACTGCCAGCGGTGGTCACCGGCGAAGACGTCCGCGTAGTCCTTGGCGAACATCGCCTGGTCGATGGAGGCCGCGACGGTCTCCTCGATCTCCAGCTCGGACGGCCAGATGTCGGCGAGGAAGACGTCGTTGCCGTCCTGGTCCTTGCCGAGCGAGTCGCGGGTGATGTCCACGTTCATCGAACCGGCGATGGCGTAGGCGACCACCAGCGGCGGCGAGGCCAGGTAGTTCATCTTGACGTCGGGGTTGATCCGGCCCTCGAAGTTGCGGTTGCCGGAGAGCACCGAGACGACGGCGAGGTCGGCCTCGTTGACGGCCTTCGAGACCTCCTCGGGCAGCGGGCCCGAGTTGCCGATGCAGGTGACGCAGCCGTAGCCGACCAGGTTGAAGCCCAGCTTCTCCATGTAGGGGAGCAGGCCGGCCTTCTCGTAGTAGTCCATGACGACCTTGGACCCGGGGGCCAGGGTGGTCTTGACCCAGGGCTTGACGTGCAGGCCCTTCTCCACGGCCTTCTTCGCCAGCAGGGCGGCGCCCAGCATGACGGAGGGGTTGGAGGTGTTGGTGCAGGAGGTGATCGAGGCGATCACGACCGCGCCGTTGTCGATCTCGTACGTCGCACCCTCGGGGGTGGTGACGGCGGTCGGCTTGCTGGCCTCGGCGGAGTACGTCGGCAGCGCCTCGGCGAACTTGGTCGCGGCCTCGGCCAGGATCACGCGGTCCTGCGGACGCTTCGGGCCGGCGATCGACGGGACGACGGTGGAGACGTCCAGCTCGAGGTACTCGGAGTAGACCGGCTCGACCGACGGGTCGTGCCAGAGGCCCTGCTCCTTGGCGTACGCCTCGACCAGCGCGAGCTGCTGCTCGCTGCGACCGGTGAGCCGCAGATAGTGGATCGTCTCGACGTCGATCGGGAAGATCGCGCAGGTCGAGCCGAACTCCGGCGACATGTTGCCGATGGTGGCGCGGTTCGCGAGCGGGATGGCGGAGACGCCGGCGCCGTAGAACTCGACGAACTTGCCGACCACACCGTGCTTGCGCAGCATCTCGGTGATGGTGAGCACGAGGTCGGTGGCGGTGGCACCGGCCGGGAGCTCGCCGTTCAGCTTGAAGCCGACCACGCGCGGGATGAGCATCGAGACCGGCTGACCGAGCATCGCGGCCTCGGCCTCGATGCCGCCAACGCCCCAGCCCAGCACGCCCAGGCCGTTGACCATGGTGGTGTGCGAGTCGGTGCCGACGCAGGTGTCGGGGTACGCCTGGCCGTTACGGACCATGACGGTGCGGGCCAGGTGCTCGATGTTGACCTGGTGGACGATGCCGGTGCCCGGGGGGACGACCTTGAACTCGTCGAACGCGGTCTGACCCCAGCGCAGGAACTGGTAGCGCTCCTTGTTGCGGCCGTACTCGATCTCGACGTTCTGGGTGAACGAGTCCTTGGTGCCGAACTTGTCGGCGATGACGGAGTGGTCGATGACCAGCTCGGCCGGGGCCAGCGGGTTGATCTTCGCCGGGTCGCCACCGAGGTCCTTGACGGCCTCACGCATGGTGGCGAGGTCGACGACACACGGCACGCCGGTGAAGTCCTGCATGATCACGCGGGCCGGCGTGAACTGGATCTCGTGGCTCGGCTCGGCGGCCGCGTCCCAGTTGCCCAGGGTGCGGATGTGGTCGGCGGTGATGTTCGCGCCGTCCTCCGTGCGGAGCAGGTTCTCCAGCAGCACCTTGAGGCTGTACGGCAGCCGCTCGGAACCCTCGACGGCGGAGAGCTTGAAGATCTCGTACGACTCGTCGCCCACCTGCAGCGAGCTGCGGGCGTCGAAGCTGTTCGCGGACACGACTGACTCCTTCTTGGGTGCTTCGTGCTTGAGGTGCTTCGCGAGGCCGATGGTAAGGTAAGCCTTAGTTAGGCTCAGTGCCTTGACCGTGCGCGTGTGCCTCTCGGTAAGTATCTTGATGTCAAGATAAACCATAGCGCGGAGTTATCTCGATGTCGAGATAAACCATAGTGCATGCCTACGCGCGCGTGGCGTCAGGCATGCCCTTCCGACCGTCCGTTTCGATTCGTCGATCCGCGCCTCTTGAGAGTGACCTCCTGGCACGGCCTCGCATCGCGTGAGCGGCCGGACAGTAACGGTGGGCGGTGTCACCAGCCGCCCTCCGAGAGGTCCGATCCGATGCCCTTCCCGCTCCCCGGCCTATGCGAACGAGCACAACGGGCTACGACTGACACTCCGTACGGACGACCAGGGCACCGGCTCGGCGCACACGGCCGCGGCCTGGGCCTTCCGGCCCGGCGAGGCCCACTCGATCGTCCTGCACGCCGGCCCACCGGCGGGCGCGCACGGCGCGGCCGACCGGGTGGCCTGCGTGGACGTCAGCTTCCGAGCACACAGGCCGTTATGAGCCCAGGGTGGCGACCAGCACGGCCTTGATGGTGTGCAGCCGGTTCTCCGCCTGGTCGAAGACCACCGAGTGCGCGGACTCGAACACCTCGTCGGTGACCTCCAGCTCCGACATCCCGGTGACCTCGTGCATCTGGCGGCCGATCTCGGTACCGAGGTCGTGGAAGGCCGGCAGGCAGTGCAGGAACTTCACGGCCGGGTTGCCCGTCGCCCGGACGGTCTCCATCGAGACCTGGTACGGCTTCAGCAGCGAGATCCGCTCGGCCCAGACGTCCTTGGGCTCGCCCATCGAGACCCAGACGTCGGTGTAGAGGAAGTCGGCACCGGCCACCCCGGCGGCGACGTCCTCGGTGAGGGTGATCCGGGCCCCGGTGGTCTCGGCCAGCACCTCGGCCGCCTTCCGCACCTCGGCGGCGGGCCAGAGCTGCTCGGGCGCGACGATCCGGATGTCCAGCCCGAGCAGGGCGCCGGTGACGAGCAGCGAGTTGCCGGTGTTGCAACGGGCGTCGCCGAGGTAGGCGAGCGTGACCTGCTCCAGCGGCTTGGCGCTGTGCTCCTGGATGGTCAGGATGTCCGCCAGCATCTGGGTCGGGTGCCACTCGTCGGTGAGACCGTTCCAGACCGGGACGCCCGCGTGGGCGGCCAGCTCCTCCACGACCTGCTGGCCGTGCCCCCGGTACTCGATGCCGTCGAACATCCGGCCGAGGACGCGGGCGGTGTCCTTGGCCGACTCCTTGTGACCCATCTGCGAGCCGGACGGGTCGAGGTACGTGGTGTTCGCGCCCTGGTCGTGGGCGGCCACCTCGAACGCGCAGCGGGTGCGGGTGGAGGTCTTCTCGAAGATCAACGCGATGTTCTTGCCGCGCAGCCGCTGCTGCTCGGTCCCGGCGTACTTGGCTGCCTTGAGCTGCGCGGAGAGATCCAGCAGGAAGCGGAACTCCTGCGGAGTGAAGTCGAGCTCCTTGAGGAAGTGCCTGTTCCGGAGGTTGAAAGCCATGCCGGGCTCCTGGGGTGGCGGGGACACTGACGGGGGACACTGAGACGGGAATTATATACGACACTCCGAATTTATATGCACCCCCAATTCCAGCCCCCGCCAGTGCCGCCTCAGAGCCGTGGGTCCACCGGCTCCGACTCCAGCGCCAGCACCGCGAACACCGCCTCGTGCACCCGCCAGAGCGGCTCCCCACCCGCCAGCCGGTCCAGGGCCTCCAGGCCGAGCGCGTACTCGCGCAGGGCGAGAGACCGCTTGTGGCCCAGGAAGCGCTGCCGGAGCTGGTCAAGGTGCTGGGTGTAGTCCGGGCCGTAGATGATCCGGAGGTACTCCCGGCCACGGACCTTGATGCCGGGCTGGAGCAACCGGCCCTGCCCGCCGTTCCCCCGGGCCAGCGAGCTGAGCGGCTTGACCACCATGCCCTCGCCACCGACTCCCGTCAGCTCCTCCCACCAGGCGATGCCGGCCGCGACCGACTCCTGGTCGGAGGTGTCGACCACCAGACGGCCCGTAGCCTGCAGGATCGGCGCCTGCTCGTCGTCCGCCGCGACCAGCCGGTCGATCCAGGCCAGGTGCTCGTCATGCGGACGGACGGCGAGGTTGACCCCCTCCGCCGCCAGCACCTGGAACGGCGCGAGCCGGATACCCGACAGGCCCTCGGTCGGCCAGCAGTACCGCCGGTACGCGGCGGTGAACGCCTCGGCGTCCGCCGCACGCTGCCGCTGACTGGACGTCAGTTCGCCGAGGTCCAGACCCCGGCCGGACGCCTGCTCCAGTGCGGACAGCACCGACGGCAGCGCCGCACCCGCCGCCGCGCCGACCGCCGCGTACTGACGGCGCAGCAGCTCGACGGCCTTGAGCGACCACGGCATCAGCTCGGCGTCGAGCAGCAGCCAACCGCCCGCGCCGGAGGCGCTGGAGGTCGCAGCCAGCTCCTCGAACAGCCCGGACCGCTCGGCGGCTGCGCGGACCCGCTCCAGCACCGCGCCGGTGAGTTCGTCGTCACTGAGGAAGGCACGGCCGGTCCTGGTCCAGATCGCGCCCGGACCCTCGACGCCGAACCGCTTCTCCAGCGCGGCGCCGTCCCGGGCGACCAGCACGACCGCGCGGGAGCCCATGTGCTTCTCCTCGCAGACGACGTGCCGCACGCCCTCGTCCCGGTAGACGGAGAACGCCTCCTCCGGGTGTTCGAGGTAGCCCTCGCGGCGGGAGGTCGGGCTCGGCGCCATGGTAGGCGGCAGGTAGGCGAGCAGTCGCGGGTCGAGCGCGAAGCGGCTCATCACCTCCAGCGCGGCCGCCGCGTTCTCCTCCCGTACCGAGACCGCGCCGTGCAGCCTGGTCTCGACGATCCGCCGGCCCGAGACGTCCGCCAGGTCCAGCGGACGGCCCTCACGGGCACCGGGGGCGTCCGCGTTCCTCGGGCGTACGGGGGCGTACCACTCCCGCTCCGCCTCGACGACGACCAGCTCGCGCTCGGGGTAGCGCAGCGCGGTGAGGCTGCCGCCGAAGACACAGCCGGTGTCCAGGCAGATGGTGTTGTTGACGAAGCTCGCGGTCGGGACCGGTGTGTGGCCGTACACCACCAGGGCTCGGCCCCGGTACTCCTCGGCCCACGGGTAACGGACCGGCAGACCGTACTCGTCGGTCTCGCCGGTGGTGTCGCCGTAGAGCGCGTGCGAGCGGACCCGGCCGGAGTTGCGGCCGTGGTACTTCTCGGGCAGGCCGGCGTGGCAGACCACCAGGTTGCCGCCGTCGAGCAGGTAGTGACTGACCAGGCCGCGCATGAACTCGCGGACCTGGAGCCGGAACTCCTCGCTCTCCGCCGCCAGCTGGTCCAGCGACTCCTGGAGACCGTGCGAGACGGTGACCTTTCGGCCGTCCAGCTGACGGCCGAGCTTGTTCTCGTGGTTGCCGGGGACACAGACGGCGTGCCCGGCCGCGACCATCCCCATCACCAGACGCAGCACGCCGGGCGTGTCCGGGCCCCGGTCGACCAGGTCGCCGACGAAGACGGCGGTGCGGCCGGCGGGGTGCACGGCGTCGACCGGGCGGCCCTGGTCGTCGCGAGTGAGGGTGTAGCCGAGCCGGACCAGCAGGGTCTCCAGCTCGGAGCGGCAGCCGTGGATGTCACCGACGATGTCGAACGGGCCGGTGAGGTGGCGCAGGTCGTTGTAGCGCTTCTCGATGACGATCTCGGCACCGGCCACCTCGGCCTCGCCACGCAGGACGTGCACCTTGCGGAAGCCCTCGCGCTCCAGGCCCCTGAGCGAACGGCGCAGCTCGCGCTGCTGGCGGGGAATCACGTGCGGCGGCAGCTGACGGTCCGGCCGGGCGCGGTTGCGCTCGGCGCAGACGGCCGGGGGGACGTCGAGCACGATGGCGATCGGGAGCACGTCGTGGTCCCGGGCGATCTTGATCAACTGCTTGCGGGCCTCGGGCAGGACGTTCGTGGCGTCCACCACGGTGAGGCGGCCGGCCGCGAGGCGCTTGCCGACGATGTAGTGCAGCACCTCGAAGGCCTCGGCGGAGGCCGACTGGTCGTTCTCGTCGTCGGCGACCAGCCCCCGGCAGAAGTCGGACGAGACCACCTGGGTCGGCCGGAAGTGCCTGCGGGCGAAGCTGGACTTGCCCGCGCCGGTGGTACCGATCAGGACGACGAGCGAGACGTCGGTGACGGGGAGGCCGCGGGTGGGCAGCGCTCCTGCGGTGGCTGTGGCGGGGCCGGTGGGCTCATCGGCCTCGGTGGGCTCAGTGGGATCGGTGGGCTTGGTGGGCTCGGTGGGCTTGGTGGGCTCGGTCATCGGGTCACGCTCCCTTCGGTGGTTTCGGAGGTGTCGGTGGTGGTGTTGCCACCGGTACGGAACAGGGCGAGCTGGGTGGGCGAGCCGACCTCGTCGTCGTACGGGCCGACCGGGCGGACGGTGACGGTGTACCCGTAGGTGCGGCCGACCCGCTCGGCCCAGGCCAGGAACTGCGCCCGGTCCCACTCGAACCGGTGATCGGCGTGCCGGACCTGACCCGCCGGGAGGGTCTCCCAGCGGACGTTGTACTCGACGTTCGGGGTGGTCACGACCACGGCTCCGGGCCGGGCCGCGCCGAACACCGCGTATTCGAGGGCGGGCAGGCGGGGTAGGTCGAGGTGCTCGATGACCTCGGAGAGCACGGCCGCGTCATAGCCCTTGAGCCGGGCGTCGGTGTAGGTGAGCGCACCCTGGACGAGCTCGACCCGAGCCGCCTGACGCTCGGTCATCCGGTCCAGACGCAGCTTTCGCGCGGCGGCCGCGAGGGCCCTGGCGGACACGTCCACCCCGAGCACCTCGGTCACCCGGGAGTCCTTGAGCAGCGCTCCGACCAGTTCGCCCTGACCACAGCCGAGGTCCAGCACCCGGGCCGCGCCGACCTCGCCGAGCGCGGCGAGGATCGCCTGTCGACGCTGGACGGCGAGGGAGAGGGGCTTCTCCTTCGCCTGCTGTCCGGTCTCCGCCACCGCTTCCTCCACTACGCCCTCGGCCGAGTCCTCCTCCGAGTCGTCGACCGCGTTGTCGATCTCCTCGGGCTCGCGGTCGTCAGCCTCCGCCAGCCGGGCCAGTTCGAGGCGCTCCATCGCGGTGCGGGTCAGCGACCAGCGGCGCGCCAGGTACCGACGGGTGATCAGGGCCAGCTCGGGGTGACCGCCCAACCAGCCCTCCCCCGCATCCAACAGCTTGTCCACCTCGTCCGGGGCGACCCAGTAGTGCTTGGAACCGTCCAGCACCGGCAGCAGCACGTAGAGCTGCTGCAGCGCGTCGGCCAGCCGCACGGTCGCGGCCAGCTCCAACCGGACGTACCGGGACTCGCCCCACTCCGGGAAGGACGCGTCCAGCGCGATCGTCTCGGCCTCGACCTGCCAGCCGAGCGGTTCGAAGAGCTGCCGTACCATCGCGGCGGGCCCGCCCTCCCCCGCAGCGTTCGCGGGCACGGCGGGCAGCACGATCCGCAACGGCAGCGGTTGCTCCGCTAGGCCGGGCCGGGTCTCGCAGACACCCTTCATTGCCGTACGGAACACCGTCCGAAGCGCCACCGCGAGCAGCGAGGACGCGGCGTAGGGACGGTCGTTGACGTACTGCGCCAATGCGCTGGCTACATTTCCCGTGGCAGCTGAGCCGCCCCGACCCTTGCCCCGACCCCGGCGTACCAGGGCGATCGGGTCGATGTCCAGCAGCAGGGCCGCCGTGCATGCCGCCTCGGTCGCCTCGGGGTAGAAGACGTGGGCCTCGCCGTGGGAGGTGGAGAAGCGCTGCACCTTGTCCGGGTGCTTGTGCAGCAGAAAGCCCAGGTCAGTGGCTGGGCGGTCGGCCGTTCCTGTGGTGGAGATCGAGATGAACACCTGTCCGAGTATCGCGGAGCAAGACCGGGAAGGGCATTGGGTTTTGTCCGGGGCGGGCGTGTCCGCACGGTGAGCGCGTTCGGCAGCGGTCGCCGGAATTCGTTAACGTGCACGATGTGACTGCTGAAACCTCCTCCCTCGCAAGCGGCGCTGTCGCCACCGGTCTGGCGACCATCGCTGCCGACGGCACCGTCCTCGACACCTGGTACCCCGCACCCGAGCTCGTCGCGGAGCCCGGCCCGGCCGGCACCGTACGGCTCAGCACCGAGGAGGCCGAGGCCGCGCTCGGCCAAGGCGCCTCCGCAGCCCTGCGCAGCGACGCCCGCCGGGGCGTCGACGTGGTCGCGGTGCGCACCACCATCTCCTCGCTGGACGAGAAGCCGCTCGATGCACACGACGCGTACCTGCGGCTGCACCTGCTGAGCCACCGTCTGGTCAAGCCGCACGGCCAGAACCTGGACGGCCTCTTCGGTCTGCTCGCCAACGTCGCCTGGACCAGCATCGGCCCGGTACAGGTGGACAAGGTCGAGCCGGCCCGGCTCGCCGTCCGCGCCCAGGGCGGCCAGCTGGCCGTGTACGGGATCGACAAGTTCCCGCGCATGACGGACTACGTCGCCCCGAGCGGCGTCCGGATCGCGCACGCGGACCGTGTCCGCCTCGGTGCCCACCTGGCCGTCGGCACCACCGTGATGCACGAGGGCTTCGTCAACTTCAACGCCGGCACGCTGGGCACCTCGATGGTCGAGGGCCGGATCAGCGCGGGCGTCGTGGTCGGCGACCACAGCGACATCGGCGGCGGCTCCTCGATCATGGGCACCCTGTCCGGTGGCGGCAAGCAGGTCGTCGCGGTCGGCGAGCGCTGCCTGCTCGGCGCCAACGCGGGCATCGGTATCTCGCTGGGCAACGACTGCGTGGTCGAGGCCGGCCTCTACGTCACCGCCGGCACCCGGGTGACCACCCCGGACGGGAAGATCGCCAAGGCGGTCGAGCTGTCCGGCCAGGACAACCTGCTGTTCCGCCGCAACTCGCAGAGCGGTGCGGTCGAGGTGATCGCCCGGTCCGGCTCGTGGGGCGGTCTCAACACCGAGTTGCACGCACACAACTGACCTCCTGCACTCTCTTCCAGGCCCCGGCCCCCGGCCCGTCCTACGTGACGGCCGGGGGCTGTCAGTTTTCTCGGGCCTGCCTCGGACCTGCCGTTTCTCAGGCTCGCTCGGGGCCCGCCGATGATCGGCTCCCGAGCAACCGGGGCCCTAACCGACCGAGCGGGTGTGCCGCAAGCCGCGCTCACTCCTGAGGCTTACCGAGTCGATCTGTTGGACCGCTACGAGTGGTCTGCGGTGACCGGGCACGGAGCGGGTTCGTTGGACCGACGGGCTGTCGGCCCGGGCATCCGCTCCGGCCGCCGTCCCGACGACTCAGACCGCACTACCGAGCTGGAGGGGCCCCCTCATGTCCGAGCCCTCGTCCGAGACACCCGCGACGCCCGCGATGCCCGTGACGCCCGAGGAACCTGCGACGCCTGCGACACCCGCCACGCCCATGACCCTGCTCGAGCAGATGCAGGAACTGCTCGCCTCCCTCAACGCGGACCTGGCCGGGCTCGACGCCGAACTGCAGTCCTCCGGCACCCGTGCTGCCGACGGGCGAGGCGCTGCCGGCAGCTCAGCGGGTTGCTCAGCCGCCCCGGGCTGGTAGCCGCGCCCCGCGACCGGCGGTGAGAGCGGGACCAGCAGTATCGGTACGCCCAGCTCGGCGCACTGATCCGTGACCGGCCCGGGCCCCACCCGGCCCGGGCCCCGGCAACCCGCCGCACGGTCGGAGTACTCGGGAAACTCCGGGAAATCGGCGAAATCGGCGCACTCGGTGAGATCGGTCAGTTCGGTGGGTTCGGTGAGTTCGGTGAGTTCGGGGCACTCGGGAGTGTCCGCATCCTTCCGGACCGTGCGGAGCAGTTCAGCAACGAGGTCCTTGCACTCCGCACCGGCGTCCACCCCGTCGATGCACCGCCAGTACAAGCTCTCCGCAGCTGCGCCGCAGGCCAGCACCACCAGCGTCTCGGCGGCTTCGTGGAGCAGTCGGCCGAGTTCCTCCAGGGCGGGTTCGAGGTCGCCGACCTCGCCGAGCCGGGCCGCCCGGCCGGTACCGCTCCAGTCGGCCCGGTTCCAGTCCTCCCGGTTCCAGTCGAGGCACGCGGCGTCGTCCGGCACCGGCCCGGTCGGAGGCTGGTCGAGGCAGCTCACGGCGTGCGCTCCCGCGTCGCAGAGCAACTGCCCGAGCACGCCGACCTCCCCGTTCTCCCGCTCGGCGATCCTGGCCCCGATCGCCTCGGTGAGCAGCCCGGCCTGCCAAGCCTCCGTCAGCGCGTCCGACGCCGTCCTGGCCTCCGCCAGCGCATGCCGGGCCGTCTTGATCAGTCGCAGCGCGTCCATGGGTCGCCGCTCCCCTCGCTCGCGTCGGGCCGTCGTTTCCGACGGTGGGTCACGGCGCAAGCGTGCTGCGCGGATCAACTCCGCGCAGCAACCGCTGAAAAGCTGTGGACAACCCCGCCCTGTGGATAACCAAGGTCACCCACACGAGCGACCCGCTACCCCTCCGCGCCCTCGTCCGAACCCCCAGCAGCCCCGCCCGCGCCCCCACCCGGCACCGGGAACCGCAGCTCGTTCCGCTCGATCTTCGCGGCCAACGCGGCCACCGGGTCCACCCCGACCGCCGTGCAGAACTGGAGCAGGTACGCCAGCACGTCGGCGACCTCGTCCCGCACCCGGTTCGCGCTGCCCGGGTCGTCCATCACCGCCGCCGCCTGCTCCGGCGTCAGCCACTGGAAGATCTCCAGTAGCTCCCCGGCCTCCACACTGAGCGCGGCGGCCAGGTTCTTCGGGACATGGAAGGGCTGCCAGTCACGGGCCGCCGCGAAATCCGTCAGCCGCCGCTGGAGCTCACCCAACGAAGTGTCCCGGGCGAAGCCGAGCGGGGTGGGCGGCGGGCTGTCCAGCGGGGCGTGCGGCGGGGCGTGCGGCGGGGTGTCCAGCTGAGTATGCGGCGGAGCTCCTGCCGAGCCGTGCTTCTCCTGATCAGTCACGCAGCCAGGTCTACCCCATGGCCCCCACCGCCTGCGGTGGCACCCGGGGTGACTCGGGCCGGAGCACGCTGTGCCCGGTGGCCGGATCCCGTCGGCACTCGATCAGCTCCGCCCCGCCCGCCTCGCGCGCGGCCGCCGGATCCTGCAGCGCGCCGAGCAGCCGGACGTCCTCCCGCTCGCACACCTCCCGGGCCACCCGCAGCAGCGAGGCGGTCTGCTCCGCGCCGAGCCCCGCGCCCAGGTCCTCGGCGAGCACCGTGAGCTGACGGTGGGCCGAGGGCACCTCGTCGGCCGGGTCGACGTCCAGCACCCCGGCCCCCGTGAGCAGCACGGCGGCGAAGGCGAGCAACCGCAGCATCCCGTCCGAGGCCTGGTCCGCGCCGGTCCGGCCGAGCACGCCCTCGTCGAAGACGGCGAGCAGCCGCTCCTGCGCCTCGGGGCCGCGCCGGGCCACGTCCAGTCCGAGCAGCGGGTGCGGCGCCGCCGCCTGGACGGCCTTGAGCAGCCTGCCGTACCGGCGGCTGCAGTCGCTCTTCAGCCGGGCCAGTACGGCGGAGATGTTGGCGGCGGAGCCGAGCAGGCGGGCGTCCGGGTCGGGCTTCGCCCAGTCACGCATCAGCGCGGGGACCGGGTGGAGCGGGAAGACCTCGCGCAGCGCGGTGAGCAGGTGCTCGCTCGCGGCCAGTACCATCCGCTCGCCGGGCGAGGACCCGGCCACCCGGAGCGGGATCTGAGTGGTGATCAGGGTGTTGCTGGGGAAAGGCGCCCGGATGTCACCCTGCCGGGTGTCGTTGTGCCAGGTGACGTTCACCTTGCCGTTTGCCACGTCCTGCTCGCCGGTCTCGACCAGGGTCCGGCCGTCGCAGGTCAGCCACTCGCGGGCGACGCGCACCGGGCCGTCCGTACGGACCACCAGTTCGAGCCGGATCGGCCCCGCGCCGGACCGCACCGTGCAGCCCAGGATGATCGCGTTCCGGCCGTGCGGCACGCAGCCGGCCAGCCCACCCCGGACCGGTGCGGCGAGCGGCCCGGCGGTACCGCCGATTCCGTCCAGGGACGGGCCGATCTGCTCGCCGAGCGCGAGCCGGGAGAGCACGGCCAGCGAGTCCAGCGCGTTCGACTTGCCGACGCCCGACGGCCCGTGCAGGACGGTCAGCGGCGAGAGCGGGAGAGTCGTCCGACGGTATGACTTGAAGGAGGTGAGCCGGAGCTCCTCGACGGTGGGGCGAAGGACAGGGCGGACGGCGGATTTGAGAGCTTCGCTGGTCACTCGGGGGACCTTAGCCCGCGTAAGGAGAGCAGAAACGTGCCTCCTCACGAGATTCATCCCAACGAGTTGGCAGCTCCGTGACCTCCGTGGCTCCTGTCGGGAGCGAAGGTCAGTGGCACAAGGTCAGTGGTGCAGGGTCAGCGGTGCAGGGTCAGTGGTACGTCGTGACCTGGACCGACCCGGTCACCTCGACGGGTTCGGGCAACACGGCCAGAGCGGCGGCGAGCTTGCCGGAGTCCGTGTGCCAGGCGTTCGGGCCCATGGCGACGACGGCCGCCGCGTCGGCCCGCGACAGACTCAGCCGGAACTCGACCTCGACCCGGTCGGTCCTGGTCAGCCAGGGGCTGAGTTTCTCGTCGATCCGGCGCTCCTTGTCCTCGTCCACCGAGAGCAGGCCCAGCGCCCCCACCAGTTCCCTCAGGTGACGCGAGGTCGGCGAGACGAGCAGCAGCCGGCCGCCTGGCCGCAGCACCCGTCGGATCTCGGGCCCGTTGCGCGGTGCGAAGACGTTCAGCACCAGATCCGCACTGCCGTCGCGCAGCGGGAGCGGGCGCCACGCGTCACAGACGACGGCCCCGATGCTCGGGTGCGCCTTGGCAGCGCGGCGCAGCGCGTACTTGGAGATGTCGAGCGCGGCACCGACGCCTCCCGTCCGACGCAGCACGTGGGCGAGGTAGTAGCCGGTACCGGCTCCGAGGTCCGCCACCAGGCCCTCGGACTGCCCGGCGGCCGCAGCCAGCGCGTCGACGATCGGGAGGTAGTGTCCGGCGGCGAGGAAGTCGCTGCGGGCCGCGACCATGTCGGCGGTGTCGCCGGTGCCGGTGTGCGCGTCACCGGCGAGCAGGCTCACGTACCCCTGCTTGGCCTGGTCGAAGCTGTGACCTGCGGCGCAGCGCAGCGTCCGCCCGTCGAGGGCGAGCTGCTGTGCGCAGTGCGGGCAGGCCAGGTAGCGCTCGATGTCCTGCAGCAACGTCCGTGAGTCCTCGGCCTGGGGAGCATGTGGGGTGACCCCCAATCGTACTCAGTCGGCATCGTGCTGATGGCGGCGTCGGGCTCGGGTGGCATCGGGTTCGGTGGCATCGTGCTCGGGTGGCATCGTGCTCAGTCGGCTTCGCCCTCCTCCCCGTCGTCCTCGCCGCTGACGCCCTCCTCCTCCGGCTCGGTCACCACCCAGGCGGCCAGCCGCTCGGCCACACCGCCGACGCCGAGTTTGCCCTCGCGGATCGCACGGGCGAGGCTGCGCACCTCACGGGCGGTGGTGGCGACGTTGCAGCCGCTGGCGACCAGGTAGGCGTAGGCGACTGCGGTGGCGAACAACTCGTTGGTCCGCTCGAGCGCGGGGACGCGGATCAGCTGGTGCATCAGCGCGGCGGCGCGGTCCTGCGGCTCGGGGTAGACGGCGATGTCGAAGATGTCGGCCTGGTGGCGGGCGACCGCCGCGAGCAGCGATCCGTAGTCGGTGACCTGCGGATCGCCCGGGGTGTACTGCTCGGCTGTCATGAGCAGCCAGGAGAGGTCGACCTCAAGGTTCAACGACGCACGTCCTGCAGGTCGGCCTGACCGCGCTCGCCGAACTCGGAGAGGAACGCAGTCTCGTACTCCTTCATGAACTGCGCGGCCTTCTCCACGAACAGCCGCCCGGCCTCGCCCATGTCCTGCTGGACGAGCCGTTCGATGTACTGGTTCATGCTGATCCCCTGCTGCTCCGCCCGCTCACGGGCCATCTCGGCGGTGGTGGCGTCCACCCGGACATTCAGCTGCTTCTTGGCCATACCTCAAGCTAGCGCTGGACCGCTAGCACAACAAGGGCGCATTCAGGCCGCTCCACTCCCCCGTGTCGGGCGGCGCAGAAAATTTCACCAGGTCGAGATTGGCTACGGCCAGTAGCTTTGCCCGGCGGTGGGCGCACTGGAATGGTCATACCCATGGCCGACGAAGATCAGCCGTCCGCACAGGACGGCGCGACACCCACGCTCCGGCAGGCCACCTGCAGGCCGGTGAGGTCCAGTGCGCCGCCCGCGTACACCAACAGCCTTGCCCCATGAAAGCCCGAGGCTAGATGCAGCCCTCACGCATCGCGTACGCCACCGCGTGGGCCCGGTTGCGCAGCTGCAGACGCGTCGTCAGCCCGTGCAGCACGTTCTTCACCGTCCGCTCCGAGTACGACAGCTTCGCCGCGATCTCCGCCGTGTCCCACCCCTCGGCGATCAGGCGGAGCACATCGCACTCCCGCTCCGACACCCCCGGCGGCGAGAACCCCGGCAACCCCTGGACGCTCCGCTGCAACCGCCCCATCTGCGTGATCAGACGGCCCAGCAGATCCGCCGGGAGGTCACCCTCCCCACGCGAGGCCGCCAGCACCGCCCGCCCCAGCCGCTCCGCCGTCGCCTCCCGCCGCCACAGAATCGTCCCGACCCCGCACTCGACCGCGTCCAGCAGCTCGCCCTCACGGATCTGATCGACCACCAGCACGACCCGGGTCTCACCCCCGCGCACCAGCCGCCGCAGCGCCCCCGTCACGGTGGCGTCCACGGCGTCGGCCAGCAGCAGCGCGATCACCCCCGGGCGCGCCTCCCGCTCGGGCAGCACCTCGACCCCGGGGCATTGCTTGAGCTGGCTCTCTGCCCCGGCCCGCGAGATCGGGTCCGGCGCGTGCACCACGACGGCCACCCGGGACCCCGGCCGTGGGATGGTCTGGGAGTTCGGTACGGTCACGGGTTTCCTCCTCCGGGTGTCGTGCGTGGGTCGGCCCACCGCAGGACGTTTTCGTATGCGACGCGGCCGCTCGGGCAGCCGCCCACGGCCGCTCGGGCAGCCGCTCACGGCCGTTCGGGCCGGGGCCGTCATACTCTCCGTAGGCCAAGCACCACGGCTATCGTGGGCAGACCACGAGTTCGGTGACCCCGACCACCCGCCGGCGTGACCAAGATCACGGCCTTGGCCGTCCGCCCTGGGCATCCGGGGACCCCGTCACATACGTGTGTCAGGTGGAACAGCGCAGACGCGCCACCGGGGTGCCCAGCCCCGGCCTCGGCCCGTTGCGGAGGGGGAAGCGCCATGACCACCACCACCGACCCGGCCGTACTCGCCGCCGTGGCCCCGGCGGAGCAGCCGTCAAACCTGCCCGAACGCACCTGGCCCCTTGCCCTCGCGACCGGCCTGGCCGAACGCGCCCGCCATGGCAATGGCAGCGTCCTTCTCCTCACCGGCCCCGCCGGCGTCGGCCGCAGCGCCCTCCTCGCTGCCGTCGTCCGCCACCAGGAGACCCACGGCATGCACGCGCTCTGGGCCCGCTGCTCCGCCGACGAAGCCGAGGACGAGTACGCCGCCGCCCGCCAGCTCTTCAGCATCGGCGCCGGGTACCCCTACCCCGCACAACCAGGACCGCCGTCCGCCGGGCCCTCCGCAGACGCCGAAGCCGGGTTGTGGGAACCGCTGCACCTGCACGCCACCCACCACCCGCTGCTGATCGCCGTCGACGACATCCACCTCGCCGACACCCCCTCCCGCCGCTGGCTGCTCCAACTCGCCCGCCGCATCGACCGCCTCCCGATCCTGCTCATCACCACCGAACGCCGCCAACGCGAACTCCGCACCCAGGCCCCCCGCTTTGGCCGCACCCTGCCCGCCTCGCTCGCCCGGCACTGCCGGATCGGCCCGCTCGGCCCGCCCGCCGTCGGCGAGGTCGTCCGCCGACACCTGGGCACCGCCGCGCCGCAGGCCCTCGCCGACGACTGCGCCCGCGCCACCGGCGGCAACCCGATGCTGCTCGACGCCCTGCTCACCGACCTGCGCGAAACCACCCGCACAGTCGGCTGCCTCACCCTTCCCGCCGACTGCGCCGGACTCCCCGCCGGCGCCTACCTCGACGCCGTCGACCTCTGGCTGCACAGTGCCGGCGACGGCCACGCCACCGCCGTCCGCACCCTCGCCACCCTCCAGGGCCACCAGCTCGGCCACCACCTCGGCCACCCCGACCGCACACCTCCGACCGCCACCGCCCTCGCCGAACTCACCGACGAGGACCCGGCCCGCCTCGCCGACCTGACAGCCGAACTCCACCGCCAGGGCCTGCTGCTGCCGGGCCGGACCGGCGACTGGCCCCGCTTCGCCCACCCGCTGCTACGCGAGGCAGTCCTCGACGGCTGGGGCCCGGCCCGCCGCGCCCAGGCCCACCGGGCCGCCGCCACCGCCCTGCACCGCCGGGGCGAGCCCGACGAACTGATCGCCGAACACCTCCTGCACGCCCCGGGCCCGGACGGCCCCTGGGCCGCCGACGTCCTGCTCCGCGCCGCCCACGCCGCCCAGCGCGCCGAGCAGGACCGGGCCGCCGTCGGCTACCTGCGCCGCGCCCTCGACGAGGAGCTTCCCGCCCTCACCCACAGCACCGCTCTCACCGAACTCGGCTGCCTGGAGATCTCGCTCGGCCCCGCCGACCACGCCGCAGGCATCCGGCACCTCACCGAGGCCGTGTACCTGCACCAGTCCGACGAACGGGTCTTCGAAGCCGCCAACGCCCTCAGCGCCGCCCTCGCCGGACAGGGCCGGACCCCCGCCGCCCTCGACATCCTGGAACAACTCGCCGAACGCTTCGCCGAACGCCCCGAGTTGGCCGGAGCCGTCCAGGCCGCCGCCGCCCTGATCGCCTCTCACGACGGCGACAGCTGGCTCCAGGTCGTGGAGGGTCTGCGCCGCATCGCCGCCCGCGCCCCCAGGCGGCTCGCCCCCGCCGCCTGGGCCCTGCTCACCGAGTACGACTCCACCATCGGCCACCTCTCTGCCGCTGAAGTCATCACCAGGGTACGGGAGTTGACCTCACTCCCGCTCGACCCCTTCTCCGGCGCCTACGTCCTCGCCTCCGCCGCCACCCTCGCCCAGTGGGCCGAACAGTTCCCCGAAACCGACCGCATCGTCACCCAGGGGCTCGCCGAACACCAGGGCCCGCTGCTCCACCCCGCCCGCCAGAGCCTGCTCAGCGTACGGGCCGAGAGCCGCGTGATGCGCGGCCAGTACCGGCAACTCCTGGACGAACTCGGCTTCACCACCGACCAGTTGCCCGCCCTCGACAACACCCACCTGCTCGCCCAGGGAGTCCTCGCCCTCGTCGAGACCGGCCGGCTCACCCAGGCCCACCAACTCGCCCGGCACGCCACCGGCGCCTCCGACTCCTGGGAGTGGAACGAGTACCTCTACGCCCGCGGCCTGCTCCACCTCGCCTCCGGCGACCCCGCCGCCGCCCTCGCCGACCTGATCGAATGCGGAGCCCGGCAGAGCGAACGGCACGTCGAGAGCCCGATCGTCACCCCCTGGCGCTCCGCCGCCGCCGACTGCCACCTCGCCCTCGGCAACCCCGGCCCTGCCGCCGCCCTCGCCGCCACCGAACTCGATCTCGCCCGCGCCTGGGGCACCCCACGCACCATCGGCCGCGCAATGCGCACCCTCGGCGCCGCCACCGGCGGCCGACGCGGCCTCGCCATGGCCGCCGAAGCCGTCGACCTGCTCCGGGCCGCCGAGGTCGACACCGAACTCGTCCCCGCCCTGCTCACTCACGGCCGGATGCTCGGCGAGAGCGGCCGCCGTGCCGCCGCCCGCCAGAGCCTGCGCGAAGCCGCCGAACGGGCCGAACGCATCGGCGCCCACCGTCTGCTGGCCCTCGCCGGAGACCTCCTGCTCGAATCCGGCGCCCGCCCCACCAAAACCCACCACACCGGCGTCGCCGCCCTCACCGACAGTGAACGCCGCATCTGCCGCTTCGCCATCGAAGGCCACTCCAACGCCCAGATTGCCACCCTCCTCCACCTGGCCGTCCGCACCGTCGAAACCCACCTCACCAACAGCTTCCGCAAACTCGGCATCCGCGGGCGGGGGGAACTGGGCGCAGCGCTCGGGCGAGGCGGTCACGGGCGTTGACCCCGGATGTCGGACACGGGGTCATGCGGATTCTCTTTCGCGCGGCGGCGAGCTCGGCCTGCATCGAGTCCGCCGACACGAACAACCCCTTCGTCGCGTCACGGCATCACATGCGCGATCGCTCGGTTGTGACTGGCGGCACTACCCCCAGGAAGACACTCGAAACTGTCCGGAGAGGCAGCCGACGCTGACCTGACCGGTGCCCTAAAAGCTCTTCTTTCCGCTCCTGGGCCCGGTCAAAATCTGGTGGCGACCCTCATCAGGCATCAGGGCCGAACGGCCGCGACCGCCGTCCGAATGCCGTGCAGAACACATGCATTCCGAGAGCCTGACCGACCAAGTTCTCGAGACCGACCAAGCTCTCGAGACCGACCAAGTTCTCGAAACCGCCGCACCGCACACGGATACGGCTTGCGGCCGGGAAGGAGCGATGAGCTGATGAACTCAGCGATAACGACCACGAGCCAGCCGGTCTTCAGTGGGCGCGATATTCGAATGCGTAGGATATTTTCTCCGGCCAGCTCGGCGACGGTGCTCCACGACTTCCTCCGGTCCACCGCGCGTCTCGGCATCCGCGGCGGCGCCATCGGGCGACGCGCGTGGGGCGCGGCGGATCCGGTCGCCGAGATCCGCCGGCCAGCCGCGGCGGTGCACGGGGGCGACGATGAGTGACGAAATCGCCGTCGACCTCCTGGTCGTCGGGCTCGGCTACGTGGGCCTCCCCCTCGCCCGCGAAGCCGTACGCGCCGGCTTGCGGGTGTGCGGATACGACACGAACCCCCGCGTAGCGCTTCGGTTGAACGCCGGCGCCTCCCACGTCGACGGTGTGAGCGACGACGACGTCGTCGAAATGCTGGCGGCCGGATTCGACGCCAGTGGGGACGGGGAGGTGGTGCGCGCCGCCGATGTCATCGTGCTGTGCGTGCCCACCCCCCTGACCGCCGACGGGGCGCCCGACCTGACGAGCGTCGTCACGGCCGCACGGCTGGCAGCGCGTCGGCTGCGGCCGGGGACGCTGGTCGTCCTCGAGTCCACAACCTATCCCGGTACCACGGATGACGTGGTGCGGCCCATCCTCGAAGAGTCCGGGCTGGTGGCGGGGGAGGACTTCGCCCTCGCCTTCGCCCCCGAGCGCATCGACCCCGGCAATGCCGAATACGGAATAAGCAACACCCCTCGGATCGTGGGCGGGCACACCCCGGGGTGCACGCGGCGTGCACTGGATTTCTACAGTTCCTTCGTCAAGGAAGTCGTACCGGCCAAGGGCACGCGAGAAGCCGAGATGGCCAAGATCCTCGAGAACACCTACCGACAGGTGAACATCGCGCTGGTCAACGAGCTCGCCATGGTGAGCCACAGCCTGGGCATCGACGTGTGGGACGTGATCGCCTGCGCGCGGACGAAGCCGTTCGGGTTCGCCAGCTTCACGCCGGGCCCTGGGGTCGGCGGCCACTGCATCCCGGTCGATCCGCTCTACCTGTCCTACAAGGCCAGGGAGCTCGGCGTCACGACCCGGATGATCGACCTGGCGCAACAGATCAACGACGGCATGCCGGAGTACGTGGTGCAGCGCGCCGCCGCCCTGCTCGCCCGCCCGAACGGCGACCTCGCGCGGGCCGACGTCCTCCTCCTCGGCGTCACCTACAAGGCGGACGTGGCGGACCGGCGCGAGTCCCCCGCCGACGACGTGGTGCGGCAACTCAGGAGCCGGGGTGCGGTCGTCCGGTACCACGACCCCTTCGTCGACTCCTGGTCCGTCGACGGCCGGGCGGTCGACCGCGTCGACGGGCTCGATGCCGCGCTGCGCGCCGCCGACGTCACGATCCTGCTCCAGTGGCACGCGCAGTACCGTGCGCAGTTCGACGCGAACACGCCGCGGCTGCTCTTCGACACCCGGGGCAGGCTGGGCGGCCGACCCGGTGTCGCAGTGCTCTGACCTGCCCGTCAATTGGGAGACCCATGTCTACTTTTCAGCTGTCACCCCGACACCGCGCCACGCTGCCGGACACCTGGCTTGTCACCGGCGTGGCCGGATTCATCGGATCGCACCTGCTCGAAACCCTGCTCGGCGCCGACCGCCGGGTCGTGGGACTCGACAACTTCGTCACCGGTACGACGGCGAACCTCGAGGACGTCAGGGCGCGCGTCCTGCCTGAGCAGTGGGACCGGTTCCGGCTGGTCGAAGGCGACCTGCGGTCGCTCGAGAACTGCCGGGACGCCGTGCAGGACGTGGATGTCGTGCTGCACCAGGCGGCGTTGAACTCCGTGCCCCGCTCGCTGCTCGAGCCCGACAAGGTGATCGACGTCAACATCGGCGGTTCCGCGAACCTGTTCCGGGCCGCCGGGGACGCCGGGGTCAGCCGTGTCGTGTACGCCAGCTCCAGTTCCGTCTACGGCGACGTCTCCACCGTGACGCGCCGCGAGGACGTGCTCGGCAATGCCATGTCGCCGTACGCCGTCAGCAAGCGGGCAATGGAACAGCTCGCAGCCGTCTACCAGGGGATCTACGGCATCCCGATGACCGGACTGCGTTACTTCAACGTGTTCGGGCCGCGCCAGAACCCCGACGGACCGTACTCGGCGGTGATCCCGCGCTGGATCCGGACGCTGCTGGCCGGCGACGCCCCGGTGATCTACGGCGACGGCACCCAGTCGCGGGACTTCACCTACGTCGAGAACGTCGTGCTCGCCAACCTGCTGGCAGCCACCCGGCCCGCGCAGGGCCCCGGCGCGCCCGCCACCTTCAACGTCGGCACGGGGCACGGCACGTCCATCAGGGAACTGTTCACACTCCTGCGCGGTGCCCTCGCCGACCACCACGCCGACGTCGCCGCGATCGAGGCGCAGTCGGCGCCGCCCCGGCAGGGCGACGTGGCCTCGGCGCTCGCGGACCTCGGTGCGGTCGGCGAGGCGCTGGCCTACCGGCCCGTGGTCGGGTTCGACGAGGGCCTGCAGCGCACGGTCTCGTGGTTCGGCGGGGCGCTCGTCGGGCAGGGCGGATGACGGCCGAGGTGCAGTCGCGGATTCGGGCGGCGGTCTGGACCGGGCCGCCCGCTCACCGTCGAGTCCGTGCCGACGCTGCGGGTCGAGCACCCCGAGGACGTCCTGGTCCGGGTGCGCACGCCAAGTATGGCCGTTAGGAGAACCGCTGCCTGCTACCCCAGCGTCGGCAGCAGGTGCTCCGGCAGGGGAAGGTTGCCGGGGTAGGGGGTGCCTTCCAGGTAGGCCGTCATGTTCGAGACGATGCCGGCGATCCGGCCTGGCCCCCAGGAGGCGACGTCCGCGTTGACGGGAATGGCGGTGGTGACAAAGTTGAGTACGAAGGCGTCCCGCAATAGCAGGTAGGGCTCAAGGAGTCGGCTGGTGTCGGCGGGCAGGGGACGAACTGCGGTGTAGCCGGCGAGGAACGCGCGGGCGAAGTCCTCGTAGGCGCCCGGTTCCTGACGGGCGATGCGGTGGATGGACGAGAGCACGGTGGCGATGTCCAGCAGATAGTGGCCGGTTCCGCAGTCGTCGAAGTCGATGATGCCTACCCCGCTGCCGTCGGGCAGCGCGATCATGTTCTCTCGGTGCAGGTCACCGTGGATGCGCCCGCGATCGGTCGGGCTGCCCTCCTGCAGCGCCGGTGTGATCAGCTCGGCGATGGTACGCAGGACCCGGGTTCCGTCGGCGCCCAGCTGGTCGTGGCCCTGCGTGGTGGCGAGGGCGTGCCCTTGCTGCAGGATCGTCTGCGCGTTCCACACCGGCCGGTCGAAGTCAATCAGCGGAACGGTCGCGGCGTGCTGGTGGAGGTGGGCGGCTGCGCGGCCCATCTCCACCGCGACCCCGGGCCGGCGGTAGGGCGGTTCTGCGGTGCCGGGCAGCCAGCGGAGGACCGCGAGGGTGGACAGCTCGTCGTGGCCGGGAACGGCGACGGGGACCACGTAGCCGTCGGCGGCGGGTACCGGCACGGGAACGGCGACGGTGTGCGCATGGGCCAGGCTTTCCAGCCAGCGCATCTCACTGACCTGCTGGTGGGCCGGACGGCCGTCTCGGACGGAGAGCCGAGCCACGTAGGAGTCGTTGCTGCCGGGTGGGGTGACGCGCCAGACGGCGTTGTCCTCGTACTGCTGCACCTCCATGACGGCGTCGCCGTCGATTCCGTAGTGCTCGCTGAGTGCGGCCCGGGTCAGCCGTTCGAGCTGTTCGAGCTGTGTGGCATGGGGAAGAAGGGAGAACGACGGCACGCTGGCACCGGCTCCTCGGTAGTCGGGGTGGTCAACGAGCGTAGCGCGAGCGGGCCGGCGACCGGCGCGGTCGTCCACCGTATCGGGAGTCTTCCGCGCCGGATGCGCCGGTGGCGGGGCGTCAGGCGTCCACGGTACGCGGGGCGGTGGCGGCCGCTGAGCCGCAGGCGCCGGCGACGATCGCGAGGAGGCCGTCGCGGTAGGTCTCCCACTCGCGGGTGAGCTGGTGGGTGTCGGGCTGGTGCAGGTCACTCGGTCGGGTGCGAGCGAGAACGTTGAGCACCTGGTCGGCGAACGCCTCGGTGTTGTCGACGGGTATGAAGGTGGCTGGTGAGGTGCCGGCGCCGTCGCGGTGGCCGGGGATGTCGGTGAGCACCAGCGGAAGGCCGTGCTGGCGGGCCTCCAGGATGGAGATCGGAACCCCTTCGAAGCGGCTCGCGGAAACGAACGCGCTCGCGCCGGCCAGGACGCTGTCCACGAGGTCTTTCTGCCATACGGCGCCGAGCCAGACGACCTGGTCTGTGATGCCGAGCCGGTCGGCGAGCAGCCGCAGCGCGATGGTCTGGTCTCCGTCGCCGATGACGACCAGTCGGACCGGCTGGTCGATGCGGGCCAGCACGCGGGCGAAGGCGGCCAGCAGGCTGTCGTGGCCCTTGTGGGGGTACAGGCTCTGGACGGAGACGAGGTAGGGGTCGCGTGCCCAGCTCCAGGGCGGGGCCGGCACGGCCGCGCGGGGTTCGGTGGCGTTCGTCAAGGTGATGACCTTGCTTGCGGGTACGCCGACGTCGTCGAGCAGGAAACGGGTGGAGCGGCCGCCCACGGCGACGATGGTGTCCTCGGAGCGGGCCAGGAACCGGTCGAGCCGGTTCTTCGTGGGGGTGCGCAGGTGGGAGTAGTCGGAGTGGCAGAAGCGGACTACGGTGCGGGCCGTGCGCAGGGCCGGTCGGATGGACGGATAGAGCCGGCCGTCACCGAACTGGAGCAGGACGGTCGCGCCGCTGACGATGCGTGAAAGGAAGGCGACGCGGCGGAGTCGGCCGGGTGGGACGATGACGAGCTGTGCCTGCGGCGGCAGTTCGGCGACGAGCGCGTTGTCGCGTCCGGGGTCCAGGACGCAGACGGTGACCTGGTATCCGGCGGCGAGCAGGATGCGCACGTGTGAGAGCAGGACGCGCTCAAGGCCACCGACGGTGAAGTGGCGCAGGATCATCACCACTCGGGTGGTGGGCGGCTGGGCGGAGGGCATGGCGGTCTCCCAAGCGGGTTGAGGGCGGGCCGGGGGCCTTGGGCAGATCCCCGGCCCGGTGGGGTCAGCTCGTGCGATGCACCTTGTGCTGGGCGGCCTGAGCGAGGGGCCGGACCTCGATCAGGTCGATGTCCACGTGGGGAGGGAGGGTCGCGCACCACCTGACGCACTCGGCGATGTCCTCGGGCGTGAGCGGGTGCTCGACGCCCTGGTAGACGGCGGCGATGGCCTGCGGGTCGTTGTTGAACCGCTCGCGCATGAACTCGCCGCCGGCTTCGTCGCCGCGCATCATGCCGGGGGCGATCTCGGTGATGCGGACGGGTTCGCCGTTCAGCTCCAGCCGCAGGGTCTGCACCATGGCGGTCAGCGCGTGCTTGCTGGCGGCGTAGGCGGCGCCACGCTCGTAGGCGACGCGGGCGACCGTGGATCCGATGAACACGGCGTGGCCGCGGTTGGCGACCAGGTGGGGCAGCAGGGCCTGGGTGGTCCGGACGGAGCCGATGACGTTCGTTTCGTAGGTGGCGCGCCAGTCGGCGAGGTCGCTGTCTGCGATGGTGTCCGCGTGGGTGGGGATGCCGGCGTTGTTCACCAACAGAGTCAGCGGTACGGGGTGCGCGGCGACGGTGCGCTCCAGTTCGGCCACCGAGTCCGGGTCGGTGACGTCGAGCTGGTGTGTGGTGATGCCGGTGGACGCGGATGGGAAGGTGGGCAGGCGGCGGGCCGCGGAGATGACGGTGTATCCGGCCTTCTCCAGGGCCTGGGCGGTGGCGCGGCCGATGCCGACGCTCGCGCCGGTGACGACGGCGAGGCCGCAGGGGGACTGACTGCTCATGATGGGAATCCCTTCAGGGTGGCGTGCTGGTTGGGGTGGAGCGGACTGGGCGTGCCGGGTTCAGGAGTCCAGGAGCCAGGCGTGGGCGGGGTCGGTGTGCAGGGCTGCGGGGCCCGCCGGGGGCTAGACGCCCAGGTCGAGGGCGAGCTGCCGCCGGTCGACCTTGCCAGCCACCGTCATCGGGAGCAGGTCCCGGATGACGATCCGGCTGGGGACCATGTAGCCGGGCAGCAGGCCGGCCAGGTGGGCCCGCACCGCGTTGCGGTCCAGGCCGTCTCCGGCGCACACGCCGACCAGCAGGGAGGCGGCCGCGGTGTCCCGGTCGACCAGGCACACCGCGTCCTGGACCCCCGGGGCGGCGCGGAGCGCCTTCTCGACCTCGCCGAGCTCCACGCGGTTGCCGTGTACCTTGACCTGGTCGTCCTCGCGGCCGACCAGCACGATGCCGTCCTCGGTCAGCACGGCCAGGTCGCCGGTCCGGTACATCCGCGCCGAGCCGCCGGCGAACGGGTCCGGGCGGAATGACTTCTCGGTCAGGCCCGGGTCGTTCCAGTAGCCGGCCGCCACCTGGCGGCCGCCGATCCACAGCATGCCGATCCCGCCGGGTGCGACCGGCTCCAGCTGCTCGTCGAGCACCCGCAGCACGTTCCCCTCGCTGGGCGAGCCCACGCTGACCGGGCCGACTGCCCCGGGGGCAACATCGCACCTCGACACCCACACGGTCGCCTCGGTCGGCCCGTACACGTTCACCAGCCGTGGGCCGGCCGAGCCTGTGTGCAGCACCGGGACCAGGTCGAGCGGGAAGGCCTCGCCGCCGATGAGCAGCGAGTGGGCCGCGCGGAGCCGTTCGTCGGCGCCGGGCTCGGAGAGCAGCAGGCGAAGCAGCGTCGGTGCGCACTGCATGTGGGTTATCCGCCGCGTCGGGTCCAGTACCTCGTCCACGAGTTCGGGGAAGGTGTTGCCCCCGAGCCGGACGAGATGCCCGCTGACCACCGGCCACAGGATCTCGCCGACGCTGGAGTCGAAGGTCACGCTGCTGGCCGCGAGCCACACCTGGTCCGGGTCCGCCCCGATCTCGTGGTCCAGCGCCTGGAAGTACCCGCGGAGCCCCTCGTGCGTGACGGCGACCCCCTTGGGGCGTCCGGTGGTGCCGGAGGTGTACGTGACGTAGGCGAGGCCGTCGCACCGCGTCGTGCGGGTGGCCGCCCGGCCGGCCACCTCACCGGTGTCGAGCAGGAGCGCCGCCGTCCCGGGCGGCAGCCGGTCGAGAAGGTACGAGGTGGTCAGGACGAGGTCGGGCTCCGCCGAGGCCAGCACCGTCGCGAGACGCTCGTCCGGGTGGGAGGTGTCGAGCGGCAGGTGGGCGCCGCCGGAGTGGTGGACGGCGAGCGCGGAGGCCACGAAGTCGCGCCCCCGGTGGCACAGCACCGCTACCAGGGCGTTCGGCCCGGCGAGATCGCTGATCCTCGCGGCGAGCGTCAGCACGCGGCTGCGCAGTTCCGCTCGGGTCACCAAACCCGCGCCGTCGTCGATACATGGCCGATCGTCGGCCCCGTACCCGGGGCCGAGGAGCCGGCGGACGGTCTCGGGAGCGGCCGATCGCTCGCTGGCAGAGATCATCGTGCCCTCCTGCTGTCGACGGATGAGTGACGGGTGAAGGGTCGCGGGGCACGGCGTCACCGCAGCGCGGCGACGAGGTCCGAGCCGCAGAGCGCCGAGAAGAACTCGGACGCGGGGACGTCGAGCCGGTCCACGCCGTCCGAAATGGGGATGAATCCGGAGCCCTGAACGTCGCGGCTGAAGACCGAGCGCAGGTCGACGTCCAACTGCGGCAGGTCGGCGGTCGCGGACGCGAGGGCGAAGCCGAACCATGAGGTGTTCATCCGGAGCAGTTCCACCCGCGCGGCGTCCGGCAGGTTCGCCAGTGTCCGGTCGAGCCTGGCCCTGAGATGGGCGGCGCCCAGGGAGAACGCCTGGTCGGCTGGGATCTCCCGGATGTCCGGGGCGTCGGGGTCGGTGTCGGGTCCGCCGGCGAGCCGGTTCAGGACGATCTGGCACTGCTCCCGGCTCAGCTCAGCCGGATCGAGGAGGACCACCTTGGTGACGGGAATCCGGCGGGACACGGCCTTGGCCAGGGCGAGGGTGAAGTTGGCGCCCAGGCAATAGCCCATCACCGTACATTCCTCGTCGTCCGGCCCGATGAGTTCGTCGGCGTAGCACGACACCAGCTCGTCCAGCGTGAGCAACCGCTCCGCCAACGCCGGCGCCCGAAGCGGGTCGACCTTGACCGGTGTCCCCCAGACCGGACTCGAGTCGAACGCCCGGTACGTCTTCCGCGGCATATCGGCGGTGAACTCGACCTGAATATTCAGCGCTCTATTCGACACGCGGACAGCGTCCTTTCACGGCAAGACAGGCCGCAATCAGTCAGGGAATCCCCAGCGGGTGGTGCGGCTTTCAACGGCGGAATTTTGCCGGATTTCCCGGGGCCCGGATCCGGACACTGCGACCCGTCGGCACCTTAACCCGTCGGTACGATGCGGTCGGCCGGGCCGTGATGCGCCGACGGACCCAAACCGTACAACGCCGTGCTTTCGCGGGCAAGGTTCTGAATAGACGAACAGGCAGATCGAGTCGTCGGAACCGGCGGCGCTGATTGAAAGGGCAGTCGGGGCCGACTGAAAGGGCAATCAGCACTGCCCCGGCTAGTGCCCTGGCGGCTGTTCCGGCGCCGCCCCGAAAGTGCAAAATTTCTCTGCAGAGCACATTCGGTCGAGAGAGGAAGACATTAGAGTGGAAGCTTCTATCCCGTCGACCGGAATCCGGGTGACCAGACAAGGTAGCGGCCGTACATGGATATGACCACGACGAGCCGCGCCGTCATCACCGAGCCGCGGCAGGTGGAGATGCGATCGGTCCCGCTGCCCGCGCTGGGCCCCCACGACATCCTGGTGCGGGCGCGGAAGTCGCTACTGAGTTCCGGCACGGACCGCGTGTGCTACCGCGCCGACTTCGCGCCGGGCACTCACTGGGCGCAGTGGATCAAATACCCGTTCACGCCGGGGTACAGCATGGTCGGAGAGGTGATCGCGACCGGGGCAGCGGTGCGGTCCCTGGCGGTGGGCGACCGGGTGGCGACCCGGGCCGGCTACCAGACCTACGCCGTCGCGGAGGAGTCGAGGTCGTACCGGATCCCGGACGAGGTGTCCGACGAGGACGCGGTGTGGTTCGCGTTGTCGGCGATCGCCCAGCACGCCGTGCGCCGCGCCGAACCGGTGCTCGGCGACCACGCTGCGGTCATCGGCCTCGGGCCGCTCGGCCAACTGGTGGCCCGATACGCGGCCGTGGCCGGGGCGGCGACGGTGTGGTGCGTCGGAGGCGACGAGACGCGCTTGGCCGCCGCCCGCCGCGCGGGTGCCACCACGGTCCCGGCCGCAGCGGCCCGCGACCGGATCCTCGAGGCCACCGGCGGCGTCGACGTCGCCTACGACGTGACGGGATCGCCGTCCGTCCTGGCGGCGGCGTCCGAGTACACCGCCACCGGCGGCACCATCGTGCTGGTCGGCGACACGCCCTTCCCGGCCCAGCAGGCCATCGGCGGTGAAGTGCTGAGGCGCAGCCAGACCGTCGTCGGCGTGCACGACAGCCACATCCAGCGCGCGGAGCGGACGCCGGTCGTGCGCTGGCCGTTCCGCCGCAACGTCGGTCTGTTCTTCGACCTCGTCGCCCAGCGGCGGCTGGATCTGGCCGGGCTGGTGACCCACCGCTTCCCCCAGGGCGACGTGGCCGGCGCGTTCCACCGCCTCGACGACGACCTGACCGGCACGATCGGCATCCTCGTCGACTGGACCGGGTGACGCGGACCCGCCCCTGACTTCCGCTCCGTCCTTGGCGGCGGAGACCTTTCCCTTGCCATCCTCCCGGTTTGAAGACCGGGGTTCCCTCGGAGGTATTCGATGACGTTGCGCATCGGGTTTGTCGGCACCGGCTACATAGCGAAGGAACACCTGAAACGAGTGGCACCGCTCCCGAACGTCGAGGTGGCAGCGCTCTGCGACATCGACAGCGGGGCCACGGCCGTCGCAGCCGCTCTGGCATCCGCACTCGGGCACACGCCAGTCGTCTACCAGAGCGTGCAGGAGATGTTCGACCAGCAGGACCTGTCCGCGGTCTTCATCTGTCTGCCGCCCCACGCCCACGGAGCCGCCGAGCTGGCGGCGATCGAGGCAAGGGTGCCGATGTTCGTCGAGAAGCCGCTGTCCGTGGACCTGGCACAGGCGATCCGGATCAACGGTCTCCTCGATGCGGCCGGCGTCATCGCCGCGACGGGGTACCAGACCCGGTACTCGGCCATCATCGACCACATCCAGCAGGTGCTGGACGGCCGCCGGATCGCCATGGCGGTCTCGCACCGCTACACCTCGTGGCCCAAGGCCCCCTGGTACGCCGACATCGCCAAGTCCGGCGGCCAGGTCCTGGAGATGGCCACCCATCAGGTGGACATGCTGCGGTACCTGATGGGCGAGATCGACACGGTCTACGCGGTCGGCCGCCGGCGCAGCGCGGACAGCCCCGACACCGAGATCCTCGCGGCCGAGGCCGCCTGCTTCAGCTTCGCCGACGGCGCGATCGGCAGCCTGACGAACAACCTGATCTCCGGCCACGGCAAGCCGCAACGGGCCAAGGGGCTCCACCTGTTCGCGGACGACGTCACCATCTCGGTGCTCGGGTTCGAAGGCGAGGCCCGGACCGTCCAGGTGATCGCCGGCGGCGAGGTGACCGAGACGGTGTTCGACGACGACTCCATGGCGAAGCAGGACGTGGCATTCCTGCGTGCCGTCGAGGAGAAGGACCCCGGACTCATCCGCTCCCCGTACGCCGATGCCCTGCGGACGCTGGCCGTGACCGCGGCCCACCGGGAGTCCGCCCGCACCGGGGCTCCGATCCGGGTCGCCGATCTGCTGTCGGGCGAGACCCGGCGGGGAGGCGAGGAGTCGTGACCAACGTCGGCTTGAACCTGGACTCCGTGGACGCCTCCCGGGGCCTGGACAAGGTCTTCGGAGAGATCAAGCGGCTCGGCTTCAGCTTCGCCGAGGCGTCGGCGAAGATCGAGACCGGGGCGACGGCGCTCAGTGCTGTGGCCGACACCGCCGCCCGGCACGGCGTGGCCGTCCGATCGGTCGTGCTCGCTGAATTCGCCGCCCTGCCGAAGTTGCCCGCACCCGAACGGCGGGAGACGGTCGCCGGTCTCGCGGGTCTGATCGGAACCTGTGCCGCCGCAGGATACGGCCCGATCCTGATCCCGGCACGTGTCGTCGAGGACGAGCTCGACCGGTTCCGGGTCTACTCGCAGGCGCTGGACGAGCTCGCACCGATCGCGGCCGCGTCGGGCACCTCCCTCGCCGTCGAGTTCGTCGGCGGCGCCGACCCCTACGAGGTCGCCCGCCTGGTCGAGCAGAGCGCTCACGACAACGTCGGGCTCTACTTCGACATCGGCAACTGCCTGTATGCCGGAGTCGATCCGGTCGCCGCGCTGTCCGATCTGCTGGGGCTGGTCCGGCAGATCCATCTCAAGGGTGGTCCGGTGACCCCGTTCGCCGCGATGCCGCTGCGGCGGGTGCGGGAGCTGCTGGAGGAACGGGACTACTCGGGGCGGTGCGCGGTGGAGATCGAGCCGGCGTGCGCCTTCGAGGTCCTCCGGGACGCGGCCGCCACCTTGTGGATGAACGGGTTTCAGAAGGTCGATCCCCGATGACATCGACCGCAGACCGGCCCCGGGTCGTCCTCTCCTTCGACGTCGAGGACGTCGTGACGCCCGAGAGCGACGACGCGATCGTGTGGCTGGCCGACCTGATCGGGCGCCACGGGATGTCCGCGGGCTTCTTCCTCACCGGGGACAAGGCGCGGGCGCTGGCGGCGCGGGGCCGGACGGATGTCGTGGACGCCCTTCGCGGACACGACATCGGCTTCCACTCCGATGGTCATTCCAGACACCCCACGATCTCCGAGTACCTGGAGACCCGCACCTGGGACGAGGGCAGGGCGGAGGTGCTCGCCCGCGAGGCGGCCGGGGCGGACTTCCTGCGCGAGCTCACCGGCCGGCGGCTGTGGGCGTTCGCGACGCCCGGCACCTCCTGGGGGCCGCAGATCCCCGCCACGGTCGCGGAGTTGGGCATCTCCTCGCACGTGCACTCGTTCAGTCGGATTCCGTCGGACGACCAGCCGCACTGGTACGCCGGCGCGCTCTGCTTCGCCCGGCGTTCGATGATCGGCCCGGTCGAGGACGACCTCGCCGACGCCGCGCGGTTCGCGGACCTCCGGGCCCGGATCCGGCCGCTGGTGGCCGAACGCGCCGCCTCCGGCGGCGTCGTCCAGCTGTACCTCGGGCATCCGACGATGTTCGTGAACGCGGAGTTCTGGGACGCGGTGAACTTCGCGGACGGCCGCAATCCGGACTCGCCGACGCTCCGCCGACCCGTGGGCCGGTCCCGGGAGTCGACCTCACTGATGCTCGCCAACCTCGACCTGCTGCTGACCGAGTTGAGCGGCTTCGCCGATGTCGTCCCGTTCTCCGAGGTCGTCCAGTCCCTCACCGGCGCCCGCCCCGGGTTCGACGAGGGCCGGCTGGCGGCGGCTGTCGGCGAAGCCCGCGCGGCGGGGACGGTGACGGTGACGTCCAGGTGGGCTTCACCCGCGCAACTGACGTACGTCCTGTGCCGCGAGCTGGCAGGCCGCGGCCTCGTGGCCGGTGACCCGCTGCCGGAGGTGCTGGGACCGACCGATCCCGCCGATTCCCGGGAGCTCCCGGCGAATCCGCCGGCCGTCCGCCCGGCGACCCTGTGCGCCCTCGCGTCCAGCCTGTGTGAGCACGTCGAGACGCGGGGAACGCTGCCTCGGTCGGTCGCCCACGGCGACACGGTGCTGTCGACAGGGGCGCTCTACCGCACGCTGGTCGACGCCTGGCGGCGGCCGGGACCGGCCGAAGCGGACTGGATCCCCGTCCGGACCGGGCACGACGCGCCGGACGTGGGCGCCGAGATCGCCGAGTACTACACGCGGAGATCGACCCGGTGGCTGCACTCCCCGGCCTTCGATCCCGCGCCGCTGGCCCGGCTGGCGGACGCACAGAGCTGGTCGTTGCGCCGAGGAGCGGCGTCATGACGAGCCCGGAAACCGTGAGGCGGCACCCCCGGACCCCGCTGCACCACCAACTCGCGTGGATCTGGCAGGAAGTCCTGGGCTGCGATCGTCCGAACCTGGACGACGACTTCTTCACGCTGGGCGGAACGTCGATCAAGGCCGTGCTCTGCGCCACCGAGGTCAACACCCGCCTGCGGTCCCGCCTGTCGCTGATCTCCCTGTTCGAGGCACCGGTTTTCGAGCAGTTCGCGGACATGGTGCGCGACGGGGGTTCGAGTGCGATGTCCTCCCTCGTCATGTGGCCGGACGCGCCCGGGCCCTGTCTCGTCTACATACCCAGCGCCTGGGGCCAGGACTTCAGCGCGCAGCGGTTCCTCAGCCCGTTCGGGCGGCGCGCGCTGGCCCTGCGTCCGCCCGGGCTCGAACCGGGCGAGACACCGCTGGCCGACCTCGAAGACCTGGTGGCCTTCGCGCTGGACGAGCTCCGGGCCGCAGGGCAGCGGGAGGTCTTCCTGGTCGGCTACTCGTCAGGCGGCTTCATCGCCTACGACGTAGCGCGGCGGGCCGCCGCCGAGGGGTTCGCGGTCCACGGGGCGCTGCTGCTCGACCCGGGCGAGGTGCCGGACCTGGGGCGGATGGCGGAGGTCGAGGCGGCCGCCATCGCCGAGATACTCGACCAGGTGCACCGGGACCGTGCCCGGCAGGGCGACCCGGCCCCGGCCGGGTCCGCGCCGTCGGCCGGGAGCACGTCCTGCGGCGCCGCCGAGGCGCTCGACGAAGCGCTCCGGGCGCTGGGCGTCGAGGGCGACCCCCTCGGACACTACCGGCGCAGGCTCGGCGTCTTCACCGCCCACGTGCGCGCGCTCCAGGGGTTCGTGATCAACCCGTCCATGCTGCCCGTCACCGTCGTCGCGTCCGAGGGGGCCGACGTCGCCGCCTGGCGGCGTGCCGTTCCCGGGCTCACGGTCGTGGCGACCCAAGTCCCGCACGCCGACCTGCTCTCGGACGCCGCGCTCGCCGAAGGTCTCGCGAGCAGCTTTTGAAGCGGCACAGCCCGAAGCCCCACCCACGTACACCACGAGGAGAGAGCCAGATCATGCTCGACGAACGCCGCAGGGTCGCCCTGTACTGGCACAACGGCCGCAGCCTCGGCCACACGTCCAGCACGGCCAAGGTCGCCCACTACCTGCTCCGCTCGCCCGAGCCGTACTCGATCGCCGGCGTCACCGGGGCGTACCGGGGCCTGGACCTGCTGCCCACCGAGGTCGACCTGGTCAAGATCCCGTCGTTCGCCAACTACGACGACCCGAACGGCTGGAACCTGCGGCCGCGGCTCGCGGTGTCGGAGAAGGTGCTGCACCAGGTCCGCAGGGACCTGATCACGGTCTTCCTCGACCACTACCGGCCCGAAGTGCTGCTCAGCGACCACATCCCCCGGGGCGCGGAGGACGAGCTCGTCCCGGCCCTGGAAGCCAAGTACGCCGAACACGCGGTGCTGACCCTGCGCGGGGTGCTGTTCGACCGGGAGAAGACCACCCGCAAGTACTTCTCGCCCGACCGGGGTCCGTGGATCCAGGACCACTACTGCCAGTTCAACGTGCACACCCACCGGGAGGTCTTCGATCTCGCGGAGTACTACGACGTCCCGGAGGAGGTGGCGGACCGCCTCCACTACACCGGCTATCTCGCCGAGCCGTATCCGTTCAGCGCCGCTCAGTCCCGCGAAGCGCTGGGCATCGACCCCTACACGCGTCTCGTCGTCGCCGCCATGGGCGGCGGCCAGGGTGCCGGCAGTCTGTGGCGGGCGGTTTCCGAGGCGCTCCGGCGCCGACGCGGGCAGTTCGACCGGGCTCTGCTGGTGCCCGGGCCCTACCTCGAGCCGGACGACCGGCTGGCGCTCGGGCAGCTGTGGGCGGAGGACCCGGGCGTGGAGATCCGCGACTACGAACCGGACCTGCTGCCCTGGCTGCGGGCCTGCAACCTGTTCATCGGGGCCGCCGGGGCGAACATGCTGGGCGAGGTCCTGGCGACCGGGGCCAATACCCTGGCCATCCCCCGCCAGTTGCGGGAGTCGGAGCAGCACATCCACTCCGCGCGGCTCCAGGAACTGGGGCTGCTGCGCAAGGCCGACCGCGACGACGTCCTGGCCGGCGCCCTGGACGACCTGGTGCCGCTGGCGCTCGCGGACCCCGTGGCCGCCGACGGCACCCGCTACCTCTGGGACGGCGGATCCTATGACCGGCATCTGCCGGGCGGCCCCGTCGGCACCCGGTGCGCCTGCGCCCCGTCGAAGGCACGGCCGGTGGCGGAGCGATGAGCTCAGGCGGGTGCGCCGTCATCCGTTCGGGGACGGTGATCGGCGCCGGGAGCGGGCGGCCAGTCGTCAACGACGTCGTGATCTGCCGAGGCGTGGTCCGCGACCGCTGCCCGCACGACGACGACCGCGTACCCGTCGACGCGAGTGGCTGCCTGGTCGGTCCGGGGCTGGTGGACGTGCATGTCCACGGCGCCCTCGGCCACGACTTCACCGAACCTGACGCGGACGCGTGGCGGGCGATCCTGGGAGCGCACCTGGGCGCCGGCACGACGACCGCGCTGGCCACGCTGGCCAGCGCCACGCCGACGGTCACCGCCGCCGCCCTGGGTACCGCTGCGGCGCTGCTGGCAGATCAGGGCGCACCGACGCTGGCGGGCGTCCAGCTGGAGGGGCCCTGCATCAACGCGGCCCAGCGCGGAGCCCACGACAGCAGTGCACTGCGCTCGCCGGCCGAGCTGCTGCGCGAGCTCACCCCGCTGCCGGCCGCGCTGCGGATGGTCACTCTCGCGCCGGAACTCGCCGGAGCCGACGAGCTCATCTGCCACCTGTCCGGGAACGGGGTCCGGGTCTCGGTCGGCCACAGCAGCGCCTCTCCTGAGGTGCTGGAGCGGGCCCGCAGCCTCGGCGCGACCCACCTGGCGCATCTGTGGAGCGGCCAGTCCACTCTGACGCGTCCGGACCTGGTCCGGATCCCCGGGCTGCTGGAGGCCTCGCTGGCGTCCGAGGGCCTGTCCGCGGAGGTCATCGCCGACGGCCATCACCTGCCGGGGTCGCTGCTGACCATCGCGTTGCGCTGCTTCGGGCCCGACCAGCTGTGCCTGGTGTCCGACGCGACGGCCGGAACCGGACTCGCCGTCGGCCGGACCTTCCGGGTCGGGGCCTCCACCGGCCGCGTCCACGACGGGTACGCGGCCACGGAGGACGGCGGGAGCCTGTGCGGAAGCGTGCTGCCGCTCGGCTCGACGCTGCCTCGGATGCGGGCCCTGACCGGGGCTCCGGTGGCGGACATCCTGACGATGGCGACCGCGACACCGGCCCGCACCATGGGGCTTTATCCCCGCAAGGGAGCGCTGTTGCCCGGATCCGACGGCGACGCGGTGATCCTCACTCCCGATCTGGAGATCCGGGACGTGATCCTGGCGGGCCGTCCGGTACCGGCCGTCACCCTGGACGGTGCCCGATGACCAGGCCGATCCGGGTGGTCCTGATCGGAGCCGGCACCCGGGCCCGGAAACTGTACGCACCCTGGCTCGCCGGCGCCGCGCCGTTCACGGCGATCCGCGCGACCCCGGTGGCGGTCGTCGACTCGGACCTGGACGCCGCCCGTAGCATCGCGTCCGATCTGCCGGGCGCCGCGGTCGCCCACTCGTCCGACGTCGACCGGATCCTCGCCGACACCCGGCCGGATCTGGTGGTCGTCGCCTCGCCGGACGCCACCCACCGGGACCACGTGGTCCGGTCGCTCGCCGCCAACTGCACGACGTTCGTGGAGAAGCCGCTGGCCACCACGGTGCGCGACGCGTTCGACCTCGTCGCGAAGGCCGATCGAGCGTCCGCGAAACTGCTCGTCGGGCACAACCTGCGCTTCACGAACGTCCACGCGGCAATCTGCGAGTGGCTCACGCAGGGACGGATCGGAGCCGTGGTCGACGCCGAACTGCACTACACACTCAAGCCTTCGCACGCGCGGAGTTACTTCACCCGGTGGCACCGGACTCGGGCAGCCTCCGGCGGCCTGGAGGTCACCAAGTCCTGCCACCACCTGGACCTGCTCGCCTGGTGGCTCGATTCGCGCCCGGTGAGCGTCCAGGCCGTCCTGAAGCGCGATCACTACCTTCCGGGGCTGGACAGCATCCCGATCGACGCGGACATCCATGACGGCATTCGCGCCGACATCCAGTACGAATCCGGTGCGACGGCACGGTATTCGCTGACCGCCGACGCGCCGCGCGAGGGGTACCGCTGCACGCTGCGCGGCACGAGCGGCAGCTGTGTCATCGACTACGACACCTCGGACGGCCCTCACAGTGTGCGGTTCGATTCCGACCAGGGCGGCCGCGTCGTCCACCGGCTCGACCGGGAGCACGGAACCCACGCCGGCGCCGACGCCCGCATGCTGTCAGCCCTCGTGGAAACCGTCGCCGACGGCGGGCGGCGGGATTTCGCCACCGCCGTGGACGCCGCTCTCGCCGTGGCCACGGGCGTCTCGATGTACGAGGCGAGCGAGCGAGGACAACGCCTGAGCATCCCCCACCCGGTTTCCCATGGAGCAGCGGAATGACGACGACCAGTGTGCGCACTCCCAACGGTTTGCGGCTCACCCACCACCGGCTCCAGGCCGGCGACGACCTCAGGGTCTCCGCCGCCACGCACCAGGAAGTGGCGTTGATCCTGATCTCCGGGCAGCTCACCGCCACCGTGGACGGCGAGCGCCAGGTGATCGACCGGCTCGACCCGTTCACCGCGCCTGCGGCCGGATGGTTCCTCCCGCCGGGTGCCGCGCTCACCGTCGCGGGCGGCCGGTCGGCCGCCGACGTGGGGGTGATCTCCTCTCCGGCTCCCGCCACCCTCGAGCCGGCGCGCATCACGCCGATCACCGTTCCGGAGCCGGAGGTCCGCGGCCGGGGGTCGTGGGAGCGGCATGTCACGACTCTGCTGCAACCGCCGCAGACGAGCGGCGTGCTCCTCGGAGAGACCATCGCCCACGACGGCCGATGGTCCACCTATCCACCCCATCGGCACCAGCTCAGCGACCCGCCGCAGGAGACCGCGCTCGAAGAGGCGTTCCTGTTCCGGGTGCGGCCTGACACCGGGTTCGGGATCTTCCTCACCTACGACGGATCGGTGCGGGACGCACACACCGAGATCGTCACCGACGGCACGCTGGCCGCCGTACCGAAGGGCTACCACACCGTCGCCGTCGCCGGCGGACACGACATCTACTACCTGTGGGCGGCCCACGGGAGCACGGACAGCCACTTCGCCCTGCGCACCGACCCGGCCCACGAGTGGCTGCTCGACCGCTGAAGCGCACGGCAGCCGTGGCAACACTGTCCGACGGCGGTGTGGGCGTCATCGACTTCGACGATTGCGGCACCGGCAGCTTCCTCCTCGACATCGCCACGGTGCTGTCCTCCGTCTACCGGGCCGCCGGGGGCGAACCGGAGGCTTACGCGGCGTTCGCCGACGCGTACCTGGCCGGCTACTCCCGGCTCCGCCCGCTGCCGAAGGGCTTCAACGACCTTGTCGAGGCATACGTGCTGCTACGCGACACGATCATTCTGAACTTCGTCACGGCGGCGGTGCCGGCCAACGCGGCGGTCACCGAATGGGGCCCACGGCGGATCGCCGGAATCCTCGCGTCGATGGCGGAACATCTGGAAGGCCAGCCCTATCCAGGAACGATTCGTTGGCAAGGAGCGCATCCCCAGTGACCATGAATCCCGACCGAACCGCAGTCCGCCTACCGGCGACCGCAGGACAGACCTCCATGTTCTTCGCCGAGCAGCGTGCGCCGTCCGCCAGTGCGTACAACGCGCCCACGGTCATGCACATCCGAGGGCCCGTCACGGATTCCGACCTGGCGGCGGCGGGTCAGCGGCTGATCCGGCTGACCCCCGGGCTGCGAGCACGCTTCGGTATAGACCCGGAAACCGGAGGGGTGGTCCAGTGGATCAGCCGCGAGGTTCCGGGGGTGGAGACGGTCGAACTGCCCGGCCTGAGCCCGGAGGCACTCGCGGACTACGCGGTGAGCCGGGCCGGTGAGCCGTTCGAGTCCGACGAGGGCGCGTTGGCGCGGGTGATCGCGGTCCGGCTGGGCGGCGACCGCGCCGCCCTGATCGCAATCACCCACCACCTGGTCTACGACGGTGTCGGCTATCTCGCGCTCGTCCGCCGGATGGGCGACGCGGTCGCCGGCTCGCTCGTCGGACAGGACGAGGCCCAGCATCTCGACCTCGTCCGTCGTGTGGTGGCCGGCGAGCGGGCCGCCCGCGACGAGGACGCCGAGCACTGGCATCAGCGGGTGCCGCTCGGCATCCGCCCCGCCCCGTGGGAATCCGGCGACGGCGATTCGGCGGCCGACGACGGCAGACGACTGGTCCCGCTGACGGCGGCGCAGACCGCTCGGCTCCGGCACTGCGCCGATGAGATCGGAACGGGCCTCTTCGCGTACCTCATAGCCGCGGTCCATCGTGCGATGCCGGTGGCCTCGGGAGATCCCACATACGTGTGCGCGGCGGCCTCGGTCCGGCCCCGCGAGGGCGACTGGAGCGACGTGCTCGGCTACTTCGTCAACGAGGTCCCGCTGCGGGCGGACTCGCGCGACGCGCCCCTCGGAGAGCTGGCGAAACAGAACGCCGATCTGTGGCGGGCCGATCTACGCCGCCGCACCTTCCCCTTCACCGATCTGGCGGGCCGGACCGCACCCGGCAGGGACGCCCGGGCCACCCGGCTGAACAGCGTCATGGCCAGTTATGTGCGACTGCCCGACGTGATGGAGCGGGAGTCGGGCGGCGTGGCCATGTCCACCAAGATCTACCCCCGGTATCCGTCGGCGAAGAACGACCTCGGAGTCCGGTTCTTCCAACGCCCCGACCACCTGGACATCGAGGTGCAGTGGGGCCGAAGCCTCCCCGCAGGACTCGGGCGCCGGTTCACGCACACGCTCACCGAAGTGCTCACGGAGTCGCGCACCGAACCGCGTCAGGAGGCGCTCGAGACATGACGGCAAGTACGGGTCTGCGCTTCGAGGTCCTCGGGCCGGTGCAGGTCACCCACGGTGAGCGGCAGTGGCCCATCCGCTCCCGCCGGCAGCGGGCGATCCTCACGGTTCTGTTGCTGAACCGCGGCAGGACGGTCGGCCTCGACACGCTGGCCGACGCGGCCTGGGCCGGCCCGGCGCCGCCGACGGCCCGCAACCAGGTCCACATCTGCATCTCGGCGATCCGCAAGTCACTGAACCGCCTCGGGGGCGTCGGTCTACTGCGCACCACGCCCCCCGGCTACCTCCTCGACGTGTCAGCCGAACAGGTCGACCTCGAGCTGTTCCGGGACCGGACCGGCCGCGCCGCGGCCGCGGCCGACCGGGGTGACCCGGCTGCGGCTGTTGCGCTGATGCGGCAGGCTGTCGCACTGTGGCGCGGCTCATTCGGCGCCGATCTGGAGAACATCGCGTTCACCGGGACCATCAGCCGCCTTGAGGAGGAGCTCCTTGCGGCCTGGGAGTCGTACAGCGACTTGGAGCTGGGCCTGGGGAGACCGGAGCAGCTCCTCGCCGGGCTCGCCGAGCAGGTGGAGCGGTATCCGTTCCAGGAACGGCTACGGGTCCGCTACGCCGAGGCCCTGTCCCGTACCGGTCGTCGGTCCGAGGCGCTGGAGGTCTGCCGGGCCGGCTGTCGGCTGCTCGGTGACCAGCTCGGGCTGCCACCGGGGGCCGAACTGCGGGCGCTGGAAGCGGACCTCGCGGCTCCCGCGCGTGCGGACGCCTCGCCCGTCCGGTCGGGGATCGTGAGCCGATCGCCGGTGGTCCCCCCTCGCCAGACACCCCGTGACCTCGACGACTTCACAGGACGTCGCGGCCTCGTCGAGAAGGTCGAGGCGCTCTTCGTCCAGCGGGCCCCGGTCGTCGCCCTGCACGGCGCCGCGGGCAACGGTAAGAGTGCGCTCGCGGTGCACGTGGCGCACCGGTTGGCGGAACGGCGCTTCCGGGACGGGCAGCTCTACATCGATCTGCGGGGCAGCACTCAGGACCCCGTACCGCAGGCGGACGCGCTGCGCCGCTTCATCCGGGCGTTCGGGGTCCCGTCCGACGCCGTCCCCCGCGACGTCGATGAGCGCGCCGACCTGTATCGCAGCCTGCTGGCCGCCCGCGACGTTCTCGTCGTCCTCGACGACGCGGCGTCCGAGGCGCAGATCCGCCAACTGGTGCCGGGCGGCAGCCGATGCGGCGTGGTGATCACCGCCCGGACGCGGCTGCCGGGGCTTCCCGGACCGCACTGGGCCGAAGTCGGCGCTCTGTCCGATGACGACGCGCTCGGCCTGCTCACCGCGGTGATCGGGCGGGGCCGGGTGGCCGCCGAGCCGGGAGCCGCGCGCCGCCTGGTCCGTCTCGCCGACGGCCAGGCGCTCGCGGTCCGTATGCTCGCCGAACAGCTTGCGGCCCGACCGCGCCGGCGACTGGCCGAGATGCTCCTCAGCATGAAGGATCCGAGGGCGGCGTGGAGCACGCTGCGTCTCGGTGACCGGGATGCGTTCTCCGGGATCGAGGCGGAGTTTCAGGCACTCCCCGCGGAGATGCTCAGGACGGTGCTCCTCACAGCCGGACGCGCGGGCTCGGCCGACGCGGAGAGCCTGGCCGGGGCCCTCGAGAGTCACCGGTCCGCGGCCCAGCGCATCGTGGAGCGCTTGGTGGACGGGCATCTGCTGCACGAGGTCCCCGGCGGGTCGCCCGGCCGGGTCCACTACCGGGTTCCCAATCTGGTTCGGACCTACCTCTACGGGCGCACCGACCGGACCGTCCATCAGGGATTGATGGCGGAGCAGACCATGCGGAGCTCCGACGTGTAGCGCCGCCCCTGCGCATCGGGGAGCCAGCACTGGTCGGGCGTCGGGAGCATCTCGCTCAGCCGCAGCGTGCCCTCCCGGTCGGCGCTGAGGGAAGCCCGGACCATCTTCGCGGCCAGGCGCACCGACGCCGGGCTGGCGAAGTCGAGATACATCGGCTTGATCTCGCCGTTGACCAGGAAGAACACCTGCTGCGGAAGCCCGTTCTCGCGCTGCCAGCGCCAGGCGGCCAGAAACTGGGCCGCGTCGTCGGCGACGGCCGGCCAGGTGAGGTCGGCGCACTTGAAGGACCAGGACTCCCGGGCGACCACCAACTCGTCCACGGTGATCCGGGGGCTGTGGGAGCCGGCTGCGGTGAGACCGAACGCGCTGACGGTGACGCCCGAGAGGTACTCGCCGACGAACTCCAGGAGATCCCCCCGCAGCTCGCCGTTCCGCTCCGCCACCGTCAGCCGGTCACCGACCCTGCTGACCACGAGGTCTGCGGCGGGCACGATCCGGCCGGGCACGCCCGTCGTCCGCGAGTGCATGGACCAGTATGTGTAGTCCTCGCTCAGGAGCGCCGGCGGATACGTCCGTGAGGTGACGCTGGTCGAGTAGCGCGACGGCACCGGCACGACCCGGCGGCCGGCGTGGTGCGCCGCCGCGAACGCCATCTGCCGGGCGGGGTCGGGGTGGGTGTTCACCAGGGGGCGGGATTCCAGCGTGTTCATCGCCGGATGCACCTCACCGAGGACCACGAAGAAGTCCCCGCGCGCGACCGCCTCGGCGTCCGCGGCGGCGATGAGGAGGTCCGGCGAGTGGTTCTGGGCGGAGGACCATCGCGCCGGCCCGCTGGGGAACTCGGCGCGGACCCGGTCGGCGATGTCGCGGGCCCGAACCTGGTGCCGCCTGGCACCAGGCTCAGCTGCCAGGATCCCGGTCCACTTCGCCCGCAGCTCCTGCGACAGGTCGGCCACCAGCTGCGGCATGCTGCGGTGTCCGAACTCCAGACCCCTGGTGGCCGCGCCCACCAAGTGGTCGAGGGTGACTTCGCCGTCCACCGACTTCGCCCTGAGGCGTTCGTGGAGGACGCAGAGCCAGTCCTCGTATTCCGCCCCGACGCGGTCGACCAGCCAGGCCGCGCTGTCCAGGACCAAGCCCAGCGGCTCGGCGATCCGATCGAGCACGCCGGCGCCAAGGACGAGGTCGAAGTCCCGGGTGGTGTCCTCGTAGACCAGCGTCCTCCCGGCGTAGGTTTCACCGCCCCGTCGTACCGCGCTCGCTCCCGTGATCCGTTCGAACGCGCCGTTCAAGTCGTCCATGGCGCGCTCCAGCGCGTCCACGTCGCCGGCGCCGGCCGCGATCCGGTCCCGGCCGGCGATCAGTTCGTCCAGGTCCGACAGCATCCTGGTCCGCGCCGGTCCGTCCGCCAGATCCAGAATCCGGTCACGCAGCCGGTACTCCGGATGCGCCTCGAACGGTCCGGCCAGGCTCATGACGACCATCCCGCGCTCCGCCAAGGCGCCGAGCCGTCGATGTACGTCGCCCTCCGGTGAGGTCTCCGCGAGCTGGGCGACGGTTCGCGATCCGTCGCAGCGGAGCAGCAGGTCCAGGTCCTCGGCCGACAGGTCGGGGGTCCGGCCGCGCGGGCCGCGCACTCCGGTCTCCCGGACCGACCAGTGCTCCGCGACGACCGGCCGCAGGCCGGGGACGATCTCCGAGTCCTGGGACCACAACCCGGCCAGGGTGTCGATGACCCACCATTCGAAGAACACGGCCCGGGAGCGGACCAGCGCGGGCCCCGCGTCCACCGTGAACGTGGGGCCGCCCGGTGCGATCCGCGCCCAGGCCACCGGGCCGAAGAACCCGACGGTGTCGTTCTTCGTGGTGTAGCGCTGGATGTAGCTCGTCAGAGCTGTCATCCGCCGCCGACGCTTCCTTTCGGACATGTCCCCGTCGGTGACGAGCTTCCTGAGCGTCCTCGCCGCCTGAAGGTTCTGCCAGGTCAGCGCCTCGGCGTAGAGCGGACCGGCCAGGAGCTCACGCATCGTCGCAACCGAGCGGTCCGCTGCGGCGGCGAAAACCGGGGCGAACTTCTCCTGATCCCCCTGGTCCGGCTCACAGTCTGCCGCTGCCGCCAGCTCCCGATCGCCCAGCGCCAGGGCATCGGCCACCGGGAACCCTGCGCCGCGTAGGACGAAGTCGGGCTGGATCCGCCACCGAGTACGGCCGAGATTGATCAGACCGGCCGCACCGTGGTCGGAAGACCGCGCCCCAGAGTCCGACACGTCCCCGTCCCCAGTGATCGGAACCTCCTCGTGATTCAACGCCCTGCCCCTCCATGAGCGGTCTGCGGGGCTCGCCAAGCTTCGGCGAGCTGAACCCGCGGGTACCCTCCCAGGATCTTCGGAGGCGCTTTCGACACCTTTTCGCTGGACGGCGGGCGAAAGCGAGGGGAAAGGCCGTGCTCCTAGCATCCACCTCGCAAGGCATCCCGATCAGCGCTGCTCCCGACGCAGCCCTTGGAACAACCGGAGGCTTCATGGCGACCACGACGGAACACGGGCCGGTGGTGGCGGACATCATCGGGATATTCGCCGACATCCTCGACGCCGACGGTGAGATCAGCCCGGACTCGGACTTCTTCGAATCCGGCGGGAACTCGGTGCTGGCCGGCGTCCTCGTCGCGAAGCTCCAGAACGCGCTCCAGGTGAAGGTGACGATCCGCGACGTCTTCGCCGCGAGCACGCCCGTGCAACTCGCCGACATCGTCGTCGCCCGTGCGGCCGCGCCCCGCTGACCGTCGGCCTCCGACCGCGCCAGAGGCCGACCCCAGGCGCACGGCCGCGACCGGTCGGCGGGACCTGCGGCTGTACCTCACCGGCCAGGTGGTCTCCAGCCTCGGCTCGTCGTTCACGGCCTTCGGCCTCCCACTGCTGGTCTTCGAGCTCACAGGCTCGGCCTGGAACTTGGCCCTGACGACGCTGTCGACGTTCCTCCCCTACGTGTTGTTCGGGCTGGTGGTGGGCGCGTGGGTCGACCGGGTGGACCGGCTGCGCGCGCTCGCCGGGTCGAACGCGATCCGAGGCGTGGTCATCGGCATGATCCCCGGCCTGTGGCTCGTCCACGACCTGAACGCCCTCTGGCTGTACGGCATCGCGTTCACGAACACGTCGCTCGGCCTGGTGTCCCGAGCGGTCGAGGGCACTGCGGTCCCGGCGCTCACCGGGAGAAGCAACCTCGCGGCGGTGAACGGCAGACTGCAGGGCTGCTACGCGGTCGCCTCTGTGTTCGGCCCGGTCATCGCCGGCGCTCTCGTCGGCGGCGGAATGCCGGTCTCCTGGGTCTTCGGTTTCGACTCGGCTTCCTTCTTCGTCTCGACGTTCGCACTGAGGATGATCCGAACTCCCTTCAACGGACGGCGCCGCCATACCGGGGCGACGGTCCGGGCTGACATCAGGGCCGGTCTGCGCCTTGTCATGGGACATCCTGTGCTCCGGAGCATCGCGATGCTGTCGGTCTTCTTCAACATCCTGAGCGGGACCATCTGGTCGCAGATCGTCTACTTCGCCCATGTACACCTCGCCGCCGACGGCACCCAGGTCAGTCTGTTGTTCGCTGCCGACGGCGTCGGCATCGGTGCCGTGACCTTCGCCGCGGGCCGGATAACCCGGCGCCTCTCCTTCCGCAGCGTCATCCTGGGCATGCCCACCGTGTGGGGCTGCCTCATCTTCGCCATGTCCCGCAGTTCCTCGTTCTGGCCGTCCTGCATCCTGTGGGCGGCGGCCGCCGGGCTACCGGTCCTGTTCGCCATACGCACTCTCACACTCCGCCAGAGCATCGTGCCCGAGGAGTACCTGGGACGAGTCCAGTCTGTCGCCATGGTCGTAGCCGGCGCCGGACAGCCGATCGGCGCGCTGGGCGGCGCCTGGCTGATTCAGCGGACTGACCAGGTCGCGGACGTCTACGCGGGCATCGCGCTCGCCGTCGTGGTGAGCACCCTGGCGTTCTGGGCGGGCCCGCTCGGCAAGCCCGACAGAGTTCTCGTCCCGGACGTGACAGTCGAGGGATGCCGCAGTGAAGCTTGACCCTCTGCTTGAGGTGCGATGTCCCGTCCCGTCTCGGGCTTCCGCCGAGGAGGCTGCCCCGAAAGCTCTCCTGTCACCCGTCCTGGGACATAGCCGGGACCAGCAGCTCATGTCTCCGGGCTCACCCCTCCGGCCACCCCCGAACGGCCGACGGGCCGCGCGAACGGGAGAGTTCCCGTTCACGCGGCCCGTCAGGACGCGTACCGCAGGCCGCTACGCGGCGGCGCCGCCGATCGGCTCCAGGATCGCCACGCACTCGAAATGGTGGGTCATCGGGAACAGGTCGAAGGCCCGCAGCGAGACCGGGCGGTAGCCCCCCTCGCGGAAGAAGGCCAGGTCACGCGCGAGGGCGGCCGGGTCGCAGGCGACGTACGCGATCCGGCGGGCCGACAGCCCGGCCAGGTGGCGGACGGTCTCGCGGCCGGCCCCCGTACGCGGCGGGTCGAGGACGATCAGGTCGGTCGAGTCGATCCCGGTGCGCGGGAGCAGGGTCTCGACCTTGTCGCACTCGATCCGGACGTTCTCCAGCGCCGCCAGGTTGTGGCGAGCGTCGAGGACGGCCTGCTTGCTGGACTCGATGCCGAGCACCGCGCCGTCGTCACCGACCCGGTCCGCCAGCGCCCCGGCGAAGAGGCCGACACCGCAGTACAGGTCGAGGGCGTTCTCGCCCCACTGCGGATCCAGACCGGCCATCACGGCGGTGACCAGGGTGTCCGGGGCTTCGGGGTGGATCTGCCAGAAGCCGCCGTTGCTGACCCGCCAGGTGCGGCCCGCCGCCCGCTCGCGGACGAAGGTGCGGCCGTGCACCTGGTGGAAGTTCTCCTGCTCGTCGATCCGGGAGATCGACACCGGCTTGTCCAGCTCGACCAGCGGCAGCTGCTCGCCCGGCGCCGGGGTGAGGATGAGCTGACGGTCCGAGGAGCCCGAGGAGGCGATCACCTCGACCGAGGTCAGGCCCGTCCAGTCGCGGGTCTCGAGGCCGAGTTCGGTCACGCCCTCGGAGGCGATCAGGCAGCGGTCGATCAGCTGGAGGTCGTGCGAGCGGTGCTTGCGCAGGCCGACCTCACCGGTCTCCTGGTCGACCGAGTACTGGATCCGGCTGCGCCACTGCGGCACCTCGCCCGGCGGCAGCTTGCCGCCGACCGGCTCGACACTGCCGTCCCAGCCCGCCTCGGCGGGGGTGAGCCCGGCCAGCTGGGCGAGCTGCTCGGTGAGCACCTGCCCCTTGAGCTTGCGCTGCCCGCCCGGGGTGACGTGCTGCCAGTCACAGCCGCCGCACTTGCCGGGGCCCGAGAACGGGCACGGAGCCGCGATGCGGTCCTTGGACGGGGTGAGGATCTCCACCGCGTCGGCCCGCAGGAAGCGGGACTTGGTGGTGCCCTCGGTGACCTGAGCGATCACCCGCTCGCCGGGCAGCGTGTGCCGTACGAACAGCACCCGCCCCTCGTGCCGGGCCACGCAGTGCCCGCCACCGTGCGCGACCGGGCCGACCTCGACCTCGTAACGCTCGCCGACCAGCGGGTCACCGGCCGGGACCCGCAGGACGGGCTTGGCCGTCCGCAGCGCCTTCGGCGGGCGGACCGCCTGCTTGCGCGGCGCGCGCCGGCCGTTGGAGTCGCCCCCGGCGGCTCCCCCGGCGGCTCCCTTCGACTCCGCTCCGGCGGGCCGCTTGGCGCCGCCACCGGCAGCCTTCCGCGCGTCGGCGGCCTTCTTGGCGACTGCGGCGGGCGGCGGGGACGACTCACCCGGCGCCAGCGGAGCGGTCTGGGCCGTGAAGCCGTCGCGGTCGGTGGCCTCCGGTCGGGCGGGCCTGGCTCCCCAGCGCGGACGGGCGACCTGCCCCGGCTTGGCGCCGGACTTGGCACCGGACTTCGCACCGGACTTGCCGCCGGACTTGGCCGACTTGCCGGAGGAGCGGGGCGGGGTATTGCGGCTCACGAGGTTGCGTCCTTGCTGGGGTCGTCGTCTGCGGTCTGGTCTGGCGGCTCAGAGCCACCAGCTCTGAGCTGTCAGCCTCTGGGCGGTCTGCCTTCGGGCGGTCTGCGGCGGGCGGTCTGCTGTGGAGGCTCCCAACCACACGGCCGGGCCCACAGCGGCTTGCGCCGCTCGGAGGACTCCAGCTGCCAGAGTACGGAAGTAACCATCACGCCGGGCTGAACGGCGGACGTCCCTTGGGCCGAAGTGCACTCTTGTGTCGCAGGCACCATAAGGAATCGTAGGGGTTCTTCGCCCTGCCGCCGACCTCAAGGCGCTACCTTCAGCGAGACCGCGTTCGGCGGAGCGGCTAGCGTGTCGGATGATGAGCTTGCGGGCAGCGCCTCTGCTGCCCCGTCGTGCCGCACCGAAGGCGTGGCCTGGAGATCACCCCCGGATGCGGGGTGCGGAAGGATGATGAGCGGTGTTTGCGCAGGTCATGACCCCGACGGACTGGGTGAGGTAGCGTCCCGTGCACATCGTCATCATGGGTTGCGGACGCGTGGGTTCGGCCCTCGCGAGAGCGCTGGAGAAACAGGGTCACTCGGTGGCCGTCGTCGACCAGGACCCGACGGCTTTCCGTCGGCTCGGTTCCGGGTTCAACGGGCGCCGGGTCACCGGCGTCGGTTTCGACCAGGACACGCTGCGGGAGGCGGGCATCGAGGAAGCCGGTGCCTTCGCCGCCGTCAGCAGCGGCGACAACTCGAACATCATCGCCGCGCGGGTGGCCCGGGAGAACTTCGGCGTCGAGCACGTCGCGGCCCGGATCTACGACCCCCGGCGCGCCGAGGTCTACCAGCGCCTGGGCATTCCGACCGTCGCCACCGTCCGCTGGACGGCCGACCAGATGCTCCGCCGACTGCTGCCCAGCGGCGCCGAGCCGCTCTGGCAGGACCCGAGCGGCAGCGTGCAGATGGCCGAGGTGGCCTACGCGCCGTCCTGGGTCGGTCACAAGCTGAGCGCGCTGGAGGAGGCGTCCGGCTCCCGGGTCGCGTTCGTCACCCGGCTGGGTGAGGGCATGCTGCCCACGCCGCAGATGGTCGTGCAGGAAGGCGATCTGGTGCACGTGACGCTGCGCCGGGCGGACCAGGCGGCCGTCGAGGCGGCCTTCGCCAAGGGCCCGCAGGAGGGTGAGCACTGATGCGAGTCGCAATTGCCGGGGCCGGCGCGGTCGGCCGCTCGATCGCGGGCGAGCTGCTGGAGAACGGCCACGACGTCCTGCTGATCGACAAGAACCCGGGCTCCATCTCGGTGGAGCGGGTGCCGATGGCGGAATGGCTGCTGGCCGACGCCTGCGAGATCACCTCGCTGGACGAGGCCGCGCTGCAGCGCTGCCACGTGGTGATCGCCGCGACCGGTGACGACAAGGTCAACCTGGTCGTGTCGCTGCTGGCGAAGACCGAATACGGCGTGCCGCGCGTGGTCGCCCGGGTGAACAACCCGAAGAACGAGTGGCTCTTCAACGAGTCCTGGGGCGTCGACGTCGCGGTCTCCACGCCGCGTCTGATGTCCGCGCTGGTCGAGGAGGCCGTCAGTGTCGGCGATCTCGTCCGCCTGATGCGCTTCAGCCAGGGCAACGCCAACCTGGTCGAGCTGACGCTGGCGGCCGACACCGAACTGGTCGGCACCCGGGTCGGCGACGTCAGCTGGCCGGAGGACACCGCACTGGTGACGATCATCCGCGAGGGACGGGTGCTGGTCCCCGGCAAGGACGACACCCTGGAGGGCGGCGACGAGCTGCTCTTCGTGGCGGCCCAGGAGCGCGAGGAGGAGCTGGAAGACCTGCTCTCGGTGGTCTCCGGCGCCCAGTAGCACCACAGGTGTGAGGGCCCGTACCCGCTTGCCGGGTACGGGCCCTCACAGCTGCGCGGGTGTTACTCCTCCTCGACCGGGGCCTTGATCGGTGCCGGGGCCTTGAGCAGGATCCGCCAGGTCACGTACATCGCCAGGACGAGCGCGGGGATGCCGAGCGCCGTCTTGAGCCAGCCGAGCAGGGTGGTGTTGCCGGTGAAGTACAGCGGGAAGAGGATCACCGGCTTGATGCCCATGATCACCACCCAGGCCCAGGTCGCCTTGGTGTACGCCTTGAGCCGTCCGGGGTTCTCCGTCCGCCAGGTGAACATCTCACCGGTGACGGGCCCGAGCATCAGGCCGACCAGCGGCCAGCGGACCAGCGCGGAGATCGCGAGCGCGACGCAGTAGCCGACGTTGTAGAGCAGGCCGGGCAGGTAGAAGTTCTCCGCCTTCCCGGTCTTCATCGAGATCCAGGCGCCGATCGCGACCCCGAACACGCCGCTGAACGCGTGCTGGATGGTCTCCCGGCGGAACAGCCGGATGACGACGAAGATCCCGCTCAGGCCGAGGGCGGCCCAGGCGGCGGTGGGGATCTGGTGGGTGATGTTGAAGGTCAGGATGAAGACCAGGCCGGGCAGGGTCATGTCGACCATGCCGCGGATCCCGCCGAACGCCTTCAGGATGGTGTCGGCGGCCTCCTTGGAGGCGGCCGCCTCCCGGGCCGCGGCTTCCTCGGCGGTCTCCGGGGCCCGCCATTCCTCCGCCGTCGACTCCACCGCCTCGGTCAGGGTTTGGTCGACATAGCGACCGAAGTCGTCGGGCGCGACGGTGCGGGCGGCGGGTTCGCCGCCTGGCAGATTGGTCACTCTCACTCGCTCCCGTGTCCGGCAGGACGCAGTTCGTAGCGGGGGTTGAAGAGCACGCGGCGTCCGCGCGCATGGCTGATCCGGCCGCTGGCGATGAGCCGGCGGCCGGGCTCTATGCCGATGATCGAACGACGGCCGAGCCAGACCACGTCCAGGGCCTCGCTGCCGTCGAAGAGTTCCGCCTCCAGGGCCGGTACACCGGCCCTGGGACGGAGTGTCACTGTCCGCAGGGTGCCTGCCACGGTCACCAGCTCGCGGTCCCCGCAGCTGGCGATCGGGGTGCAGCCCGACTCCGCGGCGTCCTGACGCAGCTCCTGGGCCTGGAGCTCCTCGGCGGAGGAGGTCAGGCGGCTGAGCATGCGTCGGAAGCGGCCCTGCGGCTGGTCGCTGCTGTTGTCACCACTCATGCCCGAAGGGTACCGGCTCCAGGGCTCCCGAGGTCGGCGCTCGAGCGGTCCGGGTCGGACCAGGGGCCGCCCGGGTCACGCCTCGAAGCGGTAACCCATGCCCGGTTCGGTGATGAAGTGGCGCGGGTGCGAGGGGTCGGCCTCCAGCTTCCGGCGGAGCTGGGCGAGGTAGACCCGCAGGTAGTTGGTCTCGGTGCGGTAGGCCGGGCCCCATACCTCCTGCAGCAGCTGGGTCTGGCTGACCAGCCGGCCGGCGTTGCGGACCAGCACCTCCAGCAGGTGCCATTCGGTCGGCGTGAGGCGTACGTCGGCGCCGTCCCGGTTGACCTTCTTCGCGGCCAGGTCGACGGTGAAGCTCTCGGTGACGACCATCGAGTCGTCCTCCCCGGCCACCGGCTCGGCCCGGCGCACGGCGGCGCGCATCCGGGCCAGCAGCTCGTCCATGCCGAAGGGCTTGGTGACGTAGTCGTCGGCGCCGGCGTCCAGCGCCTCGACCTTCTCGTCGGAGGCGTGCCGGGCGGAGAGCACGATGATCGGGACCCTGGTCCAGCCGCGCAGGCCCTTGATCACCTCGACACCGTCCATGTCGGGCAGCCCGAGGTCGAGGACGACCACGTCGGGATGGCGGGCCGCAGCCAGCTCCAGCGCACTCGCACCGTCATGGGCCGCGTCGACCTCGTACTTGCGGGCCTTGAGGTTGATCACCAGGGCGCGGACGATCTGCGGTTCGTCGTCCACGACAAGGACCCGGGTCATACGGGCTCCGCCTTTCGGTTCGTTGGCAGTTGGGGGTTGTCCGGTAGATCTACGGCGGGGAGGGTGACCACCATGGTCAGCCCGCCGCCAGGGGTGTCTTCGGCGGCCACGGTGCCGCCCATCGCCTCGACGAAGCCGCGGGCGACGGCGAGACCGAGGCCCACTCCGGCGCCGCGCGGGGCGTCACCGTAGCGCTGGAAGGGAGCGAAGATCCGCTCCTTGGCCTCCTCGGGCACACCCGGGCCACGGTCGACGATGCGCAGCTCGACTCTCCCCGGGCCTCCGGGCGGATGCAGGGAACCGGCCTTGACCAGGACTTTCACGCCGTCGGGGCTGTACTTGACGGCGTTCTCGATCAGGTTGGCCAACGAGCGTTCCAGCAGCCCGGCGTCGGCGTGGATCATCGGGAGCGTCTCGGGGACATCGAGCTTGACCGACTCCAGCGGCACTCCCCCGAGCGCGAACGGGACGACCTCGTCCAGGTCGGTCTCCTGGATCAGCGGGGTGACGGTGCCGGTCTGCAGGCGGCTCATGTCGAGCAGGTTGTTGATCAGGTGGTCGAGCCGGTCCGCGCCGTTCTCGATCCCCTCCAGCAGCTCGGCCTCGTCCGCCTCGTCCCACTCGACGTCCTCGGAGCGCAGCGAGCTGACCGCCGCCTTGATACCGGCGAGCGGCGTCCGGAGGTCGTGCGACACGGCGGCGAGCAGCGCGGTACGAATCCGGTTGCCCTCCGCCTCCCGGCGGGCGGCGGCCGCCTCGCCGGCCAGTCGGCGACGGTCCAGCAGCACGGCCGCCTGGGCGGCGAACGCGCCGAGCAGGCGGCGGTCGGCGGCCGGGAGGACCCGTCCGCGCAGAACGAGCGCGAGGTTCTCCCCCACCGGGACGTCCACGTCGCCGTGCTCGGGCCGCTCGGGCGGCTGCGAGCCGCTCGAGGCGGCGAAGTGCCAGGGCCCGTGCTCGTCCGGACGTTCCAGCAGAGCGGCGGAGTCCTGCTGGAAGGTCTCCCGGACCTGGCCGAGCAGGGCCGTGAGCAGCCCGTCCCCGCTGGGCGCGCCGCGCAGCACGGTACCGGCGAGGGCGCTCAGCGTCTGCGCCTCCGCCTGGCTCCGGGCCGCCTGCTGGGTACGGCGGGCGGCCAGGTCGACCACCGAGGCGACGGAGATGCCGACCCCGGTGAAGATGCCGACGGCGAGGATGTTCTGCGGCGCCGAGATCGTGAAGCTGTGGACCGGGGGCGTGAAGTAGTAGTTCAGCGTCGCGGAGCCCACCAGGGCGGAGGCGATGGAGGGCAGCAGACCGCCGACCAGGGCGGCGCAGACCGTCACGGAGAGGAAGAGCAGCATGTCCGTGGCCTGGCCCAGCCCGTGGAGATGGGTGAGGAACACGGCCAGCAGCGGCGGCCCGGTGACACCGATCAGCCAGCCGGCCACGGTACGCGCGCGACCGAGATCGGTGATCTTACGGATCGGGATCTTGCCCCGGCCCTTGGCGGCGTGCTCGTGAGTGACGATGTGCACGTCGATGTCGCCGCAGTCGCGGGTGACGGTGGCACTGACGCCGGGGCCGTAGATGTACTGCCAGGCGCGGCGGCGGCTGGAGCCGAGCACGATCTGCGTCGCGTTGACGCCCCGGGCGAAGTCCAGCATGGCCGCCGCCGGGTCGTCACCGAGGACGGTGTGGAAGCTGCCGCCGAGGCTCTCCAGCAGCGCCCGCTGCTCGATCAGGGCACGCGGCGAACCGGAGCCGGTCAGCCCGTCCGACCGGGCGATGTGCACGGCCAGCAGCTCACCGCCCGACGCGCGGTCGGCGATCCTGGCCGCCCGGCGGATCAGGGTCGCTCCCTCGGGGCCGCCGGTGAGGCCGACCACGATCCGCTCGCGGGCCTGCCAGGTGCCCTCGATGCCCTGCTCGGCCCGGTAGCGCTGGAGGTACTCGTCGACCCGGTCGGCCGTCCAGAGCAGCGCCAGTTCACGCAGCGCGGTGAGGTTGCCGGGGCGGAAGTAGTTGGAGAGCGCGGCGTCGATCTTCTCGGGCGCGTACACGTTGCCGTGCGCGAGGCGGCGACGCAGCGCCTGCGGGGACATGTCGACCAGCTCGATCTGGTCCGCCCGGCGGACCACCTCGTCCGGGACGGTCTCCCGCTGCCGCACGCCGGTGATGCCCTCGACCACGTCGCCGAGCGACTCCAGGTGCTGGATGTTGACGGTCGAGACCACGTCGATCCCGGCTGCGAGCAGCTCCTCGACGTCCTCCCAGCGCTTGGCGTTGCGGCAGCCGGGGACATTGGTGTGGGCGAGTTCGTCCACCAGGGCGACGGCGGGCTTGCGCCTCAGGACGGCGTCGAGGTCCATCTCACTGAAGACGGCCCCCCGGTGGATCAGCTCCTGACGCGGGACGGTCTCCAGACCGTCGATCATCCCGGCCGTCAACTTCCGATTGTGGTGCTCGACGAACCCGACCACCACGTCGGTGCCCCGGACCAGCCGCCGCTGGGCCTCGGCGAGCATGGCGTACGTCTTTCCGACCCCGGGGGCCGCCCCGAGGTAGATCCGCAGCCTGCCGCGTGCCATGCGCACCATTCTTGATCCCAGCCGGGGACACCGCCCCCGGACACCTGTTCGCCAGCTTCGAGACTACGGCCTTGTGAGCGGATCTCCCCTGATCAGCCTAGTAGATGGGCAGATTTAGCGGCTTTTTGACGGTTCGCACCCGTGGTACACCTTCGTCTCACCGACGGCCGCCCTGCCGTCCACCCGGGCGCCTCAAGCCGCGTCGCACCCCCACTGACGCGATGGCTCCAGAGCCCGACCGGAGCCGAGGCACAGCCCTCCGCCGGCCGGGTGGGGACGAACCCGCAGGCCATCGCGCAGGCCATCGCCCGGAATGAACTGGTCCGGACATGCAAATGACCCCCCATCCGTTCCCGGATGAGGGGTCATTTGTGAATGATTGTTCGGCGGCGTCCTACTCTCCCACAGGGTCCCCCCTGCAGTACCATCGGCGCTACGAGGCTTAGCTTCCGGGTTCGGAATGTAACCGGGCGTTTCCCTCGCGCTATGACCACCGAAACACTACGAAACAAGCCGCACACAATCCCGTGGCCCGGGATGCGGGGTCGTTGTTTCAGAACAACACAGTGGACGCGAGCAACTGAGGACAAGCCCTCGGCCTATTAGTACCGGTCAGCTCCACCCCTTACAGGGCTTCCACATCCGGCCTATCAACCCAGTCGTCTACTGGGAGCCTTACCCTCTCA
>NZ_JARXZC010000026.1 GCF_029894335.1 Kitasatospora sp. MAP5-34 | reverse complement strand
GAGCGTAGAGAACTCCATGATCACGCGGACCCGTGCCCGCACTGCATCCACCCCACCCCATCGCTCAGCGGCAGCCGCCTATTGCCGGTCGGTCTTGGTCCAGGTGAACGGCTTGGGGTCTTCGTTCCAGCGGGCGATCCAGTCGCGGATGTCCTTCTCCAGTGCCTGGACGTTCTTGTGGACTCCGCGCCGTATCTGCTTGTCCGTCAGTAGGCCGAACCAGCGCTCGACTTGGTTGAGCCAGGACGAGCTGGTGGGAGTGAAGTGCATGTGGAAGCGCGGGTGCGCGAGTAGCCACTTCTGGATGGCGGGGGTCTTGTGGGTGGCGTAGTTGTCGCAGATCAGGTGGACGTCGAGCTCGGCGGGGACCTCCTTGTCGAGCTTGGCGAGGAACTTCTTGAACTCGACGGCGCGGTGGCGGCGGTGCAGGGAGCCGATGACCTCGCCGGTGGCGGTATTGAGCGCCGCGAACAAGGTGGTGACGCCTCCTCGCAGGTAGTCGTGGGTGCGGCGCTCGGGCATGCCGGGCATCATCGGTAGCACCGGCGCCGAGCGGTCCAGTGCCTGTATCTGCGATTTCTCGTCGACGCAGAGCACGATGGCGCGCTCGGGCGGATCGAGGTAGAGGCCCACCACGTCGCGGACCTTCTCAATGAACTGCGGGTCCTTGCTGAGCTTGAAGGTGTCGACCTGGTGCGGCTTGAGGCCGAAGGTGCGCCAGATCCGTGAGACCGTCGACTGGCTCAGCCCGCTCTGCTTCGACATCTCGCGGGTGGACCAGTGTGTGGCGCCCTTCGGCGTCGTCTCCAGAGTCCGCACGATCACGTCCTCGACCTGCTCGTCCGTCACCGTGCGGGCAGGGCCCGGCCGCTTCTCGTCGGCCAAGCCCTCCAGCCGCTGGGCCGCGAACCGCTTGCGCCAGGTGGCCACGGTGGTCGGATGGATCCCGAGGTTCGCGCCGACCTGGGTGTTCGACAGCCCGTCAGCACACGCGAGGACGATCCGGCAGCGTAGCGCCAGCGCCTGCACGGACGTCGCCCGCCGCGACCAGCGCACTAGGGTGCTCCGCATGATTCTCGCCCTAGGCATAGACACCCGTTCGAGGGCGTACCAGAGCGGACAAATCCTCGGCGGGGCTCCCGTCGTGGCGGTCGCGACGGTCCTCGTCTGGGTGCTGACCCGCCGCTGGCGCAATCCGGTCGCACAGATACCGGAGGACCTGCCCCGGGTCACCGCGCTGCGGAAGAGCGGCGAACCGTCCTGTTCCTCGCGTTGTTCGCAGCCTGCGCCCTGTACACCACCAAGGTCGTCCTGGACTTCCGCAACGACCATTCCCCCTACGGGCCGGCCGCCGAGACCGGGCCGCTGCCGAACGCGGCCAGGTGGTGGCCGAAGACCGTGTCCTGGCCGGACAGGATGAAGGAGTGGACCGAAGGGTCCTCGTGCTCGTGGTCGTGACGGGTGGTCATGCGAGCTCCTTTCGGATGCTGTGCTGTGGTGCGGCGGGATGCGGGAGGGACGTGTGTCGGCGCTGCCAGAAGGGCCGGTCGCTCCAGCGGTTCTCCAGGCTGTACGCCGTGTGGTGGTTGCGCTGGTAGGCGGTGCGGATCGCGGCCAGCTGGGCGCGGTAGGACTCCAGCGCCTGGCCGTCCCCGTCGAGGTGGGCGGCCAGGGCCGAGGCTCCGGTCATGCCGGTGTGCAGGGCGGTGAGGATGCCCTGGGAGGAGATCGGGTCGAAGGCGGTGGCGCGTCGCCGACGGCGATCCAGCCGTCGCCGGTGGGGGTGTCGAGGTGGGAGGAGTGGGCGGGGGCCCGCCGAGGAGTCGCGTCGGCGGGCAGCGGGTGGGCGCCGGCCCGGGCCGCGACGTGCCGGGTCCGGCGCAGCAGCCGGGCGAAGTCCGAGCGGGTGCGCGGTGCGGGCGGGGCGAGGTCGGCGTCGGTGAAGTAGGTGACCAGGCGGCGGCCGGTGGGCAGCAGCGCGGTGTACCACCAGCCGTCTTCGGCGGATTCGACCAGCGAGCAGGTCTCGCCCGCTCGGCCTGCGGGGTCGGGTGCCAGCTCCAGGCAGGTGGCGACCAGGCCGTCCGTGTGGTGAGCGGTGGCCCGGCCGGTGGAGGCTACCGCCCTGCGGCGGCCGCTGGCGTCCACCAGCCAGTCGCACCGGACCATCCGCTGCTCGGCCGGTCCGCGCAGTGCGACTGCCCAACTTCCGTCCGGGTGCCGGGGCTTCGGGCGGGCCGTGGTGCGCTCCGCCACTTCGGCGCCGGCCGAGCGGACCGCTTCGCGCAGGCACCGGTCGAACCGGGCGCGGTCCAGGTGCCAGCCGGGACCGTTCGGGTCGTTGATGAAGTCCGTGCGGCCCAGGGCGGTCGATCCCCAGGAGGAGAGGTTGGCGTAGCAGGTCAGGTGTCCGGTCGCGACGGGTTGTTGGCCGGCGCCCAGGTCGCCGAGCAGGACCTTGGCCACGGAGGGCAGGGCCTCGCCGGTCTTGGGCGGGCCGTTGCCGGCGTCCGCGAGCAGGACGGTGCGGCCCGTGCGCGCCAGGGTCAGGGCGGCGGCGGCGCCGGCCGGGCCGCCGCCGGCGACGACCACGTCGTAGTGGTCGCCGGCGGCGGTGCGCCGACCGGTCATCAGGCGTTGTCGCGGAAGGGCGCGACCTTGTCGATGAAGCCGGCCGTCACCTCTTCGGCGGTGTAACCGCTGACCGCGATCGCCTGGTTGATCGCCACCGATGCGAGGGCCGGGTCTGCGGCCTGGGGCACGTGCAGCGTCACCAGGTTCTGGGTGAGCGGTACGCCTTCGAGGTCGATGGAGGGCCTGGACTCCACCTGGATCCGGTCGGGGAAGTCCTTGGCGCCTTCGCGCACTTCGACGATGCCGAGCCGGTACCAGTCGTCGATCATCTGGTTGAGCTGTTCGGTGTTCTGCCCGCGCAGTCCGCGCAGCCACACGGCCCGTCGCTCGAACGCCTCGGTGCGTTCGGTCAGCGGCCGGGTCTCGTCCACGACCACTTGGTAGTCGTCCTCGGTGAGGACGTGGTTGGGGACCCGGGCCGGCCAGAACGTCGGCAGGTACGGGTCGTGGCGCGGGCCCAGGGACAGCTCGTAGCCTGAACGGCAGCTGGCGGTGTCGCTCTGCCACGGGACGGCCATCCACCGGGAGAGGTCGCCCGGCGCCTGGGCGTACAGCGGTCCGTTCACCGACAGTGCGGTCTCGGGGGTGAGGACCGTGCCGTACGAGGGTTCGGGTTGGTCGGCCGGGCGGTGGCGGATCCGGAACGGCGCCATGTACATCGAGGGGTGCCGGATCGGCCAGGTGACCTCGCAGCCGGGGTGGAAGGCGTCGGCGAGGCAGAAGTCCAGTGCGGCGCGGTCGAGCGCGGCCGGCTGCTCGGCGAGGCGCACCTCGGCGAGCGTCCGGGGCGGTGGGGTGGCCCCGAGGGTGCCCCAGTCGTCCTCGAAGTCGCCGTCGGCCCAGTACTGGAACATCCGGTACTGGGTCGGGGAGAACGCCATGTGCTGCAGCGGTGAGCGCGGTGGGATGGCCATCGCGTCCCCGTACAGCCAGGGCCAGGGGACGGGCGAGGCGCCGTCGCGCCCGAAGTCGCGCAGTGCGCTGAACACCCGTCGGCGCAGCGCGCGGAGGGTGGGGGCGCTGCTGCTGAGCCGTGCCAGCATCTGCGGGGTGGTGAACTGGCTGAGGCCGTCGTGCCCGTAGTAGCCGGCGAAGCCGTGGTTGACCCACTGGTGGTCGGTGAAGCGCTGGAGCACGGGTGCGATGTGGCGGGTGAAGGAGACCCGGTCCGGGAACGGCAGCGATCCGTCGCAGACGAACACGTCGTACAGCAGGTCGTGGAGGGTGCGGATGCCTTTCAGCGCGGGGGCGTAGTTGGGCGGGGCGACCAGGGCCCAGGCGGGGTCGACCGGCAGCGCGCGGCCGCCGACGGTGACGGTCGCCGTGACCGGGCCGTCGCCGATGTCGTCGTGCCAGCCGTCGTTGTTGGCGTAGGTGGTGATCGGCTTGCCGTTGTAGGAGGCCGACTGGCCGAAGCCGCCGAACACCAGGAGGTGCCCGTCCTCGTCGGTGCGCAGTTCCCCGAGATAGACCTCCTTTCCCATGAACTTGCCGTCGCGGAAGTGGAAGTCGGGCCCTGAGATGTTTCTCCCGCTGATGCTGATCGGGCCCGGGTCGATGACCAGGTCTTTTCGCAGGCCCCCGGTGATCTCCTTGTTGCGGAGCCCGGACGCGTTGGCGCCTGCCGCTTCGGGAATGTCGAGAGCGAGCTGGAACTGGTACCAGGCCGCCTTCTTGTTCGCCAGGTGCGCGCTCCAGCGGATATCGGCGTTGTCCGCCGTGAGTTCGGCCACCACTTCGCCCAGTGCGTTGTACCCGTAGACCCGAAAGCGCGCCACCTCGCGTTTGATCGCGCCGGCGGAGTCCTTGTAGAAGCCCGGGTCCTGCGGCCCGGGGTCGGGCGTCTCGGGTGCGGTGTAGTACTCCTCCAGGGAGTTTCCGACTCTGGCGATTCCGATGGCGGGGTGGATCGCGGCGCGGACGATCTCGTCGGTCATCTGGCTCGTGCCTCCAATTCCGGGGATCCGGCTTCGAACTAAAAGTTCGTTGACGGAACGCTATGGCAGGAGGCGCTGCTCCGTTTGGAGGGACACGAATGACCACTCGCAAGAGTGAGGCGGATATCCGGCCCTGGGCCGTCCGGCATGCAGGACTCCGGCCGCCTGCGGGACTCCGGCCACCGCCGCGCCCGCGTCGGACACGGCGCGCTGCCCGCCGAACGACCCGCCGGCTCAGCGGGCCGGTGCCGCCTCGCCCCGGGTTCCCACCGCGCTGCGGTCCAGCAGCAGCATGGCGAGGTCATCGGCCTGGCAGCGGATTTCCGGGATGGCGGTCGTCTCCAGCAGGTTGCCGCGCCGGAGCGATCCCAGCGTCCACAGCGGTGCCTGCGCCCGGCCGCCCGCAGGGCGCAGCCGGCCGCAGGCGGTGGTGTCGAAGCCGCCGCCGACGGGGGCCGGTGTGCCGAGGCCGGTGTCGAGCAGGTCGGTGACCAGGGTGTCGTCGATCCGGGTGAGGTCGGCCTCGGAGCCGGTGCAGTTCAGCACCGCCCCCACCCGCAGCCGGCGGCCGTTGTCCAAGCGGACCTCGACGACGTCGCCGGGGGTGTCTGCGGTGATCCTGGCGTCGGCCACGGTGCCCCGGCCGATGCTGAGCAGGCCCGCGTCCACGGCGGTGCTCAGGGCCCTGGCGCTGACCGGCGGGATCCGGTGGCGGTGGGTCTCCCAGAGCCGGAGGTCCTGGGCCAGCAGCCGGGCCTGGTCAGCGGGTGGAAGCTGCTGCCACAGGGCGCTGGTGACGGGACGGAGGCTGTCGACCCCCGCCCGCCAGTCGCCGTGGACGCGGCGGCAGTGGGCGATCTGGCGCAGCACCGCCCGGCGCAGCCCGGCCAGCCCCGGGCGGGCGTCGAGCCGGGGGGCGGCCGGGGTGAGGACCGGGGTGGTGGCGTGCGGCTGGGGGACCAGGCCGTGCCGCGACAACGCGTGCACGACGCGTCCGGGGCGCTGCAGGCTGAGTGCCATGTCCACCATGGTCAGGCCGGTGCCGACGAGCAGGACATCGCGGTCCTTGGGTACCGTCGTCAGGGCGCCCGGTGTCCAGGGGTCGGCCAGGAACATCACCGAGGTGCGCAGTTCGGGCGGCGCCCAGGCCAGGCCGGGCGCGAAGTTGCCCAGGGCCAGCACGGCGGCGTCGACGTCGAGGGTCTGGCCGCCGCGCAGCCGCAGGCTCAGTGGTGCGGCGGCCGGCTGTGCCCGGTGGTCGATGCCGACGACGCGGTCGGGTACCCGGACCAGGTCGGGGGCGTTGCTGTGGCTGCTCGCCGCCTCCAGGCTCTCGGTGAGGTACCGGCCGAAGAGGCCGCGGGGCACGAAGTCGTGCTCGCCGCCTCGGTCGCCGAGCCAGCGCACGAAGTGGCCGGGGTCGTCCCGGTGGGCGCTCATCTTTCCGGCCGGGACGTTCAGCAGGTGGTGCGGCGCGTCGGTGCCGAACGCCAGTCCCCGGCCTGCGGGTTCGGGGTCGATGAGCCAGATCCGGGCCGGCGCGGGCCGGCCGGCGGCCGCGTTGTGGAGCAGGCGCAGCGCCGTCAGGGTGCCGGCGGCTCCCGCGCCCACTACGGCGATGTCGTGGGCGGTGTTGCTGTGGTTCACGGGGAGACTGTCCTTGTCCACGCGGCTGCCCGCTGCCGGAAGGGGGTGCACGGCCGGAAGGGGGTTCACCGTTCGCCCTCGGGCGCGCGGTAGGTTCGGCGGATGCTGGTGCCCAGCCGGGCGATGTCCGCGCCGTAGACGTGGATCGAGATCGCCTTGGTCGGACAGGAGTTGCGTACCTGGTGGATGTCGCCGGGCGGCGCGAAGGCGGCGATCGCGCCGGTGGGGTTGAGCACGTCCTCGGTCGGGATCAGCCGGGACGTCCGCCCGTCGGTCATCAGCCGGTAGCGGCGCTCGCTCTCCTGCCCCTCGTGCACGCCGGTGACGCACCAGGAGACGTGGTCGTGGATCTGGGTCTGCTGGCCCGGCAGCCAGACCAGCGCGACGATCGAGAAGCTGCCGTCCCGCTCGGCGTGCAGCACGTGCTGCCGGTAGCAGTCGGGGTCGCCCTCGCGCTGCTCGGCGGTGAGCAGATCCGCGGTGCCGAGTACGGGAGCGAGCAGCTCGCCGACCAGATGGGCCGTCAACTCCGGTGGTAAGCCGTGCTGGATGACCTCACGGATCCCGACGACGAGGCCGTCGATCCGTGAGGTGACCCGGGCGACGACTGCGCCGGACACAGTAGGGGACGTCATACTGCCAAGATCGGGCCGACCGTACTGTCGTGTCCAACGACGGTTCATAGGCCCATTGCCTACTAGGGCTTATGGATCGGGTGGCGCGTCGGCGTGTCGGCCGGGGCACGGGCGGCGGTCACCTGGAGTCGCGGGTTCGGCACGTCTCGTTTCATAAGCAGAAGTTGGGTATGTCTCGTCCCTGCCGGCGCCTGGTCTGGCAACGACCGCCGGGGTCCGGGCCTGGGCAGGAATCTGCAGAGCTGACTGCCGCAGCCCGGCTCACCCCCCGTACCTTCCACGCCCTTGACCGGGCGTGGGCGAGGTACGGGGGTCTCTGTGTGTCGGGAAGCTGTCAGACGTCGCCGAAGGTGCCTTCCCGGGTGGCCGTGACGAACGACTGCCAGGCATCGGCGGAGAAGACCAGAGCAGGCCCCGAAGGGTCCTTGGAGTCACGAACGGGCATGACGCCCACAAAGCCGGGAGCAACTTCGATGCACTGCCCGCCGTTTTCGCTGTAACTGGACTTGACCCAAGTCGTGGCAGTCAGGTCTACGGGGTCGGTCATGGGAACAGTTCCTTCCGTACCTCTTGGATCATTTCCATGGATGCAGCCTGGGGCAGCGCTTCAACCTGCAACCGATGGTAGTCCCTCGTCCATGCCCTGACGGTGTCAGTATCCCGCTCGATGAAGCCCCGCTGATGCGATTCCGTGTAGCCAAGGGCCGTGTGGTCTCGAAGCGTCAGCAGCGTTACCGGGTGGGCGAACGGGCGTCGCTCGGCAAGTGCGTGCGGTGCTACCTGAATGATCACCTGAGGACGCGCGGCCAGTAGCTCCAGGTGCTGGAACTGCTCCGTCAGTACGACCCTTCCGCCGATCGGCCGACGTAGGCAGCTCTCATCCAGTACCGCATGAACCAGCGGGGCGGGAGACTGCTCCAGAAGCCGTTGGCGAGCAGCCAGGAAGGCAAGGCGTTCGTCGGCCTGGTCCTGCGTGACTGCCCCGCGCTGCACCGCTGCTGACGCGATTGCCGCTGCGTACGCCGGAGTCTGGAAGAGCCCTGGGATCACTCCCAACTCAAACAGCCGGAGCTCCGCCGCCTTGGACTCGTGCGCGGCGTACTCCGGGAATCCCTCAAGTAGGGCCGTGTGCTTGAGGTTCCACCACATGAGTTCGAGCGTTCCGCCCGTATCAAGGGCGTCGTCCGAGAGGGTCGCGAAGGGGTATGTAGGATTGCGTGTCGCTCTTTCGACGCACGACACGAAGCTGTCACTGAACCCGATGAGCGCCCCGAAGGCTACCTGTGTGAGCTTCTTCGCCTCTCGTGACCTGCGGAGTTGCACCCCGAAGGCCGCTGCCGGAGATGACGTTGGGTCAAGTGTCGTACGCCGCACGTTCGATCACCTTTCGAACCTGAATCCCACATGACGAATTTGTCCAGTGCGGAAGGCTTCCGATCGTAGCCGCCGATGCCGATTCTTGTAGTGGAATGACTACAGAGAGGAGCGCGCACGGTGAGCGAGTTGGAGAGCGAGAGAGGGCGGCTGATCAGCCGTCACCGGACCATGGCGGAGGAGGCGGCCGATGCCCTGATGGCGGCGCTCAGGCTCGCGGGGCTGCCACCGCTGGTGTCACTGTCCCCGGTGTACGCCACGGGGCACGAGTACGGTGGGCACGTGGCCCTTGGCGGAGCCAACGCCCGGACCGTGATGGCGATCGCGCAGTACATCGCGGAGCACGCCGAGTGCCACGGCCGGATCGTCTCCGGTGAACTGCAGCCCGCGCAGCGGGAGTTGAGCGCGTGAGCGTGACCGGTGAGCCCGAGTACCTGCCCGCGTGGGCGTACCTGCTGGGCGGCCCCCGTCCGATGGACCGTGACGACCCCGAGCCCGCCGAACGGCCGCTACTCGACCCCGAAGAGCACGCCGGACGCGAGCTGACCCCGGAGGAACGGGAGAGGCGCGCCGATCTGCTGGCCCGCACCCGCGAAGCCAACTCGCGTACCAGGGGTGCCTGGTGACCGACTCGTACTCGTCCAGTGCCTACGGCATCGGCGGGTTCTTCAACGGTGTACGGCACGCCCGCAACACGACCCACTTCCGCCGACCGTCATGGGTACCAACAGGAGATGCCGAACGTGACCAACCAGCAGGCCGCCCCGTCACCGCGCGTCCGGCGACGATGCGACCTGTGCCACAGGTGGGCCAGGAAGCAGCTCGCCGCCCGCCTGGGGGCTGACTCCGTAGGGCCGGGGCAGACCCTCCGTCAGGATCGTCTCAGCCGACGGTTCTGCACCTTCTCCGAACCGGGCGGGCACCCGGCCCGCCGGCGGACGAGTCCACCCGGCGCTGCCCTGGATGCTGCCCTTTCGGACCCTCTGCGCCACCGGGTCACGCGGTAGTTCTTCGAAAGCGTCGCGACCGTGGCGTGCGACGGGTGGGAGGGGCAGGCGTGCGAGGGCATGACCCGCAGTCACAGTCACAGCCACCGGCGCAGTCACAGGCGCAGGCGCAGCCGGTGGGCCGGGCGGACGCGCGGCAGCGCGGCGGCGAGCGGCGGAGCGCCCAGGAGGCGGCCGGCCCGGGCGCGTTGACCCCGGAGGCGGTGCTGGAGCTGCAGCGCACCGTCGGCAACGCGGCGGTCGCCCGCCTCCTGCAGCGGCCGCAGCACGGTCACGACGCCTGCTGCGGCCACCAGGAGCCGCCGCCGGCCGCTGCCCCCGTGCAGCGCTCCACCGTGCACGAGGTGCTGCGCTCGCCCGGTCGGCCGATGCGGGATCCCCTGCGCGCGGAGATGGAGGCCCGTCTCGGCGCGGACTTCACCGACGTGCGGGTGCACGACGACCCCTCGGCGGCCCGCTCGGCGGCGGAGGTCGGGGCCCGCGCGTACACCTCCGGCCGTCACGTCGTGCTGGGGGCGGGCGGTGGCGACCGGCGGACCATGGCCCACGAGCTGACCCACGTGATCCAGCAGCGTTCCGGGCCGGTCAGCGCGACCGAGGCCGGCGACGGACTGAAGGTCAGCGATCCGTCGGACCGCTTCGAGCGGGCGGCCGAGGCCAACGCCGCGCGGGTGATGGCCGCGCCGCTGCAGCGGGCCGGTGGCGGGCGGGGCGGCGCGGAGGCGGCCGGCGTGCGGCTGACCCTGGCCGGGGGCGGCGCACCGCGCGGGTCGGGCGGCCCGGCCGCGCTGATCCAACGCGACCTGGCGGTGCAGATCAAGGTGCGGTCCGGTGGCGGCACCGGCGTCGCGGGTGCGGTTGCCGCCGCGACCGTGACGAAGGTGGTGATCGTCGGTCGGCCGCCGCACCAGTTCGCCGGCTCCGAGGGAGCCCACACCACCCCCTGGGCGATGTACGGCGACAGCGTGCGGCGCAGAGTCGTCGGGCAGACGATTCCCGCTGCGATCACGGCCATGCAGCAACTACTGGTCGACGGCATTCAGAACGCCCCGCTGCCCGCGCCCGCCCCGGTGAAGAAGGGCCGTGCCGCGCGGTCGTCCGCCGCAGCCACCTCGTCTTCGTCCGCGTCGACCCCGTCCGCCGACGACGACCGGCCTCCGGTGACGCTGCCGCCCGCGCTGGCCCCCGGCCTGCAGGCCCACGCCGACCTGCTCACCGGCCAACGCAAAGCGGATTTCATGGCCGCGGTGCACCAGGCCACGGCCGCGCTGCAGAACGCGGCCGACAGCGCGACCACGCCCCAGACCAGCCTGAGCTGCCTCCAGGAGGCCATCTCGGCCTACCTGACCGCACGCAATCTGGCGCCGTTCTCGGCCGCGAACATCGACCCGAACTCGCACGGAGGCAACGGGGAACCCGCGAGCCTGGAAGCGCTGCGGGCGCACGAGGCCGGGACGCCACTGCTGTCCGCCGTCGAGGCCAGGGAGTTCCTGTGGGGGCTGCTCGACCGGAAGACGACCGACTTCACCTCAGGTGCCAGCCGCGCCGACCATGGTGACCCGGACGAGGAGCGCGTGCCCGGATTCCGGGACGGGCAGCCGGTACCCGCCGTGGCGTCAATACTCAGCCGTCACCTGCACGAGATGGCCATCTGCTACCCGCACGCCTACGCCACGTCGCAGATCTGGGACGACGTCCTGCCACGGGTGAAGGAGCTGAACCTGACCGAGGCCACCGCCGGGCTGGTCGTACGGCCCGGCCCGCAGGCCCCGGTGGCGGCCGCGCCGGGCGAGTGGAGCAGGACGGCGCAGCCCGCCGAACCGGGGGCCTACCAGGTCAGGCTCGCGACCTCGTCCACCCCCTCCGGGCTCGTTGTCGCCGAGGTCAGCTCCGGCGGCCGTTATCCGACGCTGTTCGGCAGCGATCAGGGCCACCATCTGACCGCGAACGGCAGCATCGAGCGAGCCGTCAGGCGGGCCTTGGTCGGTCAGGACATCGCGGATGCGCGCGCCAGGCTGCAGGCCCTCGCCTTTCCCGGCGCGCTACTGCCGACCGATCCCGGCACCGCCGCCCTCCCCGATTCGCAGGACCCGCGCGGGATCTACGCGGCCGCGCACCTGCGACGCGGCACGGCTTTCGGAGAACTTCTCGGTGCCGACTTCAGCTGGAACGCGGCGGGCCTCCTGCAGGAAGCGGCTTCGGCGTACCTCCAATATCGCAGCGCCCTTCCGATGGCAGCGGTGAAACTGGGGTCGAACGCGAACAACAAAGCCGAACAGGTGCACATGTACTACCTGGACATCGCCGAGAACCCCGCTGCCGCAGCCACCCTGCGGATGCCGGCCGCGGTGATCGGCCCGGTGCGGGCCGCCGAGGACGCGGTGCGCGCAGAAGCCGAGGAGGAGGGGTGGTCAACGGCCAGGACGGACACCGAGCTCGCTGCGGCTCGGGCACGCGTGCTGACCCCGATCGACGCGGCGGAGCAGCGCCGCCGGATGTGGAACCTGCTCGACAAGTCCGCCCTGGGAAAGATCTACGAGCGGCTGACGAAAGCGGAGTTGACCGACATGCTGCCCGGCGCGCCGGCCGGCCCGCTGCGCCGGCTGGCCGCCGCCCTCGAGGTTCATCTCTTCACGATGGAGCAGGGCTGGCCGGCCGGCTTCGGGCGCGCCGGAATGCGCACCACGGACGCGGTCGAGGAGCTGCTGGCGAGCACCGACGTCCTGGTGACCGATGAGGACCGCGAAGAGCTGCGGACGCTGCTCGGGCTGACCGGAACACCGCGCACCGCTGCCCGGATGAGGGAACTCAAGGCAGAGCTCAGGGCGAGACTCAGGGAGTACGAGGAGGAACAGCGCGCCACGGGCCGAGGGAGGAAGCGAGGCCGGCGTGACTCCGACGACGACTTCGCGGGCTCGGAGAGCGAGGGCAGCGGCCCGGAGAGCGGGAGCGGGGCGAGTGGCGACGAGCGCGGTGACGACGAGCGGGACAGGAGCGCGGGCAGTACCAGGCGAAGCACCAGGATCAAGAAGAAGACGCGAAGCGGGAAGGACGAGTCGGGGGACGAGGACGAGGACGGGTGAGCCCGCCCGGTGCGGTGGCAGGCTCCTGCTCGTACGCCCCCCCTGTCCGGGTGGACGGTCCGGTGCCTCGGCCCGACCGCGACCGGGTACCGGCGGGGTTCGCCGGTACCCGGTCGCGGGTGGGGTGACGGATCGTCAGGACAGGACGGTCCAGCTCTGGCCGGCTGCGGCCGGGTTGGCCGGGTTGGTCATCCCGGTGGAGCCGGCGGTGGTGGCGGCGACGTCCAGGGTCAGGCCGTTGCCGGTGTTGGTGAGGGTGAGGGCGCCGGCGCTGTTCTGGGTGACCTTCCACTTCTGCCAGGGGTTGTTGGCCGAGGGGTTGAGCAGGTAGGCGCTGCCGACTCCGCCGCCGGCGGCGAGCACGGTGTGCGCCTGGGCGGAGGTGTAGCAGTTGTCGGTGATCGTGACGGTGCCGTCCGCGTTGGGCGTGAACAGCCACTGCTGGGCGGCGTTGCCGCTCTGGTAGGCGTTGATGTCGGAGTTGGCGCCGGCGGAGGCGTTGCAGCCGCCCTGGACTTCGAGCGCCTGGCCGCCGGTGCCGCCCGCGCTGATCGCGTGGTACTTGCCGTCGCCGACGACGCTCGCGCCGCCGGTGCCGCCGCCGCCCGTGCCGATGGCCCCGCCGGTGATGCGCAGGAGCGTGACGCCGTGCGCGGGGATCCAGCTGCCGCCGACGGTGCCGGTGAGGGTGCCGGTGGAGCCGGTCCACAGGTCGCGGTAGGAGTAGCTGGAGCCGGTCAGGCCCAGGGCGGCGAAACTGGCGCTGGGCATGGCCCAGTTGTTCGGGTCCTGGTTGATCAGCGCGACGGCCAGGTCACCGTTGGCGAGCTGGCGCTTGAGGATCACGGGGGCCGTCTGCGAGGCGGGGTAGTTGGGCATGGTGCCGACCAGGGTGGCGGGCTTGGCGAGGCTGTCCTGGTCGACGGCGATCATGTCGGGGTTCTTCAGCAGCCCGAGGGCGGAGGAGGTGATCCCGGTGGACCAGGTGTAGCCGTTCGCGGTGCGCTGCGCGTCGGCGGTGGTGCGCAGGTCGGCGCCGGAGATGAGCGGGGCGGCCATCATCGACAGGACGGACAGCTCGGTGCGCGACTCGTCGTCGGTGAACGGCTTGTTGCCCTTGTAGGTGTCGCTGACGCCCCAGATGCCGCTGGTGTCCTGCCAGCCGGCGAACATCATGTCCATGTCGTTCCAGCTGCCGGGGTGCACGTTGCCCGGGTACTTCAGGGCGGTCTGCAGCTGGCCGTTGTAGAGCACGCCGTCCAGTTCGCTGTCCCGGTCGCCGCCGATCCGGCAGAGGTTGGCGACCTGCCCGCACCAGACGCCGGTGGGGTAGTACCCGGCGGCCTGGTGGGGCTGGACGCCGGCGGCCGTGATCAGCGGGTCGGTGCGGGCCGGGTCGTTGGCGTTCAGCAGGTACGGGATGCCGGTGTGCGCGGGCTGCGCGGACAGGCTGAGGGTGATCTTCGGCTTGCCCGCAGCGGCGGTCGCCGCGTCCAGGGCCTGCCGGAAGGTCTGGGTGCGGGCGTAGATGGACTGGGTGAGCTCCTTGCCCTCGCCCTGCGGGTAGTAGGCGTAGCCGTCGGGGCCGGTGATCGTCGGGCCGTACGGGCAGTCGTCGTACTTGACGTAGTCGACGCCCCAGGAGACGAAGTCGGTGGCGTCGGTGGACTCGTGGCCGAGGCTGCCGGGGTGGCCCTGGCAGGTGGTGTACGTGTCGGTGGCGTACAGGCCGAACTTCATGCCCTTGCTGTGCGCGTACCAGGCCAGGTACTGGACACCGTTCACGGTCTGGCCGTTGACGGTCTGCGAGGGGAACGAGCCGGGGTCGGTGACCAGGTGGCCGCTGGTGCGGTCGTTGCCGGTGCCGTCGGTGCCGGAGACCGGGTTGCCGTTGTTGTCGTACAGCTGCATGCCGTTGTCGGAGTTCTTCACGAAGTCCGTGGTCTGGCCGTCGCGGTGGCGCAGTGACCAGCCGTCGTCGATGGTGACGGTGTTGTAGCCGGCCTGGACCAGGCCGTTGGCCGCCATGAAGTCGATGGTCTGCTTGACCTCGGCCTCGTTGACGGAGGGGCCCATGCTGTTCCAGGAGTTCCAACCCATGGGCGGGGTCAGGGCGTTGCCGTTGCCGAGGGCGGCGGCGGGAGCGGCGGTGACGAGGGTGGTGGCACCGAGGCCGGAGGCGGCGAGGGCCATCGCGGCGAGCAGGCCGGCGACGCGGTGTGGCGATGTGCGCATGTGGGGGCTTCCCGAGTGGTGGGTGGGCCGGGGCCGCGTCCGCCCGGAGGCGGGCCTGACAACGGCTGGTGGGAGGTGGTGCGGCTCTGGGCTGTGGTGCGACTCTGGGATGTGGTGCGCCGGGGTATCGGCCGGGGACGCTGCGGCGCCCACGGGCAGCGCAGTGGGGGACGTGACGGCAGCACTCGGAGAGTCGCCGTCGGCGGGGCACTGACGTGGGGGGATGGCTGGGCCGCCTGGCCTGGACGGCGATGCCATACGATATTGCACCGATCAACAACCCACAAGAGTCAACACAATCGCTCATTGGGAGGCGCGCCCGTGCTGGGCTTCGCGGTGCCACCGCCGCCGTCGCCGTACCGCTTCCTGGAAGCTCACACGATCGACTTGGGCGGTCGGACACTGACAGCCGGCCCGGCCTACTGCCAGGCGTCGTTGACCGTGGCCGCGCCGGGACCTATCGGTGCCGGTCCACGCCCCACGGCTCGGGCACTCCCACCCGCACATCGAGGTCCCACAGGACGCATTCCTCACCAGGCCGGGCCACAAAGGACCACGCCACAGCCGTCCGGTGCAGCTGTTCCCGCATCGATCCTGCGCGTTCCGCGCTCCCGGGGAGCTCACCACCCTGGGGGTGATGATGCAGGAACTGTCCGTAACTCGCCTGGCAGAAGGCCGCGTAGCGCACGGTGCACAGAATCAGCCCGTGCCATGCCTCGTCCACAGCGAACGACGGCATGCCGATGATCTGCCCGTCCAGCATCGCCGCTCCACAGCACCGCAACCACTGTCGCAGCCCGGTCTCGACCAGCTCCCGTGGCTGGAAGGGACAGGTCTTGTAGACGGCCGGGGGAAGTTCGAGCGCGTCGACGGCCAACTGCACGCGGTCGAGGCGTCGCGAAAACCGTCGCGAAAGCACGCTGCTTCTCCGTCCTGGACGGCCGAAATACTTCGGCAGTGGCCTGCGCTGCCGCTCTGGTCCAGCAGCGACGCCCTGGTACAGGTGACCGCTCAGCTTCCACCACCGCCACAACCTCCGCCGCCACAACCTCCGCCACCACCGCCGCAACCTCCGCCGCCCCCGCAGCCCGCGCCACCACCACCGCCACCACCGCCGTTGTAGCGCGACTTCCTGCTCGCGTCGCCCCGGCCCGAGAACCAGCCGACGACCTTGGCGATGCCCCAGATGATCCCGACCCAGACCAAGATGCCCAACAAGGCCATCTGCCTGCCCCCTTGTATAGCGATCGGCTTCCGTGCGGGGACCTTAGCGGCGTACGAAAGGGCTCGGCTTGGATAAATCTGACCTGCCTTCAGAGGGGCGAGGTTTCCCTCCACCGCGTCGTTCAGCTGCTTGACGGTGGTCGGGTCGTCGTCGCGGATCTGGCGGCGGAACAGATGGCCGGCACCGAGGAGAGCGACGCCTGCTTTCTGATCCCCCGCGCGGACGGCTCTTGGCGGATCGGAATCTGGTTCCGGCAGTGGGCCACCCGGGAGGAGTACGACCAGGATGTACCCACTTGGCTGGTCGGCCAGGCGGAGGGCGTCATGAAGATCCCTGGCCTGCCGCTTCATGTGCGTGGCGGCTTCGCCCCGGAGGACCCACCCGCCGTTCCCGCAGCCGAGGCCACGCGGAGCGACGCTGCGCCTACAAGTTGATCTTCCCGGTCGGCCACCGTTCAAGGCACTTCGCCAGGCCGGGCGCTACCCAGGTGCGACAGTGCAGCGGTTGCACACGCCCGCGGGGCAGGGCGGCGACCCCCGTCCGCCACCCCGCCCCCGGCAACCGCCCGCCCTGGGGCGTCACTCGTTGTGCAGCACCTCGGCGATCGGCAGCCGGGCCGCCGTGCGGGAGGGGAGCAGCGCGCCGAGGACGGCGATGAGGACGCCCGCCAGCGCGACGGCGATCAGCAGCGGGGCGTGCCACACGTCGATCATCGAGTCCGAGAACGCCAGGATGGTGACGTTCTCGACGACCAGCCGGTGCGCGGCCATCCCCAGCGGGACGCCGATGATCCCGCTGACCAGACCCAGTCCGGCGACCGAGGTCACCGTCATCGCGACCACCTGGCGCGGCGTCATGCCGATCGACTTGAGCATGCCGAGGTCCCGGCGGCGCTCGCGGATGTTCAGCAGGACGGTGTTGAAGACGCCGAGCGAGGCGACCACGCACAGCAGCACGGTGAAGATCGTCGAGAAGCTGATCACCGAGGCGATCGGGCCGTCCACGTTCTGCGTCACCACGTTCGGGTAGAGGCCGGGGTCGGCGTTCTTGACCGCCTTGACGTAGGCGGCGGCGTCCGCGCCGGGTGCGAGCCGCACGACGTACTCGACCACGTGCAGTTGCACCCCGGTCCCGGCCAGCGTCGCCTCGTTGGACGCCACCGCCCGGGCGTTGCCCTCGACGGGTTCGCCGACGATGGTCACGGGCAGGGACCGGCCGCTGACGTCCAGGGTGATCCGGTCGCCGAGCCTGAGTCCGTGCTGGTCCAGGAAGGCCGGTCCGGCGATCACCTCGTCCAGCCCGGTCGCCGGGCGTCCCTTGATGACACTCAGTGGCCGCTCGAGGGCATCGCCGCCGTAGAAGTCGGCGAACACCGGCTGGGTCCAGCCGGCCAGGCCGGCCCGTTCGAACGCGCGCGAGGTCACCTGGTCGGATCCGGGTGTGGCGCGCAGCAGGGCCTCGATCCGGGCGTCGGTCAGTTTCGGCACGGTCTGGTGGGCATCGGCGGCGCCGACCTGCACGTGGACGAAGGTGCGGCCGTTGTCCCCGTCCGGTGGCGCCATGGAGGCGAGCAGCGTGCTGGTCAGGCCGGTGGCGAAGGTCACCGTGACCACGCCCAGCACGATGGACGCCATGGTGAGCGCGGTGCGGGCCGGACGGGCGAAGGGCTGGCCGAGGCCGAGGCTGACCGAGCGCGGCAGCCGGGTGCCGCTGAGCCGGCGTTGGATCCGCAGGCCGCGCCCGGTGCGCGGCGCGCTGCCGGCGGTGATCGCCTCGGCGGCGGAGATCCGGTGGGCGCGCGAGGCGGGCAGGAACGCGGCGAGGGCGACCAGCAGGGGCACGGCGGCCAGGCCGGCGGCGGGCAGCCAGGCCGGGGGCGCGAGCGCGGCGGTGCCGGTCTCGATCCCGGTGAAGGCCATGTCGACGATCGGACCGGCCAGCGCCGCGCCTGCGACCGTGCCGAGGACGGCGCCGGCCAGCGCCGGCACCGAGACCATGACGACGTAGACGGCGACCACCTGGCGCGGGGTGAAGCCGAGCGCCTTGAGCACGCCGATGTGGCGGTAGCCGGACACCACGGCGCCGCTGACCACGTTGGCGACGATCAGTACCGCGACCACCAGGCCGAGCGCGCCGAAGACCGACATGAACGGCAGGTAGGCGTCGGCCGAGGCGGAGAACGCCTGCTTGAGGGTGAGGTAGGACTGCGCACTGGTCAGCGCGCCGGCGGGCAGGCCCTCGGTGGCCTTGGCCAGGCCCGCCTTCACCACCTGGTCCGTCGAGGCGTCGGTGAACCGGTAGAGCATCTGCTCGGCGGTGGGACGCAGGGCGGCCGCCTGCCCGGGGGTGACCCAGCCGCCCGCCGAGTTGCTCATGCTGTCAGCGATGCCGACCACGGTGAGCGGCGGGGCGCCGGTGGGCGCGATGGTCTGGCCCAGCAGGTTGTCGAAGGTGCCCCGGAAGCCCATGTAGACAACGACCTCGCCCGGCCTGGTGGCCCAGCGGCCCGCTGTCAGCTCCACGCGGTCCACCGGGCCCGCCGGGTCGGCCCGGCCCACCAGGGTGATCGACCCGGGGGCGTGGCCCAGCCAGTCGGTCGGGATGTCCAGGGTGACCTGGGCGAACGGCCCGGCGGCCGCCTGGACGCCCGGCCGGTGGGCGCCGTCGGCCAGTTGCGCCGCCGGGGCCTTGGCGGCGTCGAAGGTCGCGACCACGTGGGCGCCGCGCTGCGCGCCGAAGGCCGCGTCGAACGGCGCCCGGGCGGCGCTCATCACGGCGAGCGCGAGCAGGATGGTGGTGGTCGAGCAGAAGACGACCAGTCCGATCACGATCGTCTGGACCTTGCGCCGTTTGACGGCCGCGCGCGAGGCCCGCCACACCGCCCCGGTCATGCCGTGTGCTCCGGGACGCTGGGCTCCAGGGAGCGCTCGCGGTCCACCTTGCCGTCCGCGACCTCGACCAGCCGGCTGGCGCAGCGGGCGGCCAGCTGCGGGTCGTGGGTGACGATCAGCAGGGTCTGCCCGAGCTGGTTGAGGTCGATCAGCAGGTCCATCACCTGCTCGCCGGAGCGGCTGTCCAGGGCTCCGGTCGGCTCGTCCGCGAGCAGCAGCGCCGGACGGTTCATCAGCGCCCGGGCGACGGCCACGCGCTGGCGTTCGCCGCCGCTCAGCGCGGCCGGGTAGGTGTCCTTGCGGTGGGCGACGCCGAGTTCGTCGAGCAGTTCCAGGGCCCGGCGGCGCGCCTGGCGGGCGGAGGTGCCGGTCAGCTGGGCGGCCAGTGCCACGTTGTCCAGGGCGGGCAGGTCGTCGATGAGATTGAAGAACTGGAAGATCATGCCGATGTGCCGGCGGCGGAACAGTGCCAGCCCGGTCTCGTTCAGCTGCCCGAGGTCCTGGCCTTGGACGCGGACCGTGCCGGAGGTGGGCCGGTCCAGGCCGGCGACCATGTTCAGCAGGGTGGACTTGCCGCAGCCCGAGGGGCCCATCACGGCGACCGCCTCACCCGCCCGGATCCGCAGGTCGATTCCGTCCAGGGCCTTGGCGTCCCCGAATTCCTTGTGGACAGCTGACAGTTCGACGACGACCTGCGCGTCGCCCTGCCGGGTTGTCCCGTCGTGGTCATTGCTCATGACCCCGACGGTAGGAGCGGCGGCCCGGGCGGGGCATCCCACCCCGGGTGTAACTGTCCGGGGCCGTAGTACCGGGGATGTACGCGGGTGTGGCACTCCCGGAGGATGTGGATCACCGCGTGGGCTGGGAAGCTGACGGAGTGTGGGGATCGGAGATCGGGTGGGGCGCCGCCCTGGTGGCGGCAGCGGCGGCGGGCTGGCTGGGGGTCGCGCTCGGCCGGGCGCGGCGGGCCTGGCGGGCGGCCGTCGGCGCGCGCGGCTGGCTGCTGGAGCGGGAGCGGGAGAGCGCGGCGCGCACGGCCGTCGACGCCGAGCGGGCCAGGATCGCGGCGGAACTGCACGACATCGTCAGCCACAACGTGAGCCTGATGGTGGTGCAGGCGGGGGCGGCCCGCGAGGTGCTCGCCACCATGCCGGAGGCGGCGGCCGCCGCGATGGCCGCCGTCGAGTCCGCCGGGCGGGACGCGATGACCGAACTGCGGCACCTGCTCGGCCTGCTGGCCCCGGCGGCGGACGGCCATGACGAGCCGGCGGAGGCCGGCTTCGCGCCGCAGCCGAGCCTTGGCCGGCTCGGCCCGCTGATCGACCGGTTCGCCTTCGCCGGCCTGCCGGTGGAGGTGCGGATCTCCGGCGAGCCGCGGCCGCTGCCCGGCGGCATCGACGTGACGGCGTACCGGATCGTCCAGGAGGCGCTGACCAACGCGCTCAAGCACGGGGGCGGGGGCGGGGACGGGGTGAAGACGGAGCTGACGGTGCGTTATGCGGACCGCTACCTGCGGGTGGAGGTGCTGAACAGCGGGCCGAGCGTGCTGTCCGGCGACCAGGGCGTGCCGGCCGACGCTCTGGCGGGCGCCGGGCGGCGCGCCGACGGGGCCGGGCCGGTCGGGGCCGGGCGCGGGCTGGTCGGGCTGCGGGAGCGGGTCGCGGTGTACGGCGGTGACTTCGACGCCCGGCGCCGGCTCGGCGGCGGCTTCCGGGTCCGCGCGCGCATCCCGCTGGACCGGCCGTGACGGGCGCGGCGGGCGCGCCGCCGGACGGCCGGCCCGGGCCCCGGGTGGTGATCGCCGACGACCAGGAGCTGGTGCGCACCGGCTTCCGGATGATCCTCACCGCACGCGGGATCGACGTGGTCGCCGAGGCCGCCGACGGCGCCGAGGCGGTCGCGGCGGCCGTCACGCACCGGCCCGACGTCGCGCTGCTGGACATCCGGATGCCGGTCATGGACGGCCTGGAGGCGGCCCGCCGTATCCTCGCCCAGGTCCCGCACTGCCGGGTGATCATGCTGACCACCTTCGACCTGGACCACTACGTGTACGCGGCGCTCGCCGCCGGCGCCAGCGGCTTCCTGCTCAAGGACGTCACCTCGGCCCACCTCGCCGCCGCCGTACGGCTGGTGGACACCGGCGACGCGCTGCTCGCGCCGTCGATCACGCGCCGCCTGGTCGAGCGTTTCGCGGCCGGCGCCCCGCGCCCCTCCCCCGCCGCCGGCCCGGCGCCGCACCGCGACCTGGCCCCGCTGACGCCGCGCGAGGCGGAGGTGCTCGCCCTGCTGGGGCGCGGGCTGTCCAACGCCGAGCTGGCGGACGAGCTGACGCTCAGCGAGTCGACGGTGAAGACCCATGTGGCCCGGATCTTCGCCAAGTTGAACCTCCGGGACCGGGCCCAGGCCGTCGTCCTCGCGTACGAGACCGGGCTGGTCACGCCGGGCGGCCCGGGGCGGGGGCCTGCGGAGCCCACGCCGACTTCTTGAAGAATCGGCCGGGGTCGCAGGTCCGGGACGACAACGTCGATCGACTGAATCCGCCGGCCGACGCTCCGAGAGGCGCTGCCGAGGCGTGGTACGAGGCGGTTCGCGCTCACCTCGTCACCCGACCCACCTCGGCCCAGACGACTTTCCGGGCCCTGCTCCTGGTGGCGACGCCCCACGTCCGCGCGTCGGCCAGGGCCGCCTGAAGGGCGAGGACCTGAACCGCGCTGAAGGAATCCGGCGGCGCTTCGAGGTCCACCACCACGCGATACCCGTCCCCGGCAGAGCGCCAGATGCGGGCTGGCGCGCGGCTGCCGAGGATCCTCCTGACCTTTCAGGCCAGCTCGCTCACCTGAGCCGGTGGCCGCCTCATCCGCGCGACACCTGCCAGTCGTGCAGGCCGCCCGGAGCGTCGTCCGGCGGAATCAACTCCCCCACCCTCAGGGCCGTCTCGCGGCCGCCACGGAGCGGCCGGACGTACACGCGCTCCTCACGGAAGTCCATCACCGCGACGGACTCCCCGGTGGACCGCAGGTAGGCCGTCTGCCCTGCCGTCGGAACCCATGCGGCGGTCACGGCTGCGCCTCCACCCGTACGCAGTGGGACTGCCCGTCCATGGCGAATGACAGCACCAGGCACCTGTCACGCTCCAGGAACGTGCTCACCCGCTCCTCGGCCCCCGGAGTGTCGAAAAAGTACCGGTACGCCTCGAACTGCGTCCACCCGAGCGGCAGTGCACGCAGTACGTCCCAGAGGGCGCCGAGGGCCTGCGGGAGTGGTGCGGCGAGCGGGTCCAGAATGCCGTCTACGCTCACCGTGACGGCGGGCCACTGACTGCGGCTCACCGCTCTCCGCGCTACTGGCGCGGGCCGGCCGGTGGAGATCTGGCTGATGATCCAGCGTTCGGCGCTGAAATCCATCGCGAAGAGTTCCAACCGGCCGTCACTTCCGAGAACCAGCTCACTGGTCGCCTTGTCGCGGATCGCGTACAGGCCGGGCTGCCGCCCGACGGGGGCCTGCCGCTCCACGATGTACCGCTCGCGGGCGTTCACCGGAGCACCAGGCAATCCGTGCACACCGCAGTGACGGTGTCCCGGACGACGCCTGTGGTCACCCGCGTGACCAGTGCCTTGTCCGGGTGCAGCGGCGCCTCGGCGGACCCGCAGCACCGGCAGGCCCGACCGTGAACCTGATCCTCGGTGAACTCGGCTGCGAGGCGCGTCTTTCCCATCCACAGCTTTCGGGGCAGCACAGCACCAAGGAGGTAGTCGTCGACCTCTCGGCGGGCTGCCGTAGGAAGGAGCGGATCGGCCCCGATGACCACAACGACTGTCCCACCAGCTCGAACAAACTGCGCCCACTCGGGGGTGATGGACACGCGCAGGGCCGTCTCAGTGCCGCAGATCGCAAGAACCGCATCTGCCCCTTGAATGACCAGCTGGATCGTACTGTCCGGCATCGGCTGGTTCGGGGCACCGAGGCATGCCCGGGTAGCGAAGGCTTGCATGTCCACGGCACCGCCCATCGGCGGTGTGATGAGGAGGAACGCCACCAGGCCCTCGGGCATCGAGTCGATCCACGTCCACACGGACGACGTGGCGAGCAGCTCACTGCTCAGGGGTAACGGCTGCTCTGCGGCCATTTCCATGTGCGCCTCTCCTCACAAGCTGAGCGGTCTACCATCACCAACAGGCAACACCCAGACCTCTGTCGTGGTCATCAGGCCAGGGGGTGGCAGAGGGTGGCACTTCCGCAGTGGGCGGCAGGAAGGGGTACACAGACTTCATGGCGACACCGAACCAGCAGTTGGCCGCGTTCGTTGAGCGGTCGGGACTCAGCAACTCGGAGCTGGCCCGGCGGGTCAAAAGCGCAGCTCACGACACGGGCCGCCCTCACATCAACCCTGATGCTTCCACCGTCAGGCGCTGGATCCTGGAGGGCCGGATCCCCCGCCGCCCTGTGCCGGGGATCCTTGCCGACGTGCTCTCCGATGCACTCAAATATCGGGTCACATCGTACGAACTTGGACTTGGCGAGAGTCCGGCGGAAGACCGCTCACTCCTTTACTCCAGGGACTACGCGGTTACGGTGGAAACCGTGGCTGATCTGGGGCGAGCAGACGTGGATCGACGTAAGTTTCTGGCCGTTGCACCGTTCGCGGCGGTCGCCGCCATCGGCCCTAGCAGGGACTGGCTCCTCGCGACCCTCGACCAGTCGCCCGACCCGGGCCCACACGTCCGCCTCGAGGACGTCACCGCCGTCCGCAACATGTTCGGCGAGTTCCAGAAGATGGACATCTTCCAAGGCGGAGGCTCTGGGCGGCTCCTCCTCGCGGCCTATATGAACATCCACGTGTACCCGCTTCTTCGCAGGTCGCAGTCAGACGATGTTCGGCGGGCACTGTGCGAGGCCGCTGCCGAACAGACGTACCTGCTTGGATGGATGGCCTACGACAACGGCGAGCACGGCACCGCCCAGCGCTACCTGATCCAATCGCTGCGGCTCGCCGAGGAGTCGAAGAACGCTCCGCTCGGCGCACATGTCCTCGCGGGCATGGCTGACCAGGCGACCCTTCTCGGACACCCCGAAGAGGGACTCCGCCTCGCCCAGTCCGGACGGCACGGGCTCCAGGGCGCATCGAACGCGTGCCTCGCTGACCTGTGGGCCTTGGAGGGCCGGGCTCTCGCCGCTCTCGGCGAAAAGAAGGCGGCGGCCCACGCGGTTGTCCAGTCAGAGACGGCGGCCGGGCAGGTCGACCAGGCCACCGAGCAGGAGTGGGCGCTCTTCATCGACCCGGCCTATCTGCACGGCGAGCATGCCATGACAATGCGGGACATCGGCGACATTGCTGCCACGGAGGAGCACGCCCGCCGCAGCATCGACCACGCCCGTATGCAGCAGCGTGCGCGCCGGGGGGCGATGTCTCAGGCGGCATTGGCCAGCGCTCATCTGCAGCGGCGGGATCTGGAGGCGGCGTATGCGGCTGGCCTGCGGACACTTTCGCTGACGCGCAAGGTAAAGAGCTCACGGGCAGTCGAAGCGGTGGCCGACCTTCAGAAGCGGATGCAGCCGTTCGGTCAGCACCGTCTCATTGCCGACTTCGCGGAGCGGGCGCGCCCGGTCATCGAGGCCGCCGCCGCGTAATGCGGCCGCCGGTCACGGCTGGTCCTGTTGCATCACCTTAGGCTGTCGGGCAGCTGGTAGCCCATGAGCGACGACAGCGACGACCTAGGGGTGGCGGGCGAGGAGTTGGAGGAGGCCGGTGACGGCGACTCCGGCAACGATCTCCCGCCGGTCGGTCATCTCTTGGATCCGGTCGAGGGGGATCCATTCGATGCGGTCGGCTTCGTGGGTGTCGACGGGCGGAGCGATGTACGTGGCTTCGCGGGCGAGGAAGACGTGGTGTTCGGCGTTGGACATGCCGCCCGCGGGCTGGTTGTGGGCGAGGGGCTCGACCGTGGTGACACGCCAGCCGGTCTCTTCCTCGACCTCGCGGATGGCGGCTGCTTCCAGGGACTCGCCGGCCTCGACGATCCCGCTCGGGATTTCCCAGTTCCAGGTGTCGGTTGCGAAGCGGTGGCGCCACATCATGAGCACCTGGTCGCGTTCGCTGAGGACGACGGTGGCGGCGACGGGTGCCCATTTGACGAGGTGGTGCTCGTAGCGGGGGTGGCCTCGCGGTTCGACGTCGACGAGGTCGAGTTCGACCCAGGGGCTGGTGTGGATGGCGCGGCTGCCGTGGATGGTCCACTCGCTCAACGTTGTGCCTCTCCTCGGGTCCCTGGCGGCGGATCCTGTCACAGAGGCGACCGGGTGAAGTCCGAACTGACGAAGCCGCCCCACCTTCCCGGAGGAGAACAGGGCACCGTGGTTCAGCCCTGGGGGACCACCGGGTGACGCGCTGCTCGACTCGATCGATCGCATCTCGCATCGACGCTCCCGAGTTCGGATGCAACTCGTGCTCAATCTCGCGAGCCGCCTGACTGTCCGTCAGGAGCCGTGCTTCAGAACGGAGGTGAGACAACCCCCGCGCCGATCGCCGACTTCACCAGGCCGGGCGCCCCGACGCCGAAGGCCGCCGCCAGGACGTAGGCCGGCGCCGCTTCGACGGCCAGGACGCCGGAACCCGCGTCCCAGTGCGCCCTGGCGGTGCCGCCCGCCGGCGCGGAGAACTCGCCGATCCGCCGGCCGTCCCGGTGGCCGGCGCGGGCGCGGGCGCGGTCACAGGCCCTCCGGGCGCTGGACGGAGGCTTGGGGGTGGTGGCCCGGGCCACCGCTTGTCAACGGACGGTCCGGTACCCCGGGTGCACGCCGGGGGCGAGGCCCTGCTGGTCCGCCACCCGCCGTAGCAGCGCGGCCAGTTGCTCGTGTTCCTCCGGCGACAGCGCCTGGCAGGTCTGCTCCTCGTGGGCCGTCGCCACCTCGCGCAGCGCGCCCAGCAGGGCGAAACCCTCCGGCGTGAGGTGCAGCGCGTACAGCCGCCGGTCGTCGGGGTTGCGCCGCCGCTCGATCAGGCCTCGTTCCTCCAGCTTGTCGGCGAACGGGACGAAGCGGCTCGGCGGCATCCCGAGGTCGCCGGCCAGCTCGCGCTGGCTGCGGCCGGGTGTTCTGGCCAGCAGCCGCAGCAGCCCGGCCTGGGCCGGTGTCAGGTCGAGGGCGGCGATCCGTTCCGCGAACCGGCCTGCCGCGTGTGCTCCGAGCTGGGCCAGCAGGAACGCCACGCCGCCTCGCCCGCCATCCCCACGATCGATGCTCATAGGGGCATCGTACCGCCTTGACAATCGTTCCACTATGTAATCATTATTTTGAGTATAGGAACGATCGAGGAGCAGCCATGACCACCGAACGCCGCCCGCAGTCCGGCCCGCCGCTTCTGGCGCCGGTACTGGCCTTCACCGCGCTGACCATCGCCTACGTCGTCGTCAACCGCTCCACCCCGCACCCCGACGCCTCCGGCCTCGCGGTCCTGCAGTACACGCAGGCACACGGCACCACGATCAAGGTCGGCGGCTTCCTGCTCTTCTCCTCCGCCGTGCCCCTCGCGCTCGTCGCCGCGGTGCTCTACCGCCGGCTGCGCGCGCTGGGCATCACCGCCCCCGGCTCGGCGATCACGCTGGCCGGCGGGGTGCTGGCGGCCGGCTGGCTGGCCCTGAGCGGGATGCTCGCCTGGACGCAGGGCAGGCTGCCCGACGACGCGAGCCCCGCGCTGGCCCGCGCCCTCGCCGACCTGTCGTACGCCTCCGGCGGGCCCGGGTTCGTGGTGATGTTCGCCCTGCTGCTCGCCGGGGTCTCGGTGCCGGGGCTGCTCGCCGGCCTGCTGCCACGGGCCCTGAGCTGGGCCGGGCTCGTGCTCGCCGCCGTGGGGATGCTCGCCACCCTCACCCTGCTGGTCCCGGGCTTCGGCTACCTGCTGCCGGTCGTCCGGTTCGGCGGCCCCCTGTGGCTGGTCCTCGTCGCGGCCCGGCTCCCCCTCACCCGCCCCCGCACCACTCACCCGTAGGAGACCGACATGCTCAGCACCTACCCCGACCTGCGGGGCCGGACCGTGGTCGTCACCGGTGGATCACGCGGCATCGGCGCGCGCACCGCGCGGGCCTTCGCCGCCCAGGGCGCCAAGGTGTGCGTGGTCGGCCGCGACCGGGACGCCCTGGCAACCGTCGTCGCCGCCGTCACCGGCGAGGGCGGCACCGCCGTCGCCGCCGTCGCGGACGTCACCGACGCCGACGCGCTGGCGGGCGTCCGCGAGCTGGCCGAGTCCCGGCTCGGCCCGGTCGGCATCCTGGCCGCCTTCGCCGGGGGCCAGGGCCGGCCCGTCCCGACCCCGGAACTGACCGAACAGCGCTGGCGCGAGGTGATCGACTCCGAGCTGACCTCGGCCTTCCTGACCATCCAGGCGTTCCTGCCCGGCATGCTCGAACGCGGCCACGGCTCGGTCATCACCATGTCCTCCGCCGCCGGCCGCCACCCCAGCGAGGCCAACCTCGCCTACGGCGTGGCCAACGCCGGGCTGGTGATGCTCACCCGCCAGCTGGCCACCGAGGTCGGGCCGCGCGGAGTCCGCGTCAACTGCATCGCACCGTCCGCCATCCGCACCGAGAAGGTCGAGTCCCGGATGCCCGCCGAAGTCCAGGAGCGGGTCGCCGCCCTGCACCCGCTGCGCCGGCTCGGGACCACCGAGGACGTCGCCGGGACCGCCCTGTTCCTCGCCTCGGACGCCGCGTCCTTCCTGACCGGACTCACCATCGACGTGGCGGGCGGCCGGATCACCGGCTGACGGCCCTCCCCCGGCCCTCCCCGAGGCCGTCGGCCACTGGGGTCCGGTCCTCCGGGAGCGTGCCCGGCACCGTGGCGGCTGCGGTGCCGTGGCGGCTACGGCGACCTCGGCGCAAGAGGCTCCCCGTGGTGCGCGGGGTCGGGGCTGCACAGCCAGCCGTTGACGGCGAAGCGGCTGTCCGCGTGCTGCCTGCCCGGGCAGCTGACCGGCCGTACCTCGTGCCAGGCGGTGGGCAGGAAGAACACGATGCTGTCGTGCTCGGGCTCCCAGTCCCGCCAGGTGCGCTCCTGCCACTTTCCGGTCGTGTCGGTGTGCAGCGGCAGGGCGGCGTCGAACACGCGCAGCTCGCCCCCGTCGAAAGGCCGGGGCGTACGGTGCAGGTAGTACACGAACGTGAGCAGGCGCCGGGGGGCGAACTCGGCGCTGGTGTCCTGGTGCGGCCGGTAGTAGTCGCCGTCGTTGTGCACGTTGAGGCTGTAGCTGGGTTCGGTGTACCGGCAGGAGACTCCCAGCGTGTGCTCGACCGCCTCCAGGACCTCGTCGATGGCCGCCGTCAACTCGGGCGCGGCGAAGTCCGGGCACGACCGGGACCGGCGAATGTCGGGGACCAGCTCCCGGTCTCGGATCCTGGAGGGCTTCAACATGTCGCCGGTGGAGGCGATGGCGCGCTCCAGCAAGGCGCCGGCCGTCTGCTCGCCCAGGAACTGGGTGATGCGGCAGACCGTCACCGGAAGCCGCCAGATCGCGTCCGTGCACACCAGCGACTGCTGATCCACCGCCTGTTCCACCGCCTGTTCCACCGCCTCGGACGGGCGTCCCGTCACGCTGTCGTGACGTGCCGCGATGTCCTGCGTTGTCATGCTGTCCTGCCTTCTGGATCGCGGTGAGTGTTCCTCTGACCCTCCGACCGCTGGAGCGTCCCCACCGGCTCCAGCCGACCGGGACCACGTCCTGCTCGAGCCTGCGGTCACTAGCAGACGGCGCACGGGTTGCCCGGGACACCGGGGCCCTGGTCGGTGCCGACGGTGATCGCTCCGTGGGCCCCGACCGGGGTGTGGACGCCGTCGCCGACCATCGCGGCTTCGTAGCCGCCCAGCAACTCCTGGAGGGTTCCGGGGCCCAAGTCCTCCGGAGCCGTGATCGCGGCGATGCCGTCGTAGTCGGTGTAGGCCGCCCCCAGCGTCCGGCCGCCCATGGTGGCGAACACGATCTTCGCGCCGCGAATGGGCTCCCCCGTCACCGCGTCGGACGCCATCGCCTGGATGTTCTCCAGCTGCATCTGGGTGACGTTCAGGGTGGCCTGACTGGCCGTCAGCCTGGTCGGCTTCAGGCTCGGGCATTCCGCCCCGCTGCTGCACGACGCGGGCGACGGGGTGGCCGCGGACGCGGTGACACCGCTGCCCGCGCCCAGCGACGCCAGAGCCGCAGCCATCACCGCGACGGTCTTACGACCTACAGAACTCATGTCCACTCCCACGGGAACCGGCCCGAGCGTGATCCGTGCCGGCGCACGACGGCCGGGACGGCCGGGGCGCATGCAGTACGCGACGGGCTGCCGCCCCCTTTCGGACGACGCGATCGAGCGTATCCACACCCATCCGGCCCAACCAGCTGACAATCGCGAGTTCGCGCGATCTGATGAACAGTCAGCACGGCGGTGACGAACGCGATCGACGCGTACAAACCGGTGAGCGACCGCCGTGCCCGTCTGAACGCCCCGCCGAGGCCGGGGACCGAGCGGTCCCTAGCCAGTGGGAGGACCTGACCGCCCACAACCCGGAACAGCCGGCACCGTCGCCGCCGAACTGGGCGGCCGCACACGTGTTGCTGACAACTCCTGGAAACCGCCCCAGTAGGCGCAGGGGTGACGCGCGGGGCGTCTGCGGCTGACGATCTTCAAGATTCCCTAGGGTAGGGGGAGTTCCCGGTGGCGTCTCGCTGCCGGGACTTCGTGCTTCCAGGGCGGGGGTGGATCATGCAGTACGTGCGGCTGCTGCGGCGAGGGCCGGTGCTTCTCCTCTGGGGTGCGCAGACCCTGTCGGTGTTCGGCGACCGGCTGTACGCCCTGGCGGTGATGTGGATCGCCTGGCAGAAGTCCGGGGCCGGTGCCATGGGCCTGGTGGCCATCGCCGAGTCGGTGCCGTACATCGTGCTCGGCACGGTCGGCCGCAAGGCCGTGGAGAGGTTCGCCGCACTCCGGGCGCTCGCCCTGGTCGACCTGGTCCGGATGGTGCTGGTCGCGGCACTCCCGTGGACCTGGGCGACGTGGGGAACCGAGGGGCTGCTGGTCTCGGCCGCACTGCTCGGGATCGGCGGCGCGCTGTTCGATCCGAACCTCGGTGCCCTGGTGCCGGACCTGGTGAAGCCGGACGAGGTCCAGGCCGTCAGCGGTCTGATGGATCTCACCGGCCGCATCGCCAGGGTGGCCGGCCCCGGCTCGGCCGGAATCCTGCTGGCGATCATGCCGATGGCCGGGCTGTTCTGGCTGGACTCGGCAACGTTCGCGGTCTCCGCTGTCGCGCTGGCCGTGCTCGCCAAGGGGGCCGTGCTCGCGCAACGGGAACCGGCGCCAACCCCGACGCCAGGCACCAGGCCGCGGGCTCGAATCCTGGTGCGCACCCACCCGGAGACCGGGGTGGCACTCGCCGTGCACGGGGTCGGCATCTTCACCGGGGCCGTGTCCATGGCGATGCCCGCTCTCCTCACCACCCGGTTGTACGCGGGCGCGGGCGCGTACGGCCTGGTGCTCGCCGCTGTCGGGGTGGGGTCGCTGGCGGGGAACGCGGTGGCGGGGAACGTCCGCCTTCCACGGTTGCTCCCCGCCGTCTACTGCGCCGTCTGGGCTGTCTCCGGCGTACTGCTGGCGGTGACCGGGGCGGTGGTGTCGCTGCCGGTGCTGGTGGCTGTCTCGGCGCTCTCGGGCGTGATCTCGCCGTTCCTGTCCGTCTCGCTGTCCACCCACCTCGCGCAGTTCCCCCCGGCCGCCCGGCGCAGGTTGCTGACAGTGGACCAGACGCTGATCCGCACCGCCGGGACTGTCTCGATGATGGTCGTCCCAGCGCTTGCTGCCGGCCACCCGCGCGCCGGCTTCCTCATCGGCGGGACGGCAACCGCCGTGCTGGCCGGCAGCGGCTGCGCCCTGGTGGCGTGGTGGGCCAAGGTGCGCAAGCCGCTCGCGGTCGGTGAGGACGTCCGCGAGCTGGTCCGGGACTGACGCCTTGGCATAGGCGCTGACGTGCTGTCGAATCCGATGGCGTCGCTGTCGTACGAGGCCGCCCACCGATCCCACGGGGCGCCCTGCTCCTCGAACTCCATTGTCGAACCCCCTTCACGGCGAAGGCTGGGCCCCTACTCCGAAGAGCGGGAGCCCGGCCCGGTGTTCGCGGTCTGGTCCACCGGTGTGGGAAGTGGGCCCCGGCGGCTCGTACGTCAGGGTCCGCACACTCAGGCGACGCCGAAGCGTCAGATCAGGCCGAACGTCAAGTTCCCGGCCTTGATTTCGGAGATCAGGCCGTCGAACGCGGCCGGGGTGACGGTGAGTACCGGACCCCGCTTGTCGTCCTTGGTGTCTCGGATCGCCGTGAGCCCCGCCGGGGTTTCGCCGACCTCGACGCACTCACTGTTCTGGCCACCGCTGTAGCTGGCCTTCCGCCAGCCACTCGCTCCCTGGTCGAGGAGGTCTCCAACCATGGTCATTCCTTTCAGGATGCTGCCCAACTCACTTACCGGTGTGGGCTGCCTGAAAGTATGACCGAGACCCCGCCAGCGGAATTGCCTGAGCCCTCAGCAGGTCAAACTGCTTCGAATGCCTGCGCAGAGTAGCCACCTGATCGGTGATCGAGCGACTGTTGTCGTAGTAGACCACGCCGTCGTCGTCGTTCTCGCGGCTGAACGAATAGGAGACGAACGGCCCGTCGGTGCCGACGTGGTATCCGGAGTCGTGCGTGAGGATCTGGATGGTGATGCGCGGTCGCTCGCACAGGTCGAGCAGGTGCTTGTACTGCCGCTGCATCACCTCGGGTCCGCCGACCATCAGGTCCACCGCGGCCTGGCTGAGTACCGCCCAGATCTCGGGCGGGTTGAGGCCGTCGAGCAGCTCCTTGCGCTTCTGGCGGCTTTCGATGGCCTGCGGGAGCGGTAGCGGGTTGTCCTCTTTCCAGAGCAGCTGGGCGCGTTCGAATACCGACTCGGTGTACTCATCTGTCTGGAACAGGCCGGGAACGATCGACGGGTTCCACATTCGGATGCCCTTGCCGTAGCAGGCCATCTGCTCGGCCTCGACCACGTAGGTGTAAGCCGGGTCGAGGAGACCCCCATACTCGGTCCACCATCCTCGGGTCGCGCCCTGGCGGGCCAGGTCGCCCAGGTCCTTGATCGCCTGCGGGTCGGTCACCCGGTAGGTCTCCGCGTACGAGATCACGTCGCGGGCCCGCAGTCGGGTCACGCCCATCTCGTGACGTTGGATCGCGTGCGGGCTGATCTCCAGCAGCTCGCCCGCGCTCTCCCTGGTGTGGCCGGAGTCTTCGCGCCATCGCCGCAGCCTGCGGCCGGCGACCTGCGCCAGGAACGGCACGTCCTTCGTCGTCGGTGTCCTCGCTGCCATCTGGCTGCCCCTCCTCGTGACTGACCTTGCGTCAAGTGTGGTGCAGGAGTCAACAGAACGCTAGTTCGCCGAAGTCGCTAACTAGCGATCCGTGCCCTATTGCATTCTTCGCCAGGTTGCGGCACGGTGGGTCACGCACTCACCGATGGTGTCCCATGGCACACGTTCAGTGATCATCGCCGTGCTCTCCGGGGGTCATCCATGCCCGAGTCACTGTGCCCTGCCCAACCGGGCGCTCAGCTTGTTCATCGCCAGCCGCTGAGACTGGTCCTGCACGTCGCTCCGACCCTGGACGAAGCCTCCAAGGCGCGGCGGGCCGTCATCGACGGGATCAAGGGCTGGCAACTGCCCTTCTCCCCCGACCGGTTGGCCGATGTGGCGGTGTGCGCGGGCGAGGTCATCGCCAACGCTGTGCTGCACACCGGCAAGCCGAGCACCCTCACCACGCAGTGGACTGGCGAGGCCGTACGACTCGAGTTGCAGGACGCCGACCCCCGGATTCCCCAGCGCCAGCAGGGCTCCACGTCCGCCGAGAGCGGCCGGGGTCTTGAGCTGCTCCAGGCCCTGGCCAACCGATGGGGCGTGATCCCGCTGACGGTGCGAAGAGCCGACGGCACCTCTGCCGGGAAGACGGTGTGGTTCGAGTGCGGGCCCGAGGCCCCGCCCGAAACCTCCTTATGGACCGGAACCGGCGGCCGGACCATCCGGCTGGGGCGTGCGGGATGACCGACGCGCCCCGAGACCACCGCACTTCAACGCCGTCCCGTGCCCACCCGGTGGTCGGGGTTGCGTCAACGACGCCGCAGCCCCGACCACCACAGATCACAACCGCCTCGTTAGTACGCACAGTGGTTGTCCGGAAACAGCCCGCGAGAGTGGCGCCTTTGGCAAACTCAGCGGGCATGTCCCGCCGTCGGGCCCCTGTCACCAGAGAGCGAGCGGATGAACGACACGATCAGTGCAGCCACCGAGCTGAACGAGCGCCTAGTCGGCGACCTGCAACGGGCCGGAAGGATCACCACCCAGGAAGTCGCCGAGGCGTTCGCCGCGACACCTCGCCACCTCTTCCTGCCGGGTGTCGCCATCGCCGATGCCTACAAGGACGACTCCGTGTTCACGGACCGCGACGACGAGGGGCGCCCCGTCAGCTCGGTCAGCGCTCCGTGGCTGGTCGCGGCGATGCTGGAGTACCTGCACCCGCGCCCCGGGGACTCGGTGCTGGAGATCGGCTCGGGGGGCTACAACGCCGCGCTCCTATGCCAAATGGTCGGCGACGAGGGCGCGGTGACGAGTATCGACATCGACCCGGCCGTGATCGACCGCGCACGCCTGTGCCTCAAGGCGGCGGGCCTGGACGGCGCGGTCCGTCTGGTGACCGGCGATGGCGCGCACGGCGTGGCGGACGCCACCCCGTACGACCGGATCACGGTGACCGTGCAGGCACCCGCCATCGCGCCGGCCTGGCTGGAGCAGCTGGCCGCCGACGGGGTCCTCGTGGCGCCGGTTCGAGTGCGCGGCCTGGGCCGCCTGGTCTCCCTGACACCGGCGGGCGACGGCCATTGGTCCGGCGGCGGCTGGCTGCCCTGCGGCTTCGTCCGGATGCGTGGCGAGGGCGCCAACGCGACCGAGACGATCGAGCTGGCACCCGGGGTGCGGCTGCACGTGGACGGCATCCAGCAACTCGAGCACGGCGCACTGACCACAGCTCTGACCGGAGAGCGGACCGAGTGCTGGACGGGCATCGTGGTGGGCGCCAGCGAGCAGACCCGGCCCGTGGTGGACCTCTGGCTCGCCACTGCGCTCGACAACTATGGACGCCTGCTGACCGACCGGCAGGCATCGGTGACGGTACTGCCCGGCGGCACCCCGGCCACCTGGACCTCCACGTCCCTGGCCTACGTGACGATGCGCCCCGCCGAAGGGCAGAGCGCCCGCTACGAGTACGGAGTCGTTCTCCACGGCCCGGACCGCAGGCTGGCCGACGAGGTCGTTGACCGGATGAAGGAATGGGACAGCGAGCACCGCGGCGGCACCGGGCCCGTGCTTCATGTCTACGCCGAGGGCACCGGCCCCGCCGCCATGGCCGCAGGACGCGTGCTGGACCGGCCCGGCCCGCCCATGGTGCTGGCCTGGAGCGTCTGACGCTCCCTCCGAACTCCCGGTCCCCGCAGGGGACCGGGCGCACCATCCCTGGCCGAGCGTTGGAAGGAGGATGCACATGAGTACCGAACTTCTCACTGTGTTCGAGCTCAACCCGCAGAGCACCGCACTGAGCGCGATCCGCGAGAACTACGCCGACACCGAGGGTGACACCACCGGTGACGGCTGCGGGCAGTCCCCGCCGCAGGGCGCGACGACCGGCTGTCTGATCCCGGGTCAGCTGTAGTACGCCACGGGTGGGTGCCCTTGCGGGGGCACCCACCCGTCCCGGACGGAACCCCGAGGGGAGGACCGATGCACAGGATCACGCTCGTACCCGGCCCGGTCGCGATGGCCCGGATTCCGCTGCTGCCGGCCAGCAACCCGACCGCCGGGGAAGAGCTGCTGACCGAAGGGTTCTTCCTCGCCTCGCGCGACCTTGACGCCCCGTCCGAGCGGGCCGAGCTGACGCGGACCGCGTACGCGCTGCGGGCCCGCAGCCGCACCACCCCGCACGGCGTGTGGGCCGCCGCTGCCACCGCCCGCCTGGAGGCGGGCGAGCCCCAACTGCGTCTGGGCGAGGAGCACCGCTGCGTGACGCTGCCGGGCCCCGGATGGCTGGCCGCCGTCGCCGACCGGTGCCTCGATGCGCCGGGCGTCCTGGAGCTTCTGACCCTGACGGCCAACCTGCTGGCGGTGCGCCGCGGGAAGCTGCTGGAGGTCGAGCACCCCGGCGCCGACGGCACCGCCCAGTTGGGCACCGTGCGGGCTACTGAGCTGTCTCTCTGGCTTCTGGAGCGGTGCGACCGTCCCGGCGGTGCTCCCGCCGAACAGGTGCTCGCCGAGATACTTGAGCGCTGGCCCGGCGCGACCGCCCAAGCCGCCCGAACCGCGATCGTTCATATGCTCCGAACAGGCCTGCTGCTGACCGATCTGCTGCCCGCCGACCTGACGGCCGACCCGCTGGAGTGGCTGACCTCGAAGCTCCCCGCGAGCGTCCCGCTGCGCACGGACCTGCTCCACCTGCGAGACCTGCTGCGAGACGCGGACGCCCACCCGCCGGGCGGGCCCGGCCGACTGCCGCTGCTGCGCGCTGCCCGGAAAGAGGCCGACGCGATCCAACCCAGCCGTCGGCCGCTGACCATCGACACCATCGCGCAGGCCCACCTGCGGCTGCCCGCCGTGGTGGGCGCGGAGGCGGCCCGCGCGGTAGAGCTGCTGTGGCGCATCGGGCACCGCACGCCCCCGCTCCGGTCGTGGACCGCCAAGTTCCGCGCGACCTACGGACCGCACCGGATGGTCCCCCTGCTGGAGGCCATCGACCCGGCCGTCGGGATCGGCCCGACCGGTCCGGAGGATGCCATCGGTGCCGGCTCAGACCTCGACGACCGGCACTCGCGGCTGCTTATCGGCCTGCTGACGGAAGCGCTCGCACGCGGCAGCAACGCCGTGGACCTGACCAACGAGATGGTTAAGGCGCTGGCGCACAACCGGGACGAAGCCCCGCCGCGCACCGCCGAGGTACACGTCCGTGTCCTGGGCGGAGCCGCCGGGCCGCTGGAGCTGGCGGTGGGCCCGCACGCGGCCCAGGACGCCGGATCGGCCGCCGCCCGCTTCGCCCGCCACCTGCCCGCCCTCAACGCGAAGGTGGAGACCGGCCCGGGACCGGTGACCGCCGAGGTCGTCTGCCGGCCGCTCACCGCTGCGACCGGTGCCCTCGCCGTGGAGACCGGGGCGGCCGCCTACCGGATTCCGATCGGCGTACCACTACGCGACGGTGACGACCTCGACCCGCGCGACCTCCTCATCACGACCACCAGCCGGGGCCATCTCGCGCTCTACTCCTCCCGGTTGGAGCGCCAGGTGCGACCGGTCCTGCTCAGCCGCATCACCCGCTCACTCGTGCCGCCGGCAGCTCAGCTGCTCCACCTGCTCGGGCACGCCGACGAACGGCCCTGGCACCCCTGGTCCTGGGGCCCGGCCGGTGACGCCCCGTACACCCCGCGCGTCACCTACCGCTCCACCGTGCTGGCCCCGCAGCGCTGGCTGCTCCCCCAGGCCCTGCACGCTGCCGTCAACCACCGCGCGGGCTGGCTGGAGCATCTGGAGGACTGGCGCAGCCGCACCACCACGGCCGTCCCGGACGAAGTGGTGATCGAGGAGAGCGACCGGCACCTTCCGCTCGACCTACGCCTTCCCGAGCACCGCGAGCTGCTGCGCCGCAGCGTCCGGCGCGGATGCCGCAGCGTCACCGAAGTCCTGGGCGGGAACGGCGTTGTGCAGGGCCCGCACGGTCGCCACCATCTGGAACTCGTCATCCCCCTCTACCGGCGCCACGGCGGCGGGGCCGAGCAGCGCTTCGACCCGCGCGCCGCCGCCCGGCCCCGCACCACCGACACCATCCCTTCCGGGGACACCTGGCTGTCGCTCGCGCTGCCGGTCCCGGTCCGCCTCCAGGACGCAGTGCTCGCCCAACTGCCGCCCGCACCCGACGGCGCCCTCTTCTACTGGCTGCGGTACAGCACCGCGGACCTTGGCCCACACCTGCGGCTGCGCTACCAGGCGACCCCCGATGTCCTGGCGGCTGTCCAGCAGGAGCTGGCCGGCTGGGCCGGTGAGATGGCACGCCAGTACCTGAGCAACGGTCAGCTCGCCGCCCAGCCGTACCAGCCCGAGACCCAGCGCTACGGCGGCCCCGAGGCTGTCGCCGCCGCCGAGAAGCTGTTCGCCGCCGACAGCAGCCTGACGCTCGCGGTCCTCGCCGAGCTGACGGACCAGGACGACGACCGGCTCATCATCGCCGCCCACTGCGCCGCCGCCATCGCAGGCGGCCTCCGCGCTCCCGACGCCGCCCGCCCCCTCACCCTCACCACCGACCTGCGCCGCCGGCGGGAAGCTCTCCGCGCCCGCTGCCGCGCGGCAGCCGTACCAGCGTGGCTGACCAACACCTGGAACAACCGGCAAGCCGCCCTTGTCGCCTACCTACCCCTGCTCGGCGACGACATCGCGCCCCTGTGTGCCTCTGACGCGATCCACCTGCACTGCAACCGCCTCCTCGGCACGGACCCCGCACGCGAGCAGCTGGCCCGCTCCCTCGCCACCGACCTGATCCGCCATGCCTGACCCGGCGGACCGCCTGGTCGAACAGATCGCCGACGCCGTCGCCGACCCCGCCGACGTCACCGCCGAACTGCGCCCCGGCGCCGCAGGCACGCTCGCAGACGGGCTGCCCGGCACCGCACTCCTGCTCGCCGTGCTCTCTCGATCCGACCCCATCCTTGCCCGCGCGGCCGACCGCCACTGGGAAGCAGCCGCCCGCCTCCTTACGGACACCGCCGCCGATGGGATCTATGCCGGTCCCGGGGCCCTGGCCGCTTCCCTCATCCTCGGCAGCGCCTACCTGCCGAGCGACCGCACCAGGCTCGCCGCAGTCACCCGGGCGAGTGCCTGGCTGTCGGCTCGCGCCCAGGGACTGGCCGCCCACCAGCGCCAGCGCCTGCGGGACGGCCGGCTCGGCACGCCCTGGGCCGTCTACGACACCATCAAGGGGCTCGCCGGAATCGGCCGGGTGCTCCTCGCCGCCCACCAACTCGGCCACGAAGAGGCCGAACCCGGCCTCACAGCAGCGCTCACCACCCTCACCTACATGATCACCACCCCAGCCGGGAACCTGCCCGGCTGGTGGCTGGCCGCCCCGGACCACGCCCTCGCCACAGTCGGCGGCGTTCCGGCCGGCGGAAGCGCGACAACCGGCGCGGCCCACGGCATCGCCGGTCCTCTCGCCCTGCTCGCCGTCGCCCGCACCTGCGCAGTCACCGTGCCAGGTCAGCGGGACGCCATCGAGACCGCCGCCCACTGGCTCGTGACCTGGTCAGCTCCCGGTCCCTCCTGGCCGCCGCTCCTCCCCGGCCACGAGCTGCTCCAGTGCCCGGACCCCGCCCTGCTGTCCGCCATTCCCGGGCGCCGCGACGCCTGGTGCTACGGCACGCCCGGCATCGCGACCGCCCTCCACCGCGCCGGCCAAACCCTCGCCGACCCATCACTCACCCAGCACGCCCACCGCGCGCTCGACCTCCTCGGCCGGCGGCCCGCCGACACCTGGGACACGGACGGGCCGGGGTTGTGCCACGGCACCGCCGGAGTCCTTCAAGCCGCCACCCGAATCGGCTGCGGGAGGCTGGCCGACCAAGCAGCCCTCCACACCATCACCCTCCACCACCGGTCCGCCGAAGGCCCCCAGGGCCAGGGTTCCTCACCGGACGAGCCGGGATGGCACTCGCCCTCACCGACCACGATCACCCACCCGAATCCAGTCAACTGCCGACCTGGGACAGCTTGTTGCTGCTGGTATGACCGAACGGCGATCAGCAGCACCTCCTGCCCACCGACGCAACGGCGGGGAGTGCATCGAGGTAGCCCCGGGCCTGCCCGGCATCGTCCCCGTCCGCGACTCCAAGGACCCGTCCGGCCCGGCCCTGGTCTTCTCCGGCGATGCGTTCGCGGCCTTCGTGAGCTCCGTCCGCGCGGGAGAGTTCGGGGACGTCTGAGCCCGCTACGGGCCGCCCGAGGCGGCAAGTTGAGACCCCGGCAGAATCCTGCCGGGGTCTTTTGCGCTTCGTGCACCCGGCTCCGGCGTTCAAGCCGGCGCGACCGGGCCGGACGGCCGGGCCCAGAGGTCGGCCAGGTGCGCGTGGAGGACGTCTGCCGCCTCCTGCGGGGTGAGATGGCCGATGAGGACGTGCGTGGTGAGACCGTCCGCGAGGGCGAGGAGGGTGCGGGCCTCGCGTTGCGGGTCGAGGGGCACGGCATGCTCGGCGTTCGCGCCGGCTTCCCGGACGAGGCGGGCGAAGGCCTCCTGCAGGGCCGCGTAGTTGGTCTTCAGCGTGGCGGCGAGCGGCTCGCTGACGGCCGCTCGGGCGACGAAGGCGAGCCAGACCCGTGCCTCGGCGCGGTGTTCTTCCTCGAGCAGTGCGATTTCGGTGACCGCGTGGCCCAGGGTGGTGCCAGCCGACTGGGCCGGGCTGCCGGCGAGGCGGGCCCGCACGCGTTCGGTGATCCGCTCGCCGATGTGCCCGAGCGCGAACACGAGCATCTCCTCCTTGGTCCGGAAGCATCGCTGGACGGCGCCCATCGACACCTGCGCGCGGGCCGCGACGTCGCGCAGGGTGACGCCCTCCAGCCCGTGTTCGTCGGCGAGGAGGCAGACGGCCTCGGCGATCCGGTGGCGTCGGCCCTCGTGGTCCACCTGCTTGGGCATGTGTGGTCGCCTCCGGTTATTCGATGCGTTCGTATCGGTTCCCAGGCTACAGTTCCGATGCAAGTGCATCGGAACGTGGATGGGGAGAGGTACGAGCATGCGGGACGCCCTGTGGAAGATGCCGGCCGCCGCGCAGGCGGCGGCGGTGCGCGGTGGAGAGATCTCGGCGGTCGAACTCATCGACAGCCACCTGGAACGCATCGCCGAGGTCAACCCCCAGGTGAACGCGGTCACCCAACTCCTGGCCGAGCGGGCCCGCGAGGCCGCCGTGCGGACGGACCGGCGACGGGCCGCGGGCGAGGAGCTGGGTCCGCTCGCGGGGGTGCCGTTCACGGTGAAGGAGAGCACCGCCATCGAGGGTGTGCCGACCACGTTCGGCACCCCGCGCTTCCGCGACCTGGTGGCGCCGGCCGACGCGCCCCCGGTGGCCCGGCTGCGCGCGGCCGGTGCGATCCCGATCGGGCACAGCAACATGCCCACCCTGATCCTGGCCGGGATGCACACCCGCAGCGAACTCTTCGGCGACACGGCCAATCCCTGGGACCCCGGCCGCACCCCGGGCGGCACGAGCGGAGGCGACGCGGTGGCCGTCGCGACGGGCATGGCCGCGCTCGGCCTGGGCAACGACTCCGGCGGATCGGTGCGGGTCCCGGCCCAGTTCTGCGGTGTGGCGGGGCTGAAGCCCTCCACCGGCCGCTTCCCCGCCGACCACCGGATCCTCGGCCCCGACGATCCCGGCCCGGCGTCCCAACTGCTGGTCACCGACGGCCCGTTCGCCCGGAGTGTCGGCGATCTGCGGCTGGCGTACGAGGTACTGGCCGGCACCGATCCGCGCGACCCACGGGCCGTCCCGGTGCCCGCGTACGGCGAGCCGCTCCCCGGGCCGGTGAAGGTCGCGGTCGTGGCGGACCCCGGCGGGCACGGCGTCCACCCCACGGTGCGCGCGGCCGTCGCGGCTGCGGCCGAGGCCCTGCGGGACGCCGGGTACGACGTGCGGGAGGTGCCGGACGTGCCGCGACTGGACGAGGCGCTGGAGGCGTACGGCCGGATCACCGTGACCGAGTTCGCCCCGACCTGGCCGGTGGTGCGGGGGCTGCTCGGGGAGGGCGGTGACCGCTACATCGAGATGACGATGCAGCGGACCCCGCCCGCGAGTGCGGACGAACTCATGAAACTCATGGGCACCTGGCTGAACATCCGCCGCTCCTGGGCCGAATTCCTCCACGAGTACCCGCTGTTGCTCGGCCCGTCGTTCACCGAACCACCCGTCGAACCGGGGCTGGAGTCGCGCGACCGGGCAGGGCGGGACCGGGTCGGGTCGGGGCTGCGCCTGTGCACCGTGACCAGCTTCGTGGGCGTGCCCGGGGTGGCCGTACCGACCGGTCTGGCCGACGGGCTGCCGTCCGGGGTGCAGATCGTCGGGCGCGCGTTCCGGGAAGACCTGTGCCTGGCCGCGGCCCAGGCGGTCGAGGACCGGCTCGGCGTCCTCACACCGGTCGACCCGCGCGGGGACGTCCGGACGGGCTGAACCTCCGGGCCGCAGCGGGTGCGCAGCCCGGGTCCGCACCCCGGGCCGGCTGCGCGACGTCGGCGATGTCGAAGGGCGTGTTCCTTTCCTGCGGTGTCACAGATTTCTGTCGCGGCACTGCTCGGCCTCCTGATACGTTCGTTGACCTGCGACAACGAACGGGGGGCGCGGTGGACGGGACAGCCTTCGTGGCACCAGAAGTACGCAACCGGTTTGCCGTGCGCTTCGGACCGGAAGCCCTGGGCTGGTGCGACCGGCTGCCGGCGCTGGTGGATCAGCTGACGGCTCGCTGGAACCTGAACGTCCTGGCGGCAGGCGGAGGCGGCACCTCACGGGTGTTCCGGTGCGCCCGACAGGCCGACGGGGCAACGGTGTGGCTGAAGCTCACTCCCGATCCCGAGATCGCTGCCGTGGAATCAGCGGCACTGCACGCCTGGGCCGACACGCCGTCGGTTGTCGGCCTGCTGGCGGAGGACCTTGCCGTCGGGGCCCTGTTGCTGGAGGACGTACGGCCGGGAGTCCCGATGAGGCAACTCGACTGGACTCTGCCGGAGGTCGCGGCCCTGCTGCGCGAGCTGCGGATCCCTTCCCCCTCTCGCGGCCAGGGTTCCGTGTTGCAGCCGCTTGCGCACCGGGTGGACTTTCTCTTCGAGCTGACCGATCGCAGGCTGACGAGCGCCGGTCTGAGCGACACGTTTGACCCGGCGCTGCTCAAGCGGGCCCGCGCAGCCGCCCTGGAGCTCGCCGACGGCGGCACGGTGGGACTCGTGCACGGTGATCTCCATCCGGCCAACGTACTGTCCGGACCCGGCTCGCGCATGGTCGCGATCGACCCCCGGCCGGCGCTGGGCGATCCCGACTTCGACGCCGTGGACTGGGTGCTGGCGGGAGTGGCGGAACTCGCGGAACTGGAGCGCAGGGTCGAGGAATTGGCGGCACTGGTTCCGGGGCAGTCTCCCGATCGGGTACTGGCCTGGTGCCGCGCTGTTGCTGTGATGGACGCGGCCTCCAGGCTCTGCGCCGGGCGCGACGACGCCGACACCCGATTCCTCGTGACTCTGGCTCGCAGCTGAGCAACTGCTCTCATCGCCGAAGTGGCGACTGTCGCCCCTTCAAGACCAGCGGGGATTGTCAGTACCGTGTGCAAGGCTGCTGCCCGATACAGCTGATCCAAGAATCGAGGTTTGCAGGATGAGCACGAAGGCCGGCGGAACGTTCGACCTCACATCGTTCGAGCCGGAGGTGCTCGACGAAGGCCCGGGCGCCGCGCTCGGCCGAGTGCGGATCACCAAGACCTTCCAGGGCGGCCTGGCCGGCACCAGTACGGTGAACATGCTGTCGGTGGCCGACATCGAGGGCAGTCCCGCCGCCTATGTCGCCGTGGAGCGATTCACGGGCGAACTGGACGGCCGCAAGGGCTCCTTCGTCCTCCAGCACAGCGCGCCCGGCAGCCACGGTGAGCAGCTCGCGATCCGCGTGGTCCCGGGAACGGGCTCCGGTGACCTCGCGGGGATCACGGGTGCCTTCGAGATCATCCGCTCCGAGGACGGCAGCCACTCCTACGTCTTGGAGTACACACTGGGCTGACGCATACCCGCCTCGCCGTCCGGACCTTCGGGGTGATGCTCAGCGTCATCCGCCCTCACCAGGCGATCCGATCGCCCGTCGGCTCCACCAGCTTCCCGTGGCGGTGGATGCGGTTCGCGACCAGTCTCACCATGAGCACAGACGCGACACCGATTCCTGAATTCAGGATTCCCTGTATCGTCTGAGCGGTGCTGACTCTTGCTTCCGAAGTCGAGGTGCTGGCGCGGTTCGGCCGCGCTCTCGCCGATCCGATCCGCTGCCGGCTACTGCTCGCACTGCGCGAGGCCCCGGCGCACCCCTCCGACCTGGCCGAACGGCTCGGGATCTCCCGCACCCGGCTGTCGAATCACCTGGCGTGCCTGCGCGACTGCGGCCTGGTCGTCGCCGTGCCGGTCGGCCGCCGCACCCGCTACGAACTCGCCGACCCCCGGCTCGGGCACGCGCTGGACGACCTTCGTACCGCCGTGGTGGCGGTCGAGACCGACCGCGCCTGCACCGATGCCGATCAGAAGGACTGCTGCTGAGATGGCCACCGTCATCCTGGGGCTGTCGCAGGCCCGCCGGGACATCGTCGCCCGACGCATACGCCTGCTGGTGGCCGCCACGATCACCTACAACGTGGTCGAGGCCGTCGTCGCCATCACCGCCGGAGCTCGCGCCTCGTCCACCGCGCTGATCGGCTTCGGACTGGACTCGGTCATCGAGGTCTCCTCCGCTGCGGCCGTGGCCTGGCAGTTCTCGGCCCGGGACCATGCGGCACGCGAGGCCCGGGAAAAGACGACCCTGCGGATCATCGCTGTCTCGTTCTTCGCGCTCGCCGCCTACGTGGCGGCGGACTCCGGCCGCGCGCTCACCGGCTCCGGCGATGCCCGCCATTCCCTGCCCGGCATCGTCCTGGCCGCCGTGTCGCTGGCCGTGATGCCCGTCCTGTCCACCGCCCAGCGCCGGGCCGGACGCGAACTCGGCTCGGCCAGCGCCGTCGCCGACTCCAGGCAGACACTGCTGTGCACGTACCTGTCCGCTGTGCTGCTGGCCGGCCTGCTCGCCAACACCCTGCTCGGCTGGTCGTGGGCCGACCCCGCCGCGGCTCTGGTCGTCGCCGCAGTGGCGGTCAAGGAGGGCCGGGACGCCTGGCGTGGCGACGCCTGCTGCACCATCCCAGCGCCCACCAGCACCAGCACCAGCACCAGCACCAGCACCAGCACCAGCACCGCCACCGACGACTGCGGCTGCCGCCCGGGCTGCGACTGCTGCACCTGACCCCAGGCCATCACGGACAGCGACGACGACAAGTACGGGCGCCAACCGTCGACTGGCCGTCCGTGGGGAGCCATAACTGGCCGTCCATGGGGAATTCGAGCCGGCCGCTGTCAACCAGTGGCGTGGGGCTGGGGTGCTCGTGCTGGTCGGTGGCGTGACCCGGCGATGCACAGCGCACCAGCGCTGAGCATCGCCGGACGGCACAGGGCTCGCTGGGAGCCGACCGGCGGCTACCGGTAGGACCGGGACTCGTCCCGGCACCGCGCGGTGAAGCAGGAACCCACCCGGACGCCGCGCCATCCGCGCGCGGCGTGGAGGGAATCACCGGTCTTCGGGCCGGTTGAGGAAGTCAAACCTCGATGGGAACCTCGTAGATCTCGTCCGCCGGGTGGCCGGCCCGCTCGTGCACGCGCTGGACGGCCTCACGCGAGGGGCCGTCCGACAGGCAGAACACCGACCCGGAGGTCGGGTCGGCCCAGGCGTGCTGGAAGTGGACGCTCTCGGCCGACTCGATGTCGAGGTCCGCCTGGTGGGCCGCTCTGAGCTGCTCCGGCGTGATACCGGTCATGTTGCGGTGGATGTCCATATACGTCGGCATTGCGCTCACCTCGGCTACTCCCCCGGCGGTCCGACCGGCAGCGCGGCTCGCCGCCGTCGTCACGGCACCGCCAGGTCACGCGATCGGCTAATCACCATCATCGAGCTCCCCGGCCGCTGTGTCCTCCGTTGCCCCCGACGGTAAGCGGACGCCGGGGCGGTCAGGGGGCGGTCAGGGGAGGTACCACTGCTGGAAGTGTTGCCCGGTGTGCAGGTGGCCATGCTGAGGCGCCGGCCCGCGCCGTTGTCGGTCAGGCAGCGCGGGTACTGCGCGGTGGGTCTCCCCCGGCCGGAGGCTGTACGGGCACGAGGTGCCGGTCTACCGATAGCCGACTGATTCGGTGCCCGCCGATCTGGCGGATGCTCATAACCAGCGGACGGGACAGCCATCCGCGCACACCGAGACCAGGAGTACCGACATGCCGTTCTTCGAGACCAACGACGGTACCCGCCTCGCGTACGAGGACTACGGGACCGGACAGCCCATCGTCTTCGTCGCGAGCTGGGTGCTGAACGCGGACATGTGGGAGTACCAGATCCCGTACTTCGTCGAGCGCGGCTACCGCTGCATCGCGCTGGACCGGCGCGGCCACGGCCGCTCGGACCGCCCGCCGACCGGCTACGACCTGGACACCAGCGCCGACGACCTGGCCGCCCTGCTCGACCACCTCGACCTGCGCGACGCACTCCTGGTCGGCCACTCGATGGGCGGCGCCGAGGCCGCCCACTACCTGGCCCGGCACGGCGAGAACCGCGTCTCCCGGGTCGCCTTCGTCTCGGCGACCCTCCCCTTCCTGCGCCGCACCGACGACAACCCGGCCGGAATCCCGGACGAGTTCCTGGCGGCGACCGTCGCCGAGCTCCGCCACGACCGCCCGAACTGGTTCGCCCGCCAGGCCCAGATCTGGTTCGGCACCCACCTGGGCAACGCCGTCTCACCGGCCGTCATCGACTGGATGATCGGCCTGTGCCTGACGACCTCGCCCTGGGCGACCACCCAGTTCTTCCGGTCCCTCTTCCACACCGACTTCCGGCCCGGCCTGCGCGAGATCACCATCCCTGCCCTGATCGTCCACGGCACCGCGGACTCCTCCGCGAACATCGACCTGACCGCCCGCCGGACCGCCCAGCTCATCCCCGCCAACACCTACAAGGAGTACCCGACCGCGAGCCACGGCCTCTTCGTCACCCACAAGGACCAGCTCAACGCCGACCTGCTGGATTTCCTCAAGGCCTGACCCACCGTCAGCAGGGACGTTCCGAATCACGCCCGCCGGACTCACTTCACCGGCGGTCGGGCGAATTGTCTGTGGCCGGAGAGGAAGATGACGAGTAATGAGACGTCCATCCCGTTGTGCGAAGCGGCATTTGATGGCCTGTCCCAGAGGTGGGTACGGTCGGATTCATGGATTGGAATTTTCAGACGGCCGAAGAACTCGCGGCTGCCTTGCGTGCAGGTGAAGTGACCTCGGCGGAACTGACCGACGAGGCGATCGCCCGTATCGAGCGGGACGACAAGTCGATCAACGCGATCTGTGTGCCGGACTTCGACCGTGCACGGGCCGCCGCGCTCGGTGCCGACCAGGCGCGTTCCCGCGGTGAGGACCAGCCGCTGCTCGGCATCCCGGTGACGGTCAAGGAGTCCTACAACGTCGCCGGGCTGCCCACGACCTGGGGCATGCCGCAACACCGGGACTACCTGCCGCCCGAGGACGCGGTGCAGGTGTCGCGGCTCAAGGCCGCAGGCGCGGTGGTGCTCGGTAAGACCAATGTGCCCTTGGGGCTGCAAGATATACAGAGCTTCAACGAGATCTACGGCACCACCAACAACCCGTGGGACCACGGTCGCACGCCGGGTGGATCCTCCGGCGGATCGGCGGCGGCCCTGGCGTCCGGATTCGGCGCACTGTCCATCGGCTCCGACATCGGCGGTTCGCTGCGCACCCCCGCACATTTCTGCGGTGTCTACGCACACAAGCCGACACTCGGGCTGGCGGCGAACCGCGGCATGGTCCCGCCGCCCGCGCCGGCACTGCCGGCCGACCTCGACCTCGCCGTCGTCGGTCCGATGGCACGCAGCGCCCGCGACCTCACGCTCCTGCTCGACGTCATGGCCGGACCGGACCCGCTGACGCACGGCGTGGCCTACGACCTGCGGCTGCCGCCGGCGCGTCACGAGGAGCTCCGCGACTTCAGGGTCCTGGTCATCGAGGACCATCCGCTCATGGCGACCGGATCCGCCGTGCGGGCCGGCGTCAACCGCGTGGCCGACGCGCTGGCCGACGGCGGGGCGCGCGTCGAACGGCACAGCGCGCTGCTCCCCGACCTGGGCGAAGCCTCGGCGCTCTACATGCAGTTGCTCGTGTCGGGCTCCGTCGCGCGCTTTCCCGTCGAAGCGCGCGAGCAGGTGCAGTCACGTGTGGCCGAACTGGGCGAGGACGACCGGAGTCTGGACGCGGCGCGGCTGCGCGGCATGGTGCTCAGCCATGGCGACTGGGTCGAGGTGAACGGCCGTCGCGAGCTCCACCGCCACGGCTGGCGGCAGCTCTTCGCCGAGTTCGACGTCGTGGTGTGCCCCGTCACACCCACTCCGGCGTTCCCGCACGACCACCGTCCCAGTCCGCTGGAACGCCGGATCGACGTCGACGGTGTCGCGTACCCGTACTTCGACCAACTCGTCTGGGCCGGTCTGGCCACCATGCCCGGCCTACCCGCCACCGCCGTACCGGCGGGCCGGTCCCCCGAGGGCCTGCCGGTGGGAGTGCAGCTCATCGGTCCGATGTTCGAGGACCGTACCCCGCTGCGGCTGGCCGAACTGCTCGAGCAGAAGATCGGCGGCTTCCGGGCACCGGAGTAGGGCGTACCACCGGGTGTCCGTCGAGGACGAGGCGCGGACCACGACGAGATCCTCCGAATGCGCGCGACCGCCGCCCGGAACGCGAATGTCACCCCGGACGGCCCGCTCGTGCAGGCCGTCCGGTCGGGTGCGCGGCGGCGGTCAGGTCCGGGTGCGCGAGTTGCGGTGCGCCTCGCGCAGGACGCGTCGGTAGAAGGCCGGGTAGCTGCGCTCCACGTGGGTGGCGAGGCGTTGGACTTCCTGGTGACGCTCGGGGAGGCGGTTGATCGGGACGGTCATCGCGGCATGGTGCTCGATGTGCAGGTTGTTGCCGTTGGTGTACCAGGTGCTGAACCAACTGCCCCGGATGGAACGGGTGTTGCGCAGCACGTCGGTGGATTCGGTGTCGCACAGGAGGTGCTCGGGCAGCTCCACCAGGAAGTGCAGCGGCAGCGCCACGAGCAGCGGCAGCAGCCAGATCCTCAGCACCGGCCCGCCGTAACCCAGCGCGGAGCCGCCGCCCGCCGCGAGGACGAGCAGGCCCATGAGCCGGTACTCGTTGATGATGTCGCGGCGCAGGCGTGCCGAGATCTGGCCGGGATCGTAGGTCCAGCTGCCCCGGAGGCTGCGGACGATGTCGCCGGACACGGCGGCGATCCGCCCGAGGTCGAACAGTCCGCGACCGAGTCCGCGCCAGGTGATCGGCCGGCGGGTGTCGAAGCCGAAGAACTCGGAGTCGCGGGAGGTGCCCAGGAAGCGGTGGTGCTGGAGGTGCCGGACCCGGTAGTGGCTGTAGCTGACGAGGAGGGCCAGCCCCAGCGGCACACCGACCAGCCGGTGCGTTCTGGCCCGGCGGAAGGCCGAGTGGTGCAGGCACTGGTGCTGCAGTTCCACCATGTGGGTGTAGGTCGCCCCCAGCAGCAGCACGCCGGTGGCGGCCATGGGCCGGCTCGTCCGCAGCGCGAGGAACCCGCCGACGGCCAGCGACACGGTCACCGCCAGCAACTTCAGCAGGAAGGCCGCTTCGTCCCTCCGGGACACCCGGACCCGCCGGAACAGCCGCTCCGCCCGGCTGGCCGCAGGGGTGGACGGCATCGGGTTCCGGGGTCCTTCCGTCCTCGGAGGCGGCGGGGGCTGACTCACCGTCCGGACGGCGCGGTGGCCCGCGCCGGCGGTTCGAGTCGGAACTGCATCTGCCCGCAGACGAGGTCGAGCCGCTGCAGCGCCTCCTCCGGGGTGGTCCCCGTGACGACCACCTGGGCCAGCCGGGAGTCGACGTCGCCCGCCGGCGGCGGCGCGACCAAGGTGCCGACCGGCTGCTCCCAGACCATGCGGTCGAGCCAGGGCTCGGCGCGGAGCTCGTCGGGGCCGGACTGCTCCGCCACCCGCCCGGGGTGCGGCGCGTACAGGAAGCGGACGGCGGCGCTGCGCTGGTGACGGACCGTCACATCGGGGCGTTGTCCCCGGGCGATCGCGGAAACGGCCTGGACCAGGTCGATGCCGGTCGCCAGCAGGACCGCGTAGCCGATCATGTCCCCGGCCACCCGTGCGTTGACCTCGACGATCTTCGGGCCGTCGGCGGTGAGCCGCAGTTCGACATGGCTGACGTTGTCGTGGACGCCGAGGGCGTGGAGCGCGGCGACGGCCACCTGGGCCGCCGGCTCCCCCGACAGGTCGCCGTTCTGCGGCTTCACCAGATGGCCGAGCTCCTCGAAGTAGGGCTCCAGGCCCACCGTCTTGTGGGTCAGTGCCACCGCCCGGATCTCCCCCTGGTAGCTGACGCACTCCACGCTGACCTCGGGGCCGACGAGCAGTTCCTCGACCAGCACCGCGCGGGTGCCGTCGGCCCCGGCGCCGCCGGCGCGGGCCGCGAACTCGTGGGCCTGCGGCAGGTCTTCCGGGCGGTCGGCCCGGATCACGCCTCGGCTGCCGGCGTTGGCGGTCGGCTTCACCACCACCGGGAAGCCGACCTCCTGCGCGGCGGCCCGGACCTGCTCCAGGGTGACGGCGCGGACGGATCTGGCGGAGGGCACGCCGGCCCGCGCCAGGACGGACCGGGTGACGCCCTTGTCGCGGCAGGCGTGCGCGGTCTCGGGGCTGATCCCGGGCAGGCCCAGCTCGGCCGCCGCCCGGGCGGCGGCCGGCACGGCGAACTCGCCCCAGGTCAGCACCCCGTCGAAGTGGTGCCGGGCGGACAGCTCGCGGGCGGTGGCGGCCACTGCGGCGGGGTCGTCGAGCGGCGCCACCGCGTGGTCGAGGAGGTAGCGCGCCTGCCAGCTCGCCGGGGCGCGGTCGATCATCGTGACCGTGTGGTTCTCGGCCAGACCGGCCAGGGCGTACTCCCGGTACAGCGGGTCGCCGCTGCCGATGACGAGGACGTGCGGAAGGTCGGACACAGTGGGTGGCTCCCTCGGATTGGGGCGACGGGTGGTTCGGCCAGGAGGTCCCTGGTCAGGCGAAGGTCACCATCCCGGCCAGGGCCGCCTGGTGGGCCAGGGCCTCGGCGTGGGTGTCGGCGGTGAACATCGCGAAGCCGAGGCGGCAGCGGAAGTCGCCGAAGGGCGGCACCCGGTCGCCCGGTCGTGCGCGCAGGACCGCCTCCCGGACGAACCCGGCGGCCCGGACCCGCTCCAGGCCGTGCACGGCCTGGATGACCTCGGTGCCGGGCGCGGTGAAGTTGTGCACGCCGGCGTACTTGGCGCTGGGCGCGCCGGCCACGGCGGCCGACGGCACGTCACCGCCGGTGTACGCGGCCAGCATGATGCGCGGCAGCGAGATCCCGGTCACCCACTCGGTGAGCACGGTGACGCGTCCGCCGGGGAGGCGGGCCCCGATCTCCACCAGGACGGGTTCGCCGCCGACCAGGCGCAGTTCGCAGTGGAACGGCCCGAGCGACACGTCCAGGGCCCGGCACACCGCGTCCACGTAGGACTCGACCCGCTCCCTGGCCGCATCGTCCAGCTCCGCCTGGGCGATGTGGCCGATCTCCAGGAAGTGCGGCTCCGGGCTGAGGATCTTGCCGGTGACCGAGACGACGACGGCGCGGCCCTGGTGGACGTAGCCCTCGACGCTGATCTCCGGACCGGGCAGGTACTCCTCGACCAGCACCCGGCCGTCCAGGTACCCGCCCACGTCGTCGGGGCGGGTGTCGTGCAGCAGCTCCCGGTACGCGCGGTCGAGCCCTGCGGCGTCGTCGACGCGGGTGACATGGATGCTGCCGGCCGAGGCGGCGGGCTTGAGTACGGCGGGAAAGCCCACCAGGGCGGCGGCTGCGGTGAGCGTGCCCGCGTCGGCCGCCTCGGCGTACCGGGGTACCCGCAGTCCGGCCGCCGCGACCCTGGCGCGCATCAGTGCCTTGTCGCGCAGCGCGGCGGCGCTGCGGACGGGCAGCCCGGGGAGGCCGAGCCGGTCGGCGAGGCGGGCCGTGGTGGCGACGTAGAACTCGTCACCGGACAGCACGCCCGTGAACGGGGTGCGGGCGTGCAGCCCGGCCGCGAGCGCGCCGAGCGCCGCCTCGTCGTTGCAGTCCACCTGGAGCAGGGTGCCGACGCTGTCCCTGACCGGGTCGGGCAGGCGTCGGTCGCCCTGGTCGTGACTGGCGACCACGGTGTGCAGGCCGCGTGCGCGGGCCTCGTGGATCAGCCCGAACGCCGAGGACGTGGGCTCGACGATGAGCACCCGCGGGGCCGCAGGCGAGGGGGTACCGGGCATCGTGTCGCTCCCTGACTGGTCGTGAGGGGCCGGGGACCTGGCGCGGGTCCGCTCAGCCCAGGTAGGTGGCGCCGTCGGTGTCCCGCGCCGGTTCCGGCCGTAGGCAGCGCGCGATGGCGCGCAGCGTGTACGGGGTGTTGAAGTGGTACGAGCGCAGGCCCGCCAGCCTCCGGCGGCGCAGTGCCTCGGTGACGGCGGGGGCCAGTAGTACGCGTCCGCCGGCGGCGACGTAGGTCGGCGCCAGGTTCTCGACCGCGAGGCCGTGGGTCTCCTGGATCGCCGAGCACAGCGCCCGCTCGGCCTCGGTCGCCGGGGGCAGGGAGGGCAGGGCCTGGTCCGGGCGCCAGCCGTCGGCGTCCGTGCCCGGGGGCCACCACGAGGTGCCGGCCGGGCCGGGCAGCGGGAGGTAGCGCTGGGGTGCCGTCACGTCCAGGTGCAGGCGGAGCGCGGCCGACAGGTGTTCGTGGACGTCGAACAGTTCGGTGCCCGGTTCCAGCGCGAGGTGGGCCAGCACCTCCCCCGACTCGCACCGGACCTCCGCCTTCCGTACGCCCCGGGCCGACTCGAGTACCTCCCGGGTCGCGTCGGGGTTCACCCAGTTGTCGCCCACCAGGCGGCAGTTCGCCTCCGCCGCGAAGCCCGGTGGCAGCAGCGGGTCGGCCGTGCGGACCGGGGCGGACGGCTGCTCGGCCATCAGCTGGAGCAGTCCGGGGAGCAGGTCCGCGAAGGCGTGGGTGGTCTCCTCGGACAGCATCCGGACATCCATGTCGAGGTCGAGGACGACCTGCGACCCCTGCACGTACACGTACACCACCACGCACCACGGGCGGCCGAGCTCGTCCCACTCGTCCTCGCGCCTGGTGACGACGGCCTTGCCGAGCGGCTCCCGGACCGGACCGTCCGCCCGGGGGTGGCCCTGGAAGTTGAAGTAGACCGGGACCACGAAGCCGACGCCGCGTGCTGCGGCGGTCCGGGCCCGGTCCTCCGGCGGTACGGGGCCGGACCGCAGGTCGCGCTGGTACGCGCGCAGCGTCCCGGCGTTGACGGACCGCAGTGCCTGCTCGAAGCTCAGCGAGTCGTCGATCTCCACCGGGACGTCCACCGGCCGCATCTGGCACTCGATGCCGTGGTCGCGGCCGAGCCGGTGCGAGACGTAGTTGGCGAACAGCGCCCGGGGGTGGCCGGAGTACCGGTTCAGCAGCCAGGCGACGGCGAACATGAAGACCATCGCGCGCGAGGCCGAGGTCCGCTCGCACAGTTCGTCGACGGCCGGGAGCAGGCCCTCGTAGGTGGTGGACGACAGCAGGTAGCGGGGGCCGGTGACCGGCCGGCCGTGTCCCGGCGCGGGTATCTGCGGGCTGCGGGCCGCGTGGTCGGTCCCGGGCTGCGGGTCCGGCTCGGTGGCCTGGCGGTCGAGCGGCTGGACGGCCGGCAGCGGCGCGTCCCGGCCCTGGCAGAGGTCGAGGAACTGCTCGTGCCAGTTGTGCAGGCCGCTGCCGTCACTGACGATGTGGTCGAAGACGAGGTCGACGGAGCGGACCTGGCCGTCGGTGGCGAGCAGCCGGGCCGCCCACAGCGGGCGGGCGAACGCCGCCCCCACGGTGAGCGGGCCGGCCATCTCGGCCGGGCGGTCCTCGCCCGGCTGCTCGGCGTCGTCCACCGAGACCGGCGGCCGGAAGCCGTCGGCGGCGAGGACCACCTGGGCCGGTTCGCTGTCCGGGCCGATCAGGAAGACGGTCCGCAGGATCTCGTGCCGGGCCGTCAGGGTGGACCAGGCGTCGAGGGCCGCCGCGACCGGTATTCCGGGGGGCAGCTCCCACCGCCGGGTCCAGGCCGGGAAGAACTCCCCGTGCCCGCGCCAGTAGGAGCGCAGCCACATCCGTTTCTGGGCGAGCGTCAGCGGCCCGCCGCGCGTGATGCTTCTCATGGTCCTCTCTCGTCTGCTGGGCAGGGCGGGGCGGACGCCGGTCCGGCCCGGTGGGGCTCAGGAGAGTGCGGTTCGGGAGGGTGCGGTTCGGGAGGGTGCGGTTCAGGAGACCGCGGCGAGCCGCTCGGCGACGAGACCCGAGATCACGGCCAGCGTCCGGCCGGTGACCACCTCGACGGCGTCGACCGACACCTGGAACTGCTCCTGGATCAGGGCGGCCAGATGGACCGCCGTCAGTGAGGTGCCGCCGCACTCGAAGAAGTCGGCTGCACCGTCCGGTGTCCCGCTCTTGAGCAGATCGGCCCACAGGGCGGCCAGCTTCGACTGGAGGTCTTCCATGGTGGTGTGGTGTCCTTCCGGTGCCTGGTGATCGGGGGTGGGACCGGGCCTAGCGGGCCGGGCCGAAGAGCGGGGCGAGGGCCCGGTCCACGGCCCAGGCCTGGTCCAGGTCCTCGGCGACGACGGCGTACATGACGCCGTTGGTGCCGTCGAAGGGGTTGGTGAGCACGACGCCGGTGCGCTGCTCCGGCCGGTAGGCGAGACCGGCCTCGGTCAGCCCGGCCAGGGCGGCGGCGAAGGAGGGGGTGGACCAGCCCTCGGGCCAGACGCGGTCCAGGATGATCCGGTCCCGGCCGAAGCCCGGGCCGGTGACGGTCCGCCCGATCACGCCGTAGATGTGGGTGGAGCCGGTGACCCGGCCGTTGAACTCGGTGAAGAGCACCTCGCGTTCGGGCGTGACGATCGCGTCGGGGCTCAGTACGCCTCGGTAGCCGATCGCGCGCAGCGCCTGTGCCAGTCGCTCGGCGCCCTGGAACAGCTGGTCGAGCACCTCCCGTTCCAGGCCCTGGGCCGGCATCACCTGGCCCACCGCGTAGGGCGCGGACAGCAGTTCGCCGGTCCCGCCCAGCTCGGCCCCGGTGTCGGTGACCAGGTACTCGGCGAAGTAGGCCGAGCTGTCCCGGTAGTAGCGCTCCACGACCGGGCGGCTGCGCCCGCCGCCGGTCAGCCAGGGCCAGCGGTCGGCGAGGTAGGCGCGGACGTCGCCCGGTCCGGTGACCGGTACCACGCGGCGGGCGCCGATCGGCCGGACGGTCGGATCGGTGCTGAGGATCTCGTTGCCGCGCCCGCCGGAGAGGAAGTCGTGTTTGACGACCACCGCCTCCCCGCCTTCGAGCAGGTCGAGGATGACCCGTTCGGCGGTCTCCGTCCCGGTGCACACCGCGCCGGGCGGCAGCGGTGCGCCCGCGCCGGCGGCCACGGCCCGGAACGCGGACTTGCTGTTGACCAGGAGTCCGCCGCCCTGCGAGACGAAGCCGTGGCCGGGCATGACCGGCGCGGCGTCCAGCTGCCGGGCCAGCCGCGCCACCGCCGGATCCGGCCACAGTGCCGACAGGTGGGTCACCTCGCGTCCGCCGACGGCCTTGCGCAGCCCGGCGACGAAGTCCGGATCGGCCAGCCGTCCGGGGGTCAGGGTGCCCGCCGCGTCCTCGCCCTGTTCCCCGGCCGGGGGGATCACGAAGCTCAGACTGTCCCTGCGGGTGCCGGTCAGTGCGGTCACGTAGTCGAGGAAGGCGTCGTCCGGCGGCACCGGCAGGACGAGCACGTCGCCGTCCCGGGCGAACCAGATCAGCCGCTGCACCCACCAGCCGGTCCAGCCCCGGTCGGTGCGCACGTCCTCGCTGAAGTCGTTCCCGACCAGGATCCGGGTGCGGTGTCCGCCCGTCGGCTCGCCGGTGGTGCGGTCAGACGGCAAGCTCAGCATCGATGCTCTCCCGGTCGATGATCCGCGCCAGCGTCGCGATGGTCGGCGCGTTGAGGAATTCCGTGAGCGGGACGTCGACCGCGAACTCGTCGCGGAGCGCGGCGAGCAGGGCGAGCATCCGGATCGAGTCCCCGCCGCTCGCCATGAAGCTGTCGTGCAGCCCGGCCCGGGGCAGGGCGAGGGTCCGGCACCAGCTCCGGGCCACCGCGCGTTCCACCGGGGTCTGCGGCTGCTCGTCGTCGGCGCCGGCCGTCGGGGCGGGCAGCGGGTCGGGCAGCGGGAGCCTGGAGCGGTCCAGTTTCCCGGTCGGGCCGAGCGGCATCGAGTCCAGCACCACCACCTGGGCCGGCACGGCGTAGTCCGGCAGGATCCGCGCCAGGTATCCGACGAGTTCCCGTCCGTCGGGCGGGAAGGCCGTGGCGGACGAGACGTAGGCGACCAGCCGGGGCGGGGCGGAGCGGTCGTCCACGGCCACCGCGGCCTGGGCCACCGTGGGATGGGCCCGCAGGGCGGACTCGATCTCGCCGGGTTCGAGCCGGTGGCCGCGGATCTTCAGCTGCCGGTCCCGGCGGCCGAGGAAGACCAGCGAGCCGTCGGGCAGCCGGCGGGCCAGGTCGCCGGTCCGGTAGCTGCGGCTGCCGTCGGGGTGGGTGCGGAAGGCCGCCGCGGTGGTCTCCTTCTGGTCCCAGTAGCCGAGCGCCACCCGGTCGCCGATCAGCTCCAACTCGCCGTACACCTCGGTGGGTTCACCTTCGGCGTCGAGCAGGCGGACCTCCAGGCCGGGCACCGGCCGGCCGACCGGGAGGGTCGGGCGGTCCAGGTCGGCCCGGGTGGCGAGGTGCTGGAGCGCCACGGTGCACTCGGTCGGGCCGAGGCCGTTCACCAGCACGCTGCGCCGCCCGAAGACGGCCAGGAACCGGCGCAGGTCCTGACGGGTCGCCTCCTCGCCGCCGAGGACCACCACCCGCACGCCCGCCAGCACCGCGTCCGGCCCGCTCCGGTCCTCGCCGAGGTCGCCGACCAGGTGCCGGAACAGTGTGGGCGTGCAGTGCAGGACGGACGCGGCCATCGCGCCCAGCCGCCCGCGCAGTTGCGGCGCGGGCAGCAGCGGATCGGTGATGTGCAGGGTCGCGCCGGTCAGCAGGGCGCCGAAGAAGTCCATCGCGGCGGCGTCGAAGGCGAGTCGGGCCAGCAGCGGGAGCTGGTCCCCCACGCCGATCCGGATCCGCTGCGCGTAGCCGAGGGTGTGGGCGAGAACGTTGCCGTGGCTCTGCATCACCGCCTTGGGCGTCCCGGTGGAACCGGAGGTGTGCAGCAGGTAGGCGAGCTCCTGCGGGCCCGCCGGGCCGGGCAGCTCGCCCTCCGGTTCGGGGCCGGCCGGCTCCAGGGTGAGCACCGGCCGCTCCCGGACCAGCTTCCTGGCCCGGTCGGCCAGCGCCGGATCGCAGACGATGGCCGAGACTCCGGCGTTCGCGGCGATCCGGGCCAGCCGGCCGTCCGGCTGCCGGGGGTCCAGCGGGACGTAGGCGGCACCGGATTTGAGGACCGACCAGATGCCCACCGCCGCACCGATGTCGTGTTCGCAGAGCAGGGCCACCCGGGTGCCGGGGCCGGCGTGACGGCGCAGCCGGTGGGCGAGCCGGGTGGTGAGCCGGTCCAGCTCGGCGTACCGGTAGCGGCCGGAGGGGCCGCTGACGGCGATCCGGTCTCCGTGCGCGTGGGACACCGTCCGGAAGCGGTCGACCAGGGACTCCGCCGCGCCGGGCGGGGCGGGCGGGACGTACTGTGCCGGGGTGGGCAGGTCCCAGTCCGGGGCCGGGGCCGGGTCGTGCTGGACGCGGAGGTCGCGTAGCCGCCGGCCGGGTTCGGCGACCGCCCCGGCGAGCAGCGTCGCGAGGTGTCCGAGCAGCCAGACGGCGGTGGCGCGGGTGTGGCGGCCCTGGTCGTAGCGCAGGCCGAGGGTGGCGGCGCCGTCCTGGCGGGTCAGGGTGAAGGCCGCGTCGAGCGGAGCCGGCTGGTCGTCGGTGCCCGGCGGCCGGACGGCGATCCGGATCCCGGTGCCTGGGCCGGGCGGTTCCGGTGCGTGGGCCAGGGCCTCGGTGGCGGCGTGCCGGGTCTCGGCCAGCAGTTCGGCGAAGGACGCGGCGGGGTCGACGGGCAGCCGCAGCGGCAGCAGGACGGGTGCGGCCTGCTGGTCGCCGAGCAGCCGGGCGTCGAGGCCGATCAGCAGGTCGGTGTTGCCGGTGTGCCGGTGCAGTACGGCCGCGAGCGCGGCGAGCAGGACGACGGGCTCGGTGGTGGCCCCGCCGGCGGCGGTCAGTTCGGCGAGCTTGCCGGCGGTCTCGGCGGGCAGCCGCCGTTCCTCGGTCCCGGGGCGGAACCCGCCGGTGGCGGGCGGGGGCAGGTCGGCCGGCAGCTCGGTGGTGGTGGGCTCGTCGTGGTCACTCATCGGGTGCCTCCTCCAGTTGGCCGTGCCAGGACGCCCAGAGCGCGGCGTAGCGGCCGCCCAGTGCGACGAGTTCGTCGTGCGAGCCGATCTCGGCGATCCGGCCCTCCTCCAGGACCACGACGCGGTCCGCGTCGTGTGCGGTGTGCAGTCGGTGGGCGATCGCCACGACGGTCCGGCCCTCGAGTACGGCGGCCAGTGAGCGCTCCAGGTGGCGGGCGGCGCGCGGGTCGATCATCGCGGTGGCCTCGTCCAGGACCAGTGTGTGCGGATTCGCCAACACCAGTCGGGACAGTGCGAGTTGCTGGGACTGGGCGGGTGAGAGGCGGGCCGCGCCGGAGCCGATCCGCGCGTCGAGGCCGAGTTCGGCGGCCCATTCCCAGGCGTCCACGACGCGCAGGGCGCGTTCCAGCGCCCGGTCGTCGGCGCCCGGGCGGGCGATCAGCAGGTTGTCCCGCAGGGTGCCGCTGAAGACGTGGTGTTCCTGGGTGACCAGCGCGACCTGGCTGCGCAGTTCGGCCAGTGGCAGGCCGGTGAGCGGCACGCCGTCGACGGTCGCCGAGCCGGTCCGGGGCGCGTGCACACCCGCGAGCAGCCTGCCGAGGGTGGACTTGCCCGCCCCCGAGGAGCCGACGACGGCCAGCCGCTCCCCCGGCCGGATGACCAGGTCGAGGTCGTGCAGGACGTCCCGTCCTTCCCGGTAGGCGTAGCTGACCCCGCGCAGCTCGATGCCCCGGCCCCCCGGCGGGGGTTCGGCGGCCGGGGCCGTGGTGTCGTGCTCCGCCAGGGCCTCGCTGACGCCCAGGATGCGGGCCAGTGAGGCGCCGCCGGCCTGCAGCTCGTCCATCCAGAACAGCAGCCGGTCCACCGGGCCGGTCAGTTGCTGGACGTAGAGCGTGACGGCGGTGGCGGCGGCGATCGTGACCGTGCCGTGGATGTAGAGCAGTCCGCCGACCATGAGCGAGGCGACCACCGGGAGGATGTAGCCGGTGTCGGCGATCGGCAGGTACACGCTGCGCAGCCACAGGGTGTGCCGCTCGGCCGCGTAGGACTCCGCGATGTCCTTGTTGAGCTGGTCGAAGCGCTTGTTGGCGGCGCGCAGCGCCTCCACGGTGCGGGCCCCGTCGACGGTCTCGGCGAGTGTTTCGGCGATCCGGGAGTACGAGGCGTTGGCCCGCAGGTAGCCCGGGCGGGCGCGGATCAGGTACCACCGGGTCGAGGCCCACAGCACCGGTACCGCGATCAGGCAGGGCAGTACCAGCACCGGGCTGACCAGGATGATCGCGCCGAGCGTGAGCAGGATCGTGCACAGCGCCACCAGGGCGTCGGGGGCGGCCAGTTGCACGGTGCGGGCGAGCACGTCGACGTCCCGGGTGGACCTGGTGATCAGGTCGCCGGAGCCGGCCCGTTCCACCGTCCCCAGCGGCAGGGCGAGCACGCTGTCGACGAACTTCTCCCGCAGGCCGGCGAGCACCTTCTCGCCGAGGCGCACCGAGCCGAAGGTGGCGTACCGCTCCAGCAGGGCCTGGGTGATGACGGCGGCGCAGATCACCAGGCCGGTGACGGTGGCGGTGTCCAGGTGGCGGCCCGCGTCCTGGATCAGCCGGCCGAGCATCCAGGGGGCGACCAGCCCGGCGACGGTGGCCAGGCTGTGCAGCAGCAGTGTCCCGGAGAGTTCGCGCCGGTTCTGCCGGATCATCTCCTTGGCGCCGGCGTGTACTTCGCGCGAGGACGCGACGGGCAGGGCGGTCACGGCGCGGCCACCTCCCTGGTGACGGTGGATCGGTAGCGGGGGTCGGCGAGCAGTTCGGCGTGGGTGCCGCCGGCGACGACCTTGCCGTCCAGGACGAGCAGGACCTGCTCCGTGTGGTCGAGCAGGATCGGGCTGGCGGTGAGGACGAGCGTGGACCGGCCCGCCCGGTGGGCGGCCAGCCGGGCGGCGATCCGCCCCTCGGTGTGCGCGTCGACCGCGTTGGTCGGCTCCACCAGGATGAGCACCTCCGGGTCGGCCATCAGCGCCCGGGCCAGGCGCAGGCGTTGCTGCTGGCCGCCGGAGAACTCCCGCCCGGCGTTGCCGATCACGGTGTCGAGGCCCTCGGGCAGCGGCTCGACGATGTCGGCGGCCGAGGCGTCGTCCAGGGCGCGGGGCAGCAGCCGCGGGTCGGTCGCGGCGCGGCCGTACGGGTCGAGTTCGCCGCGCAGCGGGCCGGAGAACAGCCGGGCTTCGTTGTCCGCGACCAGGATCCGCCGGCGCACCTCGGCCAGCGGGAGCGCGGACAGCGGGACGCCCGCGTACGTGGCGGCGGAGTCGGTGTAGCGGCCCAGCCGGTCGGCGAGCACGGCGGCGTCGGCCGGGGTGGCGCAGACCACGCCGACGAACCGGCCGGCCGGCAGGGTGAGCCCGGACTCGGGATCCTCCAGGTCGGCCTTGGCGGCCGGGTCCGACGCCTCTGTGCCGGAACCGAGTTCGGGCGTCAGGTCGAGCAGGGCGACCACTCGCTTGGCCGCGACCATGGCCCGGGTCAGCTGGTCGACCATGCCGGTCGCCCGGCGCAGCTGCTCCGCCAGGAAGACCCCGTAGCCGTAGAACGAGACCAGCAGGCCCGCGCTGATCCGCCCGGTGTCGACGTAGTGCGCGCCGAGCCAGATCACCGCCGTGACGAGCAGGCCCGGCAGCAGCAGTTTGGCGCCGGTGATCCACGCCTCGACCGCCGCCACCCGGACGCTCTCCTGGCGGACCCGCTGCGAGGTGGTCCGGTAGCGGTCGGCGAAGACCTCCTCGCCGCCGATCCCGCGCAGGACCCGCAGCCCGGCCACGATGTCCACCGCGAGATCCGTCAACACGCTCTGCTGGGCCCGTAGTTCGTCCTGGCGGCGGTGCAGCAGGCGCATCAGCCGGGCCATCGCCCAGGTGATGGCGGGGATGCCGAGCAGCACCAGCAGCCCGAGCTGCCAGGACTGGTAGAGCATGATGCCGGCGACGACCAGGGCCGAGACCACCGCCCCGCTGCCACGGGCCGAGCTCTCCAGGGCGACGCCCACCCGGGTGACGTCGGCCGACCCGACGCTCATCGCCTCGCCTGCGGAGACCCGCTTGGGCAGGGTGGCGCCGAGCGCGGCGGCCTGACGGGTGATGAACTGCGTGGTCGCGTAGCTGGCGCCGTACCGGTTGCGCACCGAGCAGCGGTCGCGCAGGGTGCCGGTGACGGCCTGGCCGACGCCCAGGGCCAGGATCGCCCCGCTCCAGATCAGCAGCTCCCCTTGGTTTCGCGCGATCAGCCCGGCGTCGATGCCCTTGCCGACCGCCGCCGGCACCAGTCCTTGGCACAGGGCACAGAGGATGCCGTACAGGACGGCGAGCACGGCCGCGCCCCGCCGGACGCCGACGAGCCACCACAGGTACCGAGCCGGTGACCGGTGGTCGGGGACACCCGGTCGGGGGTCAGGAAAGGGATGCATGTCTTCCTAGTGCTTGTCTTCTCGGACTGCGACCGAGGGATGGGACCGGACCGGGCGGGACCGGACGGGACCGGGAGCCGCGGCGCGGGCTGATCAGGCGGATCAGAGCCCGGGCCCGGACCTGCGCCGGGCGCGGGTCCGGGCCCGGGTCCGGGCTGCTACGCCTTGACGCCCGTGGTGAGCCCGTGCTCGAAGGGGAGCCCGGCGATGGTCGACACGTCGCCGAACCCGGCCCGGCGCAGCCACTGCTCGTAGTCCTTGGCCGGGTAGGCCATGCCCTGGCCGCTGGCCAGGATGTTCAGGTAGAGCGAGAGCCGGGCGGAGAAGATCCCCTGCGTCTCGTCGTCGGACACGTTGTAGCCGTAGACGAGCACCCGGCCGCCGGCCGGCAGTGCCTCGTAGGCCTTGCTGAGCAGTGCGACGATCTGCTCCCCGGAGAAGATCTCCAGGACGTGGCTGAACAGGACGGTGTCGACGCCGCTCGGGAAGGCGTCGGCGAACAGGTCGCCGGCCTGCAGCTCGACCCGGCCGTCCGGGCCGGTCGCGGTGGTGCCTGCGGCGAGCCGGGCCACGCTGGGCATGTCGAAGACGGTCACCCGCAGGTCCGGGTAGCGCTGGACCAGTGCGGAGGTCGTCGTGCCGTCGCCGCCGCCGACGTCCAGCAGGTGCCGGGCGGAGGAGAAGAACTCCTCCCGCTCCACCAGGCCGGACAGGCTGTGCATCGTGAAGGCGCTCATCGAGGCGTGGAATACCGCCTCCAACTCCGGCGTGTGGGCCAGCCGCTGATAGAGCGTCGGCTCATTGCCGGGATAGCCGGCGAGCGCGGTATTGGTGCCGGCCCGCAGCGCCGTTGTCATGTGCGCGAAGGCGGGGTAGTAGATGTCCCGCCAGCCGACGAGGATGTGCCGCCAGCTGTCCGGAGCGTCCGGGGCGAGCAGCCGCTCGGCGGTCTCCGCGTTGGTGTAGCCGCCGTCCCGCCGCTCCAGCAGGCCCGTCGTGCAGACCGCGTGGAGCAGGACGCGCAGCTGGTGGGCGGGCAGGCCCGTGAATTCCCGTATCCCGTCGAATTCGGAACCGGGAGCCTTGGAGAGAAATTCAAAAATCCCCAGCTCGGCCGCCGTCACCACGGCGTTGAAAAGGGCCGGAGCATTTACCAGGAATTGGAAACGGTCGTGGACCGGGTCCTGCGAGAAGTCATGTAAAGGCTGGCTCATCGACACCACACCCCCGAAGTATCCACTCGTCCCCTGTGACCAGAGTGGCGCTCCCACACCGTCGCATCAGCCCTACGGGAAGTCAAGCGATCTATATCCGGGCAGGTCAGAGCCCATATAGCGGAAGAATGTCCGAATTTGCGCAACCGGCGGTACAGCCCCTCCGCAATCGGAGCGATCTTTTCCGCATACGGTCCTTGCCGTCCGCGCCGAGGCATGTCTAGGGTGTAGTCACCGATGCCGCTGCGCCACGCTAGTTAGCCCACGCCCAGTTCCGGAACTCCGGTCCGCCCAGGGCCGCCTATTGCAGGCCGGCCCCGTCCGCCACCGGGGGGTCGCGCCGTCCGGCGCAAAGCCTCTCCCGCAGGCCGGCTACGCGGGCCCGCCACCTTCGACGCCGACCGCCGGCCCTTGCGTGCCCGGCCGTGCCCGGCCGCGGCCGGGCACGGCCGGCCGCCCGCTGTCTTCCGCCACCCACGACCTGGAGCGATCGACGACTATGAAGCTGAACAGTTATGACGAGTGGTCACCACTGCGCGAGGTCGTCGTCGGCTCGGCGGCGAACTACACCTCGCACGAGCGCGAGCTGTCCTTCGACCTCTTCTTCCACGACAACCTGGTCCGCTCGGAGTGGTACTACCCCCGGCTGAGCACCGGCGCCGGCCCCCGGCCGGCGGCCCGCTCGCAGATCAAACAGCGCTACGTCGAAGAGCTGCTGGAGGACGTCGAGGGGATCGCCGAGACCCTCAGGTCGCTGTCCGTGACCGTGCACCGGCCGCTGGACCTGCACGAGTCCACCACCGAGGTGCGGACCCCGGCCTGGTCGGCGGCGGTGGTGCCGCCGCTCAACGTCCGCGACAACACGCTGATCCTGGGCGACGAGATCATCGAGACGCCGCCGATGATCCGGTCCCGCTACTTCGAGACGCAGCTGCTCAAGCCGGTCTTCAACGACTACTTCCGCCAGGGCGCCCGCTGGACGGTGATGCCCCGTCCGCTGATGACCGACGCCTCCTTCGACCTCTCGTACGCCAAGGGCAGCAGCAAGGCGGGCGGACCGACCGAGCCGATCGAGGATCCGCAGTCCTCGCCCTACGACGTCGGCTTCGAGATGATGTTCGACGGGGCGCAGTGCCTGCGGTTCGGCCGGGACATCCTGGTCAACATCTCCACCGCGAACCACGCGATGGCCGTCGACTGGCTGGAACGCCACCTGGAGGGGCGGTTCCGGCTGCACCGCGTGTTCCAGCTGAGTGACAGTCACATCGACAGCATGGTCCTCGCGTTGCGCCCCGGAACGCTGCTGGTGCGCTCCAAGGAGGTGGCCGACCAGCTGCCGGAGCCGCTGCGCGGCTGGGACCTGATCGTCCCTCCGGCGCCGGGCGCCAACAACTTCCCCGCGTACGAGGACGACGACCTCATCCTCACCAGTCCGTTCATCGACATGAACGTGCTCTCGGTCGGCCCGGACACCGTCCTGGTCAACGACGCCTGCCCGGAGCTGATGCGGACCCTGGAGCAGCACCACTTCACCGTCGTGCCCGTCCGGCACCGGCACCGGCGGCTGTTCGGCGGCGGATTCCACTGCTTCACCCTGGACACCGTCCGCGACGGCGGCCCGGAGGACTACCTGAGCTGAGGGCCTGTGTCCGAACCTGAGGGCCCGCTCGCGCCGACGCACGACATATGAGGAAGCGGTGAGTGCAGTTCTGGAACAGCTGAATTCCGTGGGCGCGGCCGGGGACTCCCGCCGGGCACAGCCACAGATCACGGCCGTCGGCACCGCGCTGCCGCCGGAGTCCTACACCCAGCGCGAGTTGCTCGACGAGTTCCGGATCACCGATCCGCGGATCAGATCCGTCTTCCTCAACAGCGCGATCGAACGCCGGCACCTCACCCTGCCGCCGGCCGGAGCCGACGGCGTCCGCGCCGAGGAGACCCAGGGCGAGCTGCTGCGCAAGCACACGTCCAGCGGGATCGACCTCGGGCGGCGGGCCGTCCTGGCCTGCCTGGAACGGGCGGGCCTCGGACCGCAGGACGTGGCCTACCTGTGCTGTGTCTCCTCGACCGGATTCCTCACCCCCGGCTTCTCGGCGCTGCTGATCAAGGAGCTGGGACTGCCGAGGCACTGCTCCCGGCTGGACGTGGTCGGCATGGGCTGCAACGCCGGGCTCAACGCACTGACGGCGGTGGCCGGTTGGGCCGCCGCCCATCCGGGCGAACGGGCGCTCATGGTCTGCGTGGAGGCGTGCTCCGCCGCGTACGTCTTCGACGGCACGATGCGCTCCGCCGTGGTCAACAGCCTCTTCGGCGACGGCGCGGCGGCGATCGTGGTGACCGCCGACGACGACGGCGGCCCCGCCGCCGGCCCCGCCCTGCTCCGGTTCTCCAGCCGGATCATCCCCGAGGCCGTCGGCGCGATGCGCTACGACTGGGACGACCAGCTCGGCAAGTTCAGCTTCTATCTCGACCCGGACGTGCCCTACGTCGTCGGGGCGCACGCCGAAGCGGCCCTGGACCGGCTGCTCGACGGCACCGGGCTGCGCCGCTCGGAGATCGCCCACTGGCTCGTGCACTCCGGCGGCAAGAAGGTCATCGACTCGGTCCGGGTGAACCTCGGCCTGAGCCGCCATGACGTGCGGCACACCGTGAGCGTGCTGCGGGACTACGGCAACCTGTCCAGCGGCTCGTTCCTGTTCTCCTACGAACGGCTGCTGGCGGAGCGGAGCGCGGCCCCGGGCGACCACGGGGTGCTGATGACGATGGGGCCGGGCTCGACGATCGAGATGGCCTTGGTGCGCTGGTGACTGGCGAAGGAACAGGTGTCATGACGGTGGATTTCGAACCGGCCGAACTCGCCGGTGCACTCGCGGTGGCCGTGGACGTGGACGGCTCCCACTCGCTGCCGGACCTGACGGCGGCGATCGACACGGCCTGCGAGCGGGTCGAGGACCGTGGTGAGCGGACGGTGGTGGTCCTGCGCCTGGGCACCACCCCGGCCGGCCGCCGGTCCTGGCCGGGAGACGTCCGGATCAGGGACGTCAGCCGCTGGGAGCGGGCCCTGCGACGGCTCGAACGGCTGGCCGCCATCACCATCGCCGTGGCCCAGGGCACCTGCGGCGGCCCGGCGCTGGAGGTCCTGCTCACCGCGGACTTCCGGATCGTGACCACCGACTTCCAACTGCTGCTCCCCGTCAACGACGGGCACGTCTGGCCGGGCATGGCGGTGCACCGCCTGGTCCAGCAGCTCGGCGCCGCCAAGGCGCGGCAGATCGTGCTGTGGGGCGACGAGATCGCGGCCGAACGGGCCCGCGAACTCGGCCTGGCCGACCAGATCACCGAGGACCCGGCCGAGGCCGTGCACACGGCGGCGGTGCTGATGGGCCGGATCTCCGACGCCGAACTCGCGGTACGGCGCCGGCTCCTGCTGGAGGCCATGTCGACGCCCTTCGAGGAGGCCCTCGGCACCCACCTCGCGGCCTGCGACCGGGAGTTGCGCCGACTGACCGGCGACCCGGACGACCCGGCGGAGCCCGCCGGGACGGCTGCCGAACAGCAGGCGCGCGGATGACCCGGCCGGACTCCCCCCTCACCCCGGGCCAGGAGACGCCCGCACCCGGCACCACGCTCGACGAGTTCGCCTCGGTGCTCACCCGGCACTCGGAGTCCGTCGAAGAACTGATCGCCCGCCTGCCCGCCAAGCCGGAACGCGACCCGCACCAGCAACAACTGGCCACGGAGGCCTTCGCCTCCTGCCGCACGCTGCGGCGCGCGTTCATCGCCCGGCACGCCGACGCGGTGTACCACGAGCTGACCGACGGCCACGCGTTGGCTCTCCGGCTCGGCCCGCTGGTCCACGCGGCGGCCGACCGCTTCCCCGGCCTGGTGCCCACCCAGGCGCAGCTCGACGCCGAGCGGGCGCACCGGCAGGCCGACAAGGAGGGCCGGGAGGTCGACCAGGCCATCTTCTTCGCCGGTCTGCTCCGCTCGGCCGTCGCGGGCGGGCACCTGATGGACGCCATGCTGCGCCCGCTGCCCGACTCCGTCGCCCGCCTCCAGGAATTCCGCAGCAGCGGCCGGGTCCGGCTGGCCTCCGTACTCCTGGAACGCCGGGGGCAGGCGGCCCACCTGACGCTCGACAACCAGCACTGCCTGAACGCCGAGGACAACCAGCTGGTGGCGGATCTCGAGACCGCCGTCGACCTGGTGGCGCTGGACGGGCAGGTGCGCGTCGGGGTGCTCCGCGGCGCGGTGATGAGCCATCCCCGCCACCTCGGGAAGCGGGTGTTCAGCGCCGGGATCAACCTCGCCGACCTGCGCAACGGCCGATTGTCCTTCGTGGACTTCCTGCTGGGCCGGGAGCTGGGCTTCCTCGGCAAACTGGTGCACGGGGTGGTGGTGGACCCGGCCCGGACCAGCCGGTCCGAGCGCGCGGCGCACAAGCCCTGGGTGGCGGCGGTCGACTCCTTCGCCATCGGCGGCGGGACCCAGCTCATGCTGGCCTGCGACCGGGTGATCGCCGAACAGGACTCCTACTTCAGCCTGCCCGCCGCCCACGAGGGCATCGTGCCGGGCCTGGGCAACCTGCGGCTGGGCCGGTTCACCGGCGGCCGCCTGGCCCGGCGGATCATCCTCGGCGGGCACGCCGTCCGCGCCACCGACCCCGAGGCGGGGCTGCTGTGCGACGAGGTGGTGCCGCGCGAGGAGATGGACGCGGCGGTCGAACGGGCCGTCGAGGATCTCGCCGCCCCCGCCGTCGCCGCCAACCGGTTCATGCTCAACCTGGCCGAGGAGCCGCTGGACCACCTGCGCTCCTACCTGGCCGAGTTCGCGGTGGTCCAGGCCGAACGGCTGTACAGCGCCGACGTCCTGGCCAAGGTCGAGCAGCGCTGGACGCGATCACGGGCCGGGCGGTGACGGCGCGATGGCACAGCTGAGCCGGGAGTCCCTGCACGCCTCGGTGGCGGATCCGGTCCTGGAGACGATCAGCTTCCTGAACGAGGTCATGAGCCGCCATCCGCAGGCCGTCTCCTTCGCCCCGGGCGCGCCGCACCCGTCCTTCGTCCGCACCCTCGACGGCCACCGCTACGTGCAGCGCTACCTCGACCACCTCGCCGACACCGAAGGGCTCGGGCGCGAGCGGGCGCAGCTCCTGCTGGGCGAGTACGGGCCCAGCCGCGGCCTGATCAACGGCCTGGTCGCGGCGGCCCTCGGCCAGGATCTCGGCACCGAAGTCCCGCCGCAGGCCCTGGTCGTCACCGTCGGCGCGCAGGAGGCCATGTTCCTGGTGCTGCGCGCGCTGTTCCGCTCCCCGTCGGACCTGCTCGCGGTCACCGATCCGAGCTTCCCGGGCATCACCGGCGCCGCCCGGCTGCTCGACATCGGCGTGGTGCCCGTCCCCGAGCGCGGGGACGGCCTCGACCTGGACCGGCTCGAAGCCGCCTGCGAGCAGGCCCGGCGTCAGGACCGGCGGATCCGGCTGTGCTACGTGGCACCCGACTTCGCCAATCCCAGCGGCAGCCGGATGGACCTGGCGGCGCGGCACCGGCTGCTGGAGCTCGCCGAGCGCGCGGACTTCCTCCTGCTGGAGGACAACGTGTACGGGTTCACCGCCGCGCCGGGCGCCGAGCTGCCCGCGCTGAAGAGCCTGGACCACGGCGGGCGGGTCGTCCACGTCGGCAGCTTCGCCAAGATCTGCTTCCCCGGCGCGCGGGCCGGCTTCGTCCTCGCCGACCAGGAGGTACGGGCCGCCGACGGCACGACCCGCCTGCTCGCGGACGAGATCGCCGCCCTCAAGAGCATGGTGACGGTGAACACCTCGCCGTGGAGCCAGGCGCTGGTCGGCGGCATGCTGCTGGAGCACGGCGGCTCGCTGCGCACCCTGGGCGCCGAGAAGTCGCGGCTGTACCGGCGCAACCTCGCGCTGCTGACCGACGCCCTGGACCGGCACGTCGGCGCGAGCCCGCCGCCGGGCGTCCACTGGAACCGGCCCGACGGCGGGTTCTTCGTCCGGATGACCCTGCCCGTGCCCGCCGACGCCGCACTGCTGGAGGTGTCGGCCGCGAAGTACGGCGTGCTGTGGACGCCGATGGCGGGCTTCCACCTGGACGACACGGGCGACAGGGTGCTCCGGCTGTCATGCAGCTACCTCGACCCGGAACAGATCGAGACCGGGGTGCGCCGGCTGGCCGCCTTCCTGCGCAACGAACTCGGGTCATGAACGCCCGCACCCCCTGAACCGTGACCATCCGTCCACCGACCCGACAAGACGGGAACTCCTGTGATCGACGACGCATTCATGGCAGCGGCCGCCACGCTGTCCGTGCCGGAGATGGGCACCGACGCCACCGCGCCGATGCTGTACTGGCTCATCCGCACGACCCGCCCGCAGCACGTGCTGGAGGTGGGCATGGGCTACACCACCCCGTTCCTGGCCCAGGCACTGCACGACAACGCGGTGGCCGTGGAACTGGAGCGGTCCCGGCTCGGCGATCCGGACGCGGCCGAGCTCCAGCCGATGGCCCACCCCGCGTACTACGAGCAGCCGTACCGGCCCCGGCTGGTCTGCATCGACCGGATGACCGACCCCACCTCCTCCGCGCCCCGGGCGATGAAGGTCCTCGACGAGCTCGGGCTCAGCGGGCTGTGCACCGTGCTGGAGGGCGACCTGACCGGCTCGGGCGAGGCCGTGCGGCAGGAGCTCGGCCTGGTCGACTTCGCCTGGATCGACACCTGGGACACCCTGGCGTTCGTGCGCGAGTACTGGGAGCTGATCAACCCGGCCGGGGGGATGCTCGCCGTCCACTACCTGATGACCTATCCGCAGGGCCGGGCCGTCCTGCACTACATACAGTCCCTGGCCGGTCCGGAGGGCGGGCTGGAGCTCACCAACCTGCGCGAGCCGCACCGCTTCGGGCAGAACAGCACCACGCTGATCCGCCGGATCCGCGACTACACCGACCCCGAGGACCTCCGCCCGCAGGGCACCGCGAACGATCCCGCCAGTGTCCTCGGCCTCCCCGCCGGGGGCCGGCCGTGAGCGCCGGCCCCGGTCCGCAGGTCTACTCCGTCACCCCGGAGTCGGTGAGCGGCCACCAGGTGTTCCAGGACGACTTCCGGCAGCGGCTCGGCGCGACCGCCGCCGCCTCCGAACAGGCCGGCTGGGCGGGCATCCTGGTGCCGCACAACCTGCACGAGATCGACCCCTGGGTCGTCGCCGCCCACCTCGGCTCCGTCACCAGCACCCTCGTCCCGCTGCTGGCCCTGCAGCCGGCCTGCACACCGCCGCACACCGCCGCGGCCTGCGCGTCCGCCTACGCGATGCTGTACGGACGCCCGCTCCACTTCAACCTGGTGACGGGGGCGCGCGACGACGAGATGCGCCGGATCGGCGACGAGCTGACCCACGATCAGCGGTACGAGCGGCTGCGCCGGTACGGGCATGTGCTCAGGTCGCTGCTCCGGGGCGGGACGGTGGACGAGGACAGCGAGTACTACCGGTACCGGGGGTTCCGGCTGGAGCCACGGCCGGAGGTCCTGGCCCGGTGCAAGGTCTTCGTCGCCGGCTCCTCCCCCGCCAGCCTGGCCGTGGCCCGCGAGATCGCCGACGTCGTCGTCACCCACCCGGCTCCGTTCCCGCAGTGGCGGCGGGAGTTCCTCGACCCGCTGCGGGCGAGCGGCTACACCGGCGAGGTCGGCATCAGGATCGGCGTCCTGAGCCGCCCGGACCCGTCGGCCGCGTGGCAGGAGGCGCACGACCGCTTCCCCCAGTCCTGGACCGGACGGCAGGAGACGCTGCTCAAAACGCAGTCGCAGAACACCTGGTCGCGTCAGCTCGCCCGGCAGGCCGTCGCCGAGGAGGCCGGCGCCGCTGCCGCCGGACCCGCCGACCCCTACTGGCTCGGGGCCTTCCGCAGCGGTCTGGCCAGCGCGCCCTTCCTGGTCGGCGGCTACGCCGAGGTGGCCGAACGGCTCGGCGAGTACCTCACGGCCGGGGTCGGCCACCTCCTGCTCAACGGCGGCACCGACGAGGACTTCGCGCACATCCGCCGGGCGCTGCCGCCCGTCACGGCAGGCCGGCGCGCGAGCGAACACCAGGGCGAGCACCAGGGCGGGGTCCATGCGTAGCGTCCACCTGTCGGCCATCGGCCACGTCCACGGAGAGCGCCGCAAGCTGTCCGAGCTGGCGGCGGAACTGCCTGACGACCTGTCCGCCCTGGCCGAGGACATCGTCACCTACCGGGTCAGCGACGCCGAGATCTGGGAGCTGGCGGCGGTCGCCGCCGAGCGCAGCCTGGCGCAGTGCGCCGAGCCCCCCGACGCCCTGGTCTACGTCAGCCAGAACGACCCGGACTCGGCCGGCTCGCTGGCCCGCGTCGCCAACCGGCTCGGGTTGGCGACCTGCGACTCCATCGCGGTCGCCGGGCACGACTGCGGCAACTTCGGGCCCGCGCTGCGCATCGCGCGGGACATGGTCCGGTCGGGGACGCGGCAGCGGGTCCTGCTGGTCCTGGCGGACCGGGCCCGGTCCGCCCAGGACCGGCTGATGGCCAGCGGCCTCTCCCTGTTCAGCGACGGCGCGGCCGCCTGCCTGGTCAGCGCCGACGCCCCGGACTCCACCGACGCGAGCTTCACGGTGGACGCCATCGCCGGCCGGACCCAGGTACGGCTGGACGGACCGGACCTCCCCGGGGACGCCCTGCTGGCGACGGTCCGACTGGCCCGCGACACCACGGCCGACCTGCTGGCCGGCACGGGCACCACGCCGGACGAGTTCCGCCACGTGATGTTCGCCAACTACCGGACGGCGTCACAGAAGTTCCTGTGCACCGCGATGGGGTTCCCGCACGAGCGGATCCTGCCGGGCTCCGTCGCCGATCTGGCCCACTGCTTCTCCGCCGACATCCTGGTCACCCTGGCGCAGCGGCACGCGGACGGCTCACTCTCCCCCGGCGACCGCCTGCTCGCCTCCGCCAGCGGACCCCACTCGTGGAGCACCCTGGCCCTGGCCTGCCGGTGACGGGGCGGCCCGCGCCGACCAGGGTCGAGTACCGCGGAACCCCGGTCCCGCCACTCGGCCGGCGTGTCGGCCGCAGGCCGCGCCCGACCGGGAGCACCCGCTGCTCCCACCGGCGACCCGTACCCTGACGTCAGTCGGCGGGCGCCGACGCGGCGTCGCGCTGCGCGGGCAGCGGGGGCCGGGTCACGTCCGAGGTGTCGCGCTGGTCGGCGAGGGCCTCCTCCACCGAGTCGTAGACCTCGAAGATCTTCTCGATGCCGAATGCGGAGAGGACCTTGCGGGTGTGCACCTCCGGCCCGGGCAGGGCCAGCCGTAGCCGGCCGCCCCGGGCGGAGAGCAGCCGGCGGGTGGCCACGAGCACGGCGAACCCGGTGGAGTCGCAGAACGCCAGTCGGCTGATGTCCACCACGATGTGATGGCCGCCTTCGGCGATCAGCGTCAGCAGTCGTTGCCGCAGGGCGGTGACGCCGCCGATATCCACCTCCCCGGTGACCTGGACGACCGTCCAGCCGTACCGCTCCCCATAACTGAGGTTCACCGCCACGCTGATTCCTTTCTCCTCGAGCCCGGCCTGGGGACACGACCTTATGCCCGTGCGAGCCGCGGCTTTCTCGCATGACCATTCGTCCGGGAGCGGCCTTTCCCCCACCGCCCGGCGGGCGAATCCTCGCCCACGTGACGGTCTCGCGAAGTGTGCGCGGGAATTCCGTGAATGGGTTAACCGGTTCCCGCCGGCACGGCAGAACAGACGCGATGATCCGATATAAGAGGCACGATGTTCACGGAAAACCTTCGCAATTTCCGTCGCAACGCCGTGCTGGTCATTTCCCGCGATCGGGCCGCCTCTCCGGGGCCCCCAGCGGCTTCGGACGGCATCCGGGAGCACGCCGCCCCCGCACCCCGGGGAGCCGGGTCGTCGTGGATCGTGCCGGTCAGACGGCGGCGACTCCCGCGTGTGTCCGGTGCAGGGCCGGGACCTCGATCTCGTCCAGCAGTGCGCGGGCGAAGTCCGCGGGCGTGATCCGGCTGCCGGCGGCGGCCGGGGCGACGGCGTACCCGCCGGCGGGCTCGCCGTCATGGTCGAAGTCCCCCGCCGGGCTCAGCACCACCCAGTCCAGCGCGTCCGGCGCGGCCGCGCGCAGCGCGTCGGTGCCGGCGCCGTGGCCGGCGTAGAACTCCCGCCACTCCTGCGGGTAGCCGGGGGTGTCCATCAGCAGGTCCCCGGCTGCGGTGGGCAGTACGGAGGCCAGCCCGACCGACACCAGCCGCTTCACCCCGGCCGCCGGGAGCCCCTGTGCGACGGCGCGGGCGACGGCGGGGAAGAACTCCCCGGGGCGCGCCCCGGGGTCGTACACGGCGACGATCGCCGCGTCGTGCCCGGCCGCTAGCCGCGCCACGGCCGCCGGGTCCGTCACCTCGCCGTCCGCCCGCCCGGCCGCCGTCACCTCATGGCCCCGCCGCCGGGCTTCCGCCACGGCCGCCCTGCCGACCCGGCCGCCCGCCCCGAACACGATGATCCTGCTGCTCTCTGTTTCCATGATCGGGAGCGTAGGCCGAGGACTGGTTTCCGATCGGGTACCGCCCTACGGTGTAGGCCATGACGAAGCCGCAGGCCGGGCAGACCCCGCTGGATCCCGAGATGTTCGACCCCGTCTGCCCGTCACCACTGGTGCCGTTCCGCGTGGGCGACAAGTGGGCCTCGTCGATCCTGCGCTGCCTGGAAGGCGGCCCGCGCCGGTTCTCGGAGCTCAAGGTTCCCCTGCGCGGCGTCACGGCCAAGTCACTGACCCAGTCACTGCGCGGGCTGGAGCGGGACGGGTTCGTCGTACGGGAGGTGCGCGAGGGCCCGGAGCGCCGCGTCGATTACGCCCTGACCCCGCTCGGCCGGGGCCTGCTGGGCCCGCTGGACACGGCCTGCGAGTGGACGCGGGAGCACTGGGACGAGCTGATCGACGCGCAGGAGGCGGGCGTTCGGGCAGGCCACTGACAGCGTGGGGCTGGATGATCGGGGCCGGGCGATTGCCGCTCAACCTGCTGCAGGCACACGCCGCCGCCTCCAGGCCCGCGCGCAGCGCAGCGTCAACCCGCAAGGGCGAGGCCGAGATCGCGGTGAGCGCCGAGCGGCCTGAAAGTCAGTAGTGCTCTTGTGCCCCGTCACCCGGGTTGGCCCGCCAGCGTGCCGGCATCGACATGGCCTTGCACCTGGTCAGCCGACTGGTATCACCGGAGCGCGCACGCCAGGTCCGCCGGGGCATTCACTACGACCCGCAGCCACCGGTCTGACTCCGGGGCGGATCCACCTGGTGGACACCTTCCCGGTTCCCTGGTAGAGAGGAGTCCGCCCGCGCGCGCCGCGCGAACTCCCTTCCGAAGGACGGCATATCACATGGCTGACCAGGCCGTCCGGGTGGAACGCCGAGGACCCGTCCACACGGTGATCCTCTCCCGGCCGCACGTCCGCAACGCGGTGGACGGCCCCACCGGGGCGGCCCTGTGCGAGGCGTTCGAGGAGTTCGACGCCGATGACTCGGCCGCCGTCGCCGTCCTGTGGGGCGAGGGCGGCACCTTCTGCGCCGGTGCCGATCTCAAGGCGGTCGGCACCGACCTGGGCAGCCGGGTCGAGGCGGACGGCCGGGGCCCGATGGGTCCCACCCGGTTGCGGCTCGGCAAACCGGTGATCGCCGCGATCGCCGGCCACGCGGTCGCCGGCGGCCTGGAGTTGGCCGTCTGGTGCGACCTGCGGGTCGCGGCGCAGGACGCGGTCTTCGGCGTCTACTGCCGGCGCTGGGGTGTCCCACTGATCGACGGCGGTACGTTCCGGCTGCCCCGGCTGATCGGGACGAGCCAGGCGATGGACCTGGTGCTCACCGGCCGCCCGGTCACGGCGGACGAGGCGCTGCGGATGGGCCTGGCCAACCGACTGGTCCCGGTGGGCCAGGAGCGTACGGCAGCAGAGGAGTTGGCCGCCGAGATCGCCCGCTTCCCGCAGACCTGCCTGCGTCACGACCGCCTCTCCCTCCTGGAACAGGAAGGCCTCACGGAGGCCGACGCGCTCGCCAACGAGTGGCGGCACGGCATGGTCTCCTTCGCCGCCGACACCCGCGAGGGCGCGGCCCGCTTCGCGGCCGGCGCCGGGCGCGGGGGCTCGTTCACGGACCTCGGCCGGTGAGAGGTCGGAGTCGGGGCTGCGCGAATCCTCGCCCGTCGAAGGGGAGTTGACAGGCGCTATCGGGCGGCCACCGTCACAGTCGGGCCGTTTTCGGGCAGTTCCAGGTCGGCGGTGGCCGTCAGCTCGACTGCGGCCCTGGCCAGGTTGAGGTTGCGTACGCAGGTCGCGAGGTCGGCGCCCCTGGCGGTGACGTAGGCGTAGCGGGGCTTGGCGCCCCGGGGCGGGAGGTGGAGGGTGGTGCCCGGGTGGGCGAGCAGGACGATGTCGGTGCCGGCGGGGGCGGTGCCGGTGTGGGTGAGGGTGTCGACGGTGAGGTCGTGGTCGGGGAAGAGGAAGGTGATGGCGGCCGCGCCGCTGGGGGTGCGATGGGTGTGGGGGTGGTGGCCCATGGCGGTGTCGGCCCAGGCGTGGATGACGTTGAGGCCGTTGGCGGGGCCGCCGATGACCTGGACGAGGTCGCCGCCGAGGCGGGCGTTGACCTCGATCAGGCGTGGGCCTCGTGAGGTGAGGCACCACTGGCTGAGGGTGGTCCCGGCGGTGATGCCGAGGGCGGTGTGGACGTCCTGGACCATGCGCAGGAATTCGGGGTCGGTCAGGAGCGGGTCCTGGCCGTCGACGATGTGGTCGGTCTCCAGGAAGTACGGGGGCTGGATGGTGGTGACGCGGGCGGCGGCCAGCGGGTGGACGACGGTGTCGACGACGACCGAGGACAGGCTGATGTTGGGGCCGTCCAGGAACTCCTCGATCAGGACGCCGTCGTGGACGGTCGGGCCGTCGTACCACGGCGTCGTGCTGACGGCGTAGGTGTACGCGTGGGCGAGCTCGCCGAGGTCGTCGACCCGGCGCACGCCGCGCGAGCCGGCCATCGCCCGCGGCTTGACGACGACGGGCAGCCCGAGCGAGAGGACGGCCTCTTCCGCCTCGGCCTGGGAGTGCACCTGGAAGGCCCGGGCGCCCGGTATGCCCGCGTGTTCCAGTGCGCGCCGCGTGGCGGCCTTGTCACGGCAGCGACCGGCCGCTTGCGGGCTGATGCCCGGCAGGCCGAGGGCCTCGGTGAGGTGGGCGGCGAGTTCGACGCAGTCCTCCTCGGCCGTGACCACCCCGCCGATCACCACGTCGTCGGCCAGTCGCTCCACCGCACGCAGCACGCCGGCCGGGTCTGCGCGGTCCGACATGTCGGCGGTGGTCCAGCCCGCGAGGTACGGCAGCGCCCAGGCGGGCGGGGTCTGGCACAGCAGCCACAACGGATAGCGCCCGGCGAGCTCACGCAGCACCGCCTCGCGGTAGTGCGGACTGCGCGCCATGCCGACCACCAGCAGATGGCGTGCGCCCCTGTCGTCCTGCTGTCCCTGCACCCTGACTCCCCTTCACCCCCGTGGTGCGGCCCTCCGCACCACGACCGGGGTCATGATCCCTACCTGGCCGGTCACGCGTCCACTCGGCCCGCTTCGCGGCCGGCGCCGGGCGCAGGGGCTCGTTCACGGGCCTCGGCCGGTGAGGGCATCCCGGAGCCGCGACGCCGTCGGGGAGCAGCGGCCGGGCAACACCCGGGCCAACTCCCGCGCCTCGCCCGGTATCGGTGACGGCGTTCCGGGCCGCGCGTAGTTTCAGCAACAGAGGGTGCCCACAAAAAGACCCCGGCAGGGATTCTGCCGGGGTCTCAACTTACCGCCCTGGGCGGCTCGCACCGGGCCGTCAGACGTCCCCGAACTCTCCGCTGCGGACGGAGCTCACGAAGGCCGCGAATGCGTCGGCAGAGAAGACCAGGGCGCCGCCCTGGGGGTCCTTGGAGTCGCGGACGGGGACAACTCCGGGCAGGCCCGGGGCTACTTCGATGCACGCGCCGCCGTTCTGGCTGTGCGAGGACTTGAACCAGGTGACGCCAGACAGGTCTACGGTGTTCATGGACGCAATCCCTTCCGAGCAGCGTTGATCAGTTCGAGGGACGCCACGTCGGACAGGGCTCCCACCTGGAGACGATCGTAGTCCCTGGCCCACTCCCTGACCGTGTCCGTTTCCCTGGTCAGGTACCCCCGTTCCTGGGATTCGGTGTAGCCGAGCATCGTTCGGTCGGCGAGTGTCACCAGGTACACGGGAAGGGCGAACGGCCGCCGCTCGCCCATCGTGAACGGCGCCACTTGGAGAAGTACGTTCGGGCGGTCGGACAGCTGCGCCAGATGCTCAAGCTGCCCGTCCATCACATCGTTCCCGCCCACGAAGCGCTGTAGGCAGCTCTCGTCCAGAACGGCGTGGACGAGTGGTGCCGACGGCAGGGTAAGGCGGTGCTGACGCGTGAGCAGGTAGGCAACTCGCTCCTCCGCCTGCTCCTGGGTGATGCCGCCGCGCCTCACGTCAGCGCGGGCAAGCGCCTCGGCGTAGGCCCTCGTCTGGAACAGACCGGGGATGACGCCAAGTTCGAACATGCGCAGTTCTACAGCCCTGGCCTCGTGAGCGGCGTACTCCGGGAACCCCTCAAGCAGGGCCGTGTGCATGAGGTTCCACCACATCAGCTCAAGGGTGCCGCCGGTCTCAAGGTACTCGTCGGCCTTCGTCGCGAAGGCGTGTGTCGGATTGCGTGTAGCTCTTTCGATGCACGAAACGAAGCTGTTGCTGAACCCGATGAGCGCCCCGAGCTGCCTCTGAGTGAGTCCCTTCGCCTCCCTTGACCTGCGAAGCTGCACTCCGAAGGCGGCAGCTGGAGATGACGATGGGTCAAGCATGGTCTTGCGCATGGTTGTTCGACCCTTCCGCACTGAGTCCGACCGGGGCCAACTGTCCAGTCCACCCCCTACCGAGACTAGCCGTCGACGCCGATTCTGGTAGTGGAACGACTACAGAGAGGAGTGGCCGGTGAGTGTCCGCAGAACGCCCCCGCAGGCGCTGTACGAACCCCAGGTGGGTGAGCTGGTACGAGACGCGAAGCACGGCTTGACCGGGGAGTACCAGTGCCCCGGCTTCGGCAAGTACCCAACTGTGCTTCTGCGGCCCGTCGGCGGCGGGTGCGAGTGGGAGACCCCGGCCAGCGAGATTCAACCGATCCTTCCCGCAAGCCAGTTGGAGCCTGCCCTCAAGGGTGGGCCCGGTGGCCGGCCTCGCGGGCGTGGGTCCGCGTGAAGCCCCAACCAGGCCACACAGCTTATGTGTTGGCCGTAACCGCCGTGACGCTCTTCGTGAGCGTGGGTGCGGGCCTGCCGACAAGCCCGTCCTGACCCCGACCCCGACCCCGAGCCAACAACCGACGATGGAGAGCACGTTGCACCCGGACCCCCTGATGGCCGCCCCGCCCGCCCGCCGTATCGAGTGCGTGGTGATCGCGTTCAACTCGGAAGGCCACGTCCTGATGGTCGATCCTGAGCACCAAGAGGGGCTGGTCCTGCCCGGGGGTGCCGCCGGGGAAGATGAGGCCGCCCACGACGCGGCGGCCCGTCACCTGCTGGCGCAGACCACGCTCGTGCTGGACCTGTGGCAGCTCCTCGCGGTGGACCACCTGCCGGCCGGGGAGCACCCCGAGGGGTACAACTTCGTCTTCAACGGAGGCGTCCTCACGGCCAAGCAGGTGGAGCGGATCAACACCGACACCCCCGGAACCCGCCTTCGCGGACACCGCTTCGTCGGCACCACGGAACTGCCCGACCACGTGTCGCCCGTCGGACGCCGCCGCATCGCAGCGGCCTGGCTCACCCGCCGGGACGGACAGGGCATCCCGCTCCTCGTCAGGGGCTTCCCAGTCGGCTGACCCTTCCCAGACTCCCGTGCCTGCCGTCGGATCGGGTCAACATCCGGTAGGCACGGGAACGGTCCCGCCTGCTGGCGCGCCCCCGTCGCGGACGGGCGGGACCACCCCAAAACCCCCGTGCCGTTCCCTCTGGGGAGGACACCGGCACGGGCCGCCCGCCCCGGCCAGGCGTCACGTGACAGGGCTCCTGGCCGGGCGGGCTCTTTCGGCAGTCGTCCACGAAAGGACTCAACATGACCGCTCTTCTCGAACCGCCGACCACCAAGCCGCTTGTCCCGCACGTGATCGAGCTGGAGATCACCGGAGAGTGCCAACTCGTCTGCGAACACTGCTTTGCCGACTCCGGTCCCGCCGGAACGCACGGCGTCATGACGCAGGCCGACTGGTTCGGCGTGATCGACCAGGCCACCGAAATCGGCATCGCCACGGTCCAGTTGATCGGCGGGGAGCCGACCACGTTCCCCGGATGGGCCGGTCTGGTCGACCATGCGCTGAGCCGGGGCCGAAAGGTCGAGATCTTCTCGAACCTCTACCACGTGTCCGCGAAGGGCTGGGCGGTCTTCGAGCACCCGGGGGTCAGCCTGGCAACGTCGTACTACTCGGTCAACGCCGGCGAGCACGACAAGGTGACCAAGACCATCGGCAGCCACGAGCGGACCCGCGCGAACATCGTTGAGGCCATCCGGCGCGGTATCCCGATCCGGGCGGGCATTGTCGGTGTGCACGACGGGCAGCTTGAGCGCCTGGCGGTGAACGAGCTGCATTCCCTGGGCATCGAGCGCGTGACTCTGGACTACGCCCGGGGCGTCGGGCGGTCGACGAAGTCCGTGCCAGACGTGAGCGCGCTGTGCGGCAACTGCGGGCGCGGACGGCTCGCGATCATGCCGGACGGGTCCGTGAGCCCCTGCGTGCTCGGGCGTTTCCTGAAGCCCGCGAACGTCCGGGAATCCTCGCTCGCGTCCATCCTGGCCGGCCCGGAGTGGGCTGCCGTGGTCGCCACGATTCCCGAGCGCGCTGAGCCGTGCGGCCCGAACGGGGGACCGTGCAGCCCTTCCGACCAGGGAGTGTGCGGCCCCGGCTACACGATGGGCGGCTGCCCGCCGAACGACAGCAACGACTGCAGCCCCGCCAATACTGAGGCTTGCGGGCCGAGTTACTGACGAAAGGGCAGCACATGAAATGGCAGCAGCACGCGGCGGATCTCGCCGAACGAACGACCGACCCCGACTCTCGTTGGCGGAACCCGGTCGCCGGTGTTCCCCGGCATGAGTTGGTGCCGAAGTGGTGGGAGCCGGCCGAAGACGGCGGGTGGCGACTCCGGAGCGGAAAGGAAGACCAGGAGCTGTGGTTCCGGCGGGCGTACGGTGGCAAGTCGCTTGTGACGAGTGTCGGAGGGCTCCACGCGGACCACGCGAAACCGGACGACCATCCCACGGGCCGCGCCACATCTTCCGCCACGCTCACGGCCCTTGTGGTCAAGATGCTGAGGCACGGCCGGATCAACGCCGGTCACGACGTGCTCGACATCGGCACCGGAGCCGGCGGGCTGACCGCCATCGCCGCACGCCGGTTGGGCGACCGGCACATCACCACCGTGGACGTGGACGAGTACCTGACGGAGGCGGGCAGGGCCCGTCTTGCCGGGATGGGACTGCACCCGGAGTTCATGACTCTGGACGCCACCGGGCCCGTTCCCGGCTCGTACGACCGCGTCATCGCCACCGTGTCGGCCCGGCCTGTCCCGGTGTCGTGGCTCCGAGCGCTCAAGCGTGGCGGACGGCTCGTCATGACCATCGCCGACACGGCTCTGATCCTCACCGCGTGGAAGACCGCCGACGGCGGAGCCGAAGGGATGGTCGAAAGGGACTGGGCGGGCTTCATGACCACCCGGTCCGGACCGACCTACCCGCCGGGCCTCGAACATCTCTTCAAGACCGCCCGCGAAGGCGAGGGCGAGGAGGTCAAGGGATTCCGGTACCCCGTGGCCGACATCCGCAACGACTGGGAAGTCTGGTCCATGCTCACAGTCACCGTGCCGGGCGTGGAAATCGACTTCGAGGAGAAGCCGGGACGACGGACGGCCTACCTCGCCCACCCCGACGGCTCCTGGGCACGGGCCGAGGCGGAACGGTTCGAGCCGCCGACAGTTCACCAGAGCGGCCCCCGTCGGCTGTGGTCCGATCTGGAGGGCATCCGGAATTGGCGGGAGGTGGAAGGCGGCCTTCCCCTCTACGGCTGCAATGCCAGGATCAGCCCGGACGGCGTGATCCACCTGTCACGCGGTCGCTGGTCCGCCGTGATCGGCTGAGAGCCCGGACCAGCACACGGAGCCCGTTCAGGATCACCTGGACGGGGCTTCGGCCCCTGACTCAGCCAGGTGCACTGCGACGTGTCAGGTGAGGGCTGCCGCCAGCAGAGCGGCGGTCCTGGCGACCAGCGGTTCGTCCGCCGGGGCGGCGGCGTCCGCTCTGGTGGACAGAACGGCCAGTACGAGGGGGGTCCCGTCCGGGGTCCAGGCGATCCCGACATCGTTGGTGGTGCCGTAGTCGCCGGTGCCGGTCTTGTCCGCGAGAGCCCAGTCCTCGGGGAGTCCGGCGCGGAAGCGGGCGGCACTGGTGGTGTTGGCGAGCAGCCACTCGGTCAGCTGCCGCCGGTCCTGTGGGGTGAGTGCGTCGCCGAGGACGAGCGTCGAGAACGTACGCGCGATGGCGGCCGGGCTCGTGGTGTCGGTGACGCGCCCCGGTTCGGCCGAGTTCAGCTCGGGCTCCCACCGGTCGAGCCGCGTCACGTCGTCGCCGATGGACCGGCAGAAGCGGGTGATCGCCGTGGGACAGCCGAGCTCCCGGAGCAGGAGGTTGTCGGCGGCGTTGTCGCTGTGGTCGAGGGCGGCGGCGCACAGCTGGGCGACGGTCATGCCGTTCGCGAGGTGCTCGGGTGTGCCCGTGATCGGGGCGTAGCCCGCGTCCGTGACGTCCTGGTGGGTGTACCGGATGCGCTTGGCGAGGAACTCGCCGCCCCGGTCGAGGTCTCGCAGGACGGCGGCGGCGGTGATCGTCTTGTGCACCGAGCAGATCGGGAAGAGCTCGTCGGCGCGGTACAGCACGCTCCGGCCCGTGACCGTGTTGCACGCGAACACGCCCAGCCGGGCGGAGTGTTCGCGTTCAAGGCCCGCCAGCATCCGGGTGACGTCGGCTTCACCCGGTGACGTGCTGCTCGCCGCGTGGGCCGGCCCACCTGCGGACACCACTGCGGCCAGTGCCGTCCCGGCGCCGAGGGCCAGCACCGAGCGGCGGCCCGGCCGCCTTCCGAAGGTCTCCACGATCGCGTCCTCCTCTGTCCGACGACCATCCTTCTCGACGACCGTCTTCGGAGAGCAGGACGCCTCGGCAGCTCGATCAGTTCGCCCGCTTTCGACTGTACGGGTCGCGGCTGATGCGCCATCACGCACCCGGCCCGCGGCCTGCCGGTCGCCTCTCCGGACGCCTCTCCGGACGCAGGAGAGGCTGCGGAGCGGAGGAGTAGGAGACGGCGTGGCCGGAACCCGCCAACCATTGACAGTTCGTCGTCAACTGGGTTGACTCGGAGTCTCGTTCCAAGACTCGTAGAGGGAGATGCGCAGTGATCAGGTCTGTTGTCGCCGTTGCCACCGGGTTGATCGTCGGGGCCGGGCTGCTGTTCGTGGCGGTGCCCAGCTCTGCGGCTCCGGCACCCGCGCCGGTCGTCCACCAGGACGGCGGCAGCGGCGGGTCTTGCTGCTGACGCGGAATCAGCCCAGCAGAAAGTCCGGCGCGTACCCGGATGACCGCCGCACCCGCAACAATCGCCCGGACGTGTGCCTTTCAGCTGGCCGCCCCCGAACTGCCCCTCATTACGGCTAGGTTGATCCGTCAGCGGGTCCTTCGTCCCGCACCTCTGACGTCAGGGAGGAAGAGCGTGGCAAAGCACGATAAGCCGGCGCCTGACGTCGGCAAAGGCGACCCGCCCCCCGGGAACGGCGATGGTCAGGTCCCGCCGCCACCGCCGCCCACCGGAACCCGCCGGAAGTAGGAGCGATGGGCCGACTGGACGAGCATCGCGCCCGGCTGGCGGCCGAGATGGACCGACGCGGGGACTGGCCCAGCCAGTCCCCGTGGGTCCGGGAGGCCGTGGAGGCGCTGCCCCGGGACCGGTTCGCTCCGGACCGGCTCTGGCGCTGGACCGGCCACACCTGGGCGCCCGTCGACCGGGCGAGTGACCCGGAGGGGTGGGCGCTGGAGCTTTACGGGAGCCAGGACGAGGCTGCGATCACTCAGGTCGTGGACGGCCTGCCCGCTTCCTCCCTCTCGTGCCAGGCGGTGGTGGTCGACATGCTCGACTCGCTGCTCCTGGAGCCCGGGCACCGGGTGGTGGAGGCGGGTACGGGCTCGGGATGGAACGCCGCTCTCCTCGCCCGCCGTGCCGGACCCGGCCGGGTGACGAGCGTGGAGGTGGACGAAGAACTCGCCGGCGGCGCGCGCCTGCGCCTGGCCGCCGCCGGGGCCGACGTGAAGACGGTGGTGGGCGACGCCGCCACCGTCCGGCCCGACACTCCGGTGGACCGGTTCATCGCGACCTACGCCGTCGACCGGGTTCCCTGGGGGTGGGTGGAGCAGACGAAGCCGGGCGGCCGGATCGTCACTCCCTGGGGACGCCTGGGCCACGTCGCCCTGACCGTCGCAGCCGACCACCGCTCCGCCACCGGCTGGATGCAGGGGCTGGCGAAGTTCATGCCCGCCCGTGCCGACCTCCACCACTCGCTCACCTTCCGGGAGCTCCACGCCTCGGTGGAGCTGGAGTCGGAAGGGAAGACCGGCCGGGACCTCGACCCGCTGCACACCAACGCCCATCTCCTGTTCCACCTCCGCGTCGCGCTGCCCGACGTCGTGTTCACCACGGCGCCGGACGAGGACGGGGTGTCGGCGTGGATCCACGACGGCTCCACCTCCTGGGCTTCCCTGTCCGCCATCGGCGGCAGACAGTCGGCCGTGCACCAGGGCGGCCCCCGGCGCCTGGCCGACGAGATCGAGAAGGCGTGGCACGGGTGGGAGCAGCTCGGCTGCCCCGACCTGTACGACTACGGCCTCACCGTCCGCCTGGACGGTGAGCAGTTCACCTGGTGCCGGGACCCCGGCACCGGCCCCCGGTGGCCGCAGAACTGACCCCGGACGGGCGGGGCCGGATACCGGGGGCGGACGCAGGACCGGTGGCCGGCCGCTGCGCCGTCCCTGGCAGCCGTCAGCCCAGCCCGTCAGCTCAGCCGCCGCAGGGAGTCCCGTACCCGGCGGGCGTCGCGCAGGCGCTGCTCGTAGGTGGCGCCGAGGGCCAGCAGCAGCAGGCCGGCGGCGGCCAGCGGGACCCAGCGGGGCAGCAGGCCGAGCACCTGGATGACGGTGGGGGCCAGTTCGTGCACGCCGACCAGCAGCAGTGTGCCGCCGCCCAGGGCGAGCGGGCACTGCAGGCGGCGCCGGACGCCGGTCAGGGTGACGGCCAGCGCCGCCGATCCGAGCAGCAGCGGGCGCAGCCAGTGCCCGTCCGCCCAGACCGCGAACAGGCTGGGCAGCAGGCCGAGGCCGAGCCCGGCGCCGTAGGCGGACCAGGAGTCGGTCCCGGGAGCGTGCCGGCGCCGGAGCAGGCCGAGAATGACGGCGACGCAGGCCAGGGGCAGGGTGTACGCCTCCGGGGTGTGCACGTCGGAGAGCGCCAGCCGGAGCCAGGACGCGGCGAGCAGTAGGGCGGTGGTGGTGAGGGCGGCGGGCCGTCGGCGGTCGGCGCGCAGTGCGACGCCGAGCGCCGCGACCCCGGCCAGGGTCAGGTCGAAGGCGAGCCGGGCGGGCTGACCAGCCGTCAGGGTCAGGGTCAGGGCGAGGACGCCCAGGCCGTAGCCGGTGGCCTCGATGGAGAGCGAGACGCTGCCGGAGGTGCGGGCCGCGACCGGGGCGGACCCGATGGCGACCACGAGGACGGCGAGCATGATGTCCGCGAGCCCCAGTCCGGCGGCGGCACCGACGGCGACGGCCTCGGCGCCGAGCGCGAGAACGGCGCAGCACGCGGCGACGGCCGCAGGGACCCCGACCGCTCTGCGGACCGTCAGCACACCGGCCAGCACGGCGACGACGCCAAGGACGGTGATGGTGGCGGCGCGGTCGGCGAACGCCCAGAGCAGCGCGAACGCGGGAGCGACGGTCAGGCCCACCAGGACCGCCGGACGGGCCCCGCGCAACTCGGCCGCCAGCACCGCCGCCAGCGTGAGCAGGACAGGGACGCCGACCGCGACGCCGTACGGCAGGCCGCAGGCCACCGGCAGCAGGGCGAGGGCGGGGACGACGAGGGTCGCGGCAGCGGCTTCCAGCTGGGCGGCGGGGATCGTGGGGAGCGTGATGAAGCGCAGTGTGGCGACGGCGGCGGCCAGCAGCCAGAGGCCGGTGAGGGCGGCGGGTGCGACGGTCCAGTCCCAGGACGGCCGGGGGCCGCTCCCCCAGGTGGCGGAGGCCTGGCGGAGCGGTTCCAGCAGGGCGCGCGCGAGGCCGGGCAGCCGCAGGAGCAAGGCGGCGAGCAGTAGGGCGGTGGCGGTGAGGGCGGCGGGCCGTCGGCGGTCGGCGCGCAGTGCGACGCCGAGCGCCGCGACCCCGGCCAGGGTCAGGTCGAAGGCGAGCCGGGCGGGCTGACCAGCCGTCAGGGTCAGGGTCAGGGCGAGGACGCCCAGGCCGTAGCCGGTGGCCTCGATGGAGAGCGAGACGCTGCCGGAGGTGCGGGCCGCGACCGGGGCGGACCCGATGGCGACCACGAGGACGGCGAGCATGATGTCCGCGAGCCCCAGTCCGGCGGCGGCACCGACGGCGACGGCCTCGGCGCCGAGCGCGAGAACGGCGCAGCACGCGGCGACGGCCGCAGGGACCCCGACCGCTCTGCGGACCGTCAGCACACCGGCCAGCACGGCGACGACGCCAAGGACGGTGATGGTGGCGGCGCGGTCGGCGAACGCCCAGAGCAGCGCGAACGCGGGAGCGACGGTCAGGCCCACCAGGACCGCCGGACGGGCCCCGCGCAACTCGGCCGCCAGCACCGCCGCCAGCGTGAGCAGGACAGGGACGCCGACCGCGACGCCGTACGGCAGGCCGCAGGCCACCGGCAGCAGGGCGAGGGCGGGGACGACGAGGGTCGCGGCAGCTGCCTCCAGCTGGGCGGCGGGGATCGCGGGGATGCGCAGCGTGCCGGCGGGGAGGGTGGTGAAGCGCCGCGAGGCGGCGGGGAGGGTGGTGACGGGCAGCCAGACGGCGGGGAGGGTGGTGATGCGCAGTGTGGTGACGGCGGCGGCCAGCAGCCAGAGGCCGATGAGGGCGGCGGGTGCGACGGTCCAGTCCCAGGACGGCCGGGGGCCGCCGGCCCAGGTGGCGGGTGCGTGGCGGAGCGGTTCGAGGAGGGCGCGCGCGAGGCCGGGTATCAGCGGGACCGAGGCGGCGAGCAGCACGGCGGCGGCGGCGTGGAACGCTCCGGTGAGGGCGGGGAGGTCCGTCGGGGGTGCCGCCCGCCGGGTCCGTCGCAGCAGGGTCGCCGACAGTGCCAGGAGCAGCGCCGCCGGTGCGCCGTACGCGGGGGCGGTCCAGCCGTGGGGGAACGCCTGGGCGAGCGATCCGCCCGCCGCCGACAGGACTGCTGCGGCGGCGACGGCCCCGGCCAGGCGGCGGGTGCCGGGGCCGAGTTCGGGGTGGCGGAGGGACACCAGGAGGGCGAGCAGCGCGAGTGTGCCCAGGGGCGGCCAGGCCCAGGCGGTGGTGGCGAGGGCGTCGGGGGTCGCGGTCGTGGTGGCTGTGACGTGCGAGGCGGCAGCGGCGACGGCTCCGCCCGCCAGTCCCCAGAACGCGGCGACGGCGGCGGCCGCGACCACCCGGGGGTCGGTCCTGTCCGGCGTCCTGTCCGGCGTCCTGTCCGGCGTTCCGTCCGGCGTTCCGTCCGGCGTTCCGTCCGCTTTGCCGCGCAGCAGGGCGGTCCGCAGTGGTCGGTTGGCCAGCAGCGCGTAGTCGACCGCCGCTGTGGCGACCATCGCGGCCGCGATCGCGTCGGCGCTGTGCAGGCCCGCCGCGTTGACGGCCAGCAGGGCCGGCAGGCGTCCGAGCAGGAAGCCGGCCGCCGCCGGGAGGCGCAGCCGGGCCGCCCACCCGTACGCCGCCGCGCCGATGCTGATCAGCGCGGTGGCGGCTGCCCAGTACCCGGGGCCGTTCACCGCGCCGAGCCCGGCGAGGTCGGCGGTCCGGGCGGCGTAGGCGTCCATCAGGACCAGGGCCAGGCCGATGGCGGCCGAGGTCTCGGCGGTGGCGGTCAGCCCACGGCGGCGCAGGGGATGCGGCAGCGCGAGGGCGCAGCCGGTGAGCACGGCGAGCACGGCGGCCCGGCCGCCGATCCCCAGCTGCCCCCAGCTGACGACGGTGAAGACCAGCGCGGCCACGGTGACCAGCAGCCCGCCGAGGACCAACAGGACGGTCTGCGCCGACGGTCCGGACACCTCCCGCGCCGCGCTGGTGAGCGGCGGGGCCCACACTCCCGGGGTGCCCCCGGCCGGTCGCGACGTGGTCCGGGCCGGGGGCGGCGTGGCCCGGGCCTGCTCCGGCCTCGGCTCCGGCTCCGGCTTCGGCTCGGCGGCGGCGCTGTCCCGCCGCGCCCGCAGGCCGTCCAGCAGCCGCTCCCGCTGCTGGACGAGCGTCAGCCGGTGGGCGTCCAGTTCCTGCAGAGCGAGCGTCAGCTGCCACAGGGCCCCGGCGTCGGCGTCGGCCAGCGGCAACCGGCAGCGCGGGCAGCGGGCGGGCCGGCCGAGGCCCAGCGGGGCCTCGCAGTCGGGGCAGGTCGGCGCGGGCGTCGTCATGCCCCAGAGTTTGACTGCTCCCCCGGCTGAAGCCCAGGGGATTCCGGCTTCTGTCGGTGGGATTTCTGACTCAAGCTGCCGTCCGGCCCGGCGGCCCGGAAGATCCTCTGCTCTCAGCGTCAGCCGGGTTCAGACCTGCCCGGATGAGCATCACGCGGGCGGAGTTCTTGTCCCTGGGGGACGTGGCTCCGCACGCGGTGCAGGTGTAGGTGCGCTGTCCCAAGCCCCTCCCCCAGCCTCCGGCCGGGGGTGCCCCCATCGCGGGAGGCCGGATTCCTCCCCGGCGTATACGCCGGGACATCCTCCGGCCACCAGGTGACGGGCCCGGCCGCCTGCGTACACCGCTGTGCACCCTGCGCAGCGTACGGCTTTCGCGGCTGCCACCCGGCGGATGCCGGCTGGGCGTTGGTGCGGGTGGCCGGCGCTACTGCCGCTGCTGCTCGGCGTCGGCGCGGATGGCCCGCATGATCGGGGCGACGTCGGCGGCGGTGAAGCCGACTTTGGTGTTGGTGCCGTCGCCCTTGATGACGAGGGTGATGCCGGCGGCGGTGGTCGGGGTGAACCAGGAGCAGGTGGTGGCCGCCGTGGTGAGCATGACGTTCTGAATCAGGATCGTGTTGCAGATCGCCCGGCCGCCGTGCGGGCCCGGGTCGGCGTCGATGGCGCTGGTGGTGATCCGGTCGCCGGCGCCGTCGTTCCTGGTGGCCGGGGGCTGGTTGAGGACGTCGTGCAGGTGGTCGGGGTCGAAGCCGCTGCCGGTGAGACCCGTGTAGAAGATCCAGGCGCCGTCCGCCCGGTCGTCGTAGTAGGCGTGGACGGGTGTGCCGGAGACGCCCAGGCGCTCGGCGTTCTGCCGGAGGTCGGAGTTGATCTTCTGTTCCAGGTCGGCCGGGGGCCGGCCCTGCTGGTAGCCGGCTGCGGCCGGTGGGGCGCTGAGCACGTACGAGGGGCTGCCGCCCGCGCGAGCGACGGCGTCAGGGACGGCGGGGCCGGGGACAGCGGCAGGGCCGGGGACAGCGGCAGGGCCGGGGGCAGCGGGTGAGGCGGTGGTGGCGGGTGAGGCGGTGGTGGCAGGGCCGCAGGCCGACAGCAGCGGCAACAGCAACAGCCCGCGCAGGGCGCATGCCAGGGCGCGGGCGGCAGTGAACGGGCCGGGACGCCGCGCGGACGACGGCCCTGTCGGCGGCTGCGGAACGGCACTGGCCATGTGCGGCCTCCTGGTGATCGGGGAGATGATCGGTATGACCGGGATACGACCGGGATTCGGGCAGGCGGAGTGCCCGGGGCGTGCCGGCCGTGGCCCTGGGGATCCCGGCCAGGATGGCAGCTTCACGCCCGCCGGGCTGCCCGGTCGCACAGCAGCGCTTACCCCCCTCGACAGCAGAACTGATGATGCGTGAGCGCGGTCCGTGGCACGATTTCCGCCGACACGGAGAAGGGGGCGGCGCGGATGAACCTTGACCCGAGGCGTCTGCTGGTCCTGCGCGCGATCGCGCAGAGCGGCGGCCTCGCGCCGGCGGCGCGGGTGCTCGGTCACACGCGTTCGGCGGTGTCGCAGCAACTGGCCAGCCTGGAACGGGAGGTCGGCCTGCCCCTGGTGGACCGCTCGGGTCCACGGCTGGAACTCACCTCGGCCGGACGGCTGCTCGCCGCCACCGGGGACCGCATCAGCCAGGAGCTCGCCTCCGCCATCGAGCAGTTGGGAACCGCGAACCAGCAGGTCATGCGGGGGCCGGTGGCGATCGGGGCGACCTCCTGGGTGCTCGCCCGGCTCGCCGTCCCGGCGCTGCGGCTGCTCGCCCGGCGGCACCCGGGCGTCGAGCCCCGGTTCGTGGAAACCGGGCTGTCGGACGGCCTGCGGCAGTTGAGACTGGGCGAGTTGGACGTCCTGGTGATCTCCGACGACCGGGACACCGTGGTACCGCTGCCGCCGTCGGTCCGGGCCCGGGTCCTGAGTGAGGACGAGTACCGCGTGGTCGTCCCGGCCGGTTGGACCGTACCGGCCGACGCCGCCGAACTCTCCGGCCGGCCCTGGATCAGCGCCCCCGCGCCGTCCGCTCGCGGACGTGCCTTCGCCAGGTTCGCGAGCGCCCACGGGATCGTGCCGTCGGTCGAACACCTCGCCGACCACGTGATCGTCGTCCGCGCGCTGCTGGCCGGGCAGGTCGGCGCCGCGATCCTGCCCGCCTATCTCGCGGCCCAGTTGGAGCAGGTGACGGTGACCGGGCTGCCGGTGACCGGCCGCCTGATCGCGCGGACGCTCTACCGCACCGGCCACGACACCGCTGCGGCGGCCCGGGTGGCGGTCGACGCGCTGCAGCAGGCGGCCCTCGACGACGCCGAGGCGGCGACCGACGCCGGACACGCGAAGAAGGACATCATCGTCCGCCGGCTGCACGACCCCACCGACCGGTGCGCGCGGCCCCTGGAAACCGTCGCTCCGACCGGAACCGACCAGCCCTGACCGCGTCGACCGAACAATCCTGACCACGTCACGCGCGACGAAGGACCCGGCGCCCGCTGTCACAGACACGGCCGCCGACGAGCCTCCTGTGACGGACCGGCCATAGCTGGCCGGTGCCTTGGCCTGTCCCCTGAGCAGCGTGAACACCACCATCGGTACTGCCCGGTCGGCACGCCGGCCCGGGGCCGCGCACTCGGCAGGACTGCGGACGGGCAGGACCACGGACGGACAGTGGCCACCGGGCCGGATGACGGCCGCCCGCCGGGTGGCGGTGCTCGCCCGGCCGGGCGAGGTCAAAGTTGTCCAAGCCATGCCCGGCCGCACGCCGTAACGTCCCGCTCGCGCGCGCTCGGGGCCGTTCACCGTGCCGACGGGCGGAGAACAGAACACCGGCACAAGACCCGGCCGGACGTCGTTCCGTCCGCGCGTTCGACCACGCAGCAGCTTTTTGGGGGAAGCATGGCACTTGAACTACCACCGGAACTCGGCACCGTACTGGGCCTCCTCGGGCTGGACTGGCCCCAGGTGAACGAGGACGAGGTGGCCAGGCTCGCGGACGAACTCGGCAAGCTGGCCTCGGCGATCGACTCCGTCCAGATGGACGCCGACAAGGCGCTCGGCACGCTGAAGGAGGTCTATCACGGCGCTTCCGCGGACAGACTGGCCGAGTTGTGGGGAACCGTCTCGAAGTACTCCCAGTTCGTGGTCGAGGCGTGCGGGGCCACCTCGACCGCGCTGCACGCGGCGGCCCTGGTCGTCGAGGGCTGCAAGGGCGCGACCGCGACCCAACTGGTGGCGACCCAGGGCGAACTGGCGGCCACCTCGGCGACCGGCCCGTGGAGCAGCGCGGCCGTCATCGCGGCCGGCAAGCAGATCGTCTCCGGCGTGCTGGAGGAAGCGGTCTCCGCGCTCGGCCAGGCGCTGGCCCAGCCGGTGGGCGATCTGGTGGAGACCGTGGCCAAGGACGTGACCGGCAGCGGGTCCGGGCCGTCGAACAGCCCCGGTTTCGGGGTGGACCTGAGCGGGCTGGCCTCCTGTGCCCAGGAACTTCGCAGCCACGCCGACGACCTCGACTCCCACGGCGCCTCGTTCCGGAAGACCGTCGAGGACCTGGACGTGGGCCAGCCGGGAGACATGTTCGGCAAGCTGGTGATCGCCGCCGCCGAACAGATCGCCACCAGCGTCGGTGTGGAGGTGCTCAAGCGGCTGCTCGGCTCGTTCCGGGGCACCGCCGACGGGATGGACCAGGTGGCCCGCAACATCACCGGGAACGAGGAGTCGCACGCCCAGCAGATGCAGAGCATGCTGGCCGGGCAGAACTCCCCGTCCTCGCCCGGCCCGCTCAGCCTCGCGGGCGGGGTGAGCGGCGTGACCAGCGGCAGCCCGCACCAGGCGGGCCTCACCACGGTCGACGGACCGCACTCGGGGCTCGACCACGCCGACGTCGGCGCCGTGCGCGGCGGGGACTTCGCCGGCGTGGCCGGGTTGCTGATGGGGCGCGGCGCGACGGCGGGCGGGGCCCCGGGACTGCCCGCGCCGGGCCTGACCGCAGCGGAGGCCGGTCACGCCGACCTCACGCCGCAGCGGCCACCGGCCGGGCCGGCCGGGCCGCGCGCGGTCTTCGCCCAGCACGGAAGCGGCCAGGCTCTGCCGGGCGGCGATCCCTGGTCCGCCGCCGGCCACCACGGAACGGAACCGGGCGGCCTCGGCCGCGCCCCGGCCGCGCAGCCGCCCGGGGCGCTCCACTCGGTCCCCTACGGTCAGGCAGGCGGTGGCGGGAACCCGGGCCAGGGGGGCACCGGGCAGGTACGGGAGGCGGCGGCGCAGCAGCGCAGCGCTCTGCGCTCCCGCCAGGACGCACCCTCCGACGACCCCGTCGAGGTCCCGGCCGCACCGTCCCGCGACGACGCCACTGCGGACGTCTGACCTGCGGGCGGACCGGCGGCGGACCGGCGGCGGCGGACAGGGCCGGGAAATCCCCCACCGGCCCGAACCGCGGCTCGTAGTGGAAGGATGCGGTCATGGCCGAATTCCAGATTCCCGAGCGTCATGCCCAGTTGCTGGAGTACGCGCAGAGCCTGACTCCACCGTCGGGGTGGAAGATCGAGGTGTCCGGCGACGAGATCATCATGATGGCTGGTCCGTCGGTGATCCATCAGCGCAACCTGCTGGCCGTGCGGGAGCAGTTCGATGCGCACCGGCCGACCGACCTGATGCCGAGCGAGAACACTGACCTCGCGTCACCCGCCGTCGGCAAGCTCCGCAATCCGGACCTGACCTACATCCCGATCACGATGGTCGAGCGCGGGGGCAACGACGTGCCGGCCGAACTGGCGGCGATCGCGGTAGAGATCGTCTCCCCCTCGAACCCGGAGAACGACCTCGTGGGCAAAGTCCGCGACTACCCGCTGATGCGGATCCCGATGTACCTGCTCATCGACCCGCGCGACGGGGTCATCACTCTCTACTCCGATCCTGTCGGCGGCGTGTACCACCGGCGGTGGAGCGGCAAGTTCGGCGATACCGTGCCGATCCCCGAGCCGTTCGCCTTCGCCCTGTCCACCGACGACCTGATCGCGTACTCCGCCTGATGCCGCCCGCTTGCGCTTTCTTGGGCGAACATGCGCCGCAGGAGCGCCTGTTGCGGGCATGCTGGACGGGCACAGCGAACAGTCGACAGATGAGGACGGTGCCCGCGATGCCGATCGGGGTCTCAGTGAGCAGTCCACCCCACCCCGGTCTCGGCAAACCGGTCCGGCACAAGCACGACGGCCGGACCGGGACGATCTCCGGCCAGCTCGTCGAACGCGACAGCGACACGGACCGGATCCTGCGGCGCCGCGTCTTCGTCCGGCCGCACGGCGGAGGCTTCGAATGGGAGGCCGACCCCAAGGACCTCCAGCCGGCCTGACCGCACGAGGCACCGGACGGGCGCGGGTACGGGACACCTGACAGTCGGCCAGGTCAGCGGCGGGGAGAGCGGCGGCGAGGCCACGGCCCGGCCCGGCCCGCGAGCAGGTGGGCCTCGGTGAGGTGGGCCCGAGCCTTCTCAAGATCCCCGACGGCGTCAGGCGCACACGACGACCCGCAGCACCGGCAGCGGCCGGTCCCCCGACACGCCCGGGAGCGGGAGCGTCGTTGCGCCGTACCCGGCAGGCCGTCGCGGCCTAGGATTCCACCGGCGGAAGAGTTCGGGAAAAGTCCCGCCCGGGTGTCGAAATCACGGAGCGTGCTTCTACCTGTGTGTGAGAGCGCCCCGCCCGAGGGCGTGCGAGTCCGAGGAGCAGGACATGAAGTACATGCTGCTGATGCAGTTCAGCGCGGCGACGGCGGACTTCCCGGCGATCGACACCTGGACGCCGCAGGAGATCCAGGCGCACATCGCCTTCATGCGCGACACCAATGCCGAGCTGTCCGCCGCCGGGGAGCTGGTCGACGCGCAGGGTCTGGCGATGCCGGACACGGCGAAGATCGTCCGCTCGCACGGCGGCGGCGCGCCCGTGGTCACCGAGGGGCCCTTCCCGGAGACCAAGGAGTGGGTGGCCGGCTGGTGGATCGTCGACTGCGAGACGCCCGAGCGGGCGGTGGAGATCGCCGCCGCCGTGTCGGCGGCGCCCGGCCCCGGCGGGGCGGCGCTGGACATGCCGATCGAGGTGCGCCAGGTGATGTCGGCGCCGCCCGGGGAGCTGTGACCGCTGACTGAGCCGGCTGTGCCCGTCGAGGCCGTGCTCGTCGAGGACCTGCTGCGCGAGCTGGCGCCGCAGGTCGTCGGCGTGCTCACCCGGCGGTTCGGGGACTTCACCGCCGCCGAGGACGCCGTCCAGGAGGCGCTGCTGGCCGCCGCCGTCCAGTGGCCCGAGGAGGGGATCCCCGGCAACCCGCGCGGCTGGCTGATCCAGGTCGCCCAGCGCCGGATGACCGAGGAGGTGCGCAGCGAGCAGGCCCGCCGCCGCCGGGAGGACCAGGTGGCCCGGCAGGTGCCGGCGGACCGGCTGGCGGCGCCTGCGGCGGACACCGTGGACGCGGCGGGGCGGGATGACACGCTGACCCTGCTCTTCCTGTGCTGCCACCCGGTGCTGTCGCCGGCCTCGGCTCTCGCGCTGGCCCTGCGGTGCGTCGGCGGGCTGACCACGGCCGAGATCGCCCGCGCGTTCCTGGTGCCCGAGGCGACCATGGGGCAGCGGATCAGCCGGGCCAAGCAGCGGATCAAGGCGTCCGGTGTGCCGCTGCGGCTGCCGGAGCCGGGCGGCTGGGCGGAGCGGCTCGACGCGGTGCTGCACGTGCTCTACCTGATCTTCAACGAGGGTTACGCCGCCAGCGTGGGCGAGGACCTGCAACGGGTCGAGCTGTCCCGGGAGGCGATCCGGCTGACCCGGGCCGTCCACGTGGCGCTGCCCGACGACAGCGAGGTCACCGGGCTGCTGGCGCTGATGCTGCTCACCCACGCCCGCAGCCCGGCCCGGACGGGGCCCGGCGGCGAGCTGGTCCCGCTGGCCGAGCAGGACCGGCGGCGGTGGGACGGCGCGGCCGTCGCCGAGGGGATCGCGCTGATCACCGCCGCGCTGCCGAGCGGCCCGGTGGGCCCGTACCAGGTCCAGGCGGCGATCGCCGCCGTCCACGACGAGGCCGCCACCGCCGGGGAGACCGACTGGCCGCAGATCCTCGCCCTCTACGGGGTGCTCGAACGCGTCTCGGAGAACCCGGTGGTCTCGCTCAACCGGGTCGTCGCCACCGCCATGGTGCACGGCCCGCAGGCGGGCCTGGCCGCGCTGGACGCCCTCGCGCCGGACCCCCGCCTGAAGGGCCACCACCGGGTCACCGTGGTACGGGCCCACCTGCTGGAGATGGCCGGCGACCGGACCGGGGCGGCCGAACTGTTCCGCGCGGCCTCCCGCGCCACCGCCAGCCTGCCCGAGCGCCACCATCTCGCCATCCGCGCCGCCCGGCTGGCCGGCCCCGACCCCGGCCCGGACGGCGGGCCCACGGCCTGACCTCGAGGCCGCAGATATGGGCCGTCCCGGACCAGCCGCTGGACCGGATACCACGCCGGCGTTCACCGCTACGGTGTTGGCCGCCACCAGTCGTCGAGCGGGGTGACCGGGACGGTCCGCTTGTGCCGGGTCGCGAGGTAGACCGACTCCACCTTTGCCGCCAGGTCCGGCGTGACGTCGGCGCCTTCCAGGTAGTCGTCGATCTGGGTGTACGTCAGGCCGAGCGCCACCTCGTCGGGCAGCGCGGGCCGGTCGTCCTCGAGGTCAGCGGTCGGCACCTTCTCCCAGACGCTCGGCGGTGCGCCCAACTCCTGCAACAGGGCGGCACCTTGACGCTTGGTCAGCCCGGTCAGCGGGGTGACGTCGGCGCCGCCGTCGCCGTACTTGGTGAAGAAGCCGGTCAGCGCCTCGGCCGCGTGGTCGGTGCCCACGACGAGCAGGTTCAGCTGCCCGGCGATCGCGTACTGGATCACCATGCGTTCGCGGGCCTTGATGTTGCCGCGCACGAAGTCCCGCAGCCCGGGCTCGTCGCCCAGCAGCTCCCGCAGGCCGAGCGCCGCCTCGGCGGCGACGGCGTCCGCGCCCGGCTTGACGTTCACCGTGACCGACCGGTCGGGCCGGATGAACTCCAGCGCGATCTGCGCGTCGTGCTCGTCGGCCTGCACGCCGTAGGGCAGCCGCACCGCGACGAAGGCGGCCTCGTGCCCCTCGGCGCGCAGTTCCTCGGCAGCGAGCCGGCACAACCGGCCGGCCAGCGTGCTGTCCTGGCCGCCGCTGATCCCGAGCACGTAGCCCTTGGCCGGGGTCGACCGCAGGTAGTCCTTGAGGAAGTCGACCCGTCGCCGGATTTCGACTTTGGGCACCATGGCCGCCTTGACACCGAGTTCGGCGAGGATCTGCTCCCGTAGGTTCGACATCCACGTACTGTACCGGCCCGGAATCGAACCCGAACGTGCGGGGGAACCACCACGTGGCCCGGCTACCTGCGGCGGGCGACCGTGACGATCTCCCGGCTCGCCGCGGTGACGGGTCCGCGTTGCCAGTCGCCGTACCGGGCCTCGATCTCGAAACCCGCCTCGGCGAGGAACCCGTCGAGCGGCCCGACGTCCAGGAAGCGCAGGCGCGTGCGGTCGACGCGCAGCACGGTACCGTCCGGCTCGGCCGTCGTCCCGGTGAAGGTGACGACGTCGTCGGCGACGGCCTCGACCTCGTGCCAGACACGCAGGGCGCGGCCGGCCGCGTCGGTGAGGTCGGAGGCGTTCGACGGGTTCCATGCCTCCCAGGCACGCGCCTGCGGATGGCGTGTCTCGAAGGCGAACCGGCCGCCGGCCCGCAGCGCGGCACGGATCGCCGCCAGCGACGCGCGGAGTTCGTCGTCGGTGACCAGGCACTGGAACGCGTGGCCGGTCATCGTCGCAAGGTCGAATTCGGCCTGCCACCTCGCGCCCGCCGCAGTGCTCTCGACCCACTCGATGTCGGCGCGGCGCCGGGCCCGGGCGAGGGCGGCCCGGTCCGGGTCGAGGCCGGCGAGACGCCCGGTATGGCCGTTCTCACGCGCCCAGTGCAGCATCGAACCGGTACCGCAGCCGACGTCCAGCACCGAGCCGGCGGCTGCGACCAACTCGTCGTAGAACGCGTCGCCGGGCCAGTGTCCGGGATCCCAGGCGTTCAGCAGGTCGTACAGCGCGGCGTCATCATCGTCCGAGTACACCGCGACAGTATCCACGGGCGGACGGCAGCCACCAACCGGATTTACGGACCGTCAGATTTGTCTGACTCATCATCAGGATTTAGGCGGGGATGTGATTTTACGTGAGAGCGTGGTGGTGAACCGGGTGGTGTTCGGTGGGGTCGGGCTGGGGCCAGCCGGCCGGCACCAGATCCGGCGAGTCGACGACGACCCGTCCGCTCGTCCGGTCCACCCAGTGGTTGTAGCCCTCCCAGTCGGCATCGATCGCCGCTTCTCCCCGAGCTTTCAGCAGCTCGCAGACCGTCGACTTGCCGACCCCTGAGTTGCCGGTCACCCACACCAGTGGCATTGACGAAGTGTCGCACAAGCGCCGAGGGCCTGGTGCGACTGGACTACCGCGCCCACTGTCCCATGGTCGGCGCGGTGCCGATCAGGCACTCGATGTCGGTCGGGAAGCCGACGAGGGCGTAGGCGGTCAGACGCAGGTGGCCCTCCAGGCAGACCAGGTTGTCCTGTGTCTCGCCGACGAGGATGAGCGGAGGGACTCCATGCAGATGAAGACGAGACGCATCAGCCGTACACCACCTTGCTGCCGCCGCACAGGGTGCACGCGGAGAGGAACCGGTTGACCTGCGGGATCAGGTTGCCGTTCGAATCGGCCTCGTGGGTGTGCCGCTCCTTCTCTGTCAGCCCGGTACCACCGCACGCAGGACAGATCCGGCCCTGCAACCGCGCCTGAGGTCCTGACATCGGGGCTCCCCTTTTGCAGGTCGTCTCCCCCGACCGTAGCGGAGAGCGCGGCGGCACGGGACGGCTCTCGCGGAAGTCGAGGACCGCGCGGGAAGGTGAGCCGCCCGCCGAGCCGCGCTGTCGGCCTGGCTGGACGTGTGCCACCCCGTCCCGTCCCCGGTCGCGGACGGCCGGGCAGGCCCGGGCCGCACGGCGGTCCGGGCCGACCTCGCGGTCGGCGCCGAAGCCCGGCGGCGCGGCGACGAGCGCCGGGCGCCTAACCCGGCGAAGCTGCCTTGTGCCACTCACGTGCCAAGAGGCCGTGGACCACGACATCACGGCGTTCGCCGGGAAAGGCCGCCGCTTCGCGCAGTACGCCCTCCTGCGTGAACCCCAGGCGCCGGGCCACGCTCCGGCTGCGTTCGTTGTCGGCGGTGGTCTGCAACTCGACGCGGTGCAGGCCGAGTTGCCCGAACGCGTGGTCGAGTACCGCCGTGACAGCCCGGGTGACCAATCCACGTCCCTCGAAGCCGGCGCCGAGCCAGTAGCCCACCTCGGCAGACCGCGCAGGACCGTCGATCAGCAGGTTGACCCAACCGGCCAGGCGCCAACCGTCCTCGGCCTGCACCGTGATGGCCAGCGGCAACTGCGACCCGTCGAGCCACGCCCGGCCTGCCCGCTCCAAGTCCGCACGAGTGCCTTCCGGTGTCGGCGGCTTGTCGAACGCCCCCGGGAACCAGTGGGCGAGACGCTCGTAGTTGGCCTCCAACAGCGCCTGATAGGCGTCCGCGATCGCGGCCGTGCGCGGTATCAGGGCGGCGTCGTCCCCCAGCGGGCAGGTGAACAACGCGGCGGTGGCGGTAGACACATCTGCTCCCGAGTCGGTGACCGTGACCGCCAGCCTAGAGCGACAGTCCGGGCCCGGAGGACGGGGCGACGGCACCGGCTTCCAGCGGCGTCACGCAACGTCACCTGGCGGCGCTTGCCGGGCGGTTCAACGCGGCGTAGCGGCGCGGCGTACCGGCGGCTGGACGAGGCCGTGGCCTGCGACGTCCTCCCCCCGTTCTACGGTGCCGCGCCGGGAGGTTCGCCCCGGACCGGGCCTGAGCGGGCGGCTCCCCTGCGGCCGTCCGTGCGGGCCTGGTCGGGCCGGTGTCCCGGTCTCCCCCGGCGGCTCCGGTGCCGGGGTGGCCCGCCGGGTTACGCCTTCCCGGCGTGCACCTCGCGGAGGAAGTCCTCCAGGATCCGGGTGAAGGTCTCCGGCCGCTCCATCGTCGGGTAGTGGCCGACGCCGTCCATGAGGACGGTCCGGCCGCCCGGGACGGCCGCGATGAGGTCGTCGGCGGTGGCCAGCAGGCCGGGCACGTCGAGGGCGCCGTTGACGGCCAGGACCGGGACGGTGATCTCCTTCGCGCGCGTCGCCACGTCGGCCACGGGGACACGGTGGTCCGGCTCGTCCGGGGTGTGCTTCCTCAGGGTGCGCAGGGCCATCTCCTGGATGTGGCGCACGATTTCGGGGTCGAGGTCGGCGAGAGTACGCTCCGGGCCCGCCGCCCACTGGGCGAACCCGTCGAGCCAGCCGGGGATGTCGCCGGCCGCGAGCGCGCCGTTCTGGGCCGCCACGCGCGCCTTCGACCAGGGGTCGCCGAGGTCGGGTTCGCCGAGGCCGCGACCGCTGACGACCAGCGCGCGGGCCAGCCCGGGGTGCTCGACGGCGGTGTCGATCGCGATGAGCGCGCCCATCGATATGCCGACCAGCACGACCGGCCCCAGGTCGAGGTGGCGCAGCAGCGCGGCGAGGTCGTCGGTCTGGCGGAAGGGCCTGCTCGCGTTCGCGGAGAAGCCGTGGCCACGTGCGTCGGGGGCGATCACCCGGTAGCGCCGGGCCAGTTCGGGGATCAGGTTGTCGAACATGGTGTGGTCCACGAAGCCGCAGTGCAGCAGCACGATCGGCTCGCCGGAACCGGTGTCGCGGTAGGCGAGGGCGCCGTCCCCGGTCTCGAAGGTCCCGAAGGTCCCGGAGGTCTCGGAGGCGGGCTGGGGCTGGGGTTGGTCGGCGGAGATCGCGGTCTCAGTCATGACAACCAAGGTGCCATATTCTTGGAATCATGGCAACCAAGGTGTCATCATGGTCCCGTGACCAAGAACGAGCCCGCGACCACGACCGGCCGCCCCCTCCGCGCGGACGAACTCCCGGAGCGGCTGATGGAGGTCTTCGCCCTGGTCGGACCGCTGTACCGGCGGGTCCAGCGCAAGATCGAGCAGGACGCCGCACAGGGGATCTCCGTCGGCGTCCGCGCCGTCCTGGACCTGCTGCGCGAGCACGGACCGATGACCGTCCCGCAGATGGGCCGCGCCCAGTCGCTGAGCCGCCAGTTCGTCCAGCGCATGGTCAACGACGCCGCCGCGCGCGAGCTCGTCGAGAGCATCCCGAACCCCGCGCACCAGCGCTCCTCGCTGATCCGCCTGACCGACGACGGCCACGCGGCGATCACTGCGGTGACCGCCCGCGAGCACGCCCTGCTGCGCCAGGCCGGCGGCGACCTCACCGACGCGGACGTCACCACCTGCGTCCGCGTACTGGGCCGGATGCTGGAGCTCTTCGACGACGTGGACCTCTCGGCCGCCGAGCCGCCCCGCTGATCCCGGCGGCCGGAGAGAAGCCGTCACCGCAGGTGCTGGAGGCGTCCGAGCGAAAACGGAAAACGCGTAGCAGCGCTTCCACCAGGGCTGTGGGGTGCCTGGTACGGACAGGAAGGTTCCCAGGCTCGTTGATCCGGGCGCGACGGATCGAATTTGCCGGGCAGGGCGAGTTGCGGTGGCGGTACCGTCCACTACCCCGGCTCCGGAGGAACGCCATGGCATCAGCGCCCCCCGCCTCCCGCCCCCGCTGGGACCACGTGCCCGAGCCTGTTCGGGATGCTGTGGAGAGCCGGCAGGGCGCCCCGGTCGGCGGGATCGACTACCCGGGCGGCGGTTTCACGCCGGGGATCGCGGCCCGCCTCACCTTCGCGGACGGCACCCGGGTATTCGTCAAGGGCATCACACTGGATGACCCGACAGCCCGGCACTACGAGGTGGAGGCCGCAGTCGGACCATACTTGCCGCATACCGTGGCCCCCGCGCTGCTCTGGTCGATCAGGACAGCGGGCTGGCTGCTGAACGGCTACGAGGACCTGCCAGGGACCATGCCCGCCCTCTCCCCCACTTCCCGGGACCTCCTGCCGCGGGTGGTTCACCCGCTGCCGGCCGCCGCCGGGCGGCTTGTCGGGGGGCCGGGTTGGCGCGGACGGGGTGCGAGAGGGCAGGGTGTCGTCATGTCCGAACGACGCGACCGCCGCCGCCTCCATGCCCGCGCCCGAGCTCTCGGGATACCTGTCGAGCAGGTCGACCGCCGGGCCGCGCCCCGGCACCGGCCGGTGCGGCCCCTTCCGGAGCCCGCCTGGCCGCGTACCGAGCTGCCGGACCGGGACGACACCCGCGTCACCACCCAGCCCGTGCGGTCGGCGTCACCTGCGTTCTGCTGTCCGATCACGCACGACCGCCAGGTACTGGACGGTGGGACCGTGATGCTGCTGACCCGCCACACGGCCGGCTGTCCGGTCTGGTCCGCCCGCTGACCGGGGGCCGCGAGGCTGGCCCCGGCCCCTGACCTCCCCCTCGCGGCGGGTTCCACGGCGGCCGCCCGCTCTCCCGCTGCCCCGCCGCCCGGCCGGGTGAGGCCGTGGGCGGTGCCGGGGGTCAGGCCGTGGCGGTGCCGGGTGAGCGGAGCCAGCCGTTGGCGCGGGCCGTGTCGGAGGCGACGCGCAGCAGGCGGGCGACTGCGGGACGTCCGGACCGGCCTCGGGTGAGCAGGTGGATCTCGATCGCGGCGACGGGGAGCAGCGGCCGCCACGCCAGTCCGCCCGGCAGGCCGTGGACAGCTGACCGGCCGACGACGGAGACGGCCTCGCCGCGCGCTACCGGGGTGTGTGCGGCGTCGAACGAGAGTGTCTGCGGCAGGATCGTCGGGGCGATCCCGGCGCGGGCGAAGATGCCCATGATCGCGTCGTGGTGGCCGGGGTTGGCCTCGCGTGGGTGGATCAGGAGGGTCTCGCCGGTCAAGGCGGAGACGGCGACGGCGGGGCCCTGGGCGAGGGGATGGCCGCCGGACATGAGGACGCCCTGCGGTTCCAGCCGGACGAGGGTGCGCACGAGTTCGGGCGCGGACGGCGGGCAACGCACCAGGCCCGCGTCGAGTGTGCCGTCGGCGACGGCGGCCACGATCTCGGCCGTGGGCAGCAGCCGGGTGGTCACGGTGACGCCCGGGTACCGCGCGGCCAGCGCCGCCAGCAGCGTGGGCGCGGTCTCGTACCCGGCGCTCGTGCTGTATCCCACCGACAGTGCGCCGTGCTCGCCCCCGGCGAATCCGCGGACGTCACGCCACAGCCGGTCCGCCTCGTCGCACAGGCCGGCCCCACGGTCCATCAACAGCCGTCCGGCCTCGGTAGGTTCGACGGAGTGGGTGGTGCGGTCGAGCAGCCGGACGCCCAACTCCTCCTCCAGCTGGCGGACCTGGCGGCTCAGCGCCGGCTGGGCGATGTGCAGCCGCTCGGCGGCCCGGGTGAAGTTCCGCTCCTCGGCGACGGCCAGGAAGTAGCGCAGGCGGCGCAGTTCAGACATGCCGGACAGTCTAGGAGCCGGGTGACCAGCTGCGATGCCGTTCTGTACTGAGCTGATCGAGAACAGGTCTTTCCCTCTCGCGGTCTGCTCTTCCTAAGGTTCGGGTACCGGAGAGCGACAGCACGGAAGAAGGCCGAGGACATGAACACGGTAGACCTCACCGCGACCAGCAAGAGCGTCATCCTGGAGTACATGAACACCCTGACGGAGGGGGATTTCACCGCGCTGCGCCGCTTCTTCGGGCCGGAGTCGACCTGGACGCTCGCTGGTGATCTGCCGCTGTCGCGGACCTGGACCGGGCCGGACGAGATCCTCGGCGAGTTCGTCCCCGCGATGCTCGCCCGGCTGGTGCCGGAGTCGATGGAGTTCGAGTTCCGGGGGCTGATCGGCGACGGCGACCAGGTGCTGGCCGAGTGGGACACCCGGGGTCTGGCCCGGTCCGGCGGCCGTTACGACCAGCACTGCCTGGCGGTGTTCACCGTGCGCGACGGGCGGATCGCCTCGGTCCGCGAGTATTTCGACACGCTGCACGCCAAGACCGTCGTTTTCGGTTGAGTCGAGCCGGAGCCAGCACCGGCGGGTCCGCGTCGCCGCGCGGGTCACGCGGGTCACACCGGTCACGCGCGGACGGTTCGCGATCCGGTTCGCCGACCGCGCGGACCGGGTTGCGGCGCGGCACTGGCCGCGACGGCAGAACCGGGCACCCGACCGGCTGGACGCCCGGAGCGGGGGAAGCCGTCTGCTCCGCCCCTCGGGAGGGGGCATCACACCAACGGGCAGGTTCACGGCACTCCTTGGCCGTCGCGGGTGGCACTGAGTGCCTCAACAGGCGCGGCCGACAGGGCGTGAAGTGATGAACGACACCTGGTACGGCGCCTGGAGTGCGCGTGGCGCATATGCTCACGCTGCCCGGAATGCCGCGCAGTTGATCTGGGTTGGAATGCGGGTACGGGCTTCTCCGAAGCGTTTGCACCCGGGTGCCTGTACTGACGCATCGTCAAGTCGGTTCCACCCGCGAGAGGGTACCCTTCAGCGGGCTGGTTCGTTGAACTGCCCGTCAGATCTTGCATGTTGAACCAGGGTCACAGAGTGGTTTCTTCTTGCCCACCCAACAAGAAGGGTGAGTTCACTTCTGGAACCACGGGGCTTCTTGCGAGAGGATGACCCGGTGCGCGGAGCGCACCGGCACGGTACACCTTGTGGCACTTCTTATACTCGTGAACGGGGGAAGCGGGGGTGCCCCCGCCTCTCGCAGGGTAGATAGGAGATGTCCGTCACTTCCGGGGAGGACGGGTATGGAGAGCACGGCCACGCTGACGGAGGCACCCTTGCTGAGTCGTCACGAAGAGCAGGGCATGAGACCTGCGCTCTCGCCCGGGCGTCCCGCCGACGACGTTCGCGCCGAGGTGACCTCGAAGTCTCGCCGGGTCAGACACACGATCACCACAGGCGCGCTCGCCGTGTACACGGTGGTGGCGACGCTGCTGGGCCTGGCACTGGCAGTTGTGGCTGCGCGCCTTGGTACCGGCGAGACGGGCGGGACGGCCGCAGGGGTGGTCTTCTTCTCCGTGCTGGGAGTGTTCATCGCGGCGGCTGTCCCGGCGTCGGACTGGGTTCTGCAGAGGGTCACCAAGCCGCAGCAGCGCTGAGGCTGCCTGTGGTTGTGGTCGGCACCCCTCCTCGGGGTGCCGACCACAACCACGACCAGCCTCAGGCCAAGGATCCGAACGGATCGTCCGGCGGCTCATTGGCGGGCTCGGAGCCCCGCCGCGGCGGCGGTACGGGGATGTCGTTGGCCTCCGAATCGGTGTGCTCGGCGACCGGGGCACCGTCAGCCGGCCACTCGGATTCGGGGGCGACGCGGTGCTCGGCGGACAGGGAGAGCTGGTCCACCGGCGGCCGGAGACGATTGTGGCGGCGGCGAATCATGCCCACGCCGGTGCCGCCCGTCACGAGGCCGACCAGCGTACCCGGGGCAATGAGCCCGGTGCTGAAGTAGTGGGCGAGGAGGATGAGTACGCCCGACATGCCCGACAGGACGACTATCGAGAAAATCAGTATCCGGGCGAGCTCCTGCCACCCCTTCGCGGCACGCTCGACCATGCGGTCGACGAACGGCAGGAGGCCCGTCCCCAACTGGCTGGGAGCAGCTGGTTCGAGCGGCCCGGGGGCGGCACCGCCTCGCGCCCTGCGATCACCGGGCCCGGACGGCGGGGACGCGGCGCCGCGTTGCGGCGGCCGGCCGCCGCGAGCCGGACGGCGCCCCGGGCGGGAACGTCCACCGGCTGCGGGAGCGGCTGGTGGAGCGGCATTGCGCTGCTGCCCGGGAGCGGCTTGGCCCGGAGGGAAAGCAGTGCCGCGTTGCGGCGGCTGACCGCCGGGAGCCGGACGGCGACCGGATGCCCTGGGGGTTGGGGCACCGTCAGGTGGAGGGTCGGGTAGAGGAGTTCTGTTTGGCACGAACGTGCACTCCGCGGACACTCGAGGCCGAGCCGGTGAGCTCAGGCCGGTATGAATGACAAGGGCCCCAGCCGCTGCCGCCCGGACCGGACTGGTGCGGCTGGGTAATGACTCCGCTTGGGGCGGAGCGCTCCGCAACAGGCTCGTTGTGTCACAGGCCCGTCGGGGAACCGGCTGTCGGGGAGGCTCCGTCCAGGTCACCCGAGTAGGTGGGTCCCAGGCCGGCGGTCTGCCCTTCTGCCGTTCAGTGCCACTACCTCGCTGCGCTTGAGGGCCGGTGAGAGCTTCGCTCCCCCGGCCCTGTTCCCATGCCCTCTCGTCCCGCCGTAGCAGCCCCGGCGTCGCCTGTACGTCAACTCGAGATTCTCGCCCCGTAAACCGACACGTCGACTCTGAGGCGGTAGCCTACAGTGAAGCCAATGTTGCCGGACGTTACCCTGCCGCGAGCCTGCTGGCGCGCCCGCACCGGGGATTCTACCGCTCTCCGGGCAGGTCACGACTCTCTCTCGGATCCGTCAAGACACGCCGTGCCATGGGTGGTTGAACTTCTCGCGCATTCTGTCGCCTTTCGGCCCCGGCCACATTCTGACTTAACGTCAGAAATGATCCCGGTCCCAACAGGCACCCCCCGAGGCCCGGTCGGTCCACCCGACCGCGCGCCACTCGTCCTCGAGGATGCCGAACACCTCGGAGTCCCGCCAACCGTCCCGGATCAGCGCGGTGTGGCGAAGGCGCCCCTCCCGCGTCATGCCGAGCTTGCCGAGCACCCGGGCCGACGCGAGATTGCGCGGGTCGCAGGTGGCGTGGATCCGGTGGAGCCCGAGTTCATCGAACCCTCGCCCGAGCAGCTCCCGCCCGATCGCCGTCCCCACGCCTTGGCCCCAGACCCGGGGGTGCACGACATAGGTGATCTCGCCCTGGCGCTGCCCCCGGCTCCGGACATGCAGCTCACCCATGCCGACCACGTCGCCCCCGACGCGCACCGCATAAGCGAACCGCCGCTGGGGCACCTGCGACCAGGCCTCCACCGCAGCCGCCACGAACGCGCGCGTCTGCCCCTCGGTGTTCGGCCCCCAGGCCTGGAAGCGGCAGACCTCGGCCAGCGAAGCCCACGAGTGGACGGCCCGCCAGTCCGCGAGACCGACCCTGTCCAGAGACACCAACTGTCGTTCCACAGAACGATCCTGCCAGCCGCAGTCGCGCCGGGCCCAGGTGACATCGAATCTCCTCGGCAACCCGACCTGACCCGAACTGACGCAAACTGACGCGGGCGGGCTCTGCCTGGTACTGCTTCGCGTGCGCGTCCACCATCGCCCGCATCACGCAGCCGCGTCGTCACCCCGCTGACGCGCCCCACACCGAGCAGGTGGCCTGCCCGCGCCCGGCGGGCGGCAGATCCGGGCCTCCGGCCGGCTGGTGGTCCGGCAGGCCGCTGCGGGACACTGTACGACGGCCGTCACGGCCGTCACGGCCGGGCTCGCCGGCGCTGGTCAGTAGGACCCGCCCTGACAGCACGAAAGCCGCCCCGGATTCAAGGGGCGGCCTTCGCCTGGCGGGTCAGTATCGGTACGTCTCCGGCTTGTACGGGCCCTCGACCGGGACACCGATGTAGTCGGCCTGGTCCTTGGACAGCACGGTCAGCTTCACGCCCAGCGCGTCCAGGTGCAGCCGGGCCACCTTCTCGTCCAGGTGCTTGGGCAGCACGTAGACGTCCACCGGGTACTGCTCGGTCTTCGTGAACAGCTCGATCTGCGCGATCGTCTGGTTCGCGAAGGAGTTGGACATCACGAACGACGGGTGACCGGTCGCGTTGCCCAGGTTCAGCAGACGCCCCTCGGACAGCATGATGATCGTGTGACCATCGGCGCTGTGCCCATCGCCCGCCTTCGGCGGGAAGTGCCACTCGTGGACCTGCGGCTTCACCTCGGTCCGCACGATGCCCGGCAGCTTCGCCAGACCCGCGATGTCGATCTCGTTGTCGAAGTGACCGATGTTGCCGACGATCGCCTGGTGCTTCATCTTCTCCATGTCCGAGGCAAGGATGATGTCCTTGTTGCCCGTCGTGGTGATGAAGATGTCCGCGACCGAGACGACCTCGTCCAGCGTGGTCACCTGGTAGCCGTCCATCGCCGCCTGCAGCGCGCAGATCGGGTCGATCTCGGTGATGATCACCCGGGCACCCTGGCCGCGCAGCGACTCGGCACAGCCCTTGCCCACATCGCCGTAACCGAAGACGACCGCGACCTTGCCGCCGATCAGGACGTCGGTGCCACGGTTGATCCCGTCGATCAGCGAGTGCCGGCAGCCGTACTTGTTGTCGAACTTCGACTTGGTGACCGCGTCGTTGACGTTGATCGCCGGGAACAGCAGCTTGCCGTCACGGTGCATCTCGTACAGCCGGTGCACACCCGTGGTGGTCTCCTCCGTCACGCCCTTGATCGTGGCAGCGACCTCGGTCCACCTGTTCGGGGTCTCCTTCAGGGTGCGGTTCAGCACCTCCAGGACGATCCGGAACTCGTCGTTGTCCGCCGTCGACGGGTCCGGCGCGACACCGGCCTTCTCGAACTCCACGCCCTTGTGGATCAGCATGGTGGCGTCACCGCCGTCGTCCAGGATCATGTTCGGTCCGGCGCAGCCGGCCGAACCATCAGGCGCAGCGGGCGTCTGGCCGTTCGGCCAGGTCAGCGCCTGCTCGGTGCACCACCAGTACTCCTCCAGCGTCTCGCCCTTCCAGGCGAACACCGGCACACCCGACGGGTTCTCGGCGGTGCCCTCCGGGCCGACCGCGATCGCGGCGGCCGCGTGGTCCTGGGTGGAGAAGATGTTGCACGAGCACCAGCGGACCTCGGCACCCAGCGCCGTCAACGTCTCGATCAGCACGGCGGTCTGCACCGTCATGTGCAGCGAACCGGTGATCCGGGCACCGGCCAGCGGCTGCGAGGCCGCGAACTCCCTGCGGATGGACATCAGGCCGGGCATCTCGTGCTCGGCCAACTGGATCTCCTTGCGACCGAACGGCGCCAGGGAGAGATCGGCAACCTTGAAGTCGGTGAAGGTCGGACGCGTCACTGCTGCTCCTCGGTAATGGTGGTGGTGGTGGAGGTAATGACGGGCGGGGTCTGCGACCGGGAGCGGTGCGAGGACAGCTCCCGGTGGATCTCCAACGTCGCGGTGGAACGGTTGAGCGTGATGTAGTGCAGTCCGGGGGCGCCTTCGTCCAGCAGGCGGCCGGCCAGTTCGGTGGCGTGGTCCACGCCGATCCGGTGCGCGGCCGCCGGATCGTCGGCGGCGGCGGTGAGCCGGGCCGCCAGCTCCTTGGGGAAGGTCGCGTTGCTCAGCTCGGCGAAGCGCTGGATCTGGCGGGCGTTGGTGGCCGGCATGATCGCCGGGATGATCGGGATGGTGCAACCGGCCGCCGCCACCCGGTCCCTGAGCCGGAGGTAGTCCTCCGTCCGGAAGAACATCTGGGTGATCGCGTAGTCCGCGCCCGCCCGGCACTTGGCGACGAAGTGCCGGATGTCGCTCCCCCAGTCCGGCGAGCGCGGGTGGCGCTCCGGGAAGGCGGCGACGCCGATGCTGAACTGTCCGAGTTCCCTTACGAGTTGGATCAGTTCGCTGGCATGGCTGAAGCCCTGCGGGTGGGGCAGCCAGGTCCCCTGGGCGTCGCCGGGCGGGTCGCCGCGCAGCGCGAGGATGTCGCGTACTCCGGCGTCCGAGTACTGGCCGACGATGCGGCGCAGCTCCGCCACCGAGTGGCCGACGGCCGTCAGGTGGGCGACCACCCGCAGTGTGGTGTGGGTGGCGATCCGCTCGGTGGTGGCGATGGTGCGTTCCTTGGAGGAGCCGCCGGCGCCGTAGGTCACGGACACGAAGGACGGTGACACCGCCTCGACCCGGCGGATCGACTCCCACAGGGCCCGCTCCCCCGCGAGGGTCTTGGCCGGGAAGAACTCGAAGGAGAAGGAGGGGAGGCCTGACGCCAGGATCTCCTTCGGTCCCGGTCGGTGGTGTCGTAGCGGGGCTTCCTGCAGGGCAGTCATCTCAGGCCTCCTTCAGTGAAGTTGACTGTTCGTCACGTTGTGTGGTGTCAGCGGGCGTTGAAGTAGCCGGCTTCGGGGTGGTGGATGACGATGGCGTCGGTGGACTGCTCGGGGTGCAGCTGGAACTCCTCGGACAGCACCACGCCGATCCGCTCCGGCCGCAG
>NZ_JARXZC010000025.1 GCF_029894335.1 Kitasatospora sp. MAP5-34 | reverse complement strand
CTAATCCACCCGAAGGCTTCATCGTTCGACTTGCATGTGTTAAGCACGCCGCCAGCGTTCGTCCTGAGCCAGGATCAAACTCTCCGTGAATGTCTGCTCGTAATCGAGCCACACCCGCGTTGAGCGGCACGACAACCTCCGGAATAGGGAGGTCCCGTGCACTGCGTCCTCGCTGTGTTTTTACTACTAAAGGAATCTCCAACCCCGATCAGTGATCGAGGCCGGGGATGTCAACATATCTGGCGTTGACTTTTGGCACGCTGTTGAGTTCTCAAGGAACGGACGCTTCCTTCAAGCCGCTCTCGCAAGCTCTCCGGGCGCTTCGTTCGTGTTTCCAGCTTAGCAGATTATTTCCACTCCGTTTTCCGGAGTTTCATTTATCTGATTTACTTGTGCCTTTCGGCGCTCCCCGACTCTATCAGAGTTATTTGCTCCGCTTTTCCCTCTCGAAGTGAATCGAAAGAGCGCGCGAGTAATCACTCGTCGGTTTAAGGGATCCGCCTGTGATCTCGGCCGGTCGGGGCCGGCCGAGTGGCTGTCCCGTCTGCCCGTCCGAATCAGGCGACTCGGACTACATTAGGCCAACCACAGGTGTCCGTCAAACACCGAGGGGCCGGATCTGTCCAGATCCGGCCCCTCTCACCCGAAGCCCCAGCTCACCCGGGGCTCGGTTTCAGCCAGTCGGCCTCAGGCCGACACCAGCTCGACTGCCGCCAGGTTGCGCTTGCCCCGGCGCAACACCAGCCAGCGGCCGTGCAGCAGGTCCGACTCGGCCGGCGCGGCCTCTTCGTCGGTGACCTTGGTGTTGTTGAGGTAGGCGCCACCCTCCTTCACCGTGCGGCGGGCGGCCGAGCGGCTCGGGGCGAGGCCGGTCTCGACCAGGAGGTCGACCACCGTGAGGAGCTCGGTAACCGTTGCCTTCGGGACCTCTGTGAGGGCGGCGGCGAGGGTCGCGGGCTCCAGTTCGGCCAGGTCGCCCTGGCCGAAGAGGGCCTTGGAGGCGGCGACCGCACGCTCGTACTGGTCGGCGCCGTGGACCATCGTGGTGAGTTCCTCGGCCAGGGCGCGCTGGGCCAGGCGGGCGGCGGGGCGCTCGGTGGTCTCGCGCTCCAGCTCCTCGATCTCCTCGTGCGAGCGGAAGGAGAAGATGCGGAGGAAGTTCGAGACGTCCCGGTCGTCCGCGTTCAGCCAGAACTGGTAGAAGGCGTACGGCGTGGTGAGTTCCGGATCCAGCCAGATGGTGCCGGACTCGGTCTTGCCGAACTTGGTGCCGTCCGCCTTGACGATCAGCGGGGTGGCGAGCGAGTGGACGGACTTGCCCTCGGCCTTACGGATGAGGTCGCCACCCGCCGTGAGGTTGCCCCACTGGTCGCTGCCGCCGGTCTGCAGGGTGCAGTTGTAGCGCCGGTTCAGCTCCAGGTAGTCCATGCCCTGGAGGATCTGGTAGCTGAACTCGGTGTAGCTGATGCCCGCGTCGGAGTTGAGCCGTCGGGCGACGGCCTCCTTGGCGATCATGTTGTTGACCCGGAAGTACTTGCCGATGTCGCGCAGCAGGCCGATAGCCGACATCCCCGACGTCCAGTCCAGGTTGTTGACCATACGGGCCGCGAACTCCCCCTCGAAGTCGAGGAACTTGGAGATCTGGCCGCGCAGACGGTCGACCCAGGCGGCCACCGTCTCGGGGTCGTTGAGGACGCGCTCGGCGGTCGGCTTGGGGTCGCCGATCAGGCCGGTGGCTCCGCCGACCAGGCCGAGCGGGAGGTTTCCGGCCAGCTGGATGCGGCGCATGGTGAGGATCTGCACCAGGTTGCCGAGGTGCAGGCTCGGGGCTGTCGGGTCGAAGCCGCAATAGAACGTGACCGGGCCGTCCGCGAACGCCTTGCGCAGTGCGTCCTCGTCGGTGGACAGGGCGATCAGCCCTCGCCACCGCAGCTCGTCGACGATGTCCGTCACGGTCACGCTTCTCCTTCGATCGGGCGCCGGGCGAGTGTGCGGGCCCGGTCCATCGGGCCGCTCGCCTGGGGCGGCTCCAGCGTTCTAGAGACTACGCGGTCCTGGCCAGCGAGTTTCAGGGCAGGCCAGTCAGAGCGCGGAAATTCCGTTGTTCGCGGGGCCGGTACCGGTTCACAGTGGAGCGACCCGCCACAGGGCGGCAGACGGGACGGCTGGGCCGTCGGGCACAGCCGCTCAGGGAGGTGTGGCCGGGATGCGCAACACGCTGGTACTGAACGCGAGCTACGAGCCTCTGACCACGGTGTCGCTCCAGCGCGCCGTCGTCCTCGTACTGCAGGACAAGGCCGTGGTCGAGCACGCCCATCCGCTGCGGATGGTGCGCGGTACCGGCGTCGCCGTGCCCGTACCCCGGGTGATCAGACTTCAGCGGTACGTGAGAGTGCCGTTCCGACAACGGGCGCCGTGGTCGCGCCGGGGGGTTCTGGTCCGCGACCAGCACCTCTGCGCGTACTGCGGGCGGCGGGCCACCACCGTGGATCACGTGCAGCCGAGGTCGCGCGGTGGTTCCGACAGCTGGCTGAACACCGTGGCGGCCTGCGCGGAGGACAACCAACGCAAGGCCGACCGGACGCCGGAGCAGGCCGGGATGCGGCTGCTCCGTAGACCGTTCGAGCCGACTCCGGGGGCCACGCTGATGCTGGCCCTCGGCCTGCGGGGCAGCGAGCTGAGCGAGCTCGCCGCGTGGTTGCCTGCGGCAGCGTAAGGGCTGCGCGGGGGCTGCGCGAGGTGGGAGGGGGCGGGTCGTTGCCTTCCGTTTCGCGCAGTTCCCCGCGCCCCTGGGATGCCCGATTCTGATCGGTGCGCCTGCTGGGCTAGCTCTTGGCCTCGAAGGCGGTGGAGATGCCGAAGTTGGCCGAGTGCTCGGGTAGCACGATGAACTTGCCGCCGCCGGCCAGGACCCGGCCGGAGGTGAGCAGGGAGCCGGTGCCCTGTGGGTAGGAGCCGCCCGCGCTCTCCTGGCCGCCGGTGACCGCGAAGCGGCTGAGGTGGGCCGGCTGGTCCAGGCGTTCGTCCACGGCGAGCACCAGGGCGCCCCCGTCGAAGCCGACGGCGCGGGTCTTGCCCTTCTCGGTGGGCGTGGTCTTCCAGAGCGCCTTGCCGGTGGTCAGGTCGTAGGCGGTGACCGCCGGAGTGCTGCCGTCGGCCGGGGTCAGGGTGGTCACCATGGCGTGGTCCTGGAAGAACACATTGGGGACGGCATCGAAGGTGCCCCGGGCGGCGTCGAGCCGGCCGGTGTCCGTGGAGACGGGGATCTCGGCGGCCGGGTCTCCAGTGGTGCCCCAGGCGAAGATCCGGTCGTCGGTGGGCTTGTCGCCCGTGGTGAGGACGGCGGCGGGCTCGGCGGAGAGCACGGTGACGGTCTTCGGCTGGTTGTTGAGGCCGCGCCACCACTTGACCTTGCCGTCAGCGGTGTTGAGCGCGACCGCCTGGTCGACGGGTGCACTGTCGGCGCAACTGCTGTGCAGCAGGACGGTGCTGCCGCTCGCGCTGCCCGACAGGCTGCAGAACTTGCCCTGCCCGGCGTACTGCCAGGCGTCCTGGCCGTCGGCGGCGGCCCAGGCCGACACCTTGTCGTCGCCGACCGCGACGACCTTGTCGCCCGCGACGGCGACGTGCGCGGCGTAGTTGTTCTGGGCCGTGGAGAGGGACTTCGTCCAGAGCGTCTTGCCGGTCTTGGTGTCGACGGCGACGAGCTGGCTGCACGGGCTGTTCGGATCCGCCTGGGGGCGGAACAGGACGGCGCCCAGGCCGGTGGCACCCACCGTGGGTGAGAGTCCGCAGGCGGCGGCGCCCTGGTTCGGGGGAGCCACCGTCCAGGTCGGCTTGCCGTCGGCCAGGGCGTAGGCGTGTACACCGCTGCTGTCGGCCCGGACCACGGCGTCGCTGAGCAGCCAGCTGCCGACCAGGGTGTCGTCGGCACCGGCCGCAGCTGCGGCGGGCTGGGCGGACCAGGCCTTGGCGTGGGCGACGGCGAAGCCGGGGGCCGGTGCGCCGGAGTCACCGGCGGCAGTGCCGGTACTGCCGCCACCGCTGCTGCCCGTGGCCAGGAAGCCTGCGGTGACCAGCACCACGAGGGCGGCGGTCCCGGCCCCGGCGCGGATCGCGAGGGCGCGCTTGCTGGGGGCGTGCTCCGCCGAGATCACCGCGTCGGCGGCGGCCTTGGCCCGTTCGACGAGCGAGAGCCGGCCGGTGGACTCGGCGGGCGGCTGCTCCTCGGCCTCGGAGAAGTCGTCGGAGAAGTCGCCGGACGGGTCTCCGGTACGGGCCGCTGCGGCAAAGGGGGTGGCAGCGAACGGTTCCGTGCTGAACGACTCCGTACTGAACGGCTCGGTAGCGAACGGCTCGGCGGCCGGCTCCGTGAACGACGCCTGATCCATGACCCCGGTGGGCTGGTCCGACCCGTAGCTGCCGTAGTAGCCGTCGGCGCCGGGCGGGGCGTAGAGCTGCTGCTCGGTACCCGCGTACGGCGCGTAGCCGTTGCCCGCGTCACCAACGGGCGGCTGCTGCTCGTACCCGGCGTACCCGGTCGCGGGCGCGGTCGGGTAGTAGCCCTCGGGGGCGTGCTGCTGCGGGAGTTCGGACGGCCAGGGCTCGGCGCCCGGTGTGCCCCAGCCCTGCTGGTCGGCACCCGGGTACGGCTGCTGCTGGTATCCGCCGCCCCACTGGTCCCCCACCGGCTCCTGCTGCGGTGGGTACCAGGGCTGCTGGTAGTCGTACCCGGCGGGCTCCTGCCCGGCCGTACCGGAGTGCTCCTGAGCCATGCGTTCCGTCCGTCCAGACTGCTTGCTACAAGCTGTCAGCATCTCACGACGGACGGACCGACTGGTCGGAACCGGACCGACCGGCGCTCAGCCGGTGGTGCGCAGGGCCTCGTCGATGTGTGCGGCGAGGGTGAGGTCGAGGCTGGTCAGGCCGCCCGCGCTGTGGGTGGAGAGGACGAACCGGAGGGTGCGCCAGCGGATGTCGATGTCGGGGTGGTGGTCGAGCTGTTCGGCCTTCTCGGCGATGGCGTCGACCACCCGGATCGCGGTCGGGAAGCTCGCCGTCTCGGCGGTACGGGTGAGCGAGTCGCCCACCCGGGCCCAGTCGGGCAGGGCCGCCAGGCCCGCCGTGATCTCGTCCTCGGTCAGACGGGTTCTGCTGCTCACGGTTGTTCTCTCCTCAGGAGAAGGGACGCTCCGACGAGCATAGGAAGACCCCGGACCATGAGCGGCGCCGACACCTCGCGACGGGCCGGAAGTTCGTCAGCCGTAGTCAGGCGATGAGCAGTCTGGTGACGGCGACCAGCCCGATCACCACGATCAGCCCGCGCAGGGCGGTCGGCGGGAGCCGCCGGCCGACCTTGGCGCCGAGTTGCCCGCCGAGCACCGAGCCGACGGCGATCAGCAGGACGGCCGTCCAGTCGATGGACGAGGCGAAGAGGAAGAAGATCGCGGCGACGGCATTGACGATCAGGGCCAGCGCGTTCTTCGCCGCGTTGATGCGCAGCATGCTGTCCTGCAGCAACATGCCCATGATGGCGATCAGCAGGACGCCCTGGGCCGCGCCGAAGTAGCCGCCGTAGACGCCGGCCAGGAAGACCCCGCCGAGCAGGACCGGGCCGGCCTCCGGGGCGCCGTCCTCGTCCCGTCGGCGAGCCGCCATCGCGCGTGCCACCCGGGGCTGGATCACCACCAGGACGAGGGCGAGCAGGATCAGCACGGGGACGATCGAGTCGAAGGCCTTGCTGGGCAGTCTGATGAGCAGATAGGCGCCGAGCAGGCCACCGAGGAGCGAGGCGGTGCCCAGGCGGCGGAGTCTGCGGCCCTGGCCGACGAGTTCGCGGCGGTAGCCGACGGTGGCGCTGATCGAGCCGGGGACCAGCCCGAGCGTGTTGGAGACGTTGGCGGTGACCGGCGGCAGGCCGAAGGCGAGTAGGACGGGGAAGGTGATCAGGGTGCCCGAGCCGACGACCGCGTTTATCGTCCCCGCCCCGACACCGGCCGCCAGAACGGCGAGCCCCTCCCACAACGTCATGTGCGTGTCCCTCCAGCGGTGCTGTCAGGCACGATCATGCAGCAGCCTGCGGCGCGGCGGATAGGGCATTCCGGTATCCGGTACACGGAGGCAGCCGAGCAGCAGGGACGGGCAGAGCCGCGTCCCTGCTGCGGCTGACGTCGTTACTACTCGGGGTCGATCGTCGGGTACTCGCGGTTCGGCTCGACGCGCGGGCGGGCGGTGCCCTTCTCGGTGTTCAGCGGGCGGGGACCGGCGGTGTGGTTGCCCTTGTCCAGCGGGACCTGGGTCGAGGGCGGCGCGACCGGGGCGGCCGGAGCCGCGCCGTTGCCGCCGAAGCCGCCGTTCATGCCGCCGAACGCGCCACCGAGGCCCTTGAGGGCGTCGCCGACCTCGCTCGGGATGATCCAGAGCTTGTTCGAGTCGCCCTTGGCCAGCTCGGGCAGGGTCTGCAGGTACTGGTAGGCGAGCAGCTTCTGGTCGGCGTCGCCGTCGTGGATGGCCTCGAAGACCGTACGGATGGCGGCCGCCTCGCCGTCGGCGCGCAGCACCGCCGCCTGGGCCTCACCCTCGGCGCGCAGCACGTCCGCCTGCTTCTCACCCTCGGCGCGCAGGATCGCGGCCTGCCGGGCGCCCTCGGCGGTGAGGATCGCGGCGCGCTTGTCACGGTCGGCGCGCATCTGCTTCTCCATCGAGTCCTGGATGGAGGTCGGCGGCTCGATCGCCTTGAGCTCGACCCGGTTGACCCGGATACCCCACTTGCCGGTGGCCTCGTCCAGGACGCCGCGCAGACCGGCGTTGATGACCTCACGGGAGGTCAGGGTCGACTCCAGGTCCATCGAGCCGATGATGTTGCGGAGCGTGGTGACGGTGAGCTGCTCGATCGCCTGGATGTAGCTGGCGACCTCGTACGTCGCGGCGCGCGGGTCGGTGACCTGGTAGTAGATGACGGTGTCGATGTTGACCACCAGGTTGTCCTGGGTGATCACCGGCTGCGGCGGGAAGGGCACGACCTGCTCGCGCAGGTCGATCCGGTTGCGCACGTTGTCGATGAACGGGACCACGATGTTCAGGCCCGCGCTGAGCGTGCGGGTGTAACGGCCGAAACGCTCGACGATCGCGGCACTGGCCTGTGGGATCACCTGGATCGTCTTGATCAATGCGATGAAGGCCACCACGACCAGGACGACCAGCACGATAAGGACGGGTTCCACGGACTTCTCCCCTGAAAGACCTTGAACAGAACGGAACTGAACGGACCCTAGACCACCAGGGCGGTCGCGCCCTGGATCTCGACGACGTCGACGTGCTCCCCCGGCTCGTAAACGCTGCCGGGGTGGAGCGCTCGGGCCGACCAGATCTCGCCGTTCAGCTTGATCCGCCCGCCCTCCCCGTCGACCCGCTCCTTCACCAACGCGGTGGCGCCGGTGAGCGCTTCGATGCCCATCTTGACGCCCGGACCCCGCCGGATCTGCCGGTAGGCGATCGGGCGGGCGAACGCCAACATGGCTACCGAGACTCCCACGAACACCACGAACTGCAGCACCGCCCCCGCGCCCAACACTGCGGCGAGAGCGGTGACACCGGCCCCGATGGCGAACATGGCGAACTCCGGCAGCGCCGTGAACACCAACGGAACGCCCAGAGCAACGGCGACGAGCAGCCACCAGATCCAGCTATCCACGGGACCATCCTAGGGAGGGGAGGACTCTCCCGGCTGAAAGTTCCCGCAGGTGACCGGACGAAACCGGCCGTCCGTGCGAGCAGCCCGAGTTCAGCCATCCTCCAGACGCTCTGAGGCGGATCAGCCCAGCGGGAGGCCCTGCGCGGACCAGCGGTCGCCGTGGCGCTCGAGGGTGAGCGGCAGGCCGAAGCAGAGCGAGAGGTTGCGGGCGGTCAGCTCGGTGTCGATCGGGCCGGCGGTCAGCACCTTGCCCTGACGGATCATCAGCACGTGGGTGAAGCCGGGGGCGATCTCCTCGACGTGGTGCGTCACCATCGCCATCGCCGGGGCGTACGCGTCCTGGGCCAGTGCGCCGAGGCGGCGGACCAGGTCCTCGCGGCCGCCGAGGTCGAGACCGGCGGCGGGCTCGTCCAGCAGCAGTAGCTCGGGGTCGGTCATCAGGGCGCGGGCGATCAGGGTGCGCTTGCGCTCGCCCTCGGAGAGGGTGCCGAACTTGCGGGTCGTGTAGTCGGCCATGCCGAGCCGGTCGAGCAGGACAAGGGCCCGCTGCTCGTCGGTGGTCTCGTACTGCTCGCGCCAGCTGGCGGTCATCCCGTACGCGGCGGTGAGCACGCTCTGCAGCACGGTCTGGTCGGCGGGCAACTTGTCGATCATGGAGGCGCCGGCCAGGCCGATCCGCTGGCGCAGCTCGAAGACGTCGACCGAGCCGAGCTTCTCGCCGAGGATCGCGGCCTGGCCGGTGCTCGGGAAGAGGTAGGTGGAGGCGACCTGCAGCAGGGTCGTCTTGCCGGCGCCGTTGGGGCCCAGGATCACCCAGCGCTCGCCCTCCGAGATCGACCAGGAGACCTGGTCGACAAGCGCGCGGCCCTCCCGGACCACGGATACGTCCACCAGCTCCAGCACGTCGCTCATGCCTACGCCTTCCCCAATGCAGAATTCGGCCGTCCGAGGGCCTGCGCGCGGGTCCTCGGGTGCGGTCCACTCGTTCGACTAGTCGGTGCGGGCGGGCAGCATACTCCGGCTGCCCGGTAAGGCTGGGAGGGGTGCGCCGCTCGCAGCACAGGGCAAACCTACGCCACCTGGGTAGCCGGTCATTCCGTAGGCTGGCCCGATGCTCGCTACTCCCGCTGACAATCCGTACGAAGAGCCCCGCTCCGGGCGGCTCACCGCATGGGGCAACGCCCTGCTGGGCGGCTTCGCGCCGCCGGACAACGCCGCAGCGGCCGTGCTGGGCGACGACGAGACGCACCGGGTGACCGGGCTGCCGGGCGATCCGGCGGGAGAGTTGCACGGGCTCACCTGGGCGCTCGGGCGGCTGCGGGTGTTGGGCGTCACAGGGCTGCGGCTCGCCCTGCCGTCGGCCGGGCATCCGATCGGGCTGACCGGGCCGGCCGAGTTCAACACCCGCGCGATGGCCGCCGGGGAGGCGGTGCTCGCGCTCGGGCTGCCGCTCGGGCTGGTACCGGAGGTCGAGGTGTTCGGCCCGGCCGGGGACCAGGCGGTGACGGTGCTGTGGCGCTGCTCGGTGGTCAACGACAGCCCGCCGGCCGACGTCCCGTCACTGCACGAGGCCGAGCGCGAGCTCGCGGACGGGCTGCGGGAGACCACCCTGCTGCTGACGAAGCTCGACGTCGCGGGCGCCGGGCCCGAAGCGCTGCGGGCCCTCGAGGCGTACCGTCGGCGCGGCCACGCGGAGCTGCTGGCGCCCGGGTACCCGCCGCGCGCGGTGCGGGTGCTGGAGTCCGCGCGGCAGATCTCGGCGCTGCTGTCGATCGCGCTGAGCGGGCACGGCGCGGCGGTCAGCGCCTCGGAGATGACGGCGCGGCGGGAAGCGCTGGCGCCCCTTCAGCGGGTCGCCCGCCGGGCGCAGGTGGCGGCGTACAACTCCCTGCCCGACGAACAGCGACGGTAACCGCAGGGGGCGCGGGGAGCTGTGCGACCAGGGCGCAACGTATCTGCATGGTTGAGCGCGCAGTTCCCCGCGCCCCTGAAAAAACCTGTCAGGCCTCGCCGTTGCGGACGGCCCAGAGGGCGGCCTGGGTGCGGTCGGAGAGGTCGAGCTTCATCAGGATGTTGGAGACGTGGGTCTTGACCGTCTTCTCGGAGAGGTGGAGGCTGCGGGCGATCTCGCGGTTGGAGCGGCCGTCGGCGATGTGGCCGAGCACCTCGCGCTCACGCTCCGTCAGGGTGCCGCCCCGGCCCTGCGGGGCGCGGGGGGAGTCCTCGGAGAGGAGGGCCTCGGCGAGTTCGGGCTGCAGCAGGACGTGGCCGGCGTGGACGGAGCGGATCGCCCCGGCGAGGGCCTCCGGGTCGACGTCCTTGTAGACGTAACCGGCGGCGCCGGCCCGCAGTGCGGGGACCATGGTGCGGTGCTCGGTGAAGCTGGTGACGATCAGGATGCGGGCCGCGCTGCCCTGCTCCTTGAGCAGCTTGAGGGCCTCGATGCCGTCGACACCGGGCATCTTCAGGTCCATCAGGACGACGTCGGGCAGCAGCTCCTGGGCCCGGGCGACGCCCTCGGCACCGTCGGCGGCCTCGCCGACCACCTCGATGTCGTCCTGGACCTCCAGGAAGGTGCGCAGGCCGCGCCGAACCACCTGGTGGTCGTCCACCAGCAGCACGCGGATCGGTGACGTCAGGTCAGGCACCTGGGACCTCCAGCTCGATGACGGTCCCCTTGCCCGGGGCCGATTCCAGGGACAGTCTGCCGCCCACCGCCGCCGCCCGGTCACGCATCGACACCAGGCCGAGGTGCCGGCCCGCGCGGCGGACGGAGTCCGGGTCGAAGCCGCGCCCGTCGTCGGCGACCCGCAGGACGGCGCCCCTGGCGGGTGTCCCGCTCAGCGTGATGTCGACGTTGGCCGCCCCGGAGTGCCGCAGCGCGTTGTGCAGCGCCTCCTGGGCGACCCGCAGCACCGCCGCCTCCTGAGCCGGCGGCAGGGTCCGGACACCCTGGGTGGCGAAGCGCACGACGGCCGAGTGCGCCCGGTCGAGCACCTGCACCTGGGACGCCAGGGTCGCCACCAACCCGTCCTCGTCCAGCGCGGCGGGGCGCAGCTCGACCACCACGGTCCGCAGCTCGTCGGCCGCCTCGGCGGCCAGCCGGGCGACCTCGGCGAGTTCGGCACGGGCCCGGGCCGGGTCGCGGTCGACCAGCTTGGCGGCGGCCTTGGCGGTCAGGCGCAGCGAGAAGAGCTTCTGGGAGACCGCGTCGTGCAGGTCGTGGGCGATCCGGGCACGTTCGCCGGCCAGGGTGAGCTCCCGGCTGCGCTCGTAGAGGCGGGCGTTGCCGAGGGCGAGGGCGGCGTGGGCGGCGAGGATCCGGAGCAGTTCCTCGTCGTGGGCGGTGAAGCCGCCCTCCTTGTTGGCCAGGAACACGGCTCCGAGGATCTCGGTGCCGTCGATGATCGGCATCCCGAGGAAGTCCTTCATGTCGGGATGCGCCTCGGGCCAGCCCTCGAAGGCGGGGGCCTGCCGGACGTCGGCCAGCCGGGTGGGCGTCAGTTCGTGCAGCATGGTGGCGAGGACGCCGTGCTGGCGGGGCAGCGGGCCGATCGCCTTCCACTGCTCGTCGGTCACGCCGTCCACCACGAACTGGGCGAACCCGCCGTGGTCGTCGGGCACCCCGAGGGCGGCGTACTCGGCACCGAGCAGGCTGCGGGCGGAGGCGGTGATCCGCCGCAGCACCTCCCGTACCTCCAGGTGCCGGCTCATCTCCAGCACCGCCGCACTGACGGCCTCGATCCCGCTCAGGGACGGGTCGCAGCGGGGAACTCCATCGGTCGGCATGCCCTCACGCTACCGTCGCCCCCACCGCCCTGACCTCCGTCCCCCGCAGGTCCGGACGTACGTCGGTGGACCTAGGCAGATGGGGCAACCGCAACAGGGGCGCGGGGCCCCTTTTGATTGACTGCGCGCGCGACCAGCCCACGACGCACGTGCACGGTTGATCGCACCGTTCCCCCCGCCCTGCCCCGGTTGCTCTCAGCCCAGAGACCAGGCGTCAGCCGCGCTGCATGACCTCCGGCTCGTGGCGGCGCTGGAGGCGCTGGACGAGGAACGCGAGGCCGACCGAGATGACGACCAGGGCGAGGCAGTTGGTGATCAGGTGGGCGGCGGAGTGGTCCCAGATGGCGTCCAGCACGGGCTTGGCGCCCGGCCTGGTGTTGACCACCGGGGAGATGTGGGCCAGGTCGAGGGTGTTGCCGGTGGCGGCCACGCCCCAGCGGGCGGGCATCAGCCAGGCGAGCTGCTCCAGGCCGGGCTTGTCGAAGAGCTGGAAGATCGCGCCGGTGAAGACCATCTGGATGATGGCGAACATGACCAGCAGCGGCATGGTCTTCTCGGCGGTCTTGACCAGGGCCGAGATCACCAGGCCGACCATCATCGAGGTGAAGCTGAGCAGGATGATGCCGAACGCCATCTCGACGGCGGGCGAGTGCTGGAGGATCAGCCCCTCGGCGGGCAGGGTGCGCACCCCGAAGCCGATGGCCGAGATGAGCGCGCCCTGGACGAAGCTGACCGCCCCGAGCACGATGATCTTCGACATCAGGTACGCGGACCGGGAGAGCCCGGTGGCCCGTTCCCGTTCGTAGATCGCCCGTTCCTTGATCAGCTCACGGACCGAGTTCGCGCAGCCGGAGAGGCAGGCGCCGAAGGCCAGCACCAGCAGGATCATCCGCGAGACGTCGTTGCGGCCGGTGCCGGCGCAGGCGGCCAGCCCGCAGTCGTCCGGGATCACGGCGCTCACCACCCCGAGGACCAGCGGCAGCAGCAGCGACAGCCCGAGGAACCCCCGGTCCGAGGCGATCACCGCCAGGTAACGGCGGATCAGCGTCCAGAGCTGCGAGCCCCAGCTCTGCGGCTTGAGCGGCCGGGCCCGTTCGCGGGTGATCGAGAGGGACTGCGCGGCGACGGAGTCCACGTCCGCCGAGTACTGCTGGTAGTGCACCGAGCCCCGGTAGCGCCCGGCCCAGTCGTGCTCGGGGTAGTTCTCGAAAGCCTGGAAGACGTCGGCCCAGGTCTGGTAGCCGAAGAAGTGCAGCGCCTCGTCCGGCGGCCCGAAGTACGCCACCGAGCCGCCCGGAGCCATCACCAGCAGCCGGTCGCAGAGCGCGAGTTCGGCGACGGAGTGGGTGACGACGAGCACGGTCCGACCGTCGTCGGCCAGGCCGCGCAGGGTCTGCATGACCTCGCGGTCCATGCCCGGGTCGAGGCCGGAGGTGGGCTCGTCCAGGAAGATCAACGAGGGCTTGGTGAGCAGCTCCAGGGCGACCGAGACGCGCTTCTGCTGGCCGCCGGAGAGCGCGGTGATCCGGTTGTCGGCGCGCTTGTCCAGGCGCAGCTCGAACAGCACCTCGTCGATCCGGCGCTCGCGCTCGGCGGCCTCGGTGTCGCCGGGGAAGCGCAGCCGGGCGGCGTACTTGAGCCCGCTGCGGACGGTCAGCTCCTTGTGCAGGATCTCCGACTGCGGCACCAGGCCGATCCGCGAGCGCAGCTCGGCGAACTGCTTGTAGAGGTTGCGGCCGTCGTAGAGGACGTCGCCGCGGTCGGCCGGGCGGTAGCCGGTGAGAGCGCGCAGGAGGGTGGACTTCCCGGAGCCGGAGGGACCGATGACGGCGACCAGGGACTTCTCCGGGACGGAGAAGCTGACGTCGTCGAGCAGCACCTTCTTGCCGCCCTTGTGGTCGACCTCGACCGTCAGGTGGCAGGCGGAGAAGGTGACGGCGCCGTCGTCGACGAACTCCTGCAGCTGGTCGCCGACCAGCTGGAAGGTGGAGTGGCCGACCGTCAGGCGGTCGTACTGGCCGACCAGCTGGCGCTGGACGGGCTGGCCGTTGAGGAAGATGCCGTTGTGGCTGCCGAGGTCGGCGATCTCGTACCGGCCGTCGGGCAGCTGCCGCAGCTCCGCGTGGTGACGGGAGACCTGGAGGTCGGAGACCACGATGTCGTTGTCGAGGGCGCGGCCGATCCGGATCACCCGCATGGCCGCAGTGAGGTTACGGATCATCGTCGGGTTGGCCCGGCCGCCGGCGGGCGGGCCGGGGACGCCCTGCTGCGGCGGCACCGAGGCGGCCGCCGGCCCCCAGGACGCCTGCGGCTGCGGCTGGGCGGGCGACTGGAGGTGGGCCGGCCAGGCCGGGGGCGCGTGGGCCGGCGCGGGCGCCGGAGCCGGGCTGCGGCTGGTGGCCGCCTCGTGCCAGGCGGGCTCGGCGGGCTGGTGGGCCGCCTGCTGGGCCGGGACTGCGGGGGTGGGCGCGGGAGCGGTGAAGGTCAGCCGGGGGCCGTTCTCGGCGTTGCCCAGGTTGACCGTCGTGCCGGGCAGCAGCGGGAGGTGCAGCGTGCGGCCGGCTCCGGCGTACGTCCCGTTGGTGCTGCCGTGGTCCTCCAGCTGCCAACCGGTGCCGTTGAAGGAGATGGTGGCGTGCCGCCAGGAGACCCGGGCGTCCTCGAAACGGAAGTCCGAGTTCGGGTCGCGTCCGAGGGTGTAGGACCGCTCAGGCTCCAGGACCCGCCGCTGTCCGTTGATGTCTGCTACCAGTTGCGGCACTGTCCGCCCGCCCGCTCTCCGGTCCCCCGGCTGATCCGCTATCCGACTGAGGCGCATCATTCCAGCCGGGCGCCGCCTGGTGAAAGTCGGCTCCACCGACTGTGACTGCGACGGGACCTCGGCGGAACATCGTGGCAACACGAACGTCACGTCCAGGAAGCGGACGGCTGCGCCGGACGGCCGGGCCCGCCCGGTAGCGTGGGACGCACCATGAACGCACTGCCTCCGGCCGCAGAGCCCGCCCCCGCCCCGCAGCCCCGGACCTTCGACGACGAGCGCACGCTGCTGGTCAAGGTGTTCGGCAAGGACCGTCCCGGTATCACCACGGGCCTGTTCGCCACCCTCGGCGACTTCGGGGTCGAGGTGATCGACATCGAGCAGCTGGTCACCCGTGGCCGGATAACGCTGTGCGCCCTGGTCACTCCCCCGGCGGGTGGCGCCCCGGACGCCGAGGGCGCCCTGCGGTCCACCGTGCACCGGTGGGCCGAGGAGCAGCGGCTCCAGGCCGAGATCATCTCCGGTACGGGCGACAACCGGCCGCGCCGGGAGGGCCGCTCGCACGTGACCGTGCTCGGCCACCCGCTCACGGCCACCGCTGTCTCCGCGCTGACCGCCCGGATCACCGAGGCCGGCGGCAACATCGACCGGGTGTTCCGGCTCGCCAAGTACCCGGTGGTCGCCGTCGAGCTGGCGGTCTCGGGCGTCGCCACCGAGCGACTGCGCTCCGAGCTGGTCGTCGAGGCGACCACCCAGCGGGTCGACATCGCGGTCGTCGAGGCCGGGCTGCACCGCCGGGCGAAGCGCCTGGTGGTGATGGACGTGGACTCCACGCTGATCCAGGACGAGGTGATCGAGCTCTTCGCGGCGCACGCAGGCTGCGAGGCGGAGGTCGCCGAGGTGACGGCCGCCGCGATGGCCGGCGAGCTGGACTTCGCCGAGTCGCTGCGGGCCCGGGTCGCCCTGCTGGCCGGGCTGGACGCGGCGGTCACCGAGAAGGTCCGGGCCGAGGTCCGGTTCACGCCGGGGGCGCGCACCCTGATCCGTACGCTCCAGCGGCTCGGCTTCCAGGTGGCGATCGTCTCCGGCGGGTTCACCCAGGTCACGGACCATCTGGTGGAGCAGCTCGGCCTCGACTTCGCGGCGGCCAACACCCTGGAGGTGGTGGACGGGAAGTTCACCGGCCGGGTGACGGGCGAGATCGTGGACCGGGCCGGGAAGGCGCGCTGGCTGCGGCGGTTCGCCGAGCAGGCGAAGGTGCCGCTGGAGCAGACGGTTGCGATCGGCGACGGCGCCAACGACCTGGACATGCTGAACGCAGCCGGGCTCGGGGTGGCCTTCTGCGCGAAGCCGGTGGTCCGGGAGGCCGCCGACACGGCGGTGAACGTGCCCTTCCTGGACACCGTGCTCTACCTGCTGGGGATCACCCGCGAGGAGGTCGAGGCGGCCGACGCTCTGGACGGGGGTCGTCCGGACCACTGAGCCCAGGGCGCGGGGGGCTGCACGAGGTGGGAGGGCACAGGTTGTCGCCATCCGGTTTCGCGCAGTTCCCCGCGCCCCCTGCTGATCAGTCCTGGGGCGTGTAGAAGGCGTCCAGTTGGGCCGCGCCGGGCTCGAGGCCCTTCCACGGGCCGGCGAAGCTCAGCATCGCGATGGCGGCGGTCGGGAAGCCGCCGAGGCGGAGCCGCTCCAGCGCGTCCGCGTCGCCGCCCGAACCGGCCAGGATCTGGGTCAGGCCCAGTACGCCCGGGTTGTGGCCGACCAGCAGCAGGTCGGTGAACTCCTCCGGGGTCTCCTGCAGCACGGCGATGATCTCGCCGGGGCTGGCCTCGTAGACCCGCTCCTCGAAGACGGTCTTACGGGCCCGGGTGGGCAGCTCGTGGGCCGCGAGCTTCCAGGTCTCCCTGGTGCGCAGCGAGGTGGAGCAGAGCACGTAGTCGGGGTGGACTCCGGAGGCCGCGAGCCACTGGCCCGCCTCCGGTGCCTGGTGCCTGCCACGGTCGGCCAACGGCCGCTCGTGGTCGGCGACCCCGTCCGGCCAGTCGGCCTTGGCGTGACGGAGAACAGTGATCCTTCGGGGTGTGTCGGCGCTCATACCTCTAGAGCTTTGCAGAAAACCGGCCGCCGGGCGCGGCGCCCGGGGAGGCACCACCCGCAGGAGTGGAGCCCGCCCGCCGACCTGGCGCCGGGGCCTTGAGCAGGATCGGCCCGGTCAGCCGATGTTGCGGGCGATGACGGCGACGATGGACACCGCGACCACGATGAGGACGATGACGCCCATCAGCTGCAGCAGCTTCTTCTGGCCGTCTTGGGGATTGGGTTCGAGAACTGGCATGGCGCCGAGTCTCGCACCTGCGGGCGGCGGCGCCGAAATCGGCCCTCGGCCCTTGACCAGCTCTTGGTACGGCTTGGTACGGCTTGGTGCCACCCGGTACTGCTCACCTCAACGACAGGGGCGCTGCTCGATCGAGCAGCGCCCCGGGCTCCTGTCGTGACCGACCGGTTCCTGCCTACCGGCCGAGCCCCGTCTCGTCCTCGATGTGGCGGGGGCGTGCGGCGCGCAGGCCGACGGCCATCTGCGGGACCAGCAGTACGGCCAGGAAGCCGAGCGGCAGGTACCAGGCGTGGGTGGACTGGTAGAGGGTGCCGATCAGGATCGGGCCGGGGATCGAGATCAGGTAGCCGAGGCCCTGGGCGAAGGCGGACAGCTGCGCCACGCCGCCGGAGGTCCGGGCCCGCAGGCCGATCATGGTCAGGGCCAGCGGGAAGGCGCACATCGACAACCCGACCAGGCAGGCCCAGAGCCAGGGAGCGGCGTCGGCCGCCAGCGCCAGGCCGGTGTACCCGGCGATGCCGCACAGGCCCAGCACCACCACGAAGATCCGCTGGTCACCCCTGCGGGCGGCGAGGTTGGGCAGGACGAAGGAGGCGGGTACGCCGATCGCCATCACGAACGCCAGCAGCACGCCGGAGGTACCGGCCGAGATGCCCGCGTCCTGGTAGATCTTCGGCAGCCAGCCCATGGTGGCGTACGCGCTGGTCGCCTGCAGGCCCAGGAAGACGGCGAGCGCCCAGGCGGTACGGCTGCGCAGGATCGGCAGCCGGGCGGCGGCCTGGCCCCCGGCCGCGCCGGAGCGTTCGCGGCGCAGCAGGACCATCACCAGCCAGAGCACCAGGGTGGCCGCCGCCAGCAGGCCCCAGACGCCCAGCCCGATCCGCCAACCGCCGCCGAGGGCGCTGGTCAGCGGGACGGTGACGGCGGCTGCGAGGGCGGTGCCGGCCGAGAGCGCCATCGAGTAGAGCCCGATCATCGGGCCGACCTTGTCCGGGAAGTAGCGCTTGATGACCACCGGGATGAGCACGTTGGACACCGCGACACCGGCCAGCGCGACGGCGGTCAGCAGCAGGAAGACCGCCGTGCCGCCGGCGAAGGAACGGGCCAGCACGCCGAACGTGATGGCGGCCATCCCGGCCGTGACCACCGCGATCGGGCCGAACCTGCGGGCCATTGCGGGGGCGGCGAGACCGACGACGGCGAAGCAGAACGAGGGCACGGCGGTGAGCAGCCCGGCCACCGTCGCGCTCATCCCGAGGCCGGTACGGACCTGGTCGAGCATCGGCCCGAGGCTGGTGACCACCGGGCGGAGGTTGAAGGCGGCAGCGGCGATCGCGACGGCGAGCAGCCAGGCCAGGTACTTGCTTCGGTGGCCGGCCAGCAGGGCGGCGGTCGTAGCGGGCGCGGGGGTGGCGGCTGGCGTGGCGCGGCCGGCGGGCGGGGTGCTCGCCTTGTCGGAGATCTCTGCTGCGGTGGACATAGCGGCCATCATAGAATGATGGGATGAATATGTGCACCCCGGTACTCTGAACACCGTCAAGTAGATCCAGGAGAGGGAGCCATGGCGCTGTCGACCACCCGGCGTACCCCGCTGTCCGATCAGGTGATCGGCCAGCTGCGCACCCAGATCACCTCGGGCGAGTGGCCGGTCGGTTCACGGATCCCGACCGAGACCGCATTGGTGGAGCAGCTCGGGGTCGCCCGCAACACCGTGCGGGAGGCCGTCCGGGCACTGGCCCACAACGGGCTGCTGGACATCCGGCAGGGCTCGGGGACGTACGTGCTGGCCACCAGCGAGCTGGCCGGGGTGATGCACCGGCGGTTCGCCGACGCCGACCAGGAGCAGGTCGCGGAGCTGCGGGCGATGCTGGAGAGCTCGGCCGCCGGGCTGGCCTCGGCGCGCCGTACGGATCGCGACCTGGAGCTGCTGGAGACCGCCCTGGACAGGCGCGAGCGGGCCTGGTCGGCCGGTGATCCCGAGGACTTCGTCCAGGCCGACGCCGCGTTCCACCAGGCGGTGGTGGCGGCCGCCCACAACGACGTGATCTCGGCGGTGTACGCGGACCTCGGCGAGGTGCTGCGGGCGAACCTGCGGCACGACGTCGGCCCCGAACTGATCGCCGAGAAGTACCTCGGGCACGACGGCATCCTGGACGCGATCCGCGCGGGCGACGCCCCGCGCGCCTCCTTCGAGGCCGCCAGGTCGATCGGCGCCTGCGGCGACGCCTGAGGCAGCGCGGCAACCACGGAAAAGGGGCGCGAGGAGCTGCGCGAGTTCGGAAGGCTCCGGCCTGTTGCCTTCCGAACTCGCGCAGTTCCTCGCGCCCCTTGAAAAACGGCGCGTACTACGCGCCGATCGCGTGCAGGCCGCCGTCGACGTGGATGATCTCGCCGGTGGTCTTCGGGAACCAGTCGGAGAGCAGGGCCACGACGCCGCGCGCGGCGGGCTCCGGGTCGGAGATGTCCCACTTCAGCGGGGCGCGCTGGTCCCAGGTGTCGGCCAGGGTCTCGAAGCCCGGGATGGACTTCGCGGCCATCGAGCCGATCGGGCCGGCCGAGATCAGGTTGCAGCGGATGTCGCGCTCGCCGAGGTCGCGCGCGAGGTAGCGCGAGGTGGCCTCCAGCGCGGCCTTGGCCGGGCCCATCCAGTCGTACTTCGGCCAGGCGACCTGGGCGTCGAAGTCCATGCCGACCACCGAGCCGCCGTCCTGCATCAGCGGCAGGCAGGCCATGGTGAGCGACTTCAGCGAGAACGCCGAGACCTGCATGGCCGTCGCGACGGACTCCCACGGGGTGTTCAGGAAGTTGCCGCCCAGGGCGTCCTGCGGGGCGAAGCCGATCGAGTGGACGACACCGTCCAGCGTCGGCAGGTGCTCGCGGACGCGGTCCGCGAGCGAGTCCAGGTGCTCGTTGTTGGAGACGTCCAGCTCCAGCACCACGGGCGGCGTCGGGAGACGCTTGGCGATTCGCTCGACCAGGCTCAGGCGGCCGAAGCCGGTGAGGACGATCTCGGCGCCCTGCTCCTGGGCGAGCCGGGCGGTGTGGAAGGCGATCGACGACTCCAGGAGTACGCCGGTGACCAGAATGCGCTTGCCCTCAAGAATGCCGCTCATGCTCAGTGACCCATGCCCAATCCGCCGTCTACGGGAATGACGGCTCCGGTGATGTATGCGGCCTCGTCCGACGAGAGGAAACGCACGACAGACGCGATCTCGGTGGGCGCGGCGTAACGGCCCAGCGGGACGTTCGCGACGATCTCCTTGCGGCGCTCGTCGGTGAGCACCGCCGTCATGTCGGTGTCGACGAAGCCCGGTGCGACCACGTTGACCGTGATGTTGCGCGAGCCGAGCTCACGCGCCAGCGAACGGGCGAAGCCGACCAGGCCCGCCTTGGACGCCGAGTAGTTCGCCTGCCCGGCCGAGCCGGAGAGCCCGACCACCGAGGAGATCAGGACGACCCGCCCCTTGCGCGCCCGCAGCATCTTGCCGGAGGCCCGCTTGACCACCCGGAAGGCACCAGTGAGGTTGGTGTCAACGACCGAGGTGAAGTCCTCCTCGGTCATCCGGAGCAGCAGGGTGTCCTTGGTGATGCCGGCGTTGGCGACCAGTACCTCGACCGGCCCGTGCGCCGCCTCGACCTCGGTGAAGGCCGCGTCGACCTGTGCGGCGTCGTTGATGTCCGCACGGACGGCGATGACCTGGTACTTCGCCAGTTCGGCCGGGACCTCCCCCGAACGGCTGGTGATGGCGACCTTGTCGCCCGCCTCGGCGAAGGCCAGGGCGATCGCGAGGCCGATGCCCCGGTTACCTCCGGTGACGAGAACCGAGCGGCTCAACGATCCACCTCTCTCCTTGGTTGACAGCGGCCATGCGGGGTGAGCACGTCTGATGCCGACCGGACCGCAGAAGTACGCGGCGTGCGCGTACGCAGTGTGACGCTATCGGTCCGGTCCAGCGTGCGACGGGTCCAGCTCCCACAGGTCCGTCCGGCGCGAACTGTCGTATCCCGACAATCACCCCGGTAACACCGGCTCGGACGTCCCGCCGCCCGGATCGGGAACAACCGGACGGGTCGGACCCGTTGATCTCAAGGCCCCGGGAGTCATGACAGCCGGTGCCGAAGCGGCACGATCACCCTGGGCGATCCCCCCGGACGATCACGCCCCACCTCCGGTGACAACGAAAGCGATGACGCGGATGAGCGAGGCACAACCCAGCTCCGGCGGCAGGACCACGCGCCTGACCCTGGCTGCCCTGGCCGTGACGGCGGGCGCCGTCGCCTGGGCCCTGCGGGACCTCCCGGCGGCCCTCGGGCGGCGTCCGGACACCGAGTCCGCCCGGATCCGCAACTCGCCGCAGTACCGCGACGGCGTGTTCCACAACGCCCCCTCCGCCGTGGTCCGGTCGGCCCGGGAGACCCCGGACATCAACCGCGCCACCGTCCAGCGGATGCTGTTCGACCGGGAGGGCCGCCGCCCGGTCCTGCCGGTGCCGACCGTCCGGCCCGAGGGCGGCCCGCAGCGGCCGGCCGCCGCGGGCGTGGAGGTCGTCTGGTACGGGCACGCCTCCGCCCTGGTCGAGATCGAGGGCACCCGGGTGCTGCTCGACCCGATCTGGAGCGACCGCTGCTCCCCCGCCGCGCACGTCGGCCCGAAGCGGCTGCACCCGGTGCCCGTCGAGCTGGAGGAGCTGCCGCAGGTGGACGCGGTGCTCATCTCGCACGACCACTACGACCACCTGGACATGGCGACGGTGAAGCGGCTGGTCATCTCCCAGTCCGCGCCCTTCGCGGTGCCGCTGGGCATCGGCGGCCACCTGCGCCGCTGGGGCGTCCCGGAGCACCGGATCATCGAGCTGGACTGGGACGAGACCTGCACCCTGGGCGACCTGACGCTCACCCTCACCTCCGCCCACCACTTCTCCGGGCGCTCCACCACCCGCAACACCACACTCTGGGGCTCCTGGGTGATCGCGGGCCCGTCCCGCAAGGTGTACTACACCGGCGACTCCGGCTACTTCGAGGGCTACGCCGCGATCGGCGCGCAGCACGGCCCGTTCGACGCGGCGCTGGTACAGATCGGCGCGTACGACGAGGCGTGGGCCGACATCCACATGACGCCCGAGGACGCCGTCCGGGCCCACCAGGACCTGAAGGCCGAACTGCTCGTCCCCGTCCACTGGTGCACCTTCAACCTCGGCCTGCACCCGTGGTCCGAGCCGATCGAACGCCTGCTGGCGGAGGCCAAGGCGCAGGCGGTACCGCTGGCCGTCCCCCGCCCGGGCGAGCGCGTCGACGTGGACAACCCGCCCGAGCTCAGCGGCTGGTGGGAGGCCCTGTCGTAGGGCGACGTCCTTGGGCACCTCCGGGGGCGTGGGTGCTGTGTGAGCAGGGCTCCACGTAGGTGCGTGGTTGATCGCGCAGTTCCCCGCGCCCCTGCTGTGGTTTACCAGCTGCATAATGTGCTGGATCGAGGGCGGCTGACAGGCAATGATGCGAGATGGACAACCCCGTCCTGACCGCCTTCGATCCAGGGAGCCCGATGCCGCCGACATCCCGCGCCGTCGACCCGCTGTTCCTCGCGTACCCGCTGCGCGCCCTCGCCGACGCCGCGCTGGGCCGGGCCACGCAGTTGGGTGCCGCGCATGCGGACTTCCGGTTGGAGCGCGTCCGCAGTGCCTCCCGGCGGCTGCGTGACGCCCGTCCGGCGGGCACCTCCGACGGTGTCCAACTCGGCTTCGCCGTCCGTGTGTTGCTGGACGGCGCCTGGGGCTTCGCGGCCGGGGTGGACCTGACCCCCGACGCGGCGGCCCGGGTCGCCGAGCAGGCCGTCGCGGTGGCCCGGCTCTCCGGCGGGATCAGCCGCGCCGCCGGGTCGGTGGACGTGGTGGAGCTGGCCGAGGAGCCGGTCCACCGCGACGCCACCTGGATCTCCGCGTACGACGTCAACCCGTTCGAGGTGCCGGACGCCGAGAAGACCGCGCTGCTCGCCGAGTGGAGCAACCGCCTGCTGGCCGCCGACGGCGTGTCACATGTGCTGGCCAACCTGCTGACGGTGCAGGAGAACAAGTTCTACGCCGACACCGCCGGTACGGTCACCACCCAGCAGCGGATCCGGCTGTACCCGACCGTGGAGGCCACCTCGGTCGACGAGCGGACGGGTGCGTTCGACTCGATGCGCACGCTGGCGCCGCCGGTCGGCCGGGGCTGGGAGTACCTGCTCGGTACGGGTTGGGACTGGGACGCCGAACTCGCCCAACTGCCCGGGCTGCTGGCCGAGAAGATGAAGGCCCCCGGGGTCGAGGCGGGCACCTACGACCTGGTCATCGACCCGTCCAACCTCTGGCTGACGATCCATGAGTCGATCGGCCACGCCACCGAGCTGGACCGCGCGCTGGGCTACGAGGCCGCGTACGCGGGCACCTCGTTCGCCACCTTCGACCAGCTCGGCTCGCTGAAGTACGGCTCCGAGCTGATGCACGTCACGGGCGACCGGACCGCCGAACACGGGCTCTCCACCATCGGGTTCGACGACGAGGGCGTGGCCGCCCAGTCCTGGGACCTCATCAAGGACGGCACCCTGACCGGCTACCAGCTGGACCGCGCGATGGCCCGGCTGAAGGGCCTCGGCCGCTCCAACGGCTGCGCGTACGCCGACTCCCCCGCCCACGTACCGGTGCAGCGGATGGCCAACGTCTCGCTCCAGCCGGTGGCGGGCGGCCCTGACACCGAGGGGCTGTTCGACGGGGTCGAGAAGGGCCTGTACATCGTCGGCGACCGCTCCTGGTCGATCGACATGCAGCGGTACAACTTCCAGTTCACCGGGCAGCGCGCGTACGCGATCCGGAACGGCCGGCTCGCGGGCCAGGTCAAGGACTTCGCGTACCAGGCGACGACCACCGACTTCTGGGGCTCGATGAGCGCCGTCGGCGGCCCGCAGACGTACGTGCTCGGCGGTGCCTTCAACTGCGGCAAGGCCCAGCCGGGCCAGGTCGCGGCGGTCAGCCACGGCTGCCCGTCCGCGCTGTTCCGCAACGTCAATGTGCTCAACACGCAGCAGGAGGCGGGTCACTGATGACTGCGATTCAGAGTGGCGTGGTCCAGCCGCACGAGCTGGTCGAGCTGGCCCTCGGACTCTCCCGGGCCGACGGCTGCGTGGTGATCGCCGACGAGGAGTCGACGGCCAACCTGCGCTGGGCGGCCAACGCGCTCACCACCAACGGCGTCACCCGGGGCCGCCGCCTCACTGTGATCGCCACCGTCGACGGCGGCCAGGGCACCGCCTCCGGCGTGGTCTCCCGCGAGGCCGTCACCCCGGACGAGGTGGAGAGCCTGGTCCGGGCCGCCGAGGCCGCCGCCCGCGACGCCGGACCGGCCGAGGACGCCCAGCCGCTGATCCCCGTACGGCCCGGCTCGCCTGACTTCACCTCCGCGCCCGTCGAAACCTCGGTGGAGGTGTTCGCCGAGTTCGCGCCGGCGCTCGGCGAGGCGTTCGCCCGGGCCCGCGCGGCCGGCCAACTGCTGTACGGCTTCGCCCGGCACGAGATGGTCAGCAGCTACCTCGGCACCTCCACCGGTCTGCGGCTGCGCCACGACCAGCCGACCGGCAGCGTCGAGATCAACGGCAAGACCGCCGACCTGACCGGCTCCGCCTGGGTGGGCGCCGCCAGTGCGGACTTCCGGGACATCGACGTGGCGGCGCTGCACACCGAGATCACCCGGCGGCTCGCCTGGGGCCGGCAGCGGGTCGACCTGCCCGCCGGCCGCTACGAGACCCTGCTGCCGCCCACCGCCGTCGCCGACCTGATGATCTATCTGTCCTGGTCCATGGGCGGCCGGGACGCCGCCGAGGGGCAGACGGTCTTCAGCCGGGCCGGCGGTGGTACCCGGGTGGGCGAGAAGCTCGGCCCGCTGCCGCTGACCCTGCGCTCCGACCCGGCCGAGCCCGGCCTGGAGGCGGCGCCGTTCCTGCTGGCCCACACCTCCGACGAGAGCGCCTCGGTCTTCGACAACGGACTGCCGCTCACCGCGACGGACTGGATCCGCGACGGGGAGCTCGTCAACCTCTTCACCACCCGGCACTCGGCGGCCCTGACCGGCCTGCCGGTCGCCCCGCCGCTCGACAACCTGGTGCTGGAGACGGCCGACCAGGCCGCCGCCCCGACGCTGGACGAGATGATCGCCCGCACCGAGCGCGGGCTGCTGCTGACCTGCCTCTGGTACATCCGCGAGGTGGACCCGGCGACCCTGCTGCTCACCGGGCTGACCAGGGACGGCGTCTACCTGATCGAGAACGGCGAGGTGGTCGGCGCGGTCAACAACTTCCGCTTCAACGAGTCCCCCGTCGACCTGCTCGGCCGGATCACCGAGGTCGGCCGCACCGAGCCCTGCCTGCCCCGCGAGTGGGGCGACTACTTCACCCGGGCCGCGATGCCGCCGGTCCGGGTCGCCGACTTCAACATGAGCTCGGTGAGCCAAGCCTCGTAGGAAGATTACCGACACATGGACGAAAAACGGACCGTCAAGATATCGAAGAGCCTGTCCAGAGTGCTGCGGCACGACCCGGGCCGGGTCGGGCTCACCCTGGACGAGGCCGGCTGGGTCCGGGTGGACGCGCTGCTCTTCGCCCTCCGCCTCAGCCGGGCGGAGCTGGACCACGTGGTGGCGACCAACAACAAGAAGCGCTTCGCGTACTCCGACGACGGTCTGCGGATCCGCGCCAGCCAGGGCCACACGGTGGCGGTCGACCTCGGTCTGGCCGCCACCGAACCGCCCCCGGTGCTCTACCACGGCACCGCCGCGCGCTCACTGGACGCGATATACCGGGAGGGCCTGCGCCCGATGTCCCGCCAGGACGTCCACCTCTCGGCCGACACCGAGACGGCCGTCCGGGTCGGCTCCCGCCACGGCCGCCCGGTCGTCCTCGCGGTCGACGCCGCGACGATGGCCGCCGCCGGCCACGTCTTCCGCGTCAGCGCCAACGGCGTCTGGCTGACGGACACGGTCGCGCCTGAGTACCTGACCCCTCTCAGCTGAGGCCAGCCCGAACAGGGGCGCGAGGAACTGCGCGCGCAACCACGCACCTACGTAGAGCCCTGATCGCACAGTTCCCGCGCCCCGATGGGTCCCGTCCGGGAACGCGAGGCGTACGGTAACCGCATGGGCAAGAGTGGGCAGGTTTTCCGGATCACCGGGGCGCGCAGCAGCCTCTCCGAGGATGTCCGGGGGCGCCAACGGCGCTATGTGATCTCGATGCTGGTCCGCACGGTGTGCGTGCTGCTCGCCGTGGTGCTCTGGGACGTCCAGCGCTATGTGGCGTACGTGGCCCTCGGCGCCGCCGTGCTGCTGCCGTACTTCGCCGTGCTGATCGCCAACGCCGGGCGGGAGCGGGCGCCGGGCCTGCCGAGCACCTTCGCGGTGCCCGAGCAGACCCCGCTGATGCTGGGCCCGGGCGGCACCGGCGGGCACGGAGCCTCGGACGAGGACTGAGGAAGGCTCAAGCCGAGCGCCCGTTCTGTCCGAGTTTCATGGCGTTTGACTGCTAGAAAGCTCAGAACAACCTCAGATTAATCATGGAAGAGCTAGCCATTCGGGGGGCGCGGCGTGACATACTGCGTACGCGCTCCGCATCCCCCGTCGGAGCGACAGACCGACGCCGGGCGGCTCCCCCCGTGGCTGCCCGGCGTCGTCATGCTCATTTACCGGCCTCGATCGTGAGTGCGAGACTGGCGGTGCACACTCCCGCCCCACTCCTCAGGACGGCTCACTGATGAACAGCCTCTTCGGCCCGGCCGACGGCGTCGACGGCCCGGACGGCCCCCCGATCTGCTCCGGCAAGGGCTGCCGCCTGCCCGCCGTCTGGGTCCTGGTCTGGAACAACCCCAAGGTGCACACCCCGGACCGCCGCAAGACCTGGCTCGCCTGCGAGGACCACCGGGAGCACCTCTCCCAGTTCCTCGGCGTCCGGGGCTTCCTGAAGGAGACCGTCCCGCTCGCCGATTGGAGCGAGTAGCTCCTCAGGGGCGCGGGGAACTGCGCGAAACCGGAAGACAACAGGCCCGCACTCTCCCGCTTCGCCAAAGTTCCACGCGGCCCCTGAACAGTGCAACCGGCTCCCCGGCGGAGCCGCACCCGCGGAGCCTAGCCGCCGATCGCCGACATCGGCCGGGCCGGCTGGAGGAACTCCGGGTTGTCTATGCCCGCGCCCGCCTTCTTGCCCCACATCGCCGTCCGCCACAGCTCGCCGATTTCGGCGTCGGTGCCGCCGGAGCGCAGCGCCGTCCGCAGGTCGGTCTCGCCGGTGGCGAAGAGGCAGTTGCGGATCTGGCCGTCGGCGGTGAGCCGGGTGCGGTCGCAGGCGCGGCAGAACGGACGGGTGACGGAGGCGATCACGCCGACGCTCGCCGGGCCGCCGTCGACGAGCCAGCGCTCGGCGGGGGCGGCGCCCCGGGCGCTGGACGGCTCGGGGGTCAGGGAGAAGCGCGCGTGCAGGCGGTCGAGGATCTCCTCGGCGGTGACCATCTGCGAGCGGTCCCAGCCGTGTTGGGCGTCCAGCGGCATCTGCTCGATGAAACGCAGCTCGTACCCGTGCTCCAGGCACCAGGCGAGCAGGTCGGCCGCCTCGTGGTCGTTGACGCCGCGCATCAGGACGGCATTGAGCTTCACGGGGGCCAGCCCGGCGGCCTCGGCGGCGGCCAGGCCGTCCAGGACGTCCTGGTGGCGGTGACGGCGGGTCAGGGTGAAGAAGGTGTCGGCGTCCAGGGTGTCGAGCGAGACGTTCACCCGGTCCAGGCCGGCCTGCCGCAGGGCGGTGGCGGTGCGGGCCAGCCCGATGCCGTTGGTGGTGAGCGACAGCTCCGGGCGCGGCTCCAGCTCGGCGCAGGCCGTGACGATGGAGACCAGCCCGGGGCGGAGCATCGGCTCGCCGCCGGTGAACCGCACCTCGCGCACGCCGAGGTCGCGCACCGCGAGGGTGACCAGCCGGACGATCTCCTCGTCGGTCAGCAGCTCGGGCTTGGCGAGCCACTGCAGGCCCTCCTCGGGCATGCAGTACGTGCACCGCAGGTTGCAGCGGTCGGTCAGTGAGACGCGCAGATCCACGGCCTGCCGACCGAAGGTGTCGAGAAGCACTGCGGCCTCCCTTCCAACTGTGCTCATCCCAGAACGGGCCGGGCCCGGCCGCCGACGCGGACGGGCCCGGCCAGCTTATCGGGCCGGTCGCGGACCCCGGAGCGCTGGAAGTCAGTGCGCGCCGAGGCCCGTGAGCGACCTGACCTCAAGTTCAGCGTACTTCGCCGGGTCGGCGGGCTCCTTGGAGAGCAGGGTCCCGATCCAACCCGCCAGGAATCCGACCGGGATGGAGACCAGGCCGGGGTTCTCCAGCGGGAACCAGTGGAAGTCGCTGTGCGGGAAGAGCGAGGTCTTGGCGCCGGAGACCACGGTGGAGAAGAACACCAGCGCGACGGAGGTGATCAGCCCCGCGTAGACCGAGCTGACCGCGCCGACGGTGTTGAAGCGCTTCCAGAAGAGCGAGTAGAGCAGCGTCGGCAGGTTGGCCGAGGCCGCCACGGCGAAGGCCAGGGCGACCAGGGCGGCGGTGTTGAGCTTGTCCGCGTAGATGCTCAGCACGATGGCCACCGCCCCGACCGCGACGGCCGCCAGCTTGGCCGACCGGACCTCCTCCCGCTCGCTCGCCTTCCCGCGCCGGATCACGTTGGCGTAGATGTCGTGGGCGAAGGAGGCGGACGAGGCGAGGGTGAGCCCGGCGACCACCGCGAGGATGGTGGCGAACGCGACGGCGGAGATCACCGCGAGCAGCGCGGCGCCGCCGGCCGTACCGGCTCCGCCGCCCAGGTGCTCGGCGAGCAGCGGCGCGGCGGTGTTGCCCGCCGCGTTGGACGCCTTGATCGCCTTGGGGCCGACCAGGGCGGCAGCCCCGAAACCGAGCGCGAGGGTCATCAGGTAGAAGACGCCGATGATGCCGATCGCCCAGAACACCGACTTCCGGGCCGCCTTGGCGGTGGGGACGGTGTAGAAGCGCACCAGGATGTGCGGCAGCCCGGCGGTGCCGAGCAGCAGGGCCAGGGCCAGGCTGATGAAGTCCAGCTTGCTGGTGCCGGTCACTCCGTACTTGAGCCCCGGTTCCAGGAAGGCGGAGCCCTTGCCGCTGGCGTCGGCGGCGGCGCCGAGCAGGCTGGAGAGGTTGAAGTGGTACTTGGCGAGCACCATGACGGTCATCAGCGCGGCGCCGGCGATCAGCAGCACCGCTTTGATGATCTGCACCCAGGTGGTGCCCTTCATCCCGCCGAAGACGACGTAGACCACCATCAGCGCGCCCACCGCGACGACGGTCCAGCGCTTGGCGCCCTCACCGCTGACGCCGAGCAGCAGGGCGACCAGCGACCCGGCGCCGACCATCTGCGCGAGCAGGTAGAAGATCGACACCACGATGGTGGAGATCCCGGCAGCCGTGCGGACCGGGCGCTGCCGCATCCGGAAGGCCAGCACGTCCGCCATGGTGTAACGGCCGGAGTTGCGCAGCGGTTCGGCGACCAGCAGCAGGGCGACCAGCCAGGCCACCAGGAAGCCGATCGAGTAGAGGAAGCCGTCGTAGCCGAAGAGCGCGATGGCTCCCGCGATGCCGAGGAAGGAGGCCGCCGACATGTAGTCGCCGGAGATCGCCAGGCCGTTCTGCAGGCCGGAGAAGCCCCGGCCGCCCGCGTAGAAGTCGGCGGCGTCCTTGGTCTGCCGCCCGGCCCACAGGGTGATGCCGAGGGTGGCGAGCACGAAGACGCCGAACAGCGACATGGTGAGCGTCCGGTGCTCGCTCGCGCTGCCGGCCAGCAGGACGGGGTTACTCGTTCGCCAGTCGCTCATTCGCCGACCTCCCGGGGTGCCACCAGGTTGGCGGGGGCGTAGCGCTCGCGGATCGCGGCGGCGGTCGGGTCGAGCCTGCGGTCCGCGTAGCGGGCGTACCAGGCCGCGATGGCGAAGGTGCTGGCGAACTGGAGCAGCCCGAGCACGAGGGCGATGTTCACGTGCCCGAAGACCTTGGTGGCCATGAACGCGGGCGCGTAGCTGGAGAGCAGCACGTACAGCAGGTACCAGAGGATGAAACCTGCGGTCACGGGAAACGCGAAGCCCCGGAAGGCGCCCCGCAGCGAGCGGAACTCCTCCGTTTCGTCGGTGCCTCGGACTTCTGGCGGTACTGCCTCGGCGGTCGGCGGAGTGTCCACTCGGTGTCTCCTGACGTCTTCGGATTCGCAGGCGGAAATACCGGACGTGAGCGGCGTCACAGTCAGGGCGTGCCGCGTCATGCTAGAGCGACGGAACGGCTACAGAAAGTACCCGAGCGGCGTAGTCACACTATCTGGCCGAAAAGCGATCAGGACATGCCAGTGGGGCGACACCGTTCTCGGGTGTCGCCCCACTTGAGCAAACGTCACATCCGACGATCCGTCAGAACGAGATCCGGACCTTCAGCGCCGAGCGGTCGTCCATCGCCCGGTAGCCGTCCGGCACGCCGTCCAGGGTGACGGTGCGGTCGAAGACCAGACCCGGGTCGATGGTGCCGGCCAGCACGTCGGTGAGCAGCTCGGGGATGTACGCGCGGGCCGGGGCGACGCCGCCGCCGAGCGCGATGTTCCGGCCGAACATCTGACCGATGTCGACGCCCGCGCTGCCGCCGTGCGGCACACCGACGTAACCGACGGCGCCGCCGTCGCGGGCGATCGAGATCGCGGTGCGCATCGACTCCTCGGTGCCGACGGCCTCCAGCACGGAGTGCGCGCCCTGACCGCCGGTCAGCTCCTTGACCGCCTCGACCGCCTCCTCGCCACGCGCGGCGACCACGTCGGTGGCCCCGAACTTACGGGCGATGTCGGTACGGACCTCGTGGCGGCCGAGCGCGATGATGCGGCCGGCGCCGAGCCGGTGCGCGGCCAGCACCCCGCAGAGGCCGACCGCGCCGTCGCCGACCACGGCGACGGTCGAACCGGGACGGACCTTGGCGGAGACCGCCGCGTGGTGCCCGGTCGCCATCACGTCGGAGAGCGCCAGCAGACCCGGCAGCAGCTTCTCGTCGGTGGCGGCCTCCTTGGGCAGCTGGACGAGCGTGCCGTCGGCGAACGGGACCCGGACGGCCTCGCCCTGGCCGCCGTCCGAGCCGACCTCGCCCCAGAACCCGCCGTGCGGGCAGGAGGTCTGCAGGCCCTCGCGGCAGTAGTCGCAGACACCGTCGGACCAGACGAACGGCGCGACCACGAAGTCACCGGGCCGGAAGCCGGACACCTCGGAGCCGACCTCCTCGACGATGCCGAGGAACTCGTGCCCGATCCGCTGCCCGGCCACCCGGGCGGCCACGCCCCGGTACGCCCAGAGGTCGCTGCCGCAGATGCAGGCGTTGACCACCCGGACCACCGCGTCGGTCGGCCGCTGGATCTTCGGATCGGGCACCTCCTCGATCCGGATGTCGTTCGGGCCGTGGATCACAGTGGCGCGCATGGGGGTCTTCCTTCGTGCAGCCGGCACCGGATGGGTACCGGTGACCTGGGGAGATGGCTCGAACTGATAGTTCGACCGGTAGTACGACCATCTCGCTTCTCACTCTATTCCGGCAGCCGTCGTACTCCCTGTCGAAATGTCGCGTACGCCACTGCCGAAGCCCCGGACGGCCATCGTTGTGGGCGGCCGCCCTTAAAGTGGTTCTTCATGCACGCGATCCAGTCACCGAGGGACGACTCCGCCCGGACAGCGCCCCTCCCGGCGCAGCGCAGCCCCGAGCACAGCCAGGGGTTCGCCGTGGTCGACGTCGAGACCACCGGGCTCGGCCGTACCGACCGCGTCATCTCCGCCGGTGTCTACCAGCTCGACGCCCACGGCGAGGTCACCGACCACTGGTACACCCTGGTGAACCCCGAGCGCGATCCCGGGCCGACCTGGATCCACGGGCTCACCAGCGCGGCCCTCGCGGGCGCGCCGACCTTCCCCGAGATCGCCGACGAGCTGGGCGAACGGCTGCGGGGGCGGGTGATGGTCGCGCACAACGCGCTCTTCGACTGGAACATGATCTCCCGCGAGTACTCCCGGGCCGGGCTGCGCGCCCCCGTCGAGCTCCGGCTCTGCACCATGGTGCTCTCCCGCGACCTCGGCCTGCCGCTGCCCAACGGCAAGCTGGCCAGCCTCGCCGAGTACTTCGGCGTCCAGCAGCGCCAGGCGCACAACGCGCTGGACGACGCCCGGGTGCTCGCCGAGGCGTTCCGCCCGAGCCTGCACCTGGCCCGGCAGGGGGGCATCCCGCTGCCGCTGACCAACTGCGTGGCCGTCACCGACCTCGGCGAGGACACCGGCTCGGCGGCGCCGGCCAGGGGCTCCTGGAGCTCCTCGTACCGGCCCGCCCGCAAGCGCCCGGCCTGCCCGTACCCGAACCCGGGCCGCTGGGTGGACGGCACCCCGCTGAGCCAGGGCATGCGGGTGGCGATCACCGGCGACACCGCGACCGACCGGGAGCTGCTGGAGGACCGCGCGGCCGAGGCCGGCCTGCACATCGCCTCCTCGGTGAGCCGGCTCACCAGCCTGCTGGTCACCAACGAGCCCGACAGCTGGAGCGGGAAGGCACGCAAGGCACGCGAGTACGGCACGCCGGTGGTCGGCGAGGACGCCTTCCTCCAGCTGCTCCGCGAGGTCGCCGCACACCCCGGTGTCTGATCCGGAAGGACTGTGGGCGTAGCGTGCCGTTGTGTACCGTTTTCTGCTCTCCTGGCGCTGGGCGATCATCACACTGATCGGCCTGTTGCTGATTCCCGCGATGATCCGGCTGGGCTTCTGGCAGCTCCACCGCCACGAAGCCCGGGTCGCGCGCAATCAGCTCATCGCGCAGAACCTGACCGCCACGCCCGTCGCGTTCGACTCACTCACCGTGCCCGGCCGCACCGTGCCCACGGACATCACCTGGAAGGCCGTGACGGCCACCGGGCAGTTCGACGTCGCGGACGAGTTCGTGATCCGCAGCCGGACCGAGCCGGGCGGCAGCAGCATCGGGTACTTCGTCATCACCCCGCTCAAGCTGGCGGACGGCAAGGGTGACGTACTGGTGAACCGGGGCTGGGTCGACTCCCCCGGCGACACCATCAGCTACCCGAACCCCCCGGCGCCGCCGAGCGGTCAGATCACCGTGACGGGCCGGCTGCGCGCCGACGAGACCCACGCCAACAGCGGCATCCCGGACCGGGGCGGGCTGCCCGACCGGCAGTTCAAGCTGATCAACAGCGAACAGGCGGCCCAGCGGATCGGCACCACCTTCCTCGGCGGCTACCTGGAGATGGCCTCCACCGTCCCGCCCTCCGGCGCATCCCCCGAGGTGCTCGGCGAGCCCGAACACTCCGACATCGGCCCGCACATGGCGTACGCCGTCCAGTGGTGGCTGTTCACCGCCCTGGTCCCGGTGGGCCTGGTGGTGCTCGCCCGCCGCGAGGCGAAGGACCTCGCGGCCGTGAAGAAGCGGCCCGAACCGGAACTCGTACCCGCGTAAGCCCGACCGGCTGCTTCCCGACCGGGCAGGATGGGCCCATGGATCTCGGACTGCAGCAGAAGGTGTACGTGGTAACCGGCGCCACCCGTGGGCTGGGACTGGCCTCCGCACGGGAGTTGGTCGCGGACGGCGCCCGGGTGGTGCTCAGCGGGCGCAGCAAGGAGTCGGTGGCGGCCGCCGTCGCCGAACTGGGCGGGCCGGAGCAGGCGCACGGGGTGGTCGCGGACAACGCCGACCCGGCGAGCGCCGAACTGCTCATCGCGGCGGCCCGGGAACGGTTCGGGCGGTTCGACGGCGTGCTGATCAGCGTCGGCGGCCCGGCCGCCGGACCGGTACTGACCGCCGAGGAGGACGCCTGGCGCACCGCGTTCGAGTCGGTCTTCCTCGGAGCGCTCCGGATCGCCCGCACGGCCGCCGCCGCGCTCGGCGAGGGCGGCGTGATCGGATTCGTGCTCTCCGGCTCGGTCCGCGAGCCGATCGGCGGACTCGGCATCTCCAACGGCCTCCGGCCGGGCCTCGCGATGGCCGCCAAGTCCCTCGCCGACGAACTCGGACCACGCGGCATCCGTGTGATCGGCCTGCTCCCCGCCCGCATCGACACCGACCGGGTCCGCGAACTCGACGCCCTGGGCGGCGACGCAGCCGCCTCCCGAGCCCGTGCGAACGCCAAGATCCCCCTCGGCCGCTACGGCACCCCGGAGGAGTTCGGCAAGGTGGCCGCCTTCCTGCTCTCCCCCGCCGCCTCCTACCTGACCGGCGTCATGATCCCGGTGGACGGCGGAGCCCTCCGGGGGCTCTGACGCCCACCGGTCCACGGCGCACGGGGAGTCGAACACGAGCCCGCGCAGACCGGTCGGTCAGAGCACCCGGGGCGGTTTCGGGGTGCGCACGCTGCTCCGGCCTGCCACCTGAAGCCGCAGCTCGCACGGCAGTTCGGGGAGGGACAGGCTGGTTCGGGCGTGGGTCAGCGGGCCGCTGTGGAAGTCGTCCAGCAGGTCTGCGGGGGTGCCGCTCGACTGCATGCGGACGGCGGCCCGAAGCAGCAGGCGTCTGCGGTTGCCCAGCAGGCGGACCCGGATCCGGGTGACTTCGGGCAGTGCGATGGTCTCGGTCTCGATCGCGTCCTCCAGCGCCCGGCCGCGCAGGCGCAGCACCGGGCCCGCCCCTGGCGGCGTGGGCAGTGTGACCGTGCCGGGCCCGCTGCGGCGCAGTTGGGCGGCGAGCCACCAGAGGGCGGCGGCCACGGCCAGCGAGAGCACCGCGATCACGACCGGCCACCACCAGCCCCGGTCGTCCCACCGGGTACGGGAGGCCGTGCTGACCAGGGGCTCGTGCGGCGAGCCGAGCGGCAACCAGCTCGGAATCCCCAGGTGCAGCCTGCGGTACAGGTCGAAGGAGCCGGCCAGCACCAGCAGGCCGCCGCCGAGCAGCAGCAGACCGGCGACGGCCAGGATGGACCGGTTGACGGTGGATCGGCTCATCGCTGGCGCCTCCCCGCGCTGCGGGCGCGGACGTCGAGCCGGTTCGGCAGGGCCAGGGGGATGCGGGCGAGTTCGGCGCGCAGTCCGCGCTCGAGGCCCGCCGGGTCGGCGGTGCCCTGGAGGGTGACCTTGGTCGACCCCTGCCCGACCCGGACCTTGACGGACGCCACCCCGGGGTACTCCTCGGCCCGGTGGGCGAGCAGGGCGGCCACCCCCGCACGGTCGATCGCCGAGCCCGGGCGGCTGAGCGGGAGCCAGCGGCGCAGGCCCGGGGTGAGGGCGAGCAGGCAGCACCAGAGCCCGAGCAGCACGGCGACACCCGCGCCGAGGCGTACCCACGGATCGTCCAGGTGCCGCGTCGCCAGCTGGTGCGCGAGGTCGGCCCGCCAGGGCCGGGCCCGGTGCCCGGTGCGGACGGCGACCACGTCGGAGAGCAGACCGCCGGCGACCACCAGGACGGCGGTGGAGATCAGTACCGCGCCGAAGGTCCGGGGCGAGCGCAGGCGCCGCCCCTTGATGATCTGATCATCCTCCGGTGGCGACTCGAGCTGATCGGCGGTCACCGCTCGGCCTCCACCGGTACCAGCCGCTCGATCAGCACGGTCACCTCGACGATCTCGGCGCCGGTCAGGGCCGCCAGCTGCTCGGTGACGGCCACCTGAGCCAGCCGGGCCAGCGCGGCCAGATCCGCCGGGAAGGGCAGCTCCAGGCCGAGCGTGAGCCGAGTACCCCCGTGGTGCGACGGCGAGACCGAGACCCGGGGCGTACCGCCCGTCCCGGTCCGGCCGACCCAAGCGCCGGCCAGCGCCTCACGGGCCACCCGGCCGGCGATCCGGGTGAGCACCCGGTCGGCGATGTTCAACCTGCCGCGCTCGGCGGCTGCCACCGCCGGCCTGCCGACGGCCGCGACAGCCGGCATCAACGCCGCCGATCGCGGTTGCGCAGCAGATCGACCAGCTCGCTGAGCTCGATGTCGCCCTCGAGCAGCCGGCCGACCACGAAGCCGACCGCGCCGAGCACCCCGACCAGCAGGAAGGCGGCGAACCCGCCGAAGTAGCCGGCGAAGCCCAGGGCCATACCGACCACCAGGCCCGTCAGGGCAAGATTCATCCGCTGCTCCTCTTCGGGGTGGGCCTACTGGACCCTCGGGCGCTGGCCCCTGGAGTCGGTCTCTTCGTCCTCGTCGATGTCCGGCTCGTCGGGCAGGTGGACGTCGTTGACGGCGATGTTGACCTCCACCACCTCGAGGCCGGTCATCCGCTCGACCGCCACGATGATGTTCTCCCGTACCTGCGCCGCGAGCTTCGGGATGACCACGCCGTACTCGACCACCAGGGCGATGTCGATCGCGGTCTGCTTCTCGCCCACCTCCGCCTTGATGCCACGCCCGATGCTGGACTTACCACCCGGGACCCGGTCGCGCATCGCCCCGAAGGTCCGGGCGAGGCCGGAGCCCAGCGCGTGGATGCCGGAGACCTCCCGGGCGGCCATCCCGGCGATCTTCTCGACCACGCCGACCGCGAGGGCCGTACGGCCGCGCTCGGCCGGGGGCGTGACGGCGGGAGCGGGGGCCGACCGGCGCTGCTCGTCACGGCGCGGGTCCTCGCGGTGCGGGTCCTCGCGGTGCGGGTCGGTCCGGTGGGGGTCGTTCTTGTGCAGGTCGGCGGGCGTCGGGGTGTCAGGCACGGTGATCTCCTGGGGTGTCCTGTCCAGCTATATCGCAAACCATCCCAACTCTGACATTCCGCCACGGAGTCCGCGCGGCAGGCTCCGCCGGATGCAGCTGGGCAAGCAGAAGGGGCGCGAGTTCCTCGCGCCCCTTCTGCTTGCCCGATCCTGATCGGGCGGGCCCGGTTAGTCGCCGATCCCGGCGAGGTCGCGCAGTCGGCGCGCCTGCGCCGCCCGTTCGGCCGAGCGCTGCTCGTCGTACGAGCGCCCCCCGGCGCCCTGCAGCAGGGCCTTGGTCTCGATCACCGCGTTGCGGGGAGCCGCCAGCAGTGCTGCGGCGAGGTCGCGCACGGTCGCCTCCAGCTCGGCGGCCGGTACGGCGAGGTTGGCCAGGCCCGTGGCGACGGCCTCGTCGGCCCCCACCCAACGGCCCGTCGCGCAGATCTCCAACGCCCGCGCGTAGCCGACCAGTTCGGTCAGCGGCTTGGTCCCGGCGAGGTCGGGGACCAGACCGAGCGAGGTCTCCTTCATGGAGAACTGCACATCGTCCGCGACCACCCGGAGGTCGCAGCCGAGGGCGAGCTGGAAGCCGGCGCCGACGGCGTGGCCCTGAACGGCCGCGATGCTGATCAGGTCGGGGCGGCGCCACCAGGTGAACGCCTCCTGGAAGCCGGCGATGGCGTCGTCCAGCTCCTTGTCCTCGGCGGCGGCGAGCTGCAGGAAGTTGGGCTCACCGGGGATACCCTCCGGGCTGAACATCGCCCGGTCCAGCCCGGCCGAGAACGAGACGCCCTCGGCCCGCAGCACCACGACCCGTACCGTCCCTGGCAACTCCTGCCCGACGGCGGCCAGCGCGCGCCACATCGCCGGGGACTGGGCGTTGCGCTGCTTCGGACGGCAGAGCGTCACCGTGGCGGTGTCGCCGTCGATTTCGAGACGGACGCCGGCCTGCTCCCAGGACTGGGCGTCGGTTTCGAGGGCGGTCATAGCGGTACCTCCAGCAGAGGGGCAGTAGAGCTACTGGAGAGTAACAAAACCGGGCCCCGACTGGACAGGGCCACCCCCGGACAGGACCCCAGGAGCACGGCCCCGGAAAACGACGATCGGCGGTCCGGGTGTCCCGGCCGCCGATCCGTCTGGAGCTGGTGGTGCAAGAAGCCGTTGATCCAAGCTGCTGACTGCTCTGCTACCGCGCACTCTCACGCGCCGTGGGTGTGACGTGTCGTGGGGGTCGAGTACGCCGCGCATCAGGAGCAGGGACCGGCGTGGGGCGACCGCGACCAGGTAGGATCTGCTCTCGGATCGGACCGCCCGCCGGCGTGATGGCCTGTCAGGAACCCGCTCCCGCAGTAGCCTTGTTCTTGCCCCGCGTGGCACCGCCGCGGCCCCGGAGGATCACTCCGGACTCGCTCAGCATGCGGTGTACGAAGCCATAGGAGCGACCGGTCTCCTCCGCCAGCGCGCGAATGCTCGCCCCGGAGTCGTATTTCTTCTTCAGATCGGCCGCGAGCTTCTCACGCGCGGCACCGGTCACCCGGCTGCCCTTTTTCAGAGTCTCGGCCACCCGTGCCTCCTCATAGCTTGCTCGGTCAGATTCCCATGATCACCCATAGCCAGCGTCCTGGCCACCCATTCGACAAGGTCGATACCGGGAAAGCGCAGTCTGCCGGTGGTGTTCGCAGTGCACAAGAGCGCTCACTCTGAGCCACGCGCCCCCGGCCCAACAGGCCGGTTCGGACGAAAGAGCTGATCAGCACAGCCGCCCCGACCGCAAAAGTGCGGCGGGGCGGCAGTGGATCGTCTTAAACGGAATCTCCGAGTCTCCCATTCCCGATCTCTGCCGAGGATGAGATTTTCTACGGCGAACAGCTGATTCCGTGTCTACCGCAGCGCGGCGGATGTCAGCCGAACACTCAGCCACGCGGTCGGCCGAGCGGCCGGCCAAATGGTCAGGCGAGCGGCCAACCGAACGGTCGGCCAAGTGGTCAGGCGAGCGAGACCAGATCCCGGTACGCCGGGCTCCAGAGGTCCTCGACGCCGTCGGGCAGCAGGATGATCCGCTCCGGCTGGAGGGCCTCGACCGCGCCCTCGTCGTGGGTGACCAGCACGACCGCGCCGCTGAAGGAGTGCAGCGCGCCGAGGATCTCCTCGCGGCTGGCCGGGTCGAGGTTGTTGGTGGGCTCGTCGAGCAGCAGTACGTTGGCGCTGGAGACCACCAGCGAGGCCAGCGCGAGGCGGGTCTTCTCGCCACCGGAGAGCACGCCGGCCGGCTTGTCGACGTCGTCGCCGGAGAACAGGAAGGACCCGAGGATCTTCCGGATCTGCACCAGGTCGGTGTCGGGCGCGGCGGAGCGCATGTTCTCCAGCACGCTGCGCTCGGGGTCGAGCGTCTCGTGCTCCTGGGCGTAGTACCCGATCTTCAGGCCGTGGCCCGGGATGATCTCACCCGTGTCCGGCTGCTCCACGCCCGCGAGCATCCGCAGCAGGGTGGTCTTGCCGGCGCCGTTGAGGCCGAGGATGACGACCCGCGAGCCCCGGTCGATCGCCAGGCCGACGTCGGTGAAGATCTCCAGCGAGCCGTACGACTTGGACAGGCCCTCGGCCATCAGCGGCGTCTTGCCGCAGGGGGCCGGGTCCGGGAAGCGCAGCTTGGCGACCTTGTCCGAGACCCGGACCTGGTCCAGACCCGCCAGCAGCTTCTCGGCACGGCGGGCCATGTTCTGCGCGGCGACGGTCTTGGTGGCCTTCGCACGCATCTTGTCGGCCTGCGAGTTGAGGGTCGCGGCCTTCTTCTCGGCGTTGGCGCGCTCGCGCTTGCGGCGCTTCTCGTCGTCCTCGCGCTGCTGCTTGTACTGCTTCCAGCCCATGTTGTAGATGTCGATCGCGGAGCGGTTGGCGTCCAGGTAGAACACCTTGTTGACGACCGTTTCGACCAGCTCGACATCGTGGGAGATCACGATGAAGCCGCCCTTGTACGTCTTCAGGAAGTCCCGCAGCCAGGCGATCGAGTCGGCGTCGAGGTGGTTGGTGGGCTCGTCGAGCAGCAGGATGTCGGCGTCCGAGAAGAGGATCCGGGCCAGCTCGACCCGGCGGCGCTGACCACCGGAGAGGGTGTGCAGCTCCTGGCCGAGGATCCGGTCCGGCAGGCCCAGGGCGGCCGCGATGGTGGCGGCCTCGGCCTCGGCGGCGTAGCCGCCCTTGGTGAGGAACTCGGTCTCCAGGGTGGAGTACTTCTTCATCGCCTTGTCACGGGTCGCACCCGTGCCGTTGGCCATCCGGTCCTCGTTCTCGCGCATCTTGCGCAGGACGGTGTCCAGGCCACGGGCCGACAGGATGCGGTCGCGGGCCAGCACGTCGAGGTCGCCGGTACGGGGGTCCTGCGGGAGGTAGCCGACCTCGCCGGAGTTGGTGACCGTGCCGGAGGCGGGCAGGCCCTCGCCCGCCAGCACCTTGGTGAGGGTGGTCTTGCCGGCGCCGTTACGGCCGACCAGGCCGATGCGGTCACCCGGGGTGATCCGGAAGCTGGCGTTCTCGATCAGGATGCGGGCACCGGCGCGCAGCTCAAGGGCGTTGACGGAAATCATGGCTGTGGGTAACTCCTGGGACGTGAGCGGGGCGCCTCGGACATGGCACACAGGCACCCGGGCAGCGTGGGAAGGGGGCAGCACTCGGCGGATCGGCGAGCCTCGAAGGGCCTCGCCGCGCGCCCGCTAATGCCCGGAGAAATCAGCCATACGGGCCAGTCTACCGGGAGCCGGGAAAATGCCTCCGCAGCAGCCTCTGCGAGCGGGTGGGCGCCCGGGCCGGGGGCGTGGGCACTGCACGGAGCGGAAGCGGTGCAGGCCGTTGCCTTCCGGTTTCACGCAGTTCCCCGCGCCCCTGGGGTTGCCGCCCCAGTCGGCGAAGCCTCCTCAGGAGGCCGGGCAGTCGGTGTGGGGCTTGAGGGCGGCGAAGGGGACGGTCGGGCCGCCGCAGAGGGGCTCCAGGGCGCCCTTGCGGGTGTCGAAGACCCGGCGGCCGACGATCGGGCCGTCGTCGATGGCGACCTGGTGGCCGTCCAGGCTCTTGAGCAGGACCTGCGGCCCCGCGTTGAGCTGCCAGCCCTGGCCGTCCAGGCGGATGCCGGTGATGCCGCCGGGCAGCGGGTGCCCGCTGCTGTTGGTGCCGGTGCAGGTCCGGGGCACCAGGACGGCGTCGTCGGTGTGGACGGCGCGCAGCGGGTCGTAGGAGCAGCCGCCCAGTGGGCGGGAGTTGAACCGCAGATCGCCGTCGCGATCGCGGAAGACCATGGTCAGCGCCGGGGTCACCACGGCGACGCCGGGCTCGTCCTCGATCACGGGCTGGAGGGCGGCGGCGGCTCGCTGCACCGCGATCTCGCGGCGCTCGGTGTCCGTGCGGGTCGCGGCGTCCGGGTCGCCGTCGCCGCTCAGCCAGTCACTCAGGCCGGGTACGGCCCGGTGCCAGCGCACCTCGTGGTCGCTGGGCCGCACCGAGGTGACCATGCCGTCGTCCCAGACCACCACGGCGCTCTCACCGGCCATCGCGAGGTACAGAGCGGTCGCGCCCTCGCGGCGGTAGGACCAGGCGGGCCGGCCGGTGGCCCGGTCGTACGCCTCCAGGCCGGGCCCGACCTTCAGCTCCAGCGTGCCGGTGTTCAGTGTCTGGGCGCTGACCGGGCTGGCGTCGGCGCCACCGGGCGTCGCCATCCGGTCGCCGAACGGCACCGGGCGGTTGGCGTGCGCGGCGGCACCGGCTCCGAGCACCAGCATCGCAGCCAGGGCAGGGAGCACGGATCGGCGGGTGAGGGCACGCAGCGGCTTCCAGGACACTGGCGGAGCGTACCTTCCGCTCGAGCGGTCCGTCTTGCTGGACACGACCCCGCACCGGCCGGGCCGGCGGCGCCGGAGGGGCTCGGGCATCGGCCCCGACCTGGGGATATCGGTCGGCGTCGGCCGCTGCCGGACAGCTGCGGCGGTGCGGCGGACTGTTACAGAGGTGGTACGGGCTGCCGCCCGGTACTCGGACAGATCCGGACACCCCGCACTCGGGCGACCGAAGCGGGCCGACGCGGACCGGTACGGACCGGCGCGGACCGACCGGGCGAATGAGCCGGGCGGCGGGACGGCCCAGTGCAACACACCCGGGGCGGAGTTGACGGGCCGTCACTGCCGTTCGCGGCTGCGACCTGCCACTTTTGAGTGACATAAGGCTTTTCTGACGACCCGTGGCCTTACCGTCGTGTTTGTGAGCTTTCCCGGGCTCATCGGTGCGACGCCCTGAGGAGACACCCCATGCGATTGGCCCGCCTCACGCTGGCCGCCGCCGCGCTACTGCTGGTGACCACCGTGACCATCCCGTCCGGCACCCCGGTGGATCAGACCGAGCGGCGCGCCGCGCTCTCCTCGGACGCGGTCCAGCCGCGCGGCGCCGCGCCCAGACCGCCGGTCCTGCGGAGCAGGCACGAGGCGCCGTTCGGGGCGTTCGTCGGCTCCTGGAACGACTCGATCCCGAACATCCGGCGGATGACGCAGTGGCTGAGCGGCGCGAACATGCAGGTCGGCCACACCTACCTGGCCGGGAACAGCTGGGCGGACATCGACGGCGACCCGGTGATGCTCGGCCTCTGGTCGCAGTGGCGACTGGCCGACCCGTCCCGCAAGCTCGTCCTCGGCGTGCCGATGCTGACGCCCAACGAGAACGACATGCCGGACGCCGACGTCGTCCGGCTGCTGGCCCGGGCCAATCGCGGCGAGTTCGACTGGCACTTCCTCAAACTCGCCCGGAGGCTGGTCGCGTTCGGCGGTGGTGACACCGTCCTCACGCTCGGCTGGGAGATGAACGGCACCACCTACACCAGCCGGTGCCGGCCCGACCCGACGGCGTGGAAGGCGTACTGGCGGCGCATCGTGACGGTGATGCGCTCCGTCCCCGGCCAGCACTTCCGCTTCGACTTCGACCCCACCCGGGGCCTGGACGCCGTCCCGTGGACGCGCTGCTACCCCGGCGACGACGTGGTGGACATCATCGGGATGGACAGCTACGACCAGCCCGCCGGTGCCACCTTCGACCAGTACATCTCCGAGCCGTACGGGCTGCAGGACCAGGTGGAGTTCGCCGCCAAACGCGGGAAGCCGGTCTCGTACCCGGAGTGGGGACTCTTCCGCAACGGCGACAACCCCGAGTTCGTGCGGCGGATGGTGGAGTGGATGCGCACCCACGACACCGCCTACCAGACCCTCACCGACTACTGCCCGCACGGCTTCTGGGAGTGCAACCGGAACCCGCGCTCCAGCCAGGTCTTCAAGCAGCTGATGTCCGGCTCCAAGGGCGATCCGAACCCGTGGAGTTCGACGTGGGGTTCAGCTGCGGCTCCGGGTACGCGCCACTAGCGCCTCCTTCAGGCGGGGCAGGCGGGTGCGCAGCACTTGCACCACCGCCTGCCTGGCCCGTACCCGGCAGGCCCGGAAAGCGGCGGCCGGGGCGAGCCGGCCCGGGCCCAGCACCAGACGCTGGTTGGGCAGCTGGTCCGGGCGCCAGCGCTGCTTGTACGGCTCCTGGCCGCGCAGCAGGCTCAGCAGTGGGATACCGGCACCCCGGACCTCGTCCAGCGCGACGCCGAACAGCAGGCCGGCGATGTCGAGGCGCTCGCGCAGGGCGGGGTGCGCGCCGTACATGTAGAGACCCCCGAACGAGGGGCAGAGCAGCAGCAGGTTGACGGCCACCGGCTCGCCGTCCAGCCAGTAGCGGTGCACGGCGGCCCGGCCGCCGGCCACCAGGCCGGTGGTGGATTCGGTGAGGTGGGCGGCGAAGCGTTCGGTGCGGTGTTCGGTGGTCACGCCGCGCTCCTGCCACTGCAGGAAGTGCAGCCGGAGCAGCTCCTCGATCGCCGCCGGCACCTCCGCCGGGGTGGCCGTGCGGACCTCGACCCCGGATTCGGCGATCTTGCGCTGCTTGACCCGGCTGCGCTGGGCCGTCTTGCCCGGCAGGCGCTTGAGCAGCTCCTCCATCGGCACGGCGGGGAGGTACTGGCAGAGCGAGTCGGTGAAGCGGTGGCGGCGGCCGCGCCAGTGCTGGAAGAGCCGCTGGGCCGCCGCCTCCGGGTGCACCTCGCGCAGGTCCAGGCTGTGCCAGGGGCGGCGCAGCGGGAGGGCTCCGGCGAGTTCGGCGGCGGCGCGGTCGGCGCAGGAGTCGTCCAGCAGGATGTCGGTGAAGTCGACCAGGCCACCCCCGAGGTTGGTGAGCCCCCCGCCGAACCGGCCGCGCCGCTGGAAGGCGGCGGCACCGGCCAGTCGCCCGTCCCGGCGGACCAGCACCACCACCAGCGCACCCGGACGGCCGTAGTGGCGCCACCAGGAGCGGATCCAGGCGGCGGCCTGGAAGGGGGTGGCGGTGGCGCAGCGGGCCGCGAGGTCGTCCCACTCGGCGGCGACGGTGTCGAGCGCGTCGTCGGTGCGGTGCACCTCGGTGGTCCAGCGGGGGTTACCGGCCTGGGCGGGCAGCCCGGTTCCGACCCCGGTCTGCTGCTGCTCGGCGGTCGTCCGTTGCTCGGTGGTCATCGTCGGCTCCCGGCTTCCTGCGGTCCCTTGACGGTTTCGGCGTCCCCGGCGTCCCCGGCGCCCTTGGCATCCCCGGTGTCCCCGGCATTCCCGGCGTCCTCGGCCCCGCTCGGCTCCCCGGAGCGCGGGCGCGGTGGCATCGGGACCTCGGCGACCGGCCCGGGCTCCGCCGGACGGCGGCGGGTCATCATCACCAGCGCGCCGATCAGGAGCCCGGCCGCGCCGCCCACCGCCGTGTCCAGCTGCGCGGACGGGGAGGTCGGGGCGTCCGGTTCGGCGGCGGCGGCCAGCGGGACGAGCTTGACGCCGGTCTCCTTGCTGCTGGTGTTGGCGAAGCTGATCAGGGACTTGGCGACCGCGTCGGCGGCCTGCACGGCGGAGTCCGGGGTGCGGCCGGTGCCGGTGATGTCGATCACCGGCGCGTCCGGCGAGGTGGTGCCGCTGACCAGGCCGGCCATCGCGGCGACCGTCCGCCCGGTCTCGCTGGCGGCGGCGGCCAGCACCTGCGGCTGGCCCGCCAGTCGGCCGTACGCCTGGGCGAAGTTGACGGCGGTGGAGCCCTCCCCCGGGTTCTGCGGGACCACCACCACATAGGAGTTGGCGGCGTAGCTGGGGTGCGAGACGACGGCGTAACCGGCCCCCGCCACCGCCCCCAGCGGGACGGCGAGCGCCACCGGCCACCAGAGACGGGTCAGGGCGCGCGCGCTCCGGCGCAGTTCGGGCATCGGAAGCTCCGTAAGGGTGTCAGGGATGTGGGGTGGGTCAGGCCCGGACGGCGGCGGGCAGCCGGCCGACCGGTGCGGCACCGGCCGGCGACAGCCGGTCGTAGAGCTGGGCCAGCCCGTCGGCGATCCGGGCGATGTCGTAGTGCGCGACGGCGGGCGGCTGCGGCAGCGCAACGCTGCGGCGGCTCCACAGCTCGCAGAGCGCGCCGGTGTACGCGGCGGTCTCGGACGGGAGCCGGACGGCCCCCGGCGCGGCCTCCGGCGCGAGTTCGTCCAGCGCCGGGCAGGCGCTGTACCGGACGGGCAGCCCGGCGGCGAGCCCCTCCAGGACGGTCAGGCCGAAGGTCTCCTCGGTCGAGGGGGCCGCCAGCACGTCCATCGCGGTGAGGAGTTCGACCACGTCGTCGCGCTCGCCCGTGCAGTGCAACCGGGCCCGGACGCCGAGCAGCTCGGCCCGGTGGACCAGCGCGTCCAGCTCCGGGCCCGCGCCGACCAGCAGCAGCCAGGGGTCGCGCAGCGCGGGGTGCTCGGCGGCCAGGGCGGCCAGCTCGGCGAGCGAGTCGACCAGCAGCTCGAACCGCTTCCCCGGGACGAGCCGCCCGACCGCCCCGACCACCCAGGCCTGCTGGGGCAGCCCGAGCTCCGCCCGTACGGTCTGCCGCAGGGCCGCCCGGGAGGCGGTGGGCAGGCTGTAGCGGGCGGCGTCGATGCCGTTCGGGAGCAGGTGCACCCGGGACGCCGGGACACCCCAGGCGTCCAGCGTGCCCGCGACCTGGCGGGAGACCGCCACGGTGGTGCGGCCGAGCCGCTCGGCGGCCAGGTAGAGCGCCTTGACGCCGGGGGTGACGGGTCGGCCCTCGATCACGCCCGGGTGCAGCGAGTGCTCGGTCGCCACCACCGTGCGGACGCCGGCCAGCCGGGCCGCCAGGCGGCCGTACAGACCGGCCCGGTAGAGGTGGGTGTGGACGAGGTCGTAGCCGCCCGAGCGGATCAGCCGAGTGAGGCGGGGCAGCACGGCGAGGTCGCGGTTGCCGCGCATCCGCAGGTCGTGGACGGTGACGCCGTCGGCGCGCAGCGCGACCGCCACGGCGCCCGGGTTGGTGAGGGTGGCGACCTCGCAGTGCTGCCGCTCCGGCAGATGGCGCAGCATCAGCTGGAGTTGGCGCTCGGCGCCACCGGCGGCGAGCCCGGTGATGACGTGCAGGATCCTCATCGGGTGCTCCCGCGCGGCCGGAGCAGGCCGAGCCGCCGCAGGCCGGTCAGCGCGTCGCGCATCCGGTGCCGCCCGCGCTTGGCGCGCAGCCGCCAGGCGCCGTCCCGGTCGCCGACGTAGCAGCGGGGCAGCGCGAACCGGCCGGTCAGCTCGCTGTGGCCGATCGCGCAGGCGTACTCGTACCCGGCGTCGCGGACGGCGAGCGCGGCGGGCAGGTCGACCGCGCCGTACGGGTAGCAGAAGCCCGTCACCGGGCCGCCGACCAGCTCCTCCAGGGCCCGGCGGCTCTCCCTGGTCTGGGTGGCGAGCACGTCGGCGGGCAGGCCGGGCAGCGCCTGGTGGCCCAGGCCGTGCGAGCCGATCTCCCAGCCGGCGTCGGCCAGTTCGGGAACCTGATCCACCGTCAGCAGCTGCTTCCGGGGGCCCTTGACGTCCCAGCCGTTGTCGCTGCCGAGCAGGTCGGGCACGACGTAGGCGGTGGCGGTGAAGCCGTGCCGGTGCAGCACCGGGACGGCGTGCCGGGCGAAGTCGGCGTACCCGTCGTCGAAGGTCAGGCCGACCATGCGATGGGCCCTGCCGTCGGCGCGGGCGCGCAGCAGCTCACGGATGCTGACGCCGCGTCGGCCAGTGCGGTGCAGCCAGTCCATCTGGGCGGCGAAGCGCTCGGGGCTGACGGTGAGCAGGTACGGATCGTCCTCCTCGTCGGCGACCGAGTGGTACATCAGGATCCAGGGGGCGGCCCTGCTCGCCGTCGCCTGAACCGGGAGGCGCAGATCCTGGGCTGGTTCAACGTCCATCGGGCAGCTTCCCTTCAGCGGCCGGGGGAGACGGATTGACGGCCCGGACGAGTGCGAGGACGGGGCCGCGCACCTCACCGGCGCCGAACACGGTGCCGAGCACGGCGAATGCGAGCAGCACGCACGCGCCGCCGATCAGCGTGGAGAGCAGTGGGTTGGCGGCCAACCGTCCGACCGGCGCGCCCAGTACGGCGGCGCCGACGGCGGCGGCCAGCAGCCGGGCCTGGCCGCCGAGCACCTTCGGCAGCCGCAGCGCGATACCGCGCAGCAGCAGGCCGCGCAGCAGCAGCGCGGCCGTCGTGGTGATCCCGGCGGCGTTCCCGGCCGCCAGGCCGAGCGCGCCGAACCGGGAGGTGGCGCCGAGGCTCACCACGACGGTGACCAGCAGGCCGACCGCCATCGCGGCGACGGGGTACCAGTCCAGCAGCCTGCGCCCGCCGTCGTCGGTCTGCGGGCCGTCCGCCCGGCGGACCACCGGGCGGACCGAGAAGTACGGGCGGACCATCACCCCGATCAGCGCCTGGGCGGGCAGCCCGAAGCTGTAGACCCGGATCACGGCGGCCGTCGCGGCGGTGTCCTGCGGGCCGAACGCGCCACGCTCGAACAGCAGCGAGACCATCGACGGCGCGCAGGCCATCAGGAACGCGGTGCCGACCAGCACCAGTGCCGCCGCCTGGCCGAGGTCCTTCTCGACCCGGTCCCGGGCCGCCGCGAGATCGCCTGCGGCGAGCGCGCGGGCGACCAGCGGGAAGGTCACCGTGCAGATCAGGATGGCCGCCGTCATGGCCAGTTGGGAGACCTTGGCGGCGTAGTTGAGGTGCGAGATGGTGCCGGGCGGCAGGCCCGAGCCGAGGTAGCGCTCGATGAAGACCTGCGCCTGCCGGGTGAGCGTGAAGGCCGCCACCGGCAGCATCGCCAGCGGGATCAGCACCAGGCCCTGCCCGGAGCCGACGACCACCCCGGGCCGGGCTGCCCGCCGCCCCTCGCTGAGCCGCCAGGCTTCGCCGAGCCGCCGGACGAACGGGCCGACCAGCACCCCGGCCATCAGCAGGCTGCCGAGCGCGACGCCGACGGCGGCGGAGGTGACGCCGAGGACGCCGTGGCAGGTCAGCAGGACGGTCAGGATCGCCAGGTTGTACGCCACGTAGATGCCGGCCGGGGCGGTGAACCGGTGGTGCGCGCGGAGCGCGGAGCCCAGGTACCCGGCGACACCGAACGGGAGGATGGTGAGCGCGGTGACCCGGGTGCAGGTGACGGCCAGCCCGGGGTCCGCGAGGCCGGGGGCGAGCAGGTCGACCAGCTGGGGGGCGCCGAGCGCCGTCGCCGCCGAGAGGGCGCAGAGCGCGAGCAGCAGGCAGGGCAGCGTGGCCCGGACCAACTGCCGCACCGGATCCGGGCCGTGGGGCCGCTCCTCGCGCAGGACCAGGGCCAGGCTGAAGGCCGGGACCATCAGGAAGGCCATCGCATCCTCGATCAGCAGCGGCGCGGCCGTCTCGGGCACGGTCCAGGCGACCAGGAAGGCGTCGGTGCCCTGACTGGCCCCGAAGTACCGGGCCAGCAGCAGGTCCCGGAGCAGCCCGAGCGCCGAACCCGCCGCGCTGAGCAGCGCGGTGACCCCGAACGCCTTGGCCAGGAAGCCCCGGCGGGCCGAGGTCTCCGCCCCGGACGGGTCGCCGCGTTCGGCGTTCTCCCCCGGGGGAGCCGTCCGGGCCGACGGCAGCAGCGGTGCGACCGCGCTAGGCTGTTCCGTCGTCATACCTGGCGCACTCCCTGGGAGTTCGGGCCGGGCAGCGCCGACCGGGCGGCGAGACCGAGCACCACGGAGGTCAGCACCGTGGTCGTCCCTCCGATGTCGCCGTACAGGAAGTCGACCAGCACCCAGGTGAGCAGCGCGAGCGCGGCGAGGCTGCTCGCACGCGGCGAGTCGAGCCCCGAAGAACGGAGGCAGCCGATCAGCAGGGTGAGGAACAGCGCGAGGTAGGCGACCGCGCCGATCAGGCCCTGCTCGCTGAGCACCAGGAAGTACATGTTGTGCGGGGAGAGCAGCGGCTCGCGCTCGAAGCCGATGGTGGAGTCGGCGGCGTCGCTGCCGGAGGAGAGGCGGAGCGGGGCGTGGCTGTCCCGCAGCTGCTGGAAGGCCTTCGGGCCGGCTCCGGTGACGGGGTGGTCCTGCCAGATGCGTTGGGCGGTGGCCCAGAGGTCGTAGCGGTCGCTGACCGACTGGTCGGGGGCCGCCTCGACCGAGCCGATGCTGCTGAGCCGGGCGGTGACACCGGAGGCGCCCAGGCCGAAACCGCCGAGCAGGACGATCGCGGCGGCGATCGCCAGAACCGCGCTGCGCACCGCGAGCCGGGCGTCGGCCCGCAGCCCGAGCACGGTGACGGCGACCCCGCAGGCGATCCAGCTGCCCCGGCTGAACGAGACGGCGAGCGGGAAGGAGAGGAAGGCGGCCGCCGCGTACATCGACAGCCGGAGTCGTCGGTTGCCCTCCGGGCCTCGCTCGCCGAGCGCCAGCGCCAGCGCGGCGAGCAGCCCGAAGCTGACCACGGTGGACATCGCCATGATGTCCAGCGCGCCGAAGGTGCCGACCGCGCGGATCGGCTGGCCGGTGTAGGAGGCGCCCGTCCGGGTCAGGTACTGATTGGCGCCGACCACGCCCTGGATCAGCGCGGCGACGACGAACGAGCCGAGGATCAGCCGCTGGTCGGTGCGGTCGCGCAGCGAGCAGACCACTGCGGCGGGGACCAGCACGAAGACCTGCACCAGCCGGACGAAGCCGGTCAGGCTGGTCGACGGGTCGATCGAGCCGACCGTGGCGGTGGCGGCCGCCAGGACCACCCCGCCGAACAGGACGCAGGCGGTCCGGCTCAGCGCCGGAGTGCGTCCCCGCAGCAGGTCGAGCGCGATCACCGCCACCAACGCGAGCGAGGCCAGGTCGGCGGCGGTGATGTGGACGGCGGCCGCGACGTTCTTCTCGCCGGTCGGCACGCAGACCAGCAGGACGGTGGCGGCGGCCAGCAGGCTCGGGCGCTTCAGCAGGCCGGTCCTGACACTGTGTAAAGCCAGCGGCAGCGGGAATGCGAGGGCCACGGATGGTCAGCTCCCGTCCGGGTGCAGCAACAGGGCGGCGGTACGGAGCAGCAGCTTGACGTCCAGCCAGAGGCTCCAGCTCTCGATGTAGCGGTTGTCGAAGCGGGCCCGGTCCTCGATCGAGGTGTCCCCGCGCAGGCCGTTGACCTGGGCGAGTCCGGTGAGCCCGACCGGGACGCGGTGGCGGTCGGCGTACTCGGGGTAGGCCTGGCCGAAGCGCATCACGAAGTACGGGCGCTCGGGGCGCGGGCCGACCAGGCTCATGTCGCCGCGCAGGACGTTCCAGAGCTGCGGGAGTTCGTCCAGCGAGCTCTGGCGCAGCAGCCGTCCGACCACGCCCATCCGGTGGTCCTGGGAGATGTTCCAGCGGGTGGCGGACTCGTGCTCGTTGCTCGGGCGCAGGGTGCGGAACTTGAGGACGGTGAAGACCCTGCCGTCCAGGCCGGTGCGCTGCTGCCGGAAGAGTACGCCGGGGCCGGTGTCGAAGCGGACGGCCAGCGCGCAGACGGCGAGCACCGGGGCGAGCGCGAGCAGCCCGGTCCCGGCAGCGGCGATGTCCAGCGCCCGCTTGGCCGTCCAGCCGTAGCGCCGGGTCGCCGGGCGGGCCAGCCGGACACACGGGAAGCCCCAGAGGTGGTCGCGGGCGGGCCCGCCCACCGAGCCGTACTCGCGCAGGGCCGGAACCAGCCAGACCTGGCAGCCGAGCCGGGTGGCGTCGCGCAGCGCGGCGGCCGTCTCCGCCTCGTCGGCGGCGCCCTCGGTGGCGATGACGTGGTGCACGCGGTGGCGGCGGATCACCCGTTCGAGAATCTCCCGGCCGCCGAGGACGGGCAGTTTGGCGTCGGCGGCGAGCAGCACCGGGTCCGGGTCGAGGTAGCCGACCGGCCGCATCCCGTACTCCCGATGCTCCGTCAGCACCGCCGCCACGCGCTGCCCGAGCTGGCCGGCGCCGAGCACCAGGACCGGGCTGGGGCGCCGGCGGCGGGCCTGGCGCAGTAGGTGGTACATCGCGGCGCGGCCGCAGGAGGCCAGCAGCAGGAAGAGGACGAGCCCGGCGGCCAGCTGGAGCGGGGTGGCGGGGCCGCTGTCCGGCCACCCGTCCCGACAGCAGGCCAGGGTGACCGCGAAGGCGGTGGCCACGGCGGCCCGGGTGGCCAGGGCGGGGACCTCGTCGAGCGCGGAGAGGGTGAACCTGCTGCGGTAGAGGCCGCCGGCCAGATTGAGCGGCAGCAACAGGGGGAGGACGGCGGCGGCACCGAGCAGGGGGTGCGCCCGGCCGCCGGCCACGAGGGCGGTGAGGGTGGTCGCGCCGAGGACCGCGAAGGCGTCGACGGTGACCAGACCGGCCGGAAGGGCGGCCCGAGAGCGGAACGGCCTGCGGTGCTTCCCGATCGGCGGCGCGGAGCGGGCCTGGGCCGCCGCGCTGGGACGGTCGAGGAGCCCGGTGGCGATCCGCCGGGTGGACGGCAGGGGTCGGCCCGGCCGTGGCACACTCTCGTGATCGATGGTCATCAGCGCGCGAACTCCCCTGCTGTGTACCCGCCATGACGGAACGTCCGAATCCGGGCTGGCACCGGCACGGCCGTCCCGGCCCGGTGGATGCGGTCCAGGTAGCACCTGCTGCCATGGGTGGCATTCGGGCATTTTCCGGATTGCCCCCCAGGGGGGTCGGCAGCCAGAAATAGCAACGAAGCAGGCAAAATCAGACATTACCGAACGCTGGCTTGATTTCAGGAAGTTGACTTGCCATTTCATTCCACCCGCCCATTAATCAGACTTTCGGATTTGAATCCTCGGCCACTTGGTCCAGGTTCGAATACAGCAGCACCTTCGCGGCGAGCATTCACGGTCTGAGAAACGATCAGGACCGCCGGGAGACACGGGCGGCACGGCGCGCCGATCGCGGCGCGGGGGCACCGGGGGTGGTAGCCCCGGGAGGGTCCGACGGGGGGCTCGGGGACGAAGTCGGAGGTGAACTCGGGGGTGAACTCGGGGAGGGACTCACGGAGGGACTCGCGGAGGGACTCATGGGGGGACTCGCGACGGAATTCGTTCGCAGAACAGTTCGGTAGAGATCGTCCACCTGTGCGATCACATTCCGCACGTCGTGCCGGTCGGTCACATGCCGGCGCGCGATCGCTCCACGACGTTCGCATTCGATCGGATCAGACAGCGCCTCGATCAGCCTGCGAGCGAGTTCCGCAGGATTCTCCGGCTCCACCAGGCAGTCCGCCACCTGCCCCGGCGGCAGGCACTCGCGGGCCCCCGGAACATCCGAGAGCAGCACCGGACGCCCCGTCGCCATCGCCTCCAGCGGCGCCAGTGCCATGCCCTCCCAGCGGGACGGCAGCACCACCAGATCGGCGGCGGCCAGCCACGGCCTGGGGTCCGCGACGTCGCCGGCCAGCCGCACCCGCGATGGCTCCGGCAACTCACGTACCTGGTCCGCGAGTTGGGTGGCTTCCGGGCCGTCACCGACCAGCGCGAGGCGCGCGGCGGGGAGCCGCCCGACCACCTCCGGCCAGGCGGCGAGCAGGACGTCCTGGCCCTTCTGCCGGCAGAGCCGACCGACACAGACCGCGAGCGGGGCGTCCAGGTCGAGCCCCAGCGACATCCGGGCGGCGCGACGGGCGGCCGAGTCGGCGGGGGCGTAGTGCCGGACGTCCACTCCGTTGGGGATCACCCGCCAGTCGGCCGGCAGACCGGCCGCCTCCCCGTCCAGCCGCTCCCGCTCGCTGACGCAGAGCACCGACCGGGCCCACCGGGTGGCGAACCGCTCCCAGCGCAGGGTGGCGTTGGCGAGCGGGCCCTCGACGGCGGCGAACGACCAGGCGTGCGGCTGGAACACGGTCGGCACCGAACCCCGCACGGCCAACCGCCCCGCCAGCCCGGCCTTCGCGCTGTGCAGATGCAGTACATCGGGTTTGGCCCCCCGGACGATCCGGCGCAGCCGCCACACCTCCGCCGCCGTGCCGGGACCGGGCGAGCGTCCGGCGGGCCAGTCCAGCACCAACGCCCCCGCGCCGGCCGCCTCGGCAGCCAGCCTGCCGCCCTGCGGACAGGCGACCAGTACCCGGCACCCGGCCTCGCGCTGCCCCCTGACCAGGTCGACCACGACGCGGGCGACACCACCGTCGACGGGCTGGGAGATATGAAGGATCGTCATGTGCACGGCCGCGAGCCTAGGTCGGCGGTATCCCCCCGCCGGGTGCTCTCACCCACTCCGGGGTACAGAACCACTCGTCCGGGGGTAAACATGCGCAACTGGGTCCCCCAGGGGGCGGGCGCCCTGAGGGACCCGACGGGTTACTTGACCTCGTCCGCGAGGCGGGCGAGCACGGAGTCGTGGATCCGGTTCAGCCCCTTCGGTGCGAAGGTCCGCTCGAAGAAGCCGCCGATGCCGGTGGCGCCCTGCCAGGTCGTCTCGATGACCACCTTGGCCTGGTTGTCACCGGCTGTGGTCACCGTCCAGGTGATCACCATGCTGGAGTTGGCGTCCGTCTCGACCAGCTTGCGGGGGCTCGGCTCGGTGACGGTGAACAGGCAGTCCCGCACCCGCTTCTCGGTCGCCTGGAGCTTCCAGTGCACCTTGGTCCCCGCGCCGGTGCCGCCCGCCTCGACCTCGTACTCGCTGTACTGGGCGGGCAGCAGCTTCGGCCGGGTGACCGTGTAGTCGGCCAGCGCCTCGTACACGCGCTCCGGGGACGCCTGGTAGACCCGCTCGGTGGTGGCGTTGACCTGTCCCATGACTGAACTCTCCTCGACTACGACTGTGGCTGCGGCTGCGACGTTTGGAAGCTGCGCGCCACAGCCAATCACCGGCGTCCACCCGTTCCAAACCGGGGCCGGGTTAGGCTGGCCGGTGTGCTTACCGAGGTGACTGCGCTGCGCTACCTGGACCCGCTGCGGGCGGGCGGCTCCGTGCCCGGGATCGTGGAGACGGACGACCTGGGCACGTACGTGGTCAAGTTCTCCGGTGCCGCGCAGGGGCACAAGGCGCTGGTCGCCGAGGTGATCGTCGGGGAGCTGGCCCGGCGGCTGGGACTGCGGGTGCCCGAACTGGTGCTGGTGGACTTCGATCCGGCGGTGGCCGCCGATGAGCCCGACGCCGAGATCCAGGACCTGCTGAAGGCCAGCTCGGGCGTCAACCTCGGGATGGACTACCTGCCGGGCGCACGCGACTTCGAGCGGAAGATGCTGGACGTGGACCCCGTCGAGGCGGGCCGGGTGGTCTGGCTGGACGCGCTGACCGGCAACGTCGACCGCGGCTGCCGCAATCCCAATCTGATGGTCTGGCACGGCGCCCTCTGGCTGATCGACAACGGCGCCGGGCTGATCTTCCACCACCGCTGGTCGGGCGCACACGCCTCACTGCTCAAGGCGTACGACCTGAGCGACCACGCACTCGGCGCCTACCGGCCCGACGTCCGCGCCGCCGACGCCGCGCTCGCGCCGCTGGTCACGGAGGGCCTGCTGCGCGAGGTGGTGGCCCTGGTTCCCGAGGAGTGGCTGACCGACGAGCCGGGCTTCGGCTCGGTCGGCGAGCTGCGGGAGGCGTACGTCAAGCACCTGGCAGCCCGCGCGGCAGGCTCCGCCGCCTGGCTCCCGGACGGCTTCGCCTCGCCCGAACAGTTGCGTGCAGCAGCGGCCGAGCGAGCGGCGACGACCCGCGCGGGCCGTCCGGCCTGGCTGCAGCAGGTACCTGACCTGCACGGGAAACCCGCCGTGGAGTCGGACTGGAGCAACCACGTCGGGTGACACGCCGGGCGAACAGAGGCACCGGGGTAACCACCCTTTCGTGACCCCCCGATCCCGTTTACGAAGCCTCAGTACCGCCACCGCGTGGCCGCGATGATCTCCTCCGGGGTACGCCCCGCGAACAGTTCGACCTCCGCGCGCCGCACCGCCAGCACCGCCGAGAACAGCTGGGCGCCGAGGGCCTCCCGCAGCAGCACGGACTTCTCGTACACGTCGAGTACCTCCGGCAGGTCGGCCGGCAGCCGCTCGGCCGCACCCGGTGCCGACGGGTCGCCGGTGACCTCGGGCGGCAGGGGGTCGCCGAGGTCGAGGCCGGCCAGGCCGGCCGCGAGCACCGCCCCGACCGTCAGGTAGGGGTTCGCGGCGGCGTCGAAGCACTTGATCTCGGCATTGGCCTGGGCGCCCGTCGAGCCGGTGATCAGGCGCAGCGCGGCCTCCCGGTTCTCCAGCCCCCAACACCGGTACGCCCCGGCCCAGCGCGAGGGCACCAGCCGCAGGTAGCTGGCCACGCTCGGCGCGCCGAGCGCGAGCAGGGCCGGGAGTTGCGCGAGCACTCCGGCGAGGAAGGCCTCGGCCTCGGGCTGGAGTCCGTGCGGGCCCGGGCCGCCGTGCCCGAGGTTCTGCCCGTCCCGCCAGAGGCTGAGGTGCAGGTGGCCGCCGTTGCCGACGGCCCCTTCCGTGACGACGGGTGCGAAGGAGGTCCGCAGGCCGTGGCGCGCCGAGACACCGCGCACGGTGTGCCGGATCAGCATCACCGTGTCGGCCGCCTCGACCGGCCCCTCCGCCGCGACCGAGACCTCGAACTGGCCCGGGGAGTACTCGGGATGAATCTGAAGTACCGTCAGACCCTGGGCGGTGAGCGCCTTCAGGACATCTCGCAGATAGTCGGAGAGTTCGATGAACCGGTTCATCCCGTACGCGGGCCCGGTGGCAGCGGGGTCGCCGTGGGCGTCGGCGACCACCCACTCGACCTCGATCCCGGCCCGTACCGCCAGGCCGCGCCGCTCGAGCGTCTCGGTCATCCGGCGGGCGAAGCGCCGCTGGCACCCCGGGTGCGGCACGCCGTCCTGGGTGTAGCGGTCGGCGGGCGCCCAGGCCCAGCCGGGCTGGGCGGCCAGCGGGGACAGGCGGGCGAGATCCGGGACGAGCCGGAGATCGCCGACCGGGCCGTCGCTGAACGGGCTGCTGGTGCTCGAGTCGTCGACCAGGAACACGTCGAAGCAGGGCGCGGCTCCGACGCCCCACTCAGCGGCGTGCTCCAGCTGCCCGACGGGGACGGCCTTGACCCGGGTGACGCCGGCGTTGTCGACCCAGCCGAACACCACCCCTTCGATACCATCGGCGGCGAGTCGGACGGCGGCCAGTCGGGCCTGCGCCGCGCGTTCGGCGCGGGGCTGCATGCTGCTCATCCGCCCATGCTGCCCGGCCCGACGGCCCGACCGGCAGCAGCCGTGCGGACGATTCACTCATCCGGGGACGGCAGCTCAAACCATCTTGTGACGCAGGTCACACTTCGTCGCGAAATATCCGGGGACTTCTCCCCCGTTTACCCGTATGTTCGAAGAACCGGGGAAAATCTCCCCGGAACACCGGCAGAGGACCGCAGCCGAAGTACGCGTCCCGAAGTACGTGTCCCGAAGTACGCGTCCGAAGCCGCCACCCGAACCGAAGCCCGAGCCCAAGCCCGAGGGGAGCCCGATCATGACCACAGTCGCCGCCGGACCGGCAGCACCGCGTCTGCGGGCCGACGCCTCCCGCAACCGGGCTCGGATCCTCACCGCAGCGCGCGAGGCGTTCGTCGAACACGGCGCGGACGTGCCGTTCGACGAAATCGCGCGACGCGCGGGGGTCGGCAATGCCACCATGTACCGTAATTTCGCGGACCGCCGGGACTTGATCCACCAGGTGACCCTCTCGGTGATGGCCCGCGTGCTGGGCCACGCCACCGAAGCCATGGCCGAGGAGGCCGACAGCTTCGACGCCCTCTGCCGGTTCGCCCACGCGGCGGCCGACGAGCGGATCGGCGCCCTCTGCCCGATGGTCTCGGACCACGTCGACCTCGCGGACCCCGAGCTGGAGCAGGCCCGGGCCGACCTGGTGCGGGGTGTCACCGAACTCATCACGCGGGGCCAGCAGAACGGGCGGATCCGTACCGACGTCGGCGCCGGTGACTTCGTGATCGCGCTGAGCCAGCTGACCCGCCCGCTTCCCGGCACCGCGTGCCTGGATCTCGACCAGTTCGCCCACCGGCACCTGCAGCTCCTCCTGGACGGCCTGCAGGCTCCGGCCCGATCGCCGCTGCCCGGCCGGGCAGCGACCATGGAGGACTTCCAGCGGCGCTCCTGAGCCGCTCGCCTGCCCCCAGCACCCAAGACTTCCGCGCCCAAGAGTCCGCAGCTCGGACTCCGCACCTCCGCTTCCGCACGCTCGCACCGCACACATAAGTGGGTACCTCCATGTCCCAGACCGTCCCGCAGCCGGACCCCCGGCGCTGGAAAGCGCTGATATTCATCGGCCTCGCGCAGCTGATGGTCGTCCTCGACGCGACTGTCGTGAACATCGCGCTCCCCTCCGCCCAGGCGGACCTCGGCATCTCCGACGCCAACCGGCAGTGGGTGATCACCGCTTACGCCCTCGCCTTCGGTGGCCTGCTGCTCTTCGGCGGACGGATCGCCGACCTGTGGGGACGCCGACGGACCTTCATCGTCGGCCTGACCGGCTTCGCGCTCGCCTCCGCCCTCGGCGGTGCCGCCGCGAACACCGCGATGCTGCTCGGCTCCCGGGCCCTGCAGGGCCTGTTCGGCGCACTGCTCGCCCCGGCGGCGCTCTCGCTGCTCGCGGTGATGTTCACCGAGGCCCACGAGCGGGCCAAGGCGTTCGGCATCTACGGCGCGATCGCCGGTGGCGGTGGCGCGATCGGTCTGATCCTGGGCGGCCTGCTCACCGAGTACATGAACTGGCGCTGGACCTTCTTCGTCAACATCCCGTTCGCGGCGGTCGCCATCGCCGGTGCGGTGCTGATCATCCGCGAGCCCGGCGGCGCCCGTAACAGCAACCGCCTCGACATCCCCGGCGTCCTGCTGGTCACCTCCGGCCTGGTCTCGCTGGTCTACGGCTTCACCCGCGCCGAGACGGACGGCTGGACCTCCGGCATCACCCTCGGCCTGTTCGCCGCCGCCGTCGTCCTGCTGGCCTCGTTCGTGCTGGTCGAGAGCAAGGTCAAGGCCCCGCTGCTGCCGCTCCGGGTGATCCTCAACCGCAACCGTGGCGGCGCCTACCTGTCGCTCGGCCTGGCCGTGATCGGGATGTTCGGGCTCTTCCTCTTCCTGACGTACTACATGCAGAAGGTGCTGAACTACAGCCCGGTGCTCACCGGTGTCGCCTTCCTGCCCATGGTCGCGGGCATGATCACCGGCTCGACCCAGATCGGCGCCCGGCTGATGACCAGGGTCCCGCCGCGCTACCTGATGGCCCCCGGCTTCCTGACCGCCTCGGTCGGCCTGCTGATCCTCACCCAGATCAAGGTGGACAGCTCGTACCCCGCCCTGATCCTGCCCGGCCTGATCCTGATGGGCCTCGGCATGGGTACCGCGTTCATGCCCGCCATGAGCCTGGCCACGCTCGGCGTCGAGCCGCGCGACGCCGGTGTCGCCTCCGCGATGGTCAACACCTCGCAGCAGGTCGGCGGCGCGATCGGCACCGCTCTGCTGGCCACCATCGCCAACAGCGCCGCCACCGCGTACGCCAAGGCACACCACGTCGGCCCGACCGCGTCGCCGCTGGCCCACGCCCAGACCATGGTGCACAGCTTCTCGACCGCGATCACCTGGTCCTTCGGCATCCTGGTGCTGGCCGCGCTCATCGCCGGCCTGCTGATCAACGCCGGCCACCAGGGCACCCAGCCGGTCGTCGGCGAGGACGGCGAGGTCCTGGACGCCATCCCGGTCATGGCGCACTGACCCACCGGCAACTGACCCACCTGCCCCACCCGTAACAGCGAAGCCCCCGCCTCCTCGGAAAACTCCCGGGAAGTGGGGGCTTCGTCATGCCCGCACCCTTCCCTACCTGGCGGTAACTTCGCTACAGTGACCGCACGCACCACCGCTGGGCTTCGGGAGCCGCACCAGCGGGGCCGCCGTCCGACGTGCCATCGCACGTTTCACGGACGCGATCGCAGCGTTCTCCACACCTTCACTCAGCGACACCGCACTCAGCGCGCCTGAGCACCACGGCACACCCGCAGCAGAGCCGGAGCGGACCGGCCTGCTCGCAAGTGCCGCACCCGTCATTCCCTCCCGTTCCCGTGCCGTCGCACGTACCCCCGCGTTCTCACGCACCCCGCAACGCCGCTCGATCCCACCGGACGAGCAGGCCGGGCGGCTGGGCACGCGGACGTCGGCACGGGTCCCATGACAAGGAGTCAGGACCTATGGAGCGTCCCTTCCCCACCGTCGCCGTGGTCGGCCTCGGCACCATGGGCGCCGGCATCGCCGTCGCCATCGCGCGCAGCGGCCGCCGGGTGATCGGCATCGAGGCCGACTCCGGCTCCGCCGCCCGGGCGCTGGCCCGGATCGAGGAGGCCACCGCGCACGCCGTGCAGCGCGAGCGGCTCACCGCCGAGCAGCGCACCGGGCTGCTCGAGCTGATCTCGGTCGGCGACCGGCTCGACGCGGCCGCCACGGCCGATCTGGTGATCGAGGAGGTCCCCGAGCAGCTGGAGCTCAAGCGCGAGATCTTCGCCGAGCTGGACCGGATCTGCCCGCCGGAGACCGTGCTCGCCACCGGTACGACCGCGCTCTCGGTGACCCGGATCGCCGCCGCCACCGCCCGCCCCGAGCGGGTGCTCGGCCTGCACTTCTTCAACCCGGTGCACTCGATGAAGCTGGTCGAGGTGGTCCGCACCGTCCTGACGACCCCTCAGGTCGCCGAGGAGGCCGCCGCCTTCGCCCGCGAGCTGGGCAAGGAGCCGGTCGCGGCGGGCGACCGGGCCGGGTTCGTGGTGAACGGCCTGCTCTTCGCGTACCTCAACCAGGCCGCCGCGATGTACGAGTCGAAGTACGCGACGCGCGAGGACATCGACGCCGCGATGCGGCTCGGCTGCGGCCTGCCGATGGGTCCGCTGGCCCTGCTCGACCTGATCGGCGTGGACACCGCGCGCACCGTCCTGGAGGCGATGTACGAGCAGTCCAAGGACCGGCTGCACGCGCCCGCGCCGATCCTCGGCCAGCTGGTCGCCGCCGGGCTGCTGGGCCGCAAGTCCGGCCGTGGCTTCTACACCTACGAGGCACCCGGTTCGTCCAAGGTGGTCGCCGGGACCGCCGAGCAGACGGCCGCGCGGGTGGCGGGCCGGGAGATCCGCAGCGTCGGTGTCTGCGGCTCCGGGACGATGGCGACCGGGATCGCCGAGGTCTTCGCCAAGGCCGGCTACCAGGTGCTGCTGACCGCCCGCAGCCAGGAGAAGGCGGACAAGGCCAAGGCGCAGCTGACCAAGTCGCTGGAACGTTCCGTCGCCAAGGGCCGCCTCACCGAGGCGCAGCGGGACGAGGCGCTGGCGCTGGTCACCCCGACCGGCCGGTACGGCGATCTGGCCGAGGCCGACCTCGTGGTCGAGGCGGTGGCCGAGGATCTCGCGGTGAAGCGTGAGCTGTTCGCGACCCTGGACAAGATCTGCAAGCCGGGCGCGGTGCTGGCGACCACCACCTCCTCGCTGCCGGTGATCAGCTGCGCGACCGCGACCTCGCGGCCGCAGGACGTGATCGGCATGCACTTCTTCAACCCGGCGCCCGCGATGAAGCTGGTCGAGGTGGTCTCCACCGTGCTGACCGGCGCGGATGTCACGTCCACCGTGCTGGAGCTGTGCGGGAAGGTCCGCAAGCACGCGGTGGAGTGCGGTGACCGGGCCGGGTTCATCGTGAACGCGCTGCTCTTCCCGTACCTGAACGACGCGGTGCGGATGCTGCAGGAGCACTACGCGACGGTGGACGACATCGACACCGCGATGAAGCTCGGCTGCGGCTACCCGATGGGCCCGTTCGAACTGCTCGACGTGGTCGGGCTGGACGTCTCGCTGACCATCGAGCGCGTGCTGCACCAGGAGTTCCGCGAGCCCGGCCTCGCCGCCGCGCCGCTGCTGGAGCACCTGGTCGCGGCGGGTTGCCTGGGTCGTAAGACGGGGCGTGGCTTCCGCGACCACGCACGCCGGTGAACGGCCTGCCGACGGGCGGCCCATCGGCGGGGCACGACCCGGTGGACCGGAACGGTCTCCCGCTGCGACCGGCCTGGAGCCCGGGGGCGGCCTCGTCCCGGTGGCCCCGGCCGGTGGCGGCGCGGCCCGTCCCGACGGGAGCGGTGGCGCCGGTGCGCAGAGCAAAGGCGGCGGCCTCGGGACCAGGGGCGTGTAGCGTTCCGGGCATGGACCGGGCTCAGTCATCCACCGAAACGTCTCTCCTGGAGCAGCAGGACTCCGTACGGCCCGCCACCGAGGCGGGCGCCGGCAACCGCCGGGCGGCCGCCCAGCGGCAGCAGATGCGCCAGGACCTGGCCACGGCCGCGATGGAGCTGTTCGCCACCCAGGGGTACGAGGAGACGACGGTCGACCAGATCGCCGCCGCCGCCGGGGTGGCCCGGCGGACCTTCTTCCGGTACTTCCGGTCCAAGGAGGAGGCGATCTTCCCGGACCACGACGACACCCTGATCCGGGTCGCCGACCTGCTGGCCAGCTCCGACTACGAGGAGCACCCGCTCGACGTGGTCTGCCGGGGCATCAAGGAGGTGCTCCGGATGTACGCCTCCACGCCCGGGGTCTCGGTGGCGCGGTACCAGCTGATCCGCCAGGTGCCCGCGCTGCGCGAGCGCGAGATCGCGGTGGTCTCCCGGTACGAGCGGCTGTTCACCCGGTACCTGCTGGGCCGGTTCGACGCGGCCGAGGAGATCCCGCCGGGCTGGCAGCGCGGCGGGGACGACGACTCGATGCTGGCCGAGGTCTCGGCGGCGGCGGTGGTCGCGGCCCACAACCACGTACTGCGGCGCTGGCTTCGGGCCGGCGGCTTCGGGGACGTGGAGGCGCAGCTCGACCACTCCTTCGAGGTCATCCGGAACACCTTCTGGGCGACGGCTCCGACGGGTGCCCGGCGGCGTGGCACGACTGTGGCACCGGGTGCCACTGGTGACACCGCGACGCCGATGGAGGCGAGTGCCATCAGCGCACTCAGTGCCAGCCCGGGGGGTGAGGTACTCATCACAGTGGCCCGCACGGACGCCCCGCTGGACCTCGTGGTGGACAGCATCCGGGCCGCGCTGGCCGGCGCACAGGCCACCTGACATCCCACATATCCGCAGGTCAGAGCGGTATCGAAGGCCCGCCCCGCAACTGCGGGGCGGGCCTTCCGCATGCCGCCCGAGCGGAGGCTCGAACGGCAGTCGCATTCACCCGAATTGATGACACCCAGTGTCTTTACGAGTGGCACAGGGTGCCACTACCTTGTTACTCACCAGTCGCGGCGCCGCGGCTCCCCACCTCGGCGCGCCGTGTCGGGTGCGACACCACCACTCGTCGCGCAGGCCCAGATCCACCCAGATCGACTCACTCACTCAGACCGACAGCGAAGCCGGTGTCCGCGCCCGGCTCCCCCAGACGCCCTGTGCCCCCCTCACACAGGTACGCCTTCGGAGGCAGCCATGAAGGAAATCCTCGACGCAATCCTCAGCTCCGACAGCACCTCGGCGGACTTCGCCGCGCTGAAGCTGCCGGAGTCCTACCGGGCGGTCACGCTCCACAAGGACGAGGAGCAGATGTTCGCCGGCCTCGCCAGCCGCGACAAGGACCCACGCCAGTCCCTCCACCTCGAGGACGTCGCCCTGCCGGAGCTCGGCCCGGGCGAGGCCCTGGTCGCCGTGATGGCCAGCGCCGTGAACTACAACACCGTGTGGAGCTCGATCTTCGAGCCGGTCTCCACCTTCGGCTTCCTGGAGCGGTACGGCCGCCTGTCGCCGCTCACCAAGCGCCACGACCTGCCGTACCACGTGGTCGGTTCGGACCTGGCGGGCGTGGTTCTGCGGACGGGCGCCGGCGTCAACGCCTGGAAGCCGGGCGACGAGGTGGTCGCGCACTGCCTCTCCGTCGAGTTGGAGAGCTCCGACGGCCACAACGACACGATGATGGACCCTGAGCAGCGGATCTGGGGCTTCGAGACCAACTTCGGCGGCCTGGCCCAGCTGGCGCTGGTCAAGACCAACCAGCTGATGCCCAAGCCCGCCCACCTCACGTGGGAGGAGGCCGCCTCCCCCGGCCTGGTCAACTCCACCGCCTACCGGCAGCTGGTCAGCCGCAACGGCGCGGGGATGAAGCAGGGCGACAACGTGCTGATCTGGGGCGCGAGCGGCGGGCTCGGCTCGTACGCCACCCAGTACGCGCTGGCCGGCGGCGCCACCCCGATCTGCGTGGTCTCCAGCGAGCAGAAGGCCGACATCTGCCGGGCGATGGGCGCCGAGGCGATCATCGACCGCAGCGCCGAGGGCTACAAGTTCTGGAAGGACGAGAACAACCAGGACCCGCGCGAATGGAAGCGCCTGGGCGGCCGGATCCGCGAGCTGACGGGCGGCGAGGACGTGGACATCGTCTTCGAGCACCCGGGCCGCGAGACCTTCGGCGCCTCGGTCTACGTCACCCGCAAGGGCGGCACCATCGTCACCTGCGCGTCCACCTCCGGCTTCATGCACCAGTACGACAACCGGTACCTCTGGATGTCGCTGAAGAAGATCGTCGGCTCGCACTTCGCCAACTACCGCGAGGCCTGGGAGGCCAACCGCCTGGTGGCCAAGGGCAAGATCCACCCGACCGTCTCCAAGGTCTACACCCTCGACCAGACCGGCCAGGCCGCGCTGGACGTGCACCACAACAAGCACCAGGGCAAGGTCGGCGTGCTCTGCCTGGCTCCGGGTGAAGGCCTGGGCGTGCGCGACACCGAGCTGCGCGAGAAGCACCTCCCGGCCATCAACCGCTTCAGGGACATCTGATGACGCGTCAAAAAGACCGGCCCTGGCTGATGCGTACCTACGCGGGCCACTCCACCGCGGCCGACTCCAACGCGCTCTACCGGAAGAACCTCGCCAAGGGGCAGACCGGCCTGTCGGTGGCCTTCGACCTGCCGACTCAGACGGGGTACGACTCGGACCACATCCTCGCCCGTGGCGAGGTCGGCCGGGTCGGCGTCCCGGTGGGCCATGTGGGTGACATGCGGGCACTGTTCGACGGCATCCCGCTCGAGCAGACCAACACCTCGATGACGATCAACGCCACCGCGATGTGGCTGCTGGCGATGTACCAGGTGGTCGCCGAGGAGCAGGGTGCCGACATCACCAAGCTCACCGGCACCACCCAGAACGACATCGTCAAGGAGTACCTCTCGCGCGGGACGCACGTCTTCCCGCCCGGCCCCTCGGTGCGCCTTATCACCGACATGATCGCGTACACCGTCGCCAACATCCCCAAGTGGAACCCGATCAACATCTGCAGCTACCACCTGCAGGAGGCCGGGGCCACCCCCGTCCAGGAGATCGCGTACGCGATGTGCACCGCGATCTCGGTGCTGGACGCCGTCCGTGACTCCGGCCAGGTGCCGGCCGAGCGGATGGGCGAGGTGGTCGCCCGGATCTCCTTCTTCGTGAACGCGGGCGTCCGCTTCGTCGAGGAGATGTGCAAGATGCGCGCCTTCGCCCGCCTGTGGGAGAAGGTCACCCGCGAGCGCTACGGCATCGAGGACGAGAAGCAGCGCCGCTTCCGGTACGGCGTCCAGGTCAACTCGCTCGGCCTGACCGAGGCCCAGCCGGAGAACAACGTCCAGCGGATCGTGCTGGAGATGCTCGCCGTCACGCTCTCCAAGGACGCCCGCGCCCGGGCCGTCCAGCTGCCGGCCTGGAACGAGGCGCTCGGCCTGCCCCGGCCGTGGGACCAGCAGTGGTCGCTGCGCATCCAGCAGGTGCTGGCCTACGAGTCGGACTTGCTGGAGTACGGCGACATCTTCAACGGCTCCGAGGTGATCGAGACCAAGACCGCCGAGCTGCTCGCCGGCGCGGAGGCCGAGATCGCCAAGGTGCTGGAGATGGGCGGGGTGATTCCGGCCGTCGAGTCGGGCTACCTGAAGTCCAACCTGGTGGCCGCGCACGCCGCCCGGCGGGCCCGGATCGAGTCGGGCGAGGACAAGATCGTCGGGGTGAACTGCTTCGACACCACCGAGGAGAGCCCGCTCACCGCCGACCTCGACGCCGCGATCATGGTGATCGACCCGGCCTCCGAGCAGTCCGTCCTGACCGCCCTTCAGCAGTGGCGCGGCAAGCGCGACGAGCCGGCCGTGCAGACGGCGCTGGAGCAGCTCAAGACGACGGCCCTCACCACCGACAACCTGATGCCCGCCACCCTCGCCTGTGCCCGCGCCGGGGTCACCACCGGAGAGTGGTCCTTCGCCCTGCGCGACGTCTTCGGCGAGTACCGCGCGCCCACCGGCGTCGGCGGCGCCCCGGTCGCGGTGGCGGCCGAGCCGGGCGGCGAACTGGCCGCCGTCCGCGAGGCGGTGGCGGCCACCGCAGCCGAGCTCGGCGTCGGCAAGCTCCGCCTGCTGGTCGGCAAGCCCGGCCTGGACGGGCACTCCAACGGCGCCGAGCAGATCGCCGTCCGGGCCCGCGACGCCGGGTTCGAGGTGGTCTACCAGGGCATCCGACTGACGCCCGAACAGATCGTCTCCGCCGCCGTCGCCGAGGACGTGCACTGCGTCGGCCTGTCGATCCTCTCCGGCGCCCACCCGGAGCTGGTTCCGGACGTTCTGCACCGGCTGCGCCGCGCGGGGGTGGAGGATGTCCCCGTGATCGTCGGTGGCATCATCCCGGCAGCGGACGCCGAGACCCTGAAGGCCGCCGGCGTCGCCGCCGTCTTCACCCCGAAGGACTTCGGCATCACCACCATCATCGGCCGGATCGTCGACGAGATCCGGCTCGCCAACAGGCTCCAGCCTTGGGCCGCGGCCACCGCCGCTACCAGCTGACCCGGAAGGACGAACCACCCCTATGACTACCGTCAACCGGCTCCGCCCCCGCCGTTCCTGTCTCGCCGTCCCCGGGAGCAACCCGCGCTTCCTGGAGAAGGCCCAGGGCCTGCCCGCCGACCAGGTCTTCCTCGACCTGGAGGACGCCTGCGCCCCCCTGGTCAAGGAGAGCGCCCGCCACAACATCGTGGACGCCCTGAACAACGGCGACTGGGGCAAGAAGACCAAGGTCGTCCGGGTCAACGACTGGACCACCCACTGGACGTACCGGGACGTGATCACGGTAGTCGAGGGCGCCGGCCCGAACCTGGACTGCATCATGCTGCCCAAGGTCCAGGACGCGACCCAGGTGAAGGCGCTCGACCTGCTGCTCACCCAGATCGAGAAGACCATGGGCTTCGAGGTCGGCAAGATCGGCATCGAGGCGCAGATCGAGAACGCCAAGGGCCTGGTGAACGTCGACGAGATCGCCGCCGCCTCCGCCCGGCTGGAGACGATCATCTTCGGCCCGGCCGACTTCATGGCCTCGATCAACATGAAGACCCTGGTGGTCGGCCAGCAGCCCCCCGGCTACCCGGCGGACGCCTACCACTACATCCTGATGCGCATCCTGATGGCCGCCCGGATGCACGACCTGCAGGCGATCGACGGCCCGTACCTGCAGATCCGCAACAACGAGGGCTACCGCGAGGTGGCCGGCCGCGCCGCCGCGCTGGGCTTCGACGGCAAGTGGGTGCTGCACCCGGACCAGGTCGGCGCCGCGAACGAGATCTTCTCGCCCTCGCAGGAGGACTACGACCACGCCGAGCTGATCCTCGACGCCTACGACTACTGCACCTCCGAGGCCGGTGGCGCCAAGGGCTCCGCGATGCTCGGCGACGAGATGATCGACGAGGCCAGCCGCAAGATGGCCCTGGTCATCGCGGGCAAGGGCCGGGCCGCCGGCATGGAGCGCACCACCAAGTTCGAGATCCCGGGGGCCTGACGCCATGCAGTTCGGACGCACCTACGAGGAGTTCGAGGTCGGCGCGGTCTACAAGCACTGGCCCGGGAAGACCGTCACCGAGTACGACGACCACCTCTTCTGCCTGCTGACCATGAACCACCACCCCCTCCACATGGACACCAACTATGCGGAGAAGACCACCGACTTCGGCAAGAACGTGGTGGTCGGCAACTACATCTACTCGCTGCTGCTCGGCATGTCCGTCCCGGACGTCTCCGGCAAGGCGATCGCCAACCTGGAGATCGAGTCGCTGCGGCACATCGCACCGACCTTCCACGGCGACACCCTGTACGGCGAGACCGTGGTGCTCGACAAGTGGCCGTCCAAGTCCAAGGACGACCGCGGCATCGTCTACGTCGAGACCAAGGGCTACAAGCAGGACGGCACGGTCGTCTGCATCTTCCGCCGCAAGGTGATGGTGCCGACCGAGACGTACATCAAGGCGCGTGGCGGCGAGCAGCCCGGCCGCCCGGAGCCGCTCTCCCAGTAGTCCAGCAGGACAGAGCCCGGCTCTTCCCAAGACCCCGGCCGAGGCGCCGCCGTCATCGGCTCCTCACCGGTCACGGGGGCTCCACGGAAGTCACGCTTCGTGGAGCCCCCACAACTCCCCACCCTTACTTCTAGTTCTGGAGCCGCACGATGGGACGCCTCGCACAGACCGACGGCCTCACCGAGATCCAGCGGGACATCCTCGCCACCGTGCGGGACTTTGTCGACAAGGAGATCATTCCGGTCGCCACCGAGCTGGAGCACAAGGACGAGTACCCGACCGCCATCGTGGAGGGGATGAAGCAGCTCGGCCTCTTCGGCCTGACCATCCCCGAGGAGTTCGGCGGGCTCGGCGAGTCCCTGCTGACGTACGCGCTGGTGGTCGAGGAGATCGCCCGTGGCTGGATGTCGGTCTCCGGCATCGTCAACACGCACTTCATCGTCGCCCACATGATCAACGCGCACGGCACCCAGGAGCAGAAGGAGTACTTCCTGCCCCGGATGGCGGCCGGCGAGATCCGTGGCGCCTTCTCGATGTCCGAGCCCGGCCTCGGTTCCGACGTCGCCGCGATCTCCACCAAGGGCGTCAAGGACGGCGACGAGTACGTCCTCAACGGCCAGAAGATGTGGCTGACCAACGGTGGCACCTCCACCCTGGTCGCCGTCCTCTGCAAGACGGACGAGGGCGGCAGCACCCCCTACAAGAACATGACCACCTTCCTGATCGAGAAGACGCCCGGGTTCGGTCCGAACCCGACCGTCCCCGGGCTCACCGTGCCCGGAAAGATCGAGAAGATGGGGTACAAGGGCGTCGACACCACCGAACTGGTGCTCCAGGACGTCCGTATCCCTGCGAATCGTGTGCTCGGTGGCGTCACCGGCAAGGGCTTCTACCAGATGATGGACGGCGTCGAGGTCGGCCGCGTCAACGTCGCGGCCCGTGGCTGCGGCGTCGCCCGCCGCGCCTTCGAGCTGGGCATCTCGTACGCGCAGCAGCGCTCCACCTTCGGCAAGAAGATCTGCGAGCACCAGGCGATCCAGTTCAAGCTGGCCGAGATGGCGACCAAGGTCGAGGCGGCACACCAGATGATGGTGATGGCGGCCCGCAAGAAGGACAGCGGCGAGCGCAACGACCTCGAGGCCGGGATGGCGAAGTACCTGGCCTCCGAGTACTGCAAGGAGGTCGTGGAGGACTCCTTCCGCATCCACGGCGGCTACGGCTTCTCCAAGGAGTACGAGATCGAGCGCCTCTACCGCGAGGCTCCGATGCTCCTGATCGGTGAAGGTACTGCGGAGATCCAGAAGATGATCGTGGGTCGCCGCCTGCTGGAGGAGTACCGCCTCGCGGAGTAGGTCACCGGCCGGCCCACCGATCATTTTAAGACTGACCGGCATTGGCAGCCCCACCCACCATGTACCGGTCGGTCCGAGAGCGTCCGCCCCCTACCGGCGGACGCCCCAAGCCTGGAGGCGGGCGTGCGGGTCCGCCTCCGACCGCCGCCGCCACCGTGATGATCCCCGGCCTGGTCAGCCGTGGGGAGCGGTGCGGGGGCACGGGGAGAGCCGCAGGGCGCGTATCGAGAGGTACGCGCCCTGCGGCCGCCCCCGCACACCTGTTTTCGGCCACGCTCGAACCAGGCTCCGGCCCGGCTCGAGTCGGGCTTCGACCACCCGTGCCACCCGGTCAACTGCGTTCGGTTTGAGACATGGCTCACGCAGTTCGCCGGACCCCTTGGGGAACCGGAGCGCCCGAGCTACGGTCGTATACATAGCAGGCATAGATCGGCACCGCGCAGGACACCTGAACATGCAGGCGGCTTGCCCACCTACCGCCTGGTCCCGATAGCATCCACCGGGACAGCAGCCGTCTCTTTTCACTCGATCCCCGCGGTGGCCCCCGTCCAGCGGCCATGATCCCCCGCGACTAAGGTCTTCGATGCCCATCAGCCCGTCCCCTCACACCTCCGTTCCGGATGGCGATGTCCTCGCCACCCCGGTGGCCGGTCGGCGCCCGCGCGTGACCATCGCTCGCGGAGCAACCCCCTGGTTCGTCCCCACGTTGGCCACCGCCGCGCTCACCACCGCCCTCACCAGGCGGAGCGGCAAGTGGGCCGTGGCGGCGGTACCGGCCTGTGCGCTGAGCGCGGGCATGCTGTGGTTCTTCCGCGACCCCGAGCGTGAGATCGGCCCGGGCAGAGTGATCTCGCCCGCCGACGGTGTGGTGCAGAGCATCGACGCCTGGCCGGACGGCCGGACTCGCGTGGCGATCTTCATGAGCCCGCTCAACGTGCACGTCAACCGCGCGCCGCTGCCTGGCACCGTGACGTCCGTCGAGCACATCGCCGGTGGCTTCGTCCCGGCGTTCAACAAGGACAGCGACCGCAACGAGCGGGTCGTGTGGCATTTCGACACCGAGCTCGGCGACATCGAGATGGTACAGATCGCGGGGGCCGTGGCCCGCCGCATCGTGCCGTACATGGACGCCGGCACCAAGGTCGAGCAGGGCGAGCGGGTCGGGCTGATCCGTTTCGGTTCCCGCGTCGACACCTACCTGCCGGTCGGCGTCGAGGTCGGCGTCGAGGTCGGCCAGAAGACCACTGCCGGGGTGACGCGCCTTGACCGTGACTGATCCTGAGACGTTGGTCGGTCTGGGGGACGACGACGAGACGGACCTACGTCGTCGCCGCTGGGCCCGCGACCGCGAGCTCCGCGCTCCGCGTTCGCCCCAGCACCTCTCCACCGCCGACTTCCTGACCCTGGGCAACGCCGTCTGCGGCTTCCTGGCGATCTACTCGATCACCACCGGGGTCCTGATGCCGCACATCACCGGGGAGTCCCACTCCCCGAACCGGAACAGCGCGGCCACCGCCGTGACGCTGCTGCTGATCGGTGCGATGTGCGACCTGTTCGACGGCCTGGTGGCCCGGAAGCTGCGCTCCTCGGCGCTGGGCGCCGAGCTCGACAACCTCGCCGACCTGATCAGCTTCGGTATCGCGCCGGCCTACTTCGTCGCGGTCTGGGGCATCGTCTCACCGGACAGCAACCAGCAGCTCTCGGCGCTCATCGCGCTGACCGTGCTGCTGGCGGTCGTGCTGCGGCTGGCCCGGTTCTCGACCGTGAAGATGCGGCCCGGGGTCTTCCAGGGCATGCCGTGCCCGATGGGCGCCATGACGGTGATCGCCATCGTGCTGCTGGACCCGCCGCTGCTGCTCGGCCTCGCGATGATCTTCGGCGTGGCCTACCTCATGGTCAGCCGGATCGAGTACCCGAAGCCGCAGGGCCTGCTGGCCACCGCCACGCTCTGCTGGATCGTGGTCAGCATCGGCTGCCTGGCGGCCTGGGCGGCCGGTCTGCCCGGCGGTGACACCCTGATGCACATCGGCGCGATCGCCCAGATCACGCTGGCCGCGATGGCACCCCTGCTGGTCATCCGCCGCAAGGTGGGCCAGAAGGTCGGCGACGTCCGCGCCCGCCGCGCGGAGTCCAAGGGCTGCTGACCAGGGCTGCTGACCCGAGTACAGAAGACGAAGGGCCCGGATCCTGACGGATCCGGGCCCTTCGCTTTTGCGACAAGCGCTACGCGCCGCCGCCCCGGTGGACGCTGAAGGCGCTGCGGCGGGCCGCCCGGGCGACGGCCGGGTCGGGGTGGACGCCTGCCACGGCGGTGAGGACGGAGGCGGCGCGGGGGTGGCCGGACTGGCGGGCCCGGTTGAACAGCCGGACGGGCTCGCCCGCCGAGGCTCCCTCGACGTGGCCGACCAGGAGTTCGGTCTCACCGTGGTCGAGGACTGCGGCGGCCGTGTCCACCCAGAGCCAGGCGGCGTCCTCGGCCGTCAGCACGTCGGCCGGCGCGCAGCCACCCTCGTCCGACTGCTCGGCGAGCCAGAGCAGCGCATACGGGCGCAGTACAGGCTCGTCCACGGCCGCGCGGACGGCCTGCTCGGCGGTGCCCCCGGCGACCCGCAGGGCTTCGAAGGCGAGGCCGCGCAGCAGGGCGTCCTCGCCCTGGGCGGCGTCGAGCAGCTCGGCGACGGCCCGGTCGACCGGGCGGGCGGCGACCCAGGCGCGGTACTCGGCGCGGGCGGGACCGGGTGAGTAGTTGGCGCAGGCGTCCAGCAGTTCCAGGGCGCTCTGCTCGATGTGCCCGGCGGCGGTCTGGGCGACCGTGCAGATCTCCTCCAGCTTGGCGCGGACGGCCCAGTGCCCCAGGGAGGAGAGCTCGGCGGCCTCGCCCTGGCGGATGACGGCGCCGACGGCGGCCAGTCCGTCCAGCATCCAGTCCAGGACGGCGGCGACGTCGGAGAGCGCGTGCGGGGTGTCGATCTGCGGCTCGCGGCAGGTGCCGCGCACGGCGGAGACGGCCGAGGCGGCGTGCGGGACCGGGGAGAGCGCGCCGGCCCCGGCGCCGGCGCCGTGGCGGCGCTCGTCCAGGCCCCGGCGGAGCAGTTCGAGCAGCTCGCTGTCGGGGACCGGTCCGTCCACCAGGTGCAGGAAGGAGAGCAGCTGCGGAGCCTGGTCGACGGCCTGCCCGGCCAGCACCGCGAAGACGCCGCGCAGCGCGGCGGGCGGTACGGGGGCGAGCAGCGTCCAGGCGTCGAAGAGCGCGGACCAGCCCCGGACGACGGCCTCGTCGTCGTGCTCCCAGGCGTGCAGGCGCCAGCCGGGGGCGGCGCCGCCGTCGCGGGCCTCGACCAGCCCGACCAGCAGGGCCTGGCCCCAGGCCCTGGCGGCGGCGGGGACGGTCATGGCGAGGGCGCGGCCGGCGGCGCGGGCGTCCTCGGGGAGGAGTTCGCCACGCTTGTCGACCCGCTCCAGCTCGCCCGCCCAGCGCGCGATCCGGACGGCGTCGGCCAGCATCCGCCGGGCCGGCGGTGCCAGCTCGGCGGGCGCCGGGAAGCCGTCGGGCATGGGTACGCGCCCGCGCCCCGGCTTGGCGGCGGGGGTACGGCGGCGGGCTGCGAGGGGATCGGCCGGGCGGGCGCCGTCGGCACGGCGGGCCGTACCGGGCAGACGGGTCACCGTCGCACCGGCACCGATCGTCGGCGGGGGCGGGGCATCACGGTCGCGCGGGTTCCGAGACGTCACGCCGTGCAGTCTTCCCCGTGCACGGGCCATCTGTCACATCGACTTAGGTGCATCTTCCGGAGTCCGGCGCCCGGGGCGGGCAGAGATCGGGCAACCCCCCGCAAACCGGGCTCTCACCAGGGCCGATATGGCATGACCACGACAGCCATGGCGCTCGGAGCAGGACGCTCAGAGCAGCGGGGTGAGCCAGCGGCGCAGGGTCTCGGTGTAGCCGGCCGGGTCGGCGTTCCAGAGGGCGGCGTGGTCGGCGCCCGCGACGGGGTGCAGGCTCACCACGTCCTCCCGGAGGTGCGCGAGGCGCTCGGCGGCCGCGTAGGGGGCGAAGTCGTCCGCCGGGCTGTGCAGCAACAGCGTGGGCGCGTGCAGGTCCGCACCGTCGGCGAGCCGGGCGAAGCTCGCCAGGTCGACCTTGGCGCGGCCCTGTGCGGCCAGCGCGCCGAGCCCGGCGAGCGGCGCCGGCACGCCGGAGCGGACGACCTCCTGCCGGACCGTGGCGGGCCAGTCGAGGACCGGGGAGTCCAGCACCAGTCCGGCGACCGACTCGCGCCAGTCCGAGCGCGCGGCCGCCTGGAGCGCGACGGTGGCGCCGAGCGACCAGCCGTAGAGGATCACCTTCCCGGCGCCACTGGTCAGCGCGAGCCGGATGGCAGCCTCGATGTCGCGCCACTCGGTCTCACCGAAGTGCCCGAGCCCGTCGGGCGAGGCCGGCGCACCCTCGTCGCCCCGGTAGGTGACGGTGAGGGTCGGGAGCAGCAGCGACTTCAGCACCGGCAGCACCGGCAGCGCCTGCGAGCGGTCGGCGCCCGGCCCGTGCACCAGGACCACCCAGGTGCCGCGCACACCGGCGGTGTACCAGGCCGGGAGCGAGCCGAGCTCGCCGTCGGACGCGGTCTCGATGTACTCCAGACCGAGGGCCGACTCCGGGTTGCCGAGGTACACCCGAGGGGTCAGCCGGACCTCCGTACCGACGTCGAGCGTGCCGCTGTCGGCGCGCTCCAGCCGACGGGTGACGGTCTGGACGTCGGTGCGCAGGATCTCGCCGATGACCGCGTGCCCGTCGCGCCCCCACTCCAGGGCGTAGCGGCCCGGGCGGGCGGTCTCCGGGGTGCGGCTGAGCGTGACCCGGCCGGCGCCCAGGGCATGCACGCGCAGGGCGACGGTGGCGGCGGGTTCGGCCCCCTCCAGGTGGACCACCCGCTCGGAGACCTTGCGACCGAGCAGCAGGACGGCCACTCCGGTCCCGACGGTGGCGGCCGCGACGATCGCGGCGGTTCCCCAACGCATGACGCTCCCCGGTACAGCTGACGAGACGGTGTCCGATTGCGGACGGTACGTTCCCAGTCCACCGGCTGTGGGCCTGCCGTGCCAGTGGGAGGAGCCCGTACGAGGAGGCCGGGTCGGACCCGGCGGGTCGGACCGGTCAGACCGGGATGTCGGTCTCGTGCTGGGAGAGCAGCTCCCAGAAGCGCTGGCCGAGCGGCTTGGCGGGCGGCTGTTCGGCGACGGGCGCGGAGGTGCCCCAGTGCATCGGCACCAGGTACTCGCTCTGCAGGACGGCCAGCGTCTCCGAGAGCAGCTCGCGGGGGACGGGCACCAGGCGGGCGATCACCTTCAGCTGGGCCTGCCAGCGCCCGTCGACGCAGCTCCGCAGCCGGAGGTCCAGTTCGTCCTGACGGTTGGTCACGTACAGCAGTGCGCGCAGGCTCAGGCCGAGGGCGTGCGCCAGGGCGTACGACTGCTCGGTGTCACCGGCCCACTTGCCGGTCGCCTCGGCCTTCTCGTACACCGACACGGCGATGCCGATCCTGCGGGCCGCCTGCTCCACGGTCAGTTCCCGGGCCACCCGGAAGTCGCGCAGGCTGGCCGGGCGGGTGCCCATCAGTTGGGCCGGGGGGCACCAGAGGGCCCGGGAGAGTGCGATGAGCTCCTCTTCGGTCGGGCGGATCTCGCCGCTCTCCCAGCCGATGACGTGCCCGGGCAGCAGCCGGATGCCGTGGGCCGCCATCCCGTCGGCGACCTGTTCCGGGGTCAGGCCGAGCCCGACCCGGTGCGCCCGGGCGGCCGTCGGGGAGAAGGGCACGGGAGGGGGACCGGGCTGTCTGCGTCGCATGTCAAGTGACCGTACGGGGGTGCCCATACCGCCCACACCCGCCGAATGCACGAAGGCGGGCAGTCGCCCCCGAGTGGCACTTGTAGGATTCCACAAGCGACCTTGTTCGAATCGGCCTTCTACTCGGAGGTAGTGACGGACCATCGACAGGCTGCCAAGCTACGCGAGTAGCGCTCGCCCCGTCCCAGGTTCTGTCGGCGTGTCAGCGGGCACGACGTGTGACCAAGCCCTCCGGGCCCGTTGTTGACTCCCGGCCGAGCCCCGTGGTGGGATCCTTCAGCCAAACGGAGGCATGCAGAGGAAGCCGGTGAGAATCCGGCGCGGTCCCGCCACTGTCACCGGGAGCACGCCCCACGCGGGCCGGCCCGGAAGCCAGGAGACTCTCGCCCCCGGTACGTCGATCCAGGGCGCGGACCCTGAGTGAGGACACGCACGCCATGCAGGCTGCCCCGGTCGGGCCCCGACCGTTCGCACCAGGACCACTCGCCACCGGACCGCTTGCCACCGCTGCGCCGTGCGCGCGTTGAGCCGCGGCTCCGCCCTCGCGCTCGGTACGCTCGCGGGCTACCTGGCCGACGCCCGCTTCGCCGACCCCCGGCGCGGCCACCCGGTGGCCGCTTTCGGCACCGCCGCGAGCCGCCTGGAGCAGCGGCTCTGGCGGGACCACCGGGCCGTCGGCGCCCTCTACACGACGATCTGCGTAGGCACCGTCGCGGCCGGCGCGCTGCTCGCCGAGCGGACCGCCAGGCGTAGCTGGACGGGGCGGGCGACCCTGGCCGCTGCCGCGACCTGGACGGTGCTCGGCGGCGCGTCGCTCACCCGGGAGGCGCGCACCATCGGCCGTGCGCTCCGGGCGGACGACCTGAGCGCGGCCCGCGAGCGGCTGCCGCACCTGTGCGGACGCGACCCGAGCGCCTTGGACGAGGCGCAGATCGCCCGCGCCGTGGTCGAGTCGGTCGCCGAGAACACCGCCGACGCGGTGGTCAACGCCCTCTGCTGGGGGGCCATCGCCGGCACCCCCGGGCTGCTCGCCTTCCGCGCCGTCAACACCCTGGACGCGATGGTCGGCCACCGCTCACCGCGCCACCACCGCTTCGGCTGGGCCTCGGCCCGCCTGGACGACGTGGCCGGCTGGCCCGGCGCCCGGCTCACCGCGCTGCTGACGGTCACGGCGGCGCCCGAGCCGCGTACGGCCTGGCGGGTCTGGCGGCGCGACGGCTCCGCGCACCCGAGCCCCAACGCGGGCCAGGCGGAGTCCGCGTTCGCTGGTGCGCTGGGCGTCCGGCTGGGCGGCACGCTCACGTACGGGGACCGGGTCGAGCACCGGCCGGTGCTGGGCGCGGAGCTGCGGGCTGTCTCGGTCGACGACATCGAGCGGGCCTGTACGTTGTCCCGCCGGGTGGGGTTGCTGGCCCTTGCTGTGACGGTCGGTGCGAGGGTGCTTGGGCGGATTGGACGTGACGGCACCGTTCCTTCCGTTTCGCGCACGCAGTTGATGAGCAGAGCCTCGCGCCCCTGGTTGTGGCTGGCCGACTGCACTGGGAAGAGGAACGTATGAGTGGGGCTCTGCTGGTCGCTGGGACGACCTCGGATGCGGGAAAGAGTGTGGTCACGGCGGGGATCTGCCGGTGGCTGGCGCGGCAGGGTGTGCGGGTGGCGCCGTTCAAGGCGCAGAACATGTCGCTGAACTCGTTCGTAACAGCCGACGGCGCCGAGATCGGCCGGGCGCAGGCGATGCAGGCGGCGGCGGCCCGGGTGGAGCCGGAGGCGGCGATGAATCCGGTGCTGCTGAAGCCGGGGGCCGACGGGCGGAGCCAGGTGGTGCTGCTCGGGAAGGCGGTGGCCGAGGTCGGGGCGCTGGACTACCGCGAGCGCAAGCCCGTCCTGCTGGAACGGTCGCTGGAGTGCCTGGCCGACCTGCGGCAGCGGTACGAGGTGGTGATCTGCGAGGGTGCGGGCTCGCCCGCCGAGATCAACCTGCGGGACCGGGACATCGCCAACATGGGCCTGGCCGTGGCCGCGAAGCTGCCAGTGGTGGTGGTCGGCGACATCGACCGGGGTGGGGTCTTCGCCGCGATGTTCGGGACGCTGGCGCTGCTCTCCGCCGAGGACCAGCGGCACGTGGCCGGCTGGTTCGTCAACAAGTTCCGGGGCGACGCCCGGCTGCTCGCCCCCGGCCTGGAGATGCTGCGCGAGCTGACGGGCCGTCCGGTGCTGGGCACGCTGCCGATGCTCTCCGGCCTCTGGCTGGACGCCGAGGACTCGCTCGACCTCACGACGGTGGTCGAGCGCGGCGACGTACGCGGGCCCGTCGGCGCGGACGTGCTGCGGGTGGCCGTGGTGCGCTTCCCGCGCCTGTCGAACTTCACCGACCTGGACGCGCTGGCGCAGGAGCCGGGCGTGCTGGTCCGCTGGGCCACCCGGCCCGAGGAGCTGGCCGACGCCGACCTGGTGATCCTGCCCGGCAGCCGGGCGACGGTGGCCGACCTGGCGTGGCTGCGCGAGCGCGGGTTGGAGGCACCGCTGCGCGCGCGGGTGGCGGACGGGCGGCCGGTGCTCGGGGTCTGCGGCGGGTACCAGATGCTCGGCCGGGAGATCGTGGACGAGGTCGAGTCCCGGGCCGGCACGGTCGCCGGTCTCGGACTGCTGCCGACCCGGGTGGTGTTCGGGCGGGAGAAGGTGCTCACCCGGCCGGTCGGCGAGGCGTACGGCGAGCGGGTCGAGGGGTACGAGATCCACCACGGCGTGGTGGAGGTCGAGGGGGGCACGGCCTTCCTGGACGGCTGCCGCGTCGGCGCGGTCTGGGGGACGACCTGGCACGGCGCGCTGGAGAACGACGGCTTCCGGCGCGCGCTGCTGCGCGAGGTCGCCGAGCTCGCGGGACGGGCGTTCGTCCCGGCGCCCGACACCTCGTTCGCGGCGGCTCGGGAGGAACGCCTCGACCGGCTCGGCGACCTGATCGAGGAACACGCCGACACCGACGCACTGTGGAAGCTGATCGAGGGCGGGGTGCCCGGCGACGGGCTGCCGTTCGTACCGCCGGGCGCGCCCCGGCCTCTGGAGAACTGATGAGTGACGTCCGATACCCGTTCACCGCGATCGTCGGCATGGCCGACCTGCGGCTCGGGCTGCTGCTCAACGCGGTCTCCCCCGCCGTCGGCGGAGTGCTCGTACGCGGCGAGAAGGGCACCGCCAAGTCGACCATGGTCCGCGCGCTCGCCGGGCTGCTGCCGTCGATCGCCACCGTCCCCGGCTGCCGGTTCGCCTGCGACCCCGCCTCCACCGACCCGCAGTGCCCGGACGGTCCGCACGAGGTCTCCGCCCAGGACGACCGGCCCGCGTACCTGGTGGAGCTGCCGGTCGGCGTCTCCGAGGACCGGATCGTCGGCTCGCTGGACCTGGAGCGGGCGCTCGCCGAGGGCGTGAAGGCGTACGAGCCGGGCCTGCTGGCCAAGGCGCACCGGGGCGTGCTCTACATCGACGAGGTCAACCTCCTCCAGGACCACGTGGTGGACCTGCTGCTGGACGCCGCCGCGATGGGCAGGTCGTACGTCGAGCGCGAGGGCGTGTCGGTGCGGCACGCGGCGCGCTTCCTGCTGGTCGGCACGATGAACCCGGAGGAGGGTGAGCTGCGGCCGCAGCTGCTCGACCGGTTCGGGCTGACCGTGGAGATCGCCGCCACCCGGGACCCGGCCGAGCGCGCCGAGGTGGTCCGGCGCCGGCTCGCGTACGACGCCGACCCGGACGGCTTCGCCGCGCGGTTCGCCGCCGAGGAGCAGGAGCTCGCCGAACGGATCACCACCGCCCGGGAGTTGCTTCCGCAGGTGGAGCTGAGTGATGTGGCACTCCGTCAGATCACCGCCGTATGCGCGGCGTTCGAGGTGGACGGGCTGCGCGCGGACATCGTGATGGCCCGCACGGCCGTCGCGCTGGCCGCCTGGAACGGGCGGACGGAGGTGCTGGAGGAGGACGTCCGCAAGGCCGCGCAGCTGGCCCTGCCGCACCGGCGTCGCCGCAACCCCTTCGACGCACCCGGGTTGGACGAGGAGCAGCTCGACCGGACCCTGGACGAGCACTCCGGCGAGGACCCCTCGGACGGCCCCGACGATGACGGCCCGAACGGCGGCGGCGCCCCCGAGCCGAGCGGCGGGGACACCCCCGACGCCCCTGACGGCAGCGCGGCCGACCCCTCCGACGAGCCCGGCGGGACGGTCCCACAGCAGGGCGGGCCCGCGAAGGCCCCCGTGGCCGCCGCCGGGGAGCCGTACCGAACCAAGCTGTTCAAGGTGCCCGGCACCGGGAAGGGCGCCCAGGGGCGCCGCTCCCCCGCCGAGACGGACGGCGGGCACACCATCCGGGCCCGGCAGCCGCAGGGCCACCTCACCCGGCTGCACCTCAGCGCGACGCTGCAGGCCGCCGCGCCGCACCAGGTCGCCCGGGGGCGGGATTCGCGCGCGCTGGTGCTGCGCCGGGACGACTTCCGGGAGCAAGTACGGCAGGGCCGGGAGTCCAACCTCGTGCTGTTCCTGGTGGACGCCTCCGGTTCGATGGCGGCCCGGCAGCGGATGACGGCCGCCAAGGGCGCGGTCATGTCGCTGCTGATGGACGCCTACCAGCGCCGCGACAAGATCGGCATGATCACCTTCCGGGGCTCCGGCGCGGAGCTGGCGCTGCCGCCGACCTCCTCGGTCGAGGTCGGCGCTGCCCGGCTGGAGCAGCTGCCGACCGGCGGCCGTACGCCGCTCGCGGCCGGTCTGCTGCGCGCGCACGAGGTGCTGCGGGTGGAGCGGATGCGTGATCCGCACCGCCGTCCGCTGCTGGTCGTCGTCACCGACGGGCGGGCCACCGGCGGCCGCGACGCGCTGGAGCGCGCCGGACAGGCGGCCGGGCTGCTCGCCGGGCAGGGGCTGGCCAGCGTGGTGCTGGACTGCGAGGCGGGCCCGGTGCGGCTCGGCCTGGCCCGTACGCTGGCCGCTCAACTCGGCGGCCCGGCCGTCACGTTGGACGAGCTGCGCGCCGAAGGCGTCGCCGCTCTGGTGCACGCGCACCGCCCCGCCCACGCCAACCGAAAGGCAGCCTGAGCCATGCCGAAGGGTATCCCCGAGACCGTCCCCGACGACGGTCTGACGACTCGTCAGCGCCGCACGCTGCCGATCACCGCCGTGCACACCGGCCCCGGCAAGGGCAAGTCCACCGCCGCCTTCGGGATGGCGCTGCGGGCCTGGAACCAGGGCTGGCCGATCGGGGTGTTCCAGTTCGTGAAGTCCGCCAAGTGGAAGGTCGGCGAGGAGAACGCGCTGCGCGTCCTCGGCGCGTCCGGCGAGGGCGGCACGGTGGCCTGGCACAAGATGGGCGAGGGCTGGTCCTGGGTCCAGCGCTCCACCGAGGCGGAGATCTCCAGCGAGGAGGCCGCCAAGGAGGGCTGGGAGCAGGTCAAGCGCGATCTGGCCGCCGAGACCTACCGCTTCTACGTGCTGGACGAGTTCACCTACCCCATGCACTGGGGCTGGGTCGACGTGGACGAGGTGGTGGCCGTGCTGAAGGACCGCCCCGGCAGCCAGCACGTGGTGATCACCGGCCGCTACGCCAAGGAGCCGCTCACCGAACTCGCCGACCTGGTCACCGAGATGACCAAGGTGAAGCACCCCATGGACGCGGGCCGCAAGGGCCAGCGCGGTATCGAGTGGTAGAGCGCAGCTGATCCTGTTGAACCCGTTGAACATCCCCCGTCTCGTCATCGCCGCACCCTCCTCGGGTGCGGGCAAGACCACCGTCGCCACCGGGCTGATGGCCGCCCTCAGCGCCCGGGGCCTGGCCGTCTCGCCGCACAAGGTCGGCCCGGACTACATCGACCCCGGCTACCACGGGCTGGCCGCCGGGCGGCCCGGGCGGAACCTGGACGCCTTCATGTGCGGGCCGGAGCGGATCGCGCCGCTCTTCCTGCACGGCGCCGCCGGGGCCGATGTCGCGGTGGTCGAGGGCGTGATGGGGCTGTTCGACGGAGCGGCCGGGCGGGGTGAGCTGTCCTCGACGGCGCATGTCGCCAAGCTGCTGCGCGCTCCGGTGGTGCTGGTGGTCGACGCCTCCTCGCAGTCCCGGTCAGTGGCGGCGCTGGTGCACGGCTTCGCCTCCTGGGACCCGGAGGTGCGGCTCGCCGGGGTGATCCTCAACCGGGTCGCCTCGGACCGGCACGAGGAGCTGCTGCGGGAGGCGTTGGAGGAGGGCTCGGGCATCCCGGTGCTCGGCTCGGTGCGGCGAACGGCGTCGGTCGCCACGCCGTCCCGGCACCTCGGGCTGATCCCGGCCGTCGAGCGCTCGGCAGACGCTCTGCGGGCCGTCCGGGACATGGGTGAACTGGTCGGCGCCTCGGTCGACTTGGACGCCGTGCTCGCGCTCGCCCGGAGCGCACCGCCGCTCTCCGGCCCGGCCTGGTCGGCCGCCGAGGAGGTCACGCCGGTGGCCGGACGGCCCCGGATCGCGCTCGCCTCGGGGGCGGCGTTCTCGTTCTCGTACGCGGAGAACACCGAGTTGCTGGCGGCGGCGGGCGCGGAGGTCGTCCCGTTCGACCCGCTGCACGACCCGGCGCTGCCGGAGAACGTCGCGGGCCTGGTGATCGGGGGCGGGTTCCCCGAGATGTACGTCTCCGAGCTGAGCGCCAACGCGTCGCTGCGCGCGTCGATCGCCGAACTCGCCGCCTCGGGCGCGCCGGTGAGCGCGGAGTGCGCCGGACTGCTCTACCTGGGACGGGAGTTGGACGGCGTCCCGATGTGCGGCGTGCTCGAGACCACCGCCCGGATGACCGAACGCCTCACCCTCGGCTACCGCGAGGCCGTCGCCCTCGGCGACAACGTCCTTGCGGCAGCGGGCACCCGGGTCCGGGGCCACGAGTTCCACCGTACGGTCTGCGAGCCCGGCGCCGGCGAGCAGCCCGCCTGGGCCTGGCGCGGGCCCGCCGGGCCACGCACCGAGGGCTTCGCGAGCGGTTCCGTCCACGCCTCCTACCTGCACCTGCACTGGGCGGGCGCACCGCAGCTGGCCGAGCGGCTGGTGGGCGAGGCGGCCTCTCGTACACTTCTCCCGTGATCACACCGCCCAAGCTCCACACGTACACCACCCAGGTCACCTGGACGGGCAACACCGGTAGTGGAACCAGCGGTTACCGCTCCTACGAGCGCGCCCACGAGGTGTCGGCGGACGGCCGACCGGCCATCCCCGGCAGCTCGGACCCGTCCTTCCGGGGTGATCCGACGCGCTGGAACCCCGAGCAGCTGTTGCTCGCCTCGCTCTCGCAGTGCCACCTGCTCTGGTACCTGCACTACTGCTCGGTCAACGGCGTCGTCGTCACCTCGTACGTCGACGAGCCGGTGGGCACGATGGCGGAGACGGCCGACGGCGGTCATTTCACCGAGGCCGTGCTGCGGCCCCGGATCGAGGTCGCCGAGGCGTCGATGGCCGAACGGGCCGTCACGCTGCACACCGACGCGCACCGGTCCTGCTTCATCGCCAACTCCGTCAACTTCCCGGTCCGGCACGAGCCGACGGTAACCGTGGCGGGCACCGGGCTCAGCTGAGCTCGTCCACGACCTCGACGCCCCTGATGTTGCGCTCGATCTCCTCCACCGGCAGGGCCACCCGCATCGCCCAGTAGTAGATGCCCAGGGAGAAGGCCACGATCACCACGATGTCCCACCAGAGCGGCAGGTTCAGCTTGGCTCCGGCGCCGAACTGGCCCTGCCAGGAGATCAGACCCATGCCGATCAGGTAGACCGGCAGCCACTGGCCCGCCTTGAAGTCCATCCGTGGAGCGACCGGCAGCCGCTTGGCCTGCGCGTAGGCGGCGTAGGAGCCGAGCAGCAGGTAGCCGAGCAGGATCGACACGCCGAGCCGCCAGAGCGTGTCCCAGCCCGCCCAGTAGATCACCAGGCTGGCGACGGCGAACGCCACCGGCGAGATCACCGATCCGGCCGGCAGGTGGTAGGACCGCTCCAGCGCCGGGAGCCGCTTGCGCAGCACCCCGAAGGACAGCGGGGCACCGGCGTACATCAGCACCACCGCCGACGTGATGAAGCTGACCAGCTTCTGCCAGCTGGGGAAGGGCAGGAAGCAGAGCAGACCGGCCACGAAGGCGACGATCAGGCCGATCCAGGGGACGGAGCGGCGGTCGGTGGCCTGCATGGTCTGCGGGGCGTAGCCGTTGCGGCTCAGCCCGTACGTGATGCGGGAGCTGGAGGTGATGTAGATCAGGCCCGTGCCGAAGGGCGAGATGATCGCGTCGATGTAGAGGATGCTGGCCAGCCAGCCCAGCCCGATGACCGTCGCCAGGCCCGCGAACGGGCCGCTGATCCCGGCATAGGTGAGCTTGTCCCAGCCCCCGGCGAAGGACGAGGTCGGCAGGGCGCCGATGAAGACCACCTGGAGCAGGATGTAGATCAGACTGCCGAGCAGCACCGAGCCCAGCACCGCGCGAGGGATGTCCCGGCGCGGGTGCATGCTCTCGCCGGCCCACTGGATCGCCTGCTCGAAGCCGAGCAGCGCGAAGATGACCCCGCTGGTACTGATCGCCGACAGCACGCCCCGGGCGCCGAACGGCGCGAATCCCTGCGAGCTGAAGTTGCTGCCGTGGAACTCCTTCACCGCGAACACGAAGATGGTGAGCAGCGGGACGGCCACCTTCCACCAGGTGGCCGCGCTGTTGGTGTGCGAGAGCCATTTGACGCCGAGGAAGTTGATCGCGACGAAGACCGCGAGCAGGCCGACCGCGACGGCGAAGCCGGAGCTGGTCAGGGTCCCGTTGGCGGGGTGCTGGAGGCCGTCGGCCCAGGACCAGTGCCGGGCGTAGCCGATCATCGCCTGCACCTCGATCGGCGCGATGGTCGCCGCCTGCAGCCAGGAGAACCAGCCGAAGGACATGCCCGCGAAGCCGCCGAAGGCGTAGTGCGGGTAGCGGGCCGTCCCGCCCGCCACCGGGAAGAGCCCGCCCAACTCGGCGTGCACCAGGGCCAGCAGGATGATCGCCACCGCGCCGATGCCCCACGAGAGCAGCGCGGCGGGCCCGGCCGCCTTGGCGGCCTTCTCCGCGCCGAACAGCCAGCCGGAACCGATGATCGCACCGACCGAGGCCCAGAGCAGGCCGATCAGCCCGACTTCGCGGCGCAGGGCGTGCTTGGGCGACGAGGAGGGGGAGAGCTGGCCAGTCGGTGATGCCATGGTGCGGCCTCTCGGATCGCGGCAGTATGGTGCGACCCTGCCGTGCCCCAGGGCCGTACCGCTCGTGCGGCCGGGGCACACGCCGGGACAGCCACTCTCCCGGCCGAGTTGTCATACCGGGCGACCCGCTCACCCACAGCCGGCGGGAGTTCGACGTCAGTCCCAGCGGGACCAGGCGTCGTCCTCCGGCACCGGCTGGGGCTGCCGGGGCCCGGGCAGCGGTGCGCGGTAGGCGAGTTGGGCGGCTGTGACGGCGAGCAGCGCCTCGCGCGGGTCGGCGAGGCCGATCAGGGCCGGGGTGCCGTCGTACGCCAGGGGCCAGCCGATCACGCCGAATCCGCGCGCCGCCGGGCCGGGGGCAGCCGGTTCGGTCACCAGGTCGCCGTCGAGCACGGCCGGCGGGCGCAGCGCGGTGAGCCTCGCCTCGACCAGGCGGGTCCGGCCGACGTGCCAGGTGGCGATCAGCCGGCGGTTGGTCAGCACGTACACCGAACGGGTGACCCGTGCGCGGCGCAGCAGGACACTGCCCACCGCCTGGCCGAGCCCGAGGGTCGTTCCGACGCCTCCTGCGCCGATCGAGAGGACGGCCGGGCCCTGCGCGGCGAACAGCAGCGACATCACCACGAACAGGACCCCGTACCCGGAGTCCAGCAGGTCGGCGGAGCCGTACCACCAGCGGACCCGGGCCGGGCGCCCGGTCCAGAGCACCTGCTCCCCGGCCGCGAGCTCGACCGCCGGGGGCAGCTCGCCCCGGTGGACGTCCGTCCGGTGCGGCCGGACGACTCCGTCCAGCATGGCGCGGCGCGCCTCGGCCGCCACCTGCCACGCACGCTCGGCATCCGGCAGCGCGCGGAGCTCGGGGCACCGCCCGCCGTCCACGCCGGGCCGGAACCGGGACGCGACGAGTTCGAACGGGCTGCGGTGACTCGGGGCCTTGAAGAGCAGGTCACGGCCGTTCAGGAACGGCTCGGCCAGGCCGTCCAGCCACCATGAGGCCGTCCCTGTGGTGCCCGTGACCAGCACCCGCCGGTCGGTGATCCGATACACCTCAAGGCGGCGGGCCGCCGGCAGGGTCCAGACCAGGTGGCAGGCCACCCGTACGAAATTGGCCGCTCCGGCGAGCAGGAGGAGTCCCCGTGCGGCCTTCGCGGTCCAGGACGTGCCATGCCCGATCAGGACCGTCAGCACCATGAGGGCGACCACGACCGGGACCACGAGCAGCACCACGATCCCGGTCCGTCTGTCCGCTCCGGGTGGCACCCGCCCCGGTCTACCCGTCCACAGCAGTTTTTCGTCCGGCAGCAGTTGTTCGTCGGAGACCGACTCCATGATCCCTCCAGGGTTCGGAGGCACATCCTGGCACCGGCCGTCGGACGTCACCGCGCCGGGTGGGTTCCGGCCGAGGTAGGCGGGTGCCGGCTTCGCGCGTCCCTTCTTCGGTGGCCGCTTGCCCGGGCTGTCGGGGGCGTGGTGGGATTCCGGGACTTGGTCCGTACGTGAGAGGGATGCCCGTTGGGAGTCGTGGTGGGGGTCGGTGCCGGGCGGGGTGTGCCGGCCCGCGAGGTGCTCGAGCTGGTCGACGCGGCGCTCGCGGCGGCGGGGCTGTCGCGCCCGGACGTCTGCCGGCTGGCCACCGTCGACACCAAGAGCGAAGAACCCGCCCTGCGCACGGTGGCCCGGCTGCTCGGGGTGCCGCTGACCGGCTACCCGGCGGCGGCGCTGGCCGCCGTCCCCGTACCGCACCCGTCCCCCAGGGTGCTGGCCGCCGTCAGGACGCCGAGCGTCGCCGAGGCGGCCGCCCTGCTCGGCGCCGGTGACGGCGGGCAACTGGTCGTCCGCAAGCGGAAGTCGGCCCGGGCCACTGCCGCGATAGCCCGTCTCAGCCAACCCTGGAGTACGCACGTGCCGACCGAGCCCGACCTCCGCCACCACGGCGACGCCGAAGTCCGCGACAGCGGCGGCCTGGTGGACCTCGCGGTCAACGTACGGACCGGAACTCCCCCCACCTGGCTGCGCGAGCACCTCGCCGCGACCCTCACCGGCCTCGCCGCGTACCCCGAGGGCTCGGCCGCGCGGGCCGCCGTCGCCGCCCGGCACCGGCGGCCCGTGGACGAGGTGCTGCTGACCTCCGGCGCGGCGGAGGCGTTCGTCCTGCTGGCCCGAACTCTCCGACCACGGCACGCGGTTGTCGTGCACCCCCAGTTCACCGAGCCCGAGGCCGCGCTGCGCGACGCCGGACACACCGTCCACCGCGTACTGCTCTCGCCGCAGGACGGCTTCCGGCTCACTCCCGGGGCGGTGCCGCCCGAGGCCGACCTGGTGGTCGTCGGCAACCCCACCAACCCGACCTCCGTCGTCCACCCCGCCGCCGAACTCGCCGCCCTGGCCCGGCCCGGCCGGACCCTGGTCATCGACGAAGCCTTCATGGACACCCTCCCCGGCGAGACCGAGTCCCTGGCCTCGGTACGCGAACTCCCCGGCCGGGTGGTGGTGTTGCGCAGCCTGACCAAGACCTGGGGCCTGGCCGGCCTGCGGATCGGCTACGTCCTCGCACCCGCCGCACTGATCGCCGAACTGGCGACGGCGCAACCGCTCTGGCCCGTCTCCAGCCCCGCACTGGCCGCCGCCGAGGTGTGCAGCGCACCCGCCGCGCTGGCCGAGGCCGAGCTGGCCGCCCGGACGACCGTCGAGCAACGCGCCTATCTGCTCAAGGGGTTGGGGTCCATTCCGGCGGTCCGGACGTACGGCGAACCGGCCGCCTCCTTCCTGCTGATCGAACTGCCCGGCGCGGCGGAGGTCAGGGAGCGCCTGCGCGACGCCGGCTTCGCCGTCCGGCGCGGCGACACCTTCCCCGGACTCGGGCCGGACTGGCTGCGGATCGCCGTCCGGGACGAGCGGACGACGGACCGCTTTGTCGCTGCGCTGGCTGCGAGTGTCCGCGGTTAGCCAGGTGCGCTGATCAGGGGTGCGGGGGGCCTGCGCGCCATCGGGAGGTGCGGGTCGTTGCCTTCCGGTTTCGCGCAGTTCCCCGCGCCCCTGTCTGTGCGCCTACAGCAGCTTGACCACGTCGCCCAGGCTGATGCGTCCGGGGCGCAGGACCTTGGCGTAGGCGCCTGCGCAGGCCAGCGGGCCGATGCCGGGCAGGGGTTCGATCCGGTTGAACCGGTCGGGCAGGCTGAACGCGTGGGTGTCCGGGGGGAAGACGCCGTGGGCGAGCGTCGGCATCGCGCAGCGCGGGGTGGGTATCAGCACCTGGATCCGCAGGTCGGGCCCGACGGACAGCTCGCGGTCGACCCAGTCGTTCTCCGCGAAGGGCGGGCCGTCCGAACGGATGACCAGGTTCGGGCGGTACCGGGCGGCTCCCAGCACCCCGCGCGGGCTGTGCACGGCCATCCCGTCGAGGGTCGCCGTGGTCAGCAGGTGCAGGGGCGCGTAGTCGAAGAACGTCCCGGCGGGCGCGGCCTTGCCGAACTCGACGACTGCGTGCGGGACTTCGACCTCGACGCCGTGGCGGAGCACCTCCTCCGGCACGGACCGCAGCAGGGTCGCCCCGGGCGGCCGGGTGTGGATCAGCGAGACCCGCCGCCCGAGCAGCTCCGAGAGGACGCCGTCCACCCCGGGTTCGTCGCTCCAGAGCAACTTGCCGGTGGGCTGGGTGATCCGGATTCCCCGCTCGGTGAATGCCGCCGACAATGTCAGTAGTTGACGCCACCGGTACGGGTTCTTCGCGCTCGCGATCCGGCCGGTGTCCAGGTCGAGCAGCGCCGCCGTGCGGTCCCCGGTGAGCCCGCGCTCGGTCACCTCGCTCGACACGATCTCCTCTCCCAGCAGGGATTTCACCGGGTGGCGCCGCAGGGCCTGGATCTTTCCCAGGATCATGACGTCACCTGGCCAGGGCTTGGTGCTTCCGGTCGGGTTTGCTGCGGCATCGCCGTCCTCCTTGCCTCGGTGACGGCCGGATTGTCCGCGACGCACCCCGGTTCGCGCCACCCGAATATCAGCGGCCCCGAACGTGGTCCTGTCGGATCAGGGCTTCCAGGCGCGGGCGGCGGCGATCCGGCGGACCGCGCTGGGGTGGGTCGCGAAGAGCAGCTCCAGCAGCCTGGGCGGATCCACGTCCGAGACGTTGGCGACCGCGAGCCGACGCTGCATGGCGATGAACCCGTCCGGGTCGGCGGTGAGTTCGAGGGCGTGCCGGTCGGCCCGGGTCTCGATCCGGCGGCTGGCCGCGCACTGCGGCGGCCCGGCCAGCAGGCTCAGCACGGCCGCGCAGGCGGCCAGCAGCGGCAGTGAGCGCGGGTCGGCGACACCCGGTGCCCCGGCCGCCGAGAGCAGCGGCTGCCAGGCCGCCGACAGGCCGAGCAGACAGACCGCGAGGGCCGCGCCCAGCGCGCCGAGCAGCGTGCCGGTGAGAACGTCGCGGTGCTTGACGTGCCCCAGCTCGTGGGCCACCACCAACTCCACCTCGCGCGGCTCGGCGGTGTGCAGCAGCGTGTCGTAGGTGACGATCCGCCGGGTCGCGCCGAGGCCGGAGACGTACGCGTTGAGCGCGGTGGTGCGGCGCGAGGCGTCGGCGACCAAGACGTCCTTGACCCGGATCGCGTCACGTTCGGCGAGACGCAGCAGGGCGCTGCGCTGCGGGCCGGGCTCCATCGGCGTGAAGCGGTTGAACACCGGCTCCACCAGCAGCGGGTAGAGGAAGGACAGCGCGGCCACCAGCAGCGCCGCCACCCCGGCGGCGGGCAGCCACCAGTGCTGCGGGGACCACTCGGTGAGCGCGTACAGGCCGTACACGGCGGCGAGCGCGAGCGGCAGCGTGAGCGCGAGGCCGCGCAGCACGTCCAGCGCCCAGCCGCCCCAGCCCTGGGTGACCAGGCCGTACCCGGTACGGATCGCGCGGACCCGGGCGGTGAACGGCAGCCCGACGGCCTGGCCGAGCAGGACCAGCACCGCCGTCCCGCCCAGCACTTCGGCCGTCCGCGAGCCGCCGAACAGCCCGCCGACCGCCGTCACCAGCCCGGCTCCGGCCGGGGTGAGCCCGAGCACGAGGGTGAGCAGCAGCCCGGCCGCCCGGCCGCCGAGTGCCCAGGGCACCTGCGCGCGGCGCAGCGCCCGCCCTCGGGCCACCTGCTCGGGGGTGAAGTCGTCCATGCCCCACAGTCTTCCGTACCGGAGGGCAACCGGGAGACGGCCGGGAGACGGAGAACGCCCGCCGGTCCTGGGCGGGACCGGCGGGCGTTCGGTTCAGCTGTTCAGCCGTGTGGGGCTGGGCGGATCAGACCTGGCCGGCCTTCTCCAGGGCGGAGCAGCAGGTGTTGACCATCAGGCGGGTCACCACGTACGGGTCGACGTTCGCGTTCGGGCGACGGTCCTCGATGTAGCCCTTCTGGTCCACCTCGACCTGCCACGGGATGCGGACCGAGGCGCCACGGTCGGACACGCCGTAGGAGTACACGTTCCACGGGGCGGTCTCGTGCAGGCCGGTCAGGCGGGACTCGATGCCGAAACCGTACTGCTTGACGTGCTCCAGGACCTTCTCCTGCGAGGCGCCGAGCGACTCGCAGGCGGTGATGATGGCGTCGTAGCCCTCACGCATGGCCTTGGTGGAGAAGTTGGTGTGCGCACCCGCGCCGTTCCAGTCGCCACGGACCGGCTTGGCGTCCAGGGTGGCGTCGATGCCGAACTCCTCGGCGGTGCGGTAGAGCAGGTAGCGGGCGACCCACATGTGGTCGGAGACGGTCAGCGCGTCGACCGGGCCGATCTGGAACTCCCACTGGCCCGGCATGACCTCGGCGTTGATGCCGCAGAGCGCGAGGCCGGCCGCGAGGCAGCGGTCCATGTGCAGCTCGACGATCTCGCGGCCGTAGACCTCTTCGGCGCCGACGCCGCAGTAGTAGCCGCCCTGCGGGGCCGGGAAGCCGCCCTCGGGGAAGCCGAGCGGGCGGGAGCCCTTGAAGAAGGTGTACTCCTGCTCGATGCCGAAGATCGCCTCCTGAGCGGCGAACTGCTCGGAGATCGGGCGCAGCAGGGCGCGGGTGTTCGAGGCGTGCGGGGTGCCGTCGATCTCGAAGACCTCGCAGAGCACGAGGATGTTGTCGCCACCGCGGATCGGGTCCGGGAAGGACGCGACCGGCTCGAGCACCCGGTCCGAGGCGTGGCCCTCGGCCTGGTTGGTGGAGGAGCCGTCAAAGCCCCAGGTCGGCAGCTTGTCAGCGTTGGCCAGGATCCGAGTCTTGGAACGGAGCTTGGCGGTCGGCTGGGTGCCGTCGATCCAGATGTACTCGGCCTTGATTGCCACGGCTTACCTCGCAACTTGAGTGGTGGGTGCCCGCGTAGCGTCGCAAGCCGCCGTTTCCCGGTTGTTCCTCCTATGTGACGCCCGTGTAAACCAACCGTCCGCAGTGGCACGCTCACGCTGCGGCAGTGCCATTGCCGATGCCATCGGCAGTGCCTTGGGGGCGCGCGGCTGGCATCGCGCGCCCTGCGTCAGTGCCGGCGCGCGTGGGCGCGGCGGCGCCGGGTCGTCCAGAGGGCGGCGCCGCCTGCGGCGAGCAGTGCTCCCGAGCCCGCCAGCAGGGTCCCGGTGCCACTGCTGCCGGTGAAGGCGAGGCTCCGGCCGGGGGCGGGGACGGCGCTGGTGTCGACGGCGGGGACGATACCGGGCGCGCCGGAGGCGGCCGGCTGGGACGGCGGCACGGAAGCGGGGGCGGACGAGGGCGCACCGGCCCCGCCCGCCACCGGCTTCTCACAGGTGACGGAGGCGACCGTGATCCGGCCGGTGACCTTGGCGACGTTCAGGTTGAGCGGGTTCAGCGCCACCTGCACCTCCAGCGCGGAGGCGGCGGCCGTACTGGAGGTGGTGGTGTGCCTGGAGAACTCGATGTCCACACTACCGATCGCCGGGACCTCTACATGGGTCGGCCCGTTGAGCCCCAGCGCCACGGACCTGCCGAGCACCGTCATCCGGGCGGGCGAGGTGACCTTGGCCGTCGGCGGCCCGTCGACCGGGCAGGTGACCTCGGCGCTCAGCGCCTCCAGACGCAGCAGGGCGGTGAGCGGCAGACCGGGCGCATGCACGTCCGCGCCGACCAGACTGACGGAGGCGGCGGCGCCGCGCGCGTCGGCCCGGGTGACGGACTTGCCGACCTCGGCCTTGACCAGGGTGACCGGACGCTGCCGGTCCACGCCGTCCACCTTGGCGGTCAGCAGCGCGCCGTCGCGCTGCGCCGGGCTCTCCACCTTGTTCAACGCTATGTCGACGGGGACGTCCACCCCGTTGTCCAGCAGGCTGACGTCCAGCTGGAGCTCGGCAGTGACGGCAGTGGCCTTCCCGGGCGAGGCCGGGACGTCGTCGGCGTGCGCGACGGAGAGCGGCAGACCGGTGGCGAGGGCAGCGGCCGCCAGGGCGGCGGCAGCGGTGGTACGCAGAGCGGACACAGGGGATCCCTAGATATGACGGGCCGACAGGTGCCGTCAGTCTGGATCGCACCGTCCGTCACACGAGTAACACTATGTGTTAGTTCACTCGTTGGGGTGAACTACCGAAGTGGGAGCAGACCCCCGTGCCGCTCCCACATCGGTGCCCTGGACTGCGGGTCAGATCATCGTCAACCCGTCCGGCCGCCCGCAAGGCGTTCGGACACTCCCGGACGACCCCGGACACCTCGAACCGGCAGGCTCGCGCCGCTACGGCAGCCGCCAGTCCACGGGCTGGGCCCCCTGCCGGACCAGCAGGTCGTTGACCCTGCCGAACGGGCGGGAGCCGAAGAAGCCCCGGTCGGCGGACATCGGGCTCGGGTGCGCGGACTCCACCAAGGGCACCTGCGATGACGACGTCGATGTCCTTGACGGCGTCCTCGAAGCGGACGGCGGTGTAGTCAACGACCCAGCGCGAGGCACAGGTCGCGGGCGCGCCGTGGCCGGCGGCCATGGCCGCACGCGTTCCAGAAGTGGGTGAAGACTCGTCGATGGCCCTCTTGCGGTGAGCCGCACCCGTGGTGGATGTCTTCGGCCAGGCGTTTGGCCGCATATGGGTGCGACCCTGGTTGTCAGTCAGGGATCGGCTATGGGCGTTGCGGGTTTCGCATCTTCGTCAGCAGCGCGAGCAGGGTGTCCTGCTCCTGCGCATCGAGACCGGCGAACAGCCCGGAGCCGTGCAGCCGCGCCCTCAGCGCCTCCCACAGTTCGTGCCCCTGTTCGGTGAGGACCAGGGTGCGCTTGCGTCCGTCGGCGGGATGGGGCTGACGGGCGACGAGTCCCATGCTCTGGAGTTTGTCGGCGGCGAGACTCACCGTGGAAGGGTCGCAGTGCAGGCGGGCCGCCACATCCCGCATCGTCGGCGGCTGGGTTCCCGGGGCAAGCGCCCACAGCGTGCCGGCGACGGAGGCCGGGACCCCGAACTCGCCGAGCACCTGGGCCACGACCGCATCCGCAGCGTTTCCCACCTCCACGAGAACACGGACGATCTCGGCCTTCCGCTCGACGTCCGCGCGGTGAGCCACCACTGCCTCCACGTCACTACCCACAGTCATGCGGCCATGATACGCTCCCAATATCAATGAGAAACTCAATGATATTGGAGGAGCAGATGACCGCCAGCAACGACGGCGAGACGGTACTCGTCACGGGCGGAACCGGCTACCTGGCCGGCTGGGTGATCGCCGACCTGCTCCAGCGCGGCTACCAAGTGCGCACCACCGTGCGCAGCCTCGACAAAGCGCAGCAGGTGCGCGACGCCGTCAGCGAGCAGACAGGCGGGCAGGCGGCCGCGACCATCGAGTTCGCGGCTGCTGATCTCCTCAGCGACGACGGCTGGGACGAGGCGACCGCGGGTGCCGACTACGTGCTGCACACCGCCTCGCCGATGCCCTTCGGCTCGGGCGTGGACCTCATCACCACCGCCCGCGAAGGCACCTGCCGCGTCCTGGGCGCCGCCGCCCGCGCGGGGGTAAGGCGTGCCGTGCTCACCTCGTCCGGCGTCACGGCCGACACCGGCGACCCGGACACGCCCGCGACCGAGACGACCTGGACCGCGCCGTCCGGCACCCCGCTTCGCGCGTACCCCGATTCCAAGATCCTCGCCGAGCGCGACGCGTGGGACCTCGCCGCCGCGACCGGGCTCGAACTGACGGCCGTCCTCCCGACGTTCATGCAGGGCCCCATGCTGGGCGCACCGAACAGGCCAGGAACCGTCGAGATCATCCGCCGCCTGCTCGCCCGCGAGATCCCCGCCGTGCCGAACATCGGCTGGAACATCGTCGACGTGCGCGACATCGCCGAACTCCACATCCTCGCCATGACCAGCCCCGCCGCCGCAGGCCAGCGCTACCTCGGTTCGGGCAGCTTCCTGTGGTACCGGCAGATCGCCCGCATCCTGCGCGAGAAACTCCCGGACGAAGCCGCAAAGGTGCCCGTGCGCACCATGCCCGACCTCGTCGTCAAGCTGCTCGCGCGGCGCAACCCGCAGCTGGCGATGGTGCGTTCCGAGCTCGGCCGCACGCGGCTCGTCGACAGCGGCAAGGCACGCACCCAGCTCGGCTGGCATCCCCGCCCCACCGAACAGACGATCGTCGACACCGCCACCGCGCTCATCGGCCAATCACGAGAGGGCTAGCAGCATGAAGCTCCCACCGCTGCAACGTACTTCAGTTCCCGTCTACTCACTGGCCGAGCGGGACAGGCGCTGGAACCTGGCTCGCAGCTTCATGGAAGCAGAGGGCCTCGACGGACTGGTCGTGTTCGGCGAGGGAGACGCAGGACCCGCGCCCTTCGCCTTCGACAGCTGGTTCACCAATGATCGACCGGGCGTCCTTCTCGTCTTCCCCCGCAACCGGACACCCACAGCGCTCGTGCCGATCCCGACGTTTCTCTTCGACCATCGAGAAGCAGTGCACAGAGGCGACGAACTGTGGCTCGCCGCGAACGACTTGCGTCTGGGCCGGCAGTCCCACCAGCTCGTCCAGGCATTGAAGGACCTGGGGCTCGGCAACGCATCCATCGGGGTCATGGGCCTCGACCCGTACCTTCCCGCGCATCCCGAAGGGCGAATCCCGTACCCGTTCTGGGACACCGTGTTGCACCGGCTGCCCGGCGCCGATTTCCGCGATGTCGGGCACGCGTTCGCCCGCCTCATGATGCCGCTGAGCGACGAAGAGATCGCGGTGGTGCGTCATGCCGCCCGCATCGGCGACGCGATGGCAGAGGCCATGGTGGCCACGGCCGCACCGGGCGTCTCCGAAGCCGACGTGTTCGCCGCAGCCATGGCCACCGCGTACCGGCACGGCACACTCGCGCCCCACCTGCACTTCTGCACGGGCCCGGCACCATCGGCATCCGGACAGCCCGCGTGGGGCTACCGGCCGCAACCACCGCGCATCCTGCGGGAAGGCGACCTCATCGCCACGGAGATCTTCAGCAACTTCGGCGGCCGTCAAACGCAGCACCAAGCCGCAATCGCCATCGGCGAGGTCCACCAGACCATCGAGCGCGCCGCCCGGATCGCGAACGAGTGCTACGCCGCCGGACTGGCGACGCTCCGCGCGGGCGCGACCTTCGGGGAGGTCTCCGAGGCCATGCTGGCGCCCGCCGAGGCAGTCGGCGCCTGGTTCCGCGGCCCTCAGATCCACGGACTGAACCCCTACGGCGCCTTCAGCCGCATCCCTGGCGGACTCATCCAGGCCGAAGGCGGCGACCTGTACCCGACAGCGGCCCCACGGCCTGCGACGTTGGCTGACATGACCCTCAAGCCCGGAATGTCCTTCGCCTTCGAGCCGAGCTGCGGAATCGGCGACCACATGGTCACCCTCGGCGGGACGGTCCTCGTCGGAGAAGACGAGCCGGTCGAACTCAACCCACTGACCGCGAAACTGCTGCGGGCCGCATAGGCCATCGCCTCGATCCCCAGCTGCGGCATCGGGAGATCCAGGCTCGCAGCTCTCCGCTCTGGTGATCGGAGCAATGCCTATGCACGGGATCGGCCGTGCCTACTGCTGCCGGTAGGTGCGGGCGGGCGGGGCCGAGGCGTCCACGGCAGCGCACAGCACGGATCCTGCCGGGCCGAGGGGCCGGCTGAGGCCGTAACGGGCTGTGGTGATCAGGAGACGGCCACCAGCTGGTGTGAGGCACACGGAGGTGGGCTGGGGGGTGGGCAGGCGCAGGGTTGCCAGGTGGGTGCCGTCAGGGTGGTAGCGGTGGATTGCGCCATGTCCCCAGATCGCCACCCAGAGGCAGCCGTCGGTGTCCACGGTCATGCCGTCGGGTGAGCCGCCGGCATTGACGCGGGTGAACTCCTCGCGGCCGGTGGGATTGCCGTCGGGGTCGAGGGTGCAGCGGTGGATGACGCCAACCGCGCTGTCGGCGACGTAGAGGAGGTCTCCCGTGCTGTTGAAGGCGGGGCCGTTGACGATCGTCATGCCGTCGAGGACGCGGTGCACGGAGCCGTCGTGGTCGGTGCGGTAGAGGGAGCCGGCGCCCGGGGTGGCGTCGTAGGCCATGCTGCCGGCCCAGAAGCGGCCGTGCGGGTCGCAGGCGCCGTCGTTCATCCTGGTGGGGACGGGGGAGCGGTCTTCGGGGCGGGCGAGCCAGTCCAGGCTGCCGTCCGGGGCGAGCAGGGCGATGCCGGTGCCGGCGGCGGCGATCCAGTGCCCGGGGCGGTCGCTGATCGGGGCGACAGCGCCGAGGGGGACGTCAAGGCGGGCGATTTCGAGCGGAGTTCGGGGGCCGGGGAGGTCGGTGACTTCGAGGAGGCGGCCGGCGAGGATGTCGACGTACACGAGTCGGCCGTCGATCCAGCGGGCGCCTTCGCCGAGTTCGTGGTCGCCGGCGGCCCATACCTCGACCTGGCTGGATTCAGTCATGGAAGCTCCCAGAGGGTCAGCGAAGGGTGGTGCCGGCGGGCTGGTCGAGGAGGGCGAGGTCGCGGCGGGTGGGCAGGCCCTCCCAGTCACCACGGGTGGTGACGGCGAAGGCGCCGGTGGTGACGGCCCGGTGCAGGCGGCCTGCGACGTCGAGTCCGTCGAGCAGGCCGGAGAGGTAGCCCGCGACGAAGGCGTCGCCGGCGCCGACCACATCGATCACCGGCACCTTGCGGGCGAGGGTGCTGACGGTGCCGTGGGCCGTGGTGGCGCTCGCACCCTCGCCGCCACGGGTGATCACCACCTCGCTGCGTCCCTGGGCGATCAGTGCGGCGACCGCGTCGGGCTCGGGCAGGTCCGGGTCCTCGGCGACCAGGTGCAGTTCGTCGGCGGAGGCGACCAGCACGTCGGCCGTCCGCGCCAGCGGCAGCAGGACCGTCCTCGCCTCGGCCGGCGACCACAGGCGGGCGCGGTAGTTGACGTCGAGGCAGACGGTGATGCCGAGTTCCCCGGCTCTGGCGGCTGCCGCGTGGACGGCCTCGGCTGCGCCGGCGCTCAGGGCGGGGGTGATCCCGGTCAGGTGGAGGATGCGGACGCCGTGGCCGAGGGCGGGCAGGACGTCTGCGGCCCGCAGGGCCGATCCGGCCGATCCCGCGCGGTAGTAGGAGACGCTGACCAGGTCGGCGATCCGGTCCTCGCGGGCCAGCAAGCCGGTGGGCCGGCCGTCGGCGTCGAGGCGGGCGTGGCCGACGTCGACCTGTTCCGCGCGCAGGGTGCGCAGGACGAGGGCGCCGAACTCGTCGTCGCCGACGCGGCCCACCCAGCCGGCCCGGTGCCCGAGCCTGGCCAGGCCGATCGCGACGTTGGCCTCGGCGCCGGCGACGGAGAGCTGCATCGGTGCTCCGAGCCTGACCGGGCCGGTGGCGCGCAGGGCGGCCATCGTCTCCCCGACGGTCACGACATCGAGCGGTGCCAGGCCGGTCATGCCGCGACCTCCTCGGTCAGGGCGGCGCGCCAGCGGGCGACGCGCTCGCGCAGTGCGTCCAGGTCTCCGCCGCCGGCGGCGTCGCCGACCAGTGGTGAGCCGACGCCGACGGCGACTGCGCCGACAGCGAGGTAGGCGCGGGCCAAGGCGGCGTCGATGCCGCCGACGGGCACGAACGGTACGGCGGGGAAGGGGTCGCGCAGGGCCTTCAGGTAGCCGGGGCCGCCCAGCGAGGCGGGGAAGAGCTTGACGGCGAGGGCTCCGCACTCACTCGCGGCGATCACCTCACTGGGTGTCAGCGCGCCTATCAGCATGGGCAGTTCGAAAGCGGCACGGTGGCGCAGGTCTTCGCCGAGGCCGGGAGTGACGAGGAAGCTTGCCCCGGCGTCGGCGGCGCGGGCGGCGTCCTCGCCGGTCAGGACGGTCCCGGCACCGAGGGTGGCCTGGGGGCCGAGTTCGCGGCGGGCCTGCTCGATCACCCAGAGGGCGTCGGGGGTGGTCAGCGACACCTCGGTGGCGGTGATGCCCTCCTCGGCGAGGGTGAGGACGGTGCGCAGCGCCGCGTGGCGGTCGGTGCCGCGCACGATGGCCAGTGTCCGGTAGGGCAGTTCGTTCAGGTTCACGGGGGCCTTGTCGGTCAGGTCGGTTCAGGTGGTGCGGGAGCTGGTCGCGGTGATCTCGAGCTGCCAGCGCAGCGTGCCGCCGGCCGGGACCGTCGCGGCCTCGCCGGGCCCGGCCTCGGCGAGGTCGAAGACGGACCCGAGCATCGGCTCGACCCCGATGCTGCGATAGGGGGCCGGGGCGGGGAAGCCGCGCAGGTTGCGCCACAGGGCGATGGAGACGGGGACGTCGGCGTCGGTGTGCAGGGAGAAGGTGAGTGTGTCGGTGCCGTCGGTGACCGTCACGCTCGCGCAGTCGGTGAGGACCGCACCGACGGCGGTGCCGTCGTCGGGGCCCAGGCGGTAGAGCGGCAGGCCATGGGGCGTGGGCCATGGTCCGGTGATGTGGTGGGCCCCGGCGGGCCAGGGCTCTTCCAGTAGCGCGGCTGCCTCGGGGAAGAGCCGGGCCGAGGTGGCGTCCGGCGCGATCAGCCGGGCATCAGGGGTGACGTCCAGGAGCGCGTGGGCTGCCCAGAGCAGGCGGTAGCCGGGGTCGGCGTGCAGCTCGTAGCTGGCGCGCAGCGCGGCGGGCCGGTGCTCGATGCGTCGGCGCAGCACGAAGTCGGGGCACTCCACGAGGTCCGTGTCGCCGTCGCGCCGCCACGGCCGGGACCAGGCGTCGCCGTGGTCGGGGGTGCCGCGCACGGTCGGGATGCACTCCTCCAGACCGCCGGCGTCGACGAACGGGTCGCCGGGGCGGACGGTGGCGCGGGTCGGGCCGGAGCCATAGCCATTCGCGCTCGCCGGCCCGCAGGGAGGTCCACCGGCCGCCGTGGGCCGGGTCGGTGCGGGCGGTCAGGGACAGGGCGGTCAGTGGCGCGGTGGTCAGTGGCAGGGTGGTCTGCGGCAGGGTGGTCTGCGGCAGGTCGGTCACCATTCCGCGAACGATCCGTCCTGGTGGTGCCAGACGGGGTTGCGCCAGCGGTGGCCGGTCTCGGCGGCTCGGCGCACGGCGTTCTCGTCGATCTCGATGCCCAGGCCGGGGCCGGTGGGCCGGGCGGCGTGGCCGTCGGTGAAGCGGAACGGCTCGGGGTCCAGCAGGTAGTCCAGCAGGTCGTTGCCCTGGTTGTAGTGGATGCCCAGGCTCTGCTCCTGGATGAGGAAGTTCGGTACGGAGAAGGCCAGTTGGAGGCTGGCTGCGAGGGCGATCGGGCCGAGCGGGCAGTGCGGGGCCATCACCACGTCGTGGATCTCGGCGAGGGCCGCGATGCGCCGGACCTCGGAGATGCCGCCGGCGTGCGAGACGTCGGGCTGGGCGACGGCGATGCCGGCGGCGAGCACGTCGCGGAAGTCGAAGCGGGAGTAGAGCCGTTCACCCACGGCCAGCGGCACGGAGGTCGAGTCCACGAGGTGGCGCAGGTCGCGGGAGTGTTCGGGGAGGACGGGCTCCTCGACGAACATCGGGTGCAAGGGCTCCAGCAGGGGCAGCAGGCGCCGGGACATGGCCGTGGACATCCGGCCGTGGAAGTCGACGGCCACATCGCGCTCGTCGCCGAGGACTTCGCGGACGGCGGCCACCCGGTCGATGACGGCCTGGGTCTGGGCGAGGGTGTCGATGGGGCGCATGTGCGCGGAGCCGTTCATCTTGACGGCGGTGAAGCCGGCATCGACCTGGGCCTGGGCGAGTTCGGCGACGTCGGCGGGGCTGTCGCCGCCGATCCAGGCGTACATCCGCACCCGGTCGCGGACGTGGCCGCCGAGCAGTTGGTGGACCGGGACGCCGTGGGCCTTGCCCGCGATGTCCCAGAGTGCCTGGTCGATTCCGGCGACCGCGCTGGAGAGGACCGGGCCACCCCGGTAGAAGCCGCCCTTGGTGAGGATCTGCCAGTGGTGCTCGATGCGCAGCGGGTCCTGGCCGACCAGGTAGTCGGCGAGTTCGCGGACGGCGGCCTGGACGGTTTCGGCGCGGCCCTCCAGGACGGGCTCACCCCAGCCGGTGATCCCCTCGTCGGTGGCGACTCGCAGGAACAGCCAGCGTGGCGCGACGAGGAACGTCTCCAGCGATGTGATCTTCATCCGGTCTCTCCGGGGTTGCTGTCGTCGATGAGGCCGTGAAGGTCGGCGGCGGCCTGGGCGAGCAGGTCCTGGACGGCGCGGGCGGCGACCTCCGGCTCCCGGGCGCGCACGGCGTCCAGGACGGCCCGGTGGGCGGGGACGGCGTCGGCGCTGTGGTCGGCGCCGTGCACGATGTGGTCGCGCACCCGCAGGCCGGCCTCGATCACGACCTCCATGCGGGTGAGGAGTTCGTTGTGGGCGGCGGCCAGCAGCGCGCGGTGGAACGCGAGGTCGGCCTCGACCGCGGCGTGGGCGTCGCTGCCTGCGGCCGCCATCTTGTCGAGTGCGTCCTGCAGAGCGGCGAGGTCGCTCTCGTCGCGGCGCTCGGCGGCCAAACGGGCCCCGGCCGGCTCCACGATGCCACGGACCTCGCCGAGGTTGTCGAGGAAGACCTCGTCGGGGATGCCCCGGCCCTGCCAGCGCAGCAGGTCGCCGTCCAGCAGGTTCCAGTCGGAGCGCGGCCGGACGAAGGTGCCGCGCTTCTGGCGGGAGTCGATCAGTCCCTTGGAGGCGAGGACCCGCAGTGCCTCGCGTACGACGGTCTTGCTGACGCCGAGTTCCCGCTCGACCTGGTCGGGGTAGAGCGAGGCGCCCGGGGCGTACGTGCCGCGAATGATCCGCTCGCCGATGACCTCGACGGCCTGCCCGTGCAGGCCTCGTGCCGGCTGGTTCATGACGGGTCCTCCTCTGTTGCCGCGCGCGGGCCGGCGGCCCGCGCGTCGATCTTGCGCATGTTCACGAGGCAGCTTTCACGAGGAAGCTTTGACGACGGACCAGCCGCCGTCCACCACCAGGTTCACGCCGGTGACGTAGGAGGCGTCCGAGGAGGCGAGGAATGCCACGGCTGCCGCGACCTCCTCAGGCCGGCCGAAGCGCTTGGCAACGGTCTCGGCAACGCTGTCGGCCCGCCCGGTCTCGTCCACCCGGTCCCAGGCCGCCGTCATGATCGGCCCGGGCACGACGGTGTTGACGCGGACCTGTGGGCCGTACTCGACAGCGAGTTGACGGCCCATCGCGCACAGGGCGCCCTTGGCGGCGGCGTACGCGGGGTGGCCCGGCAGGCCGATCAGCGCGTGCACCGAGGAGGTGAGCACCACCGAGCCCTCGCTGTCGCGCAGGGTCCCGGCGAAGGCGCGGATGGCCAGCCAGGAGGCCTTGAGCGTGACGGCCAGCTGGGTGTCCCACTCGCCCTCGGTCAGCTCGTGGGCGGGTTTGACGATGACGGCGTAGGCGTTGCTGTGCAGCACGTCCAGGCGCCCGTAGCGGCTGCGCACGTGCGCGGCCAGCTCGTCCCACATCGCGGCGGAGGTGACGTCGCCGTGCCGGTACTCGGCCCGGCCGCCCTCGCTGGTGATCGCCTCGACCACCGCCCGACCGGCCGTGTCGGCGATGTCGACGGCCACGACAGAGGCGCCCTCGGCGGCGAGGCGCCGCGCGGTGGCGGCGCCGATGCCGCTGGCGGCACCGGTGATCAGGGCGACACGGCCCTGGAATCTTCGACAGGTCTGCTCAGTCACAGCCTCACCGTAGCGCTTGTGATTAATTATGCAAATATCTTGACAGCCATGGTTACCCGGTCCCAGGATTCGTGCCCAGGACGACAGGCGAGACGCCGAGCGCGGCGGTGGCCGTCACAGTTCCGGACCACCCACCTCTTCTTCACTCCCGAAGAACCCCACCCTTCCTGGAGCTCGAATGATCACTGCACGCACCCGTGGTGCTGCCGCTGTCCTCGGCGCAGCCGTCGCTCTCGTCCTGACGGCATGTTCGACCGGTCAGACGTCGAGTGCCGCCGGCGCGGCGTCGGTCGCTCCGGTCAGCGGGAAGATCTCGCTGACGTACCTGCAGAAGCAGGGCGACCAGCAGTACTTCATCGACGAGGCCAACGGTGCGAAGGCGAAGGCCGCGGCGCTGGGCATCGACCTGAAGGTGGTCAACCTGGGCAACGACGCGAACAAGACCGTGAGCGAGGTGCAGTCCGCGATCGCGCAGAAGTCCAACGGCCTGATCGTCGTCGTTCCCGATCCGGCGGTGGGTCCGCAGGTCGTGCAGACCGCGAAGGACGCCAAGGTCGCGCTGCTCACCTCCGACGACCAGGTCTGCGCCAACAGCCCGACCCCGGCCGGCTGCGACAAGGCCGACCTCGTCCCGCGTATCGGCTTCTCCGGGCAGCAGATGGGCACCGAGGTCGGCAAGCGTGCCGCCGAGGAGTTCAAGAAGGCCGGCTGGAACGCGGCCGACACCCGTACCATCTCCGCCTGGCAGCAGGACGTCACGGTCTGCGGCGACCGCGTGAAGGCCGCCAAGGACGCCTTCGGCAGCGGCGCCGGCGCGAGCGTGCAGAACATCGATGTAGCCACCGACAACACCCCGACCGGCGCCCAGGACAAGGTCGCCGCGACCCTGACCGCGAACCCGGGCGTCAAGCACTGGATCGTCTGGGGCTGCAACGACGAGAACGTGCAGGGCGGCGTGACGGCCCTGCAGAACGCCGACATCAGCCCCGCCAACATCATCGGTGTCGGCCTGGGCGCCTATCTCGCCTGCAAGGACTGGGGCTCCGGCGCCCCCTCCGGTATGAAGGCCTCCCTGTTCATCAACGGCAGCGACATCGGCGCGCTCGCCGTCCAGACGATGTACGACAAGCTCAAGAACGGCAAGGACATGCCCGCCGAGGCGTTCGCCCCCACCACCATGGTCGACGCCACCACCTGGCAGTCCGCCGGCCTGAAGTGCGCCTGAGCCAGATGAACATCCCCGGCACAGCAGCGTCCGGGGCCGGGCTGGCGGCCGAAGCGATCACCAAGCGATTCGGCCCCGTCCAGGCTCGCCCTCGCCCGCTGGCTCGCCCGTAAGCCCGCCCTGCTGATCCTCGACGAGCCCACCCGAGGCGTCGACATTGGCGCCAAGGCCGAGATCTACCAGATCATCGCCGACCTCGCCCGGCAGGGCACCGCCATCCTGGTGATCTCCTCCGAACTCCCCGAGGTCCTCGGCCTCGCCGACCGCGTCCTCGTCATGCAGAACGGCCGCATCACCGGCCACCTCGACCACACCCAGGCCACCGAGGAAGCCATCCTCGCCCTCGCCATGGCCGACGACCTCACTCCCTCCCTTCCGCACGAGACCACCACGGCACCTCGCACCGGAACCGACCCGGCCCCCGGAGGCACCCGATGACGACCGCCCGCTCCGTCGACCGAGAGCCCGACGAAACCGGCGACCGGCCGACGCCCGCAACCGCCGCCCGCACCTGGCCGGCCCGGGTGGGCAGCCAGAACCTGGGCCTGATCGGCGCCATGGCCCTCGTGCTCGCCCTGTTCGGGTCGCTCAACCCCAACTACCTCAGCTGGGACAACATCCAGGTCATCGCCGAGGCCGTCACCATCTCCGGCCTCCTCGCGGTCGTCCAGACCGTAGTGATCATCTGCGGGGCGCTCGACATCTCCGTCGGCTCCCAGGCGGGCCTCGCCTCCGTCACCAGCGCCATGGTCTTCACCTCGACCGGCTCGAACTCCCTCCTCGGGATCGGCGCCGCCATCGCCATCGGTGCCCTGGTCGGCGTACTCAACGGCGCCGTCATCATCTACGGCCGGGTCAACGCGACCATCGCCACTCTGGCGGGCCTGGCGGCCTACAAGGGCATCGCACAGCTGATCTCCAACGGCTCTGCACAGGGCTATGTACTGAACGACGGCCTGTTCGTCTTCCTGAGCCGTGGCAAGATCGCCGGCCTGCCCGTCATGGTCTGGCTCCTGCTCCTCGTCGCAGCCGCCGTCCACGTCCTGCTGAAGTACACCGACGTCGGCCGCAACATCTTCGCCATCGGCGGCAACGACACCGCCGCCCGACTGGCCGGCATCAACCTCAACAAGTACCTCATCGCCGCCTACGCGCTCAGTGGCATGGTCGCGGGCATCGCCGGCGTCCTGCTCACCGCCCGCACCGGCTCCGGCCAGCCCGTCTCCGGCAGCGAAGGCCTCGAACTCCAGGCCATCACCGCCGCCGCCCTCGGCGGCTGCGCCCTCAAGGGCGGCAAGGGCGGCGTCGGCGGCACCCTCCTGGCGGTCGCCCTGCTCGGCGCCCTCCAGAACGGCCTCACCGTCCAGGGCATCAACGCCTTCTGGCAGAACGTCGCCCAAGGGGCCCTGCTGGTCGCCGCCGTCGTCATCCAGCAGCGACGCACCGGCGAACGCGCCGTCGGGCTGCCTGCGTAACCAGCTCCTGCCAGTCTCGCCGATCGCCGGCCCGATCCGGGCCGGGCCGTAACCCCACCCCCAGGGAGCGTGACCGCATGTCCCCTCACCCGCGCACCGCACGCACGGCAAGGGCTGCCTTGAGCCTGGCCGTAGTCGCGGTCTCACTGACGGCGCTGAGCACCGTCTCCGCCCCACCTGCCACGGCGATGGTCCCGCCCGGCGTCTTCGGCACCGCGACGGCGCCGATGGGCTGGAACTCGTGGTACTTCTTCAACAACAACTACGACTCGCAGAACATCGCCGACGAGGCCGCCAGTCTCGCCACGCCGAACGCCGATCTTCCGCTCAACGGCTCGGGCGGCCACGAGAGCATGGCCGACCTCGGCTACAAGAACGTCGGCATGGACGGCGGCTGGTGGACCAACGGGTCCGCCGGCCGCGACGCCAACGGGAACATCGTCCCCAACTCGACGTTCCTGTCGGGCTACCGGACCAAGTCGCTCACCCTGTCCAACGGCACCACCGTGCCGTCCGTGACCCTGAACTCCATGAGCGACCTCACCGGCTACATCCACTCGCTCGGGCTGAACGCCGGCATCTACACCGACACCGGGACCACCGGCTGCGGCGGCCAGAACGGCAGCGGCGGCCACGAGGCCGCCGACGTCACGACCTTCGCCACCTGGGGCTTCGACTGGGCCAAGGTCGACCACTGCGGCGGCGTGCCGTCGGCCTACGGCTCGACCATGGCCGACTACGAGGCCTGGGGCAGCCTGATGGCCGGCGCCAGGACCACGGGCGGGTTGTCGCACCCGATGGCCCTGGAGATCTGCGAATGGGGGCAGGGCGCCCCGGACAACCCGTCGGTCTGGGGTGGCGCGGCCGGGCGCACCTGGCGCACCGGACGCGACATCAGCTTCGCGAACGGCTACGGGACCCCGTCCAACGGCGGCTCCTCCTGGATCAACTTCGGCAACGTGCAGAACAACTTCTCGTTGAACGACCACCCCAGCAACGAAGCCGCCGGACAGTACAACGACCCGGACTACCTGCTGATCGGCCCCGGCTTCGGCGACAACCCGACCACCGGTCAGCAGCAGTCCAACGGCGGCACGCTCTACGGGCTCACCCCCGACGAGCAGCAGTCCTACTTCGGCATGTGGGCCGTTCAAGGCGCGCCGCTCGTGCTGTCGACCGATGTCGCGAACCTCACCCCGGCCATCGCCGGCATCATCGGCAACCCGGCCGTCATCGGCGTCGACCAGGACAGCGCCGACCACCAGGGGCAGAAGGTCCTCACCAACGGCGCCGTCCAGGTGTGGTCCAAGCAGCTCGCGGCGTCCGGGAGTCGAGCCGTCCTGCTGCTGAACACCGGCACCTCGGCCACGACGTACTCGTTCACGACGCAGGGCCTGGATCTGCTGGGCAGCCCGTCGGTGCAGAACCTGTACTCCGGCGTCGGCCTCGGCACCTTGAGCCAGACCGGCTCCCTGTCCTTCACCCTGGCCGCCCACCAGTCGGTGATGCTGAAGCTGACCGGCGGCACTGAGCAGCAGCCGGAGACGGTGTTCGCCGCCGACGCCTCGGGCCTGAACCAGGAGAACTGGAACGGCAGTTCGTGGTCGGCGTGGCAGTCCCTGTCGCTGGGCGTCGCCGGCTCCACCGGCCCCGGCTCGATGCAGGGCGACCCGGCGGTGGTGTCCTTGCCGTCCGGCACCGACGTCTTCGTCCGGGGCGGCGACAACGCCCTGTGGGAGGACAGCTACACCAACGGCGCCTGGGGCGCCTGGGTCAGCCTCGGTGGAACCCTGTCGGCGAGCCCGGCTGCGGCGAGCCTGGGGCAGGACCGCATCGACGTGTTCGTCCGTGGCACCGACGGCGCCCTGTGGCAGAAGACCTACCAGCAGGTCCCCGCCTCCGGTTCGGCCAACAGCCCGGACGTCGCGTGGACGCCCAACTGGACCGATCTGGGCGGCCCGAACACCACCACCGGCCCCGGCACGTTCACCGGAACCCCAGCCGCCGTGGCGTCACTGAACCGCGTCGACGTCTTCGTCCGGGGCAATGACGACGCCCTGTGGCAGAAGAGCTACATCAGCGGTGCGTGGACCGACTGGACGAGCCTCGGCGGCACGCTGACGTCGTCCCCCACTGCGGCCAGCGCCGGCCCCGGCCAGATCGACGTGTTCGCCGCACGGACCGGCGGCACGGTCGGCGAACTCAACTGGACGGCCGGCGGCGGCTGGACCAGCGGCTGGACCAGCCTCGGCAGCCAGGTCATCACCGGCGCTCCGAGTGCGGCCGAGGTCGCGGGCCGCGCCAACGTCTACGCCCGTGGTACCGACAACAGCCTGTGGCAGTGGTACCGCGTCGGTGCCGGACCGTCCGGCACCTGGCAGAAGCTGGACAGCACGCAGGCGCTGACGAGCAGCCCCGCAGCCTCCGGGCACGTCTGACATCCCGTCGCCCGTCCGCCGCGTCCGGCACCGGTGCCCTCCGGTGCCGGACGCTCGGCCACCAGCGCGCAGTCCCCTGCCGCGAAGGCAGTGCGGAGGTCAGGATCAGTCCACTGCGGGGCCAGGACACCCGGATCGTCGCAGCGTTCTCGCCACGCCAGACCTCCGCCTTCGCCGTCGGCCTGCTCTCCACCGATCGCCTCCGGCGACTGGCGGAACGGCTCGCCGCCCTCGGCGGCGCTGAACCAGGGCCGCGTACGGTGACAACCAAGTGCCATATGACGGAGGGCAGATGCACCTGCACAGTGGCATGGGCAGACACAGACGAGATGCGATCCGCCCGCTTACGGCAGGCGCCAGTCCACCGGCTGCGCACCCTGGCCGACCAGCAGGTCGTTGGCACGGCTGAACGGGCGGGAGCCGAAGAAGCCACGGTCCGCCGACATCGGGCTGGGGTGCGCCGACTCGATCGCCGGGACCTGGCCGAGCAGCGGGCGCAGGTTGCGGGCGTCCCGGCCCCAGAGGATCGCCACCAGCGGGCCACCGCGCGCCGCCAGCGCCTTGATCGCCTGCTCGGTGACCTCCTCCCAGCCCTTGCCACGGTGCGCCGCCGGCTTGCCGGGTGCCGTGGTCAGCGCCCGGTTGAGCAGCAGCACCCCCTGCTGGGCCCACGGCGTGAGGTCACCGTTGCCGGGCGGCGGAAACCCCAGGTCCTGGCCGTACTCCCGGTAGATGTTGATCAGACTGCCGGGGATCGGCCGCACCTGCGGCGCGACGGAGAAGCTCAGCCCGACCGCGTGCCCGGAACCCGGATCCGATAACCGCACCTGGCCGCGCAGGTGCCGCTGGACCGGGCCCGCGACGACGGCCCGCCGCTACCCCGGCCGACGTCAGCGGTACCCGCACGAGGCGGGTACCGCCGGCAGGGACGGGCGGGGCCCGGTCAACGGGGGCTCAGGACCGCGACTTCCCAGCCGAAGGCCACCACCAGCCGCCCGTCCGGCGCCACGACCGCCGCGTACACGCTCTCGGGGAACACCAGCTCCGCGCCGACCTGTTGACGGGTGGTCAGGTCCCACACCCGCACCGTCATGTCGTCGCTGCCGGTGACGGCGACCGGGCGGCCGTCCACCACCGCCGTCGCCACCGCGCGCGCCCCGTTGTTGGTGAGGGGTTCGCCGATGGGCTGTCCGGTGGTCAGGTCCCACACCCGCACCGTCCTGTCGCTGCTGCCGGTGACGGCGACCGGGCGGCCGTCCACCACCGCCGTCGCCACCACACCGTCGGCGGTGAGGGGTTCGCCGACGGGCTCCCCGGTGGCCAGGTCCCACACCTGCACCGGGTCGTCGTCACCGTAGCTGCTGGTGACGGCGACCGGTCGGCCGTCCACCACTGCCGTCGCCGCCGCCAGCACCGGGTCGGTGTGATCGATGAAGGGTTCGCCGATGCGCTCGCCGGTGGTCAGGTCCGACACCCACACCGCGCATTCGCTGTAGTCGCTGTGGTCAGCGATGACGACCGGGCGGCCGTCCAGCACCGCCGTCGCCACCGCGCGCGCCCAGTGGGCCTTGTGGGGTTCACCGACGGGCTGCCCGGTGGCCAGGTCCCACACCCGCACCGTCCCATACCCGTCGCCGTCATCCTCCGATCCGGCGGCGACGGCGACCGGTCGGCCCTCCAGCACCGCTGTCGCCACCGCCCACACCGGGTCGGTGTGGCCGGTGAGGGGTTTGCCGACGGGCTCTCCGGTGGCCAGGTCCCATACCCGCACCGTCTTGTCGTAGCTGCTGGTGACGGCGACCGGGCGGCCGTCCACCAGGGCCGTCGCCACCGCACACACCGGGCCAGTGTGGCCGGTGTGTGGTTCGCCGGTGGGCTGTCCGGCGGCCAGGTCCCACACCCGCAGCGTCAGGCCTCCGCTGCCGGTGACGGCGACCGGGCGGCCGTCCACCACCGCCGTCGCCACCACGTTCACATCGTTGGTGTAGCCGAGGGGTTCGCCGACGGGCTCTCCGGTGGTCAGGTCCCACATCCGCGCCGTCTTGTCATTGCTGCCGGTGACGGCGACCGGGCGGCCGTCCACCACCGCCGTCGCCACCGCCCACACCCCACCGGTATGGGCGGTGAGGGGTTCGCCGACGGGCTCTCCGGTGGTCAGGTCCCACACCCGCACCGTGTCATCAAAACTGCCGGTGACGGCGACCGGGCGGCCGTCCATCACCGCCACCGCCACCGAACCCACCCGGCCGGCGTGGCCGGTGAGGGGTTCACCCACCTGCTCGCCGGTGGTCAGGTCCCACACCCGCACCGTCCTGTCGTCGCTACCGGTGACGGCGACCGGGCGGCCATCCACCACCGCCACCGCCACCGCGCACACCCGGCCGGTGTGGCCGGTGAGGGATTCACCCACCTGCTCGCCAGTGGTCAGGTCCCACACCCGCACCGTCCTGTCGTCGCTACCGGTGACGGCGACCGGGCGGCCATCCACCACCGCCACCGCCACCGCGCACACCCGGCCGGTGTGGCCGGTGAGGGATTCACCCACCTGCTCGCCAGTGGTCAGGTCCCACACCCGCACCGTCCTGTCGTCGCTACCGGTGACGGCGACCGGGCGGC
>NZ_JARXZC010000024.1 GCF_029894335.1 Kitasatospora sp. MAP5-34 | reverse complement strand
ACGACGTCGGCGTTGTAGAACTGGCTGTCCGCGCGGACGATCACCGTTCCGGTCGCGCCGGCCTGCCGGGCGGCCGCGAGGGCCTCGGCGGTGAACGGCCCGGCGCCGCGGGCGTCGGCGGCCTTGCCCCGCCGCAACCGGACGGCCGCGATCACCGGGCGGGCCAGCGGCGTGCTGAGGGTGGCCAGGATCGGGTGCAGCGTCCGCACACCCTTGAACCGCCCGACCTCGGCGCCCCGCTTGGCGCGGCCGTAGACGCGCCGGTGGGTGGGGTCGATGTCGACGAACGCGACCTTGTCCGCGCCGGGCAGCAGTGGCGTGGTCCGGGCCAGGCGGGCGAGGAAGTCCCGGTGCACCGCGTGGAGCTGCCGGTTGTGGCCGTGCGTGAAGGCGCGCAGGAAGGTGCCCAGCGTCGAAGGCGCGCGCACCCCGCCGGACAGCAGGCGCATCGCGCCGTGCCGCAACCGGTCGGTGTCGTCGATGGAGTCCGCCCCGGCGCACATCGCCGCGATCAGCGTCATCGCCTTCGCACCCGGGTGGGCACCGCCGCTGTTGCCCGCGCCCTCGATGCGCAGCCGCTCTGCGACGAGACCGTGCAGGCCGGCGCGTTCGGCCAGGCGAACCAGCGGGACCAGCCCGGCGTCCGCGATCAGGTTCGGCGCGTCGAACGCGACGGAAACCGCTCGCGGCGGCATGAGAGACTGCATCCCGGAGATGCCCCTCCAGATCAGTTGGATGTAACCCTAGACAAGTCACATCTTCCCTGGTCAGGGGGCATCTCCGCTTTCATGTCCGGACCCTGGACCGGCTATTGACCGGTGGATTCGGGCTGAGCCGGTCCACGACAGGCCGACGCAGAACAGCCGGAGCCCTGGCAGGGCTCCGGCTGTTCCAGCTGTCCCGCTCAATTCCCCTTGGCCGGTCGATACACAGCCACCCGGTCACGGATTTCTCGAACTTCCTGATCGCTGAATCGGGCGGCTGCCCGCAAGGGCAGCTCGCGGCCATCCGTAAAGTGCAGAACGAGCATCGAGAACTTGGCTCCAGCATTTCCGCTGCCCCGGGTGACCGTCAGCTCCTTGACCTCTTGCCAGGCCACCCGGCGGGTTCGCCCCAGCGATCTCTCGGAAATTCCCTGCTGATCCACCGTCAAGCCGAGACGGGCACCTCGGTAGCACCACCACAGGGACGCCACGAGAATAGCGCCGTAAAAGATTCGCGCCGCCACCGAGCCCCGCATCATGGACGCGGAACTGATCAGGAGAAACCCCACCCCCACGGCGACGAGGGCTACTCTCTGACCCTTCGGATAGATCCTCATCTGCTTCTTCAAGGTTGATCCTCACCGAGTACTGTGCGGGCTGCCAATCGCCTGTCCTACAGCTGTGCAAATCGAGAACAGTCGGCCGATGCCCGGTCCAGGCTGATTCCTTTCGCGGAGCATCGGCCGACTGCGGACCGACTACCTCAGATCAGCTTACGGCAGGGAGGCCGCCCACCCCAGACCAGCCCCCACGGGAGTAGTCATGAAGGTCTTGACGCTGGAGGCTACCTGCGGAACCCGCCCTTCGTACTTTCGAACCTGATTCAGGACGGTCGGCGCAATGGTGGCCACCTTTATCGACCATTTTGCCACCGGCAAATTGTCGACCGCTTGCCAGTTGGCGGTTTCGCCAACATTCCAGAGGTTCTTGACGCCTCCGACAATCCCGGGAGCAGCTTTGCCGGTAGCTTGTGTGAGCGTCAGAGCCGAACCGTATTTGGCCACCGATACCGCGCCGCTGATTCCGAGAGTCCCCGCCGTGAGCACGCCGTCCAGCAGGATGGAACTCGAGTTCTTGTCCCATCCGCCATCGTCTGCGATCGTCTGCTGTGTCCGGACTCCGTACGCCAGCGCTTGAAGGCCGGCACATGCGGCCCAGCCGACTGCGGGGACAAAGCATCCTGCCGTGGCGACCACGGTCGCCAGCATTCCTCGGTGGTCATCAATCCAGCTTCCGGTCGCCTCGGCATAGTGCCCGGCGCAGCCCCAGAAACCATGGCACCCCGACTTCTTGTGCTTGGACTGATCAGTCTTGCCACCACCGCCACCACCGCCGTCGTCGCTGCTCGTGGTGCAGGTGAAGCACGGCGCCGGATCCTGGTAGTCAGGGTTCGACCTGGTCTTGTTGACCGCGTCCTGCAGTTGCTGCGTCGTCCCACCAGTGTCACCGGTCTCGGGGTCGTAGAGCATCAGGCCGGTGGGGTCGCTGCCGGTGACGGGGTTGCTGCCTGCGTAGTTGTAGCCGCCGAGTTGGCGGGCGTCAGCGGCCTCGAAGACCGGGTCGACGCTCAGGAAGCGGCCGATGGTCGAGTCGTACTGGCGGACGCCCAGGGTGGTGAAGCCGGTGCTGGTGTCGGTCGGGGCGTTGAGGAAGGTGCGGTTGTCGGACCAGGTGGTGGCCGTTCCGCGTGCGGCGCCGTAGGGGGTGAACTGGCGCCAGGTCGGGGTCTGGCAGGTCGAGTCCAGGGCCAGGCCGGCGGTGCCGTGCTGGTCGGGGATCTCGAAGGTGTAGGTGGAGGTGGGGCCGCCGAGGGTGCCGGTGCGGACTGCGGTGCCGCCTCCCGGGAGGGTGTAGTAGCGGGTGCCGCTGAGGGCGCCGGTGGAGGTGAGGGTGAGCTGCTCGCCCGGGAGGTAGAGGGTGGTGGCGGTGGGGTCCTTCTGGAGGAGGACGGTGCCGTCGGCGCCGTAGACGTAGTTGGTGGGCCCGGCCGTGCCGCCGGTGACGCCGGTGAGGCGGTCGGCGTCGTCCCAGGACAGGGTCTGGGTGCCGCCGGCGGGGGTGGTGCGCTGGGTGGTGTTGCCGGCGGTGTCGTACTGGTAGGAGGTGGCGGCCGGCGAGCCGCCGGTGGCGGTGGTGGAGGTCAGGGTGTGGGCCTGGCCGGTGCCGTTGCCGTTGTAGGTGTAGCTGGTGCTGGTGTCGGTGCCGCCGGTGGTCGAGTGGTCGACCTGGCTGGTGCGGTTGCCGAGGGCGTCGAACGACCAGTTGGTCCAGTACGCGCCGCCGCTGACGCCGTCGCCGACGTTGGAGTGGGCGGCGGCGGTGGGTGTGGCCGCGCAGGAGTCGGAGGCCGTCCACGCCTGGGAGAGGCGGTCGAGGGTGTCGTACTGGTAGCACTGGGTCTCGACCGTGCTGGTCGAGCCGAGGCGGGTGGAGATCTGCTTGGTGATGTTGCCGGAGAGGTCGTAGGTGTATGCCTGCTCGTCGACGTTGGTCGGGGTGGCGAGCTGGCGGGTGACCAGCTGGTCGGTCAGCCGACCGGTGTGCAGGTCGTACTGGTCGGTGATGTACCCCTCGCTGGTGGCCGATCCGATGGTCTGCTGCTGGACCCGGCCGTAGGCGTCGTGGATCACGCCCTGGGCGTAGCCGTACGTGCTGCCGAGCGAGTTGGGCAGGTCGAGGTTGCCCGCGTAGCCGTGGGTCACGACCTCGGGCGGCAGGCCCGCGCCGCCCTGGTAGACGTCGCGGAACGGCAGGCCGGTGGTGCTGGTGTAACTGTGCGTGAAGGTGTAGCTGGTGCCGAGCGTCGAGCCCTCGGTGCTGGCCGGGATGGTGACGGTCTGTCCGAGCGGCTCGCCGAAGACGTTGAAGCCCTTCTCCTGCGTCTGGTACGCCGCGCCGTTGCTGTAGCTGGTGGTCGTGGTCAGGTGGCCGACCGGGTTCGTCACGCCGGGCACGCCGTTGGAGTTGTCGTAAGCCCAGCCCGCCAGCTGGTTGCCGCTGGTCTGGCCGGTGCTCGGGGCGTCGTACGAGGCGGTCTTGCGGTCCAGCGCGTCGTACGTGTAGCTGACGGTCTTGCCGCGCGAGTCGACCGCCTGGGTGAGCAGGCCGCCGGCGTCGTACTGCATGGCGCTGTGGCCCGCGTCCGGGTCGACCTTGTCGGTGACCTGGCCGAGCAGGTTGTACGTGGTGGTCCAGGTGGAACCGCCCGCGTTGACCTGGTTCTGCTTGCCGCGGTTGTCGTAGCCGTAGGTGATGGGCTGCGTGGTGCCGCCGCTGACGGTGTACGTCCCGGCGAAGGTGTCGGCCGGGGTGTTGAGGGTCGGCGGGGTGGTGTAGTCGTCGAGCTCGACCGTGCGGCCGAGCGGGTCGGTCACCGTCGTCTTGGGCGTGCTGCCGGTCGGCGGGAGGACGGTGGTGCGGTCACCGTTGTAGACGGTGGTCGTGGTGGAGACGACCAGGTTGTTCTGCTCGGACTGGTCGACGGTGACGCGGCCCTGGCCGTCGTACGTCAGGTAGTCCTGGTTCGGCACCTGGTCCTTGAGGCTGGTCGCCGACACCAGGGTGGTGTTCGGCAGGGTCGCCGAGTCCCACCAGCCGTTGTAGGTGGACGTGGACCACCCGTGGGTGTCGTAGAAGGTGTCGGTGACCATGCGCCCGCTCTGCGGCGTCGGGTTCTGGGTCTGACGCGGGCGGAGCAGCGCGTCGTAGATCACCGTGCTGACCTGGTAGGCGGCCTCGTCGTTCATCTTGCTGGTGGTGACCGCCGTGACACCCGTGTTGGAGACCGTGTAGGCGAAGACGTAGTTGGCCGGGTTCGTCGCGGGGGCCCGCGAGGCCAGCCAGACGCCGGTGGTGCGGCCCAGCGTGTCGTACTGGTTGGTGGTGACCACCAGGTTGGCGTCGGTCGCGGTGAGCACCGAGCCGCGTGTCGGGTCGACGGTGCTGGTGGTCTTCTGGCCCAGCGGGTTGGTGACCGTGACGCCGGTCGGGTTGCCGGCCGAGTCGGACGCGTAGTCGGTGTGGGTCTTGGCGCCCTTGGCGTCGTACACGTCCTGCGGCCGGCCGAGCGAGTCACGGACCTGGGTGCTGGTGGTGACGTACGTCAGCGCGCCGCCCGACGCGCCGTTGGCCGTCTGGACCACGGAGGGGTCGCCGAGGGTCGGCGCACCGGTCTGCGGGAAGGTCGGGGCGGCCGGCTGCGGCCAGGTGGCGGCCGTGGTCGGGTCGTCATAGAAGATCCGGCCGGCCGTGACCACCTGGTCGGGACGGGTGACGCTCGTGGGCGCGACCACCGTGTTGACCGAACCCGGGACACTGCTCGGGCTGCCCTGGGTGAAGCCACCGCAGGCGACGGAGTCGGTCTCGGTGCTCGCAGCCAGGCCGACCAGGTTCAGCGTGGTGTTCGGCTGCGCGTACGCCGTGGTGGCGCACTGGTCGTACGCCGTGTTGACCGGCACGGTGTGGGTGTAGGTGGCCGCAGCCAGGCCGAAGTCGGGGTCGGTGGTGTCCGTCACGTAGGACTTGTCGGTCTCGTTGATCCGCCAGGTGGTCGCGCCGGTGCCGGTCAGCGCCTGACGCTTCCAGCTCTCCACCGGCTCGATCGCGTTGGCCGTCAGGTCGGGCAGCCCGGTGCGCGAGCGGGTGGCGGTGGCCGCCGAGACCCAGTAGGACGTGATGTCCGAGTGGTCGACGCTGCCGCCCTTGCCGGTCCAGGTCGTCTCCTCGAGCGGCTTGCCGGAGAGCTGGCTCAGGTCCTCGTGGGCGCCGCCCTGGGAGTCCGTCAGCATCCTGGTGCCGGAGCCGTTGTCGTTGGACATGCCCTGGTAGTAGACCGACTCGCTCTCGGTCTGCCTGTCGTTGACGCCGTCGCCCGTGTACGTCCTGACGTCGCCGTAGCCGCGCGACTGGCCGTACGTGCGGTACTTGGACTGCACGACCTCGTTGTCGTCGTAGTGCCAGGCCGCGTTGAAGTAGTCGTACGAGGTCGCCTTGACCGGCGCTCCGCCCGTCGGGTCGGTCTGCGTGACCTTCTGCACCACGTACTTGTTGAACCAGTCGAGGATCTGGCTGGTGTAGCCGCTCGGCGTCCAGTAGACGGGGTAGCAGGACGAGGTGTTGGCGGCGGGGTTGATGGTCACCGGCGCTGTACACGGGGTCGGCTGGGTGTACTGCACGCCGATAGCGGACCCGGTCTCGGTGGTGATCGAGCTGACGCGGAAGCGGTAGAGCGGGGGCAGCCCGTCCGTGGTGGAGTCGACCCGGTTCTGCAGGTCCAGCTTGCCGAAGGTGATCGGCGGGAGGGTGAGCGCGGTGGTGTTTCCGCCGCCCTTGAGGTCGTTGCCCGTACGGGTGATCGAGTCGAGCCAGAGGGTGGCTCCGCCGTCACCGTTGGTCGGCATGCTCTCGCTCAACGCCCAGGTGTCGACCGGCTTGTAGCTCGTCGACGCGGGGTCGTACTGCTGGGTGGCGATCGAGGCCAGGCGGACCGTCGAGAAGAACGACGGGCTCTGCGCAGTGCAGGTCGCACCGGAGGCGCAGACCATGTCGAACGGGACGTCGGGCCAGCTGGAGCTGGTGGCCGCAGTCAGCGGACCGCACCCGGTGGTGTTGCAGCGGTTGCCGGGGGTGAAGGCGACCCGGTCGGGGGCGGTGCCGTACGCGTTGCCGTCGGTGAAGCCGTAGTCGATGTGGTTGAGGTGCGAGTCACGGATGTACGAGACGTTGCTCGCACCCTTGTTCTCGCCGTAGTAGTTGGTGTCCTGGTCGTAGTAGTAGGACATCGCGTTGCCGCGCACGTCCTTGACGTAGTCGAGGTTCCACCGGTACGCCATGGTGCAGACGGAGGACGAGAAGCCGGACGAGTTGTAGCACGGGTCGCCCGCGTGGGCGGAGTAGACCGGCACGGAGTCCACCGAGTTGGTGGTGGCCTTCCCGGAGCCCCAGCCCGGCAGCTCGTTGCGGCCGAACGAGAACGCGGTGCCCGTGCGGTCGGTCACCGTCCAGTAGTCGGTGTTGTAAGTGCCCGAGCCGTTGGACGAGTTGGTGACGTGCGTGACCACCGCACCGCTGTCGTCCGCCGCCTTGTAGACGTTCTTGGCGGCGTCGTAGACCAGGGAGGTCGAGGCGCCGTTCAGCGAGATGGTGAGCACCTCGCCGCCGTAGCACTCGTCGTACGTCGCGGACGGGGAGGCCGAGCCCTCGGGGCTGTCCGCGCACGGGACGTAGGTGCGCTCGATGTACGACTGCGGCATGCTCCAGCCGTCACCGACCCAGGACGACTGCGACTGGGAGGCGGAGGTCTGGCCGTCCACCGAGCCCGAGTCGTAGTCCAGCGAGAGCTTCGGCGCCAGGGCGGACGGGGCCGGCGGCACCGCGAGCGGGTATCCGTAGGTGAAGGAGCCGGTCGAACCGCCGGTGGCCCAACTGCCGGAAGCACTCAGCGTGGTGGCTGAGTACGTACCAGACGGGCCGCCGCCGTCGGCGGGCGAGCCGGCGGTGGCCGCGAGGACCATCGGCACGGCAGCCACTGCGGACTGCTGGTTCTGCAGCAGCGACTTCCCCTTGACGGACGGGATGCTCGCTGCCAGCTGGACCTGTGCCGAAACGGTCTTCCTGGTGGGGTTGTTGGTGGAGCTGAGCGGGGTCCGGGTACGGCAGGAGGCCAGTTCGGGCGTGGTCAGCGCGCAGGCTGGCAGCTGCACGAGCTGGAGGCGGGAGCCGAAGTCACCGCCGTTCGCCTGCGCGAAGGCCGAGTAGTCGAGGCTGACCTGAGCCGCCCCCTGGCCGGCCTTGGTCGGCGTGAGCGTGAACAGGACCCCGGCGATGCCGGCCTTGGCGGCGGCCGTCCGGTCCTTGACACTGACCTCGGCGGCGGCCGGGCCGGCGTACGAGGCGCCCTTAGGCGGTGCAGCCTTCAGTGACACCGGCACACTCGGGCCGGTCGCGGCCGCCGACAGCGTCGGCGCGCCCTGAACGACCGCCACGGTGGCGGTCGCGGGCTGCGGGAAAGCGACCTTCGTCGGCCGGTAGGCCGGCGCGGACTGGTCGGCAGCCTTCCCGAAGTGGCTCCCGACCGCCGAGACGCCCTTCACGGCAGGCGTCTTCCCGAGCTTCGGAGCGCCCGCGTGCACCGGCGCAGCCGCCCGCAGTGCCAGTGCCGGAGCCGCGCCCATCGACGACGCCATCACCGTCGCGCACGCCAGCGTGACCGTCAACAACCTTGCTATTCGGCGATCTCGCCGTTTTCCACCCAGTGTTTCCATCGCCCTGTCTCTCTCACTCCATGAGTTATGAGCACCCCGCCCGCAGGCCTGACTGGGCGGCCGAAGCCGGGCCCAGCGAAGCGACGATTCCAGTTGGTTCCATCCGGAGTGGCAAAGAGATGGCCAAAAGATCAAGATCGAATCTCGGAATATCGCGACAAAGCCCGATAAATTCGAGCGTGATCTGTGCCACAGGACGCCGAAGTGCCAGAACGGATGCCTAACGTGACCGTTGATCAGGGCCAGGGGGCCCTGGGGGCCCTCAACCAAAGGTCATGACCAGATGTCAACTTCTCCACCCGGACGACGGCACAGAGCGATACGCGGCGTCAGCGCCGCAGCCACACTGGCCGTCGTACTCACCGGCGCGGCGGTCCTGCCGGCCCACGCCGCAGTCACCGCCGCCCCGCACGCCGTCAGCCCGCCGGCCGACTCGCCACTCTCCCTGAGCCAGGCCCAGGTCAGGGCCGCGTCCAGCAACCAGGACGTCCTGGCGACCGCCGCGACCACCGACACCGAGACCCTGACCGCGCACCCGAACGGCACGTTCACCATCGCGCAGTCGCTCGCCCCGGTACGCAAGCGCGTGAACGGCACATGGGCCGACCTGGACCCGAACCTTCACAAGAACCCGGACGGCACCATCTCCCCTGCCGTCACGAGCAGCTCGCTGACCCTCTCGGGAGGTGGCAAGGGCCCGCTGGCGACCATGGCGGCACCGGGCGGCAAGCTGGCCGTGAGCCTGCCGGTGGACCTGCCGGCGCCCACGCTGAGCGGACCGACCGCCATGTACGCCAACGTTCTCGACGGTGTCGACCTCAAGGTCACGACGGACTCCCGGGGCACCTTCTCCGAGGTCCTGATCGTCAAGAACGCCAAGGCAGCGGCCAACCCCGCGCTGAAGCAGCTGCGGCTCGCCACCAAGACCGACGGCGTGACGCTGAGCGCCGACAAGGGCGGCAACATCACCGCCAAGGACCGGCTCGGCCGCGCGGTGTTCACCGCTCCGGCCCCGCAGATGTGGGACTCGGCCGCAGCCGGCGTCACCGCTCAGGCTCAGACGAAGACGGTCAAGGACCCGCGCACCGGACAGGCCGTCAATGCCCGGACCGGAAACTCCGTCAACTCCTCCGAGGCCGGTCCGGGCGAGAGCGCACACCTCGCACGCATCGCCACGAAGGTCGACGGCGGCGGGATCGACCTCACCCCGGACCCCTCCCTGCTGACCGGGCCGATCACCTCGTACCCGCTGTACATCGACCCGACGTTCTACGCGCCGTCGGCGTCCAGCTCCCGGCAGGGCTGGGCCTGGATCGGCAGCGCGTTCCCCAATCAGGCGTTTTACGACACCAGCGACCAGCTGAAGATGGGCGACAACACCTGGCAGGCGCCGTACTACGTCGCCCGCTCGTACATGCAGATCAGCGTGGACCCGAGCAGCTACGACTCGCAGGTGATCAGCTCACAGCTCAACTTCACCGGGGCCTGGTCGGCGGACTGCACGCAGACCAACACCGAACTGTGGCTCACGCCTGCGGGCTCGACCATCGGCAACGGCACCACCTGGAGCAACTCACCGCAGCCGCAGACGTACATCGCCAGCGACAACAAGGTGTTCTGGGGCACGAGCCTCCCGTGCGCACGGCAGGGCGTGGGCTTCGACATCACCGGCGTGATGGGCAACGCCGCCTCGCAGCACACCTCGAGCCTGCTGTTCGTCCTCAAGGCGCAGGACGAGTCGAACTCGGACAGCTGGAAGAGGTACGAGAACACCGTCTCGGTGTCGACGACCTACGACCACGCGCCGGACAGGTCCACCGGCCTGTACACCTCGCCGGCCACCTCCTGCGGCGGCGGCACCTACGCGGGTGACGGCGACGTCTGGCTCTACGCCGGCGTCTCGGACCGTGACGGCGGCACGCTCGGAGCCACCTTCCACGTCTGGAAGGACGGCACCGGCACGACCATCGTCCCGGACAGCGACCCGAACCAGCTCACCGCCCAGTCCGGTTCGACGCTCGCCTTCAAGCTACCCAAGTCCACGCTGGAGGCCATCGCGGGCAATCAGCTGCTGAAGATCGACTGGACCGTCACCACCACGGACTTCTACCTGTCCGGCCCGACGTCGACGACGTGCACGTTCACGTTCGACAACTCCCGGCCGGGCGCACCGACCGTGGCCCTCCCGGCCAACGGCAACAACCTCGGTACCGTCGGCACCGCCGTCAGCCTCGCGATCAGCCCGCAGTGCGGCAGCACCTGCCCGGCCGGATCGATCCCGAGCAGCTACCAGTACCAGCTCAACGGGGGTGCCCCGCTCACCGTCACCGCGAGCGCCACGGGCACCGCGTCGATCACCGTCACACCGACCCGGCGGACCAACCTGTTGAGCGTCGTCAGCATGTCGCCGAGCGGGAACATGGGGCAGCAGTCCTTCGGCGGTTACTTCAACTCGAAGGCCGCGGCACCCGCAGCCGACGGGGACCTGACCGGTGACGGCCAGCCCGACCTGCTCACCGTCGGCGGCAAGAACGGCCTGCCCTCCGGCCTCTGGCTCGGCCGGGGCCGTGGTGACGCAGCCGCCCGCGCTATCAGCGCCGCGAACAACATCGGGGCGTACGGCAACGGCTACAACGGCGACAACCTACCCTCCGACTTCGACGGAGCGCAGGCCGTGGTCGGCCACTTCACCGACAACAACTTCCAGGACGTACTGGCCTACTACCCGGCCACCGGCCGCGCTTCGATCCTGGAAGGCAGCGGCGACGGCTCGCCGATCCAGGCGCAGCTGAACGGTAACCAGATCAACGTCACGAAGGACACGCTCGCAGACATCAACGGCAACAAGCCGATCCAGCTGGCCGCAGCCGGCTCGGCCACGAACGGCCCGTCCAGCTACGCCGACCTGATCGGCACCAGTGGCAACACCGCCCAGGGCTTCACCCTGGACTTCTACCAGGCGCAGGGCACGGCGGCCAACTACGTCCCGATGGCCACCAACACCATCAACTCCCCTGACGGGAAGCCGGACTGGGACCAGTGGACGATCGCCACCTGCCAGCTCCCCACCGCTGCGGGCCCCAGGACCGCGATGTACCTGTGGAACCAGAGCTCCGGTGAACTCGACCTCTGGACGAACCTCAACCTCGACGCGACGGGCACTCTGAACTACACCTCGTTCCAGATGTCCACCAACTGGAGCAAGGACCCGTCCCTGAGCCTGCAGGCCGCCGACATCGACGGGAACGGCAATCCGGACCTCTGGACCGTCGGCTCCGGCGGCGCGGTCACGGCGTACCTGTCCCCGGTGGACCTGACCAAGTCCACCACGTTCGCCAAGGGCACCGACACGCTCGTCGCACCGACCCACGCCTGGGTCCTGAACAGCGGCACCAGCGGCGCGATCACCACCGCGACCGACACCGCCGGCGGCCAGCCGCTCGGCACGACGGTCACGACGGTCACGACCCCGCCGACCGGCCCGGTCTGGAACACCGGCGACATGTTCGACCCGGACGCCCGGTTCGACACCAAGGGCGCGCTGGTGTCCGCCGCCGGCCAGAGTGCGATCACGCCGACGGCCGACTTCAGCGTCTCGGCCTGGGTGAAGGCGGACACCCTCAGCACCGGCGGCGCCTCGGGGAGCGTCGTGCTCAGCCAGGACGGCTCCAAGGCGAGCAGCTTCGCCCTGTGGGCGGACTCGCAGGACAAGACCTGGCGTTTCCAGATGCCGCAGAGCGACACCGCGACTCCGGCGCAGGACGTCGTGACGTCCGGCAACACGCCCGCACAGGTCGGGGTCTGGACGCACCTCACGGCCACCTACCAGGTGTCCACGGGCCTGCAGACCCTTTACGTGAACGGCGTGCCGGTCGGCACGGGCACGCACGCGAAGGCCGCCTGGGCGACCAACGGCAGCTTCAGCGTGGGTTCGTACCTGTACAACGGCGGGCGCAGCCTGCTGTTCAACGGTCAGATCGCCAACGTCCAGACGTGGCAGCAGGCTCTGACCAGCAGTCAGGTCGGCGCTCTGGTCGACCTTCCGCCGTCACCGTCAGAGCTGCAGCTGACGACTCTGGACAGCACCGGGAACCTGGACCACACGGTCCGGGCCATCAACGGCACCTTCACGCCCTGGGACGCCGTCCCGGACATGGCGTACGTCCCCATGGGTACCAACTCCGCCACGCAGGCCGAGTACCAGGGGACCACGTACATCGCCAAGATGAGCAGCGCGCTGGAGTTCCAGGTGCGACCGTTCGGGTCGTCGACGTGGGGCTCGCCGACAGGGACGAGCGCACCGCTTCCGTCGACGGTCGGCAGCACCACGGTGTCCATCACCGCGGTCGACGCGTCCGCCATCGTCAACGGCGATTTCGACCTGATCGGCACCGGCAGTGACGGGCACCTGTACGAGGCGCTCCGCCACCCGAACGGCGTGTGGGTGAGCTGGAGCGATCTCACCGCGCAGATCAGTGCCGCCGGAATCGGTGGCAGCCTGGGCACCGTCCAGGAGGTGGCCGCAGCCACCACGACCGGCGGAGACCTGCAGGTCCTGGTGATCGCCGGGGGCAAGCTGTACCACGCGGTTCGCGGCGCGGCGGGCGGCACCTGGAGCGGCTGGGGCGACGTGTACGCCAATTCCAGCAACCCCGGCACGCCGAACCACGTGTCTGCCGCCGGTGTGGCGGGCGCTCTCCAGGTGATGGTGAGCACCAACAACGGCTCCGGCCTCTACCACTCGATTCGCGACACCACCGGGCACTGGGGGGCCTTCGGTGACGTGGAGGCGGCCACGGCTACCAACCCCGGCACGGTGGTCAGCATCGGCATGAGCTGTGTCGGCACCGGCGCGTCGAGCATGATGCAGGTCGCGATCGTCAACAGCGCGGGGACGATCTACCACACGATCCGCTACCCGAGCGCGTCCTGGGCGACCATGGGCAACGTCACGTCCTACGTCCAAGGCACCCTGTACGGCACCCCGAAGACGATCACCGTCGCCGGTGACTGATCTCCGTAGGTGAGCAAACGAGTGGGCCCCGGCAGCTGCCGGGGCCCACTCGTTTGTGGCGGTACGTCAGCCTCCGTACGTCAGATCTCCGTGCGGCGGAGCGCGAAGAGGATGTTGTTGCGCTTCGGCGGGACGCGGGTCTCGCAGACCACGGAGAGGCCGGGCAGGGCACGGCCGACGGTGGCGAGCAGCTGGTCGCGGTCGGCGAAGGCGACGTTCTTGTCGCCGGAGACGTAACGGTCGGAGGTGTAGGCCATCAGGTGGGCGAGGTCCTGGCGGCGCTCCCACTCCTTGACGATCAGGGTGCCACCCGGGGCGAGCATCGCCTCGGCGTCGTGCAGGAGGGCGTCGCGCTGGGCGGACGGGACGTGGTGGAGGACGTCCACGACCAGGACGAGGTCGAAGAGGGCGGGCTCTTCGGCGCGCAGGTCATGGGAGTAGACGGAGCGGAACTCGGCGCGGCTGCGGTCACCACGGAAGAGGCGGCCCGGCTCGGCCATGACGTCGATTCCGACGTACTCGGCGTCCGGAAGCGCGCCGACCAGCCGCTCGGCGACCGCGCCGTCGCCGCAGCCGATCTCCAGGATGCGCTTCGGCTGACTGAGGCTCAGCAGCGTGGTGGCCATGTCGTCGAGGTCGATGAACACCGAACGGTAGAGCTCGGCTGCCGGTATCTCGTACTTGCCAAGGCGACGGCGGACGGCGGTGGTGATTCCCATGCGATCTCTCCGAGACATTCGGCGTGCTCCTGACCGAGGAAGTCTCGCAGTCGGCGTACGGGAGATCTGCGGCGGGGGGTGGTGCGGCCGTCGCCCGGAAGGCTGAGCTGCTACGGCGCGTGATTGTCCAAGGTGGGCGTCCGGCGTGGCCAAGGGATGCACACGAGCGCCGGCTCGCCCCGATCGCTCAAGAGGCGCGTACCGCAGGAGCCTGCTGCGCTGCCGAGGTGTCGTCCGAGCGGGTGGCCGATGCGGCGCGACGGGTGAGGGCCCACAGCATGGCGAGCGCGGTGGTCGCGGTGCCGGCGGTGAAGGCGACGGTCACCCGGATCGCGATGCCTCCCGGGAGGAAGGTCGTCCCGCAGAGCACCGCTGTACCGACCAGCCAGCTGGCGAGCTGCGCACGGTGGCGGTGCTGCACGATCAGCCCCTGGCCGAGCACCTGGGCCAGGAGGTAGCAGAGCGTGCCGAGCGAGAGCCAGAGGAAGTCCACCCGGGTCAGGACGTCAGGCGCGGCGAACAGGAGGTGGATCAGCCACGGCCCGATGAGCACGGCCGGTACGCCGCCGCAGCACGAGAGCAGGGTCACCACCAGGCAGGCCTTGCGGAGCATCTGGCGAAAGCCCCCGTGGTCTCCGGCCGCCACCGCGCTGGCGAGCCCTGAGAGCAGTGAGGCCTGCAGGGCGGCGAAGACGAAGAGCGGTACGCGGGCCAGGACGAGCGCGTTGAGCAGGGCCGCGACCAGGGCCACTTCGGTGGGCGCCAACAGCTGCGTGCTCACCACCACGGCGTTGACCATCATCTGCGCCAACAGGGTGCTGCCGATCAACGGGCCGAATCCACGGACCAGGTCGGGCCAGCTGATCGGTGGGCCGGGCAGTGAGGCGCGCACGGTGGTGGGGAGGGTGACCGCAAAGGCGACCAGCGGGGCGATCACGAGGATCAGGCTGAACGCAAGCGCTGAGTGCAGTCCGGCGATGCCGCAGACGAGCGCCAGCAGTATCCGCAGGCCGCCGTCGATGGCCAGCTGGGCGCCGTACGCGTTGAAGCGGCCCAGACCCGCGAGCACACCTCGGGTCATGAAGGTGAGCGCCAGCCCGACGAAGGCTCCGCCGAGCGCCCAGACGAGCTGGAGATCCCCATGGAAGAAACGGTCCGCCAGCGGCCGGGCCAGCCCTGCCACCAGACCGAGCACGACCGCGAGGAACCCGCAGGTCAGCACAGCCGCGCGGCGAAGTACCGGAGCAGCCCCTTCGCCATGGACGGCTCGCGCCGCGACGATCCGCGTGAGCTCCTGCTCCAACGGGAAGAAGAGGCCCATCCCGATCGACATGACTATCGTCCACAGGACGGAGAGCCCCGCCATGTCCTTGGTCGAGAGACTGTGACCGGCCACTGCCAGGTGGACGTACGAGGCGGCGCCGAGCACCACCGTGCCGGCCGCGACGAGTTTGATACCTGGCGGCAGAGCTCTGCCGAGCTTGGTCATGGGGTTCATCGCGGGTCTTTCAGGTGGGCGGGGTTCGGTCAGCGGGTCGCGTGCCGGAGCATCGCGGAGAGGCCGGGGCGGCCCGCGTGGCGTACGGCGCCGGGGAGCAGGGTGAGGGCGTGCAGCCGGGAGGAGAGGTGCAGGCGGGCGACTCCGGCGGCCTGCGGCCAGCCGAACGCCTCCAGGCGGTCGGCGGTCTCCAGGAAGAAGCGTTTGGCCTCCTCGAAGCGGTCGCCGGTGAACGCCTTGGCCGAGGACTCGCTTCCGGCGTGCCTACGGTAGCTGAAGCAGATTTCGGGGGTGGTGGCCAGGGACTCCCCCGCGACGAGCAGGTCGATGACCAGGGCGAGGTCCTGGATCACGCCGAGGTCGGCCCGGAAGCCGAACCGCCGGACGGCCCCGGTGCGCCAGCAGATGGCGGGGAAGTAGAGCCAGTCGCCGCGCAGCAGGCTGACGGCGAGCGGCTCGCCGGTGTGCAGGGCCCGGGCGGCGCCCTTCGGTGCGTACAGCCTGCGCTTGGTGCGGTCGGCCAGGGTGTCGTACGGGCGGCCGTCGCCGCCGATCACCGCGACGCCGGGCTGGATCATCGCGGCCCCGGGTTCGCGGTCGGCGGCCTCCCGGACGACGGTGAGGTAGTCGCGGTGCATCAGGTCGTCACAGCCCATCAGGACGACGTACTCGTACTCGGCGAGGTCGAGGCAGCGGTTGAAGTTGCCGGTGACGCCGAGGTTCCGGTCGTTGCGGTAGTACCGGACCCGGGGGTCGTCGAGCGCGGCGAACCACTCGGGCACGCCGGGCTCGCGGCCGTCGTCGACGACGGTGAGCCGCCAGTCGTCGCCGTCCTGGGCGAGGACGCTGTGGACGGCGTCCTTCATCAGCCGGACCTCGCCGTAGTACGGCAGCATGATCTCGAAGCGGGACACCAGGGTCTCCTAGGCCTCGGCCTCGGCCACGTACTCGGCCGGGTACGGGTGACGTACCGGTCGGGCGGCGAAGGCGGTGTAGTAAGGGGAGCCGGGGGCCAGGTTCTTCAGCTCGCGGGGCATCCGGCGGATCATCGCGAGCAGCAGCACCAGGCCGGCCCGGACCAGGTAGATCATGGCCTTCGCCGGTGAGGCGCTCGGCCGACCGGTGGTGCGGACGCGTATGGCGACCGGGACCTGGCGGACGGTGAACCCGCAGCGGGCCGCGCCGACCAGGCTCTCCACGGTGTCGCCGAGGTACTCGACCGGGTACCAGCGGGCGAAGAACTCGATCAGCGGCCGGTTGCAGGCGCGGAAGCCGGAGGTGGTGTCGGTGAGCCGGGTGCCGGTGATCCAGGAGAGCACCAGCGAGAGCAGCCCCATCGCCCAGCGGCGCGGACCGCGCACCTGGTAGTCGCCCTCGCCGTCGAAGCGGGCGCCGATCACCAGATCGGCCTCACGGAGGCCCGCCAGCAGCGACGGGACGTACGCGGGGTCGTGCTGCCCGTCCGCGTCGACCTGGACGGCGACGTCGTAGCCGTTCTGCTGCGCGTAGCGGTAGCCGAGCCGCATCGCCCCGCCGACGCCGAGGTTGAACGGCAGCCGGGCGACGGCGGAGCCGGTCGCGGCGGCGACCTCGGCCGTCCGGTCGGTGGAGCCGTCGTCCACCACCAGGGTGTCCACGTACGGCAGTTGACGCTTGATCTCGCCGAGGACGGCGGGCAGGCCGTCGGCCTCGTTCCAGGCCGGGAGGATGATCAGGATGCGGCGGCCGTCGGGCGCGGGGTGGGCCGTGCGGTCGGTGACGCCGTCGGCCAGGCCGTCGCTCACGGGCCGGCCTCCCCTTCGTCGACCGGCGCCGCCGAAGGGGCGGGCGGGGTGCCGGGCGGGGTGCCCTGCTTCGCGAGCTGGGCCCGGATCAGCGCGACGTCCTCGGCGAGCGTCCGGGTCTCGGCCTCCAGCCGACTGGACTCCCAGCTGAGGTGGAGGCTGACCAGCAGGACCAGCACGAAGCCCACGAACAGCACCAGACTCGCCCCCGACGCCACGCCCAGCCTGCGGGCGGTGGAATCCAGCAGATCCGGGAAGAAACCGAGCGGAGCGATCACCACCCCTATGCTCAGCCAGATCGCCGCGTACTTCTCGCGGAGCTGCTGCCTGCGCAGCAGCTCCAGGATGTAGCCGAGCAGAACGATTCCGGTGATCGACGTCAGGATGGAGAGTTGCACTGACGGTGGCGCCTTCCGTGCGCGGGGCGGCCCTCGCGGAGGCCGTGGTGTGCCTGGTGTGCCGGTATGCCTGGTGCGACGCTGTCCGAGTTGTCTCTTCTGGGTGGGAATGCCGTGGTTCAACAGCGTAGAGCAGTCACCGGCCCGGACGGCTTACCGTTCCCTGCTCCCCTACTACGCGTCCTTCGGGGCGAGGGCGGTGAAGGCCGGGCGGCCGAGCGCCTCGGCGAGCGACTCGCGCCAGTCCGGCAGCGGGGGCAGTCCGGCGGTGGCCCAGCGGTCGTGGCCGAGGACGCTGTACGCGGGCCGGACGGCCGGGCGGACGAAGGCCGCCGAGTTGGTGGGGCGGATCCGCTCCGGGTCGAGACCGCTCAACTCGTAGGCAGCGCGGGCGAGTCCGTACCAGGTGGTCCGTCCGGAGGCGGTGCCGTGGTAGACCCCGGCGGGGGCCTCGGGGGCGCGGCCGAGGGCGACGAGCCGCTGCGCCAGTGCGTACGACCAGGTGGGCTGGCCCTGCTGGTCGTCGACCACGTCTAGGGTCTCGCGCTGGGCGGCGAGCTTCAGCATGGTGGCGACGAAGTTGCCGCCGTGCTCGCCGTAGAGCCAGGCGGTGCGGACGATGTAGCCGTGCTCGGGCAGCAGTTCGGCGACGGCGCGCTCGCCGGCCAGCTTGCTGCGGCCGTACGCGTTGACCGGGCCAGTGGCGGCGTCCTCCGGGTACGGGTGCCCGGCGTCGCCGGGCAGTACGTAGTCGGTGGAGACGTGCAGCAGGCGGGCGCCCGTCTCGGCGCAGGCGGCGGCGAGGTGACGGACGCCCGTGCCGTTGACGGCAGTGGCGGCCTCCTCGGCGGTCTCGGCGCCGTCGACGTCCGTCCAGGCCGCGCAGTTGACGACCACCGAATGCCCGGCGACGGCGGCGCGGACGGCCGCCGGGTCGGTGATGTCGAGGGCGGCACGGTCGAGCGCGGTGACCTGCTCCCCCGCGAGGACGGTCAGCAGGTCCCGCCCGAGCATGCCGCCCGAGCCGGTCACCAGCCAGCCCGGCGTCATGCCTGCGCCTGCGCCGTCTGGGCCTTGAGGCCGTCCTTGAGCGGTTCCCACCAGGCGCGGTTCTCCCGGTACCAGGCGACGGTCGCGGCCAGGCCGTCCGCGAAGGCGATCCGCGGCTCGTAGCCGAGCTCGGTGCGGATCTTGCTGATGTCGAGCGAGTACCGCAGGTCGTGGCCCTTGCGGTCGGTGACGTGCTCGACCCGCTCCCAGCCGGTGCCGGTGGCCTCCAGCAGCAGGCCGGTGAGCTCCTTGTTGGTGACCTCGGTGCCGCCGCCGATGTTGTAGACCTCACCGGCCCGGCCACCGCGCATCACCAGCTCGATGCCCCGGCAGTGGTCGGAGACGTGCAGCCAGTCGCGGATGTTGCCGCCGTCGCCGTACAGCGGCACGTTCCGGCCGTCGATCAGGTTGGTGGTGAAGAGCGGGATGACCTTCTCGGGGAACTGGTGGTGCCCGTAGTTGTTGGAGCAGCGGGTGACCACCACGTCCATGCCGTGCGTGCGGTGGTAGGCGAGCGCCAGCAGGTCGGAGGCCGCCTTCGAGGCGGAGTACGGGGAGTTGGGCGCGAGCGGCCACTCCTCCGTCCAGGAGCCTTCGGTGATCGAGCCGTACACCTCGTCGGTGGAGACGTGCACGAAGCGGCCGATCCCGTGCTTGCGGGCGGCGTCCAGCAGGACCTGGGTGCCGACCACGTTGGTCTGCACGAACGGCCCCGCGCCCTCGATCGACCGGTCCACGTGGGACTCGGCGGCGAAGTGCACCACCACGTCGTGACCGGGCATCAGGGCGTCGACGGTGTCCACGTCGCAGATGTCGCCACGGACGAAGGTGTAGCCGGGGTGGTCCGCCACCGGCGCGAGGTTGACCTCGACCCCCGAATAGGTGAGCTTGTCGAGGACGGTGATCCGGGCCGAGGCGTCTGCGCCCAGCAGCGAACGGACGAACTCCGAACCGATGAAGCCGGCACCGCCGGTCACAAGGATGTTCATAGTGCGCGAAGTGTACCGCCGTCGTACGCCTTTCCGGGGCGATCCGGCCACGGAGCGTCAGCGCTCGCATAGGGTGCTGCCATGCGAGGAATTCTGCTGGCCGGCGGCACCGGATCACGACTGTGGCCGCTGACCCGTGCGGTGTCGAAGCAACTGCTCCCGGTGTTCGACAAGCCGATGATCTACTACCCGCTGTCGACCCTGGTGATGGCCGGCATCAGCGAAATCCTGATCATCACCACGCCGGAGGACCAGTCCCAGTTCCAACGGCTGCTCGGCGACGGCTCCCAGCTCGGGCTCCGGCTGGAGTACGCCGTCCAGCAACGCCCGGAGGGGATCGCCCAGGCCTTCGTGCTGGGCGCCGAGTTCATCGGGGACGAACCGGTCGCGCTGATCCTCGGCGACAACATCTTCCACGGCAGCGGGCTCGGCACCCGGCTCGCCCAGCACTCCGGCGCGAAGGGCGGTCGGGTCTTCGCGTACCCGGTGGCGGACCCGACGGCGTACGGGGTGGTCGAGTTCGACGAGACCGGCCAGGTGATCTCCATCGAGGAGAAGCCGGCCAACCCGAAGTCCCGGTACGCGGTGCCCGGGCTGTACTTCTACGACAACCGGGTGGTGGAGATCGCCCGGGGTCTGCGGCCCAGCGCCCGGGGCGAGTTGGAGATCACCGCCGTCAACGAGGCGTACCTGCGCGAGGGCGAGTTGCACGTCACCAAGCTCGACCGGGGCACCGCCTGGCTGGACACCGGCACCTTCGTCTCGATGGTGCAGGCGTCGGAGTTCGTCCGGGTGATCGAGGAGCGCCAAGGCTTCAAGATCGGCTGCATCGAGGAGGCCGCCTGGCGGGCCGGCCTGATCGGCTCCGCCCAACTACGGGCACTGGCCGAGCCGTTGCTCAAGAGCGGGTACGGGCGGTACCTGCTGGACCTACTGGACGAGACCGGGCCCGCCTAGACCACCCGGCCCGCCGAGAGCACCCGGGCCACTGAGACCACCGAGACTACCGAGGAGAGAGACGCAGTGAAGTTCCGCGAGCTGGCGATCGAGGGCGCCTTCGAGATCACCCCGCAGCTGCACGGCGACCCGCGCGGCCTGTTCACCGAGTGGTACCGCTTCGACCGGCTGGCCGAGGTGGTCGGGCACCCGTTGCGGCTCGCCCAGGGCAACCTGTCCGTCTCGGCGCGCGGCGTCGTACGCGGCATCCACTTCGCCGACGTGCCGCCCGGCCAGGCGAAGTACGTGAGCTGCATCCGGGGCGCGGTGCTGGACGTGATCGTGGACCTGCGGGTCGGCTCCCCCACCTTCGGACGGTGGGAGGGCGTGCGACTGGACGATGTGGACCGGCGGGCGGTGTACATCCCCGAGGGCCTCGGGCACGGCTTCTGCGCACTGACCGACGACGCCACCCTGACGTACATCTGCTCGGAGACGTACAACCCGTCGGGCGAGCACGGGGTGCACCCGCTCGACCCGGACCTGGGCATCGAGTGGCCAGCCGACGTCCCGCAGCTCTCCGCCCGGGACGACGTGGCACCGTCGCTGGCGGAGGCCCTCGCGGGTGGGCTGCTGCCCTCGTACGAGGCGTGCAAGGCGTACGGGGCTTCGCTAAGCGTGTAGCGGCGGGGTTGGCCGGGGGCAGAGGACAGAGGACTAATAACAGGTGACGGCTGACAGATTTTGAAATCTGTCAGCCGTTTTCTGCCCCCGCCATCCGTTAGCCGCACACCACCACCAGCCACCCGTCACCCGTCAACGCGAAAAGGCCCGCCCTCCCCGTCCATACGGACGAAGAGAGCGGGCCTTCAGCTTGAGCCTGTCGCTACGACAGCTCAGGTCGGACCATCAAGAATTACTTGAGGATCTTGGTGACCTGGCCGGCGCCGACGGTGCGGCCACCCTCACGGATGGCGAACTTGAGGCCCTCCTCCATGGCGATCGGCTGGATCAGCACGACGTTCATGGCGGTGTTGTCGCCCGGCATGACCATCTCGGTGCCCTCGGGGAGGGTCACGACGCCGGTCACGTCCGTGGTACGGAAGTAGAACTGCGGGCGGTAGTTGTTGAAGAAGGGGGTGTGACGGCCACCCTCGTCCTTCGACAGGATGTAGGCCTGGGCCTCGAACTCGGTGTGCGGCGTGACCGAACCCGGCTTGATGATGACCTGGCCGCGCTCGACGTCCTCGCGCTTGATGCCACGGAGGAGCAGACCGACGTTCTCGCCCGCCTGGCCCTCGTCGAGCAGCTTGCGGAACATCTCGATGCCGGTGACCGTGGTGGTGGTCTTGGTCTGCTTGATGCCGATGATGTCGACAGTCTCGTTGACCTTGAGGACACCACGCTCGATACGACCGGTGACGACGGTGCCACGACCGGTGATCGTGAAGACGTCCTCGACCGGCATCAGGAACGGCTGGTCGGTGGCGCGCGGGGGGGTCGGGATGAACTCGTCCACCGCGGTCATGAGGCCGAGAAGCTTCTCGCCCCACTCCTTGTCGCCCTCGAGCGCCTTCAGCGCCGAGACGCGGACGACCGGAAGGTCGTCGCCCGGGAAGTCGTACTCGGAGAGCAGCTCGCGGACCTCGAGCTCGACGAGCTCCAGGATCTCCTCGTCGTCCACCATGTCGGACTTGTTCAGAGCCACGACGATGGAGGGGACGCCGACCTGGCGGGCCAGGAGCACGTGCTCCTTGGTCTGCGGCATCGGGCCGTCGGTGGCGGCGACGACGAGAATCGCACCGTCCATCTGGGCCGCACCGGTGATCATGTTCTTGATGTAGTCCGCGTGACCCGGGCAGTCGACGTGGGCGTAGTGACGCGCCTCGGTCTGGTACTCGACGTGCGCGATCGAGATGGTGATACCGCGCTGACGCTCCTCCGGTGCCTTGTCGATCTGGTCGAACGGCGTGAAGGGGTTGATGTCGGGGTACGCGTCGTGCAGCACCTTGGTGATGGCCGCGGTAAGGGTCGTCTTACCGTGGTCAATGTGACCGATGGTGCCGATGTTGACGTGGGGCTTCGTCCGCTCGAACTTCGCCTTCGCCACTGCAGTCCTCCTGAGGACAGTTCTGTACGCCGTGCTGACGTCAGTTGGTCTTTGATCGGGTTGGGTACGGGGTGCGCGTTCGCACTCCATGCCGTCCCGCGGGTGGGGCGGAGGAGTCCCGGGGGGATCTGGGTAGATCCCCCCGGTTCGCCTCCTAATAGCCTAAGGGTTCCGAAACGTCCCGATATGCGGGAGCCCGGACCTTGGCAAGGAACCAGCCGAGGCCAGTTCCTTACTCGCCCTTGGCCTTGGCGATGATGTCGTCCGCCACGTTCCGCGGAACCTCGGCGTACGAGTCGAACTGCATCGAGTAGCTCGCGCGACCAGAGGTCTTGCTGCGCAGGTCACCGACGTAGCCGAACATCTCGGAGAGCGGCACCAGCGCCTTGACGACGCGAGCACCGTGACGCTCCTCCATGGCCTGGATCTGGCCACGGCGGGAGTTGATGTCGCCGATCACATCGCCCATGTAGTCCTCGGGCGTGGTGACCTCGACGGCCATCATCGGCTCGAGCAGAGCCGGGGACGCCTTGCGAGCGCCCTCCTTGAAGGCCATCGATCCGGCGATCTTGAACGCCAGCTCGGAGGAGTCGACGTCGTGCGCCGCACCGTCGAGCAGCGTCACGCGGACACCCTGAAGGGCGTAGCCCGCGAGGACACCGAACTCCATGGCCTCCTGGCAACCGGCGTCGACCGACGGGATGTACTCGCGCGGAACGCGGCCACCGGTGACCTTGTTCACGAACTCGTAGCCCTCGCCGGACTCCAGCGGCTCGATCGCGATCTGGATCTTCGCGAACTGGCCGGAACCACCGGTCTGCTTCTTGTGCGTGTAGTCGATACGCTCGACGGCCTTGCGGATCGTCTCGCGGTACGCGACCTGCGGCTTGCCGACGTTGGCCTCGACCTTGAACTCACGCTTCATACGGTCGACCAGCACCTCGAGGTGCAGCTCGCCCATACCCGCGATGATGGTCTGGCCGGTCTCCTCGTCCGTGTTGACCTGGAAGGAGGGGTCCTCCTCCGCGAGGCGCTGAATAGCGACGCCCAGCTTCTCCTGGTCGGACTTGGTCTTCGGCTCGATCGCGACGCGGATGACCGGGGCCGGGAAGTCCATGGACTCCAGGATGACCGGGTGCTTGTCGTCGGACAGGGTCTCGCCGGTGGTGGTCTGCTTGAGACCCATGACGGCGACGATGTCGCCGGCGCCCACCGAGTCGATCTCCTCACGCTTGTTCGCGTGCATGCGGTAGATCTTGCCGATGCGCTCCTTCTTGCCCTTCACCGAGTTGAGGACGGCGGTGCCGGCCTCAAGACGCCCGGAGTAGACGCGAACGAAGGTGAGCTTGCCCAGGTGCGGGTCGGACATGATCTTGAACGCAAGTGCCGACAGCGGCTCCTCGTCGGAGGCCTGACGGGTGATCTCCACCGACTCGTCGCCGGGCTTGTGGCCCTTGATGCCCTCGATGTCGAGCGGCGACGGCAGGTACTTGACGACCGCGTCGAGCAGGGGCTGAACGCCCTTGTTCTTGAACGCGGTGCCACAGAAGATCGGGGTGAACGCAGAGGACAGGGTGCCGCGGCGAATACCCGCGACCAGCTGCTCCTCGGTGGGCTCGGTGCCCTCGAGGAACATCTCCATGAGCTCGTCGTCGCCCTCAGCGGCCGTCTCCAGCAGCTGCGCGCGGTACATCTCCGCCTGGTCGACCAGGTCGGCCGGGATGTCGACGACGTCGTACATCTCGCCCTTGAGCGCCTCGGCGGACCAGACCAGTGCCTTCATGCGGACCAGGTCCACAACGCCGGCGAAGTCGCCCTCGGCACCGATCGGGAGCTGCATCACCAGCGGGGTGGCGCCGAGGCGGTCCACGATGGTGTCGACGCAGAAGAAGAAGTTCGCGCCCGTGCGGTCCAGCTTGTTGATGAAGCAGATGCGCGGAACGCTGTAGCGGTCAGCCTGCCGCCACACGGTCTCGGACTGGGGCTCGACACCGGCGACGCCGTCGAACACCGTCACCGCACCGTCGAGCACGCGGAGCGAACGCTCCACCTCGACGGTGAAGTCGACGTGACCCGGGGTGTCGATGATGTTGATGGTGTTCTCGACATCGTCGAGGGTCCAGTGACAGGTCGTCGCGGCCGACGTGATCGTGATGCCGCGCTCCTGCTCCTGCTCCATCCAGTCCATGGTGGCAGCGCCATCGTGGACCTCACCGATCTTGTACGAGACACCGGTGTAGAACAGGATCCGCTCGGTGGTGGTGGTCTTGCCCGCGTCGATGTGCGCCATGATCCCGATGTTGCGGACCCTGGCAAGGTCAAGGGAGGTTGCAGCCATGGTGGCTCGTTCTCTCTCTGTCTAAGGTGACGGGGTTCGGACTACCAGCGGTAGTGCGCGAAGGCCTTGTTGGACTCGGCCATCTTGTGGGTGTCCTCGCGACGCTTCACGGAAGCACCGAGGCCGTTGCTGGCGTCGAGGATCTCGTTGAGCAGACGCTCGGTCATGGTCTTCTCGCGACGGGCGCGGGAGTAGCCGACCAGCCAGCGCAGCGCCAGGGTGTTGGCGCGGCCCGGACGGACCTCGACCGGCACCTGGTAGGTGGCGCCACCGACGCGGCGGGACTTCACCTCAAGGGTGGGCTTGACGTTCTCAAGCGCGCGCTTGAGGGCGACCACGGGGTCGGCGCCGGTCTTCTCACGGACGCCCTCGAGGGCGCCGTAGACGATCCGCTCGGCAGTGGAACGCTTGCCGTGGAGCAGAATCTTGTTGACCAGCGAGGTCACGAGCGGCGAGCCGTAGACCGGGTCGATGATGACCGGGCGCTTCGGGGCAGGACCCTTACGAGGCATTCTTACTTCTCCTTCTTGGCGCCGTAGCGGCTACGAGCCTGCTTGCGGTTCTTGACACCCTGGGTGTCGAGCGAGCCGCGGATGATCTTGTAGCGGACACCAGGAAGGTCCTTCACACGGCCACCGCGCACCAGCACGATGGAGTGCTCCTGCAGGTTGTGGCCCTCACCCGGAATGTAGGCGGTGACCTCGATCCCGCTGGTGAGGCGCACACGGGCGACCTTACGGAGAGCCGAGTTCGGCTTCTTCGGGGTGGTCGTGTACACACGCGTGCAAACACCGCGGCGCTGGGGCGAACCCTTGAGCGCGGGCGTCTTGTTCTTCTCGACCTTGTCCTGCCGGCCCTTTCGGACCAGCTGCTGGATCGTAGGCACCGTTTCTCCGTTTTCTGTGTGCCAAGGCTGCGTAAAACTAACCTGCGGTGACCCCAACCCTCCGACCCACGCGGTCGGGTGTGTTGAGCCTCTTCCGTTCTGCGGCGCCGACCGTGAGGCCTGCTCGCGCAGTGGGAGGAATCGCGGAATCCCATGATGCTGATGTGCAGCGACGGCACTCGCGCGCGCGGGGCGCTTTGAGACGCTCCGGTTTGGCGCGGCGGCCGGTGTGCATGCACGCACAAGGACCCGGGGACACCCCAGGCACAAGGTCAGAGCGTACCTAGCGCATCGAGCGCGGTCAAAACAAATGCAACGCCGCAGCTCAACACCGGCGGGGCCGGGACACCCGGACGGCCGAACAGCCTGCTGCCGTCTTACCACAGATGGCGGCGGACGGCAGCAGCGAGGGCCCGATTCGACGCCCGGACGTCCCCGCCACGGGAGACCGGCGCTGATGAGGTACTCCGGGACCCCCCGAGCACTTCGGGGAAGTTCACCCGTCCGGCCCAAACACGCCGGTCCTGCCGCCCTTGATCACCACGGTCGCCCGGCCGGTGAGAGGCTGGCTGCCGCACGTACGCCCGCCGGCCCACCCGACTCGTTCCCGTGCTCGTCCCATCAGTCAGCAGCCAGTAGTCAGCAGGAGACCCCCGCTATGCAGGCCACCCCGCAGGGCACCACCCCGCCGTCCACCCAACCGCCCACCGCCGTGAGCATCCACAACCTGTGGAAGCGCTTCGGGCAGCAGGCCGCTGTGGCGGGCCTCACCCTCGACCTCCCGGCCGGCTCGTTCATCGGGCTGGTCGGGCCGAACGGCGCCGGCAAGACGACCACGCTCTCGATGGTCACCGGGCTGCTCCGGCCGGACCACGGCACCGTGCTGATCCACGGCGCGGACGTCTGGTCGGACCCGGTCGCGGTCAAGGCCAGGATCGGGATCCTGCCCGAGGGCCTGCGGATGTTCGAGCGCCTGAGCGGGCGCGAACTGCTCCAGTACAACGGGCGGTTGCGCGGCCTGCCGGGCGCCGAGGTGGACCGCAGGGCCGAGGAGCTGCTGACCGTCCTCGACCTGCTCGGCGCCGCCGACAAGCTGGTCGCGGACTACTCCACCGGGATGCGCAAGAAGATCGGCCTGGCCGCCGCCCTGCTGCACAACCCCGACGTGCTCTTCCTGGACGAGCCCTTCGAGGGCGTCGACCCGGTCTCCGCCCAGACCATCCGGGGCGTCCTCAAGCGCTACGCGGCAGCCGGCTCCACCGTGGTCTTCTCCAGCCACGTGATGGAACTCGTGGAGCAGCTCTGCGACTGGGTGGCGGTGATAAACGCCGGCCAGGTGATCGCCCAGGGCCCGCTGGACGCGGTCCGGGGCGAGCGCTCGCTGCACACCGTCTTCCTGGAGCTGGTCGGCGTCCGGGAGGACGACGGCCAGGCCCTCGGCTGGCTCGGCAGCTCCCGGGCCGACAGCACGCAAGCAGGCACCGCGCAGGCCGGTTCGCAGACCAGCTCACAGACCAGCTCGCAGGGCGGCGACCGATGACCGTCGCCGTTCCCGAGGACCGGGCGGTCGTCCGGGCCCTCGTCGCGCTGAAGATCCGGCTGCTGGCCAACGGCCTGCGGCAGAGCACCGAGCGCCGGGTCGTCTATCTCCTCGGTTCCGTGCTGGGCCTGGTGTTCACCGGCGCGGTGGCCCTGGCGCTCACGCTGCTGCACGGCCGTACGGGCGCGGCCGACGCCGCCGTGATGCTGGTCACCGGCACCACCGTCGGCTGGGCCGCACTGCCGCTCTTCCTCTTCGGCAGCGACGAGAGCGCCGACCCGACCAGGCTCACCATGCTGCCGCTGCGCCCCGGTGCGATGCTGCGCGGCACGCTGCTGGCCGCCCTGATCGGGCCCGGACCGGTGCTGTCGCTGGTGCTGCTCGGTGGCGCCGCCGTGGCCGCGTCCGGTGGCGTGGCCTCGGTGCCGTTCGCCGTGCTCGGCGTGCCGCTGGCCGCGATCACCCTGGTCACGCTCTCCCGGTCGGTGGCGGCGGGGAACGCCCGGCTGCTCTCCAGTCGGCGCGGCAAGGACTTCGCGATCTTCGGCGGTCTGCTCTTCGCCGTGCTGATCCAGGTCGGCAACCTGGCCTCGCAGAGTGTCTTCAGGCAGCACGGCGGGCATCTCGACCTCTCCCCGCTGAAGCCGTTCGCCTCGGTGCTGCGCTGGATCCCGCCGGTCAGCGCGGTCGACGCCGCCCGCAGCGCCGGGGACGGCGCGTACGGCGTGGCGGTGCTGCAGCTCGGGCTGACGGCCGCCCTGCTGGTGCTGCTGATGCGCTGGTGGCGCCGCAGCCTGGAGCAGCTGATGGTGACTGTGGACTCCTCCACCCTGATCGACACCAAGGGTGTCGGCCGGTCCCGGGCCGCCGCCTTCCTCCCCGAGGGCCGGGTCGGCGCGGTGATGCAGCGGCATCTGCGGTACGCGTGGCGTGAGCCGCGCGCCAAGGCGGCGGTGTTCACCAGCCTCGGGATGACGGTGGTCTTCTGTGTGCTCTCGGTGGTCCAGGGCTGGGCCTCGGTCTACGTGGTGGCACTGGCCGGGCTGATGCTCGGGCTGCAGATGGTCAACCTGTTCGGGATGGACGGCTCCGCGTTCTGGATGGTCAGCGCCACCCTGTCCACACCCGCGCACGCCCGCGAGGAGCTGCGCGGACGGGCGTTCGCGGTGCTCTCGTACGCAGTGCCGAGTGCGCTGGTGCTGGCGCTCGGGCTGAGTGCCGCCACCGGGCTGTGGGGCCAGTTGGCACCCGCGCTCGGCCTGACCTTCGCCGCGCTGGGCGCGGGGGTGGGCCTGGGCTCGCTGCTCAGCGTGCTCGTGCCGTACGCGATGCCCGCCGACGGCAATCCGATGCGCAATGCCGCTCCCGGGCAGAGCGGTGTGGTGCTGCTCAACAGTTTCGGCTCGTTGCTGGGCGTCGTACTGCTGACCCTGCCGGTCGGCGGCGTGCTCGCCTGGCTGCTGCTCGCGGCCGGCCCGGCCTGGCTGCTGCTGGCGATCGGCCCGCTGTACGGCGCCGCGCTCGCCGCGCTGGGCATCCGGCTGGCCGCCACCCGGCTGCTGGACCGGCTCCCGGAGATCCTCGCCACGGCGGTCGAACGCTGACGGCTGCGATCGAGTGCCGACGGCTCCGGCATCATGGGAGGGGGTTCCGGACCATCCGGGGCCATCCGGACGAAGGCAGAGACACACCGTGAGCAAGCGCAAGGGCGAGCGGGGTCCTGTCATGGGCGACCCGGCGACGGACGAGCTGGTCGAGCAGGCCGTGTACCAGGTGATCGGGGCACCGGCGGACCGGCTGGACCCGGCGCTGGACGCGTCGGCCTCGATACTGGCCGCCTCGGCGGACCGCTGGCCGGCGGTGAGCCTGGCCCTGATCGCGTTCGCCGAGAAGTCCGTCGGGCGGACCTGGGCGAACGGGTGGCGGCCCGCCGATCTGGTGCGGGTGGTGCGGCGCGGGCTCGGGCCGGTCCAGCTCGCGCTGGCGGTGGACCTGATCGCGGCCGAGGGCCGCCGGCACCCCGCCGTCACGCTCGACCGGCGCTGGCAGGAGCAGCTGCGCGAGCTGTCGGCCGAGGTCTGGTGGGGGACGGACGAGGAGTTCCTCGCGGAGTTCGCGACCAGGCACCGGCTGGACCGGTTCGCGCTGGCCACCGCCGCGCTGGAGCTGCTGCGGGTCTGGGGCCACCTGCCGACGATCACCCCCGTCGGCCCGGCGCCGGGTGCAACGCCGCTGCGGCCGAGCCGGCCGACCGGCCCGGTGACGGGTGAGCCGAGGATGCTGTCGCGGATCCGGGCACTGCTGGCCAAGGCCGAGTCCACCGAGTTCCCCGAAGAGGCCGAGGCGCTGACCGCCAAGGCGCAGCAGCTGATGACGCAGCACAGCATCGACGAAGCGCTGCTGGCGGTGGGCCAGCCGTCCAAGGACACGCCCGCCGCCCTGCGGATCGGGGTGGACAACCCGTACGAGGGCCCGAAGACCATGCTGCTGGACGCCGTCGCGGCGGCGAACCGCTGCCGGGCGGTCTGGGCGAAGGAGTTCGGCTTCTGCACCATCGTCGGTTTCGACGCCGCCCTGGACGGCGTCGAGCTGCTCTACACGTCGCTGCTGGTGCAGGCGACCTCCGCGATGCACCGGGCGGGCAGCCGCCAGCACCTCGGCGGGGCGTCCCGGACGAAGGCCTTCCGGCAGTCCTTCCTGGTCGCGTACGCCGCCCGGATCCGCGAGCGGCTGACGGTGGCGACCGAGCAGACCACCAGCGACGCGGCCGCCGGTAAGCACCTGCGCGAGGACGGTACGGCGGAGCAGCTGGTGCCGGACGAGCGGCTGCTGCCCGCGTTGGCGGCACGTGAGGAGGCGGTGGACCGGACGGTGGGTCAGATGTTCCCGAAGCTGACCGCCCAGCGGGTCCGGGTCAGCGACGGTGAGGGCTGGGCGGCCGGCCGCGACGCCGCCGACCGGGCCAACCTGCACGGCCGGGCCGGGGCCATCCGGGCCTGAGAGCCTCGCACCCCTATTGTGGTCACCCGGTTGTCCGAAGGGGGATCTTGCACGTGGTGGAGTATGCGGAGCGGGTGCGTGGTGCGTTGCTGGGCGGATCGCTCGGGGACGCGCTGGGCTGGCCGATCGAGTTCGACCAGCTGGAGCAGATCCGGCAGCGGTTCGGTCCTGACGGGCTGACGGATCTGCGGGCGGCCGGCCGGGGCGGGCAGGTCACGGACGACACCCAGATGACGCTGTTCACGGCGGAGGGGCTGATCCGGGGCCGGGCCGACGGCGCCCAGGTCCCGGTGGCCATGCACCAGGCATACCAGCGCTGGCTGCTGACGCAGAACCAGCAGGGGCCGGAGGCCGTACCGCCGACTCCGCCGAACGACGGCTGGCTGCTGCGGCAACCGTTCCTGTACGCATCGCGGGCCCCCGGGAACGCGTGCACGAGCGGGATCGCACACCACCGGACGTACCGGCGGCCGGCGCCGTTCGGACAGGACGGGCCGATCAACCCGAACTCCAAGGGCTGCGGGACGGTGATGCGTTCGGCGCCGTTCGGGCTGGCCCGGCTCGGGGTGGAGTGGTCCTTCTGGCTGTCCGCGCAGTGCTCGCAGCTGACCCACGGGCACCCGACGGGGTATCTGGCGGCGGGCGCGTTCTCGGCACTGATCGAGCGCGTGACGGCCGGGGTGCCGCTGTCGCAGGCGGTGACGGAGACGATCGAGCAGGTCGCGGCGTACCCGAGCAGCGAGGAGACGGTGGAGGCGCTGCGGCGCGCCGTCCGGGTCGCGGCGGAGGGCGTGCCGTCGGCCGAGGCCGTGGAGCGGGTGGGACTCGGCTGGATCGCCGAGGAGTGCCTCGCGATCGCCGTCTACTGCGCGCTGGCCGGGCGGAGCGCGGCGCAGGCGCTGGTCCTCTCGGTGAACCACTCGGGCGACAGCGACTCCACGGGCGCGGTCTGCGGCAACCTGGTCGGCGCGCTGTACGGCGAGGCCGCGCTGCCCGCCGAGTGGCTGGCGGTGGTGGAGGGGCGCGAGGTCGTGACGCAGGTGGCCGACGACCTGGTGGCCGCGTTCGGCGGGAACGCGGCGTCGTTGGGTGACCGCTACCCGGCCTGATCCGCCGGGTCGCTGTCGGGCCCGGGTGCAGGGGCGCCCATAATGCGAAGCATGGAACGCAACGCCGCCCGCACCCGGGCCGTCCGAGTGATCGCCGTACCGGCGGTCGCGCTGCTCGCGCTGCTGACCGGCTGCTCCTCGGGCGCCACTTCGGCGCCGACCGCCGCACCGAGCCCCGGCGCACTGGGATCGCTCTCCGTCCAGGGTCCGCGCTCACACCTGGAGCTGAGCGGCGGCGTCCTGCGGAGGAACCCGTCCGGTACGGCCGAGCTGGCGGTGACCGTCCGCAACGCCGGCAGCGTCCCCGAGCACCTCTCGCTGGTCAGCACCCCGGACAACGGCCGCGCGACGCTCCAGGGCAGCAAGGACAACACCCTCTCCACGGCGGGCGTCCTGATCCGCCCCGGCGAGACCGCCACCTTCGGCGGCGACCAGGGCCCGACGATCGCCTTCCCCGCCCACCCCGGGGCAGCCTCACCGAGCAGCACGGCCGACGCCATCCTGATCTTCAGCGTCACGGGCCTGGTCCACCTCCAGGTGGCCGTCACCGGCTGACCGAAAACCCTGCCCCGGCCATCGGTCGGCACCGAGCAGAAACCGGTCGACCGCACTGTCGAGGTGTGATCGACTGTGCGACGGCCTGCAGGCGGGACAGCGTCAGGTCCGGCCCTGAGCCCTGCTCAATGGTCGATCTTTCGACGGCCGTGGAGAGGGCTCATGTCCGCTGAAGAACCGAACATACCGGACGCCGACACACAGGCTCCGGCCCCGGCGTCAGATTCGGACCGGACCGACCCGCCCACGGAACGGCCCGAGCAGTCGGCGGCGTTCAAGTCCTTCGTCCTCGGCCAGGTCGAGAGCGATCCGGACGCGCGGCCCGGGTGGAGCCGTCTGGCGATCGCCTCGCTGGTCCCCGGAGTCGTCGGATTCCTCTGGCCGGTGGGTCTCGTGCTGGCCGTCGTGGCGCTGGTACGGATCCGGCGGACCAGGCAGGACGGCCGCTGGGCCGCGGTGACGGGCCTGGTCCTGTGCGCCATATGGGCGATCTTCGGAACGTCCCTGCTCTGGAAGGGAACCTCCGACGGCGAGCACATCCGGACCATCAGCGGGTACGACCTGAAGGTCGGCGACTGCTTCGGCCCCGAACCGGCCGGGGTGTCCCTGGGCCGGGAGGTGGCGACGGTCCCGTGCTCGCAACTCCACCACGGCGAGGTGTTCGCCTTGGCGGACATGGGCGACGCGGTCTATGGCAGCACGGCCGACCGGGCGGACGGAGCGGCCAAGGCCTGTGCCGCGACGGCGGCCGGCTACCTGCCACCGGACCGGACGGTCCCGGTCTCGGCGCGGATCGACTACCTCATGCCGCTGGGCAACAATGTGGTGCTGCGGCCGCACCGGACAGTGATCTGCGCCTTCGTGGACCCCGACACCGGTTGGACGGGCAGCCTGCGCGAAGGCACCACCTCCGCACCCGCCCCCACGCCCTGAGCCCGGTCCGGCCGTCCCTGCCACTCCAGCCGGGCGCAGTACGCGACCTCACGGGCCGGTACGCCTAGGTCCGGTCCCAGAGCGCACCGAAGGTGAGCAGCTCGTCGCGGTGCTCGATCCGTCGTACCCAGTCCTGCGGCCAGGCCGCCGCGCCGTGGTGCGCGCCGGCGAAGGCGCCGGTGAGGGAGGCGATCGAATCGGAGTCGCCCGAGGAGTACGCCGCCCGGCGGACTGCCGCGACCGGGTCATCCGGGAACAGCAGGAAGCAGAGCAGGCCGGTGGCGAACGCCTCCTCGGCGATCCAGCCCTCACCGGTGACCTGACACGGGTCCGCCTCCGGCTCGGGCCTGGCGAGGGCGGCGTCCAGCCGGTCGAGTACGAAGAGGCAGTCGTCCCAGCCGCGCGCGATGAACTCCGCCGCCGAGCTGTCCTGCGCGTGCGCGGCGAGGTCGCCGAGCCAGAACTCGTCGTACCGGGTGCGCGAGTCGTCGGCGTACGCCCGCAGCAGGGCGGGCAGTTCGCGCGGCTCGGCGCCCCGAACCAGCAGGCGGACAGTGTGCGCGGTGAGGTCGCTCGCCGCCAGCGCGGTGGGGTGGCCGTGGGTGAGCGCGGACTGCAGCTGCGCCGCGCCCGAGAGTTGATGATTCGTCAGATCGGACAGCAGGCCGATCGGGGCGACCCGCATGTTGGCGCCGCAGCCCTTGGAGCCGACGTCGCTCGCCTGCTGCCAGCGCAGCTCGGGCTTGCTCAGCCGCCAGCAGGACTTGAGGCAGGTCTGGCCGGGGGCGCGGTTGTTGTCGGGAGAGCGGTACCAGTCGACGAACTCCTCGCGCACCGGCCGCTCCAGGCTCAACGGTGTCAGCGGGCCGCGCTCCAGCGCGGTGCGCAGGCCGCGCGCGAGGGCCAACGTCATCTGGGTGTCGTCCGTCACCAGCACGGGTTCGGGCAGTGGGAGTTCGCGCCAGTCGGGGCAGTAGGACGCGATGTCCTCGATCTCCTCGAACTCGGTGCGGTGGCCGAGGGCGTCGCCGATCGCGAGGCCCAGCATCGTGCCCGTCGCGGACTTGCGCACGGTCCCCCCCCTACAGTTCGACGATCAGTTGTTCCAGCCCTCGGATCACGTACCCCGGGCGCCAGTTCGGCTCGCGGGCCGGCCGCAGGCCGGGGGCCCGGCGCAGCAGTGCTCCGTACGACTCGGTCAGCTCCATTCTGGCGAGTGGAGCGCCGAGACAGAAATGGATTCCGGCGCCGAAGGTGATGTGCGGGTTGTCGGTGCGGGCGAGATCGAGCTGGTCAGGGGTGGTGAAGCGGGCCGGGTCGCGGTTGGCGGAGCCGAAGAGCAGCGCGACCTCGGAGCCGCGCGGGATGGTCACCCCGGCCACCTCGATGTCGTCCAGGACCCAGCGTTCGAACATCTGCAGCGGGGTGTCGTACCGCATCAGTTCCTCGACGGCGGTCGGCAGCAGTTCGTCCACCGAGCCGCGCAGCAGGGCGAGTTGGCCGGGGTTGCGGAAGAGGGCCCACCAGCCGTTGCCGGTGGTGTTGACCGTCGCCTCGTGGCCGGCGTTGAGCAGCAGTACGCAGGTGGAGACCATCTCCTGCTCGGTCAGCGCGTCCGATCCCTCGGCCGCCGCCACCAGCGCGCTGATCAGGTCGTCGCCGGGGTTCGTCCGCCGTTCGCGGATCAGGCCGCGCAGGTAGTCGGAGAACTCGACGCTCGCCGTCACCGCCCGGCGGGCGGTCTCGGCGGAGGGGTTGAGCTCGAACATCCCGGTGATCTCCGCCGACCAGGGCCGGAGCAGCCCCCGGTCCGCCTCCGGGACGCCCAGCATCTCGGCAATCACCGCGACCGGCAGCGGCTCGGCGACGGCGGCGATCAGATCGCCGCCACCGTCCGCGAGCAGCCCGTCGACCAGCTCACCGGCGAGCCGGGTGACGGTCGGGCGGAGCGACTCGACCATGCGCGGGGTGAACGCCTTCGACACCAGGCGGCGGATCCGGGTGTGGTCGGGCGCCTCCAGGTCGAGCAGCCCGTGGTCGTTGAGGGTGTGGAACGGCTCGTACGCGGGGTCGGGCTCGGGCCGCCCGAACTCCTCGTGGGTGTAGCGGTGGGTGTAGGTCCGGCCGAGCCGGCGGTCCCGCAGCAGCGCGCTGACGTCCTCGTACCGCGAGACCAGCCACTGCCCGGTCGGCTCGTACCGGCTGACGGGCGCGTGTTCACGCAGCGCCGCGTACGCCTCGTACGGATGCGCGACGAACGCCGCCGACCAGGGGTCGAACACACTGCCCACGATGATCACTCCCAGCTCGTCGGGAGCGCCATCGTACGCAGCTCACGCCCCCGCGATGATCCACCCGATCAGGGCCGGCAGAGCCGTCGAGATCGGCTCGCGGATCAAATCGTCCTGCCGGGAAGCGCGAACGGTTTCCCGGGTGCCGCCCCCTGGCCGGGTGTTCTCCGTTACTGTGGGTGAGTGACCAGCGCCAATGCCCTGAAGACCTGGCTGACCACTCGTACTCCCGAGCAGCTGACCGAACTGCTGGAGCAGCGGCTGCTCCCCTACTCCGCCGGGCCCGGGCTCGACAGTGCCGCCCGGCTCGCCGAGCACCTGTTGAGCGCCAACTCGGTGCTGCTCGGGATGCGTTCGCTGGACCAGGCGGAGTTGCAGGTGCTCGCGGCGGTGGCCGTGCTGGCCGACCGGCTGCACGGGCCGGCCCGGGTGTCGGCGGCCCGGCCGGGGCCGGCGGGGTTCGCCGGGACCAATCTGGCGTCCCAGCCCGGCCTGTTCACCGTCCGGCCGCCGGAGCCGGCGGAACGCGCGGTGCCCCGGGCCGAGTTGCTCGCCGAGCTCGGCGAGCGGGCGCAGCCGGTACTGGAGCGGCTGGCCGAGCGGGCGTTGGTCCTGCCGCCGCACGGTGGGCAGTTGGCCGTACCGGCCGTGCTGCACCAGCAGACCGCCGAGCTGCAGGGGCTCGGCCGCCCGGTCGCGCTGCTGCTCTCCGACGCCTACAAGGCCGCCGAGATCCGCCGGATCGCGGACACCCTGGGCTTTCCGCCCGCCCGGACCAGGGAGGAGGCGCAGCAGTCGATCGTCGCCTTCCTCCAGGACGGTCCGGCCGTGCGCCGCCTGGTCGCCGACGCTCCGCCGGACGCGGTCGAGCTGCTGGACGCGCTCGTCCCCGGGCCGCCGCTGCTGCGCACCCACTGCTTCGTACCGGACACCGGCAGCTACTACGGTGCCAACAGCAAGTTCCACTTCCGGCAAGGGGGTTCGGGCGATCCGGGCACGGACTGGCTGGCGGCGCGCGGCCTGGTGATCCCGATCGGGGTCGATCTCGTCGAGCTGCCGTACGAGGCCGGGGCCGCGCTGCGCGACGCCGCCGAGGCGCTCCCGTTCGATCCGGAGCCGCCCGCCGTCGAGGCCGCCCGCCCGCTGCCGGACCGGGCCGCCGGTGAGGCCCAGGCCGCCGCCAGTTCGGCCGCCTCCCGGGTCGAACTGCTGCTCCGCGCCACCGCCGCCGATCCGCTCACCCTCCGCAAGGCGGGCGGTATCGCCGTCCGCGACACCCGTCGGCTGGCGAAGTCGATCGGTGCGAGCGAGCAGCAGACCCGGCTCTGGCTCGACCTCACCACCAACGCGGGCCTGCTCGCCCCGCACCGGGACACCCCGCCGCCCACCCGCAGCCGGAAGCCCGCCCCCGTGCCGCCCGCCCGGATGCTGCCGACCCCCCGGTACGACAGCTGGCTGGCCGCCCCGCCCGCCGACCGGCTGGTGCCGCTGATCGCGACCTGGGCGGTCACCCCGGAGGTGTTCAGCCACTGGCCGGAGGAGGAGGGGACGCCGGTCGCCCTGGTCACCCCGGAGAACCCGGACGCGGTGCCGCTGCGGCAGGCGCTGCTGGAGGTGCTCTCCCGGCTGCCCGCCGGGTACGGGCTGGGCGCGGCCGCGTCGCTGACCGACGACACGGTCGACGAGCTGATCGAAGCCGCCGCCTGGCACAGTCCGATGGGCCTGCAACTCGCGGACGATACAGCAGAGTTGACAACAGCCACGCTCACCGAGGCCGAGCTGCTGGGCGTGGTCGCGCACGGTTCGCTCACCCCGGTCGGGCACGCGGTGCTCGTGCTGCTGCGCGCGGGCGCGGACCGCTGGTTCCCCGCCGTGCCGGGCACCGGGCCCGACCTGGCGGAGTACCCGGCGCTCGCGAACGCCGTCGCCGGGCTGCGGACGGCGCTCGCCGAGCTGGTACCGGCGCCGCTGACCACCGCCCGCTTCCAGGCCGACCTCACCGTCGTCGTCCCCGGCTCCGCCACCCCCGAACTCACCGAGCTGCTCAGCTCGGTGGCGGACCGCGAGTCCGACGGACACGCCGTGGTCTGGCGGATCGGCGCGGCCTCCGTACGCCGCGCGCTGGACGGGGGCGCGGACGCGGGCGAGCTGCTGGAGCGGCTGGCCGAGGTGTCCGAGGGCGGGTTGCCGCTGCCGCAGACGCTGGAGTACCTACTCAAGGACACCGCCAGGACGCACGGGCGGATCCGGGTGGTGCGGTCCACCTGCTGCCTGCGGTCCGACGACGAGGCCCTGGTGCACGAACTCTCCAAGACCCGCTCCCTCGCCAAGATCGGCCTGCGCCGGATCGCCCCCACCGTCCTGATCAGCACCGCCTCCCCCGCCGACACCCTCGCCGCCCTCCGGCTGGCCGGCTACGCACCCGTCCTGGAGGCGGAGACCGGCACCACCGTGGTCGAACGCGCGGCGGACGAGCGCGCCGCCACCGACATGCCCGAACTCGCCGACGCCCGCCGCCACTACGGCCGGGGACCGGGCACGCCGGCGGCGCTGGCGGCAGCCGTGCTGCGGCAATGACCTGACGGCAACCACGACAGGGGCGCGGGGAACTGCGCGACCAGGGCACAACGTCCCTGCACGGTGCGCACGCAGTTCCCCGCGCCCCTGCTGTGGTTGCCCAGTGCGAAAACGGGATGCGCCTGTAAGGGCCACGCCGCAGACTGGCCGGGAATCCGAAACTCGAAGGAGTCCCGTGCAGGGTGCAGTCACCGTCTCGCCGTCCCAGGTCCCCGAGCTGCTGCTGGGCCTGGCCACCGTCAGGCCGGTGTTCCTGTGGGGCGCGCCCGGGATCGGGAAGTCCTCGCTGGTACGGGAGTTCGCCGACTCGCTCGGGCTGGAGTGCGTGAGCCTGATCGGGACGCAGCTCGCGCCCGAGGACCTGATCGGGGTCCCGCAGATCACCCCGGACGGGCGGTCCCGGTTCTGCCCACCGGAGTCGATCGCGCGGGACGAGCCGTACTGCCTGTTCCTGGACGAGCTCAACGCCGCGACGCCGGACGTGCAGAAGGCGTTCTACTCGCTGATCCTGGACCGCCGGATCGGCTCGTACGAGCTGCCGCCCGGCTCGATCGTGATCGGCGCGGGCAACCGGGCCACCGACGGCGCGCTGGCCCGTCCGATGGCATCCGCCCTGGTCAACCGGCTGGTCCACGTCCATCTGCGGGCCAGCGCCACCGACTGGCTGAGCTGGGCGGCGGGCAACGGCATCCACCCGTGGGTGGTCGACTACCTCACCGACCGGCCCGACCACCTGTGGTCCGCGCCGCCGAAGTCCGAGGAGCCGTTCTCCACCCCGCGCGCCTGGCACATGCTCTCCGACACGCTGCGCTCGTTCGGGCCGGCCCTGGACGAGCCGACGCTCAAGGTACTCACGTACGGGCTGCTCACCCCGCAGCACGCGGTGAGCTTCTGCGGGTACGCGAAGATCGTCCGCAACTCGTACGGGCTGGACGCGATCATCAAGGGCGACGCCCGCTGGCCGCACCGGCTGGAGGACCGCGACCTGCTCTACTACCTGGCCGACGCCTTCCGGGGGCGGCTGGTGAAGGAACTGCCCGCGCAGAAGGAGCAGGCCTCCAACTCGCTGCGCCAGACGGCCTTCCGGGCCAAGTCGCTGCTGGTGCAGCTGGCCGAGATCTCGGTCGAGGTCGCCCAGACCGTCATCGCCGACGGCTCGGACGGCAACCCGGTGCTGCCGTCCTGGTTCCTGATCGAGGCCGCCCGCGACATGCCCCGCCTGGTCGAGGCCCGCCGGTGAGGAAGCAGCAGCCGGCCAAGGACCATGCGGCGGAGGCGTTCACCGAGGGGCTCCAACTGCTGCGCCGCAACGCCGCGTTCACCTCCGTCAACGGCACCGTCTGCCGCAGCCCGACCTGTACGCGCTACCCGGTGGACGGCCTGGTCGCGGTCGACTCCAACGGCACCCTGCACGTCAACCCCAAGCGGCGGGCCGAACCGGCCGAGTGGGCCTGGGCGTTGGCGCACTGCCTGCTGCACCTGGGCTTCGGCCACCTGCCCGCCGTCCGGGGCTCGCGCCCGGCCCCGGACGCGTACGAGCTGGCCGCGCGCTGCACAGTGGTCAACCGCTTCCTGGCCACCTTCCCGATCGGCCGGGCCCCCTTCGAGCTGCCCGCCTCGTACCCGGCCGGGGACGAGGAGGAGCTCGCCGCCCGCTGGCGCCGTGACGGCCTGCCGCACGTCCCGAGCCTCGCCGGGCCCGAGCCCGACCAGCAGCTGATCCCCTGGAGCGCGCCCTACCGCGCCCCCGAGGACTGGACGGTGGCCTTCGCCGCCGCGCTCACCCGCACCATGTCCGCCGCCATGGACGTAGCCGGCGGCCGCCGCGACGAGCTCACCGGCCAGCGCACCCCCGAGCGCCCGTGGACCCGCGCACTCAACTGGTTCATCTCCTCCTACCCGCTGCTCGGCGGCCTCGCGGCCGGGATCACCCTGGTCGCCGACGCCGAACTCGCCCGCGCCCAGGGCATCGCCGTCGCCGCCGTGAACGCCGACGCGGGCGAGATCTACCTCAACCCGCTGCGCCACTACAGCGACGAGGAGTGGCGGTTCATCCTGGCCCACGAGATGCTGCACGCCGCCCTGCGCCACGGCGACCGCTGCGGCGCGCGCGACCCGTACCTGTTCAACGTCGCCGCCGACTACGTGATCAACGGCTGGCTGCTGGAGATGGGCGTCGGCGAGATGCCCGACGGGCTGCTGCACGACCCCGCCCTCAAGGGCCTCTCCGCCGAGGAGGTCTACGACCGGATCGTCCGCGACGAGCGCCGCATCCGCCGCCTCGCCACCCTGGCTGGCAAGGGCAGGCCGGACGTGCTCGGCGAGCCGCTCGGCCGCCGGCGCGACTACGTCGACCTGGACGACTTCTACCGGCGCGGCCTCCAGCAGGGCTTCGAGCTGCACCAGCGCGAACGCGGCCTGATCCCGGCCGGGTTGGTCGAGGAGATCCGCGCGCTCGCCCACCCGCCACTGCCCTGGGATGCCCAACTGGCCCGCTGGTTCGACGAGTTCGTCCCGTCCCCGCAGCCCGTACGGAGCTACTCCCGCGCGTCCCGTCGGCAGGCCGCGACACCCGAGATCCCGCGCGCCGGGCGGTACTTCCCGCCCGAGGAGGTGGCCCGCTGCACCTTCGGCGTCGTCCTGGACACCTCCGGCTCGATGAGCCGGACGCTGCTCGGCAAGTCGCTCGGCGCGATCGCCTCGTACGCCGCCGCGCGGGACGTCACGGCGGCCCGGGTGGTGTTCTGCGACGCCGCCCCGCACGACGCGGGCTTCCTCCCGACGGACGAGATCGCCGGGCGGGTCCAGGTGCGGGGGCGCGGCGGGACGGTCCTGCAGCCCGGGATCGACCTGCTGGAGCGCGCCGAGGACTTCCCGCCGGGCGCCCCGATCCTGCTGATCACCGATGGCGAGTGCGACGTCCTACGGGTACGGCGCGAGCACGCCTACCTCGTCCCGCCGGGCGCCGCACTGCCGTTCACCCCGCGCGGGCCGGTCTTCCGCGTGCGGTGAGGCTCCGCCAATGGGCCGGACGCCGCAGGGCGGCCACCCCGGATGGGGTGACCGCCCTGCGGATCAGGAGCTGACCGTCAGCTGTAGTAGCCGACCAGGTCGACGATCAGGTGGGTGGCGCCCCAGCTCCCGTTGTAGAAGCTGACCGTGGTCCCGGCCGGGACCGTCACCAGGTTCGCGACCGTCTGACCCGGCGCCCAGTTCAGGTTGGAGGCCGTCGGCCGCGCCTGTCCGTTCGCCTGCCAGACCGTGAGCCAGCCCCCGGCCTGCGGCTGGGTGACCGTCACGTTGAGCACGACGGCCTTCGCTGCGGCCATCGGGCCGTAGTAGTCGAAGGTCAGGGTGCTCTGCTGGTTCCCGCCCAGGGCCGCGCCGGGGGCGGCGGCACCGACGCCCGAGCGGGTGTCCATCACCCGGTGCGGCAGCGCGCTGTGGAACTTCGCACCGGTCGGGCTCGCGGAGAAGTACCCGAAGACGTCGGCCACCAGGTGCGTGGAGCCCCAGGCACTGCCGTTGTACAGGTTGACGTTGCCGTCCGCCCCGACCGGCACGATGACCAGGTTGGGGACGGTCTGGCCGGCCGTCCAGTTCAGGTTGGAGGAGGTCGGACGGGTGGTGCCCGACGGGTAGACCGTCAGGTAACCGTTCGCGGTGGGCTCGGTGACGGTGACGTTCAGGATCACCGCGCTGACTCCGGTGGCGGGCACGCCCGCCTGACCGGCGATCGGCAGCGAGACCTCGCTCTGCGGGGCGACCGGGTCCTTGCCGGTCCGGCCCACGGCCTGGCGGGTGTCGAGCACCCGGGTCGGGCCGGCGGCGGTGTACGTCGCACCGGTCGGGTCGCTGGTGTAGTAGCCGAACAGGTCCGCGACGAGGTCGGTGGAGCCGGGGCCGCCGTTGTACAGGTCCACCTTGCCGTCCGCCCCGACCGGGACGGTGACGAGGTTGGGGACGGTCTGACCGGCCGTCCAGTTCATGTTGGAGGCGGTCGGGCGGGTGCCACCGGACGGGTAGACCGTCAGGAAGCCGCCCGAGGTGGGCCTGGCCACCGTGACGTTCAGGACGACGGCCGTCACCTTGCCACTCGGCACGCCCGCCTGGCCGAGGATGTTCAGCGGGAGCGAGGTGTGCGAGGCGACCTGGCCGGCGGGAGCGCCGACGTTCGTGGCCGGCCGGGTGTCCAGCAGCCGGGTCGGACCGGCCGGGACGAACGTACCGGCCGCGCTCTGCGGCACGGCGTTGCACAGGACGGTCGCCACGATGTAGCCGTTGGGCGTCCCGAGGCCGGTGGCCAGGTCGTAGCCCTGGCCCGCCTGGTAGTTCCCGCCGGTGTACCCGGAGGCCGTCAGGTCGTTGTTGCCGACGGTGATGTCGCGCAGCCCGGCGCTGTGCGCCAGCTGCGAGTACAGCGCGTGGTTGATCTGGCCGACCGGGCCGTTGGCCGCGCAGTACACCGAGGCGTCGGCCACGGCGAGCACCGCTGCCCAGGCCGGCGCGGCACCGCTGGTGCCACCGATCGTGCCCCAGTACTCGTTGCCGTTCTCGACGCCGACCGCGACCAGGTAGCCGTGGGTGGGGTCGGCCAGGGCCGACACGTCGGGCACCTGGCGGCAGGCCTGACCGGCGGCCGCATGGCACGGGGTACCGCTGTACCCGGCGCCGGTGACCCCGGCCTGGAAGCCGGTGGCGCTGTCGAGCGACCAGACCTGCGAAACGCCGCCGCCGCTGGCGCCGGCGCCCCTGTTCCAGACCGACTCGGCGGGGTTGACGTAGCCGGTCATGGACGTGCCGCCGACGGCCGTGACGTACGGCTGGCTGGCCGGGTCCTCCGTGGAGAGCCGGGTGTCGGCCGCCTTGCCGGGCCGGTAGCAGTCGGTGGAGCCGCTGTCACCGGAGGATGCCACGACGCTCTGGCCCTGGGCCGCGGCCTGCATGAAGATCGTGTTCTCGGCGTTCAGCGTGGCGGTGTTGCCGAGCATCGCCGACTCGCAGATGCCCCAGCTGCTGGAGATCACCTGCGCGCGGTTGTCGGTGACGATCTGCCGGTAGGTGTCGAGGACGGCGGCGTCGCTCGCGTTGGCCGCGTCCGGGCCCTGGTAGACCAGCACGTTCGCACCCGGCGCCATGCCGACGACGGTCTCGATGTCGAGAGCGGTCTCCGAGCCGACGCCCGTGCGGAAGTTCGCGGGAGTGGTCGGACCGCCGTCGATCTTGATCCGGGAGACCTGGGAGTGCGTGCCGTAGCAGTTCTGGAAGGCCGAGATGGCGGCGTCCGAGTACTCCTCCAGCTCGAACACGGCGACGGTCGTGCCGGCCGCGCCATCGGGCAGCCCGCTGCTGTCGAGGCCGTACACGGCGCCCAGCGCACCGGTGCTGTAGTAGTCCTGCGCGTCGGTGCGGTGCAGCGAGTTGGCCTGCCAGTCACGGATCCGGCCGCACAACTGCGGGTAGGCGCCGGTGAAGTGCGGCTGCGTCAGCCCCGGGCTCGCGCCGGGGGCCGCACTGGGCTGGTCGTTGCCGGCCAGGTGCGAGTGGACGCGGGCCAGGTTGTCGAGACCGATCAGCCCGGTGACCGCACCGGCCATACCGGCCGGCAGCAGGGGCGCGGAGGTGTTCGCGTACGCGGTGTCACCGTTCGCCAGCCGGTAGCCGGCGAAGCCGGTGTGCAGGGCGCGCCCCGCCTCGGCGGTGGTGGTGCTGACGGGGATGGTCAGACCGTCGGCCTCGACCGGGCCGGGGTGCAGACCGGCGTCTGTCAGCGCCTTGCTCACTGCGGCGACGGTCGACTTGGACGCACCGAACCGCTGGGCGAACTGACCGGTCTTCAGGTACTGGTGATACTGCGGGGAGTGCGGGGTGGACACTGCGGCAACGAAGCTCTGCAGCGCGCCCGGGTCGTTCGGCGACAGCGTCACGCTGAGCTTCAGCGGCGTCCCGGCCGCCGGCTCGGCGGTCCGGACGGCACCGGCCGGCGCGACGGGCGCACTGCCGATCCGCTGGGGCGCCACCGTCGCGGCGGCCTGGTCAACAGCGGTCTGGTCGGCGGCGGCGACGCCCGGCACCAGCAGCCCGGCTATCAGGGCCGCCGTGGTGCCTCCGGCCAGACGGCGCCAGTGCCGCCCGGCGGGTCTCGGTCTGATCATCCGTGATCTCTCCTCCGTGCACGGAAAAGGTGACGTCGCTGTGGCGACGCCACCGTGGCGGCGGAGTCCGGTCGGTCGGGAATTCATGGAAGTTCGCTGAAGAATGGTCAGCCACATCGGGCATGCACGTGCGCACCGGCACCGCGCCGAACCTGCAACCCCCGGGCCCCGGACAACTGCCCCGCCTGCGAAGAGTTATATCAGCCCGCGAACCAGTGGTCGATCAGATATTCGATCCAGCGGGCCTGGGCCACCATCAGGGGCGCGGGGAACCGCGCGAAACCGGAAGGCAACAGCCCGCAGCCTCCGCTTCGCACTGCTCCCCGCCCTCCGGGGGAACGCCGCAGGGCGGCCACCCCTTTCGGGGTGACCGCCCTGCGGTTCAAGCAAGGACTACTTAGCCGGTGTAGGGGCCGTAGTCGTAGTCGTCCAGCGGGACGGCCTGGCCGGAGCCGGTGCCGAAGGGCGACAGGTCGTAGTCGTCGTAGCCGACGGCCGAGTACATCGCGGCCTTGGCCTCCTCCGTCGGCTCGACCCGGATGTTGCGGTAGCGGGGCAGACCCGTACCGGCCGGGATGAGCTTACCGAGGATGACGTTCTCCTTGAGGCCAAGGAGCGGGTCCGACTTGGCGTGGATCGCCGCGTCGGTGAGCACTCGGGTCGTCTCCTGGAAGGAGGCGGCCGACAGCCAGGACTCGGTCGCCAGCGAGGCCTTGGTGATACCCATCAGCTGCGGACGGCCGGAGGCGGGGTGACCGCCCTCGGAGACCACGCGACGGTTCTCGGTCTCGAAGCGGCCGCGCTCGACGAGCTCGCCCGGGAGCAGCTCGGCGTCGCCCGACTCGATGATCGTCACGCGGCGGAGCATCTGCCGGATGATGATCTCGATGTGCTTGTCGTGGATCGACACGCCCTGCGAGTTGTAGACCTTCTGGACTTCGGCGACCAGGTGGATCTGGACCGCACGCTGGCCCATGATCCGCAGGACGTCGTGCGGGTTCATCGTGCCGGCGGTCAGCTTCTGGCCGACCGCGACCGCCTCGCCCTCGCTGACCAGCAGCTTGATGCGCTTCGAGACCGGGTAGGCGATCTCGTCGGTGCCGTCGTCCGGCGTGACGACGACCTTGCGGGTCTTCTCGGTGTCCTCGATGCGGACCCGGCCCTGCGCCTCGGAGACCGGGGCCACACCCTTGGGGGTACGGGCCTCGAAGAGCTCCACGACACGGGGCAGACCCTGCGTGATGTCGTCACCCGCCACACCACCGGTGTGGAAGGTACGCATGGTCAGCTGGGTACCGGGCTCACCGATGGACTGGGCGGCGATGATGCCGACCGCCTCACCGATGTCGACCAGCTTGCCGGTGGCCAGCGAACGGCCGTAGCAGAAGGCACAGGTGCCGACCGCCGACTCACAGGTCAGGATCGAGCGGGTCTTGACCTCGGCGATGCCGTGGCGGATCAGCTCGTCGATCAGCACGTCACCGAGGTCGGTGTTGGCGGTGGCAAGGAGCTTGCCGTCCACCGTGATGTCCTCGGCGAGCATGCGGGCGTAGACGCTGGTCTCGACGTCGTCCGTCTTGCGCAGGACGCCGTTCTCGACCGTGCCGATCGCCAGCTTGAGGCCGCGCTCGGTACCACAGTCCTCCTCGCGAATGATGACGTCCTGGGAGACGTCGACCAGACGACGGGTGAGGTAGCCGGAGTCCGCGGTACGAAGCGCGGTGTCGGCCAGACCCTTACGGGCACCGTGGGTGGAGATGAAGTACTCGAGGACGGTGAGGCCCTCACGGAACGACGCCTTGATGGGACGGGCGATCGTCTCGTTCTTCGCGTTCGACACCAGACCACGCATACCGGCGATCTGACGCATCTGCATCATGTTTCCTCGAGCACCGGAGTCCACCATCATGAAGATGGGGTTGGTCTTCTCGAAGTTGGCGTTCATCGCCTCGGCGACCTCGTTGGTCGCCCGGGTCCAGATGCCGATGAGCTCCTGCTTGCGCTCGTCGTTGGTGATCAGACCGCGCTCGTACTGCTTCTGGATCTTCTCGGCCTGCGCTTCGTAACCCTCGAGGATCTGGGCCTTCTGCGGCGGGACGACGACGTCCGAGATCGAGACGGTGACACCCGAGCGGGTGGCCCAGTGGAAACCGGCCGCCTTCAGGTTGTCCAGGGTCGCCGCGACGACGACCTTGGGGTAGCGCTCCGCCAGGTCGTTGACGATCGCGGAGAGCTGCTTCTTGCCCACCTCGTAGTCGACGAACGGGTAGTCCTCGGGCAGCAGCTCGTTGAAGAGCGCGCGGCCCAGAGTGGTGGTGAGCCGGAAGGGCTCGCCCTCGAACCAGCTCGACTGGCCCTCCTCGTCGACCGGCGGGGTCCAGCCACGGGGCGGGACGGTGCCGATCGGCAGGCGGATGTCGATGACGGCCTGGACGTCCAGCTGCTTCGCATCGAAGGCCATGACGGCCTCGGCGGTCGAGGTGAACGAGCGGCCGCCGCCCTTGACGTTGTCACGGTCCGAGGTCAGGAAGAACAGACCGAGCACCATGTCCTGGGTCGGCATGGTGACGGGGCGACCGTCGGCCGGCTTCAGGATGTTGTTCGAGGACAGCATCAGGATGCGGGCCTCGGCCTGCGCCTCCGCGGAGAGCGGCAGGTGGACGGCCATCTGGTCACCGTCGAAGTCCGCGTTGAACGCGGTGCAGACGAGCGGGTGGATCTGGATGGCCTTGCCCTCGACCAGCTGGGGCTCGAAGGCCTGGATGCCGAGGCGGTGCAGGGTGGGTGCACGGTTGAGCAGCACCGGGTGCTCGGCGATGACCTCTTCGAGGACGTCCCAGACGACCGGGCGGGCGCGCTCGACCATGCGCTTGGCCGACTTGATGTTCTGCGCGTGGTTCAGGTCGACCAGGCGCTTCATCACGAACGGCTTGAAGAGCTCCAGCGCCATGGCCTTCGGCAGACCGCACTGGTGCAGCTTGAGCTGCGGGCCGACGACGATGACCGAACGGGCCGAGTAGTCGACTCGCTTGCCGAGCAGGTTCTGACGGAAACGACCCTGCTTGCCCTTGAGCATGTCGGACAGCGACTTCAGCGGACGGTTGCCGGGGCCCGTGACCGGGCGACCACGACGGCCGTTGTCGAAGAGCGCGTCGACGGCCTCCTGAAGCATGCGCTTCTCGTTGTTCACGATGATCTCGGGGGCACCGAGGTCGAGGAGGCGCTTCAGCCGGTTGTTGCGGTTGATCACGCGGCGGTACAGGTCGTTCAGGTCGGAGGTCGCGAAGCGGCCACCGTCCAGCTGCACCATCGGGCGAAGGTCCGGCGGGATGACCGGGACGCAGTCCAGCACCATGCCGTTGGGCTTGTTGGTGGTCTGCAGGAAGGCGGAGACGACCTTGAGGCGCTTCAGCGCACGGGTCTTCTTCTGGCCCTTGCCGCTGCGGATGATCTCGCGCAGCCGCTCGGACTCCTCGGCCAGGTCGAACGTCTCCAGGCGGTCCTTGAGCGCCGCGGCGCCCATCGAGCCGGAGAAGTACGTGCCGAAGCGGTCGCGCAGCTCGCGGTAGAGCAGCTCGTCGCCCTCGAGGTCCTGGACCTTGAGGTTCTTGAAGCGGGCCCAGACCTCGTCCAGACGGTCCAGCTCGCGCTGCGCACGGTCGCGCAGCTGCTTCATCTCACGCTCGGCACCCTCGCGCACCTTGCGGCGCACGTCGGCCTTGGCGCCCTCGGCCTCGAGCTCGGCGAGGTCGGTCTCGGCCTTCTTGGCGCGGTTCTCCAGGTCGGAGTCGCGACGGTTCTCGATCTGCTGACGCTCGACCGAGACGTGCGCCTCCAGGGACGGGAGGTCGCGCTGGCGACGCTCGTCGTCCACCCAGGTGATCATGTAGGCGGCGAAGTAGATAACCTTCTCGAGGTCCTTGGGGGCAAGGTCCAGAAGGTAACCGAGACGCGACGGCACACCCTTGAAGTACCAGATGTGGGTGACAGGCGCGGCCAGCTCGATGTGGCCCATCCGCTCACGACGCACCTTGGCGCGAGTGACCTCGACGCCACAGCGCTCGCAGATGATGCCCTTGAAGCGGACACGCTTGTACTTGCCGCAGTAGCACTCCCAGTCCCGGGTCGGACCGAAGATCTTCTCGCAGAAGAGCCCGTCCTTTTCCGGCTTCAGGGTGCGGTAGTTGATGGTCTCCGGCTTCTTGACCTCGCCGTGGGACCACTGGCGGATGTCGTCGGCGGTCGCGAGGCCGATGCGGAGCTCGTCGAAGAAGTTGACGTCAAGCACTGGTCGTCAAGCCCTCTTTCGTAAGTCGAAAGGTGTTCATCTGGTCTGAGGGGGCCTGGGGGCGGGCCGGCTGCACCTTGGGGCAGCCGGCCCAACCTCCGTCAGACCTCTTCGACGCTGCTCGGCTCGCGCCGGGACAGGTCAATGCCGAGCTCCTCGGCCGCGCGGAACACGTCCTCGTCCGAGTCCCGCATCTCGATGGACGAGCCGTCCGAGGACAGCACCTCCACGTTGAGGCAGAGCGACTGCATTTCCTTGATGAGGACCTTGAAGGACTCAGGAATGCCGGGCTCGGGGATGTTCTCGCCCTTGACGATCGCCTCGTAGACCTTCACGCGGCCCAGGACGTCGTCGGACTTGATGGTGAGCAGCTCCTGCAGGGCGTAGGCAGCGCCGTACGCCTCGAGGGCCCACACCTCCATCTCACCGAATCGCTGACCACCGAACTGCGCCTTACCACCGAGCGGCTGCTGGGTGATCATCGAGTACGGACCGGTCGAACGGGCGTGCAGCTTGTCGTCGACCAGGTGGTGCAGCTTGAGGATGTACATGTAGCCGACCGAGACCGGCATCGGGAACGGCTCGCCGGAGCGGCCGTCGTACAGCCGGGCCTTGCCGGTGGAGTTCACCAGGCGCTCACCGTCACGGGTGAGGGTGGTGTGGTCCAGCAGGCCGGTGATCTCGTCCTCGCGGGCGCCGTCGAAGACCGGGGTGGCGAGGTTGGTGCCACCCTCGACCGTGTCGGCGCCGATGACCTGCAGGCGCTTGGCCCACTCGTCGGCGAGACCGGAGACGTCCCAGCCCTGCTTGGCGAGCCACCCGAGGTGGATCTCCAGGACCTGTCCCGGGTTCATTCGGGACGGGACACCGAGCGGGTTCAGGATGATGTCGACCGGGGTGCCGTCCTCGAGGAACGGCATGTCCTCCACAGGGAGGATCTTGGAGATGACACCCTTGTTGCCGTGACGGCCGGCCAGCTTGTCACCGTTGGTGATCTTGCGCTTCTGGGCCACGTAGACCCGGACCAGCTGGTTGACGCCCGGCGGCAGCTCGTCGCCCTCTTCGCGGTCGAAGACGCGGACGCCGATGATCTTGCCGGACTCACCGTGCGGCACCTTCAGCGAGGTGTCGCGGACCTCACGGGCCTTCTCACCGAAGATGGCGCGCAGCAGGCGCTCCTCCGGGGTCAGCTCGGTCTCACCCTTGGGCGTGACCTTGCCGACCAGGATGTCACCGGTGGTGACATCGGCGCCGATCCGGATGATGCCGCGCTCGTCGAGGTCCGCGAGGACCTCCTCGGAGACGTTCGGGATGTCCCGAGTGATCTCCTCCGGGCCCAGCTTGGTGTCACGGGCGTCGACCTCGTGCTCCTCGATGTGGATCGAGGAGAGGACGTCGTCCTGCACGAGGCGCTGCGACAGGATGATCGCGTCCTCGTAGTTGTGACCCTCCCAGGACATGAACGCCACGAGCAGGTTCTTGCCCAGCGCCATCTCGCCCGCGTCGGTGCAGGGGCCGTCGGCGAGGACCTGGTGGACCTCGACCCGGGCGCCCTCGTCGACGAGGACCTTCTGGTTGAAGGCGGTGCCCTGGTTGGAGCGGGTGAACTTGGCGGCGCGGTACGTGGTGTACGTGCCGTCGTCGTTCGCCACGGTGACGTAGTCGGCAGAGACCTCCTGCACGACACCGGCCTTCTCGGCCACGATCACGTCGGCGGCGTCGACCGCACAGCGGTACTCCATGCCGGTGCCGACCAGCGGGGCCTCGCTCTTCAGCAGCGGCACCGCCTGACGCATCATGTTCGAGCCCATGAGCGCGCGGTTGGCGTCGTCGTGCTCGAGGAACGGGATCATGGCGGTCGCGACCGACACCATCTGGCGCGGCGAGACGTCCATGTAGTCGATCTCGGAGCCCGGGATGTAGTCGATCTCGCCGCCACGGCGGCGGACGAGGACACGGGGCTCGGCGAAGTGGAGGTCGTCCGTCAGCGGGGCGTTGGCCTGCGCGATGACGAAGCGGTCCTCCTCGTCGGCCGTCAGGTAGTCGACCTGCTCGGTGACGATGCCGTCGATGACCTTGCGGTACGGGGTCTCGATGAAGCCGAAGGCGTTCACCCGGCCGTACGAGGCCAGCGAGCCGATCAGACCGATGTTCGGGCCTTCAGGGGTCTCGATGGGGCACATGCGGCCGTAGTGCGACGGGTGAACGTCACGGACCTCGAAGCCGGCGCGCTCACGGGACAGACCACCCGGGCCCAGCGCGGACAGACGACGCTTGTGGGTCAGCCCCGACAGCGGGTTCGTCTGGTCCATGAACTGGGACAGCTGGCTGGTGCCGAAGAACTCCTTGATGGAGGCGACGACCGGCCGGATGTTGATCAGGGTCTGCGGCGTGATCGCCTCGACGTCCTGGGTCGTCATGCGCTCGCGCACGACGCGCTCCATACGGGCGAGACCCGTACGGACCTGGTTCTGGATCAGCTCGCCGACGTTGCGCAGGCGACGGTTGCCGAAGTGGTCGATGTCATCGACCTCGACGACGATGTCGCGCTGCTCGTCACGCCACTCGGTCTCGCCCGCGTGCAGCTTCACCAGGTACTTGATCGCACCGATGATGTCGGGCTCGGTGAGGACGCCGGAGTCCAGCGACTCGCCGTTGCCCAGCTTGCGGTTGACCTTGTAACGGCCGACCTTGGCGAGGTCGTAGCGCTTCGGGTTGAAGTAGAGGTTCTCCAACAGCGTCTGCGCGGCCTCGCGGGTCGGCGGCTCGCCAGGGCGCAGCTTGCGGTAGATGTCCAGGAGCGCGTCGTCCTGGCCCTGGGTGTGGTCCTTCTCCAGGGTGGCGCGCATCGACTCGTACTCGCCGAACTCCTCGAGAATCATCTCGTTGGTCCAGCCGAGGGCCTTGAGGAGCACGGTGACCGACTGCTTGCGCTTGCGGTCGATGCGGACACCGACCATGTCGCGCTTGTCGATCTCCATCTCCAGCCAGGCACCACGCGAGGGGATGACCTTGCAGGAGAAGATGTCCTTGTCGGACACCTTGTCGAGGGAGGAGTCGAAGTAGACGCCCGGGGAACGGACCAGCTGCGAGACGACGACACGCTCGGTGCCGTTGATCACGAACGTGCCCTTGTGGGTCATGAGCGGGAAATCGCCCATGAAGACCGTCTGAGACTTGATCTCACCGGTCTCGTTGTTGGTGAACTCGGCGGTGACGAAGAGCGGAGCCGCGAACGTGAAGTCGCGGTCCTTGCACTCGTCAATGGAGTTCTTCGGCGGCTCGAAACGGTGGTCGCGGAAAGTCAGTGACATCGACCCACTGAAGTCCTCGATCGGGGAGATCTCTTCGAAGATCTCCTCCAGACCGGACTTGGTGGGGACGTCCTGACCACTGTCCAACGCCGCCTCGACCCGGGACTTCCAGGCCGCATTGCCGAGCAGCCAGTCAAAGCTCTCGGTCTGCAGGGCCAGGAGGTTCGGGACCTCGAGGGGCTCCTTGATCTTCGCGAAGGAGACGCGAAGCGGGGCGGTGGATGCGGCGGGTGTGTTCGAGGCGTTGCGCGGCGCGGCCAAGAGGGGGGTCCTTCCGAGGGCTCGGAGCTCACTACGCGCGTACCGGCCGGGCCTGTCAGGGCTTGGAGCCGCCTCCGGCGCCGTTGGTCCCGGCCGGGAAGATCTCCCAGGTCAGAACCGCAGTGCGGAGGCGAAGCCAGACCCCATCAGGGCAACGCAAACTCCGGGCGACGAGTCACGGAGCAGCTAACAGGCAGCGCAAAGGGACAGTGTAGCCAAAAGGCACACTGCTGACAAGTCCTGATTCGGAGACCGAATCGGACACTCCCTCCGGTAGCCACCCGGCCGGCCCGGCCCCCCGGAAGGAGCCCTGCCGCAGGGTGGTCCCTGCCCTCGTACAACCATCGGCCCGGGGACTCCCGGGCCGCCGCACCTCACGAGGAGTCACTTCCCGCCGGGGCCACTGAATATGCATCCAGAGCCGCTCCAACTGGCAGTGCACTCCACACAGGGGCGCGCGCTTTGAGAATCGCGCCCTCGGTGCAGTTCGTCAAGGCCCTCCCCTGGGGGAAGGACCTCGGCCTGCTCATCGCTGCGGACCCCCCGGGCGTTACAGAACCCGTGGTGGGAGCCACTCCCGATGACAGCGATCACCATACCTGGCACCGCCGACAGTGGCCGAGTGCACAATCGGCCAGACTGGCGGAATCCGGGGCCGGCGCCTGGACGCGGGTACGAAAAAGGCCGGGCCGACCACCCGCAGGGGTGATCGGCCCGGCCCACGTGCCCCCTCAGAGGGGGCACTGAGTCACTTGACGGTGACCTTGGCGCCAGCGGCCTCGAGGGCAGCCTTGGCCTTCTCGGCAACGTCCTTGGCAACCTTCTCCAGGACAACGGCGGGGGTGCCGTCGACGAGGTCCTTCGCCTCCTTCAGGCCGAGGGAGGTGAGGGCGCGCACCTCCTTGATGACCTGGATCTTCTTGTCGCCGGCGCCGTCGAGCACGACGTCGAACTCGTCCTGCTCCTCAGCGACCTCGACCGCGGCGGCGGGGCCGGCCGGGCCGGCGGCGACGGCGACGGCGGCGGTGACGTCGAACTTCTCCTCGAAGGCCTTCACGAACTCAGAGAGCTCGATGAGGGTCATCTCCTCGAACTGCGCGAGCAGGTCGTCCTGGGACAGCTTCGCCATGATGGCGTCCTTCCAATAATCGGCAGGTGGTGCCGGATGTACGGATTGGCGGGCGTACGGGCCCGCAGCGAGGCGTTAGCCTGCCGACATGCCCCCGGAGGGGCATGTTGGTACTACTCGGCGGCGGCGTCCTCGGCGGCGGGAGCCGGCGTACCGGCACCGCCCTGCTCGACCTTGTCGCGAAGCGCGTCCACCGTGCGGACGAGCTTCGAGGGCAGGGCCTGGAAGACCGCGGCAGCCTGCGAGGGCTTGGCCTTCAGGGCGCCTGCCAGCTTGGCGAGCAGCACCTCGCGGGACTCGAGGTCCGCGAGCTTCTTGATCTCATCGGCGGTCAGTGCCTTACCGTCAAGGACACCGCCCTTGATGATGAGAGCGGGGTTCTCCTTGGCGAAGTCACGCAGAGCCTTCGCCGACTCCACCGGGTCACCGGTGACGAAGGCAACCGCCGTCGGACCCGCGAACAGGTCGTCCAGCGTGTCGATCCCGGCCTCGTTGGCCGCAATCTTGGTCAGCGTGTTCTTCACCACGGCGTAATCGGCGTTCTCGCCGAGCGAGCGGCGGAGCGTCTTGAGCTGCTTCACCGTCAGACCGCGGTACTCGGTCAGCACGGCCGCGTTCGAGGAACGGAACTTGTCCGTCATCTCCGCGACAGCAGCAGCCTTGTCAGGCCTTGCCATAGGCTTACGCCTCCTTCCGTGATGTCGAAGTCGGGCCGACCGCGAGTGTCGACCATTCCCACCTCGGACGCGCTGAGCGAAGGAAGCCCCTGCAGAAACAGTGAGAGCCCTCGTGCGCAGGCGCACGGGGCTCTAGGTGACCTCGACAGTCGCGCGGCAAGCCGCACGGACCGGAAGTCCAAGCTCCAAACACTCCTGCGCGGGCCGTCTGCGGCAATTCGCAGATCCTTCGGCTGCACCGACCCCTTACGGGCTCGGAACAACAACCAGCGGTCTTTGGCAGTGTTAACCGTACTCGACCCCGGGCGAATCGGCCAAATCCGCCGGGCGATCCGGTCGGTCTACGGGACGAAGGGCGGCAGCGCCTGGGTCCCGGCATCGAGCGTGTCGGTGTCGGCCGGGGCCTGCACCGAGAGCAGGCCGGCGAACTCGCTGTACCGGACGGTGTCGTCCAACCGGGCCGTGGCACCCGTCCCCGTCCTCGTCCCCGTACGGCGGAACTGGACCAGCTGGTCCTTGTCGTTCAGCCAGAGGTCGAGCGTCAGCTCCGTCAGCCCGCCCTGGCCGAGGGACGCCCGCAGCGCGTCCCGCCGGGCGACGGTGAGCTGGGTCTGCGCCGCGACGTAGGCGTCGACGCCGGTGACCACCCGGTAGTGCTGGACGGCGGTGTCACCGAGCTTCTCCTCCCCCAGCAGCTCCGGGGAGTCGGCGGCGGCCGCCGCGGTCACGGCCACCACGGGGTTGAGCCGGTCGACCAGCCCGGAGTAGGGGATGTCCCCGCCGGGCACCGCTCCGTAGCGCTCCCAGTGCCGGCCGCCCAGGCGCGCCGCCGTGGCCTGGTCGCCGCCCAGGTACGCGGTGGTGTCCAGCACCAGCAGCTGGTCGAGCGCGCCGGAGCGCTGGAGCTGGAGCACGGTCTTGGGCGCCCAGAAGAGCATCCCCGTCCCGCTGTCCGCCCCCAGCAGGTAACTGAACTTGGCCCGCCGGGCGGTGTGCATCGCGAGCTGGGCCGAGAGCAGCACCCCGTGCGGCGACCGGTCCGTCGGAGTCGCGAGCGGCGAGGGCGAGGTGACGGACGCCGTCGGCGAGGGCTGCGGGCTGCCACCGGAGGTGCCGGAGCCACCCGAGCCGCCGGAGCACCCGGTCACCCCGGCCAGCAGCAGGGCAGCACCCAGCACCGCGACCACTGACCGCCGCCGTACCGTCATCGCTTCCTCCTGCCGCCGTCCCCGCGCCTTACGCCCCCACACCATGCCATGCCACCCCTACGCACCGGACAGTCGCCCGGACGGAGAACGACGGCGGGCCCGTACCCCCGGTCAAGGGGGTACGGGCCCGCCGTACGAGATGAACTGCCCACCGGGCTCACGCCCGGGACGCGGCTACCCACTCAGAGCACGGAGGCTCAGAGGGCGGCCGGGTCCTCCTCGACGAGGAGGTTGCGGGTGCGGTTCGGGTCGACCGGAACGCCGGGGCCGATCGTGGTGGAGACCGCGGTCTTCTTGATGTAGCGGCCCTTGGCGGCGGACGGCTTGGCCCGGAGGACCTCGTCCAGCGCGGCGGCGTAGTTCTCGACCAGCTGCTCGTCGGTGAAGGAGGCCTTACCGATGATGAAGTGCAGGTTCGAGTGCTTGTCGACGCGGAACTCGATCTTGCCGCCCTTGATCTCGTTCACGGCCTTGGCCACGTCCGGGGTCACGGTGCCGGTCTTCGGGTTCGGCATCAGGCCACGGGGACCGAGCACGCGGCCGAGGCGGCCGACCTTGCCCATGAGGTCCGGGGTGGCGACGACGGCGTCGAAGTCGAGGCGGCCCTTGGCAACCTCGTCGATGAGCTCGTCCGAGCCGACGATGTCGGCGCCCGCAGCACGCGCGGCCTCGGCACGCTCGCCGGTCGCGAAGACCAGGACCCGAGCGGTCTTACCGGTGCCGTGCGGAAGGATCACGGTGCTGCGGACCATCTGGTCGGCCTTGCGCGGGTCGACGCCCAGACGCATGGCGACCTCGACGGTGCCGTCGAACTTGGAGGTGGAGGTCTCCTTCGCGAGGCGGATGGCCTCGAGGGGAGCGTAGAGACGGCTGCGGTCGACCTTGACGTCCGCGGCCTTCAGAGCCTTGCTGCGCTTCACTGCTTCTCCTGAAGGTGAATGGAGGAGTCGTGGTGTTGACGGGCCGCGCTGGGCCCTACCACGGTGGGACTTGGGGGCTGTCAGCCCTCGACGGTGATGCCCATCGACCGGGCGGTGCCGGCGATGATCTTCGCCGCGGCGTCCAGGTCGTTGGCGTTCAGGTCGGGGAGCTTGACCGAGGCGATCTCACGGACCTGGGCGCTGCTGAGCTTGGCGACCTTGGTCTTGTGGGGCTCGGCAGAGCCCTTCTCCACGCCCGCGGCCTTCAGGATGAGGCGCGCGGCCGGCGGCGTCTTCGTGATGAAGGTGAAGGAACGGTCGTCGTAGACCGTGATCTCCACCGGCACGATCATGCCGCGCTGCGACTCGGTCGCAGCGTTGTAGGCCTTGCAGAACTCCATGATGTTGACACCGTGCTGACCGAGCGCGGGGCCGACCGGCGGGGCGGGGTTGGCCGCGCCAGCCTTGATCTGGAGCTTGATAAGCCCAGTGATCTTCTTCTTCTTGGGAGGCATTTCTCTCCGGGTCCTTCTGAGAGGTGACAGTCGATGTGCGTACGGCCGGGGCGACACCCGGCCGGAACTACACACATCGAACCAGGCTAACGCGGATGCGCCGCTGGACCAAAACGAGTGGGGCGAGGCCCGAAGACCTCGCCCCGACCCGGTGGCTTTGGTTAGTTCTTCTGGATCTGGTCGAAGGACAGCTCGACCGGGGTCTCGCGGCCGAAGATCTCGACCAGGCCCTTGACCTTCTTCGAGTCCGGGTTGATCTCGTTGATGGTCGCCTGCAGGGTGGCGAACGGACCGTCGGTGACGGTGACGGAGTCGCCGACCTCGAAGTCCAGCACCTGGACCTCGACCGGCTTGCCGGAGGAAGGCCGGCCGGCCTCCTTGGCCGCCTGGCGCTCCACGTCGGGGGCGAGCATCTTGACGACCTCGTCCAGCGTCAGCGGGTACGGGTCGTACGCGTTGCCGACGAAGCCGGTGACACCCGGGGTGTTGCGGACGACGCCCCAGGACTCGGCGTCCAGGTCGATCCGGACCAGGACGTAGCCGGGGAGCTTGTTCTGGCGGATCGTCTTGCGGTCGCCGTTCTTGATCTGGACGACCTCCTCCTGCGGCACCTCGGCCTGGAAGATGCGGTCCTCGACGTTGAGGGAGACGGCGCGCTGCTCCAGGTTCTGCTTCACCCGGTTCTCGTAGCCGGCGTAGGTGTGGATCACGTACCACTCGCCCGGCGCGGTGCGCAGCTTCTCGCGGAACTCGGCGACCGGGTCGACCTCGACCTCTTCGGCTTCTTCGGCCTCGGTCTCGGCGGCGGCCTCGGCGCTCTCCTCGTCGGCCTCTTCGACCTCGTCGGTCGCGTCGGTCACGAAAGCCTCGTCGGCCTCGTCCTCGGCCGGCTCGTCGTCCTCGGTGACCTCGTGCACGGCGGCCTCCTCGGCCGGTACGCCCGCCTCGGCCTCGTCCGCAGCCTCGACCTCGTCCGCGTCGGCGTCCGGCGCGTCGAGGATCTGCTCCGCAGCCTCGGCGTCAGCAGCCTCAGCCGCGTCCAGCTCGGCGGCGACATCCGCCTCGCGGACGGTCTCGTCGGCGTCGTACAGGGGGGACTCAGACACGGTGGCTGCTTCTTTCCTGGGATGTGGAGATGGAACGACTCCGGGCCACCCAACGCCCTCACGGGCACGCGCGGAAACGACTCGGATGACTACAACAGTACCGAGTCAACGGTAGCGGGCTCATCCGGACCGCGCAGACAGCTCGACCCGGGCTGCGCTGCCAGCGTTCTGGCAACGGCCCGGGTCGGGGTGGTGCTGTGCTCAGGGGCGGGTCAGCCGAAGATCCACAGAGCGAGCTTGGAGAAGCCGAAGTCGAGGCTGGCGACGACCGCCATGACGACGACGACGAACACCACGACGACACTCGTGTACTGCAGCAGCTCGTTGCGCGTCGGCCAGACGACCTTGCGCAGCTCCGCGATGATCTGGCGGTAGAACAGTGCGGCCCGAGCGAAGATGCTCTTCCTGGCGCGCCTGCCGGCCTTCTTGTCCCCGTCGCCGCCGGCAGACCTGTTGGCCCGCTTGCGGTCGCGACGCGAGAGCGCCTTCTCCTCGCCGTCGACTGGCGTGACTTCGTCGGCCACGCCGTCGGCACCCTCGGGGTTGCCGCTCTCAGGCGTTGCGGTGGAGCCCGTGGTCTCCGTCACTCGTCCTCACCTGAATCCGGGTCCTGCCGAGCGTCGCTTGTGCGCCTGTTCGGAGCACGAGCGATCCGGCGAAAGCAGTGCTATTGGGGCCCTCTCCGCATCAAGCCCGCTCGCTCTGTGGAGCGAACGGGCTCGGTACGGATCAAGCAGCAGGGCAAGAGGGACTTGAACCCCCAACCGCCGGTTTTGGAGACCGGTGCTCTACCAATTGAGCTATTGCCCTACGGTGCCTCGCGGCTCCGGAGATGTCCCCCAACCTACCGCATCCAGGCCGTTGCGTGGTGTACGCCTCGGACGGAGCCGCAGTTCGGGAGCCATCGAGCAGTGAGTGTACGGGATTCTTACGCGTTTGGTCGAACCTCATTCACCGGAAGCCCACCGGGCCCCCTCCGTCGGCCCACCGTCACCCCCTCACATCGCCACCACGCCGGTACGCATCGTGGACGGCCGAGTACACATGCTGAAACCCCGCGCCCGGCCGTCGCCGACTCTGCGACGATGCAGGTATGAGCGCTTCCACCCCCGCCACCCCCCGTCCAACAGACCGCCGCGTCTCGGCCCGGATCGGCTCGATCGCCGAGTCCGCCACCCTCGCGGTGGACGCCAAGGCCAAGGCCCTGAAGGCGGCCGGCCGCCCCGTGATCGGCTTCGGCGCGGGCGAGCCGGACTTCCCGACCCCGGGCTACATCGTCGAGGCCGCCGTCGCCGCCTGCCGGGACCCGAAGAACCACCGCTACACCCCGGCCGGCGGCCTGCCGGAGCTGAAGGCCGCGATCGCCGCCAAGACGCTGCGCGACTCCGGCTACCAGGTGGACGCCTCGCAGGTGCTGGTGACCAACGGCGGCAAGCAGGCCATCTACGAGGCGTTCGCCTCGATCCTCGACCCGGGCGACGAGGTCATCGTCCCGGCGCCGTACTGGACCACCTACCCGGAGTCGATCCGCCTCGCGGGCGGCGTCCCGGTCGAGGTCGTGGCCGACGAGACCACCGGCTACAAGGTCTCGGTCGAGCAGCTGGAGGCGGCCCGCACCGAGAACACCAAGGTCGTCCTGTTCGTCTCGCCGTCCAACCCGACCGGCGCGGTCTACACCCGGGACGAGGCCGAGGCGATCGGCCGCTGGGCGCTGGAGCACGGCCTCTGGGTGCTGACCGACGAGATCTACGAGCACCTGGTCTACGGCGACGCGACGTTCACCTCGCTGCCCGCCCTGCTGCCCGAGCTGCGCGACAAGTGCATCGTGGTCAACGGCGTGGCGAAGACGTACGCGATGACCGGCTGGCGGGTCGGCTGGCTGATCGCCCCCAAGGACGTGGTGGCCGCCGCGACCAACCTGCAGTCGCACGCCACCTCGAACGTCTCCAACGTGGCCCAGGTCGCCGCGCTGGCCGCCGTCTCGGGTGACCTGGCCGCCGTCGCGGAGATGAAGGAGGCGTTCAACCGCCGCCGCCGCACCATCGTCCGGATGCTCAACGAGATCGAGGGCGTGTTCTGCCCCGAGCCCGAGGGCGCGTTCTACGCCTACCCGTCGGTCAAGGACCTGCTGGGCAAGGAGATCCGGGGCAAGCGCCCGCAGACCTCCGCCGAGCTGGCCACCCTGATCCTGGACGAGGCCGAGGTCGCGGTCGTCCCCGGCGAGGCCTTCGGCACCCCCGGCTACCTGCGCCTCTCGTACGCGCTCGGGGACGCCGACCTGGCCGAGGGCGTCGGCCGGATGCAGAAGCTGCTGGGCGAGGCCCGCGCCTGACGCGCAGCCCGGGACGCACTACCCAGAATGTTGACCGCCCACTTCACCCCTTCGAGGGACTTGAAGTGGGCGGTTCTCTTTTGGGCCCCGGATGCGGCAGGATCAGCGAATGGAACGCCTGCGTGATGTCCGGGACCTTCCCAAGGCCCATCTGCACCTGCACTTCACCGGTTCGATGCGGCCCGCCACCCTGCTGGAGCTGGCCGAGAAACACCGGGTCCGCCTGCCCGAGGCGCTCAGCTCCGGCGAGCCCCAGCACCTCGACGCCACCGACGAGCGCGGCTGGTTCCGCTTCCAGCGGCTGTACGACACCGCGCGGTCCGTCCTGCGCGACGAGCAGGACATCCGCCGCCTGGTCCGGGAGACCGCCGAGGACGAGCGGCGGGACGGCTCCCGCTGGCTGGAGATCCAGGTCGACCCGACCTCGTACGCGCCCCGGCTGGGCGGGCTGATCCCGGCGCTGGAGCTGATCCTGGACGCGGTCCGGGAGGCTTCGGTGGCCACCGGCGTCGGCATCCGGGTGCTGGTCGCCGCGAACCGGATGAAGTCCCCGATGGACGCCCGCACGCTGGCCCGGCTGGCCGTCCGCTACACCGACCAGGGCGTGGTGGGCTTCGGCCTGTCCAACGACGAACGGCGCGGCCTGGCCCGCGACTTCGACCGGGCCTTCGAGATCGCCCGCAAGGGCGGGCTGCTGTCCGCCCCGCACGGCGGCGAACTGGCCGGCCCCGAGTCCGTCCGGGACTGCCTGGACGACCTGGGCGCCGGACGGATCGGCCACGGCGTACGGGCGGCGGAGGACCCCCGGCTGATGCAGCGGCTCGCGGACCGCCAGATCACCTGCGAGGTCTGCCCGTCCTCCAACGTCTCGCTCGGCGTCTACGAGAGCGCCGGCGAGGTCCCGCTCCGGACGCTGTTCGAAGCGGGCGTACCGCTCGCCCTGGGCGCCGACGACCCGCTGCTGTTCGGCTCCCGGCTGGCCGACCAGTACGAACTGGCCCGCACCGTCCACGGCTTCACCGACCCCGAACTCGCGGAACTGGCCCGGCAGTCGGTACGCGGCTCACGGGCACCGGAGGACGTCCGGAAGGTGCTGCTGTCCGACATCGACGCCTGGCTCACCCAGCCCTGAACTCCGGTACTCCGGTACTCCAGCAGGACTAGAGCTGGACGCCCACCGTGACCGGCTCGTTGACCAGCTCGACGCCGAACGCGGCGTGCACCCCGTCCCGGATCTCCCGGGCCAGGGCGAGCAGGTCGGCGGTGGTCGCGCCGCCCCGGTTGGTGAGGGCCAGGGTGTGCTTGGTGGAGAGGGTCGCCGGGCCGGAGCCGTAGCCCTTCTCGAAGCCCGCCTGGTCGATCAGCCAGGCGGCCGACGTCTTGGTGGAACCGTCCGGGCCGGGGTAGGCGGGGGCCGTCCGGCCGTCCAGCCTGGTCAGGAAGGCGGCGTACTGGTCGGGCGTCAGGATCGGGTTGGTGAAGAACGAGCCCGCCGACCAGGTGTCGTGGTCCGCCGGGTCCAGCACCATGCCCTTGCCCGCGCGCAGCCGCAGCACCGTCGCGTACGCGTCCCGCAGGTCCACCCGCTGGTCGGCCGCGACGCCGAGGGTCCTGGCGACCTCGGCGTACTTCACGGGGGACGACTGCCCGCCCGCGTCCTCCAGGGCGAACCGCACCCGGAGCACCACGTACCGGTCCGGCGCGGCCTTGAAACGGCTGTACCGGTAGCTGAAGGCGCACTCGTCGTTGGTCAGCGTGACGGTCTCGCGGGTCTCGCGGTCGTAGGCGACCACGTCCGTGATCGTGCCGGAGACCTCCTGCCCGTACGCACCGACGTTCTGCACCGGGGTGGCCCCGGCCGAGCCGGGGATGCCCGCCAGGAACTCGATCCCGGCCAGGCCCTGGTCCACCGCGCGACTCACCGCGTCCGCCCAGACCTCGCCGGCCGCCAGCTCCAGCGTGCTGCCGTCCAGGTCGAAGCCGGTGGTGGCGATCCGCAGGACCGTGCCGTCGAAGCCCGCGTCGCCGATCACCAGGTTGGAGCCGCCACCGATCACCAGCAGCGGCTCACCCGCCTCGTCCGCCGCACGGACGGCGGCGACCACCTCGGCGTCCGTGGTGGCCGTCACCAAGCGGCGGGCCGGGCCGCCGAGGCGGAGCGTGGTCAGCTGGGCGAGGGGGGCGTTTTCGAGTACCTGCACGCCCCCACGGTATATGGGTCGCGGTACACCAGGGCGCGGGCCTCTGCTCGGTCGACCGCGTGCGCGTAGCGGGAGGCAGCTGCTCGCTGTCTCCCCCAGCCTTCGGCCGGGGGGACCCCCACCGCGCACCGCGCTGCCTCACCCGACAGGTTCGAGCACCTTGCCCGCATCGGCGGAAGCGGCTGCGGCCCTGCGGCGCCGAGGGATCAGGAACGCGCACACCGCGCCCGCCAGGACCGCCGCCGCGCCCACGTACAGCGCCGGGACCAGGCCGTCGGTGAAGCTCCGGTGCGAGCCGTAGCCGCCGTTCGAGGAGAAGACCGTGGAGAGCACGGCCACCCCGAGCGCCCCGCCGAGCTCACGCATCGCGTTGTTGGCGCCGGAGGCGATGCCCTGTTCGTGCGGGGCGACACTCGCCATCACCAGGCTGGCGGTGGGCGCGAAGTAGAGCGCCATCCCGATGCCGCAGATGATCAGAGTGGGGACCTGGGCGGTGTAGGAGGTGGTGTGGTTCGCGATCACCGCGAACATCGCCAGGCCGATCCCCTGCATGGTCAGACCGGCCACCACGATGCCACGGCCGCCGATCCGGTCCGAGAGGATGCCCGCGATCGGGGCGACGATCAGCGGCATCGCCGTCCACGGCAGCATCCGCACGCCCGCCTCGGTCGGGGTGGCACCGAGGACGCCCTGCAGGTACTGGCTGATCAGGAAGATCGAGCCGAACATCCCGAGGAACATCAGCAGGCTGGCGGCGTTCACCGCCGAGAACGCCCGGCTGCGGAACAGCCGCATCGGCAGCATCGGCTGCGCGGCGCGGAGTTCGTACCGGACGAAGGCGACCAGCAGGACGCCGCCCGCTATCAGGCCGGTGAGCACCGGGGTGCTGGTCCAACCGTCGGCGTTGCCCCGGATCAGGCCGAAGACGATGCCGAACAGGCCTGAGCTGACCAGCGCGGTGCCGGGGAGGTCGAGGCGCGGGTCGGCGGCGCGGCTCTCGGTGAGCCGCAGGAAGGCGAGCGGGAGCAGCAGCAGGCCGACCGGGACGTTCAGCCAGAAGATCCACTGCCAGGAGAGGTGCTGGGTGAGCGCGCCACCGATCAGCGGTCCGGTCGCGACGGCCAGCCCGTTGACGCCGGACCAGATCCCGAACGCCAGGCCGCGCCTGGCGGCGGGCACCGCCGCCGTGAGCAGCGTCAGGGTGAGCGGCATCATCACGGCCGCACCGGCGCCCTGGACGGCCCGCGCGCCGATCAGGACGCCGAGCCCCGGCGCGAGCGCGGCGGCGGCGGAACCTGCGGTGAAGACCGCCAGCCCGCCGAGGAAGAGCCGACGACGGCCGAACCGGTCGCCGAGCGCGGCACCGAGCATCAGCAGCACCGCGAAGGTGAGGGTGTAGGCGCTGACCGTCCACTCCAGGTCGGAGAGTCCGCCGCCGAGGTGAGCACGGATCGACGGGAGCGCGGTGGTGACGACGAGGTTGTCGAGCGAGGCCATGAAGCCGGCCACGCTGGTGATCACCAGGGTCCAGACTCCGGTGGAGCCGAGGCCCGGTGTGCTGTTCGCTGTGCTGTCCTGCATGGTGGTGCCCCCTTGCACAGGTAGTTATTGATCAATAACTTTTGTGGGCCAAGGAAAGACCCGCGCGCGGCGGGCCCGCTCGGCGGCCCTACTTCGGCCCTGGTTCGGTGCTCTGTTCGGTCTTCTGTGCGGTCTTCTCCTCAGTCTTGCCCGAGGTCCTGCCTTCGGTCTGCTCGTCGCCGAAACCCGCCCAGACCCGGTGATCCAGCGGGAAGCCCATCGCGACCAGACTGTTGATGAGCATCCCGTAGCCGAAGAACTCGGTCGCCTGACCGTGATCTCCGCCCATCCGGATCCGCACCCGCTCCCACAGCTCGAACCAGGCCCGGCGGACGGCCTCGCCGACCTCCGGATCCCCGGCGGTGTCGGTGTTGGCCGCCGCGACCTGCATCTGCATCTGCATCAGAATCCGGTCCCGGTCCTGGACCAGCTCCATGTAGGCCAGCCCCATGGCCCGTCGGGCATCCTCGCCACTCAGCCCCTCGGACGCCCGGTCGAAGACCTGCCAGACCTCCTCCGTACAGCGCCGGCAAGCCTCGATGAAGATCGCCTGCTTGCTCGGGAAGAGCCGGAAGAGGTACGGCTGCGAGACCCCGACCCGCCGGGCGATGGCCTCGGTGGAGGTGCCGTGGTAGCCGCCCCTGGCAAACTCGGTCACGGCGGCCCGGATGACGCTCTCGCGTCGCTCCTCGGCACTCATTCGCATGCTCGTCCTCGCCATGGTTCCAAGTTAGTAACCAATCACTACCTTCGTCAAGGAGGGTACGCCGAGGGCGGATGGGCGATGCCTGCCAGTCGGGCGGCCGATGGCCGATGGCCGGCGACCGGCGGGCACCGCCCGATTACCGATTGCCGGCGACCGACGGGCACCGCCCAATGACCACCTACCAACAACGGCTGACGGATGACAGAATTCAGATTCTGTCATCCGTCAGCCGTTAATCATCAGCCGCAGCCCCTCAGGCCAGCTGGACGACAGCCCGCGACATCCCGAGCACCTTCTGCCCACCGGTGGTCACCACCAGGTCCACCCGGACCTTCCGGTCCTCCAGCACGGCCCCCACCTTCCCCGTGACCTCGATCATGGCGCCGGCCTCGTCGTTCGGCACTGGCACCGGCCGAGTGAAGCGGACACCGTACTCGACCACCGCGCCCGGGTCGCCGACCCAGTCGGTGACCACGCGGACCGCCTCGGCCATGGTGAACATGCCGTGCGCGATGACGTCGGGCAGGCCGACCTCAAGGGCGAACTTCTCGTTCCAGTGGATCGGGTTGAAGTCGCCGGAGGCACCCGCGTACCGCACCAGCGTGGCGCGCGTCACAGGAAAGGACTGGGCCGGCAGCTCGGTGCCCACCGCAACCTCGTCGAAGCTGATCGCCATGGCTCTACTCCCCCGCCTCGTCGGCGGCCCGGGCCACCAGCGTCATGAAAGACGTCACAACGTGCTCGCCGCTCACGTCGTGCACCTCACCACGGACGGTGAGGACATCGTTGCCCGCCAGCGACTTGATCGCCTCGATGGAGACGGTGACGGCCAGCCGGTCGCCGGCCCGGACGGGACGGGTGTAGCTGAACTTCTGGTCGCCGTGCACCACGCGCGAGAAGTCGAGGCCCAGCTCGGGGTCGTTCACGACCTGGGCGGCGGCACTGTAGGTGATCACGAACGGGAAGGTCGGCGGGGCGATCACGTCGGGGTGGCCCAGCGCCTTGGCGGCGTCGAGGTCGGTGTAGGCCCGGTTGGCATCGCCGATCGCGACGGCGAACTCGCGGATCTTCTCGCGGCCGACCTCGTAGGGCTCGGTGGGCGGGTAGGTCCGTCCGATGAACGAGGGGTCGAGCGGCATGGGCAACTCCTCCTGATGGGTGGTCACGCGGAAACGACTCCGGACCGCACCCCAGTTTCGGGGTGCGGTCCGGAGTCCAGAACCTGTGTCACACAGGCCCGTTGACGCCCCTAGGGGGTCAGCGGGTCTCGCGGTGCGCAGTGTGCGAGTTGCAGCGGGGGCAGTGCTTCTTCATCTCAAGACGGTCCGGGTCGTTACGCCGGTTCTTCTTGGTGATGTAGTTCCGCTCCTTGCACTCCACGCAGGCCAGCGTGATCTTCGGGCGGACATCGGTGGCAGCCACGGGAGTGCCTTCCTGAACAAATGAATAAGAACACGACAAGAGTAGCCGATCGGGAGTTCGACCTCCCGACCGACTACGCGGGGTAGCGGTGACCGGACTTGAACCGGTGACACAGCGATTATGAGCCGCTTGCTCTACCAACTGAGCTACACCGCTTTGATGGCCTTCGCCCGCACCGAGGTGCGGGCTCCGGTCACCAGAGCCCCCATGCGGAATCGAACCGCAGACCTTCTCCTTACCATGGAGACGCTCTACCGACTGAGCTATAGGGGCGAACGAGGAAGAGATTACACGTTTCCCGGCCAGAGGTGAAATCCGTATCCGACACGGAAGATCGCAGGTCCGAACCCCGAACAGACATGCCGATCAAGGACTCCCGTTCGACACCACCTCGGAACACATGGTCCGGCCCGACACGACTCACCACAGCCTCCGAGCACCCCGCCCGGACTCGCCCTAGGCTCGACCACCAGTGATCTTCCGGGCGCCGGGGCACCCCTGGAGCCCCCGGACAGCGAGGAGCCGGCCCGATGACCGCGGACAGCGCACCTGCCGAGGGCCCGCACCACGGCCCGGGACAAGCCCCCAACCCGCTCGGCCACGGGCCGGTACTCCTACTGACCGGTGCCCGGCTCGCCGACGGACGGGTGGTCGACGTCCGGATCAGCGGCGACCGCATCCAGGCCGTCGGCACCGTCGGCAGCCTCGGACCGCTGCCCGCCCTCCCAGGGGCCCCGACCAGCACCACCGGCGCCCGGATCGACCTCGGCGGCTATCTGCTGCTCCCGGCCCCCGCAGAGGCGCACGCCCACCACGACGCCGCCTTCTCGGCCGCGCTGCCCGGCCCACCGCCGGAGACCCAGGGCGACCTGGTTGGCCGGATCACCGAGGCCGCGCTCACCTCGCTCGGGTACGGCGCGACCGCCCAGCGCACCCACGTACGGATCGGGGACGTGCACGGGCTGCGCCGCCTGGAGGCCGTCCTCACGGCCCGGCAGGCGCTGCGCGGGCTGGCTGAGCTGCAGGCGGTCGCGATGCCCCGGCTGCTCACCGGCCTCGCCGGGGCCGACGGCCGAGCCCAGTTGCGCGACGCCCTCAAGCTCGGCGCCGACGCGGCGGGTGGCTGCCCCGATCTCGACCCCGACCCCGTCGGGTACGTCCAGGTGCTGCTGGAGGCCGCCCGTGAGGCGGACTGCGCCGTCGACCTGCACACGTCCGGCGCCGACCCGGCGGCGCTCGCCCGGCTCACCGGCGCGCTGGCGCCGCTGCGCCCGCGCGTCACGCTCGGCCCGTGCAGTTCGCTGGCGCCGGGCGGCGCCACCGTGCTGGCCGCCGCCGGCATCAGAGTGGTCTGCCTGCCCCAGAACGGCTGCTGCACCGGCCTCGAAGGCCCGCCGCCCGGCCTACGGCCTTCGCTGGTACGTGAGTTGACCGACGCCCGGGTGCCGCTCGCAGCGGGCGGCGGAGCCCTGCGCGACCTCTCCAATCCGGCCGGCCGCGCCGACCCGCTGGAGGCGGCGTACCTGCTGGCGTCCGGTGGCGTACTGAGCCCCGACGCCGCGTACGAGACGGTGAGCGGCCAGGCCAGGATCACCCTCGGCCTGCCGCCGGTCCGGATCGACGCGGGTTTCCCCGCCGAGTTGCTCGCCATCCGCGGGGACAGCCTCGCGGGCGCGCTGGCGGGCGGTCACAGCAGGCTGGTGGTGCACAGCGGACGGATCGTCAGCCGCACCAGCGCGGTCCGGGAGTTCGCCGACACCGTGGCCCTCGCCCTGCCCCGCCAGGGCGGTCCCGGCTGCGCCGGGGCGTGATCCGGCCTCTCTGCTCCGGCTGCTCCGACAACCTCAGCTGTACTCCTTCAGGCGCGGCCGGACACCCAGGACGGTCAGTGCCAGGGCTGCCGCGAGGATGAGACCGCCCGTCACCTCCACGCCGGTGCCGAGGTCGCTGTCGGCGGCCGAGACGGCTCCGTCGAAGGCCTTCTGGTTGATCCCCAGGACATCCCCGAAGGCGTCGGACAGGTGACCGAAATCGGCGTTGGACTGGCCCGGCCCGGTGCCGGTGTCGAGCGTGACGGCGTCCTTGAGCTTGCCCTGCGCCTGCAGCTCGCGGATGTTGTGGTCGTCCGCCTGGTACTTCTGGAAGGCCGCCAGCACCCGCTCGGCAGCAGCCTGCTCGCCGGGGAAGGTGATGTTGCGCAGTTCGGTGCCGAGGAAGCCGCCGAACCCGACGGTCGACTGGTTGTCGTAGTGCTGGTCGGCGAGCTGGGTGAGGGCCGGGTTGTAGCCGTCCAGGGTGACGCCGTCGATGTGGACGATGGACTGGGTCTTCTCGAAGTAGCTCTGCTCGTACGTCGCGGCCCGGCTCGGGTCGATCAGGTAGCGGCTCTCGTCGGCGTTGCTGTCGTACGCCACCGCGCGGGCCCGGCTGAGGGCGATCACCGAGTCGTACGCGCTGACCTTGGCGGTCACCAGGTGCCGGTCGGCGCCGGAGGCGAGGCCGAGGCCGGCCGCCAGGGCGAGGACGGCGAGCAGGGTGCCCGCCGCCAGCGGCAGGCTGACGCGGCGGCGGAAGCGGATCGCGAGGGTGCGCTGGAGGGCGGCGAGCGCGCCGAGGGCCAGGACGCCGGTGCCGAGCATCCACCACCAGCCGGCGCCGAGGTCGCCGCGCTGGGTGGCGTAGACGCGGTCGACGGTGGCGGCGTTGGCGGCGGTCACCTGGTCGGCGGCGGGCAGCAGCTTGCCCCGCAGCAGGTCGGTGGCCTGCCGGTAGGTGTCCAGGGCGGCCTGGGAGGGCTTGCCCGCCGGGGCGGTGGCCTGGTCCTCCAGCAGCTGGGCGCGGGCCTCCAGGGCCTCGTAGTCGCCGAGGTCGCCGAGGACGGTCTGTACGGCGTGCTGCCCGGCCGGGTCGGCGGCGGCCGCCACAGCGGCCTGCTGGAGGTCGGCGTCGGCCTGGGCGCGGCGGTCCTGGTAGGTGGTCAGGGTCTGGGTGCGCAGGGTCGCGTAGTCCGGATCGGCGCCGATCAGCAGCAGGTTGGCCGCCTGAGCGTCCATGTCGCTGAGGGCGAAGTAGAGGTCGGCGGCCCGGACGGCCTGCGGGGCGCTCCGGTGGCCGATGGTGTTGATGCCGTCCCGGGCCCCGCCGAGCACGGTGGCGGCGACGGCGGCGACGGTCAGCAACGAGACGAGACAGAGCGCGCCGAGGCCCCGGACCAGGCGCGGGGTGTGCCACCAGGCGCGCGTCAGCGCGGCCGGGCGGCGGCTGGGCGTGGGACGGGGCGTGGGACGGGGACTGGGGGCGCGCGGCGCGGATCTCTGACCGGGGCTGTGCGCCCCGGGCTCCCCCGCCGGGGCTTGCTGCCCCGATATGGCTGCTCTCGATGCCCCTGCTGCCATCGCCGCGCGTCCCTCCCCGTCACCTGGCCGACCGTCCTTCGGTGAAGAACGTCGCCGGCGTGGTGGTACCGGCTCGTTTCCCCCACGGAACTGAGTCGGTCCCCCGGGAACTGAAGGTAGGCGCCCGGAGACCACGGCGTGCGCTCCCTGACGCGCCTTTGGCGCTCCGGGCTTCAGTCTTAACGAGTTCTTGACGCCGGATCGGCCGGATCGGCCACGCCCGGACGCCGGGGGCCCTGGACAGCGTGCTGTCCAGGGCCCCCGGCCACCGCTGCGTCAGGCGTTCTCGGGGGCCGGGATCTTGTCGCGCTCCGACCTGATGCTCGGCTCGCCACGCCGGACGGCGCCCGGGGCGCGGCGGGACGGGTGGTCGGCGCGGCCGGCCGAGCTGAGCTGCCAGGGCACGCTGATCACCATCACACCGGGGGTGAAGAGCAGCCGGCTCTTCAGCCAGAGCGCGGACTGGTTGTGCAGCAGGTGCTCCCACCAGCGGCCGACCACGTACTCCGGGATGAAGACCGCGACGGCGTCGCGCGGGCTGTTCCGGCGGATCGAGCGGACGTACGCCACGACCGGCTTGGTGATCTCCCGGTACGGGGAGTCCAACACCTTCAGCGGGACCTGGACGTCGTGTTCGGTCCACTGCGTCCGCAGCTCGTCGGTGGCGTCCTTCTCGACCGCGACGCTCACCGCCTCCAGCTCGTCCGGGCGGAAGGCCTGGGCGTAGCCGAGGGCGCGCAGGGTCGGCTTGTGGAGCTTGGAGACCAGGACGATGCCGTGCACCCGGGACGGGCGTACCGAGTCGGCGTCGGCGTCCTCGACGGCCAGTTCCTCGGCCACCGCGTCGTAGTGGCGGCGGATGCCGCGCATCATCGTCCAGAGGACGACGGCCGCGACCACCGCGAGCCAGGCGCCCTGGGTGAACTTGGTGATCAGGACGATCACCAGGACGAGCGCCGTGACGAACGCGCCGAAGCCGTTGATCACCCGGGAGCGCTGCGCGGCGCTCCGTACCGCCTGGTCGGTCTCGCTCGCCAGGGCGCGGTTCCAGTGCTTCACCATCCCGATCTGGGAGAGCGTGAAGGAGGTGAAAACGCCCAGGATGTACAGGTGGATCAGGCTGGTGACGTCCGCGCCGTACAGCCAGAGCAGCCCGGCGGCGACCACCGCGAGGGCGATGATGCCGTTGGAGAACGCCAGCCGGTCACCCCGGGTGTGCATCTGCCGGGGCAGGTAGCGGTGCTCGGCGAGGATCGAGGCGAGCAGCGGGAAGCCGTTGAACGCCGTGTTCGCCGCCAGGATCAGGACCAGCGCGGTCACGGCCTGGATGAAGTAGAAGAGGATGCTGTGGTCCCCGCCGAAGATGGCGGACGCCAGCTGGGCGATCACCGTCGGCTGGGCGAAGTTGGCGCAGTCGGCGCCGATGCCGGTGAGCCGGCAGGCGTTGTCGACGTAGTGGACCTTGGCGATCAGCGACAGCGCCGTGATGCCGACGAACATCACCACGGCGGCGATGCCCATCACCGACATCGTGGACGCGGCGTTCCGCGACTTCGGGGCGCGGAAGGCCGGCACACCGTTGGAGATCGCCTCGACGCCGGTCAGCGCCGTACAGCCGGAGGCGAAGGCGCGCAGACCCAGCATCAGCAGCCCGAGCCCGGCGAGCGAGTCCTTGCCGTCCACCGGGACCAGCCCGTATCCGGCGCTGGACGCCACCGGCGCGTGCCCGAAGACCACCCGGATCAGCCCGGTGCCCACCATCAGCAGGATGCCGCCGATGAAGAGGTAGGTCGGCGCGGCGAAGGCCTTGCCGGACTCGCGCACGCCGCGCAGGTTCATCGCGGCCAGCAGCAGCACGAACAGCACTGCCATCGCCACCCGGTAGCCGGCGATGCCGGGGAAGGCGGAGATGATGTTGTCGACACCGGAGGCGACGGAGACCGCGACGGTCATCACGTAGTCGACCAGCAGTGAGGCGGCCACCACCAGGCCCGAGTTCGCCCCGAGGTTCCTCGACACCACCTCGTACGAGCCGCCCCCGCTGGGGTAGGCGTGCACCACCTGGCGGTACGACATCACCACGACCGCCATCAGCGCGACGACACCGGCCGCGACCCACGGGGTCAGGTAGAGGAACGCGGTGCCACCGACGGTGAGCACCAGCAGGATCTCCTGGGTGGCGTAGGCCACCGAGGAGAGCGGGTCGGAAGCGAAGATCGGCAGGGCAAGCCGCTTGGGCAGCAGCGTCTCGCCCAGCTCTTCGCTGCGCATGGCCCTACCGATGACTAGGCGCTTGAGCGCCTGGGGGACGTTGAACACATGAGCGAGCGTAAGCCGACGCGCCGTCGGGGCTGCTGGGCCCTTCCGGCGCGTGGCGAGCTCTCGATCTGCCCATTAGGCGCAATGTCTTCGCAGGCCAGGGGCAGTGGAGCACAGATCGGACACCTTCCCGGCACGGCTGCCCCAGCCAGCTAAGAGGCCGTAAAGATGTCGACCTGTTACCGGTCGGCAGGGTCAATAGTTACCTGTTCCTCCGTCGTCCAGCAGGAATCTCTGCTAGTGGGCCCACGTCCGGTCCGCGCTACATCCGCATCCGGAGCCGACAGACCACCACGTCGGTGTGGCGGCGCAGTGCGCGGTCGATGACGGCGCCGCGCTGGTTCTGCAGGGCGCGCTGCCAGAGCCTGGCCGGTTCGACCTCCGCGATCAGGACGGTGATGCGGTCGTACGCGTGCTCGGTGCCCAGCTGATTGGCGAAGTTCGCCAGCGGCGCGCCGACCCGGCGGTGGGCGTCCGGGATCTCGATCAACCGGACCCCGGGCTGCCAGAGCTCCCAGTCGCGGCGCAGCGCCTCGGCGGCCTGCCGGTCCTCGGCGTCGGGCGCGGTGTGGACGACAGTGACGGCGAGCACCTCGTCGCCCATCGAGACGGCGGCGGAGAGCGCGTCCCGGGTGAGCCGCGAGATCACGCTGACGGGCACGATGACCAGCGAACGCTGCCGGGTGACCGCGCCCGGGATCCGGCCGAGCTCCATCCGGGTGCCGATCTTCCCGTACGCGCGGTGGATCAGCTCGAACAGCAGTACCAGCAGCGGCAGCGCGAGGCAGATGCCCCACGCCCCCTCGGTGAACTTGGTGCCGGTGGTGACGATGGTGGCGATGCCGGTCAGCAGCGCGCCGAAGCCGTTCAGCAGCGCCTTGCCGCGCCAGCCCTCGCAGCGCTCGCGGCGCCAGTGCTTGACCATGCCGACCTGGCAGATGGTGAAGCCGACGAAGACCCCGATCGCGAACAGCGGCACCAGGCTGTTCACGTCCCCGCCGGAGCCGACCAGCAGCGCGGCCGAGACGATCGAGAGGAACAGCACCCCGTGCCGGTGCACCTGGTGGTCGGCGCGCAGCGCGAACACGTGCGGCAGGTGGTTGTCGCGGGCCAGCAGGCGCAGCAGCATCGGCAGGCCGCCGAAGGAGGTGTTCGCGGCGAGGCCGAGCAGGATCACGGTGGAGAACTGGACGAGGTAGAAGCCGAAGCCGTGCCCGAGCGAGGCGTCCGCCAGCTGCGCCAGCACGGTGACCCCCTCGACCGGCTGCAGGTGGAACCGTCCGATCAGCACGGCCAGCCCGACCAGCATCACGCCGAGCAGCGCGCCGAGCGCGACCTCGGTGTGCTGGGCGCGCTTCACCCGGGGCGTACGGAAGGACGGGACGGCGTTCGCCACGGCTTCCACGCCGGTGAGCGCCGAGCAGCCGGAGGCGAACGCCTTGAGCAGCAGCAGGGCGCCGACGGTCGTCGCGTTGCCCGCCAGCGCGGAGGCGTGCCCGGCGGCGGCCGCCGTGCTCGCGGGGGCGTCCCGGAACAGCCCGACCACGATGATCGCCATGATCGAGAGCACGAACACCGCCGTCGGCACCATGAACCAGCGCGCCGACTCCGCGATACCCCGCAGGTTGATCGCGGTGACCAGGACGAGGACCCCGAGGCAGAGCCAGACCCGCTGGTCGTACAGGCTCGGGACGGCGGAGGTCAGCGCGGCCACCCCGGCCGTCACGGAGACCGCGACGTTCAGGATGTAGTCGATGACCAGCGACGCGGCGGCCGTCAGCGCGGCCCGTCGGCCGAGGTGCGCCTTGGCAACGGCGTACGACCCACCGCCGTCGGGGAAGGCGGAGATCACCTGCCGGTACGAGGCGACCAGCACCGCCAGCAGCACCGCGATGGCGGCGGTGACGGGCAGCGTGAACCCGAGCCCGTAGCCGCCGGCGGCGGCCAGCACCAGGACGATCGACTCCGGCCCGTACGCGACGGAGGCCATGGCGTCGAGCGAGAGGGCGGCCAGACCGCCGAGCGCGGTGAGGTGGTCGCGGCCGTCCTCCGGCGCGCCGACCGTCCCCTCCGTGATCTCGACGGTCCGGTTCGTCGCCGCGTCGGCCGCCTCGTCGGCTGCCTCCCCGGCTCCGGCGGTGTGCGTGGACATGGGGCAGAACCTCCGCTGGTAGGTGCGGTCCGATCCTGCTCCGCGCCGCCAGGGTCGAAGAGCTTCCTGTACGCGTTCCATACGCCTGACCCGGTAGCCCTTACGCCATCCTGACGCTCCCTTGACGCGTAGTGGGAGTCAGTGGAATTCATCCGGATGCCGGATCCGATCGGGGATCCGACCGACGCGCCGCCGCGTCCGACCGGCGTCGGCACTGCGAAAGTCGGAGCGGGGACGGCAGCAGAGGAATGGGGAAACATGAAACAGCGGACATTCGGCGCCCTGGTGAGCTCGGCCGTACTGGTACCGGTACTGGTGCTGACGGGCTGCGGGTCGTCGTCCGGCAGCACCGGCTCCACCAGCTCCACCAGCTCCACCAGCTCCACCAGCTCCACCAGCTCCACCAGCACTGTCGGCCTCGACGAGCGCGCGAACAACACCACGGTCAGGGTCGAGGCCGGGGCCACCGTCAGGATCGATCTGCACAGCACCTACTGGTCCGCCGTCACCAGCTCGGCGCCGGAGCTGGTCGAGCCGGTCGGCACGCCGACGTCAGTGGCGACCGCTACCAGCCCCGCCTGCCGACCGGGCAGTGGTTGCGGGACGGTCAGCACGACCTTCCTGGCCCGCCGCGCCGGGTCCGCCCGGCTGACCGCGACGCGCACCACCTGCGGCGAGGCCCTGCTCTGCACGCCCGACCAGCGGACCTTCACCGTCACCGTGCAGGTCGCGAACGGCGGCTGACGGGGTGGCGGGCGGTCTCAGCTCTGCGGAACCGGCTCGGTACGCAGGTGCCAGAGCGTCCGGCGGTGGTACGTCTCCAGTTCGCGCTGGAGCGCGGGCCTGGGCACGGCCAGCACCGGACAGGTGGCGTGCCGGAGGCAGTACCTCGCCACTGACGGCAGCAGCCACCTCCCCCGGCCGGCGCCGATGACCAGCGTGTCGTCAGGACGGTCCGCGGTGCCCACCAGGGCGTAACCCGTGTCACCCCGAACCACCTGGGAGATGATCCGCACGCCGATCCCCGCACCGGCGAACGCTTCGTCGAGCGCCGTCCGCAGCCGCCCCACAGCGGCGTCACGGGCGGCGGCGAGCAGCGGCGGACAGGGTGACCGGCGGTAGCCGAGCTCACCGCCGGGAGGCGCCCAGGCGAGTACGGCGAGCACCTCGGCATCCGTACGGGCCGCCTCCGCGACCGCGCGGTGCAGCGCGGCCAGGCTGCCCAGCGACCCACTGACGCCGACCACGATGCGCCGACCCACCGGCGCCCCACCGTCGTACCCCAACTCCCGGCCCTGGCCCATCTCCGCCCTTTCGCTGCATGCTCGACACCCACAGTCGACCAGCACCCGGGCTGCGGCGCGGACCCCTTGACGGACCCCTGACGGGCCGAAGGGCGATCCCTACACATCCCTGACGAACGGGCGGATCACGGGGGTGGGGGAAGCGGGGGAAGGCGGCCGGTGTCCCGGCCCCGCAGGACGCACGCCGCAGAACGAAGAACGGCCCTGAACCACGTTTCCGCAGTTCAGGGCCGTTCCGTCAACCAGTGGCTGGTGTAGGGTTCGAACCTACGTAGGCTGAGCCGGCAGATTTACAGTCTGCTCCCTTTGGCCACTCGGGCAACCAGCCAGGGATGATGTCTCGCGGGGCGCTGCCCCGTTCGACTGGGTAAACCTTACCTGATGCAGGGGGGTGCTCCGCCACTCGATTGGTTACGTGGCGATCAAGGGCAGGGCGTGGCCGACGGGGGCGAGAGCGGGTCGCGCTGGATAGGCTGGGGCGGCGCCGGTCCCGCGCGGGCGGGCGCTGACAGTGACGCCAGAGCATCAAGGAGACCAACACACCATGGCCGACTCCAGTTTCGACATCGTCTCGAAGGTCGAGTGGCAGGAGGTCGACAACGCGATCAACCAGACCGCCCGTGAGATCGCCACTCGCTTCGACTTCAAGAACGTCGGCGGCGAGATCAAGCGGTCGGGCGAGAAGATCGAGATGAAGGCCAACGGCGAGGAGCGCGTCAAGGCGATCCTCGACGTACTGAAGGACAAGTTCATCAAGCGCGGCCTGTCGCTGAAGGCGATGGAGGCGGGCGAGCCGCAGCTGTCCGGCAAGGAGTACAAGATCTCCGCGGACATCAAGGAGGGCATCACCCAGGACGATGCCAAGAAGGTCGCGAAGATCATCCGCGATGAGGGCCCGAAGGGTGTCAAGGCACAGGTCCAGGGCGACGAGCTGCGCGTCAGCTCGAAGAGCCGGGACGACCTGCAGACCATCCAGGCCCTGCTGAAGGGCAAGGACCTGGAGTTCGCGATCCAGTTCGTCAACTACCGCTAGAGCAGGGCTCCGACCTGCGAAAGCGCTAGCCGGGATCGGCGCTCACCGCAGGGACGGCACCGCTCCGCCCGGCGATCCGAACCAGCGCTGTCTGTTCGCGAGAGCCGACGGAGTGGGACTTTCCCACCAGCAGAGCCGTCAGGCCCGGACCGTACGCGCACGGTCCGGGCCTGACGGCTCTGGCTACGCTCCGGCGAGGCTCGTCGCGGTCGCGGTCGTCGCGGCGACCGCGTCGAGGGAGAGCGGTCCGACCAGCTTCTTCACGGTGGCCGGGTCCGGCTTGGCCGCAGTCGCGGCGGCGGTCAGGTCGCCGACGTCCTTCTGCACCTTGGCCAGCGCATCGGCCGGGCTCAGCACGGCCGGGACCGGCAGATCACCGGGCACCGCTCGTACGGGACCGCCGAGCGGCAGCGGCGGCAGCGGCGGCGCACCCGGCACCGAAGGCGCGCCCGGGACGGGCGGCAGCGCCGGAACGCCCGGCAGTTTGGCGAGCAGGTCCTTCACAGCGGCCTGCAGATCGGACACCAGCTTCTGCAGCGCCGCCGGGTCGGGCGTGCCCGAGGCGGGAATGGCCGTGGAGACCAGGCCGGTGACGAGTTTGAGGACCCCGCCGAGTGCACCGAGCACGTCGAGGCTCTTGGTCGGGTCGGGAACGGCGGGGAGAGCAGGGACGGCGGGGACGGAAGGCAGCGCGGGGACGCCGGGGAGTGCCGCCGCCGGCCTTGCGGCGGAGGCGGGCGCAGCGGCGGGCACGGCGACGGGGGCGGAGCGGATGACGGTGGTCGCGGTCGCGGCATCGGCCGCGCTGGCGACGTTGACGGACACCGCGGTGACTGTGGTGAGCCCAAGAGCTGCAGCCAGCGCGGCGGCCGTCCAGGTGGCACGCATGAGTTGCGTTTCCTTTCCGTGAAGTTCAGGCATTCGCCTGAACTTCACGCTGAGCCACCTGGGCCACCCCGGCCACCTCTCGTACGCCGAATGGTGCCGGGCCCGGCGCGAGGCGGGCCCCGGACCGGGCCCGGGAGGAGGCGCGGCCTACTCGATCACCCAGTCCTCCAGGTGACGGTGGCGCATGAGCCCGACCGCCTCGAACTCGTCGCCCCTGGGCGGCTTCTGTGCCCCGAGCCGGTGCAGCGCCTGCGAGATCGGGCTGCTTCCGCGCACCGACGGATGGCCGGGGCCGCAGCCGAGTGGTCCGAGGTCGATCTTCCCGTCGATCCACACCGCCGCGTGCTGGGTGCCGTGACCACCGGAGTAGTCGGCCTCGACGTAGGCGATGGGTCCGGCCTGCGACCAGGCCCCGAGGCGACGACCGAAGCCGCCGGGGAAGAACGCGAAGCCCGGCTCGACACCACCCCCGTCGTAGTGCAGGGCGTCGAAGAGCCGCTCCGTCATCGGAATCAGCGCGAGCCCCTGTTCCAGCTGCGCGACCTGCGCCACCGGGACTTCGGCCGCCACCACCTTGAGCAGGTCGACGGCGGCGATGAGAGCCCTCAGTTCGTATGACATTCAGTCATTCTGTGCCACCCGGCACATGCCAGTCACGAAGTTATTCGAACTCACTATCCAATAAGGAAGATTGGGGTCGGTTGTGGGCCCACCGACCGCCGGCGGCAGACTGGAACGATGACGACTCCGTTCCGACCCACCCCCGAGCAACTCGCAGCCGCCAAGGACGCCGTGATCCCCGACGTGTCGGCGCCCGGGCTGCGGGTGCTGTTCTGCGGGATCAACCCCGGGCTCTGGTCGGGCGCCACCGGCCGGCACTTCGCGCGGCCCGGCAACCGCTTCTGGCCCGCGCTGCACCGCTCCGGATTCACCCCGCGCGAACTCCGCCCGGACGAGCAGGAGGAGCTGCTCACCCTGGGCCTGGGCATCACCAACGTCGTCGCCCGCACCACCGCCAAGGCGGACGAACTGACGGCCGAGGAGTACCGCCGGGGCGGGGCCGCACTGCTGGATCGGGTCGGTACGCTGCGCCCCAACACCCTTGCGGTACTGGGGATCGGCGCGTACCGGACGGCCTTCGGCCGGCCGCGTGCGACAGTTGGCCGGCAGCCGGACGGGATCGGTGACACCGAGGTCTGGGTGCTGCCCAACCCCAGTGGCCTGAACGCCCATTACACGCTGGACGGCCTCGCGGCGGAGTTCGAGCGCCTGCGCGAGGCCGTGCAGGGATCTTGAGGCCGTGCAGGGACCTGAGGTCGTGCAGGCGCCCGGCACCCCGCGATTCCCTAGGCCCGCACCGGCTCAAGGCCCGGCGGCAGCGCGGCCGACCGCAGTTCGCGGATGAGGGCCCGGACGCCGACGGTCCGAACCAGGGCGGGCGTGGTGACGTACCCGACCAGCCGGGTGGGCGCCTGCGGGCCGAGGTCGGTGACGGCGACCCCGGCGGGTGCGCCGATCAGGGCCGACCGGGGCACGATCGACATGCCGAGCCCCTGCGCCACCATCGAGAGCGTCGCGATGTCGTCCTCGACGTTCACCCTGGCGGCCGGGATCCAGTCCTGCCTGGACCACCAATCCCTGGTGTAGGAATCGCAGTTCTCGTCCCAGTCGACCAGGGGCAGACTGTGCGGCCGGGGGTGCCCGGCCGGGTGCACCAGCGCGTACGACTCCTCGAACAGCCGGCCGCCGAGCAGGCCGGGGGCGGTGGGCCTGGAGCTGTCGAAGGTGGCGATGCCGAGGTCGGCGCGGCCGTCCGCCACCTCGCCCGCCGTACCCCGGCCGATCTCGCGGACGATCCGGACCTGCGGGACGAGCCCTGGATGGCAGGTGGTGAGCCGGGCGAGCACGGCGGGCAGCACATGGGCGGCGGCGCTGCGAAAGGCGGCGATCCGCAGCGTCCCGGTGACCGTGCCGGATTCGGCTCCGCGTGCTTCGGCGGACAGCGTCGTCAACAGGTGCAGGATGTGCCGGGCGTGCACCACCGCCCGGGCGCCGGCCGGGGTGGCACGCGCGCCGTGCCGTCCCCGTTCGAAGAGCAGCACGCCGATCTTGCGCTCGCAGGTGCGGACCGCGTGCGAGACGGCGGACTGGGACATGCCGAGGGCCTCCGCAGCGGCCGTGAAGCTCTGCTCGCGGTCGACGGCGACAAGAATCCGCAGCTCGTGCGGGGCGAGGTCGGTCACTCCGGCAACCTACCCCGTTCCATGAGCGGCGTGCATGGAAGGTGCCCGTTCCATCGACCGGAGCCCCTGCCCGGGTCCCGGCGGCGACCGTACGGTGATCACACCCCGCCGGAAACACCCCCTTCAAGGAGCCAGAGGCATGACCAGCGCCGCAAGGTTCGTCCAGCAGGTGTCCCGCCCCCAGGGCGCGCCCACCGCCGGGAACTTCGCTTTCGTCGAGGCCCCCGTGCCGACCCCGGAGCCGGGCACGGCACTGGTCGAGAACATCTACCTCTCCGTCGACCCGTACATGCGCGAGGCGATGGACGAGGGCCACTGGGAGCTCGGCACCCCGCTGGAGGGCCGCTCCATCGGGCGGGTCATCGACTCCCGTACCCCCGAACTCGCCGTCGGCGAGCTGGTGTTCCACCGGTACGCCTGGCGGACGCACGCGGTGGTGCGGCCGTCGGAGGCACGGGTGCTGCCCCCGCTGACGGACATCCCGCTCAGCGCGTACCTGGGTGTGCTCGGCGGCACCGGGCTCACCGCGTACGTCGGTCTGACCCGGATCGCCCGGGTGCAGCCCGGTGAGAGCGTCTTCATCTCGGCCGCCGCCGGGGGCGTGGGCAGCGCGGCCGGCCAGATCGCCCGGCTGCTGGGCGCGGACCGGATCATCGGCAGCGCGGGATCGGCCGCCAAGGTGAAGCACCTGACCGAGCGGCTCGGCTTCGACGCCGCCTTCGACTACCACGACGGCCCGGTGGCCGAACTCCTGGGCCGGGCAGCCCCGGAGGGGATCGACGTGTACTTCGACAACGTCGGCGGCGAGCACCTGGAGGGCGCCATCGACGCCCTGCGCGAGTACGGGCGGATCGCCTGGTGCGGCGCGGTCTCCCAGTACAACAGCGGCGAACCGTCCGCCGCGCCGCGCAACCTGTACGACGTGGTCTGCAAGAGCCTGCGCCTGGAGGGGTTCCTGGTCCGCAACTACCGTTCCGTGCAGGACGAGTTGGAAGGATTCCTGGTACCGCACCTGCGCTCGGGGCAGGTGCTCGTGGACGAGACGGTGGTCGAGGGCTTCGACCGCGTGGTCGACGCGTTCACCGGCATGCTGCGCGGGGAGAACACCGGCAAGATGATCGTCCAGGTCTCCGAGGCACCCTAGGGCCCAGTCGCCGCCAGGGTCCCGTCAGCGGGTGTGGCGGAACCGCGCCGCGTACGCCGACGGCGGGACGCCGAGGTGCTTGAGGAAGGCGCGTCGCAGCGTCTCGTCGCTCCCCGTCCCCGAACGGCGGGCCGCGCCCGCCACCGACTCCCCCGCCTCCAGCAGGCCGCGCGCCGCCTCCAGCCGTACCAGCTCGACGTAGGCCGACGGCGTGGTGTCCAGCTCCGCGCGGAAGATCCGGGCCAGCTGGCGCGCGCTCAGCCCGGCCCGGGCGGCGAGCGCCGCAGCCGAGTGGTCGCCCGCCGGGTCTCCGGCGACGGCGTCGAGGACGGCCCGCAGGGCGTCGTGGCGCGGGCGCGGCGTCCGGGCTCGTACCGAGAACTGCGACTGCCCGCCGGGGCGTTGCATGAAGACCACCAGGTCGCGGGCCACCTCGCGGGCGGCGTCCGGACCGAGATCGTCCTCGACCAGGGCGAGCGCGAGGTCGATCCCGGCGCTGACACCCGCCGAGGTCAGCACCCGGCCGTCGCGGACGTAGATGGAGTCCGGTTCGACGGTGACCTTCGGGTACCGGCGGCCCAGCTCCGCCGCGTACCGCCAGTGCGTGGTCGCCCGGCGCCCGTCCAGCAGCCCGAGTTCGGCGAGGACGAAGGCACCCGTACAGATGGACGCGACCCGGCCCGCCGAGGCCGTCAGCCCGGCGGCCGCAGCCAGCAGCCCGTCCGGCGCGTCGGCCGGAGCCGTCGGCGAGCCTGGCACGACCACGGTGTCCGCGCGGACGACGCCGGCGTCGGCCGTCACCACCAGCTCCGTCACGGCCAGGCCGGTCCCGGTCACGGCCGTGACGGGCCGCCCGCCCGGGGAGCACAGGACGACGTCGTACGCACCGGTGGTCCCGAACACCTCCAGCGGCGCGGCCACATCCAGCAGCCTGACGCCGTCGTACGCGAGCACGGCGACAGTGCGCCGGGGTTCGGCGGGCCTCCGCTCAGTGGTCATCCACCGAGCATACGGCCGGTCGGTGTCCGAATCTGTGGAGAAGCCGTCCTGAGGGACATGGCAGCGGCCGGAGCCGAGCTGCAAAGGTCGAGGGACCCCAACTCGTACGGAGAGAGCAATGAACCAGAGGCCACCCCTGCCCCCCTTCACCACCGAGACCGCTCTGCTCAAGGTGCAGGCCGCCGAGGACGCCTGGAACACCCGCGACCCCGAACTCGTCTCACTCGCCTACACCGAGGACTGCGAGTGGCGGAACCGGGACGTCTTCCTGCACGGCCGCGAGCAGGTCGTCGCCTTCCTGCGCAGCAAGTGGGAACGGGAGCTGGACTACCGCCTCCGCAAGGAACTGTGGGCGCACACCGACAACCGGATCTCCGTGCGCTTCGAGTACGAGTGGCACGACGCGGCCGGCCAGTGGTGGCGCAGCTACGGCAACGAGCAGTGGGAGTTCGACCCGAACGGCCTGATGGCCCGCCGCTACGCCGCCATCAACGACCTGCGGATCGACGCCGCCGAGCGACGCCTCGGCGGCCAGGCCCTGGCCGGAGCAGGGGAGGACGAGGGGATTCATCACCCCGCCCGCTGACTCAACGGCCGCCGAACCGCTCGTCCGTGGAGACGATCTCGCGGCCGAGCGGCATCAGTGAGACCGGGATCATCTTCAGGTTCGCCCAGCCGAACGGGATCCCGATGATCGACAGGAACAGCGGGATGCTGGTCGCGATGTGCGCGAGCGCCAGCCACCAGCCGGCGAACACCAGCCAGATCACGTTGCCGATGCACGACGCCGCCCCGGCGTCCGGCCGCTCCACCGTGGTCCTGCCGAACGGCCAGAGGACGTAGCCCGCCAGGCGAAACGAAGCAATGCCAAATGGAATCGTGATGATCAGAATGCAGCAGACGATGCCCGCAATGGCGTAGGCGATGGCCATCCAGATCCCGCAGAAGACCAACCAGAGGACGTTGAGTATCAATTCGATAATCTTCATACCTTCACCCTTCCACGGGGTTCTCCACACCCCCACTCCACTTACCCGCTCCGGTACTCCCGTAACGCGACCGGCCACCGCCGGCCGCCCGCCCGGAGCGGACGGGCGGCTCAGCCGCCGTAGCCGGCCATCCGCTCCAGGCGGGCGATGCGCTCCGCCATCGGGGGGTGGGTGGAGAAGAGTCGCGAACCCGCCTCGCCCGGGCGGAAGGGGCTGGCGATCATCATGTGGCTGGCGGTCTGGAGCTGCGGCTCGGGGGGCAGCGGGAGTCGCCGGGTGCCGGCCTCCAGCTTGCGCAGGGCGCTGGCGAGGGCCAGCGGATCCCCGGTGATCCTGGCTCCGTCGGCGTCGGCCTGGTACTCGCGGGAGCGGCTGACGGCCAGCTGGATCAGGCTGGCGGCGAGCGGGCCGAGGATCATGATGGCGAGTAGGCCGAAGAGGCCGGGGCCGTCCTCGTCCTCGCTGCGGCCGAACGGGATCAGCCAGGCGAAGTTCACCAGGAACATGATCACTGCGGCCAGCGCGCCCGCCACCGAGGAGATCAGGATGTCCCGGTTGTAGACGTGGCTCAGCTCATGGCCGAGCACGCCGCGCAGCTCGCGCTCGTCCAGCAGCTGCAGGATGCCGTCGGTGCAGCAGACGGCGGCGTTGCGGGGGTTGCGCCCGGTGGCGAAGGCGTTCGGGGCCGGGGTGGGCGAGAGGTACAGGCGGGGCATCGGCTGGCGGGCCGAGGTGGAGAGCTCGCGGACGATCCGGTACAGGCGGGGGGCCTCGATCTCGCTCACCGGCCGGGCCCGCATCGCGCGCAGCGCGAGCTTGTCGCTGTTCCAGTACGCGTACCCGTTGGTGCCGAGCGCGACCAGTAGGGCCAGCAGCAGACCGGTACGGCCGAAGAAGCTGCCGATCACCAGGATCAGTGCCGACAGGCCGCCGATCAGCGCGGCCGTCCTCAACCCGTTGTGCTGGCGGTGCACGGCAGGCCCTCCAAGTGGTGCGGTGGGAAGCCTTCTCTTCTCATCCCTCTGCCGAGATCAACGGCGGGATGAGCCGTCTTCGTTCCCTCACCGCCCGGAGGGGCCCGGCCGCAGCTCAGAACAGAGTGCCGCTGACCACCTGAAGGACCAGTTGCGGAGCCACCGACAGGACCACCGCGACGGACGCGGTGAGGGCGAGCGTGGCGGTCAGTCCGGCGGGGGTACGGCGCTGTTCGAGCCCGGCGGCCTCGGCCGGTGCGAAGAGCTTCGCCGTCCAGGTGAGGTAGTAGTACAGCGCGATGACCACGTTGGCGGCCATGATCACGGCCAGCCAGCCGAGCCCGGCGTCGACGGCGGCGCGGAAGACCACGACCTTGCCGAAGAGCCCGATCACGCCCGGGGGCAGCCCGGCCAGGCAGAGCAGGAAGAAGGCCAGCGCCAGCGCCGTCCAACGGCGGCGGGCGAACAGGCCACGGAAGTCGTCGAGCCGGGCGGCCGGGGCGGTGCGGGCGACGGCGGAGACCACCGCGAAGGCGCCCAGGTTCACCACGCCGTAGATCAGCGCGTACGCGACGGTGGCGCCGATCGGCGCGGTGGCCCTGGTGGCCCCGGCGGCGGCCAGCGGGACGAGCAGGTAGCCCGCCTGGCTGACGGAGGACCAGGCCAGCAGCCGGACGGCGCTGTGCCGGGTGTCGGCGCGCTGGCGCAGGGCGGCGACGTTGCCCACCGTCATGGTCAGTGCGGCGAGCACGCCCAGGGCGAGGCCCCAGGTGTGGCCGTACTGGTGGAAGGCGATGGTGGTGACCAGGGCCAGACCGGCCAGACCGGCCGCCTTGCTGACCACCGAGAGGTAGCCCGCGATCGGGATCGGGGAGCCGGTGTAGGTGTCCGGCAGCCAGAAGTGGAACGGGACGGCGGCCACCTTGAACGCGAAGCCGACCAGGGTGAGCGCGGCGCCGGCCTCGGCCAGCGGCTTCAGCTGGGCGGGCAGGTGGGTCAGACCGTCGGCGATCGCGGTCAGGTGCAGGCTGCCGGTGGCGGCGTAGACGAAGCTGACCCCGAGCAGCATCACGGCGGTGGCGGTCACGGAGGACAGGAAGAACTTGAGCGCCGCCTCGGCCCCCCGCCCGTCCCGACGCAGGGCGACCAGCGCGAACGCGGGCAGCGAGACGACCTCCAGCGCGATGATCAGCGTCGCCAGGTCGCGGGCGGCGGGCAGCAGGGCGGCGCCGGTCGCGCTGCTGAGCAGCAGGAACCAGTACTCGCCGCCCGGCAGCTCCTCCTCGTCCACGGTGTGGATCGAGATCAGCGCGGTGATCAGCGCGCCGCCGAGCGCGAGCAGCTGGAAGACCAGCGCGAAGTGGTCGGCGACGTACGAGCAGGGAGCGTTGTCAGTGGCTCCTGTTACGTTCTGCAAGCAGAAGGTCGACCGAGTGTTACCGCGCGCCAGAGGGAGGAGTGCGATGAGAGCGAGGGCGAGCCCGCCCGCCGTGAGCCAACCGAGCGCCTTCTTCCGGCCGGCCGGGAGGAAGAGGTCGGCGAGCAGTACGGCGAGCGCGGCCACGGCCGCGATCAGCGGCGGGGCGACGGCCACCCAGTCGACGGACTGGATCAGGCTGCCCGGGTCGACGACGGCGAGAGGTGTCATGGCGGGCTGCCCCAGAAGCTCGTGCGGACCAAGTACGGAGCTGTGCATGTTCAGCCACCCCCGAGGAGGTGCTTGACGGCCGGGTCGGACAGTCCGAGCAGCAGTGCGGGCCAGAGCCCGGCGAGCAGCGTGAGCGCGGCGAGCGGCGTCCAGCTGACGGCCTCGTACGGGCGCATGTCGGGGACGTCCGCGAGCGCGGGCTGCTTCGGGTCGCCCATGCAGACGCGCTTCACGACGAGCAGCAGGTACGCGGCGGTGAGGAGGGTGCCCAGGCCGGCGATCACCATGTAGGTCACGAAGGCGGGCCGGGAGAGCCCGGCGGCCGGGTCGAACGCGCCGAACATCGCGAGCACCTCGCCCCAGAAGCCCGCCAGCCCGGGGAGCCCGAGGCTGGCGACGGCGGCGAAGGCGAGCAGCGCGCCGATGCGTGGCGCCCGTCCGTAGAGGGCTGCCCCGGTGGCACCCGCGAGGGTGTCGAGGTCGGCCGTGCCGTAGCGGTCCTTCAGCGCGCCGACCAGGAAGAAGAGCAGACCGGTGATCAGGCCGTGGGCGATGTTGGCGAACAGTGCGCCGTTGACGCCCACCGGGGTGAGGGAGGCGATGCCCAGCAGCACGAAGCCCATGTGGCCGACGGAGGAGAAGGCGATCAGACGCTTCAGGTCGCCCTTGGCACCGGGCCGCACGAGCGCGAGACAGGCCAGCGCACCGTAGACGACGCCGACGGCGGCAAGCGCCCCCAGGTAGGGGGCGAGAGTCGCCGTGCCGCCGGGCACGATCGGGAGGAGGACACGGACCAGGCCGTACGTACCCATCTTGAGCAGCACACCGGCGAGCAGCACCGAGCCGACGGTGGGGGCCGACGTGTGCGCGTCCGGGAGCCAGCTGTGCAGCGGCCAGGCAGGGGCCTTCACCGCGAGACCGAGGCCGATGCACAGGGCGGCGATGACCTGGGTGGGGTGGCTCAGCCCGTGGCCGTGGGCGGCGGCGAGCTGCGTCATGTCGAAGGTGCCGGCCTTGCTGCCGATCAGCAGGAAGCCGAGCAGCATCACGGCGGAGCCGAGCAGGGTGTAGAGGATGAAGCGGTTGGCGGCGGGCACCTTCTGCCCGCTCCCCCAACGGGCGATCAGGAAGTACATCGGGATCAGCACGATCTCGAAGGCCAGGAAGAACAGCACCAGGTCGAGCACCGCGAAGGTGGCCAGCATGCCGACTTCGAGCAGCAGCAGCAGGCCGACGAAGGCGCGCGCACTCGGCACCCCCGGGCCGTCCGGCAGGCGCTTGGTCGAGTACACCGCGCAGAGGAAGGTGAGCAGCGCGGTGAGCACGATCAGCGGTAGCGAGATGCCGTCCACGCCGAGGTGCAGGCGGACGCCGACGGCCGGGATCCAGCTCACGTCGGTGACGGCCTGCATCCTGGCCGGCCGGCCGTGGTCGAACCCGGCCGCGAGCGCGATGGTCAGCAGCAGTACGAGACCGGTGACCGCCGTGCCGAGGCGCAGCGCGCGTCGGTCGGCGGCCTCGGGGTCGGTGCCGAAGGGCGCGAGGGTGAGGGCGGCGCCGGCCAGCGGCAGCAGCAGGAGGGCGATGAGGACTACGTTCATCGGGGGCTCCAAGTGGGTGCTGCGGTGGACAGGCTGATGCGGGTCGAGGTCATGTGCCGACCGCCACCAGGACGGTGAGCAGCACGACCCCGGCGAGCAGGGCGCTCAGGTAGGCCTGGGCGTTCCCGTTCTGGGCCCGCCGGACGACCCAGCCGAGCATCCTGGGCGCCGTCCCCGCGCCGCGTACGTAGGTCTCGACGACCTCGCGGTCGAGGAAGCGGACGAGCCGCGCGGCGGCGACGGTCGGGCCGACGAAGGCCGCGCTGTAGAGCCGGTCGACGAAGAAGCCGTGCTGGGCGGGCCGGAAGAGCGGGCCGAGCAGGATGCGGCCCGGGTCGGCCGGGATCGTCTCGACGGCGGGCGGTCCGGCCTGCTCGGGCACCCGGTCGGCAGCAGCCGGCCAGGTGACGGCCGCCGCGCGGGCGGTGGCCGAGCGCCAGGCGGCGTACGAGATCAGCACACCCGCCAGGGCGAGGCCGGTGCCGATCACGGCGGTGGCGGCCGAGGGGCGCAGCGAGCCGCCGTCCAGCAGGGCGGGCAGCCAGTTGCTGCGCAGGCCCGCGATGCCGAAGCCCATGGTGGGGACGGCGAGCACCCAGAGCGGCCAGCGCATCGCGTGCGGCTCGGCCTGCGCCGGGTCCGCCTCGTCGATCTCGGGCGAGTACGGCACGCCCTCCGCAGTGGCGGGGGCGGCCGACGGGCCGTGGAAGGCGACCAGCCAGAGCCGGGTGGCGTACGCCGCCGTGAGCAGCGCGGTGGCGGAGGCCGAGATCAGCACGATCCACCCGGCGGCCGAGGGCACCGCCGAGGCGGGGCCGAGCCCGTTGGTGAGCGCCTCGCCGTTGGCGGCGTGCTCGGCCGCGCCGAGCACCGCCTCCTTGCTGAAGAAGCCCGAGAACGGCGGCAGGCCGATCAGGGCGGCCAGGCCGATCGCCAGCGTCCAGTAGGCGTCCGGGACGCGCTTGCGCAGCCCCGGCATCCGGGACATCGCGGAGATCGAGTTGGTGTGCGCGGCGTGGATCACCACACCGGCGGTCAGGAAGAGCAGCGCCTTGAACGCGCCGTGGCTGACCAGGTGGAAGACGGCCGCGTCCCGGTCGCCGCTGGCCAGTGCGCCCGCCATGTAGCCGAGCTGGCCGACCGTCGAGTACGCGAGCACCCGCTTGAGGTCGTCCTGCGCGAGCGCGCACAGCGCGGAGCCGACCATCGTCACGGCGGCCATCACCGACAGCACCACCAGCGCGGCGCCGGAGAGCAGGAAGACCGGCAGCAGCCTGGCCACCAGGTAGATACCGGCGGCGACCATGGTGGCGGCGTGGATCAGCGCGGAGACCGGCGTCGGACCGGCCATCGCGTCGGGCAGCCAGGTGTGCAGCGGGAACTGCGCGCTCTTGCCCGCGACTCCGGCGAGCAGCAGCAGCGCGATCAGCGTCGGGTGCCCGAGCCGCCCGTCGGCGGCGGCGGTCAGCACGTCGGTGATCCGGAAGCTCTTGGCGTCCGTGCCGAGCAGGAAGATCCCGAACAGGAAGGGGATGTCGCCGAGCTTGGTGACCAGGAAGGCCTTGAGCGAGGCGGAGCGCGCGTCGGCGGTCTCCCAGTGGTGCCCGATCAGGAAGTACGAGCAGATGCCCATGATCTCCCAGCCGACCAGCAGCACGATCAGGTCGCCCGAGTACACGACCAGGAACATCGCCGCCGTGAAGAGCGAGACCAGCGCCGCGTAGGAGGGGTAGCGCGGGTCGTCCTTCAGGTAAGCCGTCGAGTAGACCTGGACGCAGGTGGCGACCAGGCCGACCAGCACCGAGATCAGCGAGCTGAAGCCGTCCAGGTGGAGGGCGAGCGAGACGTCGGGGCCGCCGGTGGGGGTGAGCCGGGTGGCGGCGTCCAGGCTGTGGCCGGTGCCGAGCTGCAGCGCGACGACCAGCGCGAGCACGGCGGAGGCGGCGACCGGGAGGATCGCCAGCGGCCGGGCGAAGCCGGGGGCCCGCTTGCCGGTGGCGAGGGTGGCGGCCGCGCCGAGCGCGGGCAGCACGGGGACGAGGACGGGGAGGGCGAGGTTCATGCGACGGCCTGGCCCTTCAGGACGGTGTCGGCCTCAGCGTCCTCGGCGTCCTCGGACGGGTCGCCGAGCGCGGTGAGGCGGTCGATGTCGGCCGTGCCCCTGGTCCGGAAGACCAGCAGGACGATGGCCAGCCCGAGACCGATCTCGGCGGCGGCGACGGTGATGGTGAACAGGGTGAGCGCCTGCCCGGCGTGCAGCGCGTCGCGCAGCCAGGCGTCGAAGGCGACCAGGTTGAGGTTGACGGCGTTGAGCATCAGCTCGACGGACATCAGCACCAGCACGGTGTTGCGCCGGGCGAGGACGCCGTAGACGCCGATGCTGAACAGCAGCGCGGCGAGGACGGCCGGGTAGACGAGATGCATCGGCGTCAGCTCTCCTGCGGCGGGGTCGTCGAGGCGGGTACGGAGCTGAGACCCACCGGCTTGCCCGTCCGCAGCTTGCCCGGGCGCGGTTTCGGCGGGCGCTCGTCCTTCGTACGGGACAGCACGATCGCGCCGACCAGGGCGGCCAGCAGCAGGACGGAGAGCGCCTCGAAGGGCAGCACCCAGTGGCGGAACAGGCTCTGGCCCGTCATCGCCGCGCTGCCGCCACCGCCGCCGAGGTCGATCCAGGAGGTGCGGAAGGCGTCCACCACCAGGGTGACCAGCGTCCCGGCGGCGGCCAGGGCCACCGCGAGCGCCACCCAGCGGTTGCCGGAGTCGGCGTCGGGCGAGCGGCCGATCGGTGCCTTGGTGAGCATCAGGCCGAACAGCACCAGCACGACCACCGACCCGAGGTAGATCAGCACCTGCACCCAGGCCACGAACTCGGCGGTGAGCAGCAGGAACTCGACCGCCAGCCCGCCCAGCGCGACGACCAGCCAGAGCGCGGCGTGCACCAGCTGCTTGGTGGTCACCGCGATGACGGCCGAGCCGAGCACGGCGATGCCGACCAGCAGGAAGACGATCTCCACCCCGGTCGGGGAGAGGAACGAGCGCGCGGCCGGGGTGAGCGGACCGGCCGACGCGAGCAGCGAGGTGATCACGCGTCACCCCCGGCGGCCGCCGCTGCCGCTGCCGCTGTCGCGAGCTTGTCGGCGGCCTTGCGGGCCATCGCGATCTCCTTGGGCTCCTCGGCGGCCGGGTCCAGCGCCGGCGGCGCGGGCACGGTCCACATCCACTCGCGGAGCTTGTCCCGCTCGTGGGTCAGCTCCAGGATGTCCGTCTCCGCGTACTCGAACTCCGGTGACCAGAACAGCGCGTCGAACGGGCACACCTCGATGCAGATCCCGCAGTACATGCAGAGCGAGAAGTCGATGGCGAAACGGTCCAGCACGTTGCGGGTACGGGCGCGGGCGTTCGGGTCGGCGGCGGGCAGCGTCTCCTTGTGGGAGTCGATGTAGATGCACCAGTCCGGGCACTCGCGGGCGCAGAGCATGCAGACCGTGCAGTTCTCCTCCAGCAGCGCGATCACGCCCCGGCTGCGCGGGGGCAGTTCGGGCTGCACGTCGGGGTACTGCGCGGTGACGGTCTTCTTCGTCATCGTCCGCAGGGTGACGGCCAGGCCCTTGGCCAGGCCGGAGCCGGGAATGTTCATCAGGAGATCGCCACCTTGACGATGCCGGTGAGGGCGAGCTGGGCGAGCGCGAGCGGGACGAGGCCGGTCCAGGCGAAACGCATCAGCTGGTCCTCGCGCAGTCGGGGGTAGGTGACCCGGAGCCAGATCACCACGAAGGCCAGCGCGAAGGTCTTCAGCAGCGTCCACAGCCAGCCGAGACTGTCGGGCAGCGGGCCGTGCCAGCCACCCAGGAAGAGCACGGCCGTCAGCGCGGAGACGACCAGGATGCCCGCGTACTCGGACAGCAGGAAGAACGCGAAGCGCAGGCCGCTGTACTCGGTGTACGCGCCGAAGATGATCTCCGAGTCGGCGATCGGCATGTCGAACGGCGGACGCTGCAGCTCGGCCAGCCCGGCCGTGAAGAAGACGAACGCGCCGACCGCCTGCCACGGGATCCACCACCAGTGGAAGGCGGCGACGATCCCGGTCAGCGAGACCGTGCCCGCCGCCATCGCCACCGAGGCGGCGGCGAGGACCATCGGCAGCTCGTACGACATCAGCTGCGCGGCCGTCCGCAGACCGCCGAGCAGCGAGAACTTGTTGGCGGACGCCCAGCCCGCCATCAGCTTGCCGATCACCCCGACGCCCATGACGGCCAGGACGAAGAACAGCCCGGCGTCCAGCGCCTGCCCGACGAAGCCGTTCGGCCCGATCGGGATGGCGAGCAGCACGATCAGGTACGGGAGCAGCGAGACGGCCGGGGCCAGCCGGAAGATCCGCCGGTCGGCATCGGCCGGGACGATCTCCTCCTTCTGGACGAACTTGACGCCGTCGGCGACCAGCTGCGCCCAGCCGTGGAACCCGCCCGCGTACATCGGGCCGAGCCGGCCCTGCATGTGGGCCATCACCTTGTGCTCGGTCTGGCCGATGACCAGGGGGAGGGTGAGGAAGGCGACCAGTGCGCCGACGCAGCGCAGCAGCGTGTCCAACAGGTTCACGTGCTGTCTCCGTCCTGGGTGGGTTCCTCGGCAGGGGGTTCGGCGGGGGGTTCGGCCTTCGACGGCTCGTCCGGTCCGGCGGCGGGTACCGGCGAGTGCCAGGGCGCGTCGGAGGACTGGGTGCGGGCGGGCGTGGGGCGGGCTGCCGTGCCCTCCTCCGGCGCCTGGCTGACGGACCCTTCGCTGATGCTGCGGGTCCGGCGCGGCCGGTCGGCTCGGATCGGCGCCTCGGCAGCCTCGGTGGAGGTGGGAGCGGCCTGGCTGGTCGAACCGTCCTCGATGCTGCGGGTCCGGCGCGGGCGGGGCTCCGCCCCTTCGGCACCGGCGGCCGCCGCGCGCGGCGCCCGGGCCGCGCGCGCCGGGCGTTCGGCGACGGGCGGGAGGGTGCCCTTGAGCGGGCCCCACTCGTTCGGGTCCGGCACACCGGGGGGCTGCATCTTGCGGCGGGCCGGGCCGTCGCCCTCGCTCTCGCCCGGCTCCTTGGCGCCGGGCCAGGCCTTGGCGACGCGGGCGGCGAGCACGAACTCCTTGCGCAGCGGGTGGCCCTCGAAGCCGTCCGGCAGCAGCAGGGTGACCAGGTGCGGGTGGCCGGCGAAGTCGATGCCGAACATCTCGTGGGTCTCCCGCTCGTGCCAGCCGGCACCGGAGTAGACGCCGACGGCGGTCGGCAGCACGGCGTGGTCGCGCGGCACCCGGGTGCGCAGCAGCAGGTGCCGGACGCGGCCGGGCGTACCGACCTCGGCGAGGTGCACGGCGACCGAGAACCCGTCGGCCAGCTCGTCCACCGCGCTGAGCCAGTCGAAGTAGCCGAGCCCGAGGCCGTCGCGGGCGGCGGTCAGCGCCTCGATCCAGTGCTCGGCGGGCACGTCGACGGTCAGCAGCTCGTACGCCTCGGCGGCGGTGGCCCACTCGCCGATGGCTGCCGCGGTCTCTTCGGGCGTCACTTCGCACTCTCCGGGCCGGCGAGCAGCGGGCGGCGCAGGGCGGACGCGGGCGCCGCGTACCGCGCGGGCAGATCCTCGGCCGCGATCTTCTCCTGCAGCTTGAGGATGCCCTGCAACAGCGCCTCGGGACGCGGCGGGCAGCCCGGCACGTAGACGTCGACCGGGATGATCTGGTCGACGCCCTTGGTGACGGAGTACGAGTCCCAGTAGGGGCCGCCCGAGTTGGAGCAGGCGCCGAACGAGATCACGTACTTGGGCTCGGGCATCTGCTCGTACAGACGCTTCACGGCCGGGGCCATCTTGTCCGTGACCGTCCCGGAGACGATCATCAGGTCGGCCTGGCGCGGGCCCGGCGCGAACGGGATGACACCCATCCGGATGAAGTCGTGTTTGGCCATCGACGCGGCGATGAACTCGATCGCGCAGCAGGCGAGGCCGAAGTTGAAGCACCAGAGGCTGTAGCGGCGGCCCCAGTTGAGCACCACCTTGACCGGGTCCGGCGCCAGGCGGGCCAGCGCTCCGATCCGGCGGGTCTCGACCGCCGCACCGGGAGTGGCGGGGTCGGGCATTCCGAGCGAGATCGGTCCGCCGGTACCGTGCGAGTGGGTCACGTCCATTCCAGAACGCCCTTCTTCCAGGCGTAGAGCAGCCCGACCGCGAGGAAGCCGATGAAGATGAACATCTCCAGCAGCGTGGCCATGCCGAACCCGGCGGCGGCGAAGACCGTCGCCCACGGGAAGAGGTAGATCGCGTCGACCGCGAAGATCACGTACAGGAAGGCGTAGATGTAGTACCGGACCTGGGTGTGCGCCCAGCCCTCGCCCACCGGGTCGACGCCGCACTCGTACGTGAGCAGCTTCTCCGGCGAGTACACCACCGGCCGGAGCAGGCGGTTCGCGGTGAAGGACACCGCGACGAAGAGCACCCCGACGACCGCGAGCAGGCCCACCGCCGCGTACGCGTCGAAGTAGCCGCCACCCACGGCAGGGTCAGCAGCGGCCAGCGGCCCCGTCATGCGTTCGCCTCCACACTGGAACGTCGGCCCCACCGGGCGGTGGGGTTCACTGCGCCTCTTTACACATCCATAACCATCGCTATGGCGTGAGTCTAAGTGCAGCGCTTGCGTCCCCCTACACCCCTGCCCGCCCTGTAAGACGCTCTGTGGACTCCGCTCCCCTCCGGTCACCGCCCGCCACACTGTCCACACCCCCACCACCAGGGTGGGGATAACCCCCGGGCACTGACGCCGATCACCCCCATGGTTCCCGGGGCCACCGACCGACGATGCTGTAGCTCGTCAGGTCGACCGAGAAGACGCGAGAAGGTGGGGTGCCCACGATGGAAACAGCGCGCACGACGAACGAGGGGACCGACCGCCCCTCGCTGTACGGAGCGCGGCTCTGGCTCCAGGTGCAGCACCTGCTGCTGAACCTGCCGCTCGGCATCGCCGGGTTCGTCTTCACCGCCGTGCTGCTGAGCACCGGGCTGGGCCTGGCCGTCACGGTCCTCGGGCTGCCGCTGCTCGCCCTCGGACTGGTGGGGTGCCGGAGCCTCGGCGGACTGGCCCGGCGGCGGGCCCGGGCCGCCGTCGACTCGGAGCTGCCCGAACCGACCCCGGTGGCGCCCGCCCGCCCCGGGCTGGCGGGCTGGGTGATCGCGGCCCTGACCGACGGGCTGAGCTGGCGCTCGGCGCTCTACTGCATCGTGCTGCTGCCCTGGGGCATCCTCAGCTTCACCATCACCCTGGTCATGCTGATCGTCGGCTGGCCGGTGCTGCCCTGGGTCGTGGGCCTCCTGGCCACGCTGGACCGCGCCCTGGTGGGCACCCTGCTGACTCCGAACGCGCTGTCCGAGCGGGTCCGCGAGCTGGAGGACGACCGGGGCGCGGTGGTCGACACCGCCGCCGCCGACCTGCGCCGGATCGAACGGGACCTGCACGACGGAGCCCAGGCCCGGCTGGTCGCGCTGTCGATGGACCTCGGGCTGGCCAAGGAGAAACTCTCCGAGAGCCGGAGCGACGAGAGCGTGGAGGCGGTCGCGAAGATGGTCGGCACGGCCCACGGCGAGGTGAAACTCGCCCTGCAGGAGCTGCGCGACCTGGCCCGGGGCATCCACCCGGCCGTACTGACGGACCGTGGCCTGGACGCGGCACTCTCCGCCGTCGCCGCCCGCTGCACCGTACCGGGCGGGGTCAAGGTGACCGTCGATCTGCACGGCCCGGACGGCACCGCCGAGCGGCCCGACTCGGCGGTCGAGGGCATCGCCTACTTCACCGTCAGCGAGCTGCTGACCAACGTCTCCAAGCACTCCGGCGCCCGGACCGCCACGGTCGAGGTCTGGCGGGAGGCGGACCGGCTGATGGTGCTCGTCCAGGACGACGGCCGGGGCGGCGCCGCCCAGTACCCGGGGAGCGGCCTGGCCGGGCTGACCGAGCGGATCGGCGCGGTGGACGGGGTCTTCCTGGTCACCAGCCCGGCCGGCGGCCCGACCTCGGTGACCATCGAGCTGCCGTGGCGGACCCGGGTCGCGCGGCCACTTCTGTAAGCAGAAAGAGCCGGGCCCGGCGGCCGTCTCCCTTGCGCGGTGACGGCTGCCGGGCCCGGTGTTCCGGAGGGCGTCAGCCCGTCAGGGTGCCGAGGGTGACATTGGCGGTCTTGGACTGGCCGTCCCGCAGGTAGGTGACAGTGATCTTCGCGTCCGGCTGGAGCGAGGCCAGGGCCGTGGTCAGCGAGGCGAGCGTGGTGATCTGGGCGTCGCCCAGCTGGGTGATCACGTCACCCGCCTGGAGACCCGCCGAGGCCGCCGCGCCGCCCGAGGTGACGCTGACGATGACCGCGCCGGCGGGCTGGAAGTCGGAGTTGAAGTACGTCCGGGCGGTGATCCCGAGCGCGGCCCGGCCGGAGTTGGTGACCTTCCCGCTCTTGATCAGCTGGTCGGCGATGTTGGTGATGGTGGCGGCCGGGATGGCGAAGCCGATGCCGGGGGCGCTGCTGCCGTTCAGCTCCTGGTCGATGGCGGCCAGCGTGTTGATGCCGATCACCTGGCTGGAGAGGTTGACCAGCGCGCCACCGCTGTTGCCCGGGTTGATGGCGGCCGAGGTCTGCACCATGTTGCCGATGGTGGCGCCGGGCGAGCCGCTGCCCTGCGGCTCGGAGACCGTCCGGCCGGTCGCCGAGACGATGCCCTGGGTGACGCTGGACGACAGGCCCAGCGGGCTGCCCATCGCCAGGGTGATCTGGCCGACCACCACCTTGCCGCTGTCACCGAAGACGGCCGGCCTGAGCCCGCTCGGCGGGCTGCTGAGCTTGATCACCGCGAGGTCGTCATCGGGGAAGGTGCCGACCAGGGTGGCGTCCAGGGTCTTGGCGCTGTTGGGCAGGGTGACGGTGAAGGTGGTGGCGGTGCCGACCACGTGGGCGTTGGTGACGATGTCGCCCTTGGCGTCGTAGACGATGCCGGAGCCCAGTCCGGAGGCGGTGTCGATCTGCACCACCGAGGGCAGCACGTTGGCGATCACCCGCTCGTAGTCGTCCTGCAGCTGGTTGCTGGCGCTCGGGGCGGGCGCCGAGTTGCTGGACGAGGCGCTGGGGGAGGACGACGAGGACGTGGACGAGGACGCCGCCGTGGAGGACGAGGAGGAACCGCTGCTGGTGCAGCCGGTCACCACCAGAGCCGCCAGCGCGAGTGCCACCCCCGGGAACAGCAGCCTCGGCCCGGTGGGGCGCGGGCCGGCCGGGATCGGGCGGGTGGGTTGCTTCTTGGGGTGCACCTGAGCTGCCTCCGGTTCCGTACGGCCGGCCCTGGAGCAGGGCCTCAGGACGAGGCAAGCGGCCGGATTTTGTCAGCATTTCACCTTTATGTCCGAGTTTGCGGTGCGACGCACCGGGCCCCGCCGAGAACCAGCAGGGATGCGAGGCGTGCGCGAGGTCAGGAGGGTGCGGGTTGGTGCCCCTGGCTCGACCGGTGGCTGGTGTCCGGCCCGGTTCCGGCCGGGCCCGCATAGGATTCCGGGCATGACTTGGTTGATCACCGGCGGCGCCGGGTACATCGGCGGGCATGTCGTGCACCAGCTGACCGAGGCCGGAATGCCGGTCGTCGTCCTCGACGACCTGAGCAGCGGCGACCTCGGGCGGCTGCCTCCGGACGTGCCGCTGGTGGTCGGCTGCACGCTGGACCGGGCGGTGCTGGACAAGGTGATGGCCGAGCACCAGGTCACCGGCGTCCTGCACATCGCGGCGAAGAAGCAGGTCGGCGAGTCGGTGGCCGAGCCGTTCACGTACTACCGGGAGAACCTCGCCGGCCTGCAGACCGTCCTGGAGTCCGCCGTCGCGGCAGGCGTCCGCAAGGTGCTCTTCTCCTCCTCCGCCGCCGTCTACGGCATGCCGGACGTGGAGCTGGTCACCGAGTCCACCCCGTGCGAGCCGATCAACCCGTACGGCGAGACCAAGCTGGCCGGCGAGTGGCTGCTGCGGGCCGCCGGGCGGGCGTACGGGCTCTCCACCGTCTCGCTCCGGTACTTCAACGTGGCGGGCACGGCGTCGACGGAGCTGGCCGACGAGGGCGTCTCCAACCTCGTCCCGATGATCTTCCAGCGGCTCACCGACGGCCTGCCGCCGCTGGTCTTCGGCGACGACTACCCCACGCCCGACGGCACCTGCATCCGCGACTACATCCACGTCGCGGACATCGCCTCGGCCCACGTCGCCGCCGTCCGCCGCCTCGACGCCGCGACCGAGCCGGTCTCACTGACCCTCAACATCGGCCGTGGCGAGGGCGCCTCGGTCAGCGAGATGCTCGCCGTCGTGGCCCGGGTCACCGGCCACGACACCACCCCCGAGATCACCCCCCGCCGCCCCGGCGACCCGGCCCGCGTGGTCGCCTCCGCCGACCTGATCCACCGGGAACTCGACTGGCGCGCCCAGCACGACATCGAGTCGATGATCAGCTCAGCCTGGCAGGCCTGGCTCAGCCGCCACCCTGGCCTGCGGTAGCGGTTCTTCAGGGGCGCGGGGAACTGCGCGAAACCGGAGGTGCCGGCGCCGCACCTTCCGCGTCGCGCAGGTCCCCGCGCCCCCGCTGCCCTACTGGGACGGCACAGCGGTGCCGTAGAACGCGTCGAGCGCGTACACGCAGCGGTCCTTGCTGCCCACGAACACCCGGCCGCCGATCGCGACCGGGGAGCCGGTGAGTTCGCCCTTGGTGCCGAGTTCCCAGCGGAGGCGGCCGGTGGTCAGGTCGAGGGTGTGCAGGGAGTGGTCGCGGCTGCCGACGTGGACCAGGCCGTCGCCGACCGCCGGGGAGCCGACGATCTCGCCGCGCGCGGTGTAGCGCCAGCGTTCGCGGCCGGAGACCGTGTCGAAGGCGTGCAGGGTCTCCCCGGCGGCGACCAGTGCGGTGTTCGCCGCGACGACGACCGGCTCGGCGCCCTGGCGGCTGCCGGTACGGCCGCGCCAGCGGTCCCGGCCGGTGGCGGCGTCCAGGGCGTAGACGGTGCCGAGGTAGTCGGCGACGTACACCGCCGAGGCGTCCAGGGCGGGCGGGGTGAAGAGCACCACCGCCGCGTCGAAGCGCCAGCGCTCCGCGCCGGTGGCGGCGTCCAGGGCGTAGACCCGGTTGCCGGCCGTCAGATACAGCACGCCGCCCCGCTCGACCGGGCGGGACGGGACCTCCTCGCCGACCGGGAAGGCCCAGCGCAGGCCGCCGCCGCGCGGGTCGACGCAGCGCAGCCGTCCGCCGCCGTAGTAGTACGCCGCGCCGGCCACCAGTGCGGGGCCGGACTGCGGGTTCTCGTAGTCCTGCTGGGCGTCGTCCGCGCGCCACAGCTCGGCGCCGCTGGCGGCCGAGCGCAGTTGGACGCCGCCGCCCCGGGTGCCGCAGCAGAGCACGCCGTCGGCGGCGTCCAGGGCGTAGATCCAGCCGTCGAGGGAGTTGCGCCAGCGTTCGGTGCCGTCGGCGACGTCCACGGTGTAGAGGTGCGGGCCGTCGGCGGCGTGCACCCGGCCGGAGTCGACGGCGAGGGCCCAGGCGACGTCACGGGTCTTGTACCGGCGCTGGCCGGAGCCGATGTCGAGGGCGTGCACCTCGAAGCTGGAGACGAAGAGGGTGCCGTCGGCGACCACCGGCGTGCCCCAGACGTCGTTGGACATCCGGAACCGCCAGGGCCGCCAGCGGGCCGCCCGGGCCGGGGGCGGGGTGGCCCGCCGGACCCAGTCGGTGCCGGCCGGCGCGGGGTCCGCGCCGGCGGCCTGGTCGGCCCGGGGGCCGGGCCCTATCCGTACGGCCGCGCCGGTCAGCCGGACCTCGGCGGCGCTCACGTCGGGGCCGCCCTTCCGACGTCCCGCGAGCTTCTCGGTCGCGGCCTCGGCGTCGAGCGCTCCCCCGAGGTCCGGGGGGCGCGGCGGCGCGGGCTGCGTCGGCACCAGCTGGGGGGCGATCGGCGGGGCGGCCGGGACGGGCGGTGCGACGGGGGCGGGAGCGGGCACCCGGCGGCCGCGCCTGCGCTCGATCAGGTCCAGCGCGCTGGGCGGCAGCCAGTCCTCCACCTCGCCGGCCGCCTCGTCCCGGGAGAACAGGTGCGGGGCCAGCTCGGCCTGGATCTGAGCGGGCGTCGGCCGGTGCTCGGCGGCAGGCCGCATACAGGCCCGGACGAGGTCGACCAGCTCGACCGGCAGCCCGGACAGGTCCGGCTGGTCGCGGAGCAGCTGAAAGACCGTCTCGACCGGGTTGGACCCCCGGTAGGGGGCGTGGCCGGTGGCGCAGAAGACCAGCAGCGAGCCGAGCGAGAAGACATCGCTGGCGCCGGTGACGCTGCGGCTGTCCTTCGCCTGCTCGGGCGACATGTAGGCGGGTGTGCCGACCGCGACGTTGGTCATGGTCAGCCGTGAGCTGGAGACCCCGGCGGCGATGCCGAAGTCGATCACGCGCGGGCCGTCCTCGACCACCAGCACGTTGGACGGCTTGAGGTCGCGGTGGACCAGCCCGGCCGCGTGGATGGACTGCAGCGCCTCGGCGATCCCGGCGACCAGCCAGCGGACGGCGTCCACGGGCAGCGGCCCGCACTCCTCGACCAGGTCCTCCAGCGAGGGCGCCGGCACGTACGCGGTGGCCAGCCAGGGCACCGGCGCGTCGGCATCGGCGTCCACCACGGCGGCGGTGTAGAACCCGCCGACCGTCTTGGCGGCGGCGATCTCACGGGCGAAGCGGACCCGGAACAGCTCGTCCTCTGCCAGCTCCCCCCGGACGGTCTTGATGGCGACCCGCCTGCCGGACGCGGAACGCGCCAGGTAGACCAGTCCCATCCCGCCCGCGCCGAGCCGCCCCAGCACCTCGAAGGGCCCGATCCTGCGCGGATCGTGCGCCGTCAGCTGGTCCACTCCGCTGCCACCTCCCCGTTATGCCGCACCCGGGCAGGGTACGCCGACCCCGATTGTCCAATGCCCGCCCCACCGGAGCCAATCTCCCTGCCCGGGACGCGCCGGTCCGGCCCGTCCCGGCGGGATCTGACGGACGGCCGGTCCGCTGCGCGGCGGTCACTGACGATCACTCTGTGCCACTCGACCGACCCTCAGCCGACCCTTCGTCACGCTGTGGGATCATCAGCACACGGGGGGGCTTCGATACCCCCGACAGGCGCTCTGAATATCCCTCCGCGCGCCCCGCTCCGCGCCAATCCCACCCCCGGGCGGAGTAATAGTCGCATCACCGAATCGCGCCAAGATCGTGCCACGGTAAGCTGACGGCATGACAGGACAAGTTCGCACCGTCGACGGTCGCGTCGCCGGGCGACGCGGACAGGAGACGCGGCAGAAGCTGCTCGACTGCCTCCGCGAGATGCTCAGCACGTCGCCCTATCGGGACGTCAAGGTCATCGACGTCGCCCGTATGGCGGGAACCTCCCCCGCGACCTTCTACCAGTACTTCCCGGATGTCGAGGGCGCCGTCCTCGAGATCGCCGAGGAAATGGCCGAGGACAGCGGCGGGCTCAAAGAGCTCGTCGATGGAAAGTCCTGGGCGGGAAAGACCGGCTTCACCACTTCGGAAGAACTGGTGGACGGATTCCTCGCCTTCTGGCGCAAGAACGACGCCATTCTCCGAGTGGTCACTCTCGGTGCTGCCGAAGGGGACAAGCGGTTCTTCAAGATCCGCATGAAGGTCCTCAACTCGGTCGCCGGGCCGCTCACCGAAGCCGTCAAGGCCAACCAGGCAAAGACCGACAAGTCGGTCGACCCGGCTGCCGTCTCAGGATCGCTGGTCTCGCTCCTCGCCTCGGCGGCGGAGCACTCGAAGGCCTTCACCTCCTGGGGCGTCAAGGTCAAGGACCTCAAGCCCAACCTGGCGCTGCAGGTCTACCTGGGTGTCACCGGGAAGAAGCCGCCCAAGTAACAGACCTCGCTCCGCACCATCCAGCTCGCGCGTAGCCCCGGCCTCCTGTCCGGGGTGTGCCGGACGGCGGCCGTGTCCTCGGGGGAGGTTCGCCGACGTACCGCGACGCGCCAGAAACCACCGTGGGGCGGTCGGAATCACCAGGATTCCGACCGCCCCACAGCCATGTCCGGCCATGTCCAGCCGCTGGAACACGCAACGAAACATGCAGCAGGGGCGCGGGTCTCCCCGCGCCCCTGCTGCATGTTTCAGCGGCTGATCGCCTGCCGGCGATGCCTACGGGCAGCGGACGACCTGTCCCGCGTACGCCAGCCCGCCGCCGAAGCCGAAGAGCAGCACCGGGTCACCGGACACCAGCTCGCCGCGTTCGACCAGCTTGCTGAGGGCCAGCGGGATGGAGGCGGCCGAGGTGTTGCCGGAGTCGACCACGTCGCGGGCGATCACCGCGTTCGGTGCGCCCAGCTTGTTGGCGATGGCGTCGATGATCCGCAGGTTGGCCTGGTGGGCGACGAAGCCCTTGAGCTCGGACGGTTCGATACCGGCCTTGAGGCAGGTCTCCCGGGCCAGCGGGGCGATCTTGGTGGTGGCCCAGCGGAACACCGTCTGGCCGACCTGGCTGATCGTCGGGTCCCATCCGGTGATCACCACGGCGTCGCCCTTGTCCGGCTCGGAGCCCCAGAGCACCGGGCCGATGCCGGACTGCTCGTCCGGGACGGCCTCGACCACGGCGGCTCCGGCGCCGTCGCCGAAGATCACGCAGGTGGAGCGGTCGGTCCAGTCGATGGTGTCGGACATCCGCTCGGCGCCGATCACCAGCGCCCGGGTCGCGGCCCCCGCGCGGATCGCGTGGTCGGCGGTGGCCAGCGCGTAGGAGAAGCCGGAGCAGACGGTGTTGATGTCGTACGCGGCAGGCGAGGGGACGCCGAGCCGGGCGGACACGGCGGCGGCGGTGTTCGGGCTGCGTTCGACGGCGGTGCAGGTCGCAACCACCACCAGGTCGATCTGCTGGGCGTGCAGGCCGCTGTTGGCCAGCGCCTTCTGCGCGGCCTCGGTGGCGAGGTCCACCAGGGTCTCGTCGACGGCGATATGCCTGGTTCGTACACCCACCCTGCTGCGGATCCACTCGTCGTCGGTGTCGACCAGCTTCGCCAGGTCGTCATTGGTGAGGACCTTGGGCGGCTGGTAGTGGCCGAGCGCCACGATGCGGGAGGCGGTCATACTGCCACTCAACCGCGTTACCGGTCAGTCTGCTGGTAACGCCCCGGTACAAGGTAAGTGGCCGGAAGCTGTAGGGGCCGGACAACAGCCCATGTCCCGCACGGGTCGTCCACCGGCCGCACACCGCCGAATATAGGCCCGGCATAGGCGGAACCCGAGGTCAGGCGGCCAGCGAAGCGGCGTCTCCCATCGCGATCATCGGGTGCAGAGCCGGGTCCAGCACCTTGATCAACTCGGCCATGTGGTCCTCGGTGAGCGTGACGCACCCGTGGGTCGGCCCGCCGTGGTCCACGTGCAGCCAGATGCCGCCGCCCTTGGCCGCGCCGTCGGGGAAGCGACCGTCCAGCGGGGAGCTGCCGGCCACCCGGTTGTAGTTGATCGCCACCACGTAGTTGAAGGACCCCGCCAGCTGCTCGCCGTTGAACCCGGTGCCGTTCATCACGAAGGCGGAGCTCTGGTCGTACGGGAGCTTGCTGCCCGGGTCGGCGTTGTGACCGCCCGCATCAGTCAGCGCGAAGACGCCGATCGGGCTGCGCAGGTCGCCGGAGCTGTGGTCGTCCGTCCAGCCCTTGTACGCGTTGTGGGCGGGCCAGGCCGTCCCGGCCTGCCACCTGCCCTCGGGGGTGCGGGTGAAGAGCGTGACGGTGGCGTCGGAGGAGTCCTTGCCCTTGCCGGAGGCCACCAGCAGCTGCCGGGTCTCGGCGGGCACCCGGGAGAGGAACGAGGCACCCAGGCCCGGTATGGCGGCGAGCGAGCCGTCGCTGCGGTCGGAGCGGTCGGCGGCCGGGGGGTCGGTCCGGCCGATCCCGGCCTGCGCGGTGGAGGGGTTCGGGGAGGGCTGGTCGGCCTGCGGCACATCCGGGGCGCCGGCCGTGTTGACGACGGGAGCCGTCCGGCCCGGGCCGATCGTGAACCAGCCCGCCGCGGCGGCCAGCAGCATCGCCGTACCACCCATCAGAGCCCGGCCCCGGCGCTTGCGTGGCTTGCGCCGATGCCCTCTCGACCGCCCGCCCGTGCTGTCGACACCCGACTGCTGAGGGGTGGCCTGATGACGGCGAGGGGCGGTGGCGGTGGCTCGGCGGGTACCGGACATGCTGACGATCCTTCCAAAGTCACGGCCAGAAACGAAACCCGCGACATGTGGTGAGCCTGTGAGCATACGCGCAGCGTGTGGTGAGGCCGGGTGAAATGGGCATGTATGTCCCGCAGATGTCCCGGGTGTGCCCCGCGTACATCCACAGACGCAGAGATCCCCCGGCCTGGTTCGGCCGGGGGATCTCTGCGTGAGTGTGATCAGAGCCGCATTGCCTGCGGCGTCTCGCGACGCCCGAAGTCGGGGCCGTCGTACTCGCGGATGATCTCGTAGCGGGTGTTCCGCTCGACCGGGCGGAAGCCCGCGTCGCGGATCAGGTCCAGCAGGTCGTCACGGCCGAGCTTGTTCGGCGTGCCGAAGTTGTCCGCGTCGTGCGTGATCTTGTACTCGACGACCGAACCGTCCATGTCGTCCGCGCCGTGGCTGAGCGCCAGCTGCGCGGTGGTGACGCCGTGCATCACCCAGAAGACCTTGACGTGCGGGACGTTGTCGAAGAGCAGCCGGGAGACCGCGAAGGTCTTCAGCGCCTCGGCGCCGGTCGCCATCTCGGTACGGGCCATCAGCCTGTTGCGGACGACCCCGTCCTTGGAATCGTGGAAGTCGTGCTGGTAGCGCAGCGGGATGAAGACCTGGAAACCGCCGGTCTCGTCCTGCAGCTCGCGCAGCCGCAGCACGTGGTCCACGCGGTGGCGGGGCTCCTCGATGTGGCCGTAGAGCATCGTCGACGGGGTCTTGAGGCCCTTGGAGTGAGCCAGCCGGTGGATCCGCGACCAGTCCTCCCAATGGGTCTCGTGGTCGACGATGTGCTGGCGGACCTCCCAGTCGAAGATCTCCGCGCCGCCGCCGGTCAGCGACTCCAGACCCGCGTCGATCAGCTCGTCCAGGATGTCACTCGCCGACAGGCCGCTGATCTTCTCGAACCAGTGGATCTCGGTCGCGGTGAACGCCTTCAGCGAGACGCTCGGCAGCGCCGCCTTCAGCTCGCGCAGCGAACGCGGGTAGTAGCGCCACGGCAGGGTCGGGTGCAGGCCGTTGACGATGTGCAGCTCGGTGAGCGAGTCGACCTCCATCGCCTTCGCCAGCCGGACGGCCTCCTCGATCCGCATGGTGTACGCGTCCTTCTCGCCCGGCTTGCGCTGGAACGAGCAGTACGCGCAGGAGGCCGCGCAGACGTTGGTCATGTTGAGGTGGCGGTTGACGTTGAAGTGGACGACGTCGCCGTTCTTCTGCGTCCGCACATGGTGCGCGAGGCCGCCCAGCCAGGCCAGGTCGTCGCTCTCGTAGAGCGCGATGCCGTCCTCGCGGGTCAGCCGCTCACCCGCGTAGACCTTCGCCTCCAGCTCGCGCTTGAGCCCTGCGTCCATGCGGTGACCCGCCTCCTCGTGCCTTGAGAATTGACCGGGACCGAGCCTACGCCCCCGTGGCCGACGGCCCGCCCACCAGGGGCGCGGGCCTACTGCGCCAGCAGCTCCGCGAGCAGTGCCGGCTCGAGGTTGCCGCCGGTGACGACGGCCGCGAAGACCCGGCCGTCCAGTTCGTCCGCGTGGTGGAAGTACGCGGCCGCCGCCACCGCGCCGGACGGCTCGGCGACCAGCCGGCCCCGGCGGGCGAGGACGGCGACGGTGTCGCGGATCTCCTGCTCGGTGACGGTCACCATGTCGTCCACGTACGCCTGCATGTGTTCCAGCGGCAGTACGCCGACCGCCGGGGTGCGCAGGCCGTCCGCGAGCGTCCGCTGGGTGTCGGCGATGGGCCACACCGCGCGGCGGCCGGTGCGGAAGCTCTCCTGGGCGTCGGCCGCGAGTTCCGGCTCGACGCCGATCACCCGGACGCCCGGACAGGTCAGCTTGAGCGCGGCGGCCGTCCCGCCGAGCAGTCCGCCGCCGCTGCACGGCACCAGCACGGTGTCCAGCTCGTCCGGGGCGTCCTCGCCGATCTCCAGGCCGACGGTGCCCTGGCCCGCGATGATGTACGGGTCGTCGAACGGCGGCACCCAGACGTAGCCGTGCTTCTCGACCAGCTCGGCGGGCAGGATGTCCCGCTCGGCCGGTGGGACGAGGATCACCTCGGAGCCGAAGGCGCGGGTGTTCGCGACCTTCATCGCGGGCGAGGTGTCCGGCATCACGATGACGGCCTTCAGCCCGAGCAGCCGCGCCGCGTACGCGACCGCCTGGGCGTGGTTGCCACTCGACTGGGCGACCACGCCACGGGCGCGCTCACTGTCCGTCAGGGCGGCCAGCCGGTTGTACGCGCCGCGGATCTTGAAGGCACCGGTCGGCTGCAGGTTCTCCGGCTTCAGCCAGAGCGCCCGGGAGCCCTCCGCCGCCCACGGGCAGGGCAGCAGCGGTGTGCGTACCGCGACTCCCGAGATCCGCCGCTGCGCCGCACGCAGTTCCTCAAGTCCGACCAGTGCCATCCGCGTTACTCCCCTTCTGCCAGAGGCAGGTCACTCACCCGGTTCTCCCACTTGGTGGAGAGTACGACCGTGGTCCTGGTCCGCGCGACACCCTTGGTGCCGGAGAGACGCTTGACCACCGACTCCAGGCCCTCCACGTTGGAGACCCGGACCTTGAGCATGTACGAGTCGTCACCGGCGATGAACCAGCAGTCCTCGACCTCGCCCAGCTCCTTGAGCCGGTGCGCGACGTCCTCGTGGTCGGCCGCGTCGGTGAGTTGAAGACCGATCAGGGCGGTGACGCCGAAGCCGAGCGACGCCGGGTTGACCGTGGCGCGGTAGCCGGTGATCACCCCGGCCTGCTCCAGGCGGTTGATCCGGTCCGTCACGCTCGGGCCCGACAGGCCGACGAGACGGCCCAGCTCGGCGTACGACGCGCGGCCGTTCTCCCGCAGCGCCTGGATGAGCTGTCTGTCCACCGTGTCCATATACGCCCGCGTCCTTCCGAACCTCTCCAGACCCACAGATCATTATCCGGATTCAAAGGCGCCGTGCGCGGATCAACCCGGATATCGCAAAGAACATACTCTCCCGTAACCCCCGCGCTTACGCGACCTTGCCTCCTGACCCCAACTCGCCCTCCCAGCGCCGGTAGAGCTGGTGCGGCACACCGACCGCGTCGAGCACCCGGCCCGCCACGAAGTCCACCAGTTCACGGGCCGTGGAGCCGCCCGCGTAGAAGCCCGGCGAGGCGGGGAGGACGACGGCGCCCTGCGCGTCGAGCTCCACCAGGTGCTTCAGCGTCACCCCATTGAGGGGGGTCTCGCGGACGCAGACCACCAGCGGCCGACGCTCCTTCAGGGTCACACTGGCGACCCGCTGCAGCAGGTCCTTGCTCAGCCCGAGCGCGATCCCCGCCACCGAGCCGGTGCTGGCCGGGACGACCAGCATCCCCTTTGCCGGGTACGAGCCGCTGGACGGACCGGCCGCGAAGTCGCCCGCCGTCCAGTAGCGGACGTCGTCAAGGTCCTGGACGCCGATCCACCCGGCCAGGTCCTCCTGCCAGCGGGCGTCCCGGAAGGAGATCCCGGTCTCGTCCAGGATGGTCAGCCGGGCCGCCCGGCTCACCACCAGGTCCACCGCCTCGCCCGCCGCCAGCAGCCCCCGGATCACGGCGGCGGCGTACGGCGTCCCGGACGCACCGGAGACCCCGACCACCCACGGCCGACGCACCTGCTTCTCGATACTCATGTGGTCATTTTCGCTACTCACGGCCCGCCCGACCCGGGAGGATAGCCCCATGGCGTCGACGCTGATCGATCTGACCCACCCGGTCACCACCGGGATGCCCGTCTACCCCGGGGATCCGGAGGTGGAACTGCGGCCCGCGCTCACCACCGCCACCGCCGGGGTCAACGTGCTCGGCCTGCACCTCGGCTCGCAGTCGGGCACCCACGTGGACGCGCCGTACCACGTGGACGTCACCTGGCCGACGCTGGACGGGCTGCCGCTGGAGCTGTTCACCGGCCCCGCCGTCGTCGCCGACCTGCGCGGGCTCGAACCCCGGACGGCGGTGACAGCCGACCAGCTGGCCCCCGCCCTCGCGCTGGTCACCCCGGGCACCGTCCTGCTGCTCGCCACCGGCTGGCCCCGGCACTGGGGCACCGACCACTACCTCGCCCACCCCTGGCTCACCCCCGAGGCCGCCGGGGCGATCGTGGCCGCCGGGGTCCGCACGCTGGGCGTGGACGCCCTCAGCATCGACCGGACCCCCGAGCAGGGACCGGCCGACCCGACGGTCGCCGCCCTGCTCGCCGACCTCTCCGACGAGCACGACCCGGCCGCCGAGGCGGCCGGCCTCGCCGCCCACCGCCTGCTGCTCGGCACCCCGGGCGGATCGGTCATCGCCGAGAACCTCACCGACCTGACCCCCCTGCTGGACGCCCAGACGGCCGGCCTGCCGATCGAGGTGTCGCTCTTCCCGCTCCGCCTGGTGGCCGCCGACGGCGCCCCCGTCCGGGCCGTCGCCCGGCTGGGGTGACCCGCGCCCACAGGTCTGTCAGCTCGCCGCTCGTACCAGGCAGAACGGGTGGCCCGCGGGGTCCAGGTAGACCCGGAACCCGTCCTGGGCCTCCTTCAGCACCGCGCCCAGCGCCAGCACCTGCGGCTCGGCCACGTCCAGGTCCGGCACCTCGACGTCCAGGTGCAGCTGCTGCGGATGCGCCGGGTCCGGCCACATCGGCGGCCGGAAGTCCTCCACCCGCTGGAACGCCAGCACCGAGCCGTCGGGCGCGTGCACCGTCGCCCACTCCTCGTCCAGCGACCACCGGGGATCGGGCCGGTCCACCTCCCCGCCGAGCAGAGCGGCGTAGAAATGCGCCAACCCCGCCGGGTAGTGACAGTCCAGCACGACGCACTGCAGCTTGCCGATCACGTGGATCCACTCCTCCGGGAACAGTGGACGGACATCGATGTAGTACAGGTAGTACGCTGGTTCCATGGGAGCGTCCAGCGAAGTACCCGCACGCGAGCTCAACCAGCAGACCGCCCAGATCCTCGCCCGGGTGGAGGCCGGGGAGACGGTCACGGTCACCAAGAACGGCCGCCCGGTGGCCATACTGCGCCCGTACGGCCCGGAGGACCCACCCTCGTACGCCTTCCGCACCGACCCTATGGGCGACGACCCGTACTTCCAGGATCCCCCGCCGATCAGCTTCGAGCCGATGGACGTCGAGGAGCAGGACGAGCTGATGCGGCAGGGGTTCGGCCTTGACTGACAGCACCCGGACGGACCTTCCGGTCGCGGTCGCGGACACCTCCGGACTGCTCGCCTTCTTCAATCCGCGCGACCCGCATCACGACCGGTGCCGGGCCGCTCTGCGACAGCTCGGCCACCTCGTACTACCGCCGTTCGTACTGGCCGAACTGGACTACCTGCTCACCGCCCGCGCCGGGGGCCCGGCCGCGCTGCAGGCGCTGGGCTACCTCTCCCAAGGAGTTCTGCGCTCCCGGTTCGAGGTCCCCGAGGTCGGCGCGCATCTGCCGGCCGCCCGCTCGGTCATGCAGACCTACCCCGACATCGGGCTGACCGGCGCCATGAACGTCGTCCTGGCCCGGGAGTTCCGGACCTCGTCGATCCTGACTCTCGACGTCAAGCACTTCCGGACGATCCGCCCGCTGACCGCGAACTCGGCCTTTCGGTTGCTCCCCTTCGACCTCTGAAGCCGGCCCGTCACACGCCCAGGCCGCGGATCACCAGGTCGAGGAGGGCGAAGGCGAAGAGGGACATGCCGACGAAGCCGTTGGTGGTGAAGAAGGCCCGGTTGAGGCGGGAGAGGTCGTTCGGCCTGATGATCGAGTGCTCGTAGACGAAGGCGCAGGCGACCACCACCAGGCCGACCCAGAACGCCGGGCCGGCGTGCGTCAGGAGGGCGAACCAGACCAGCAGGCCGGTGGTGACGACGTGGCAGGTGCGGGCGCCGTAGAGGGCCGCCGCGATGCCGTAGCGGGCGGGGACGGAGCGGACGCCCTCGGCGCGGTCGGCGGCGACGTCCTGGCAGCCGAAGATCAGGTCGAAGCCGCCGATCCAGATGCCGACGGCGAGGCCGAGCACCACGGCGTCCCAGGACCAGGTGCCGGTGACGGCCAGCCAGGCGCCGATCGGGCCCATCGCCTGGGCGAGGCCGAGGATCGCGTGCGGGAAGTCGGTGAACCGCTTGCCGTACGGGTAGACCACCATCGGCACGACCGCGACGGGGGCCAGGAAGAGGCAGAGCGGGTTGAGCAGGGCCGCCGCGCCGAGGAAGACCAGCAGCGCGATCGCCGACCCGGTGTACGCCGTCCGCATCGAGACCGCGCCGGTGACCAGCTCGCGGGTGGCGGTGCGCGGATTACGGGCGTCTATCTCGCGGTCGATGATCCGATTGGCGGCCATCGCGAAGGTGCGCAGGCCGACCATGCAGACCGTGACGATCAGCAGCTGCCCCCAGTGCACCTTGCGGTCGTCCAGGAACATCGCGGTGAAGGCGGCCGTGAAGGCGAACGGCAGCGCGAAGATCGAGTGCTCGATCAGGACGAGGCGCAGGAACGCCTTGGTACGGCTCTGCGGGACGGCGATGGTGCTCACAGGCCGTACTCCTTCCAGCGGCTGTCGACCAGCGCGGCGGTGACCGGGTCGGAGCTGACCATCTCGGGCCAGCCGCCGTCGCGGGTGTAGCCCTCCTCGGGGAGCTTGCGGGTGGCGTCGATGCCCGCCTTACCGCCCCAGAACTGCTGGTAGGAGGCGTGGTCGAGGTGGTCGACCGGGCCCTCCACGACGCTCAGGTCGCGGCTGTAGTCGGTGTTGCCGAGTGCCCGCCAGGCGACCTCCTGGTAGTCGTGGACGTCGCAGTCCGCGTCCACCACGATGATCAGCTTGGTCAGCGACATCATGTGGGCGCCCCAGATCGCGTGCATGACCTTCTGGGCGTGCTTGGGGTACTTCTTGTCGATCGAGACGATCACGCAGTTGTGGAAGCCGCCGGCCTCGGGGAGGTCGTAGTCCACGATGTCCGGGATGATGATCTTCAGCAGCGGCAGGAAGAAGCGCTCGGTGAACTTCCCGAGCGGCCCGTCCTCGGTCGGCGGGCGGCCGACCACGATGGACTGCAGGATCGGGCGCTTGCGCATCGTCACGCAGTCGATCTTCAGCGCCGGGAAGGGCTCCTGCGGCGTGTAGAAGCCGGTGTGGTCGCCGAACGGCCCCTCCGGCAGCATCTCGCCGGGCTCCAGCCAGCCTTCGAGCACCACCTCGGCGTCGGCCGGGACCTGCAGCGGGACGGTCTTGCAGTCGACCATCTTCACCCGCTCGCCGGCCACGAAGCCCGCGAACAGGTACTCGTCGATGTCACCCGGCAGCGGCGCGGTCGCCGCGTACGTCACCACCGGCGGGCAGCCGAAGGCGATCGCGACCGGCAGCCGCTCGCCGCGCTTGGCGGCCACCGCGTAGTGGTTGCGGCTGTCCTTGTGGATCTGCCAGTGCATGCCGATGGTCCGCTTGTCGTGCCGCTGGAGGCGGTACAGACCGAGGTTTCGGATGCCGGAGTCCGGGTCCTTGGTGTGGGTCAGGCCCAGGTTGAAGAAGGAGCCGCCGTCCAGCGGCCAGGTGAAGAGCGCGGGCAGGTCGTCCAGGTCGACGTCGTCGCCGGTGAGTACCACCTCGTGGACGGGGGCGTCGGCGGACTTCACGTTCTTCGGCGGGACGTGCGCCATCGAGGCCAGCTTGCCGAAGGCGTCCCGGAAGCCGGTGAAACCGTGCGGCAGCTCGGGCTTCAGCAGGCCCGCGATCTTCTCGGAGATCTCCTCCGGACCCTTCAGTCCGAGCGACTTGGCGAGCCGGCGTTCCGTGCCGAAGACGTTCATCGCCAGCGGCACCGAGCAGCCCTTGACGTTCTCGAAGAGCAGCGCCGGGCCCTTGGCCTTCTGGACGCGGTCGACGATCTCCCCGATCTCCAGATGGGGGTCGACCTCGGCCTTGATGCGCTTGAGGTCGCCCTCACGCTCCAGGGCCCGGAGAAACGAGCGGAGATCGTCGTATGCCATACGTGCCAGTATCCGATACGGACTAGCCTGGCCCCGCCAAGGGGCCCACCAAACGCCGTACCTCCGGGGGAGACCGCCACCGTGCTGAGGATTCTGCCGCCACTGCTCGTCATCGCTCTCTGGATCTGGGCGTTCATCGACTGCGTGACCACCCCGGAGCAGGAGGTACGTCACCTGCCGAAGGTGATCTGGGTGATCATCGTGCTGCTCTTCCCGCTGGTCGGGTCGGTCGCCTGGCTGGTCGCGGGCAGGCGGCGCGGCTCCGTCGGCGCGACCGCCGCTCCGGCCGCCGCGCGACGGGTCGACCAGGTCGCGCCCGACGACAACCCCGAGTTCCTGGCCTCGCTCGGCCAGGAGCTCGGCCAGGCGAACCGGGCCCGCGAGGCCCAGCTCAAGCGCTGGGAGGCCGACCTGCGCCGCCGCGAGGAGGAGCTGCGCGGCAAGGACGACCAGGACGGCGGCCCGTGCTGAACTGAGGCCGACGACCAGCACCCCTGACCTCGCAGGCTCCTGTTTGGCGCATCCCTACGAGTCGGCATGTGCCAGGCGCACCCGACGGCGATCGGCGGACCGGCGGGGCGCACGCCCGTACGAACCGCCGGTACGCCCCGGCGCCACCCCCGTAGCACCACCCTGACCTGCGGTTTCATCCGGATCAACGGCGGGGCCGAAGGCCGCTGCAGCGGCTCGCCAGGGTTGTCGGGACTTCAGGGGGACGGGTGGGCCTTCTGTACGGCCCTGACATGTTCTGGGGCCCGACCTTGTACAGAATCGACGCCGAAATCCGAGCGCACTCCCTCGTAGTGTCATAGGTGAAGAGTTGTTCGCAAGCAGCAGCCGCCGAAAGCAGGCCGGCTGTCGGACAGTTCCCCTCACACTCTGGAGTGGTTCGAGATGACGGTTCTGCACGAGGCGCCGATCGGCGACGAGATCCCCGAGATCCCGGCCGATGCCCACGGGCGGGTGGCCGAACTGCGGGATCTCCGGGAGAAGGTGCTGCTCGGCCCCAGCGAGAAGGCCACCGAAGCGCAGCACGCCAAGGGCAAGCTGACGGCCCGTGAGCGGATCGCCCTGCTGCTGGACGAGGGTTCGTTCCGGGAGATCGAGCCGCTGCGGCGCCACCGCGCGACGGGGTTCGGTCTGGAGGCGAAGAAGCCGCACACCGATGGTGTGATCGTCGGGTGGGGCACGGTGCACGGCCGGACGGTCTTCACGTACGCGCACGACTTCCGGATCTTCGGCGGCGCGCTGGGTGAGGCGCACGCGCAGAAGATCCACAAGATCATGGACATGGCGATCGCGGCGGGTGCGCCGCTGGTGTCGCTGAACGACGGGGCCGGCGCGCGCATCCAGGAGGGCGTCACGGCGCTGGCCGGCTACGGCGGTATCTTCCAGCGCAACACCCGTGCCTCCGGTGTGATCCCGCAGATCTCCGTGATGCTCGGCCCGTGCGCGGGCGGCGCCGCGTACTCCCCGGCGCTCACCGACTTCGTCTTCATGGTCCGCGAGACCTCGCAGATGTTCATCACCGGCCCCGACGTGGTGCAGGCCGTCACCGGCGAGAAGATCAGCCAGAACGGCCTCGGCGGCGCGGACGTGCACTCGGGCGTGTCGGGCGTGTCGCACTTCGCCTACGACGACGAGCAGTCCTGCATCGAGGAGGTCCGCTACCTCCTGTCGCTGCTGCCGCAGAACAACCGCGAGATGCCCCCGGCCGTCCCCTCCGACGACCCGGTGGACCGCCGCAACGAGATCCTGCTGGACCTCGTCCCGGCGGACGGCAACCGCCCGTACGACATGCGCAAGGTCATCGAGGAGATCGTCGACCACGGCGAGTTCCTGGAGGTCCACGAGCGCTGGGCCACCAACGTGCTGTGCGTGCTCGCCCGGATCGACGGCCACGTCACCGGCATCATCGCCAACCAGCCGCAGTCGCTGGCCGGCGTGCTGGACATCAACGCCTCCGAGAAGGCCGCCCGCTTCGTCCAGATGTGCGACGCGTTCAACATCCCGCTGGTCACCATGCTCGACGTCCCCGGTTT
>NZ_JARXZC010000023.1 GCF_029894335.1 Kitasatospora sp. MAP5-34 | reverse complement strand
AACCCGGAAGCTAAGCCTCGTAGCGCCGATGGTACTGCAGGGGGGACCCTGTGGGAGAGTAGGACGCCGCCGAACAATCATTCACAAATGACCCCCCATCCGGGAACGGATGGGGGGTCATTTGCATGTCCGGACCAGTTCATTCCGGACGGACCCGCTTGGGCCGGCCGATATCCGGCCGGAAAGAGACTTCCGGGTATCGGTCTTACAGAGCCAGCTTGAAGCCGAGGTGCGATGCGCTGAAGCCGAGCCGCTCGTAGAACCGGTGCGCGTCCGTTCGGGTGGCGTCGGAGGTCAGCTGGACAAGGTCGGCGCCGAGGTCGCGTGACTTGTCGATGGCCCACTGGATCAGCTCGGTGCCGAGTCCGCTGCCGCGTTCCGTCGCGTCGATCCGGACGCCCTCGATGATGGTCCGGGTGGATCCTCGGCGGGAGAGTCCGGGGATGACGGTGAGCTGGAGAGTGCCGACGGTTCGGCCGGCCCGCTCGGCGACCATCACATGCTGCTGGGGGTCTGTTGCCAGGCGGGCGAAGGCGTCCTGGTAGGGCGTCAGGTCGTCCGGGGATTCGCGGGTCGCGCCCAGCGGGTCGTCCGCGAGCATGGCGACGATGGCGGGGAGGTCCGCCGGTGCTGCCGGTCGGATGATGAGATCGGTCATGATCGCGATCCTACGACCGGCCGGCAACCCGGCGGACGGTGCGTCACTCGCCCGGTGCGGCACTGGTGATGACGGCGAACGCGGACCCGTGCGGGTCGGTGAGTTGGGCGAAGCGGCCGACGCCGTGCGCGTCCGTGGCGGGGAGCCGTACGCCGCCGCCGAGTTGCCGGGCCTTGGCGAGGGTGGCGTCGGTGTCCGGGACCTCGAAGTAGGGCAGCCAGTGCGACCCGAGGCCGGCGGCGGTCTGCTCGGGGAACAGCTGGAGGATGCCGCCCTGGCCGTTGTCGGTCCCGCCCGTCGAGGGCGTGAGCACGGTGTACGTGCTGTCGCCGAACGGGACGTCCTGCTCCTGCCACCCGAAGACCGCTCGGTAGAAGGCTTTGGCCGCTGTCGGGTCGGAGCTGTAGAGCTCCGTCCAGCACAGGGTTCCGGGCTCGGTGACGGCGTCGAGCCCCAGCGTCTCGCCGGGCTGCCAGACAGCGAACTCGGCGCCGGTCGGGTCGGTGAAGCCCGCCATCCGACCGTTGGTGAAGACGTCGAAGGGTTCGAAGCGGACGGTACCGCCGGCCTCCCGGACCCGGGTGGCGACGGCATCGGCGTCGGGCGTGTGGAAGTAGATCGTCCAGGCGGGTACGGAGCCTTCCTCGGTCAGCGGGCCGAGGGCTGCGACCGTGTCCTCACCCCGTCGGAAGAAGCCGTAGCCGCCGGCCTGCGGCCCGGCGGAGGCGAAGGTCCAGCCGAGGAGCGCGGTGTAGAAGGAGGCGGAGGCGTCGGTGTCGGAACTGCCCAGGTCGAGCCAGTTGGGGGAGCCGGGGACGAAGTCGGTGCTGAGCATGGTGCGCTGCTCCTTCGGCGGGCCGTCCTCGCGGACGGGCGTGCTGCGTTCCCCCTCTGGCATCCTCAGCCCTGCCCGGGGTGCCCACAACCTCAGACCGGCCGAGGTGCGGACACCCGGTGAGCTCCCGCGATGTCGGTGCGGGGCGGTACGGTGCGTAGCGGACGGTCACAGGCACGGAGAGGGGCGTCGTGGACACGCAGCAGCGACCCGGGCAGCCGGAGGGGCGGTCGCAGTCTCGGCCGCAGGCTCCGGTACTGCAGGCTCCGGTACAGGGGCAGCCGCAGGCGCCGCGCCAGCTCGCCCAGGTGGAAGGTGTGCTGGAGCGGATCACCTACGCCAACGAGGAGACCGGCTACACGGTGGCGCGGGTGGACACCGGGCGGGGGGCGAACGACCTGCTGACGGTGGTCGGGGCGCTGCTCGGGGCGCAGCCGGGGGAGTCGCTGCGGCTGTTCGGGCGGTGGGGTTCGCACCCGCAGTACGGCAAGCAGTTCACGGTGGAGAACTACACGACGGTGCTGCCCGCCACGATCCAGGGCATCCAGCGGTATCTGGGGTCGGGGTTGATCAAGGGGATCGGCCCGCGCTTCGCCGAGCGGATCGTGGAGCAGTTCGGCGTCGACACCCTGGAGGTGATCGAGCAGGACCCGAAGCGCCTGATCGAGGTGCCCGGTCTCGGGCCGAAGCGCACCAAAATGATCGCGGCGGCCTGGGAGGAGCAGAAGTCCATCAAGGAGGTGATGGTCTTTCTGCAGGGAGTCGGTGTCTCGACCTCGCTCGCGGTGCGGATCTTCAAGAAGTACGGGGACAGTTCGATCGGGGTGGTGAAGAACGAGCCGTACCGCCTCGCGTCGGACGTCTGGGGTATCGGCTTCCTGACGGCGGACCGGATCGCCCAGTCGGTCGGCATCCCGCACGACAGCCCGGAGCGGGTCAAGGCGGGCCTGCAGTACGCGCTCTCGCAGAGCAGCGACCAGGGGCACTGCTTCCTGCCCGAGGAGCGGTTGATCGCGGACGGGGTGAAGCTGCTTCAGGTGGACGTCGGCCTGGTGATCGACTGTCTGGCCGCGCTGGTAGCCGAGGAGGGCGTGGTCCGGGAGAGCGTGCCGGGGGAGGGCGGCGAGCCGATCACGGCGGTGTACCTGGTGCCGTTCCACCGGGCGGAGATCTCGCTGACGAATCAGCTGCTGAGGCTCCTTCGGGCCGACACCGACCGGCTGTCCGCCTTCGAGGCCGTCGACTGGCCGGCCGCGCTGGGTTGGCTGGCGAAGCGTACGGGGGCCGAACTCGCGCCCGAGCAACGGGAGTCGGTGAAGCTTGCGCTGACCGAGAAGGTCGCGGTGCTGACGGGCGGTCCGGGCTGCGGGAAGTCGTTCACGGTGAAGTCGATCGTCACGCTCGCGCTGGCGAAGAAGGCCAAGGTGGTGCTGGCCGCGCCGACCGGGCGGGCGGCGAAGCGGCTCGCGGAGCTGACGGGGGCGGAGGCGTCCACCGTCCACCGGCTGCTGGAGCTGCGGCCGGGCGGCGAGGCGGCGTACGACCGGGACCGGCCGCTCGACGCCGACCTGGTGGTGGTGGACGAGGCGTCGATGCTGGATCTGATCCTGGCGAACAAGCTGGTCAAGGCCGTCGCACCGGGCGCGCACCTGCTCTTCGTGGGGGACGTGGACCAGCTGCCCTCGGTCGGCGCGGGGGAGGTGCTGCGGGACATGTTGGCGGCTGGCGGCCCGATCCCGTCGGTCCGGCTGACCAGGATCTTCCGCCAGGCGCAGCAGTCCGGCGTGGTGGTCAACGCGCACCGAATCAACGAGGGCAAGCCGCCGGTCACGGACGGGATGCCGGACTTCTTCCTGTTCGCCGAGGAGGACACCGAGCGGGCGGCCGGGCTCACGGTCGACGTGGTGGCCCGGCGGATCCCGCAGAAGTTCGGGCTGGACCCGCGCCGGGACATCCAGGTGCTGGCGCCGATGCACCGGGGCCCGGCCGGTGCGGGCAATCTGAACACTCTGCTGCAGGCCGCCGTCACCCCGGGCCGGGAGGGGCTGCCGGAGCGGCGTTTCGGCGGGCGGACCTTCCGGGTAGGTGACAAAGTCACCCAGATTCGCAACAACTACGAGAAGGGGCAGAACGGGGTCTTCAACGGCACGGTCGGTGTCGTGATGTCGCTCAGTGTGGAGGAGCAGCGGCTCACCGTGCGCACCGACGAGGACGAGGAGGTGCCCTACGACTTCGACGAGCTGGACGAGCTGGCGCACGCGTACGCGATGACGATCCACCGTTCGCAGGGGAGCGAGTACCCGGCGGTGGTGATTCCCGTCACCACCTCGGCCTGGACGATGCTGCAGCGGAACCTGCTCTACACGGCCGTGACGCGGGCGAAGAAGCTGGTGGTGCTCGTCGGGTCACGCAGAGCGATAGCTCAGGCTGTTCGGGCGGTCAGTGCAGGCCGGAGGCACTCTGCGCTTGATCATCGACTCGCAATTGGATGATCGTCCCAAGGCTGCGGCCCGAGAGGTTGTCTTGACGTGAAGAGATTTAGGGCGGAGCCTACTCTTGTGCCGATCTTGTCCGGTTCATACCGGCTGCGGCAACAGGATTTGTAGGGCAGGGCCCTTTTTGGCCCACCCCGGGTGCGCGGCCATCCCCCGGATGGGGGATCGTGGAACTGTCAGGGCACCTTGGGCAGAGGATTCATTTCGTCGGTGAGGAAGAGCGTGAGCGAGAACAGTCAAGGCGCAGTAGTACTGCGGTACCAGGACGGCGAGTACGAGTACCCCGTCGTCGAGAGCACTGCGGGCAACGCCGGCTTCGACATCTCGAAGCTGCTGCCGCAGACCGGCCTGGTCACCCTGGACAACGGCTTCGGCAACACCGCCGCCTACAAGTCCGCGATCACGTTCGTGGATGGCGACAACGGCATCCTGCGCTACCGCGGCTACCCGATCGAGCAGCTGGCCGAGCAGGGCAGCTTCGTCGAGACCGCGTACCTCCTGATCAACGGCGAGCTGCCGACGCCTGAGCAGCTGACGGAGTTCACCGCCGAGATCACCCAGCACACGCTGCTGCACGAGGACGTGAAGCGCTTCTTCCAGGGCTTCCCGCGTGACGCGCACCCGATGGCGATGCTCTCCTCGGTGGTCGGCGCGCTGTCGACGTTCTACCAGGACAGCCACAACCCCTTCGACGCCGGCCAGCGTCACCTGTCGACGGTCCGCCTGCTGGCGAAGCTGCCGACGATCGCGGCCTACGCGTACAAGAAGTCGGTCGGGCAGCCCTTCGTCTACCCGCGCAACGACCTCAGCTACGTCGAGAACTTCCTCCGGATGACCTTCGCCGTCCCCGCCGAGGACTACGAGATCAACCCGGTGATCGTCAACGCGCTGGACAAGCTGCTGATCCTGCACGCGGACCACGAGCAGAACTGCTCGACCTCCACGGTCCGTCTGGTGGGCTCCAGCCACGCCAACCAGTTCGCCTCGATCTCGGCCGGTATCTCGGCGCTCTGGGGCCCGCTGCACGGCGGCGCCAACCAGGCCGTGCTGGAGATGCTGGAGCAGATCCAGAAGGACGGCGGCGACGTCGACGCCTTCATCCGCAAGGTGAAGAACCGCGAGGACGGCGTGAAGCTCATGGGCTTCGGTCACCGCGTGTACAAGAGCTTCGACCCGCGCGCCCAGCTGGTCAAGGGCCTGGCGCACGACGTGCTCTCGCAGCTCGGCAAGTCCGACGAGCTGCTGGAGATCGCGCTCAAGCTGGAGGAGCACGCGCTCAACGACGAGTTCTTCATCTCGCGCAAGCTCTACCCGAACGTGGACTTCTACACCGGCCTGATCTACCGCGCCATGGGCTTCCCGACCAGCATGTTCACCGTGCTGTTCGCGCTCGGCCGGCTGCCGGGCTGGATCGCCCACTGGCACGAGATGATCAACGACCCGGGCAGCCGCATCGGCCGTCCGCGTCAGATCTACACCGGTGTCGCGATCCGCGACTACGTGGAGCTCGGCGAGCGCTGAGCCGTCCGACGACCTGACCGGGTCGTCCGACGACCTGACGTAGAGCTGGTCGGGTCGAGCTGGTCCGAGGTGAAGACGATCTGACATAAAGGGGCCCGGCTGCTGCTGCAGCCGGGCCCCTTCGTGCTCCCCTGCGGGGGAGAAGAAGTTCGGCGCACGACGCCCGGAGGCGGCTCGGGGAGGAAACGGCCGCTCAAAGCGTTCCCGACCCGCCGCCCCCGGCGTCGTGCGCGAAGACCGCCGAACCGGTCGGCAGCCGTCCCGGGGCCCGCCGGAGCCCCGTCGGCGACAGTGGTGGTCGTGCGGAGACGCGATGCCGTTCAACGCGCCGCCGCCCACCGAAAGCTGCCGCACTACAAAAGGTAAGACGTATCAGGGGGTGCAAAGTTACGGACCGGGGATGTGAGTTGGCTCTCTCCACGCTCCGTGTGCACCCGGTGCCCGGCACATACCACACGGTTTCCGGCGCGCGACGTCACCCTCCCCGCAGTCATGGCAACCCAGCGTGATAGAAATCGTCCGATTCCGGTACGGACCGCCCGCACCCTCAGCGGCGTGGCCGGGCGGGGAGGGAGTGCGCAGATGGCCAGGAACGTAGTCGTCACGGGCGGCGGCACCGGTATCGGTTACGAGGTGGCCCGCCGGTTCGCCGAGGCGGGGGAGCGGGTCGTCATCGTCGGCCGTCGGCGGGCGGTGCTGGAACAGGCCGCCACCGACCTCGGCCCGAACGTCACACCGCTGGTCTGCGACCTGGCCGACCCGGACGCCGTCGAGGCGGTGCTCGGTGACCTGCCGGCCCAGATCGACGTCCTGGTCAACAACGCCGGCAGCCGGGAGACCGTGATCGGGGCCGGGCCGCACGCCGTGCTGGCCCGCTGGCGCGGGGACTTCGAGCGCAACGTGCTGACCGTCGTACTGCTCACCGAGTCGATCCGGGACCGGCTCACCCAGGGCACCGGCCGGGTGGTCACCGTCAGCTCGATCGCCGCCCTACGCGGTGCCGGCTCGTACGGGGCGGCCAAGGCCTCGCTGCACGCCTGGAACCACTTCCTCGCCGCCCAGCTCGGCGCCTCCGGCATCACCGCCAACATCGTGGCCCCGGGCACCGTCTCGGGCACCGAGTTCTTCGGGCCGAGGCTGGACGAGGCGGAGGTCTCCCGGCGCGCCGCGCGTACCCTGCTCGGGCGGATCGGCGAGTCGGGGGAGGTCGCGGCCGCCGTCTACTTCCTGGCCTCGGCGGAGGCCGGGTTCATCACGGGCGAGATCCTGCACTGCAACGGCGGAGAGCTGCTCGGCCGCTAGGTGACCCCGTCAGGGCAACCACCTCGGGGCGCGGGGGACTCTGCGCAACTGTGCACGGAGGTGCATGGTTGTGCGCGCAGGTCCCCGCGCCCTGGGGAACCCCGACCAGTAGGGGGCCGCCGGTCAGGCGGTGAAGCGGCGGAGGCGGAGGCTGTTGGTGACCACGAAGACCGAGGAGAAGGCCATCGTGGCGCCGGCCACCACCGGGTTGAGCAGGCCGGCCGCTGCCAGCGGGATCGCGGCGACGTTGTAGGCGAATGCCCAGAACAGGTTGCCCTTGATGGTGGCCAGGGTCCGCCGGGAGAGCCGGATCGCGTCGGCGGCCGAGCGGAGGTCGCCCCGGACCAGGGTCAGGTCGCTCGCCGCCATGGCCGCGTCGGTGCCGGTGCCCATGGCGAGGCCGAGGTCGGCCTGGGCCAGTGCGGCGGCGTCGTTCACTCCGTCGCCGACCATCGCCACCGAGCGGCCCTCGGCCTGCAGCCGCCGGATGACGGCGACCTTGTCCTCGGGCAGCACCTCGGCGATCACGTCCTCCGCCGCGATGCCGACCTCGGCCGCCACCGCTGCTGCGGCGGCGCGGTTGTCGCCGGTGAGCAGTACCGGATGCAGTCCCAGCGTGCGCAGCCGGGCGACGGCTTCGGCGCTGGTGGGCCTGACGGTGTCGGCGACCACCAGGACGGCCCGGGCCGCGCCGTCCCAGCCGACCGCGACGGCCGTCCGGCCGGCGGCCTCGGCCGCTGCCTTGGCCTCGGCGAGGTCGGGCGGCAGGTGCTGGGCCTGGTCGGCCAGCAGGGCCTCGCGGCCCGCGACCACGGCGTGGCCGTCGACCGTGCCCCGGACGCCCCGGCCCGGTACGTTCTCGAAGTCCTCCACCCGGGGCAGCTCGCCGAGATGTTCGGCGGCCGCAGCGGCGATGGCGGCTGCGATCGGGTGCTCGGAGGCGTGCTCCAGGGCGCCGGCCAGCCGCAGCGCCTGCTCCTCGGAGACGCCGTCGGCGGTGTGCACGGAGATGAGCGCCATCCGGCCGGTGGTCACCGTGCCGGTCTTGTCCAGCACGATGGTGTCCACCCGGCGGGTGGTCTCCAGGACCTCCGGGCCCTTGATCAGGATGCCCAGCTGGGCACCCCGGCCGGTGCCGACCAGCAGGGCGGTCGGGGTGGCCAGGCCGAGGGCGCACGGGCAGGCGATGATCAGTACCGCTACTGCGGCGGTGAACGCCTGGGTGGCGCCCTGGTCGGCCAGCAGCCAGCCGACCAGGGTGCCCAGCGCGATCAGGATCACCACCGGGACGAAGACCGCCGAGATCCGGTCGGCCAGCCGCTGCGCCGCCGCCTTGCCGTTCTGCGCCTCCTCCACCAGCTTCGCCATCCGGGCCAGCTGGGTGTCGGCGCCGATCCGGGTCGCCTCGACGACCAGTCGGCCGCCCGCGTTGACCGTCCCGCCCGTCACCTGGTCACCGACGGTGACCTCGACGGGGACGGACTCACCGGTGAGCATCGAGGCGTCCACGGCGGACCGGCCCTCGACCACCCGGCCGTCGGTGGCGATCTTCTCGCCGGGCCGCACCACGAAGCGCGTGCCGACCACCAGTTGCGTGACCGGCAGCCGGGTCTCGCGGCCGTCCACGAGGACCGTGACGTCCTTGGCACCGAGGTCGAGCAGAGCGTGCACGGCGGCGCCCGCGCGGCGCTTGGAGCGGGCCTCCAGCCAGCGGCCGAGCAGGATCAGCATGGTGACCGCGGCGGCGGTCTCCAGGTAGAGCGTGCCGGAGGCGTCGCCGGAGCCGGCCGCGAGGGTGAACTCGTGCTTCATCCCGGCTATCCCGGCGTGGCCGAAGAACAGCGCCCAGACGGACCAGCCGAAGGCGGCCAGGGTGCCGAGCGACACCAGGGTGTCCATGGTGGCGGCGCCGTGCCTGAGGTTGGTCCAGGCGGCCCGGTGGAAGGGCAGGCCGCCGTACACCACGACCGGCCCGGTCAGCGCGAAGGCCAGCCACTGCCAGTTGTCGAACTGGAACGCCGGGACCATCGAGAGCAGCACCACCGGCACGGTCAGCGCGGCGCTGATCAGCAGCCTCTCCCGCAGCGGGTCGGGCTCGGCGGCCGCCTCGCGGGCCTCGGCGGGCTCGGGGACGGGCGGCGGGGGGAGCTCGGCGGTGTAGCCGGTGCGCTCGACGGTGGCGATCAGGTCGGCGACGCTGACGTCCGGGCCGAAGTCGACCCGGGCCTTCTCGGTGGCGTAGTTGACCGTCGCCTCGACGCCGTCCAGCCGGTTGAGCTTCTTCTCGATCCGTGCGGCGCAGGAGGCGCAGGTCATGCCCCCGATGGTCAGCTCGACCCGGTCGCGCAGGGCGCCGGGGTCCGTGCCGGGCGTTGCGGTGCTCATGCTCTTCTGCTCCTCGGTGCGCTGAGTACGGTCGAGCTACGTGCGGGGGCGCGCGCGGGCAGCGAGCGCCCCCGCACGGGTGGCTCAGGCTGCCCGGCCGACCAGTTCGTAGCCCGCCTCGTCCACGGCGCTGCGGACCTGGGCGTCGTCGATCGGGGACTGCGAGGAGATCGTCACCGTACCCGCCTTGGCGTCGGCCGCGACCTCGGTGACGCCGGGGATGCCGGAGACCTCGGTGCTGACCGACTTCTCGCAGTGGCCACAGCTCATGCCGCTGACGGTGTAGGTGATGGTGCTGGACATCGGGACCTCCGGATGCGTCCTGTCCCGGGTCGGTGCCCGGGCTTGCTTTTCTGCCTAACAATATACCCCTTGGGGGTATTCCAGCGGGAGTGACGGAGAGCCGCCGGGCCCCCGCTGCTAGCAGAGAGTATTCGTCCGCTCACCGATTGCCCCCGCTTGCGGCCGCCCGGGGGCGTGTCCTCACGATCCATCGGCGGTCGTTGCCGGGCGGTCGTCGGGCGACCTGTCGGCGGGCTGCGAGCTGCTGCGGGCCGTCATCAGCCGGAGCAGAGGGTCGTTCCGTCCGATATGTTCGGTATGTGTTCCGGATCAGCCGCACCCAGTCGCCCTCGGCCTCCAGCGCCAGCGGGCTCTCACGGGCCCGGCGGGAGCGTGCGATCCTCGCCACCGACCTGCAGGACGTCGCCTGGTGGCGCCGGGCGGCACCCGCCCTGCTGGCCATCGTGGTGATCTCGCTGGCTGACTTCCTCTCCGGCCGGGACCGGTACCTCGCCCCGCTGATGGTGGTCGTCCCGTCGATCGCCGCGCTCACCCTGCGGCCGGTGGAACTGCTGCTGGTCTGCCTGCTCGGGCTGTTCGCGCTGCTCGGGCTCAGCCGTTACGACCAGGTCAGTGAACTGCACGACGGCCGGTTCCTGCTCGGCGCGATGGCCAGTTACACCGCGCTGACGCTGTTCAGCGCCGTACTCGCCCGGCTCCGGATGCGCCGCGCCGCCGCGTTCGCCGCCGTCAGCTCCGTCGCGGAGGCGGCCCAGCGCGCGCTGCTCAGCCACCCGGGCCCCTCGGTCGGGCCGCTGCGGCTCGCCGTCCGCTACGTCTCGGCCGCCGATGCGGCCCGGATCGGCGGCGACCTGTACTCGGTGCTGGAGACCCCGTACGGGATCCGGGTGCTGGTCGGTGACGTCCGGGGCAAGGGGCTGGCTGCCGTGCAGACCGCCGCCGTGGTGCTCGGGGCCTTCCGGGAGGCGGCGTACGACGAGAACGGGCTGTACGCGGTGGCCGACCGGATCGAGGCCAGCGTCGAGCGGCACGTGCCGGACGGCGAGTTCACCACCGCGCTGTTCGCCGAGTTCCGGCGGCAGGGGGCGGTCGAGCTGCTGCACTACGGGCACGTGCCGCCGATCCACGTCACCCGGGAGGGGACGGTGACGGTGCTGGAGGCGCCCGACCCGTGGGTGCCGCTCGGCCTTGGCAGGCTCGCCACCGGCCGTCCGCAGAGCATGGACCTGGCGTTCGGCACCGACGACGTGCTGGTGCTCTGCACCGACGGCGTGGTGGAGGCCCGGCACCACCGCTCGGGCGAGTTCTATCCGCTCGCCGAGCGGGTCGGCGCCCTGGTCCGGGGCGCCGCCCGCTCGGGGGCGGAGCTGGAGTCGGCGGTCGGACGGCTCTTCGCGGACCTGCTGGCGCACGCCGGCGGCGAGCTGGGCGACGACGCCCTGCTGCTGTTGATCACCCGGACGGTTTGAGCCGGCCCAGGGCCGTGGCGAGGGCCCGGAAGATCAGCTCGGTCGAGGCCGCTCCCGGGTCCGGGTGCCCGACGCTGCGCGGGCCGAGGTAGGAGGCCCGGCCCTTGCGGGCCTGGAGCGGGACGGTGTCGAGTACGCCCTGCGCGGCGGCCTCGGCGGCCGAGCCGGCGGCTGCTGCCAGGCCGGTGTCCGCCGTCCGCTCGAAGGCGGCCAGCGCGGGCGTCCAGGCGTCGACGACGGTCTTGTCACCCGGCTCGGCCGCGCCCAGCTTCCGGATCGCGGCGAGCCCCGCCGCCAGCGCGGCCGCGAACTCCGCCGGGTCGGCGGTCTCCCCGGGCAGCGCCGCGCCCATCGCCCGGAAGGCGCTGCCGTACAGCGGGCCCGAGGCCCCGCCCACCTTGGAGATCAGCGTGCTGCCGGTCCTGGTCAGGACCGCCCCGACCGATGCGGGCTCGTCCAGCGTGTCGAGTGCGGCCAGTACGGCGGTGAAACCCCGGCGCAGGTTGCTGCCGTGATCGCCGTCGCCGATCGCGGAGTCCAGCTCGGTCAGCCGGGCCTCCTGCTGCTCGACGGCGGCGGCGATCTCCCGGACCCAGGCGAGGACGAGGGGGATGTCGATGACGTCCAAGGGGTGCCTTTCAGGTCCAGGTGAGGGCGGCGGTCGCGACGGGCGCGTCCCACAGCTCCAGCAGTTCCGGGCCGGCCTTGGTGAGGGTGAGGGAGAACCCGGCCATGTCGAGGCTGGTGACGTAGTTGCCGACCAGGTTGCGGGCGATCCTGATGCCGCGTTCGGCCAGCCGGGCGTGCACCTCGCCGTAGACCAGGTACAGCTCCAGCAGCGGGGTGCCGCCGAGCCCGTTGACCAGCGCGATCACCTCGTCGCCCGCCGTCAGGTCGTGGTCGGCGAGGACGGTGTCGACCACCTCCGCCACCAGCTCGCGGGCCGGGCGGAGCGCCTCGCGGCGGCGGCCGGGCTCGCCGTGGATCCCGACGCCGACCTCGATCTCGTCCTCCGGCAGGTCGAAGCCGGGCTTGCCCGCCGCCGGTACGGTCGCGGCGGTGAGCGCGATCGCGAACGACCGGGAGGCGGCGTTGACCCGTGCGCCGAGTGCCGCCACCTCGTCCAGGCCCGCGCCGCGTTCGGCCAGCGCCCCGACGGCCTTCTCGACCATGACGGTCGCGCCGGTGCCCCGACGGCCGGCCGTCCAGGTCGAGTCCTCCACCGCCACGTCGTCGTTCACCAGGACGGTACGGACCTCGATGCCCTCCTCGGCGGCCAGCTCGGCGGCGAGCCCGAAGTTCAGCACGTCGCCGGTGTAGTTCTTCACCACGAAGACCACGCCCGCGCCGCTGTGCACGGCCCGCGCGGCGGCGAGCAGTTGGTCCGGTACGGGTGAGGTGAACACCTCGCCCGGGCAGGCCGCGTCGAGCATCCCCGGGCCCACGAACCCGCCGTGCAGCGGCTCATGGCCCGACCCGCCGCCGGAGACCACCGCCACCTTGGGAGCCGCCGGGCGGGAACCTCTGGCGATCACCCGGTTGTCGAGATCCACTGCCAACTCCGGGTGGGCGGCCGCGAATCCGGCCAGTGCGTCGGCGAGTACGGTGTCCGGAGTGTTGATCAGCTTCTTCACGGCGGCTCCTTCGGCAGATGCTTCCGCCGACGTTACGCGTGAGACCGGTCTAGGGTCGGGAGCATGACTGAACACGTCGGCATCGTCCTCGTCTCGCACAGTGCGGCCATGGCCGCCGGGCTCCGCGAGTTGCTCGTCGAACTCGGCTCCGGGGCAGTGCCGGTGCTGCTCGCCGGGGGTACCGAGGAGGGCGGCCTCGGGACCAGCTACGACCTGATCGTCCGGGCCGTCGCGGCGGCGGCGGAGGGCGGCGCGGGTGTGGTGGTGCTTCCGGACCTCGGCAGCTCGGTGCTGACGGCCCGGACGGCGCTGGAGGACCATCCGCACGCCGGTGTGGTGCTGGTGGACGCGCCGTTCGTGGAGGGCGCGGTCGCCGCCGTCGTCACCGCCTCGGCCGGGGCCGGCCTGGCCGAGGTGGTCAGCGCGGCCGAAGGGGCCCGGGACTTCCGGAAGTTGTGACGGTGGAACGTGTGCACATGGTCAACCACAGCAGGGGTGCCCAGAGTGCGTACGTTCCCCCGGGGGGGTTACTTCGCGTCGGCGTAGCAGTCCACCACCGCGGTGCTGAGCGGGAAGCGGACCGGGGTGTCCCCGAAGACCAGGGCGCGGGCTTCGTCGCCCGCGGCGGCGACTGCGGCGGAGACCTGGTCGGCGAGATTGGCGGGGGTGTGGACGACCACCTCGTCGTGCTGGAAGAAGACCAGGTGCGGCCGGTCCGGCCCGGACTCCAGCGCGGTCAGGCGTCGCCGCAGGCCGGCGAGCAGGGCGAGGGCCCAGTCCGCGCCGCTGGCCTGGATGACGAAGTTGCGGGTGAACCGGCCACGGGCCCGCGCCGAGCGGCCACCGGCCTCGCCCGAAGTCTCCGGGGCCTCCGTCAGGTCGAGCCATTCGTCGGACGGCGGCGGGCAGGCCCGGCCGAGCCGGGAGTGCACGATGCCGCCGTCCTCGCCGGTGCGGGCGGCCGCCTCGACGTAGCCCATCGCCGTCGGGTACTGGCGGCGCAGGGTGGCGAGCAGCGGGCCGATGTCGCCGCTGGTCTGGCCGTACATCGCGCCGAGCAGGCCGAGCTTCGCCTTCTCCCGGTCGCCCTGGAAGGCGTGTGCGGCGAGCGCCGCGTACAGGTCGCCCTCGGCGGCCGTCCGGGCGAGCCCGGCGTCCTGGGAGAGCGCGGCGAGTACGCGCGGTTCGAGCTGGGCGGCGTCGGCGACCACCAGGGCCCAGCCCGGGTCGGCGACCACCGCGCCGCGCAGGATGCGCGGGATCTGCAGCGCGCCGCCGCCCCGGCTGGCCCAGCGCCCGGAGACCACGCCGCCGACCACGTACTCGGGGCGGAACCGGCCGCCGCGCGCCCAGGCGTCCTGCCAGGCCCAGCCGTGGGCGGCGTGGATCCGGGACAGCTCCTTGTAACGGACCATCAGCCGGGCGGCCGGGTGGTCGATCTTGTTCAGCTCCCACGAGCGGGTGGATTCGAGCCGGATGCCCTGGTCGGCGAAGGCGCGCAGCACCTGGGTGTGCGAGTCGGGGTTGAACGGGCGGGTGCCGAGTGCCTGCTGCAGTTCGACCGCGAGGTCGGCGAGCAGCTTGGGCTGGGTGCCCGGCACCTGCGGGCGCGGGCCGAGCAGCTCGGTGAGCAGCTGGTCGTGCAGGTCGGTGCGCCAGGGCAGCCCGTCGTACGCGATCTCGGTGGCGAGCAGCGCGCCCGCCGACTCGGCGGCGATCAGCAGCCGGAAGCGGGCGCGGGCCGCCTGGTCCTCGATCGCCTGCACGCGGCGCTGCTGGTCCGCGTGGACGGCGACGACGGCCTGCAGTGCGTCGGTGCCGGGCGGGAGTTGCAGCCGGTCGGGGGCGAAGAGGCTGTCCTGTTCGTCGGCTCCGCCGGTGTCCGCCAGGTCGGCCGGGACGGGCAGCCGGTGCAGTCGGGCCCAGGCGGCGCCGAGCGAACGCGGCGCACCCCAGCGGCCCTCGTGCCCGAGCAGCAGCGCCTCCGTCAGCCGCAGGTCGTGGCAGCGGGCGACCCGCAGCGGCAGCAGCGGCACGTACGCGCTGTCGGCGGCGGCCCAGACCCAGCGCGGGCCCTCCGTGCTCTCGTACCGCGCGACGGCGGCGGCCAGGTCCGGGGCGTGGACGGGCGCGCCGAGCGCGCCGCCGTCGTCGGCGAGCGGCTGGAGGCGGCCGCCCGGACCGTGCTGGTCGGGGACGAGGGCCATACGGGGTGCCACGGGCGGTTCTCCTCTCGGACGTGAGTTCGTCCGTCCCGACCGTAGCGGTCGGTACCGACAATGCCTGGCACGACAGGGCCATGGCAGGGCCCCACCGGCACCCAATAGGGTCGGGAGAGTGAGTCACAACCCATTCTTCGCGCCCAGCACCCTCGCCTACGAACTGCCGCCGTTCGCCGAGATCCGGGAGGAGCACTACCTGCCCGCCTTCGAGCGCGGCATGACCGACCAACTCGCCGAGATCGCCGCCATCGTGGCGGACCCGCAGGCGCCGACCTTCGACAACACCCTGGTCGCCCTGGAGCGGTCGGGCGCGCTGCTGCGCCGCGTCTGGCTGGCCTTCGACAACCAGAACGCCTCCCACACCAGCCCGGCCGTCCAGGAGCTGGGCGCGGAGCTCAGCCCCCGGCTCGCCGCGCACACCGACGCGATCCACCTCGACGCCGGGCTCTTCGCCCGGATCAGCGCCCTGTACGAGGCGCGCGACACGCTCGGGCTGGACCCGGAGGACCTGCGGCTGCTGGAGCGGCACCACCTCCGGTTCGTCCGGGCGGGTGCCCGGCTCTCGGCGGCGGACCAGCAGCGCCTGCGCGAGATCAACGCCCAGCTCGCCTCGGACGCCACGGCCTTCCAGCAGAACGTGCTCGCCGCCACCCGGGCCAGCGCCCTCGTGCTGGACAGCGCCGAGCAGCTCGACGGGCTGTCCGCCGACACCATCGCCGCCGCTGCGGAGAACGGCCGGGCGCTCGGCCACCAGGGCAAGTACGTCCTGAGCCTGAAGAACATCTCCAACCAGTGCGAGCTGAGCCGGCTCACCGACCGCGACCTGCGTGCCCGGCTGCTGGAGGCCTCGCTGGAGCGCGCGGTCGAGACCAACGGCCCGCTGGCGATCCGGCTGGCCGGGCTGCGCGCCGAGCGGGCCGCCCTGTTCGGCTACCCGAACCACGCCGCGTACGTGGTCGCCGACGAGACCGCCGGTACCGTCGAGGCCGTGGACGCCATGCTGGCCCGCCTGGTCCCCGCCGCTGTCACGAACGCGGAGCGCGAGGCTGCCCGGCTCGCCGAGGCCGCGTCGGCGGACGGCATCGCCGAACTCGCCGCGCACGACTGGGCGTACTACTCCGAGCGGGTCCGGCAGACCGCCTACGACCTGGACGCGGCGGTGCTGCGCCCGTACTTCGAGCTGGAGCGGGTGCTGCACGACGGTGTGTTCTTCGCCGCCGGGCTGGCCTACGGGCTGACCTTCACCGAGCGGCTCGACCTGATCGGCTACCACCCCGACGCCCGGGTCTTCGAGGTGTTCGAGGCGGACGGCACCGCGCTCGGGCTCTTCCTCGGTGACTTCCACGCCCGCGACTCCAAGATCGGCGGGGCGTGGATGAACGAACTGGTCCAGCAGTCCGGGCTGTTGGGCCGGCAGCCGGTGGTGGTCAACAACCTCAACATCGCCAAGCCGCCGGCCGGCGAGCCCGTGCTGCTGACCTGGGACGAGGTGCGGACGCTGTTCCACGAGTTCGGGCACGCCCTGCACGGGCTCTTCTCGGACGTCCGCCACCCGTTCTTCTCGGGCACCGAAGTCCCCCGGGACTTCGTCGAGTTCCCGTCCCAGGTCAACGAGATGTGGATGACCTGGCCCGAGGTCCTCGCCAACTACGCGAAGCACCACGTGACCGGTGAGCCGCTGCCCGCCGACCTGGTCGAGAAGATGGCCGCCGCCCAGACCTTCGGCGAGGGCTTCCGGACGGTCGAGTACCTGGCCGCAGCGCTGCTCGACTGGGCCTGGCACACCGTGCCGGCCGGCCGGCAGATCGCCGACGCCCAGGAGTTCGAGGCTGCGGCGCTGGCGGCGGCCGGGCTGGCCGTCCCCGCCATCCCGCCGCGCTACCGCACCACGTACTTCAACCACATCTTCGCGAACGACTACAGCGCCGGGTACTACGCCTACATCTGGTCCGAGGTGCTGGACGCCGACACCGTCGAGTGGTTCCGGACCAACGGCCGCACGGTCCGCGAGAGCGGCGGCGTCTTCCGCGCCGAACTGCTCTCCCGGGGTGGCAGCGTGGACGCACTCGACTGCTTCCGCGCGGTGGTCGGCCGAGACCCGGAGATCGCGCCGCTGCTCGCTCGGCGCGGGCTGCAGTAGGTAAGCGCCAGCCGGAACAGGGGCGCGGGGGTGCGCGTGATCGGGAGGCTGCGGGTCGTTGCCTCCCGGTTTCGCGCACGCAGTTCATCAGAGCCCCGCGCCCCTGTCTGTCGCTGGCCAGTTGTCCAAGGGCGGAGCCGTCAGGCCGGGACGATCGAGAAGGCGCCGTTGCGCAGGCTGGTCTCGGTGTACTGGCCGCTGTCGATGGGCTGCGGGTTGTAGCTGTCGAAGACGCTCCCGTTCACCACGATGTTGGAGAAGTCGAGGCTGTTGAACGACGGGTAGCTCTGGGTCGGGGACTCGATGACGGCCTCCGCGCTGACGTTCTGCGCACGGAGCGACTTCTTGAGGTTCTTGGTCCAGCCCTTGGTGGTGTCGGCGAGCTTCAGGGTGTAGGTGGTGCCGCCGTTGTAGACGACCGAGGCGGTGAAGTTGTCGCCCGCGTCCACGGCGTTGCTGAAGTACACCGGCGGGGCCGGGTACATCTCGTCTCATGTGATCAAGGTCTTGATTTCCGGCGAACGTTGGCGCACAGTCTGGTTTCGTCGGGCTGGTCTCATCGGGGGGACGGAGGGGGTGCCGGTGCCGGGTACAGGCAGGTTCGCGGGGCTGGGCCTGGGCAGCACGGAGGAGGAGGTCTACCTCCATCTGCTCAGCACCTCGGGAGACACCGTCCAGCGGCTCGGTGCCCAACTCGGGCTGACGACGGCCCAGGTCGTGATCGCCCTGGAGTCGCTGGCCGGCAACGGCCTGGTCGAACTCCCGGCGGCACTGCCCGCCCTGTGGAGCGCCGTACCGCCGGACGTGGCGTTGGAGGAACTGCTGCTGCGGCGCGAGGTGGAGCTGCGCCGAGCGCGCGGCCGGATCAACGAGCTGGTGCGCACGTACCGGCGCAGCCGTCCGGGCTCCGAGGCGGGCGAACTGGTGGAGGTGATCACCGGCCGGGACTCGATCGCGGAGCTCTGGCGCAGCCTCCAGCTCGGCGTCCGGGACCAGTTGCGGATACTGGACCGCCAGCCGTACGTCCGCCGCACCGACCCGACGACCGAACTCGGCGTGCTGGGACGGGGGGTGGCCATGCGGGTGGTGTACGAGAGCCGGGTGCTGCGCGAGCCCGAGCGGCTGGCCGAGATCCGGGCCTTCGTCCAGGCGGGGGAGCAGGCCCGGGTACTCCCCGAGCTGCCGCTCAAACTGGCCCTGGTGGACGACCGGTGGGCGCTGCTCCCGGTCAGCGCCGGCAGCGAGTTGCAGAGCGTGCTGCTGGTCCGCCCCTCCTCGCTGCTGGACGCCCTGCTCGGACTGTTCGAGCTCTACTGGTCGCACGCCATGCGGATGCCCCCGGCGGACTCCGGCGCGGCTCCGGAGGACCGGCACCGGCAGCTGCTGACCCTGCTCGCGGCCGGGCTGACGGACGAGAGCATCGCCCGCCAGATGGGGGTCTCACCACGGACCGTGCAGCGCTGGGTCCGTGAACTGATGGACCGCTTCGGCGCGCGGACGCGCTTCCAGGCGGGGATTCAGGCTGCGCGGGCGGATCTGCTCTAGCCCCCTGAAGGGGCACGGGGAGCTGAGCGAGGCGGAAGGGTGCGGGTTGTCGCCTTCCGGTTTCGCGCACGCAGTTCATTAAGCAGAGCCTCGCGCCCCTGGCGTCATCTGGGGTACAGGGTGAGGGTGATTCGTTGGCCTGGGTGGGCAGTTGGTAGCAGGACACGCGCCGTTCCGGCGTGGTCGCCGTGGGGTTGGTCGATCTCGATCACGGCGGATCGGGTGCCGCTTACGCTCACTTTCGCGCCGTTCGGGTACGCGGTGCCGGGGACGACCAGGTCCGTCCAGCCGTGGCCTGCCGTGAAGGTCAGCGAGTAGGTGCCGTCCTGGTAGGACTCGGCGACCGGGCTGCCCGCGAGGGCGGCGGCGTAGGGGGCGAACGCGGGCTGGTCGCCGGGGGCCGGGCGGCCGTCCGGGCCCAACCCGCAGTAGCCGCCGCTCCCTTGGCACCAATACCACATCGTCCATCCGGCGGCGAAGCCCGACATCGCCGCGACCTGACGCCGCACCAGCTCGGTGTTGCCCGGTGTGCGGGAGTTCGGCGGGCCCCACTCGCCGACCAGGACGGGCAGGTGGCCGGCCTGCGGGTAGGCGGTGATGGCGGCGGTGTAGTTCTCGATGAAGCCGTCGGCCGGGTTCCAGTCCTGGCCGGCCTCGACCGCCGTGTCGTAGAAGTGTGGCGCGTAGCCGAGCCGGGCGGTGCCGGGCCGGGGGTCGGCGAAGGCGGGCAGTTGGGTCGGCGCGCCCTGGCCGACCAGCACGGTGGGTTCAACGAACAGCCAGGAGTGGCCGTCCACTTGGCGCATCGCCGTGATCAGCCGCCGGTACATCGCGGGCAGTCGGCCCTGTTCCAGCTCGGCGGAGGCGGCGACCAGGACGGCGGGGTCGGACGGGTCGCCGTCGATCGGTCCGGACGGCTCGTTGAACAGGTCGTACCCCAACAGGGAGCGGTGGCCGCGCAGTTCGCGGGCGATCCGGGTGTAGAAGTCCGCCTGCCACCGGCGCAGATCCGGGTCGTCGTAGAGGTGCCGGAAGGCGGCCTGCACGGCGGGCTGGAAGTACCCGGCGAACCAGTCGTTCGGGTCGGGGACGAACGGGAGGCCGTCGTCCCGGGTGGCCCACTCGGGTATGCCCCGGTCGCCGCCGCCGTACTTCGGCCCGTACACGTCCTGGTGGAAGTCGACCACGGCGAGCAGACCGTACCGGTCGGCCCAGCTCATCACCCGCTGCAACTTGGCGAGTTCGCCCTGGTCGTAGTGGTCGCGGGCGGGTTCCAGGCGGGCCCAGGAGATCGCCACCCGGACGAGCGTGAAACCGTGCGCGGCGATCGAGCTGACGTCCGCCTCGGTGGTCTCGTCGTACTTGTCGATGTTGAAGCCGCGCAGTTGCAGTGTCCGGCCATGGGAGTCGGTGAAGACGGTACGGCCGTCCGCCGTGGTCGTGCTGCCGGCCGGGAAGGCGGACTGCCGGCTCGCCGCCCCGGCCGGGGTGGCGGCGGCGCCGCTCAGCAGGGTGGCGGTGGCCAGGAGCAGGGCGACGGCGGTTCGGTGGACACGCACGGTGCACCTCGGATGGGTGGCTGGGTGTGGTGAGCGCCGATCCTGCCGTACGGTCTAGTCCTGCACAAGAGGCGAGTCAGGCTCATGTTCGGCCGCCGACGGTGGCGTGATCGCCAGTGGCAGTTCGGCCGCTGCCGCCAGCCGGCCCCAGAGCAGGTCCGCCAGCGCCTGCACCATCCGGGCGCGCGAGCAGGGGCGCTGGTCGAGCCACCAGTCGCCGGCCGCCAGCACCATGCCGGTGATCGCCCGGCCCCAGGTCTCGGAGATCAGCGGGCTGTCGGCGCCCAGGTCCACTTGGGCCTGCACGGCCTTGGTGATCTCCTCGGCGATCTGCCGCAGCGCGGGGGCGAGGGCGTTCCCGGCCCCCGTCGGGTCGCCCGCCTCCGGGTGGGTCAGCAGCCGGTAGACCTGCGGGCGGGCCTCGATCCCGGCGAGGTAGGTGTCGAGTACCCGCTCGACCAGGTCGCGCCGCTCCAGGGGTTCGGCGAGCGCGGCCCGTACAGCGGTCAGCAGGCCGGCCGTGTGGCGTTCCGTCAGGGCGCGGATCAGGCCGTTCCGGTCGCCGAAGTGCCGGTACAGGATGGGCTTGGTGATGCCTGCCTCGGCGGCGATCGCATTCATGCTCGCGCCGGGCCCCTCGCGCTGGACGACCCGGTCGGCGGCGTTCAGCAGCTGCTCGCGGCGGAGCTCGCCGACGGCTGGGGTGGCGGGGCCGGACACGGTGGTGCTCCTCGCTGCGGGATGTCGGTCGGGCGTTGACATGCGTTACCAATCAGTAGCAGACTCCTGCCGATGTTACCCGAGGTAACACCCCTGTGGCGTGGGCAGTTGTCCCTGGCCGCGCCCCTCGACCGGAGGCACGCAGCATGAGCACCTTCTCCCTTGACCCCGGCGCGGACCAGCTCGCCGTACGCGACTGGCTGCACGGCTTCGCCGCCGACGTGATGCGGCCCGCCGCCGCCGAGTGGGACGAGCGCGAGGAGACCCCCTGGCCGATCATCCAGGAGGCGGCGAAGATCGGGATCTACTCGCTGGACTTCTACGCCCAGCAGTACTTCGACCCCTCGGGCGTCGGCATCCCGATCGCGATGGAGGAACTGTTCTGGGGCGACGCGGGTCTCGGGCTCGCCATCGTCGGCACCACGCTGGCCGCCGTCGCGGTGCTCGCCAACGGCACCGACGAGCAGATCGGTACCTGGGCGCCGCAGATGTTCGGCACCCCGGAGGACGTCAAGGTCGCCGCGTTCTGCTCCTCCGAGCCCGACGCCGGCTCGGACGTGTCCGCGCTGCGCACCCGCGCGGTCTACGACGAGGCCAAGGACGAGTGGGTGATCAACGGCACCAAGACCTGGGCGACCAACGGCGGCATCGCCGCCGTCCACGTGGTGGTGGCGACGGTCGACCCGGCGCTCGGCGCGCGCGGCCAGGCCTCGTTCGTGGTGCCGCCCGGCACGCCGGGCCTGTCGCAGGGTCAGAAGTTCAAGAAGCACGGCATCCGCGCCTCGCACACCGCCGAGGTCGTCCTCGACAGCGTCCGGGTGCCCGGGAGCTGCCTGCTCGGAGGCAAGGAGAAGCTGGACGAGCGGCTGGCCCGGGCGCGCGAGGGAACGCGTAAGGGCTCGGGCAAGAACGCCGCGATGGCCACCTTCGAGGCATCCCGCCCGGCCGTCGGCGCGCAGGCGATCGGCATCGCCCGGGCGGCGTACGAGGTCGCGCTCGACTACGCCAAGACCCGGGTGCAGTTCGGCCGGCCGATCATCGACAACCAGGGCGTCGCCTTCACTCTGGCGGACATGAAGACCCGGATCGACGCCTCCCGGCTGCTGGTCTGGCGGGCCTCCTGGATGGCCGCCAACAACCAGCCGTTCACCTCGGCCGAGGGCTCGATGTCCAAGCTCTACGCGGGCGAGACGGCGAAGTGGGTGACGGCGCAGGCGATGCAGATCCTCGGCGGCAACGGTTTCACCCGGGAGTACCCGGTGGAGCGGATGCACCGGGACAGCGCGATCTACTCCATCTTCGAGGGGACCAGCGAGATCCAGCGGCTGGTCATCGCCCGGACCATCTCGGGCCTGCCGATCCGCTAGAAGACCGGGCCTAGCGGCTGGCCCAGAAGGCGAGCCCGGCGGAGACCGCTCCGACCACCGCGCCCACGACGGTCTGGGCGAGCGTGTGGTCCCGCAGTACCACGCGGGACCACGCGATCGCCGCCACCAGCGGGTACGTCAGCAGCCACCACGGTCCGAGCGCGATGGCCAGGCACGCGACGGCGCCGCTGGCCACGGCCGTGTGCACGGAGACCTTCCACCAGACCGTGATCACCATGATCGGGACCAGCGCGGCGAACATCGCCACCACCATCGCCGTCATGTCGGCCGGCGCGCCGGCCCAGAGCATCACGCCGAGGCTGGCCAGCACCGACAGCATGATGAACGGGATCACCACCAGCCGTCGTTGCCGCTGCCCGACGTGCCGGTCCTCCCAGTGTCCCTGCCGCATACCGCGCTTGATGAACCAGGTCGGCAGGATCGCCGCGAAGATCACGGCGAACAGTCCCCAGCCCAGGCCCGTCAGGCCGTAGCGGAGGGTGCCGAGCACCGGCAGCACCGCGATGATGACGTTCTTCGGCTCGACACCGTCGGTCACCCGCCGGGCCCAGACGGTCTCGGGGGTGCTGGCACTCATCGGGCGTACTCCAGAACATGGGTCGGGATGGACCCGGTGATCCTAATGCGTGCGCCCGGCCTGTTCGGCTCTGCCGGGACCGGCCGGAACGCGGCTGGAATTGGAACGCGGCTGGAACCGGGATGCGGTTAGAACCGGGGCTCGCGCCGTTCGAGGAATGCGGCCAGGCCCTCGCGGACGTCCGGCGCCTCGCGGGACTTGCGTTCCCACGGCGCGACCGCCGCCGCCGCGTCCTCCGGCGGGCCGGCCAGCGCGGCCTTGACCGCGCCGATGGTCTGCGGGGAGCGCCGGGCCAGCAGGCGGGCGAACTCCAGGGCACGGGCGTACGTCCCGCCGTCCTCCACCACCTCGTCCACCAGCCCGAACCGCTCGGCCCGCCGGGCGGTCACCAACTCACCCGAGAACAGCAGGTACTTCGCCCGGGCCGGCCCGACCAGCCGGGCCAGCCGTACCGTCGGGACGGCCGGGTAGACCACGCCGAGCTTCGCCGGAGTGATACCCAGCCGTGCGCCCTCGGCGGCGAAGCGGAGGTCGCAGGCGGCGGCCAACTGGCAGCCGCCGCCCACGCAGTAGCCCAGCAGCACGGCGATGGTCGGGTGCGGGAAGGCGGCCAGCGCTTCCTCCGCCGCGACGTTGTCCGCGTGGTACGCGTCGGCCCGCTGCGGGTCCGCGTACACCTCGGCCAGCTCCGTGATGTCCGCCCCCGCACTGAACGTGCCGCCCGCCCCCGTCACGAGCAGGGCCCGGACCTCCGGCAGTGCCGCGAGCCGGTCCAGCACCCCCGGGAGGCCGCGCCACATTGCCAGGGTGACGGCGTTCCGGCGCTCCGGCCGGTCCAGGACGAGGACGGCGACGCCGCCGTCCTCGACTGTCACGCGCAGGCCGTCCACTCCGGTGTCGAAGTGCTGGGGCAAGGGGTGCCTCCGGGCGGGTTCGGGGTCGGGCCTCACCCTTCCACAACGGCCGGCCCCGGCACCACGGCGGTGGGTGTGATCTCCGGCAACTGCCGGGGCCGCGTCGTGGGGTGCTGCGTGGTGGGGTGCCGTGTCGTGGGGTTCGCGTGGTTCAGGTCAGCTGGTTCGTGTCACTCGGTCTCCGGCGAGACGGTCTCCGGTGCGGTGCTCCCGCTCTTCGGCCACTCGTGGGCCAGCAGGGACCAGACCTCCTTGTCGTGCCGGATGCCGTTGTGCGGGAAGTACTCGCGCAGCACACCGTCCAGGTGCATGCCCATCCGCTGGGCGACGGCGCGACTCCGGGCGTTGCGGGTGCTGCTGTACCACTCGACGCGGTGCATCCCGCGTTCCACCAGCGCGTAGTCGATCAGGTGCCGGACGGCGGCGCTGATCAGGCCGCGCCCCTCACCGGCCGCCTCCGACCAGACGCCGATCTCGCAGTTGCCGGACGCGGCGTCGAAGTGCACGAACATCACCCCGCCGACCAGGGTGCCCGCGTCCCAGATGCCGAAGATCCGGCCGGTGTCCGTGGCCTGCCTGTCCGCGTAGCCCTGGAGGGTGGCGCGGGCGGACGCCAGGTCGGTGGAGCGCGAGGCCCACGGGATCCAGGGGTCGGTGTTCGCCCGGGCCCGGTCTATGTGGGCCAGGAACTCGGCGGCCTGCCACGGTTCGAGCGGGCGCAGCTCGGCGTCGTCGGCGAGCGGAATCGCGTACACAGGGGCCTCCGGAGATCGTTGGCGGGAGAGGTACATAACAAACGTTTGGTAGGTACCATAGCGCCCATGACGCCCGCCCGTGGAGACCACGACGCCCGCCGTACCGAGGTCTCCGAGGCGGTCTGGCAGGTTCTGGCCGAACGCGGCTTCGGCGGGCTCACCCTGCGTGCCGTCGCCGCCAGGATGGGAGCCAGTACCGGGCTGCTCACGCACTACTTCCCGAACAAGCGGGCGCTGGTGGCGTACGCGCTGGACGTCCTGGAGAAGCGGTCCGCGCAGCGGCCGCGCCCGGCTGCCGAGGCGGTGGCCGAAGTGCTGGGTGCGGCCGCTGGGGGCGCTGCGGGCGCTGCGGGCGTGGCGGGGATGGGTGGCCGGGGTGGGGGTGCGGGGCGGGCCATGCTGCGGGCGACGTTGCTCGACATCCTGCCGCTCACGCCCGCAGGCGTGGCCGGCAACCGGATCTGGGTCGGTTCCTGGGATGTGGCGCTGGCCGATCCGGATCTCGCCGCCGAGCACGCCGCGCGGTACCGCCGATCGCGTGAGCGGATCGCCGAGTTGGTCACGGCGGCCCAGCGGGCCGGGGAACTGCCTGCCGAGCGGTCGGCCGAGGAACTGGCGGCGGCGGCCCAGAGCTTCGTGCTCGGGCTGGTGGTCCAGGCGCTTTTCGCGCCGACGGAGTTCTCGCCGCAGCGGCAGACGGACCTGCTGGACGCGTACCTCGACGCCATCTGAGGGCAGCGGGCTGGGCGCCGTGCCTTGGGAGCCGTGCCTGCTGGATCCGCTGCCCGCCGAGTGCCGCTCGTGGGGCAGTGACCACATGCGAACGGTGACCCGTGAGTGGAGCTGGGCCAAGGACTGCCGCGAGGCTGGTGTGGGTGGTGTGACAGGTGGTGCCCCCAGCAGGATTCGAACCTGCGACCTACCGCTTAGAAGGCGGGTGCTCTATCCGCTGAGCTATGGGGGCGTGACAGGCATCCGCCCGGGAGGGCGTCGGCCGGTTGCGGATGGGGTGGCGAACCCCTGGGCCCTGTCCGCGACAGGATGTTCCGGGACAGGATAAGGGGGGCTGGATACTCCCCTGGGTCTTCAAGCGGTGTGCCGGGTGTGTCGGTCTTGGTGGAGCGGTCCGATAATCGCAGGTAGAGGCTGGCCATGCAGCGGTCTGACGCGTTCTGAGGCTGGCCGTTGTGCAGTCGTTACGGGGCTGTCGCCCCTCCCGTTATGGATTCGGTGCGGACAATGCCCCGGCACGCGCGGCGGGTGGGGGCGGGTTTTGGTTCCGTCAGTCGGATGACATGGACCGATGCACTTGCTGTCCACTCGTTCGGGCATCGGACGGGCTGGCGGGGCGGGCGGCCCGGGGGTAGGGGCGGGCTGTGCCGCGGGTCACGCCTTGGCTTGTCATGACCCCGAAAGATCTGGGGTCCCGGTGGGCGATTTCTGAATCGGATTCACTCCGGAGAGTGACCCAAGTTATCCACATGCCGGAGTTGTCCACAGGATTTCTGAAGGAACTGGCGGAAATTTCCCAGGATGGGTCACTCTCCTCGCAGCAGTGATTCCACTCGGTGATTTCCGATGGGCGGAGGCGTTCCGTGAACGAGACCTTGGTAACCATGGTCGGCAATGTCGCGTCGGCGGTGAGCTACGCGCAAACGTCCGCCGGAGTCCCGGTTGCGAACTTCCGAATGGCGGCCACCGAGCGCCGGTACGACCGGAGCAAGGGCGACTGGGTGGACGGTGACACCAACTGGGTCACGGTGGTGGCCTGGCGTTGGCTGGCGACCAACGTGGTGAGTTCGGTCAACAGGGGCGATCCGGTGGTGGTCAGTGGCCGACTGCGGATCAGGGAGTGGGGTGAGGAGGACAAGCGCCGCTGTGTGGTCGAGATCGACGCCAGGGCGGTCGGCCATGATCTGGCCCGGGGCACGTCGGCGTTCCGCTGGGCGGTCCAGGCCAAGCCCGAACTGGTGGCGGGGCGTTCGGCGCGTGAGGAGGTCCCCGCTCTCGGGTCGGCGGTCGCTCCGGTGGAACAGGCGGTGCCCGACTGGATTGTGGCGGCGGTCGAGGCGAGGCGGGGCGCCGAGCCGGTCGAGTTGATGGTGGGGGAGGTGATGGGGGAGGTGGTTCGCGAGGGCATTGCGTGTACTGACCGTGTCACTACCGCTTGAGATCGGAGAGTTGCCCGGCGCGGGCACTTCCGGGTGGGAAGTGTGCACTACGGCGACTGTTCCTGATTCCCGGTGAGATTCTGTTGAGCCGTCAACTCTACTGGTTGATCAGTTCCTTGATAACAATATAGATACGGAAGCGATCTGGGCTGGCGCGGAGGTTTGAGAGCGCCTGCGGCTCAATATGATGCGTCTCGTTCACACAGGTGCAGCAGTGCCGCACAGGGCGCACTGCTTTGCAAGGCGGGCTGCCATCGGCATGGCCCAGCCCGGAGGGATCTTTCATGTTCCACAAGCAGGGGCGGGCTCTCTCCCGCATAGGCACTGTCATGCTCACGTCTACTCTGCTGGTGGGTGGCGGGCTCATGACAGCGGGTTCGGCCTCCGCCACGACCCCCGGCGGCTCCGGGGTGACGGCGCACCTGCTCCCCGGCCTCAGCCATGGTCAGCCGGTCACCATCGACGCGCCGGGGCATCAGGAGTTCGGCCAGGCGGGTCTGTTCGCGATCCAGGCCTCGGACGGCAGTAACCTCCCCGTCTACTGCATCGACCTCCTCAACGGCACCCGGGACAACGCGAGGTACCAGGAGACCGACTGGGGCTCCAGCTCGCTGGCCGGGGCGGCCGGCCCGAAGATCAAGTGGATTCTTGAGCACTCGTACCCCAACGTCAGCCCGGGGCAGCTCGCCACCGACGCGTCCGCCAAGGGCACCCAGCTCGACGGCCTGACGGCGGACGAGGCCGCTGCGGGCACCCAGGTCGCCGTCTGGTCCTTCTCGGACCCGAACGTCCCTGTGCACCAGCAGGACGCGAAGGCCGAGCAGCTCACGCAGTACCTGATCGACCAGGCGCAGGGGGCCACGGACGGGGAGCCGAAGGCCAGTCTCACCCTGAACCCGGGCTCGGTCTCCGGCAAGAGCGGCGACCGGCTGGGACCGATCACCGTCGACACCACCGCCGCGCACGTCGACCTGGGCCTCGACCCGGTGGCGGCCAAGGCCGGGCTGGTCCTCACCGACGCGGCCGGCAACGTCGTCAAGAGTGTCAAGGGCGGCGACGCGATCTTCGCCAAGGCCCCTGCGGGTGCGGCGCCCGGGACGGGCACGATCACGGCCACCAGCTCGGTCGAGATCCCGGTCGGCCGGGTCTTCACCGGCGCGGACGAGGACGGCAACCACAGCCAGACGCTGATCCTGGCCGGCGCGAAGTCGGTCTCGGTCTCCGCCACGGCCACCGTCACCTGGGCCCCGACCGGCCCGATCCCGGCCGTGACCGCCAAGGTCGACTGCGCGCACGGCGCGGTCGTGGTGACCGTCACCAACAACGGTGACCAGGACTTCGTCTTCACCCTGGCCGGCCAGACCGTCACGGTGAAGCCCAAGGGCACCCAGAGCATCCCGGTCAAGGTGGCCGAGGGCCAGAAGTACGACATCGTCGTCACCGGCCCGAACGGCTTCAAGCAGGAGTTCAAGTCGGTCCTGAACTGCAAGACCACCAGCAGCACCGGCACCCCGACCTCGAGCCCGACCCCGGGCACCGGTCACAGTGCCACTCCGTCCCCGAGCGCCACCGGCACCCCCGGCGGCGGCCTGGCCTTCACCGGTGGCGGCGGCGAGACCCCGCTGCTGGCCGGTATCGCCGGTGCGCTGGTGATCGCCGGTGGCGGCGCGGTCTTCGCCCTGCGCCGTCGTGGCCGGCACAGCCGCACCAGCGGCTGACGGTGGCCCGGCCGCAGTCCGCAGTCCGCCGTTCGTAGCAGCGGCTGACGGCTGACGGCCGGCCGACCGCGCGGCAGTGCCGGCCGGCTCCGTCCCCCTCGGTGGGGGCGGGGCCGGTCGGCTTCCGGCCCGGGGATGTTCCCGTCCGCGCTGCTCAGGGCCCTGGCGGATATCCGGTTCGGGAGCCCCGGCCCAGTGCGGCACAATGGAAAGGTTGCAACCCGAATACTCCCGACGACGCCGGAGCGATCTCACGTGGCGGAATTCATCTACACCATGCGCAAGCTGCGCAAGGCACACGGCGACAAGGTGATCCTTGACGACGTGACGCTCAACTTCCTCCCTGGGGCGAAGATCGGCGTCGTCGGCCCCAACGGCGCCGGCAAGTCCACCGTGCTGAAGATGATGGCCGGTCTGGAGCAGCCCTCGAACGGTGAGGCCTACCTCTCTCCCGGCTACACCGTCGGCATGCTCCTCCAGGAGCCCCCGCTCGACGAGTCCAAGACGGTCCTGGAGAACGTCCAGGACGGCGTCAAGGAGATCAAGGGCCAGCTCGACCGGTTCAACGAGATCGCCGAGCTGATGGCGACCGACTACTCGGACGAGCTGCTCGACGAGATGGGCCGGCTTCAGGAGAAGCTGGACCACGCCAACGCCTGGGACCTCGACGCCCAGCTCGAGCAGGCCATGGACGCCCTGGGCTGCCCGCCCGGCGACTGGCCCGTCACCAGCCTGTCCGGTGGTGAGCGCCGCCGCGTGGCGCTCTGCAAGCTGCTGCTGGAGGCCCCCGACCTCCTGCTCCTCGACGAGCCCACCAACCACCTCGACGCCGAGTCGGTGAACTGGCTGGAGCAGCACCTCGCCAAGTACGCCGGCACCGTTGTAGCGGTCACCCACGACCGGTACTTCCTGGACCACGTCGCCGAGTGGATTCTCGAGCTCGACCGTGGCCGCGCCTACGCGTACGAGGGCAACTACTCCAAGTACCTCGAGACCAAGCAGTCCCGTCTCAAGGTCGAGGGCCAGAAGGACCAGAAGCGCGCCAAGCGCCTCAAGGAAGAACTTGAGTGGGTCCGCTCCAACGCCAAGGGCCGCCAGGCCAAGTCCAAGGCCCGCCTCGCCCGCTACGAGGAGATGGCGGCCGAGGCCGACAAGATGCGGAAGCTGGACTTCGAGGAGATCCAGATCCCGCCGGGCCCGCGCCTGGGCAACATCGTGGTCGAGGTCAACAACCTCTCCAAGGCGTTCGGCGACAAGGTCCTCATCGACGACCTGAGCTTCACGCTGCCGCGCAACGGCATCGTGGGTGTCATCGGCCCCAACGGCGCCGGCAAGACCACCTTGTTCAAGATGCTGCTCGGCGAGGAGACCCCGGACGGCGGCAGCATCAAGGTCGGCGACACGGTCAAGACCAGCTACGTCGACCAGAGCCGCGCCAACATCGACCCGCAGAAGTCGCTGTGGGCCGTGGTCTCGGACGAGCTGGACTGGATCAACGTCGGCCAGGTCGAGATGCCCTCGCGGGCCTACGTCTCCGCCTTCGGCTTCAAGGGTCCGGACCAGCAGAAGCGGGCCGGCATCCTCTCCGGCGGTGAGCGCAACCGCCTGAACCTGGCGCTGACCCTGAAGCAGGGTGGAAACCTCCTGCTCCTCGACGAGCCCACCAACGACCTCGACGTCGAGACGCTCTCCTCGCTGGAGAACGCTCTGCTCGAGTTCCCGGGCTGCGCCGTGGTCATCTCCCACGACCGCTGGTTCCTGGACCGGGTGGCCACCCACATCCTCGCCTACGAGGGTGAGAGCAACTGGTTCTGGTTCGAGGGCAACTTCGACTCGTACGAGAAGAACAAGATCGAACGGCTGGGCGCCGATGCTGCCCGTCCGCACCGGGCCACGTACAAGAAGCTGACCCGAGGCTGACGGTCAGACCGACCGGCAACTGGGGGGTGGAAGAAGGAGCGGGGCGACAGCCATCGGCCCGCGCCGCCGCCCCCCAGTTGCTGGTCGGTCTTAGGCGCAATGCCCGCGCAACAACGGCCCGGCAGGCTGCTGCTGTGAAGGTGGTCTGCCGGGCCGCCGCCGGTCGCCAGTGAGCTACCGGTGGGTAATCAGAGGTTGAGGAGAACATTTCGTGGCACGCCACATATACGCCTGCCCCCTGCGGTGGTCCGACATGGACGCCTTCGGGCACGTCAACAACGTGGTCTTCCTGCGCTACCTGGAGGAGGCCCGGATCGACTTCATGTTCACCCAGGCCACCGCAGCCGGTGCCGGGGAGTTCGCGGGTGGCTCGGTGGTGGCCCGCCACGAGATCGACTACAAGCGCCCGCTGGTCCACCGGCCCGCGCCGGTGACGATCGAGACGTGGGTGACCAAGATCGGCGGGGCCTCGCTGACCGTCTCCTACGAGATCAAGGACACCGCCGAGGACGGCACCGAGACGGTCTACGTCCGGGCGTCCACCGTGGTCGTTCCCTACGACCTGGCCGAGGGCCGGCCGCGCCGGATCAGCCCGGTGGAGAAGGACTTCCTCAGCCGGTTCATGGACGAGCTGCCGGTCGCCGTCGGCTGACCTCCGCCGCTCCTGCCGCCACCGCCTCCATCCCGAGTGAGCTGATCCGTTGACCACCACCGACCGCCTCCTGCTCGCCGATGCCGGGGAGGCCGCGGACCTGTCCGCCTTCCTGGTCCGCCTGCTGCGCTTCGACCGGGCGGCGGCGGTGCGGCTGCAGGCAGTCCCCTCGCCGGGAGCGTCAGCAACCGGGCCGACCGACGAAGGCCCGGCCGGTGTGCTCGCGGTGTTCGGGAGGCTGCCGCTCGGCGGTGCGGGGGCGTTGGCGGTACGGACCGTACGGCTGGCGCGGCTCGACGCGGCGGCCGATGTCACGGTCTCGGCCGGTCAGCTGCTGGAGTCCGTGGACGAGCGGGCCGGCACTGTGCGGCTGCCCGCGCCCGTCACGGGACCGGCCTGGACCGGTCTGCTGCCGCCGCGCACGGGCTGGCAGCCGGTGGGCGAGCCGCCAGCCGCCCAGGTCTTCCCCGAGGTGATGGCCGCCGTCCGGGAGTTCAAGGAGCGCAGCGAGGCGGTGCCGGAGCACCATCGCACCCGCGCCGTCCTGGACGCCCTCGCGGACGAGATCTGGTCCCGTCCGCTCGTGGCGCTGCCCGAGCTCCCGCTCCGGGCCGCGCATGCCGCCTACGTGGTGGGGTTCCTCAAGCCCGCCGCGCCGCTGACCGTGCACCGCGTCGGTGGCTGGCGGCGACTGAGCGCACCGGCCGGTTCGATCGCGGTGCGCAGCAGTGCTGCCCCTGGGGCCGGGCTGGGCCTCAGCCCGCTGCGCTGAGCGGGCCGTCAGCCCGCCGTGTTGACCATCGAGGCGGCGGCGTAGGTCAGGTAGTCCCAGAGCTGCTGTTCCGCGTCCTCCGAGAGCTCCAGCTCGTCCACGGCCACCCGCATGTGCTTCAGCCAGGCGTCGTGCGCGGCCTGGTCCACCTTGAACGGGGCGTGCCGCATCCGCAGCCGGGGGTGGCCGCGCTCGTCGCTGTACGTCCGGGGGCCGCCCCAGTACTGCATCAGGAACAGGGCGAGCCGCTCCTCGGCCGGGCCGAGGTCCTCCTCGGGGTACATCGGACGCAGCAACTCGTCCTCGGCGACGCCCTGGTAGAACCGGTGGACCAACCGCCGGAAGGTCGGCTCGCCGCCCACCGCGTCGAAAAAGGTCTCCTCGCTGAGCGTGCCACGCCGGATAACAGTCACCTGACCATCGTCGCAGACGCCGCAGGGGCCGTACACCAGGACTTTCGGCGTACGACCCCTGTGGCGCGCAGCCGGCTTCAGCCGGCTTGGACCGACCGGCTCAGCCGGCTCGCGGCTACGCGTCGTCCCAGCTGAAGAACCGCCAGGAGATCGCGGTGAACAGCGCGGCGAAGGCGAGCAGTCCGCCCATCGCGGGCAGCACGTCCATCACCCCGCCGCCCTTGCTCAGCACCGACTGGGCGGAGGTGACCAGGTAGCGCATCGGCAGCGCGCGGGACACGGTCTGCAACCAGTGCGGAGCGTTGTCGATCGGGATGAAGGCGCCACCGAGGAAGGACATCGGCAGCAGGATGATCTGGCTGATCCCGCTCGCCGCCTCCTCGGTCTTGGCGATGGCACCCGTCAGGAAGCCGATCGACATGAAGGCGATCGTCGCGCAGACCACCAGCGGCAGCACCAACCACCAGTTGCCGGTCAGTTTCAGGCCGAAGAACGGCATGGTCGCGACCACCAGGAAGATCGCGGTCTGGACGAACGCGACCACGACGCTCACCGCGACCCTGGCGGCGACCACCGACCCGATGCTGACCGGGGCCAGCCGCAGCCGCCGCAGGACCCGCCGCTTGCGCCAGTTGACCAGCGTCAGCGAGGTCCCGAACACCGCGCCCGTCGCGACCGCGTAGCCGAGCAGGCCAGGAGTCAGGTACTGGATGGCCTTCAGCGAGTTGTCCTCGACCTGGCTGGGCGCGAGGGTGAACTTCGGCTGCTGCCCGGAGGCCGCCTGGTTGGCCTGCTGGACGACCGAGTTGACGATGGTCTGCACCGCCCCGGCCTTGACCTGGTCGGACATGCTGAAGCGCAGCACCACCTGGCCGTTCGGGCCCTGCTCGACCAGGCCGTCCAGGTCGCCCTTCTTCACCTTCTGAAGTGCGACGCTCTCGTCGTCGTACTTCGTGATGGTGACGGCCTTCTCCAGTTCGGTCCGGCTGTCACCGGGCATGGAGTCCAGCACGGCCACCTGGCCGACCTCGGCGATCTTGACGTGCGAGGTGCCCGCGTTCTTGGTCAGCACACCGAACAGCAGCAGGAAGATCAGCGGCATGGCCAGTGTGAAGAACAGCGCGGTGCGGTCCCGCATGAAGCCGGTCAGCATCACCCGGGTGATGCTGACGAAGGTGCTGACCCGCTCCTTCTCGATCGAGGGGGTGTTGGTCGAGGGGGCGCTCATGCGCGGTACTCCCGTCCGGTGAGCTGGAGGAAGACGTCCTCCAGGGTCGCTCCGCGCACTTCGAGCCCGCGCAGCGCGTTCTGCTCCGCCAGCACCGAGAGCACCGGGCCGGGGCCACGGGTCGAGACGGCGAGCGAGACCCCGTTGTCGTCCAGGTTGGCGATCTCGGCACCGGCCGCCGCGAACAGCTCGCGGGCCGCCTCGACACCGAGCTGCCCGGACTCGACGCTCACCCGGACGGTGTCGTCGATCTCCCGTACCAGGGCCGCCGGAGCACCGGTCTTGAGCACCTTGCCGTGGTCCATCACCGAGACCCGGTCACAGAGCACCTCGGCCTCGTCGAGGTAGTGGGTGGTCAGCACGACCGTACGGCCCTCGGCGTTGATGTCGCGGAGCAGGTCCCAGAGGTTGCGGCGGGCCTGCGGGTCGAGACCGGTGGTCGGCTCGTCGAGGAAGACCAGCTCCGGGTCGTGCGCCAGTGCGCAGGCGATCGAGAGCCGCTGGGCCTGACCGCCGGACATCTTGTCGGTGAGCACGGACGCGGAGTCGGCGAGGCCGACCCGCTCCAGCATCGCGTCGGCCCGCTTGGGCCCGACGCCGTAGAACGAGGCGAAGGTGCGGATGGTCTCACGGGCCGTCAGCTTCACGAAGAAGGCCGAGGCCTGGAACTGCACGCCGATGCGCGGCAGCAGCTTGGCGTTGCGCGGCCAGGGTGCCATCCCCAGCAGCTCGATGCGGCCCTCGTCGGGCTCGCGGATCCCCTCGAGGATCTCCAGAGTGGTGGTCTTGCCGGCCCCGTTGGGCCCGAGAATTCCGTGGAATTCGCCCGTTTCGACGGTGAGTGACACACCGTCGACAGCTTGTACATCCCCGTACCGCTTACGGATTCCGTCAGCGGATATTGCAGCAGTCATGACCACAGACCTTAGGCGCTGTGGCGGGTTCTGTGCAGATCACCTGCGCGAATCTTGAGGATCGGGCCCTTGACGACCGGCCCTTGAGGACCGGCCCTTGACGGCGGGCGTCGGCCGGGCCCCTGGCGAGAGGCCCGGCCGGCGGTCCGTCAGGCGCGGTGCAGGGTGATGGTGGTCCAGGCGCCGATGTGGATGCGGTCGCCGTCGTTGAGCGGGATCGCGGTGTGCGGGGGGACGGTTTCGGAGCCGCCGTTGACGGTGGTGCCGTTGGTCGAGTCCTGGTCGACCAGCACCCAGCTGCCGTCCGCCTGTTCCGCCAGCATGGCGTGCTGGTGGGACGCGCCCGGGTCCTCCGGGGGCACCGAGAGGTCGATCTCCGGCACGGTGCCCTTGTGCTGGCTTCGCCGGCCGATCCGCAGCTGGCCGCGCCCGGTCAGCGGGATCCGCCGCTCGGGGCAGTACGGCGGGAAGAACAGCCCGGCCGCCTCCGGCCCGCTGCGCGCCATCATGTCGGTGAAGTAGTCACGGTCGGCGCTGACCACCGCCATCCAGGTGGCGCGGACGGGCTGCTGCGCCGGGGGAGCGGCGGGTGCGCCGGGTGCAGCACCGGGAGGTGCCAGCCGGAAGGACGTGCCGAACTCGTCGCCCGGGCCGTTCTGTCCCGGCTGCGCGTACACCGGTCCGGAGGTGTCGAAGCTCCCGTCGGGTTCGGGGAACTGCGGGGCCTGGGTGTAGGGGGCCTGCTGCTCGTACGGCTGCGGACGGCCGAAGTCGGGCTGGTAGTACGGGGCCTGCTGTCCGGGCTGCGCCGCCTGGGTGGGCTGCGGCGGCTGGGCGTACGGGTCGGGCTGGGCCGGCTGCTGCGCGTACGGGTCGTGCTGCCCGTACGGTGCCTGGGCCGGCGCCGGGGGCGGGTAGCCGTACCCGGCCGGGGCGGTGGGCGGCTGTGCCGGGGGCGGGCTCTGCCGCTGCGAGGGGGCGGAGAGGTCGAAGTCGTACCCGCACTCCTCGCAGTACCGTCCGGTCTGCGGGGTCCGGCAGATCGGGCAGGTGACCAGGCCGGCGGTGACGTCCGGGCGGGCCTGCCCAGAGGCCGGCGGCGGGGCCATCGGCGCGGACGGTCGGCCGGGGGGAGCCGAGGGCGCGCCGAAGGGAGCCGCGCCGGGCACCCCGATGCCGGGCGGCGCGGTCATCGGAAAGCCGCAGAAGTCGCACCAGTCCTCGGCCTGCGACTCGTGGCCCCTAGGGCAGATCGGCATTAGTTCCCCCACATTCCAGCAGGTCCGGTGCGACCTGATGAACCGGTCACTTCTTCACCCGTACGGTCTTGGTCGAGCGAGTCTCGAGGGTCATCGAGTCGGCCTCGCTCACGTTCTTACGGAACCGAACCGTACCCTCCTTGGGATCGACCACGTCGACCACCTTCTGCAGGAGTTTGAACGTGCCGTCGTTCCCGGTCTCGTGGGCGATCCGTACGGCGGCTCCGAGCTTGGCCGTCGCGCGGTCGAGATCGCCCGCGCGGTGCGCCTCCAGGCCCTCCTGGATGGAGTCCGCCAGCTCGGCCTGGCCGGTGTAGTGGGCGACCTGCGGGCTGATCCGGGTGGAGGAGGCCAGGTCGTCCGTCCAGACGGCCTTCACCAGACCCTGCGAGAGCACCTCGGTGCTGCCGTCCGGCTTGGGCAGCACCAGGCTGATCCGGGCCGCGAGCATCTCGTTGCCGACGGCGGCCGAGGGCACCTCGATGCAGACGTGGTAGTCGCGGCTCTCGTCGCCCCAGGAGCCGGTCGGGTAGTCCCCGGCGCGCGGGCCGGCCTCGGCGCGGCGCTCGGTGAGGTCCTCCACGGCGGGGGCGACCTGCTTGACGTACTTCACCACCGCGTTGGCCGGCGTCCAGACCCGCAGGGCCACGTCGGCGACCTGCTTGCCCATGGCGTTCTCCATCATGGTGCGGAAGTCCTCGGCGAGACCGGAGGACTCCGCGACGATGTCGACGGTGCCGAGCAGGGTGGAGGCGATCTTGCGCAGCTCGGCGACCTCCCAGTCGGTGCCGACGCCCCGGCAGTCGACGGTGAACTTCCCGGTGACCCGGTCCAGGACGCGCTGCAGGTCGCCCGGCTTCTCGTGCTCGTTGCGGCCGTCGGTGAGCAGGATGCCGTGCCGGATGGCGATGTCGGCCCGGCTGTTGAACAGCTTGTCGGCCATGGTGAGCCAGGTGCCGATGGCGGTGCCGCCGGACGCCTTGAGCTTGCGCAGCGCCTGCTTGGCCTGCGCGCGGGTGTCCTCGGAGGCGACCGCGAGAGAGCCGTTGGCCGGGTAGATCTCGTTGGCCTCGTGGGTGCCCGCGACCACCGCGAAGGCCACGCCGTCGCGCAGGGTGTCGATGGCCTTGGCGGTGGCCTCCCGGGCGTTGCGCATCTTCTCGGAGGGGTAGTCCATCGAGCCGGAGCAGTCGACCATGATCACCACGGCGGCGTCGGTGGACCCGCCGCCGTCCGCCGGTGCCGCCGAACGCGCGGCGGTCCCGCCGCCGGTCGCGGTGACGGTGACGATCGCGCTGACCTCACGGGCGCCGTCCGCGAGGTACTCGTTCTGGAAGATGTCGACGGCGAAACTCGGGTGGGATTTGGACAGCAGGGCCATCGTTGCTCCTGTCGAGCGGTCAGGGAGGAGTCAGGGAGGTGAGGGAGATCAGGTGAATGGTCGTGGGTCAGCTGGTTGCGCTGTGCGGTACCACCGGAAGGTCCAGCAGGGTCGGGGCGTGGTCCTCGTCGGTCTCGACGAGCGGTGTGATCGGCAGCACGGCGACGGTGATGTTGTCGTGGCCGCCCGCCGCGACCGCGAACTTCACCAGGGTCTGGGCGGCGCCCAGCGGGTCCGTCCTGGCGTCGGCCGGGACGACCTCGGCGAGGTCGGTGGCGGCCTCCGCGTAGTTCCACAGGCCGTCGGTGCAGACCAGTAGGACCCCGGGCACGTGCGGGGTGAAGCTGATGGTGTGCGGGTCGATCTCCTCGGCGTCCGCGCCCAGCCAGCCGGTGATGGCGTGCGCGCGCGGGTCGGCGTACGCCTCCGCCTCGCCCATCAGCCCGGCGGCGACCACCCGGGCGGCCCAGGAGTCGTCCTCGGTGAGCCGGTACGGCTCGGCGCCGGCCCGGTCGTCCGGGACCCAGTACGCGCGGGTGTCGCCGACCCAGCCGATGGTGACGAGCCCGGCGGCGTAGACCGCGCTGACGTAGGTGCAGGCCGGGGCGTTGAGGCTGCGGCCGGGCGGGTTGGCGCCGTCGCGGGCCAGTGCGGCCACGGCTCGCGCGGCCACCGCGATCGAGTGGCGCATCGCCGCAGCGGGCTCCCGCCCCTGCTCCAGTGCGGTCAGCAGGGACTCCGAGGCGGCGTCCACGGCGGCGGCCGACGCCTCGTCGGGCCGGGCGGAGGAGGAGACGCCGTCGCAGACCACCGCGACCACGGCGGGCGCGCCGCCGGGCAGCGTGGTGGCCGCGACGGTGAAGGCGTCCTCGTTGCGGTGGTGCCGCAGACCCCGGTCGGTGACCCCGGCGACGCCCGACAGCGAGCGCTCCTGGTGGTCACGCGGACGTGGCTGGACGCCGCCGCAGGCTTCGCAGTAGCCGTCGTCGGCGACCTCGGCCGCCGCGCAGTGCACGCAGGCGGGCCGGGCCGCAGCCGGAGGTTCAGTAGCCGGCGGCTCGGCGGTCGGCGGTTCGACAAGCTCCGGCGGCAGCAGGCTCAGACCGCACGCCTCGCAGAAGACGTCCTCCTGGTCCAGCGGCTCGGCACAGTTCGGGCACACGGTCTGCTGAGGCATCGGTTCACACCCACGTCCGGGGGCGGGCGCGGTTCGCCCGCTCCACCATCTCGATCCTGGTCTCGGTACGGTCGGACAACCGCGCCAGTACTCGGTAGGAGTGTTCCAGGGCGAACCGCAGTTCCCGTTCACCGGCCGGATGTCCGAGTACGTCGACCTTCTCCGGCTGGGCGGGGGCGGCGGGCCGCCCCGCGAGCACCCAGCCCAGCGCGCTGTCCAGCACCTCGACCGAGAGCTCCTCGCGGCGCCGGGCGTCCAGCGTGAGCGCGGTGAGCTGCTCGGAGCAGCGGTTCAGCTCGGGGCCGAGCGGGTCGCCGGGGGCGCGGCCGCGCAGCCGGGCGCGGACGGCGCCGATCCGGGCGGCCGTGTAGTGGGTGGAGGACTCGGGTACGGCCTCCAGCGCGAGCACCGCGCCCGGCCGGTCACCGGCGGCGAGCCGGACCCGGGCGAGCCCGAAGGCGGCGCTCACGTACGCCCGGTCGGTGCTGCCCACGAGCCGGTAGAACTCGGCGGCGTCCTCGCCCTCGCCGAGCAGCTCGGCGCAGACGGCGAGCGCCAGCTTGGGCGCCGGCTCGCCGGGGAAGGCGTCGTAGATGGCGTCGAAGGATTCGGCGGCCGCCGATGGCTCCTTGGCCACCAGCGCGGCCAGACCGCGGTACCAGACCACCCGCCAGTCGTCCGGGTGGTCCGCCTCCAGCGTGCTCAGCAACGCGGTGACGGCCCGCTGGTCGTGCTGCTCCAGGCGGGCCCGGAGTTCGCGCAGCGAGAGCTCCACCGAGGGGACGGTGGCGCTGCGCAGGGCGGCCAGCGACTCGGCCGGTGAGCTGGCGACCAGGGTGGCGAGGAAGCCGGAGTTCGGGTCGGTGGCGTCCACCCGGGGGACGGGCAGGGCCAGCGCGGTGGCCGCCGGGTCGATCGGATCGGTGGCCAACTCGGTGTCGACGACGCGAAGTTCGGGCCCGAACAGGGTGGAGAGTGACGGTCGGGGCCGGCCGTCCTGCAGGCTCAGCACCTCGCGCAGCACGCCGGTCAGCTGGTCCGCCATCTCCTCGGCGGAGGAGAACCGGCGGGCCGGGTCCGGGTCGGTGGCGCGGACCAGGAAGCGGTAGTACGACTCGTATTGGGTGAAGAGCGGTACTTGCTCGGGGTCGGGCAGCTCGAACCGGTAGGTGGTGCTGTAGCCCTGGAAGTCGAAGGTCATCACGGCCAGCGTGCGGGCCACCGTGTAGAGGTCGGAGGCGGGTGACGGGCCGTCGGTGGCGATCTCGGGGGCCTGGTAGCCGACGGTCCCGTAGATCGGGCCGTCGTCGTCGAAGCGGCGGACGGCTCCCATGTCGATGATCTTGAGCGAGTCCTCGCTCTGGATCACGTTGTCGATCTTGAAGTCGCAGTACACCAGCCCCCGCCCGTGCAGGTAGCCCATCGCGGGCAGCGCCTCCAGCGCGTACGCGATGGCCTGCTCGACCGGCAGCGGCTCGCGTCGGCCGTCCGCCGAGCGGCTCTCGTTGGCGATGTCCTTGAGGGACTTGCCGCCGACGTACTCCATCACTATGTAGCCGTCGATGGAGCCGGACCGGCTGTCCGGGTGCTCGACGAAGTTGATGATGCGGACGATGTTCGGGTGGTCCACCTCGGCCAGGAAGCGGCGCTCGGCGATGGCCACCGCGAGGGCGTCCTCGTCGCCGGTGTCCAGCAGGCCCTTGAGCACCACCCAACGGTCGCTGACCCGGCGGTCCACCGCCAGGTAGATCCAGCCGAGCCCGCCGTGCGCCAGGCAGCCCAGCACCTCGTACTGACCGCCGACCAGGTCACCGCGGACCAGCTTCGGCGTGAACGAGTACGCCGTACCGCACTTGGAGCAGAAGCCGTCCGGGCGGCCCGGGGTGCCGTTCTTCGCCCGGCCCACCGGGGCCTCGCACTTGCTGCAGAACCGCTTGCGCTCGGGCACCTCGGGGTTGGCCAGGACGGCCGCCGCCGGGTCCTGCTTCGGCACGGTCGGAACCGTCACCAGTCCGGCGCCGAGGTTGCCGCGCCGTACGGTACCGGTGCTGCTCCGGCTGCTGCGCACCGAGACCGAACGGCCGCTGCCGGTCCGGGTGGAGCGGTGCGAGCGGGAGCGCCCGGACATCGTCCGTGAGGAGCCGGTCCGGGTGGAGTCGGGCGAGACCCGGGCCGCCGGTACGAACGGCTGGGCCGTCCCGGCCGGTTCGGCCGCGAGGCCGCACTCGTCGCAGTACCCGTCCGCGTCGATCGTCCCGGTGCAGCCCCTGGTACAGGCGCTCCCGGCACCCCCGGCACCCCCGGCACCCCCGGCACCCCCGGCACCCGAAACCGAAGGGACGGCGACGGGTTGCGCGGCCAGGCCGCACTCGTCGCAGTAGCCGTCAGCGTCGATCACACCGTTGCCGGAGCACTCCGGCCGCCCACATGCCTCGCCCATGAAACTCAAGCCCCCTGCCCGTCCTGATACGTAGCGGCCGGCTTCGTCGCCGGTCGCAGTGCCTGCTGGAACCGCCCGACCGCGTCCGCCGCCGCCCGCAGGTCGCACGGAGCGCTCCAGAGCAGCCAACGGGCTTTCTCGAAGCGTTCGATCACCTCCGGGTCCTCGGCGACCCCGAGTCGGGCGGCCATCGCCTTGTACGCCTCCAGCCGACCGCGCAGCTCGGCGCGGACCGCCAGCGGCTGGGCCACCTCGGTCAGCGAGTGCCTGGCCCGGTCCAGCTCCTTGGCGGCCGCGTCCTCCAGTGTGTCCAGCAGTGGCGCCAGCCGGTGCCACTGGCCGGTCTGCTGCAGCTCCACCGCCAGCGCGATCCGTTCGCGCAGCGCCGAGGCCGGCCCTGGCACCGCCGGGACCTCGGTCGCGGCGATCTTCGCCAGCACCTCGCCCCGGGCCCGCCGGGCCTCGGCGAGCGTGGCGTCGGCGCGTTGCAGCAGGTCACCGACCTGCTGGAGCCGCTCGTGCGCCTCGTCGCGCAGCCGTAGCAGCCCCTCCAGCTCGACCCGGACGCCGTCCAGGGCCCGGCCCGCCCGGTCGAAGCGCTCGGTGTCCACCGCCCCGGCGGGCGCGCCGGCGGTCGCCGTGACGGCGGTGCCGCCGCGCTGCGCGGGCACCCGGCCCGGCCGCCAGAGCGCCAGCGGGTCGGCCAGCACCTCGGCCCGCAGCGACGTCAACTCGTCGTTCAGCCCGGCCAGATCGTCGGCCAGCGGGTGCACGCCCGGTCGTACGCCGACCGAGGCGGAGAGCATCCGGACCCGGCCGAGCTCGGCCAGCAGCAGGTCTATCCGGGTGGGCAGCGCCGACCAGACCGCGTCGGCGGCGTCCACCACCTCCAGCACGGTGGCGTACCAGGCGTTCATCCGGTTCATCAGCTCGGCCAGGCTGATCTGCTCGACCAGCCGGGCCGGCAGCGCGCTCGCCACCTCCGGCAGCCGGCTGCCGGAGACGGTCACGGCGGCGCCGCTGAGCAGCTCGCTCAGCTCGGCGAGCTCCGGAGCGCCGGGACGGTTGCGCCGCGAGCGCACCGCGCGGGCCGAGGCCAGCGCCTCGGAGTAGCGGTCGAAGAGCGCCCAGAGCAGCGTCAGGCCCTGCTCGGCGACGGACCAGCGCTCCTGGGTACGTCCGCTCAGCGCGGCGCCCTCCAGCAGGCGGCGCCCGGGATGGTCCTGCAGGGACAGCAGCGCGGCCTCCACGGCCTCACGCTCCGCGCTCAGCCGCACCAGGGCGCGGTCCACCTCCTCCCGGCTCATCACCGGGCCAGCAGATCCTGCCAACGCCATGTCCTTCCTTCTTCCCCCGGGTGCCCCCGGCGGCTCCCGCCGCGCGGGTCCGTCACCGAGGTGATTCCTCCAAGCGGCCGCGACCACGGCCGACCGGGCAGCCTACGGCAGGTACTGCGCCGAGGAGGAGCCCATGCTCGGTGCCAGCCAGTGGTTGTAGCTGTCCTGCCAACCGCCGCCGGCCCGGTAGTCCGCCAGCACCTGGTTGACCCGGGCGACCAGGTCGGTGTCCTCCTTCTTCATGGCGATCCCCATGAAGGCGGGGGCGATCGTCTCGCCGGCCAGCTCGGTCGTCGGGTCCTGCGAGGTCTGGGCCGCCGCCAGCACATCGTCCGTCAGCGTCGCGTCCACCTGCCCGAGCTGCATCAGGACCAGGCAGTCCAACTGGTTCTCCACCACCTTGACCGAGGCCGCCCCACGGGAAATCCGGGCCAGCTCGGTCTGTGAGGAGGACTGGTCGGCCACGCACGCCCGCTTGCCCTTCAGCCCCTGAGCCACCGAGGTGACTTTCGCCGCCTTCGGTACCACCAGTCGCTGGCCGGAGGCGAAGTAGGGGGCGGAGAAGGAGATCTGGGTCAGGCGGTCGCAGGTGATCGTCATCGTACGCGTGATCAGATCCACCTGGCCGTTCTTGACGGCATCGATACGCTTGGCGGTCGGTACGGTCTTGAAGGTCACCTTCTCCGGGTCCCCGAGGATGGACTTCGCCACCGCCCGCGCGAGGTCGATGTCGAAGCCCTCGATCCGCCCGGTCTGCGGGTTGCGGAAACCCCAGTGGTAGCTGTTCTGGTCCACGCCGACGATCAGGGTGCCGCGCTTCTTGATCTCCTGGACCTTCGGCCCACCCTCGTACGTGCTGGGCGGCAGGCTGCGCATGTCGCAGCCCGCGTCCGCCGCCGCGAGCTGCGGCGCGGCGGCCGGTGCCCCGGCGGGCGCGCCCTCGGAGGTGCCCGCGCCGAGGACCCCGGTGGCCACCACGACCGCCGCCACCACCGCCTTCGCCCGTACCGAACCGGCCGAACGTACCGGCACCCGAGCTGCCGTCGCCCGACGTGACGTAACCTTGCGCATCGTCATCTCAGCCCCCGCTACCGGTACTCGGCCAGCCGTCGGCCGAGGCCGACGAGTACGCCCGCTGTGGCCAGCGCCGCGAGCAGCGCCGCCCCTGCCGCCAGAATCCCCAGCGAACCGTCGACACCCTGTGCCGCCGACCTGAACGCCGCCTGCTCCACGACCGCGGCCTTGGCGAGCTGCTGGTCCATGGCGTTGAACGCGCTGTCCGAGCTGTTGGTGCCCGTGCCGTTGCTGCCGGTGCTGCCGATGGTGTCCGTGAGCGCGGTGTTGTAGTCGCCCGCGTCGTTGCTCGCGGCGGCTGTCCGGTGCCAGGTGTCCCAGACGGCGAACTGCGCCTTGGCCTGCGTCAGGTCAGCACCGGCCTCGCCGGGCGCGCCCGCCCGGGCCTGGTCGAGCATGCCGCCCTTGGTCCGGGACTTGCCGTCCACCGTCGGCGGGCCCGCGAGCAGCGCGGTGACCGTCGCCCAGCGCTTGGTGTAGCTGTCGGTGGCGCCCCGGGCGACCAGGTCGAGGTTCTCGGCGGCACGGGACTGCAGGGCCTCGGTCCGGGCCTGGTCGAGGGCCCGCAGCGGCAGGGCGCCGTGGCTCCGGCTGGCCGACAGGTCGGCGCTGCCGGACACGGTGCCGGACGTCAGCCAGACCAGCGCCGCCAGTACCGAGGCGGTGGCGCCGAGCAGGCCCAGGTTGAACACCCGGTTGGTCCGGCGGCGCAGCAGCAGCTGGCACCGGATCAGACCGGCGAGTGTGACCACGCCGAGCCCGGCGGCCGCCCAGGGGAAGCTGCGGGCGTCCGCGTAGTCGGCGTCCAGCTGCCGGGACTCCACGTCGACCAGCTGTTGCGCGGCCGGCAGCATGGTGTCCTGCATCGTGTTGGAGGCGTAGCGCAGATACGCGCCGCCGAGCGGCAGCCCCTGCCGGTCGTTGGCCCGGGCGGTCTCCACCAGGCCCGCGTACTGCGGCAGGTCCTGGTTCAGCTGGGTCACCCACCGCTGGGCCCCGGAGGACGGGCCGGTCCGGGCGGCGGCCTCGGTGAGCAGCCGGCCGGCCGTCGTGAGGTCGTTCTGGTAGCGGTCCCGGACGGCCTGCGGCGCGTCCCCCGCCAGTAGGAAGCCGCCGGCCGCCGTGGTGTCGGCGTCGGCCAGTGAGCGGTAGATCTCGGCGGCGTCCTGGCTGAGCGGCTCGCTGTGCGAGAACACCTGGCCCGCTGCAGTCGCCCTGCTGCTGACCTGCCAGGCCGTCAGCGCGCCGAAGGCCAGCACCAGCACGGCCAGCACCACGCTCGCCAGTCGCAGCCGCCCGGGCGCCGTGTCGGCCGCCCCCCGCAGCCGTGCCACCGCCCGTTCGGCCGGCTTCGGTGCTGCCCGCTGAACGGGCAGTGCCGTCGCCGGTCTTCCTGGCTGTACCGGAGGTGTCACCATCTGCCCCGCCTTCCCCCTGTGGACCGCCCCTGAGTGCCGGGCGTGGGCCCGATGCCAGCAGTATGGCCGTCCGGGTGAGTGGTCACACGCGAGTTGCGCCGATCTTGAGCTTCGGACGGGACGACTGTCGCCTGCCGGTCACCTGCCCGTTCCGGGATGTTCGGGGACGTTCCAGGATGAGTGGTTACAGATGGGGACGAATGTGGACGGGCAGCGCGGGAGGTGCCCTGTGCTGCTCCGCTCCCGACCCGGATCCCGACCCGAACCGGGGCTCGTGCCCCGGGAACGGCCGTTCTACCATGGACCCCATGCGTCTGCTCGGAACGATCACGCCCACCCGTCCGCTCATCGTCGTCGCGGTGCAGGAGGAGGCCGTCTACCTCGGCGACGCCTTCCCCGTCCTGCTCACGGGCATGGGGAAGATCAACGCGACTGCGGCCCTGGCCACCGTGCTGGCCCGGGGCGAGCACCCGTCGGAGATCGTCAACCTCGGTACGGCCGGCGCGCTCCGCCCGGGCTGGGCCGGGACGCACCAGGTGGCGCGGGTGTTGCAGCACGACATCGACACCCCGTCGCTGTTCGCGCTCACCGGCAAGACCTACGGAGCGGCGATCACCGTCAGCGAGACGGCCGGGCCGACGCTCGCCACCGGTGACCTCTTCGTCTCCGACCCGGCGGCCCGTGACCGGCTCGCGCTGGAGGCGGACCTGGTCGACATGGAGGGCTACGCCATCGCCGTCGTCGCCCAGCGGGCCGGAGTGCCCTTCCGGCTGATCAAGCACGTGAGCGACGAGGCGGGCGAAGGCGCGGGCCGGGCCTGGCGCGAGTCCGTCGACGACTGCGCCAAGATCCTCGCCGACTGGCTGCACACCCAGCAGTTCTGAGTCGTACCCGGTCCGGCCCGCCACCGCTCCGCCCGCTGCTGACCGGACCGGCTGCTGACAGGGCCCGCTGTTGACCGGGCCGGCTACTGACCGGGCCGGCTACTGGGCTGCGGCGAGCAGTGCCTCGGTGGTGACCACCTTGGCGAAGCGCATCCGGTGCAGTACGGCCGCCGTGCTGCGGGCGAGTTCGGCGGCGGGGATGACCTCGCCGTCCGGGCCGGCCATGTCGAAGGTGTGCATCGCGTCGATCGGGAAGACCACGTCGTAGCCCAGGTTTCCGCCCATCCGGGCGGTGACCTCGTTGCAGGCGTTGGTGATGATCCCGATGGTCACCAGCTGGGTGGCGCCGCGCTCCTGGAGCCAGGCGTGCAGGTCGGGGGTGCCGTAGAAGGCGCTGTTGACGGTCTTGGTGATGTGCAGGTCCCACTTGGCGCCCGCCGCCACCGGCTTCAGCTCGTACCCGGGGGTGCCGGGCATCAACGGGCCCACTGCCGACTTGTGTTGCACCATCACGACCGGGCGGCCGGTGGCCTGCCAGGCGTCCAGGATCTCCGCCATCCGCTCCTCGGCGGCGGGGTTGTCACGGGGGCCCCAGAACTCGTAGTCCTCGAAGCCCTTCTGGACGTCGATCACGATCAGGACCGCGTCTGCGGCGATCTGGAGGGGGGCGTCGAATGCGCTGGTGTTCGTCATGGATCCATCGTGCGGCCGGGCGGGCGGGCCCGGTGAGGGTTTCGGCTGCCGGTGATCGATAGATTCCTGCCATGCGGACGGTGGGATGCCTGATCTTCGACGGTGTACGGGTCTTCGACTATGCCGTGATCGGCGAGGTCTGGTCGAACAGGCCCGGCCGGGCCGGGTTGCCCTCCTTCGACCTGCGGGTCTGCGGTCCGGACCGGGAGCGGGTCCGGCTCGGCGGCGGGCTCGAACGGGTGCCCGACCATGGTCCTGATGCGCTGCTCGACTGCGACCTGGTGGTCGTCCCGGGGGTCGAGGACCCGTTGGCGCGCAGGGCGCCCGAGGTCCTGGAGGCGGTGCGTGCCGTCCACGCACGCGGTATCCCGGTCGCCTCGCTCTGCACGGGGGCGTTCGTGCTCGCCGACGCCGGGCTGCTGGACGGCCGCCGCGCCACCACGCACTGGTGGCTGGCCGCCGAACTCGCCCGCCGGCGCCCGGCGGTACGGGTCGACCCGGAGGTGCTGTTCACCGGCGACGGCGACGTCTGGACCTCCGCCGGTGTCGCCGCCGGGATCGACCTCTGCCTGCACCTGGTCCGCTCGGCGCACGGCCAGCAGGCCGCCGCAGCGGTGGCCCGCCAGATGGTCACCGCGCCCTTCCGGGCCGGGGGCCAGGCCCAGTTCATCCCCTCCCCGGTGCCGGAGCAGAGCGACCGGGACGACCCGCTCGCGGCCGTCCGCTCGGCCGTTCTTGCCTCGTTGGAAACCCCTTGGACGGTAGGGCAGTTGGCGAAGCTGGCGGTGATGTCCGAACGGTCCTTCGCCCGCCGCTTCACCGAGGCCACCGGCACCTCCCCGCTGCGGTGGCTGCTGGAGCAGCGCGTCCTGGCGGCCCAGCGCCTGCTGGAGGAGACCGACCTGCCGGTGGACGAGATCGCCGTCCGCTGCGGCTTCGGCTCGGCGGTCTCGCTCCGCCCGGCCTTCGTCCGCCGGGTCGGCGTCCCGCCGCGCGAGTACCGCAGGACCTTCCGTGGGCGGCAGTAGGCGACCCGTCAGCACCAGGCAGCTCCGTCAGGCCGCGATCGGCTGCCCCGCCGGGTAGGCCGCGCGTAGGCGGCGCTGCGCGGCCGGGCCGCCGCCGTGGCCGGTCGCGGCGAGGTGGTCGAGGCCGAGCAGGGCCGCGCCGAGTACGGGTGGGGCGACCACGATCCGGGGTTCGGCCAGTGGTGCGGCGGCTGAGAGCCGGGCGATCACGTTGTCGATCAGCAGGGGTTGGCGGGAGGCCAGCACCCCGCCGCCGAGCACCACCGGGGTGGGCTCGGTCAGCAGGTCCAGCCTGGTCAGGGCGATCACCGCGAGCCGGGTGATCTCGTCCGCCTGGCGGTCGATCAGCTCCAGGGCGGTGGCGTCGCCCGCCCGGGCCTCGGTGAACAGCACCCGGACGATCTCGTGCAGCCGCTCCCGCTCGACCAGCCCGAGGTGCATCGCCTCGGCGACGGCGTTGGCGCTGGGCAGGCCGAAGTGCGCGGCGATGGCGGGGGCCAGACCGGTGGGTCTGCCTCTGCCGTCCTCGGCGCGGGCGGCGTGCCACATGCTCTCGGCGGCCAGCCCGCCGCCGCCGCCCCAGTCGCCGGTCAGGGTGCCGAGCGCGGGGAAGCGGGCGGTCCGCCCGTCCGGCAGCAGCCCGACGCAGTTGATCCCCGCGCCGCAGACCACCGCGACGCCCCTCGGGCCCTCGGTGCCGGCCCGGAGCAGTCCGAAGGTGTCGTTGGAGACGGCGCTCGACACGCTCCAGGGCCGGGCCGCGATGGCTGCCTGCAGCCGCTGCTCCTCGATCGGCAGGTCGGCGTTGGCCAGGCAGGCGCTGACGTGGCTGGTGAGCACCGGCCCGGAGTGCGGGCCGCCGAGCCGCAGCCCGGCCTCGGCGGCGACCGCCTCGACCAGCGGGACGAGGCCCGCGATCGCGGCCTCGGCCCCCTCCAACTGGGGGTGGAACCCGCCACCCCGGGCGCTGCCGAGCACGCTGCCGTCGGCGCCGACCAACGTGACGTCGGTCTTGCTGTTCCCGGCGTCGATGGCGAGGACGCCCGCTAGTTGCTCAGTGTCGTGGTGGTCCATCAGGTCCTGGTCCCCGGTTCGTACGTGTCCCGGCCGCCCCGGCCGGGAGATCCCGCTGCTCACACCCGCTTGGAGCGACCGCTCACGCCCAGCTCAGGTGCGCACGGTTGTGGGCCAGCAGGCGGTCCGTCAGCTGCTCCGCGAGGTCGAACTGCCCGACCAGCGGGTGGGCGAGCAGGGCGTCGAAGACCCGGTCCCGGCCGCCCTTGAGCGCTGCCTCCAGGGCGAGTTGCTCGTACGCCGTGACGGCGGCGATCAGGCCCGCGTAGAGCGGCTCGACCGGGCGCTGCGGCAGCGGGCGGACACCCACCGCGTCGACCTCGGCCGGTACCTCGATCACCGCGTCGTCCGGCAGGAAGGGCAGCACACCGTCGTTGCGGGTGTTGACCACCTGCACGCTGGTGCCGCCGCCGGTGCCGAGCAGCGAGGCGATCAGCTGGACGGCCGCCTCGGAGTAGAACGCTCCGCCGCGCTTGCTCAGCAGCTCGGGCTTGGTGTCGAGGGCCGGGTCGGCGTACATCGTGAGCAGTTCCCGCTCGATCGCCGCGACGGCCGACGCGCGCGAGCCCTTGACCTTCAACTCCTCGACCACCTGGTCGTGCTGGTAGAAGTACCGCAGGTAGTACGAGGGGACGACCCCGAGCCGCCGGATCACCGGGAGCGGCAGCAGCAGGTCCTCGGCGATCTCCTTGCCGAAGCCGCCGAGCAGTTCCGGCAGTACCTCGCGTCCGGTGGTGGCGTCCGGCGCGTCCAGCAGGGTGACGCCGCGCTCCCAGGTGAGGTGGTTGAGGCCGACGTGGTCGAGCCGGATCAGCTCGGGGGCGACGTTCAGGTGGGCGGCGAAGCGGCGTTGGAAGCCGATCGCCACGTTGCACAGGCCGACGGCCTTGTGGCCGGCGGTCTGCAGGGCGCGGGTGACGATGCCGACGGGGTTGGTGAAGTCGACGATCCAGGCATCGGGGTTGGCCCGGCGGACCTGCTCGGCGATGTCGAGCACGACGGGCACGGTACGCAGCGCCTTGGCCAACCCGCCCGCGCCGGTGGTCTCCTGGCCGACGCAGCCGCACTCCAGCGGCCAGGTCTCGTCCTCGTTCCGCGCCGCCTGCCCGCCGACCCGCAGCTGCAGCAGCACGGCGTCCGCGCCGGCCACCCCGGCGGCGAGGTCGGTGGTGGTGGTGACGGTAGCGCTGTGGCCCTGCTTGGCGAAGATCCGCCGGGCCAGCCCGCCGATCAGCTCCAGCCGGTCGGCGGCGGGGTCGATCAGTACGAGTTCGGCGAGCGGGAGACCAGGCCCGTTGTTTGGAGTGCGGAGCCGGGCGAAGCCGTCGATCAGTTCCGGCGTGTAGGTCGAACCGCCGCCCACGATTGCCAACTTGAGTGACATCAGCCCTTGACCCCTGTCAGTGTCACGCCTTCGATGAAGGCCTTCTGCGCGAAGAAGAACAGCACGATCACCGGAGCCATCACGAGCAGCGTGGCCGCCATGGTGAGGTTCCAGTTGGTGTGGTGGGCGCCCTTGAAGGACTCGAGCCCGTAACTGAGCGTCCAGGCGCCCGGGTTCTCGCTGGCGTAGATCTGCGGGCCGAAGTAGTCGTTCCAGCAGTAGAAGAACTGGAACAGCGCCACCGCCGCGATGGCGGGCCTGGACATCGGCAGGACCACCCGCAGCAGCGTGCGGAGGTCGCCGCAGCCGTCGATCCGGGCCGCCTCGAGGTACTCGTTCGGGACGGTCAGCAGGAACTGCCGCAGCAGGAAGATCGAGAACGCGTCGCCGAACGCCATCGGGATGATCAACGGCCAGAGCGTGCCGGTGAGGTGGAGCTGCTTGGCCCAGAACAGGTACATCGGGATGACGGTGACCTGCGGCGGCAGCATCATCATCGAGATGACCGCCATCAGCGACAGATTCCGGCCCCGGAAGCGGAACTTGGCCATCGCGTAGGCGACCGGGACGCTGGAGACGACGGTGAACAGTGTGCCGAGGCCCGCATACACCAGGGTGTTGCGCCACCAGGTCAGGAAGCCCGGGGTCCGCCAGACCTTCAGGTAGTTGCCCCACTCCCACTGGTGCGGCCAGAAGTCCGTGGTGAGCGCCTGACGGTCCGTCATCACCGAGGTGAGGAAGACGAACACGAACGGCAGGATGAAGAACAGCGCCGCCGCGACGGCCACCGAGTGCACGGCCACCCAGTGCAGGACGGCCCGGCGGCGGGCCACCCGGGCGGCGGCGGTCCGCGTGGTGAGGGGGACGGAGAGCGTGGAGCTCAGGGTCATGGCTCAGTCCTCACTCGACAGGAAGCCCGCGTTGCGGCGCAGCAGCAGGGAGGTGAAGGCCATCGAGATCACGAACAGCACCACGGCGATCACGCAGGCCGAGCCGGTGTCGAAGCGCTGGAAGCCGAGGCTGTAGACCATCTGCGGCAGGGTCCAGGTCGAGCCGTGCGGGTAGCCGGGTTCGAAGGCCTGGCCGGAGCCGCCGATGATGCCGCTGGCGACCTTCCCGGCGACGATCGCCTGGGTGTAGTACTGCATGGTCTGGATGACTCCGGTGACCACCGCGAACATCACGATCGGCGAGATGTTCGGGTAGGTGACGTAGCGGAACCGCTGCCACGGGCCCGCGCCGTCCAGTTCGGCCGCCTCGTACTGCTCCTTCGGGACGTCGAGCAGCGAGGCCATGAAGATGACCATCAGGTCGCCGATGCCCCACATGGCGAGCATGGTGAGGGCCGGCTTCGACCAGCTGGGGTCGGTGAACCAGCCGGGCTGCGGCAGGCCGAGCTTGCCCAGGAAGTGGTTGACCGGGCCGGTGCCGGGGTTGAGCAGGAAGGCGAAGGCCATCGTGGCGGCCACCGGCGGGGCCAGGTAGGGCAGGTAGAAGAGGGTGCGGAAGAAGCCGACGCCGGTCTTCAGCTTGGTGATCAGCATGCCGATCCCCAGCCCGAAGGCGACCCGCAGGGTGACCATCACCACGACCAGCCAGAGCGTGTTCTGCAGGCCCTGCCAGAAGAACGGGTACTTGGTGAAGACGTAGTCCCAGTTCTTCAGGCCGGTGAAGACCGGGGCCGTGAAGCCGTCGTACCGCATGAAGGAGAAGTAGACGGTGGAGATCAGCGGGTAGAGGAAGAAGAAGCCGAAGCCGATCAGCCACGGCGAGAGGAAGGCCAGCGTGCGGGCCGTCTCCCGGCGGCGCTTGCGCTTCAGCGCCGCCGGGACTTCGGTGCGTGCAACTGTCATGCGTTCAAGTGCCATGGTGCGTCCGTCACTTGGCCTGGGTGACGGCCGCGTCGATCTCCTGGGCCGTCTTGGTCAGCCCGGCCTGCAGGTCGGCCTGCTTGCCGGCCTCGAAGTCGTAGCCGAAGTTCTGCATGCTGATCTGGTACGCGCCGCCGTTGATGCTGGAGGGCGTGGTGCTGGAGGCGGGGTTCTTCGCCACGTCCAGGAAGGTCTTGAAGTTCGGGTCGTTGTCGAGCTTCGGCGAACTGAGCGCGTCCATGGTGCTCGGCACGTTGTGGATCGCGTTGGCGAAGCTGACCACGGCGTCGGTATCGGTGGTCAGGTACTTGACGAACTCCCAGGCGGCGGCCTGCTTCTGGCTGCTGCGGGCGATGCCGACGATGGTGCCGGTCTGGTAGCCCCGGCCGTACGTGGCGGCCTGGTCGTCCGGCACCGGGAAGGGCGCGGTGGCCCAGTCGAAGGTGACCTTGTCGGTGGCGATCGAGGCCGTCCGCCACTCACCGTCGATCGCCATTGCGACCTGGCCGGTCTCGAACGGGTTCTTGGCGCTGAACTCGTCGCCGAAGGAACTCCGGTACTTCTCCAGCTTGTCGAAGCCGCCCAGCTTGCCGATCAGCCCCTTCTGCCAGGTGTACATCGCGGCGATCTTGGGGTCGGAGGCGATGTCCGACTTGCCGTCCGCGCCGAAGTACGAGACGCCGTACTGGCCGAGGAAGTGCGAGGGGGTGGACTCGTAGCCGTGGAAGTCCGGCATGAAGCCGAGCTGCTTGTACCCGTCACCGTTCGCGACGGTCAGCTTGACGGCGTCCGCGTCGAACTCGCTGAGGGTCTTCGGCGGCGAGGTGATCCCGGCCGCGGCGAAGGCGGTCTTGTTGTAGTACAGCCCGTACGCGTCGCCGAGCAGCGGCAGCGAGCACTGGTTGCCCTCGAACTGGCTGTACTTGAGCATCGCGGACGGGAAGGTCTTCACCGGGTCGATGCCGTCCTTCTTGAGGAAGGGAGTGAGGTCGGTCCAGACCTTGGCGGAGCAGAACTTGCCGACGTTGTCGGTGGTGAAGGACGAGACCACGTCCGGCGCGTCCGGGCCGCCGGCCCGCAGCGCCTGCTCGCTCTTGTCGTCCGCGATGTTGGCGACGACCTTGACGTGGATGTTCGGGTGCAGCTTCTCGAAGGCGGCGACGTTGTCGTTGATCGCCTTGGTCTCGTTGTCCTGGCTCCAGCCGTGCCAGAAGGTGATGCTCACGTCCTTGCCGGAGGCCGAATCGTCCGTGCCGCCGGTCGAGTTGGTGCCCGTGCAGGCGGTGGCGAAGAGGGCCAGTACAGCGCTGCCGGTGACGGCGGCGAGCGCGCGGCGGGATCTGCGGGGGGTGTGCACTGGAGAGTCCTCCTGAAGCTACGGAAGGTACGGGGGCAGGCGGCATCGCCCAACGGCCCGGGTGCGGGGGATGGGTGACGATTCAGGGAGCTGGCGGGTGGGGGTCGGTCAGTGGGTGGAGAACACCGCTTCCCGGGCGGTGGCGAGGGCGCGTTGCAGCGCGCCGTGCAGGACAGGCGAGCCCGGGACGGTACTACTACGCACCTCGGGCCGGGGGATGGAGAGCCCGGCCAGGGCGTCCTGGACGAGCCCGCGCAGCCGGTCGCCGCCGGCCGTCGGGACGTCGCCGGAGATCACCACCAGCTCGGGGTCGACCACGGAGACGATCACGGCCAGCCCGACGGCCAGCCGCTCGGCCAGGATGTCCAGGAACGTGTCACCCGCGCCCGGGGTGCGCAGCGCGAGTTCGATGGCCGCCTCGGCGGTCGCCGCCACCAGCCCGTGCTCCCGGGCGAGGGCGAGCACCGCCGGAGCACCGGCCAGTTCCTGGAAGCCGCCGGAGTTCTTCCGGCGCAGCCGGTGGACCACCGGCGCGCCCGGCACCGGCATGTAGCCGACCTCGCCCGCGCCGCCGGTGAAGCCCCGGTGCAGCCGCCCGGCGATCACGATCGCCGCGCCGATGCCCTCGGCCGCCCAGAGCAGGACGAAGTCCTCGCAGCCCTGCGCGGCACCGAAGGACTGCTCGGCGATGGCGGCCAGGTTGACGTCGTTCTCGATGGTCACCGGCGCGCCGAGCGCGGCCGCCAGCTCGGCCAGCAGCCGGGGGGAGTGCCAGCCGGGCAGGTGGGAGGCGTACCCGAGCTTGCCCGTGACCGGATCCAGCGCGCCGGGCACGCCGATGACGATCTCGCGCAGGCTGCCGTCCGCGAGTCCGGCCTCCCGTACGGTCGCGGCGACGGCGGCGGCCGTCCGTTCCAGCGTCTCGGCGGCGGGCCAGCCCTTGGTGGGGACCAGCTGTTCGGCGAGGGTGGTGCCGGTGATGTCGGCCACCGCGACCCGGATCCGGCTGGGCGTGACGTCCAGCCCGGCGACGTACCCGGCGGCCGGATCGACCTGGTACAGCTGCGCGTTCGGGCCGGGTCCGCCGGCCGTGGTGCCGACCGCCCGGACCAGCCCGGCCGACTCCAGCCGGGTCAGCAGCTGCGAGGCCGTGGGCTTGGAGAGGCCGGTGAGGGTGCCGAGCTGGGTACGGGAGAGCGGGCCGTTGGTGAGCAGTAGCTCCAGGGCGGCCCGGTCGTTGATCGCGCGGAGCAGGCTCGGTGTTCCGGCGAGCGGGGGGCGGGCGGGTGTCTTGTCGGTCACGTACCCGATCCTCCTCTCTCCGCTGGTGGGACTGGGGTAACAAGGGTGCAACGGGTGACCCGCAAGGGTGGTGGTGAGGCGGTGACGGGAACTGTTAGGAAACTTTCCAATCACCGAGAAGGACGGTAGGCCCCGGGCCCGGAGAGTGTCAATGACCCGGTGCGGGCTGGATGCCGAAGCGTTACCGACCGCTCCGGGCCCGCCCCCGGACAAGCGGAAGCCCCGCCCTCCCGGCGCGGGAGAGCGGGGCTTCGGCGGACTGCCTCAGTGGACCTGCTGCGGATCGTCCAGTGAGTGCGTCGGCATCGGTATCGGCTTGGTGGACAGCGACTTGGCCGAGGCCGGGTCGGCAAGCGCCGACGGTGGCGCGGCGTCGACCACGGGCGCCGAGACGGCGGCGGTGGCCTCCTCCTTGAGCCTGATCCCGGCCAGGTCGAAGGCGGCCTTGAGCCGCCAGCGCAGCCCTCGGGTGACCACCGGGGCCTTGCCGGGCATGGTGCGCACCTCGACCTTCAGCACCACCGACTCGGCGGCCACCGAGTCCACCCCGAGCACCTTGGCCGGCTCCCAGAACAGCTCGTCCCAGGGGGCCTCCTTGGCCATCGCCTCGGCGGTCTCCAGGATCAGTGTCGTCACCCGGTCGAGATCCTCCCGGTAGCCGACCTGGACGTCCACGGACGCGGTCGACCAGCCCTGGCTCAGGTTGGCGATCCGCTTCACCTCGCCGTTGCGGATGTACCAGATCTCGCCGTTGGCGCCGCGCAGCTTCGTCACCCGCAGGCCGACCTCCAGCACCGTGCCGGTGGCCACCCCCGTGTCGATCTCGTCGCCGACGCCGTACTGGTCCTCGATGATCATGAAGACCCCGGACAGGAAGTCCGTCACCAGGTTGCGCGCGCCGAAGCCGATCGCCACCCCCGCCACACCGGCACTGGCCAGCAGCGGAGCCAGGTCCAGGCCGAGCGCCGAGATCACCATCAGCGCGGCGGTGCCCATGATGCTGAACGAGGCGACGCTGCGCAGCACCGACCCCATCGCCTCCGAGCGCTGCTTGCGACGCTCGGTGTTCACCACGCCGGCGTTGGCCAGCAGCCCACCGAACCGGCTGCCGTCGTGGTGGTCGTGGTGCTCGTGGTGCCGGGCCATCCGGGAGACCGTCTGCGAGATCAGCTTCCGGATCACCGCCCGCAGCACCAGCGCCAGCAGCACGATGAGCACGATCTTGACCGTGCCCTCCGCCCAGCTCTGCCAGTGGCTCTCGAACCAGCCGGCCGCCTGCTTGGTGCCGGCCGACACCTGCGAGGCACTCGTCGGGAGCGTGAGGTCGGGCAGCTGCGGTGTGGGCAGGTGCAGCGCGGGCGGGTGCGCTCCGGACGAGTGCACGGACGAGTGCAACTCGGATGCGGACACCGAGGGCGCCGATACCGAGGGTGCCGATACCGAAGGCGCCGATACCGAGGGCGAAGGGGACGCGCCGGCGAGCACGCCGGCGACACCTGGCCAGGACACTTGCACGACCTTCCTACTGACGTACGTACGGACCGGGGCCCGCCCGGCTCCCGTGCGATGGCTGTTCCGGGGGCCGACGGACCGTCCGGGCCAGCCTAGCGGCCGAAAGGTGCCCTGATTTCGGCTCTGCCGACAGCGTTCTGCGGCTGCGCCGACCGGCGCAGAGCGGGACGAAACGGCCGAAAACCCGCCCTCTGTGGTGCATTGTGGCCACACCATGGGCATATCGGTTATGACGGAGCCCACACCTGGTCCGTTACACAGGAGTGGTGGCGCCCTACGACGGCGTAAGGCGACACTGGTGGAGATCACGCCGGAAGACGTGGTCACCCGCTCGTCCCGGCGCGAGCCACGCGCCGCAGGCGTCCAAGGAGGCATCCGTGCCACATGTCCTGGTCCTCAACGCGTCCTACGAGCCGCTCGGCGTAATTTCCATGCGCCGCGCGCTCATCCTGGTCCTCAACCACAAGGCGGTCAGCCTGGAGGACTCGGAATTCACTCTGCACAGCGCCACCAGCGCCATCACGGCGCCGTCCGTCGTCCGACTGACCCGCTTCGTGCGGGTCCCCTTCTGCGGGCCCGTCCCGCTCACCCGCCGTGCCCTGTTCGCCCGTGATCACGGGCGCTGCGTCTACTGCGGGGCCGCCGCGACCAGCGTCGACCACGTCATCCCGCGCAGCCGGGGCGGTCAGCACCGGTGGGACAACGTGGTGGCGGCCTGCCGCCGCTGCAACCACACCAAGGCCGACCGGCACCTCACCGAGCTCGGCTGGCGGATGAAGCGCCCCCCGGCCCCGCCCAGCGGTCTGGCCTGGCGCATCATCGGCACCGGGATCAGAGACCCGCGCTGGCGGCCCTACCTGGAGCCGTACGGCGGTGTGGAGCAGTTCCGCGAGTACGAGCACTACGACCATCCGGAGCACTCCGGCAGGTCGCACCCCGTCCAGAACGGACATCCCGTCCAAGTCGTCCACCACCCGATCCACCGCGGTGAGCAGCCGGAAGCACTCTCGGCCTGACCCACCGCCCGACAGACAGGGCCTGCCCGTCATCCTTCGGTACGCCTCATGGGCCGCCGTCACACCCCTAGCGGGAGTGCCGGCGGCCCGCCGTCGTCAGGGCTACTGCCCGGCGGTCGGGGTCGGCGCCGGGCTCCCCGACGGTGTCGGCGTCGGGGTGGGGGTGGGCGGGGTCACCGGCGGTACGGGCAGTACGGGCGGTATCGGGGCGACGGGGGGTATCGGCGGGTTGACGGGTGCCACCGGCGGGGTGGTCGGGGTGGCCGGTGCGGGGGTGACCGCGTAGGCCTCGATGCCCCAGAGGGAGTAGCCGTACCTGGTCGCCCGGGAGACGCCCTGGATCCGCAGGTACTGGGTGCCAGGCGCGTCGAAGCGGACGGTCTCGGTGCCGCCCTTGCCGTCGCCGACGGCGGCCACCGTCGTCCAGTTGACGCCGTCCGCCGAGGTCTGGACCTGGTAGGCGGCGGCGTACGCGTCCTGCCAGTGCAGCACCACCGAGCCGAGCCGGACGGGCTGCGGCAGGCGCAGCTGCACCCAGGCGTTGTCCACGGCGGGGGAGGACCAGCGGGTCTTCGGGTCGCCGTCGTTGACGTTCGACGCGGGGAAGGCCGGGGTCTCGTCGCCGGACGAGCTCGCCACGGCGGTCGGCGCGAGGTCGGGGCCGCTGGTCGGCGGGACCACGTGCACCTGGAGCACCTGACGCACCGTCAGGGAGTCGGCGGTGAAGGTCACCGGCACCTGGTACGTGCCGGAGGGCGTGTCGGCCGTCGCGGTGACCAGCAGCGGGGCGGTCGCCTGGCCCCCGCGCGGCACGGTCAGCGCTGCGGCGGGAGTGACCGTCAGGCCCTTCGCGACCGCCGGGACGTCGGTCCTGAGCTGGCCGGTGACGCTGTCGGGCCGCCCGGACGCCACCACGGCCAGGGTCTGCGCCGGGGTGGCCTGGCCGGTCACCACGTCGAGGGTGGAGCTGGCGAAGCTGAGCTGGCCGGCGGGGGTGTCGGCGTACCAGGGGACGATCTGGTTGACCACCGGAGGCTGGCCGCCCGGCGCCCAGGTCAGCCGGATCGCGTCGGCGGGCCGGTCCCCGGCCGGGAGCTCGTTGTAGCCGGGCTGCACGGTGCCGATCGGCGCCCAGACCCCGCCCGCGCGCCGGACCTCGACGGAGGCGGTGGCCCGTACCGTCGGGTCGGTGAGCACCGTGACGCGGTCCATCGGACGGGCGGCGCCGAGCTCGACGGTCAGTGGGGTGTCCCCGGCGGTGGGTGCGGCGGCGGCCCGGTAGGCGGTGTCGGGGTTGCCGTCCAGGACGGAGGAGGCGGAGGAGCCGGGGGCGGCGGCGGGGCCGCCGGTGACCTGGGCGGGGGTGTCGTCGGGGGAGGTGAAGCTGAAGTCGCGGACCGCGATGGCGGTCTTCTGGCCGCTGGTGGCGCGCAGCCGGACGGCCTTGGCGACCGTGCCGGCGGGGGCCGTCGCGGTGACGCTCTTCTGGTTGTGGACCTTGGCCAGCTGCTGCCAGCCGCCGGTGCCGGTGGTGTACTCCAGCACGCCGTCGTGCAGGTAGTCGTCAGCGGCGGTACCGGCGTCCGGCCCGTCGCCCCAGGAGCCCATCAGGACGGTGACGGTGCCCAGCGGCTTCCCGGAGCCGAGGTCCAGGCCGACCGAGTCGCCGGACTGCGGCGGGTTGTAGCTCCAGTAGAAGGTGTCGGTGTCGCCGTCGGTCATCAGCGACGGGGTGTGGTCGTGCGCGCTGCCCAGCGTGGTGGTCGGCGTCACCGCGCTGGTGCGTACGCCGGACCAGACGTCGGCCGACTGCAGGGCGTGCTCCAGGAACGGGTCCAGCACGCCGGCGCCGACCGTGGTGGCGGCCTGCGCCAGTTGGTCGCGGAGCTGCCGCAGCTGGACCCGGGCCTGCCAGGCGGCGGAGCCGTTGCCGCCGCGCTGGGCCAGCAGCATGTCCACGGCGGCCTGTCCGGCCCGGCCGTAGGTGCTCAGCTGGGCCAGCCAGGGGGCGGTCTCGGTGCCGACGGCGTCCTGCCCCAGCGCCTGCTGGGCACCGGCCATCACGGTGAACGCGTCCCGGACGGGCGCGGCGGCCGCGCTCAGCCGGGCCAGGTCCGGGGTGTTGCCGTCGGCAGGCTCCAGGGTGGCCCAGAACCGGTTCAGCAGCGGCGTCAGGTAGCCCGACTCGCCGGTGGTGAGCGGCGAGGAGGAGCTGTTGCCGGCCAGCGCGGTGAGCGCCGCGAGGGCCGCGTCGCTGTCGGCGAGCGGGCGCAGCGCGGCCCGCAGGGAGTCGGCCGGGCGGTAGCCGACCGGGTTCCAGTCGAAGTCGGCGGCGGTCGCGAGCGGGATCCGGGAGGCGATCGGCTGGGACATCGCGGCCGTCAGCAGCACGGCGGACCTGCTCGCCACCTCCGGGTCGCGGCCGGTGTACGCGCCGAGGTAGAGCCGGTCGGGGGTGGAGTCGTTGACGGGGTAGTTGTCCAGCGTCATCAGCGGGTGGTGGAACAGGCTGCCGGCGTCGGCCGTCTGACCACCGGTGATCTTCGCCGGGATCACCGCCCCACCGCTCCAGGCGACCTGCACACCCGACGGCAGGGCGGCCGCGAGCGCCGTCCGGTACGGGGAGGCGCCCGAGTGCTGGTACTCCGTCGGGACGACCGAGAGCGGGGCGAGTTCGGGGTGCCCGGCCGCCAGCCGGTCCCGCACCTTGGTGACCAGCGCGGCCTGCGCCCTCGCGGCGGCGGCCGGGCCGGTGCCGAAGTTCTTCTGGTCGACGTTGCAGTGCCACTCGGTGTAACTGACATCGAGGAACTGCAGCTGGAAGGCGCTGAAACCGACGGCGCGCATCGCCTCCAGTTTGCCGACCAGCGCGTCGACGTCCTTGGCCGAGCTGTAGCAGAACGACTGGCCGGGGTCGACGGAGTAGGCGAGCGTCACGTGGTTCGCCCGGGCCCGGTCGCCGAGCCCGCGCAGGTCGTCGGCCTGCGCGGCGGGGTAGGCGTCGCGCCAGCGGGAGAGGCGGTACGGGTCGCCGCCGGGGGCGTAGAGGAAGTAGTTCTGCTTGCTGCGGCCCAGGAAGTCGAGCTGGTCCAGGCGCTGCTCGGTGGTCCAGGGAGTGCCGTAGAACGACTCGGCGGTGCCGCGCACGGGGGCGCCGCTCGGCCAGTCCCGGACGCTGACGCCCGGGAAGCCTCTGCCCGCAGCGCTGTCGCCCTGACCCTGTCCGGCGGCGACCGGGGCGAGCAGCTGCCGCAGGCTCTGCGCGGCGTAGAAGGTGCCCGTCGGGTCGGCCCCGGCGAGCACGATCGCGCCGTACGAGCCGCCCACGGTGGGGAGTTGGCCGGCCGCCAGCAGGTAGCCGCCGGCCGGCAGGCCGGTGTAGGACGGGCCGGAGGTGTCCGTGCCGCCGGCCGCCACGGTGAGCTCCCGCAGCACCCGGTCGGTGGTCCCGTCGGCACCCTCGCCCGGACCGCCGACGTAGACGACCAGCGAGCCGGGCATCGGGGTCTGCGACTGCTGGAGCAGGGTGGAGACGTCGGTGGCGCCGGCGGTGTGGAGGACGTCCCGGACGGCGTCCACGGCCGGGCCGTCCGTCTTGTCGGCGAGCACCAGGCCGACGCTCTTCGGTACGCCGACCGGGCGGCCGGTGTTCGTCAACGACTGTGGCCTGGGGTAGATCTGAGGATTCGTCAGGCTTCCGAGCGGAGTCTGCGGCGCCGCACTGTCGGTGGCGCTGCCGGTGGCGGCCACCCGCTCGAAGTCCGGTGCCGCGTAGCCGGGAGAACTCACCAGCAGCCCGCCCACCACGGCCGCCGCCGACAGCGTCGCCGCGACCTGCAGCGCCGTCCGCCGCCGCCCCGGCCGCGCGGTCGCCCGCCGCTCGGCGCGTACGGAGGCCAGCAGGGGTTCGGTGCCCTTGAGGTCGGCGATCAGCCGGTCCGCCGCCCTGGGGGCCAGCTGTCGTGCCGTCCGCGCCGTCGCCCGGCGCGCGGCCAGTGCGGCCGGGTGCTGGAGCACCTCACGCAGGGACCGGCTCTGTTCGATCTGCTGCCTCAGGCGTCGGCCCGCGACGATGGACACACGCGCCTGCAACAGGAGCCTCCTCGCACCGACCGCCCAGCTCACAGGTCGGTCTCACCACCCGGACCCACCCCGCCGCCACAGCCCACCAGGTGTTCCGGCCGGTGTCAACGCGGCTGAGGGGAATGCCCTGTTTGTCCGACAATGAGGCGACGCCGCCCGAATCCGGCACCTGGCGGGCCGGTTGAGCCAAGTTCACCCGGAGCGCCGAACCCGATCACGTGTCGTGCCGGGTCACGCGGGCCGGTCGCGGGTAGGACTGGGGGGTCCCGTACGGCGTCTCCTCAGAGCACATCTCCTCAGAGCACAGGAGCCCAAGAGTGGCCGCATTCCTCGACCCTGCCGCAGATCCCGCCGACTCCGGCCTCCAGCCGGCCCCCGCCGAGGACGCGCCCGCGCCTCCGCCGGAGTTGGTGGCGCTGGCCCATGCCCACGGCGTGGACAGTACGTACGACCCCGGCAGCGGGCCCGTACCGGTGGCCGCGCACACGCTGGTCGCGGTGCTGGCCGCGCTCGGCGTGGACGCGAGCACGCCGGAGGCGGTCAGGGTGGCGTCGGAGCGTCACCGGGCCGAGCTGGCGGGCCGGTTGCTGCCGCCCTGTGTGGTCGTCAGGGCCGGGCGGCGGACGGCGATCGACGTGCCCGCCGAGGCGCGGCTCACCGTCGAGCTGGAGGAGGGCGGCTGCTGGGCGCTGCCCGCCGGGCGTTCGCACTGGCTCCCCGCCGACCTCCCGCTCGGCCGGCACAGGTTGAAGGTGCGGACTCCGCAGCGGGAGGAGTCCGCGACGCTGATCGTCGCGCCGCAGCGGCTCAAGGGCATCGAGCAGCGCGGCTGGGGCTTCCTGGCGCAGCTGTACTCCGTCCTCTCCGACCGCTCGTGGGGCATGGGCGACCTGGGCGATCTCGCCGAGCTGGCCCAGTGGTCCGGCAACGCGCTCGGCGCGAGCTTCCTGCAGCTCAACCCGCTGCACGCGGGCCTGCCGGGCGCGCCGTCCGACCCGTCCCCGTACCGCCCGTCCTCCCGCCGCTTCGCCGACCCGGTCCACCTGCGGATCGAGGCCGTCCCCGAGTACCCGTACGCGGATCCGGCGGAGCTGGGGGAGTTGGGGGAGCTGACCGAGCGGGCCGGACGGCTGCGCGAGGAGGTGCTCCGGCACGACGGGTTGGTCGACCGGGACGGGGTCTGGGCGCTGAAGCGGCAGGCGCTGGAGATCCTGCACCGGGTGCCGCGCGGGGCCGGCCGGGAGGCGGCGTACCGGGCGTTCGTCGAGCGGGAGGGCGACTGGCTGGAGCGGTTCGCGACCTGGTGCGCCCTGGCCGAACTGCACGGCAGCGACTGGCACGGCTGGTCGAAGAGCCTGCGCCACCCCGGCAGCCCGCACGTCGCCGCCGCGAAGGCCGCGCACGCCGGGACGATCGAGTTCCACCGCTGGCTGGCCTGGCTGGTGGACGAGCAGCTCGGCGCGGCCCAGCACGCCGCCGAGCGGGCCGGGATGGCCGTCGGCCTGATCCACGACCTCGCCGTCGGCGCGCACCCGGACGGCGCCGACGCCTGGGCGCTCCAGGACGTCCTGGCGGAGGGCATCTCGGTCGGCGCCCCGCCGGACGCCTTCAACGCGCACGGCCAGGACTGGGGCCTGCCGCCCTGGCGGCCCGACGCCCTCGCCGCCGCCGGGTACGCCCCGTACGCCGAGCTGCTGCGGGCGTCCGCCCGGCACGCCGGGGCGATCCGGATCGACCACGTGATGGGCCTGTTCCGGCTCTGGTGGGTACCGGCCGGGCACCCGCCGACCCAGGGCGCCTACGTCCGTTACGACGCGGAGGCGATGCTCGGGGTGCTCGCGCTGGAGGCGCACCGCGCGGGCACCCACGTGATCGGCGAGGACCTCGGCACGGTCGAACCGGGTGTCCGGGAGGAGCTGGCGGCGCGCGGGATCCTCGGGACCTCGGTGCTCTGGTTCGAGCGGGACTGGCAGGACAAGGGCGCGGTGCTGCCGCCCGAGCGCTGGCGGTCCGCCTGCCTGGCCACCCTCACCACCCACGACCTGCCCAGCACCGCCGCCCGGCTCAGCGGCGAGCACGTCGAGCTGCGGCACCGCCTCGGGCTGCTGGCCCGGCCGCTGGAGGAGGAGCAGGCCGAGGCGGCGGCCGAGCTCGCCGACTGGCGCACCGAGCTGACCCGGGCCGGCCTGCTGGCGGAGGGCGCCGAGCTCACCCCCGAGGCGCTGTACGCCTTCCTGCTCGCCACCCCCGCCGAACTGGTCGGGGTCTGGCTGCCCGACACCGTCGGCGATCCGCGCCCGCAGAACCTCCCCGGCACCTGGGACCAGTACCCGAACTGGCGCCTCCCGGTGGCCGATCCGACCGGTGCTCCGCTCACCCTCGACCGGATCGCGGCCGCCCCGGGCACGCGCGCGCTGGCGGCCGGGCTCGCCGCCGCGCTCGGAAGGCGCACCCCGGCGCGCGGGGCCGCATAAGCGGCCGGTAAGTTGGGAAACGTGGACAAGAGGAACGCTTTGCGCGCTGGTGCGGTCACCGCAGCGGCCACGCTGATGATGCTGATCCCGTCGGCCGCCATGGCCCTGACCAGGGATGACGGTGACGACCCGGGCCCCGGTCTGAGCGTCGCCCAGACCCTTGGCCTGTACGTCGGGATCCCGCTGGCCCTTTTCGCGATCATCGCGGGCCTGGTCATGCTCCTCACGAAGGACAAGAGCAAGGCCGCCAAGAAGTAGTCGGCACACCCACCCAGCAGTAACGACCGAGCGCCGCCGGGGCCCACGCCCCGGCGGCGCTCGGCGTGTATCGGGGCGTGTCGGCGAAGAGATGGGGGATGGCAGCTAACAGATGACAGATTTCAAAATCTGTCATCTGTTAGCTGCCATCCGGTGTTCGCCATCGCGCAAACGGACCCGGCCGTGGAGCGCCCGGCACGTGTCAGCCGGCGAGGTGACGGGGAAGCCCGGCGGTGTGGCGGGTGGTGCCGTCGGGGAGGACGGCGAGGGCCTCGACCTCCGGGCGGTCGGCGGCCCAGCGGAGGGCGCGGTCCGGACCCATCGCGAAGACGGCGGTGGCCCAGGCGTCGGTGCGGGCCAGATGGTGGCCGATCAGGGTGAGCGAGGCCAGCGCGGTGGCCGGCCGACCGGTGTGCGGGTCGAGGATGTGCGGGCCACGTTCGGCGGTGCCCGAGGTGGCCACCGCCAGGTCGTGGCCGGCGACGATCGCGATCAGGGCGCCCGGGCGCAGCGGGTGGGCGATGCCGATCCGCCAGGGCCCGCCGCAGGTCTGGACGTCGCCGCCGCCGCCCACACTGTGCTGGGCCGAGCCCGCCGCGCGCAGGATCCGGGACGACTCCTCGATCGCCCAGCCCTTCACCCACCCGCTCGGGTCCAGGGCAGGGTCGAGCTCCCCGCCGGGCCGTTCGCTGAACCAGCCGTCCGTCTCGGCGGCGGTCTCGCGGCAGCGCTCCAGCACCTCGGCGACCTCCGGGTCGCAGCGGTCGAGCGTCAGCTCACCGCGCCCGAGCCGGCTGATGTCGCTGTCGGCCCGGTAGGTGGAGAACACCCGGTCGATCCGGTGCAGCCGCTCGACGGCCCGCCGCAGCGCCGCCGCCGTCCCCGGGCCGGGGTCGCGCACGGTGAACGAGAAGACCGTGCCCATCACGTGTTCGGCGTGCCGCAGGGGCGTGGTCATGATCAACTCGCCTGGTCGAGGGCACTCTGCAGCGAGCGGGTGTAGCCGTCGCTGGTGTACGAGGCGCCGGAGACCACGTCGATCTGGGCGCTCTGGGCGGCGATCGCCTCCTGGTTGAGCTGCGGCAGCGCGTAGCTGTTGATCTCCTGGTCCCGGCCGCTCTGGTCGGGGTACTGGATCACGTCGATCCTGGAGATCTTCTTCCCGTCCAGCACCACCCTGACCTGCACCGGGCCGTACCGGGTGTCGATGGCCGAGCCGGTGACCGTCCGCGACGCGCCGGCCGGGGCGGACGCGCCGGACGCGCCGGACGATGCGGCCGAGCCGCTCGGGGAGCTGCCGGGGGAGCCGCCGGAGGCGGAGACGGACGAGGACGAGGACCCGCCCGAGCTGATGACCTTGCTGCTCACCGCGCCCGCGCCGCTGTTGTGCGGCTTGAGCGAGAGCAGCAGGATCACCCCTGCCACAGTGGCGGTACCGGTGACGATGGCTCTGCGCACTGGACTACCTCCCAGCCTAGAAGTCGAAGGATTCGCGGTGGATCCGGGAGCGCCGGACCCCGGCGGCCCGCAGCGCCCGTACGGCGTCCTCGGACAGCGCCTCCGGCCCGCACAAGTACACCTCGTGCCGGGCCAGATCGGGTACCAGCCGGGAGAGCGCGACACCCAGATCGCCGACCTGGGCCCGGCTGCCGAGCAGCTCGTGCACCCGGGCCCGCCGGTCGGCGCCGATGGTCGCCAGCTCCTCCCGGAAGAGCACGTCCTCGGCCCGCCGGGCCCGCTGGACGAAGGTGACCTGGCCCGGGAGCGTCTCGAACAGGGCCCGTAGCGGGGTCACCCCGACACCCGCCCCGAGCAGCAGCACCTTGCGCTCGCGGCGCTGCCGGGCGGTGAAGGCGCCGTACGGGCCCTCGGCCCGGACCTTGGTGCCCGGGGCGAGCCGGGCCACCGCCGCGCTGTGGCCGCCGAGGTCCTTGACCGTGAAGCGCAGGAAGTTCGGGTGCGGGGCGGCGGAGAGCGAGTACGGGTTCTCGGCCCACCGCAGGGCGGGGGTCCGGAACTGCAGCCGGAAGAACTGCCCGGCCTCGGCGCCGAGTTCGTCCAGCCGCTGCCCGGTGAGGAAGAGCGAGACCACGCCCGGCGCCTCCCGCCGTACCTCGGCGACCCGCAGCTGATGCCGCCGGTCGCGCAGGAACGGGACGGCCAGCCGGTACCAGCCGAGCAGCACGGCGGTGCCCAGGTAGAGCGCGTACCAGGCGGCCCGCTCGGGCCCGCCGCCCAGGTCTGCGCCGTTGGAGAGCTGGTGGCTGAAGCCGAGCGCGATGGCCAGGTACGTGGCCAGGTGGACGTAGTACCAGACCTCGTAGCTGAGCTTCCGCCGGGCGGCCCGGGCGGAGACGAAGCCCGTACCGAACATGATCAGGGTGGCCAGGGCGGCTTTGATCATGTCGGGGTAGTGGAAGACCAGCCGGACGCCCTCTGAGACCACACCCTGGTGGTCCGTCAGCGCGTAGCCCCAGATGATGGTCAGCACATGGGCCGTCACCAGCCCGACCAGGTACCGGCCGCCCATCGCGTGCCAGCGCGCCAGCCGGTCCGCGCCGACCTCGCGCTCCAGCAGCGGGATCCGGGCCATCAGGAGCAGCAGCACGGGTGCCGCGTACCCGGCCAGCAGGCCGGTGATCCGCCCGGCGCCGGTCAGCCAGTCGGCGGCCGTGGTCACCTCGGTCGTGTTCTGCCACCACACCGCCAGCAGGCCCAGGGCGCCCACGCCGATCAGCGCGAGCACGGCCCATGAGACGGCGTCGGCGGGGAGCCGGCGGGGTGCGGGCGCCGCGCGGCGGCTGCCGTGGGAGGACCGGGTGTTGCGGTGCTGCGTGAGTACTGTCACGGGCTCTCCTCCTCGCCGTTCGCAACACTGTCCGAAGTGGCAACCCTGGCACCGCAAGCTCTCAGTTGCCTATGAGTCCGGCACCGTGAAACCCCGGAAAAACGGGTATTCATGCAGGTCAGAGCAGCTGGGTCGAGTCCGGTGGTGCACAGTGGATCTCACCGTGTTCTCATCACGGCGGGTGAGAATGAAGGCTGCCGCAGCCGAAGCGACCCCGACGAAGCGACCCTGGGACCCGTATGGACAGCACCCCTGACCCCGATCAGCAGCCCTGGCGGATCCTGGTGGTCGACGACGAGCCCGACCTCGTCGAGGTGCTCTGCGGCACCCTGCGCTACGAGGGCTGCGAGGTCGTCGGCGCGGCCGACGGGCCGACGGCCGTCGCGGTGGCCGCCGAGTGGCACCCACACGCCGTGGTGCTGGACATGATGCTCCCCGGCCTCGACGGCATGGAAGTGCTGCGGCGGATCCATGCCGGGCAGCCCGAGGTGCGAGTGCTGTTCCTGACCGCCAGGGACGCCGTCGAGGACCGGATCGCCGGTCTGGCGGCGGGCGGCGACGACTACGTCACCAAGCCGTTCAGCCTGGCCGAGGTGGTGGTCCGCCTGCGCAGCCTGCTGCGCCGTACCGGCCCGTCGGAGGCGGGCCGGCCGCAGCGGGAGCCCGTACGCGGGCTGGTGCTGGGCGACCTGGTCCTGGACGAGCAGTCGCACGAGGTCACCCGGGGTGGCGAGCCCGTCGAGCTGAGCCCGACCGAGTTCGCGCTGCTCCGCTACCTGATGCAGCACCCCCGGCAGGTGCTGAGCAAGGCCCAGCTCCTGGACGCGGTCTGGTCGTACGACTTCGGCGGCCAGGCGCACGTGGTGGAGCTCTACATCAGCTACCTGCGGAAGAAGGTCGATGTCGGCCGTCCGCCGATGATCCACACCGTTCGCGGGTCGGGTTATCTGATCAAGGCCCCGCAGTCATCCGCACCACAGTCATCGGCACCACAGCCATCGGCGCCACAGAGATCGGCACCGCAGTGATCGGTACCGCAGTGATCAGCCGTGCGGTCCCCCGGACGATCCGCGCCCGCCTGCTCGCCGGGCTGCTCGCGCTGCTGGTGCTGACCTGCGGCGGGGTCGGGGTGGCCACCACCGAGGCGCTCCGGCACTTCCTGGTGACCCGGCTCGACCAGCAGCTCTCCGACACCGGCGGTCGCTACGCCGCGAGCCTGGAACACCAGGGCACCGGCAGCGGGACCACCGCCCGCGGCGGCGACACCCGGGCGACGGCGCCGGGCACCTTCGGGGCCAGGATGATGAACGGCGTGGTGACCAACGCCGGCGTGGTCGACGGCGACGCCGACGACCCGGGGGTCGCGGCCGGGAGCCGGCCCGCCGACACCGACGACCTGGTGAAGCTGACGGCCGCCGACCAGCGGGCGCTGGCCGCCCTGCCGGTCGGCGGCCAGGCGGGCAGCGCCCGGCTCTCGGCACTGCACAGCTACCGGCTGCGTGCCATCGCCGGGCAGGACGGCGACGTCCTGGTCACCGGGCTGCCGCTGGAGCCGGTCGAGCAGACCGGGCACCAGTTGATCATGGTGGAGCTGATCGTCTTCGCCGTCGCACTGGCCGCGACGGGCGTGGCGGCGGCGCTCTGGATCCGCTTCTCGCTGCGCCCGTTGGGCCGGGTGGTGGCGGCGGCCGAGGGGGTGAGCGCACTGCCGCTGGCCAGTGGCGAGGTGGAGCTCGCCGTCCGGGTGCCGGACGACGACAGCCGGACGGAGGTCGGCCGGGTCGGCGCGGCGCTGAACCGGATGCTCGGCCATGTCGAGGACGCGCTCGCCCAGCGGCACACGGTGGAGGAGCGGCTGCGCGCGTTCGCGGCGGACGCCAGCCACGAGCTGCGCACCCCGGTGGCCACGATCCGGGGCCACGCCGAGCTGGCGCTGCGTCATCCCGGCCCGCTGCCGGAGCCGGTACGGCACTCGCTGACCCGGATCGACGCGGAGTCGCAGCGGATGGGTGCCATCGTGGAGGACCTGCTGCTGCTGGCCCGGCTGGACGCCGGACGGCCGCTGGCGACCGAGGAGGTGGACCTGACGCGGGTGGCCCTGGACTGCGTCGCCGACGCCCGGGCGGCTGGTCCGGGTCACCGTTGGCGGCTGGACCTGCCCGAGGAACCCGTCCTGGTCCCCGGCGAGACCGACCGGCTGCGGCAGGTGGTGGCCAACCTGCTGGCCAACGCCCGGACCCACACCCCGGACGGCACCGAGGTGACGCTGCGGCTGGAGCAGGACGGCTCCCGGACCCGGCTGACCGTCACCGACACCGGCCCGGGGATCGAACCCGAGCTGGCGGCCCGGGTCTTCGAGCGCTTCGTACGCGGCGACCGGTCCCGCTCCCGGGCGGGCGGCAGCACCGGGCTGGGGCTGGCGATCGTCCGGGCCGTCGTCACCGCCCACGGCGGCACCGTCGAACTGACGAGCCGTCCGGGGAGCACGGCCTTCACGGTACTGCTCCCGGGGCTCCGCCAGTAGCTCGGGCACCCTGGCCACAACAAGGGGCGCGAGGCTCGTCAAGCCGAGCCCCGCGCCCCTTGTTGTGGTGACCGGGTGCGTCAGTGACCCAGTGCCCGGGCGCCCGCCGCGCGGTCGGCGGCCTGTGCCCTCAGCGCGCGCTCGATACCGGCCCGCGCCTCGACGACCATCCGGCGCAGCGCCGGGGCCGGCTCGGCGGCGGTCAGCCAGGCGTCGGTGGCGTCCAGGGTGGCCTGCTCGACCTGGAGGGACGGGTACAGCCCGACGATGATCTGCTGCGAGATCTCGTGGCTGCGGGTCTCCCAGATCCCCTTGACCGCCGCGAAGTACTTCGCGGTGTAGGGGGCGAGCAGCTCGCGCTGGTCGGGCTGTCCGAAGCCGCCGATCACCGCGTCCTGGACGTAGTTGGTCAGGTCGTCCCGCTCCACCACCGAGGCCCAGGCCGAGGCCTTGGCGGCGGTGGTCGGCAGGGCGGCGCGGCAGCTCGCCGCATGCTCCTGGCCGGCGGCGGTCCGGTCGCGGTCCAGCTCGGCGTCGATCGCCTTCTCGTCCGCGCGGCCGGTGGCGGCCAGGCGGCCGAGCAGCGCCCAGCGCAGCTCGGTGTCGACGGCCAGGCCGTCGAGCGTCACCGAGCCGTCGAGCAGGCCGGCCAGCAGCGCCAGGTGCTGGTCCGTCCGGGCGGCGGCGGCGAGGGCGCGGGCCCAGGCCAGCTGGTGGTCGCTGCCGGGGGCGGCGGCACGCAGCTGCTGCTCGGCGGCGTCTGCCCAGCGGGTGAGGCCCTGCTCGCGCCAGGCCGGGTCGGCGTAGAGGTCGATGGCCAGCTTGGCCTGACGCTGCACCGACTGGACGACACCGATGTCGGACTCGCCCGCCAGACCGGAGAGCGCCAGCGCCAGGTAGTCACGGGCGGGCAGCTCGCCGTCCCGGGTCATGTCCCAGGCGGAGACCCAGCACAGTGCGCGCGGCAGCGAGTCGGCGAAGTCGCCCAGGTGCTCGGTGACGACGGCCAGTGAGCCCTCGTCGAGCCGGACCTTGGCGTACGACAGGTCGTCGTCGTTGAGCAGCAGCACGGCGGGCTTCTGACGGCCCGTCAGCTGCGGGACGACGGTGCGCGGGCCGTCGACGTCGAGCTCGATCCGGTCGGTGCGTACCAGCTTGCCGTCCTGCAGTTCGTACGCGCCGATGGCGATCCGGTGCGGGCGGAGCACCGCCTCGCCCCTCGCGCCGGCGGGCAGCGCGGGCGCCTCCTGGAGCACGGCGAACGAGGTGATGGTGCCGTCGGCGGCCAGCTCGATCTCCGGGCGCAGCACGTTGATGCCGGCCGTCTCCAGCCACGCCTTCGACCAGGTCTTCAGGTCGCGGCCGCTGGACTTCTCCAGCGCGCCGAGCAGGTCGGAGAGTCGGGTGTTGCCCCAGGCGTGCTGCTTGAAGTACGCCTGCACGCCCTGGAAGAACGCGTCCTGGCCGACGTACGCCACCAGCTGCTTGAGCACCGAGGCGCCCTTGGCGTAGGTGATGCCGTCGAAGTTGACCTGGACGTCCTCCAGGTCGTTGATCTCCGCCATGATCGGGTGGGTGGACGGCAGCTGGTCCTGCCGGTAGGCCCAGGTCTTCATCGAGTTGGCGAAGGTGGTCCAGGAGTTCGGCCACTTGGAGCTCGGGGCCTCCGCCTGGCAGACCGCCTCGGCGAAGGTCGCGAACGACTCGTTCAACCAGAGGTCGTTCCACCACTCCATGGTGACCAGGTCGCCGAACCACATGTGGGCCAGCTCGTGCAGGATGGTCGCGGCGCGCAGCTCGTACGAGGCGTCCGTCACCTTCGAGCGGAAGATGTACTGGTCCCGCAGCGTGACGGCGCCCGCGTTCTCCATCGCGCCGGCGTTGAACTCCGGGACGAAGAGCTGGTCGTACTTCGGGAAGGGGTACGGGTAGTCGAACTTCTCCTGGAAGTAGTCGAAACCCTGCCTGGTGACCTCGAAGATCGCGTCGGCGTCGAGGAACTCGCGCAGCGACGGGCGGCAGTAGACGCCCAGCGGGACGTGCTGCTCGCCGTTCTCGTACGCGTCGAAGACACCGACGTACGGGCCCGCGATCAGGGCGGTGACGTAGGTGGACATCCGGCCGGTCGGTTCGAAGTGCCAGACCTGGGTGTCGCCCTCGCCCGCCGGGGTCGGAGTGGGGGAGTTGGAGACCACGACCCAGCCCTTGGGCGCGGTCACGGTGAACGTGAACGCCGCCTTCAGGTCGGGCTGTTCGAAGTTGGCGAAGACGCGGCGGGCGTCCGGCACCTCGAACTGGGTGTAGAGGTAGGTCTCGCCGTCCACCGGGTCGACGAAGCGGTGCAGGCCCTCGCCGGTGTTGGTGTAGGCGCAGTCGGCGACGACGCGCAGTTCGTTGTCGGCCTTCAGACCGGGCAGCGCGATGCGGCTGTCGGCGAAGCTGTCGAGGGGCAGCGTCTCGCCGTTCAGGACGATCTCGGCCACGCTTGGCGCGACCAGGTCGATGAAGCTGGACGCGCCCGGCGTGGCGGCGGTGAAACGGACCACGGTGGTGGACCGGAAGGTGCCGCCCTCACGGGCAGAGCTCAGATCGAGCGTGATGTCGTAAGCGTCCACGTGCAGGAGCTCGGCCCGGGTACGGGCCTCCACACGGGTCAGGTTGGTGCCAGGCACTCGCAGGACTCCTTCGTCAGCAGATGCCCGCATCCTCCCATGCCGCCGATCTGGGGCACGGGGCATTGGAGGGGGTCGTGTTCCCGGCGTCCACGAGCCCCTTCGGTGACACTGGGAACAGGCCGTCAGCAGAGGTTCTACAACGATCTGCGTTCGCTCTTGACGCGGCATCGGGCTGTCGGCTGAGCATAGAGTTCAGAAGTTGAACGTGAACACTTGGTTGAGGAATCGACACCGCAGGGTGACGAGTACCGAGGCCACCACACAGCTCCGCCGCAACGGCGCGGCAGGAGCGGGGACGGTCGGGTCCCCGTGCCCTGGGAGGGTTAATCATGTCGATGGACACACCGGGATCGCAGTCGTCACTGCACCGGGCGAACCTCGAACGGGTGCTGCGCGCGGTCCGGATGGCCGGTTCGCTCACCCAGGCCGAGATCGCCCGCAGTACGGGGCTCTCGGCGGCGACAGTGTCCAACATCGTCCGGGAGTTGAAGGAGAGCGGCACCGTCGTGGTCGCCGACACCTCCTCCGGCGGCCGGCGGGCCCGCAGCGTCTCGCTCAGCGGGGACGCCGGGATCGTGGTGGGTGTCGACTTCGGGCACACGCACCTGCGGGTCGCGGTGGGCAACCTGGCGCACCGGGTGCTGGCGGAGGAGAGCGAGCCGCTCGATGTCGACGTCTCCGCCAAGCAGGGCTTCGACCGGGCGGAGGCACTGGTCGAGCGGTTGCTCCAGCAGGCCGGGTTCCGTCCGGACAAGGTGATCGGCGTCGGGCTGGGTGTACCCGGGCCCATCGACCAGGAGACCGGCGCGCTCGGCTCCACTGCGATCCTGCCCGGGTGGACGGGTATCACCCCAGGTCAGGAGCTGTCCCAGCGCCTCGGCATGCCGGTCTACGTCGACAACGACGCCAACCTCGGCGCGCTCGGCGAGCTGGTCTGGGGCGCGGGTCGCGGGCTGAGCGACCTCGCGTACATCAAGGTGGCCAGCGGCGTCGGCTCCGGTCTGGTGATCAACGGCCAGATCTACCGTGGGCCGGGCGGTACGGCCGGCGAGATCGGGCACCTCACGCTGGACGAGGCCGGTCCGGTCTGCCGCTGCGGCAACAGAGGTTGTCTGGAGACCTTCGTGGGCTCCCGCTACCTGCTCAACCTCTTGAACGCTAACCACCCGGGTGAGCTGACCTTGACCAAGGTGGTGCAGCTGGCCCAGCAGGGCGACCTGGGCTGCCGCCGGGTGATCGCCGATGCCGGGCGGCAGATCGGCAGCGGGGTCGCCACCCTCTGCAACCTGCTAAACCCGCGTCGGGTGATCCTCGGCGGAGACCTCGCCGAGGCCGGTGAGCTGGTACTTTCCCCGATTCGTGACTCGGTTGCCCGGTATGCGATCCCCAGTGCGGCCCGTCAGCTCTCGGTGGTTCCGGGCACGCTCGGTGGCCGTGCGGAGGTGCTGGGAGCGCTGGCGTTGGTGATGAGCGAAATGGGTGAATCGGGCGCAATCAGACACCCTGGCCAGGCGGTCGCAGCTGGCGCGTGAGGCGGTTTGATCTCGGCTTCGCCTTCAGGAAGATAACGAAAAGGTTCGGATTTTAGGTCCCCCGGTTTTATTTATTGACGACAAGCAGACAGGACGGGTTGACTCCCTCTCACCTCGCCGCAACGTTGCGGCTCTGTCAGGGAGGCACCCCCACCATGAACGCAATGATGCGTCGCGCTGTCATCGGCACTGCCGCGGTCTCGATGGCTCTCACCATGGCCGCCTGTGGCAAGGCCGGTGGCGACAAGGCCGCCGGCGCGTCCGCCTCCGCCAGCACCGGCGGAAAGTCGATCGGCCTGCTGCTCCCGGAGAACGCCACCACCCGGTACGAGCAGCTCGACAAGCCGCTGATCGAGGCCAAGGTCAAGGCCGCCTGCGCGGACTGCACCGTTGACTACGCGAACGCGGCCGGCAGTGCCGCCACCCAGGCGCAGCAGGTCAGCACCATGATCACCAAGGGTGTCAACGTCCTGATCGTGGACGCCGTGGACTCCGCCGCCATCAAGACCTCGATCCAGGCTGCGGTGGACAAGGGCATCAAGGTCATCGCGTACGACCGTCTGGCCCAGGGCCCGGTCTCCGCGTACGTCTCCTACGACAACGAGAAGGTCGGCGAGCTCCAGGGCCAGGCCCTGCTGGACGCCCTCGGCGCCAAGGCCACCCCGGCCGCCAACATCGTCATGATCAACGGTGACGACGCCGACCCGAACGCCGCGATGTTCAAGGCCGGCGCACACAAGATCCTCGACGGCAAGGTCAAGATCGCTTACGAGCAGAGCGGTCTCTGGAAGGACACCGTCGCCAACCAGAAGGTGACCGCCGCGATCACCCAGATCGGCGCCCCGAACATCGCCGCCGTCTACTCCGCCAACGACGGCATGGCCGGCGGTGTCGCGACCGCCCTCAAGGGCGCGGGCATCTCGAACATCCCGGTCACCGGCCAGGACGCCGAGCTCGCCGGTCTGCAGCGCATCCTCGCGGGCACCCAGACCAGCACGGTCTACAAGGCCCCCAAGCCGGAGGCCGAGGCGGTCGCCTCCCTCGCCGTCGACCTGCTGAACGGCAAGGACATCTCCACCACCGCCAGCGCCAGCTCCACCAGCGGCTCCGGCAACAAGGTCCCGTCCGTCCTGCTGACCCCGGTCTCGGTCACCAAGGCGAACATGGCGTCCACCGTGATCGCCGACACGCTGTACCCGACCGCCAACATCTGCACCGCGGACTTCGCCGCCGCGTGTGCCGCTGCGGGCATCAAGTAGCAGCGGGCGGCGCCTGGTTGCAACCCGGGTAGGGAATCCCCCGTCGAGCGAGTCTCCGGGGGGTTCCCCGCCCGTGACACCGGCTGCTGCTTCGGCAGCATCGCCGCAACCGTCCCAAGGGACGACCCCTTAGATCTCACACGCTTTCGACCGCGCCCGGGACGGCGCGGCGGCCACCCGTGGCACGGGGTGGACAAGAGGAGTTGGTTCACGTGACAAGCGCACCCGTACTGGCGCTGCGCGGCGTCTCCAAGCGGTTCGGCGCCGTCCAGGCGCTGACCGACGTCGACCTGGAGGTGCACGCCGGCGAGGTGGTGGCTCTGGTCGGCGACAATGGCGCCGGAAAGTCCACCCTGGTCAAGACCATCGCGGGCGTCCACCCGATCGACGAGGGCGTCATCGAGTGGGAGGGCAAGCCGGTCAGCATCAACCGGCCGCACGACGCCGCCACCCTCGGTGTCGCCACCGTCTACCAGGACCTCGCGCTCTGCGACAACCTCGACGTGGTCGGCAACCTCTACCTCGGCCGAGAGCTGCGCCGGGCAGGTGTGCTCGACGAGGTGACGATGGAGCAGAAGGCCAGGGAGCTGCTCAGCACCCTGTCCATCCGCATCCCCAGCGTCCGGATCCCGATCGCCGGTCTGTCGGGCGGTCAGCGCCAGGTGGTCGCCATCGCGCGTGCGCTGATCGGCGAGCCCAAGGTCGTCATCCTGGACGAGCCCACCGCCGCCCTCGGCGTCGAGCAGACCGCCCAGGTGCTCGACCTGGTCGAGCGGCTGCGCGAGCGCGGCCTCGGCGTCATCCTGATCAGCCACAACATGGCCGACGTGCGCGCCGTCGCGGACACCGTCGCGGTGCTGCGGCTCGGCAAGAACAACGGCTCCTTCCCGGTCGCGGAGACCACCCACGAGACGATCATCGCCGCGATCACGGGCGCCACGGACAACGCCGTGACCCGTCGTCAGGCACGCACCGCGGAGGCGGCCAAGTGAGCAAGACCACCGACACCCCGCCCGCCGACACCCCAGAGACGCCGGACGTTCCGGAGACGCCGGAGGCCCAGGCGGCGCCTGCTGCCGCTGCCGCCCCTGCTGCCGCTCCGACCGTCGACCCGCGACTGCTGGTCCGCGAGGAGGGCTTCAAGGGCTACCTCGCCGACTTCAAGCGCAAGGTGCGCGGCGGCGAGCTCGGCTCGCTGCCGGTCGTCGTCGGCCTCGCGATCATCTGGGTGGTCTTCCAGAGCCAGGACAGCCTGTTCCTGACCGCGACCAACCTGGCCAACATCAGCTTCTTCCTGGCCGCCACCGGCATGCTCGCCATCGGCCTGGTCTTCGTGCTGCTGCTCGGTGAGATCGACCTCTCGGTCGGCTCGGTCAGCGGTCTGTCGTCGGCCGTCTTCGCCGTTCTGTCGGTCAGTCACGGGATGAACGCGCTGCTCGCCGTCATCCTGGCGATCGCCACCGGCGCCGCGATCGGCGCCCTGCACGGCTACTTCTTCGCCAAGCTCGGCGTACCCGCCTTCGTCGTCACCCTGGCCGGTAACCTCGGCTGGAACGGCCTGATGCTCTGGCTGCTCGGCTCGACCGGCTCCATCAGCATCAAGGACGCGGGCTTCCTGCACCTGCTCGGCCAGCAGGCGTTCTTCATGGGCTCGGACATCTCCGGTGCCTACATCCTGGCCACGCTCGCTGTCGCCGCGCTGCTCGGCGGCTCGCTGATCGAGCAGAGCCGCCGCCGCAAGGCGGGTGTGCCGTTCCGTCCCACCAGCGAGATCGCGCTGCGCGCCGGCGCCCTGGCGGTCGTTGCCTTCGCGGCGGCGTACATGCTGAACCAGGCGAACGGCGTCCCGGTGGCGCTGGTCATCTTCCTCGGCGCGCTGGTCGTGACCGACTTCGTGCTCCGCCGTACCTCGTACGGCCGGAAGATCTTCGCGGTCGGCGGCTCGATCGAGGCGGCCCGCCGGGCCGGTATCAACGTCGCGTTGATCCGCATCTCGGTGTACGCGATCTCCGGTGCGTTCGCCGCCCTCGGCGGTCTCTTCTTCGCCGCCCAGACCTACACCGCCAACCTCGGTGCCGGTGGCGGCAACATCCTGATGATGGCGATCGCCGCAGCCGTCATCGGTGGCACCAGCCTCTTCGGTGGCCGGGGCACGGTCTGGTCCGCACTGCTGGGCATGCTGGTCATCCAGTCCATCCAGACCGGCCTGGACCTGCTCAACATGAACACCTCGCTGCAGTACATGATCACCGGTGCGGTCCTGCTGGCCGCCGTGGTCATCGACTCGCTCTCCCGCAAGACCCAGAAGGCCTCCGGCCGAGGCTGACGGTCAGATACGCCCCCAGGACGGGCCACGGATCCTCGGATCCGTGGCCCGTCCTGCTTGTTCCGGGCCACCCAACCGGTCAGTTGTGCAGGGTCGTGGTCCGCAGCTGCGGGTCGGCGTTGATCTCCGCTTCGGTGAAGCGTTCGGTGACCCACTGCTTGTGGGAGAACAGGACGGTCTGGTCGGAGTAGTGGGGTGAGGAGGGGTTGGTGGACTCGCCGTAAGTGAGGATCGTGCGGGTGTGGGGGCCGTGCGGCGTCAGCTCGGTGGCCATGATGAAGCTGGAGCCCTGCGCGTAGTTGGCGTCGGAGGTGTCGGTGCCGCCCTTGCTGCCGGAGGTGGTGGACGCCCGGACGACGTTGAAGCAGCCCTCGCTCCCATCGCAGCCGGGCAGCGGGATCCCGGCCCAGCGCTGGACGCTGCCGATGGCCGCGTCGAGCGGTATCTTTCCGGCCGCGAGCGTCTGAACCGCGTCGGCCAGGGCGTGCTGTGCGCTCGGGGCGGCACCGTTGATGCCGCGCGGGGTGGTGAGCGGTTGGGCCGGGTCGTACGGCACCCGCCACCAGGTGTCCGGGCCGCTCCGGAACAGGCCTCGCTGGAACGTCTGCCACAGGACGGCGCCGTGGCTGCCGGGATCGTCGCGCGTGTCCCAGGCGGCGAGGGCGTCGCAGGCGGCGCGGACATCCACCTTCGTACCGTCGGTCGCCGTCAGCACGGGGTTGGCGTGGCACATGGCGACCGTGTCGTCGCGGCCGAGTTCGGCCGCGTAGTTACGGTCGCCGAGCATGGCCGCCTGCAAGGTCGGCAGGGTGAAGCCCGGCGCACCGAGCCCGTCGGTGCCGTCCCGGCGCTGGGCGATCATCTGGAGCCCGAGCTGGGGTCGCGTCGCCAGCTGGGTCTGGGTGTTGTACACGCCCGGGAGGCCGGTGATCGGGGCAGCGGGGTTGGTGAGGTAGGGGCCGTTGTTGGAGTTGGCCACGTAGTCGGTCCGGGTCAGCTTCGGCTGGTTGGCGGGCCCGTAGATGCCGGGCACGATCGCGTCCGGGTCGCTGCCCCAGTCGCAGGCCGTGGTCGAGCCGTCCAGTCCGCCGGGGAGGTCGTCGCCGGTGGGCAGGGAGCAGCGCTTCAGTTGGTCCTCGGTGAGGTGTGGGACGACGGAGGAGTCGGTGAAGTAGGTCGTTCCGCTGCTGTCGCTTGCGATCGTGTGGGTCCAGGGAATGCCCTGGTAGGTGTTCTGCGCGGCCTTCAGCTGGGCGAGGGTCTGTGAGGAATCCATCGCGAGCCATTCGCTCATCGAGCGCAGGTTGTCGGCGTTGGCATCGCGGATGGTGTAGGCGGTGGTGGTCGTCCAGCCGTCTGCCACCACCGGTCCGTAGCGGGAGTTGTAGAGGGTGCTGGTGACGGTGGACAGCTTGCCGTCGGCACCCTGGACGGTGACCGGTACCGTCCGGCGCGTCATCGGCACGGCCTTGCCGTCGACCAGGTAGCTGGTCGGGTCGCCGGGCACCAGCGAGAGCCGGTAGAGGGACGCGTGCTGCGCGTAGGTGGTCGTGTGGGTCCAGGCCAGGTTCTGGGTGTGGCCGATCTCGACCACAGGTGTGTCGTAGAGGGCTGCACCGGAGACGTCCAGCACCCCGGGGATCGTCAACTGCAGCTGGTAGAAGCGGTCGTTGCCGACCCACGGGAGGTGCGGATTGGCCAGCAGCATCCCGTCGTGGCCACGCGTCACGTCGCGGCCGAGCGCCCAGCCGTTGCTCCCGAGGCCGCTCGCGGGATCTGTGGGCAAGGTGGGGACGGTCTTCGCCGATGACCTGGGGGCGGCCGAGGTCGGTGGGGTCGCGGTGGCGATGTTCTGAGCGAAGCCGGTGTCGCCGTAGCTTCCGTCGACGTCGTAGACGACGTTCCAGATGTCCGCCGCCGTGATCGGGCCGACCCAGGCCTTGCCCCGGCAGGACGCGTCCGGCAGGTGGGCCGTGCCGGTGGCGTGCAGGTAGCGGTTGTAGCCGGCAGCGTAGCCGTCGACCAGCTGCCGCAGCTGGGCCGTGGGGCCGAGCGGCGCCGGCTGGTCGAGCAGGTGCTGCACGGTGCCGGCCTGCCGCAGGCCCTGGTAGTAGGTGTCGCTCGCCAGGTTCGGGGTGCCGGACCCGTCGCTGGAGAGCGCCGTCGGGCCGAAGTACCGGGAACGCTCGCCGCGCAGCGTCACCACCCGATCGGCCAGCTGGCACAGGTTGTCCTGCGCGAAGGCGTACCCGTACCCGTACCCGAGGCCGCCGTAGTCGTGCGCCAGGATGTGCGGGATGCCGTACTCGGTGCGGCGGATCTGGGCCGTGTACCCGCTGCCGCTCGTCGTCTGCCCGGCCGGGTCCGCCGCCGAGGCGGTCACCGGAAGCAGCGCGGCCGTAGCGGTGGCCAGGCAGAGCGCGGCCACACCTGACGCCAACCGCCGCAGCGTTGGCCGATTGTGACGCTTGGTCAGCTCACTGGTTTCTCTCACGGGGCCGACGCTGTCATGACCGCCACCCGGCGGTCATCGCCCTACCGGCCGACTTCGACGGGCGCCCGTACGCCTCAGGGTGTACACCCCCAGATCTAGGTGCTGGCACTACCGTCGGAGCAATCGCCTACTCATCAGCTGACATCCGAGCTACTGTGGATATCATGACTGCAGCCTACGAGGACGTGCCCTTCAGCGAGCTGCTCCACCATCCTGCCGCCACGACGCGCAGGCTGGACACCGTCCGCGCACTACGGCTGCGGCGACGCGACGCGGGGGACCTCGCCCTGATGCGCATCGACCAGATGGAGCGGGATGCCTCGGTCGTGGACTTCACCTCGCGCCTGCTGACCGGGCTGGTGCGGACCGAGAACATCGCCGCCCTGCGTCAGGTGCTGCCCGAAGCCCTGCCGTGGAGTACGTTCCTGCCGGCCGAGGACGTCGACACCCTGCTCTGCGAGCTGGTGGACACGGCACGCGGTGCGGTGGCCCTGGACAACCTCGCCCCGATCGCACTCTTGCTCACCCAGTGGCGGCACAGTGCCGAGATCTACGCGGACCCCGCCCTGCTTGCCATCCTCACCCGTGAGCCTGACGGCGATCTCGGACCGGTCCCCATGCCCGAGGCAGCCGGATGAGCCCGAAGCGCGGAGACCGGGCCGCGCCGCCCCCGATCGGCGAAGAGTACGACCTCCGATTCGCCAACACCGAAGCCGCCGACGGCTGGGAACACTTGGGGCGCCAGGCCGCGGGCAACCTGCGCCGCGCCTTCGAGAAGATCCGCGCCACTCCCCGGGCCCCTGACAACCCCGACCGTCAGCACCGCCTCAAGGGCAAGCTCGGCACCAGCACCTTCAAGGGCCAGGACCTGGAACGCCGGCAGTACGAGGTCACTGGCGGCGGACGCATCTGGTACCTGCTCGACGACGCCAACCGAACCGCCTCGATCACCTGTGCGGGCACCGGTCACCCCAAGGCCACAGACTGAAGCTTCTCCCCGCAGGGCGGTTGCAGCCGATGTCCCACCGCCACTCTCTTTCAAGGGGCTTGGGACGCTCTCCTCGGCATGTCTCCGTGTCTGCCCGTTCGGGCGTGGGGAGGTGCTGGTGCTGGTGCCGGCGAGCGTGATCACGTGGTCATGGGAGGCCGCAGGGCCTCCGGTGGCGTCGATCAGCCACCGGAGCCCCTGGGGTGTCGTGGAACGGGCAGGTCAGCCGGCCAGGTGCTTGGCCTGCTGGATCAGGCAGTCGGCCTGGGCGGCCAGGTCGCGGGCCTGGCCGGAGCTGATCCGGCCCCGGTCGAAGGCGGCCCGGTCGAGCAGTTGGGCGATCCTCTTGGTCAGCTGGTCGCGCTGGGTGCCGAGCGCGGTCAGCTTCTTGGTGCCGGCGAGGTACTGGGCGTCCCCGGGGGTGTTCGAGGCGATGCCGGTGGTCGCGGCGGTCAGCGTGGCGGTCGCGAACTCACCGACGCCCGCGTTGAGTTGCTTGTAGGCGGTGGCGAGGCGCTGGTACGCGCCGACCTCGCGGGCGAGGGTCCGGGGCAGGGCGCGGTGGTCCAGGAACTCGGTCAGCACCCGGCCGTCGTGGGTGTAGCTGTCGCTGAGGCCGAGCAGGGCGAGCATGGTCGGGCGGATGTCCGTGTGGTCGGACCAGACGGCGTCGGTGTGCCCGAGCTTCTTCACGCCCGGACCGACCAGGCCGAGCCAGGTGGTGTTGATGTCCGGTGCGAAGTCGCCGTGGTTCCAGGCGTAGGCCGGGCCGAGGTAGACGCAGGACTTGGAGCAGTCGGCCGCGCCCGCCGTGACGTAGTAGTCCGGGTTGGCGAACGAGGTGAAGGTCGGGGTGCGCAGCGGGTCGCCGGTGACCATGTGCAGGATCTTCATCTCGTTCTGGTCGGCGAGGAACTGCGAGATGGTGTCGGTCTTCCCGGTGATCGGGTTGGCCGCCGTCACCTTGGACCAGGCCTGCTCGAACGAGCGGGTGCGCGGGTCGTTCGCGCCGGGCTGGCCGTTCAGGTAGAAGTTCGGCGCGGAGTCCGAGTGCACCTGGTACGGGGTGCTGACGCCCTGCTGGGTGGCCAGCAGGCCACGGGAGTTGGCGTTCACCTCGCCGATCTGGGCGTAGCTGCACGGCACGGTCACGCCGTCGCAGTTGGCCGGGGTGGGCTTGCCGCCGACGAAGTGGTCGTTCTCGTCCGAGGTCACCACGAACAGCGTGTTGGCCGGGGTGATGTTGTCCTTCTGCAGCCGGTCGAAGAACGTCCCGAAGGCGTTGTCGTACGACTTGAGCTGCTGGACGTACCCGGCCTCGCCGGGCCCGTACGCGCCGCTGTTGGCGCCGTGCTGGTCGTGCGCGTCGGAGATGTACGCGTACGTGACCGGGACGCCAGCCTCCTGCATCTGGGCGACGTAGCCGAGCGAGTTGTTCGCCGTCATCGCGTCGAAGCCGGGGAAGCCCGGGTTGCCCTTGGGGTCGGTGATCGGCTTGCCGTCGGTCGACTGCACGGCGGCGGCGCCCGCGATGGCCGGGTCGACGGCCTTGCCGCCGAACAGCGCCTGGTAGCCGTTGTAGCCGCCGGGCTCGTCGGGGAGCAGGTCGGGGCTGGTGCTGCCCTTGGCGCAGACGGCGGAGTGCTGTGCGCAGTGGACGCCGATGCCGACGTAGTCGGCCTGCGCCTTGGCCGGGTCGGCCTTGGCCTCGGCGGCCTGCGCGGAGTTCGCGCCGAACACCTTGTTGATGTCGACGGTGGTGTTCTCGAGCACGGTGTTGGCCGCCGAGACGGCGCCGAAGTCGCAACCGGCCTTGGTGTAGGCGGCCCACGGCGCGGGTGCGTTCTTGCCGTCCGGGCCGACCATGGTCGGCGTGCTGTCGGCCGGGGCCGGCACGGAGGAGTCGGCGACGCCGTCCGTCCAGTACGCGAAGCTGCTCGCCGAGTTCGTGGTGCCGTCCGGGTTGTAGTACCGGTACGAGTTGGACACGGCCTGGCCGTGCCGGTCGCCGTAGAGGCCGGTCAGCGAGGTGAGGATGTCGTTGCCGGTGTGGGCGATCAGCGGCGTGTGGTTGTTGCCGGAGAGCGTTCCGTTGCTCTGCAGGAAGTTCTGGAGGCGCGGCATCTGCTCCAGGTCCGAAGGAACGTTCGGGTTGTCCCGGGTGAAGTGCACGTTGTCGAACTGGAGATAGATGACGTGGCGGAAGTCACTTCCGTTCGCCGAGATCTGACACCCCGTCGGATTCGGGCGGTGGTGCTGCGGATCGGCGGCGCTCGCCGGGCCCGCGATGGCCGTACCGAGGCTGAGGCCGGCGGTGAGCGCCAGGGCCAATACTCTGCTGGTGCGCATCCTGCTCCTTCTCTGGGCGCTGCCACGCGCCGGAGTCGACGCGCGTAGAACCTGTGCAGGAGAGCACCACCAGCCTCCCCCGCTCGTGCTCGCCACAGAGTTCCACAGCTGAACTGAACGCGACAGGGTACGCGCGAAGGGCAGCCGGTGAAGGGGCGGTAAAATCGGCCACCGGCCGAGCCGGGCGGCCCGGGCGGACGATTCGGACGCGGGTCGAACATCCCGCGAGGAAATCGACCCACAGTCGAAGCCCGGCGGCTGGACATTAGACTCGACCAGTCCGGGCACTCCGAGACCTTCGGAGCGACCGGCGCCAAGGGCAGCGAAGCCCGTCGGGCCCACAACGGTCCGGGACCTTTTAACGAGGAGGAACGGGTGGCCCTGCTGACCCGCATTCGGGGACCGCGCGATCTCGACCGGCTCACCCCGGCACAGCTGGCCGAGCTGTCGGAGGAGATCCGTACCTTCCTGGTCGAAGAGGTCTCCAAGACGGGCGGCCACCTCGGCCCGAACCTGGGCGTGGTCGAGCTGACCGTCGCGATGCACCGGGTCTTCGACTCGCCGCGCGACCGCATCCTCTTCGACACCGGCCACCAGAGCTACGTGCACAAGCTGCTCACCGGGCGGCAGGACTTCTCGCAGCTGCGGATGAAGGGCGGCCTCTCCGGCTACCCGTCCCGCGCCGAGTCCGAGCACGACGTGATCGAGAACTCGCACGCCTCCACCGTGCTCGGCTATGCCGACGGCCTGGCCAAGGCCAACCAGTTGCAGGGTCACAACGACCGCACGGTGGTCGCGGTGATCGGCGACGGCGCCCTCACCGGCGGCATGGCCTGGGAGGCGCTCAACAACATCGCCGACGCGAAGGACCGCCCGCTGGTCATCGTCGTCAACGACAACGAGCGCTCGTACTCCCCGACCATCGGCGGCCTCGCCAACCACCTTGCCACGCTGCGCACCACCAAGGGCTACGAGCGCTTCCTGACCTGGGGCAAGGACGCGCTGCAGCGCACCCCCGTGGTCGGCCAGCCGCTGTTCGAGACCCTGCACGGCGCGAAGAAGGGCCTGAAGGACTTCATCGCCCCGCAGGGCATGTTCGAGGACCTCGGCCTCAAGTACATCGGCCCGATCGACGGCCACGACCTGGTCGCCCTGGAGTCCGCGCTGACCAAGGCGCGCGGCTTCGGCGGCCCGGTGATCGTGCACTGCCTCACCGAGAAGGGGCGCGGCTACCGCGCCGCCGAGCAGAACGACGAGGACCGCTTCCACGCGGTCGGTGTGATCCACCCGGAGACCGGCCTGCCGATCAAGAGCGCGGGCAAGGACTGGACGGGCGTCTTCGCCGACGAGATGGTCGCGATCGGCGGGGAGCGCAAGGACGTGGTCGGGATCACCGCCGCGATGCTGCACCCCGTCGGCCTCGCGCCGTTCGCCAAGGCGTACCCGGACCGGATCTTCGACGTCGGCATCGCCGAGCAGCACGCCGCCGTCTCGGCCGCCGGTCTCGCCACCGCCGGGCTGCACCCGGTGGTCGCGGTCTACGCGACCTTCCTGAACCGGGCCTTCGACCAGGTCCTGATGGACGTCGCCCTGCACAAGCTGGGTGTGACCTTCGTCCTGGACCGCGCGGGTGTCACCGGCCCCGACGGCGCTTCGCACAACGGCATGTGGGACATGTCGATCATGAACTTGGTACCCACCCTGCGCCTCGCCGCCCCGCGTGACGCCGACCAGCTCCGCGCCCAGCTGCGCGAGGCCGTCGAGGTGGACGACGCCCCGACGGTGGTCCGGTACTCCAAGGGCGTCGTCGCGGCGCCGGTCCCGGCGGTCGGCCGGATCGGCGGCATGGACGTGCTGCGCGAGAGCACCGAGGCCACCGACGGCCACCGCGCGGACGTGCTGATCGTCGCGGTCGGCTCGATGGCCGCGACCGGCCTGGAGACGGCCGACCTGCTGGCCGCCCAGGGCATCACCAGCACCGTGGTCGACCCGCGCTGGGTCAAGCCGGTGGACGCCGCCCTGCCCGGCCTCGCGGCCGAGCACCGGGTGGTCGTCACGATCGAGGACAACGGCCGGGCCGGCGGCGTCGGTTCGGCGATCTCCCAGGCGCTGCGCGACGCCGGGGTGGACGTCCCGCTGCGGGACTTCGGCATCCCGCAGGAGTTCCTGGACCACGCGACCCGGGACCAGATCCTCGCCGAGATCGGCCTGAACGCCCCGGCCATCGCCCGCCAGATCACCGCGCTGGTGGCCAAGCTCGCGTCGGACCGGCCGGTGGCGGCCCGGGTCGAGGCGTAGTCACCCCGGGCGGCTACGGGTGTCGGCGGGCATTCGTACGCCGTCGCGACAATGTCAGATGATCGCACCGAAAGCGGGACCGACGAGGTTCTCGACGGTCCCGCCCGGTAGGTTGTCACCCGTGCCAACCGACTCCGCCCACCCCCTCGCCGTGCTGACCGCGCGCCTGACCGTACGGCTGCCCGAGCGTGTCCGGGTGGGGTACTGGACCAGAGTGGTCCCGATCCTGGCGCTGCTCGCGGTGGTCACCCACGTCCCGTCCTTCCTCCGGCCGGTCTGGAGCCCCGACGAGGGGTACCTAGCCACCCAGGCCAGGATGCTGGCCGACGGCGGCGTGTTCTACGACACGGTCGTCGACCGCAAGCCCCCGCTGCTGCCCTGGCTGTACGAGGCGTGCTTCGCCGTCTTCGGCTCCACCTCGCTCTGGCCGCTGCGCACCCTGGCGATCGTCGCGCACCTGGTGACGGCCGTCCTGCTGGCCTCCATCGCGCGTGGCCGCTGGGGCGACCGGGCCGGGGCCGCCGCCGGCGCGCTCTACCTGCTGATCTCCATCGGGCTCTCCCCGGAGGACGCCCAGGCGGCGACCTTCGAGGTCTTCATGCTGCCCGCGATGGTGGCGGCCTTCCGGTACGCCGAGCGCCGGCGCTGGCTCGCCGCCGGGATCGCGGTGGCGCTCTGCTCGCTCACCAAGCAGACCGGCGGCGCGGTGCTGCTGCCGGTGCTCTGGATGCTCTACCAGGACGCCCGCCTACGCGGGGTGCGCTGGCCGCCCGCGCTGGCGAAGATCATGTTCGGGTTCGCGCTGCCGATAGCGTTCGTCGCGGTGATCCTTACCAAGCCCAAGGGCTTCCTGTTCTGGGTCGTCACCGGCAGTGGCGACTACGCCTCACTGGGCGGCGCCTGGCTGCAGATGACCGGCCGCGCGCTCGGCAACTGCGCGATCCTGGCGGCCGCCGGACTCGGCTTCCTGATCCCGCTCGGGCGGCGCCTCTGGCTCGGCTACCGCAGCCGTGGCACCTCGGCACCGGCCGCCGAGGAACACGGCTCGACCGCCGACCTCTGGGTCTGGCTGCTCTCCTCGGCGGTCGCGGTCAGCACCGGGTTCCACTTCTTCGGCCACTACTACCTCCAGCTGATGCCGCCGCTGGTGCTGCTCGGCGTCGGCGCCGTCAGCACCTCCGCGTGTCGTTGGCGGCCGGTGCTCGTCTACAGCACGGCCGCCGCGACCGCCTTCTGGGGCCTGGCGGTGTTCTGGCCCGGCCAGACCATCACCCACAACACCGAGGTCGCCACCACCGTCGCCGAGCAGAGCACGCCCAAGGACACCGTGCTGGTCTGGGGCATGCACCCGGAGCTGTACTGGCTGGCCGACCGGAAGCCCGCCTCCCGCTACCTGACGGCGGGCTTCCTGACCAACTTCAGCGGCGGCAAGGACAACAAGCAGGTCGGCGAGCAGTACAGCGTCAGCGACGCCTGGCAGACCTTCGACCAGGAACTCGCCAACAACCTGCCCGAGGTGGTGGTGGACGACTCCGGCCGGGCCCCCTACCAGCCCGAGCTGATCCCGAGGATCGAGAGCCTGCTGACCACCCGCTACGAGGTGGTCGCGGTCAACGCCGACACGGTGATCTACCGCCTCAAGCGGTGACAGGGGCACGGGGGGCCCGCGCCCCTGACCGGCCCGGTCCTGGTGCCGTCAGCCCCGGACCAGGGCCTCGAAGCCCGCCACCACGGCGGCGGGTGACGGCAGTGCGGCGTTCTCGGCCTGGATCTTCGCGGCCCCCGCCCGCAGCGCGTCGTCGGTCAGCAGCCGGGAGAGCAGCTCGCCGTCCACCGCGTCCGACCCGGCGCGGAGGCCGAACCCGCCCGCCACGGCGGCGTCCGCGTTGGTGAAGTGGTCGGCGCCCTGCGGCAGCACCAGCTGGGGTACGCCCGCCGCGACGGCCGTGAGCATCGTCCCCGAGCCGCCGTGGTGTACGAGCGCGTCGCAGGTGCGCAGCAGCTCCGCCAGCGGCACCCAGGGCAGCGGCGTGACGTTGGACGGGAGTTCGCCCAGCGCCGCCAGGTCCGCGCCGCCGACGGCGAACAGGAACTCCGCGTCCACCGAGGCGGCGGCCTTGGCCAGCCCCGTGATGGACCGTACGCCGTCCCACTGGGTCAGCACCGAGCCCAGCGTCACGGCGATCCGCGGCCGCTCGCCGCGCCGCAGCAGGTCGGCCGGTACCACCCCGCCGCCGTTGTACGGGACGAACCGTACGCGCCAGTCGTCGCCGTCCCCGCCGAGCGAGGCGGGTATGACGTCCAGGGCGACGGGCCGCGCGGGGCCGGCCACCTGGTGCCGCTCGTAGACGTCCTGGAAGTTGCCGGCCAGCCGGGCGATCATCTCGTGGCCCGAGACGATGCCGAAGTTGTGCACCACCGAGGGGAGCTTCAGCTTCGCCGCCACCAGTGGTGCGGCGGCCTGGAACGAGTCGTGGACCAGCAGGTCCGCGCCCCAGTCCGCCGCCGTGGCCAGCAGGCCGTCCACGGTGGGCCGGCAGAGTTCGGCGAAGCCGAGGGCGGCCCGGTCGAGGATCTGGCTCTGGGGCAGCTCGCGGGTCACGTAGCCGCGTTCCTGCGTGGGCGCGGCGCGCTCGAACGCCTCCCGGAGCGTGGTGCCGTCGCCGATCTCGGCGATCGTGAAGCCGGCGCCCCGGATCCGGTCCAGTGGCTGGGAACCGGCGAACAGCACCTCGTGCCCGGCGGCACGCAGAGCCTGGGCGGTCGGCACCATCGGGAAGAGGTGCCCGGCCAACGGCGGGCCCGTGAACAGTATTCGCACTCTGCACTCCTCGAATCGGTATGACTGTTCGTAGTCTGCCAAATCGATCTGACGAGTGGTCAAGCGCCCTTCCGTGCAACGCCGAAGTGTTGTCACGACGCCGAAGTGCCGTCACGACGACGAAGTGCCGGAGTCGGGGACCGACTCCGGCACTTCGGTGGTTCGGACAGCAGGCTGTCAGGCGGGGACGGAGGCCAGGCCCGGGGCCAGGAACTTCTTGCCCGTCACGCGCTCCGAGACACCCTCACGGTCCAGGTACGGGGTGATCCCGCCCAGGTGGAAGGGCCAGCCGGCGCCGGTGATCATGCACAGGTCGATGTCCTGCGCCTCGCCGACGACGCCCTCGTCCAGCATCAGGCCGATCTCCTGCGCCACCGCGTCGAGCGAGCGGGTCAGGACCTGCTCCTCGGTCAGCACGGAGTCGCCGAAGGTCAGCAGCGCCAGCACCTCGGGGTCGAGGACCTGCTTGCCGTCCTCCCAGATGTAGAAGCCGCGCTTGCCGGCCTTGACCACCTTGCCGAGGTTCTCGGAGACGGCGAAGCGGTCCGGGAAGGACCGGTGCAGGGTCTCCGAGACGTGCTGCGCGATGGCCGGGCCGACCAGCTCGAGGAGCACGATCGGGGACATCGGCAGGCCGAGCGGCTCGACGCCCTTCTCGACGGTCGCGATCGGGGTGCCCTCGTCGATGATGCTCTGGATCTCGCCCATGAAGCGGGTCAGGATCCGGTTCACCACGAACGCCGGGGCGTCCTTGACCAGGACGGCCGTCTTCTTGAGCTTCTTCGAGACGCCGAAGGCCGTGGCCAGCGAGGCGTCGTCGGTCTGCTCGCCGCGGACGATCTCCAGCAGCGGGAGGATCGCGACCGGGTTGAAGAAGTGGAAGCCGACGACCCGCTCGGGGTGCTGCAGCTTCGACGCCATCTCGGTGACCGAGAGGGAGGAGGTGTTGGTCGCCAGCACACAGGTCGGCGAGACCACGGCCTCCAGATCGGCGAAGACGATCTGCTTGACGCCCATCTCCTCGAACACGGCCTCGATCACGAAGTCCGCGTCGCCGAAGGCGGCGGCCTTGTCGAGCGAACCGCTGACCAGGCCCTTCAGGCGGTTGGCGTTGTCCTTGTTGACCCGGCCCTTGGCCAGCAGCTTGTCGATCTCGGCGTGGACGTAGCCCACACCCTTGTCGACGCGCTCCTGGTCGATGTCGGTGAGGACCACCGGCACCTGCAGACGGCGGGCGAACAGCAGCGCCAGCTGCGAGGCCATCAGGCCCGCGCCGACGACGCCGACCTTGGTGACCGGACGGGCCAGCGACTTGTCCGGCGCACCGAACGGCTTCTTGGCCCGGCGCTGCACCAGGTTGAAGGCGTACAGACCCGCGCGCAGCTCGCCACCCATGATCAGGTCGGCCAGCGCGATGTCCTCGGCGTCGAAGCCGGCCTGCAGGTCCTGGTCCTTGACCTGGGCGATGATGTCCAGCGCCTTGTAGGCGGCCGGAGCGGCGCCGTGCACCTTGGCGTCGGCGACCATGCGGCCCCAGAGGACGGCGTCGTCCCAGGCCTTGCCCCGGTCGATCTCCTCGCGGGTCACGACGGTGTCGCCCTTGAGGACCTTGGCGGCCCACAGGATCGACTGCTCCAGGAAGTCGGCCGGCTCGAAGATCGCGTCCGCGATGCCGAGCTCGAAGACGTCCTTGCCCTTGAGCTGCTTGTTCTGGCTCATCGAGTTCTCGATGATGACCTTGACAGCCTTGGCCGGACCGATCAGGTTCGGCAGGATCGTGCAGCCGCCCCAGCCGGGGACCAGGCCGAGGAAGACCTCGGGAAGCGAGAACGCCGGGACGCCGGTGCTGACGGTGCGGTAGCTGCAGTGCAGGCCGACCTCGACGCCGCCGCCCATCGCCGCGCCGTTGTAGAAGGCGAAGCTGGGGACGGGCAGCGCGGCGATCCGCTTGAAGACGTCGTGGCCGCCCTTGCCGATGGCCAGCGCGTCGCTGTGCTCCTTGAGCACCTCGACACCCTTGAGGTCGGCGCCGACCGCGAAGATGAACGGCTTGCCGGTGATCGCGACGGCGACGATCTTGCCCTCGGCGGCCTCGGCCTCGACCTGGTCCAGCGCCTCGGACAGCTTGGCGAGGCTGCCGGGCCCGAAGGTGGTCGGCTTGGTGTGGTCGAAGCCGTTGTCCAGGGTGATCAGCGCCAGCTTGCCGGCCTGCAGCGGCAGGTCCAGGTGGCGTACGTGCGCGGTGGTGACGACCTCGCCGGGGAACAGCTCGGCGGCACGCTTCAGCAGCTCAGTGGTGCTCATGATCACTTACCACCCTCGAAGTGCGGGTTCTCCCAGATGACGGTCCCGCCCATGCCCATGCCGATGCACATGGTGGTCAGGCCGTACCGGATGTCCGGGCGCTGCTCGAAGCGGCGGGCCAGCTGGTTCATCAGGCGGACGCCCGTGGAGGCCAGCGGGTGGCCGTACGCGATCGCGCCGCCGTACGGGTTGACGCGCTCGTCGTCGTCCGCGATGCCGTAGTGGTCCAGCAGCGAGAGCACCTGGACGGCGAAGGCCTCGTTGATCTCGAAGGCCTGGATGTCGTCGATCGTCAGACCGGCCTTCTCCAGCGCCTTCTCGGTCGCCGGCACCGGGCCGATGCCCATGACCTCGGGCTCGACGCCCGCGTAGGCGAAGGAGACCATCCGCATCTTGATCGGCAGGCCGAGCTCCAGGGCCACGTCCTCGGCCGCGAGCAGCGAGGCGGTGGCGCCGTCGTTCAGACCGGCCGCGTTACCGGCGGTGATGTTGCCGTGCACGCGGAACGGGGTCTTGAGACCCGCCAGGTTCTCCATCGTGGTGCCCGGGCGCATCGGCTCGTCGGTGGTCGCCAGGCCCCAGCCGGTCTCGCCGGCGTCGGGGTTGGTGTTCCGGACCGAGATCGGCACCAGGTCGGGCTGGATGTCGCCGTTGGCGTACGCCTTGGCGGCCTTCTCCTGCGAGCGCACCGCGTAGGCGTCGCAACGCTCCTTGGTGATGTGCGGCAGGCGGTCGTGCAGGTTCTCCGCCGTCATGCCCATGAACAGCGCCGACTCGTCGACGATCTTCTCGGAGATGAAGCGCGGGTTCGGGTCGACGCCCTCACCCATGGGGTGGCGGCCCATGTGCTCGACGCCACCGGCGAGCACGATGTCGTACGCGCCGAAGGCGATACCACCGGCGGTGGCGGTGACGGCGGTCATCGCGCCGGCACACATGCGGTCGATCGCGTAGCCCGGAACGGACTTCGGCAGCCCGGACAGCAGGCCGACGCTACGGCCGATCGTCAGGCCCTGGTCGCCGATCTGGGTGGTGGCCGCGATGGCGATCTCGTCGATGCGCTCGACGGGCAGGTTCGGGTTGCGGCGCACGAGCTCCCGGATGCACTTGACGACCATGTCGTCGGCACGGGTCTCGTGGTAGATGCCCTTCGGGCCGGCCTTGCCGAACGGTGTGCGGACGCCATCGACGAAGACGACGTCCCTCGCGGTACGAGGCACGGGGGCTCTCCTCCCAGGGACCAACAGGACGGTGTGCGCAGGCAGCCGCCCATACGTCGAGCGGCGCTGCATCACGGCCATGCTACCCGCCGGTAACTAACTTGCCCAGGGGCGGTGGGTTGTGTCCCGCGACACGTCCTGCGGAGCCTGCTGCGCAGGTGGCGGGGAGTCTTTCAGGGGCGCGGGAAGTGCGCGAAATCTCTTGGCGGAGCAGTGCCCGCTCGGTGACTTCCGATTCGCGCAGTTCCCCGCGCCCCCGAAAAGCAGAAAAGCTAGGCGCTCGCCGCGTTCGCCGCTGCCGTGAAGGCCGTTGCGATCACCGGGGCGACCAGGTCGACCTGCCACTGCCGCGCGCCCATCGCCCGCAGCGCAGCCGAGACCGACGCGGCGTCGGGAGCCGCGGGCGGCTCCCAGGAGACCCGGCGGACCAGGTCGGGGGTGATCAGGTTCTCGGCGGGCAGGCTGTGCGCCTCGGCGAGTTCCGTCACGGCCGCGCGGGCCCCGGAGAGGCGGGCGGCGGCGACCGGGTCCTTCTCGGCCCAGGCGCGCGGCGGCGGCGGGCCCTCGTGCGGCGCGGTGGCGGGCGGCAGCTGGGCCTCCGGGATCTCCCGGGCGCGGTCGATCGCGGCCAGCCACTGTTCCAGCTGCCGTCGGTGCACGCGCGGGCCGAAACCCTGGACGGCCTGCAGCGCGGGGGTGTTCTGCGGCATGGCGAGTGCGGCGTTCACGATCGCGGTGTCTGCGAGCACCCGCCCGGGCGAGACGTCGCGCTCGCGCGCGATCCGGTCCCGGGCCTGCCACAGCTCGCGGACGGCGGCGAGCTGACGCCGCCGCCGTACCTTGTGCAGCTGGGAGGTGCGGCGCCAGGGGTCGACCCGGGGGGCGGGCTTCGGGGCGTTCGCGATCGCCGCGAACTCCTCCAGTGCCCAGCCGAGCTTGCCCTGGGCGTCCAGCTCCTGCTCGAGCGCGTCGCGCAGCTCGACCAGCACCTCGACGTCGAGCGCCGCGTACCGCAGCCACGGCTCGGGCAGCGGACGGGTCGACCAGTCCACCGCCGAGTGCTCCTTGGCGAGCGAGAGGCCGAGTACGTTCTCGGTCATCGGCCCGAGTCCGACCCGGGGGAAGCCCGCGATCCGCCCGGCCAGCTCGGTGTCGAACAGCGTGCGCGGGCGCATCCCGACCTCGGCGAGGCACGGCAGGTCCTGGGTCGCCGCGTGCACCACCCACTCGGTGTCCGCCAGCGCCTCACCGAGCGCGCTCAGATCCGGGCAGGCGATCGGGTCGATCAGCGCGGTGCCGGCGCCGGCCCGTCGCAACTGGATCAGGTAAGCCCGCTGCCCGTAGCGGTAACCGGACGCCCGTTCGGCGTCGACGGCGACCGGACCGGTGCCCGAGCCGAACGCGGCGATGGTGGCGGCGAGCGCCGTCTCATCGACCACGACGGGCGGGAGCCCCTCCCTGGGTTCAAGGAGCGGGACCGGGGCTGTCTCTTCTGGGATGGCTGCTACGGCGTCGGTCACCCACCAAGAGTACGACGGCACCTGGGCCCGGGAGTGTTGTCGGACTGGTCAGACCGTGTTCGGACATATGCCGACGGCCTGGGGCGGATGGTTCGCATTCGCCCGAACCCTGGAATACAAGCGGACCGGTACGAGCGGACACGTACAACAGGTGCGAGCGGACAGGTACGGGCCGACAGGACGAGCCGCACGCTGTCCGTCCACGCTGTCCGTCCACGGCGTCCGCCCACGGCGGCAGGCCACGGCGGTGGTCCGGAGGAAACGTTCCTCCCAACTACCGCCGTGGCCTGCCGGGGGTGGTGCTGCGTGCCGAGGCGCCGCTGTCGTCAGTGGGCGCCGCCGTTCAGTGGATGATGCCGGTGCGCAGTGCCACCGCCACCATCCCGGCCCGGTCGCCGGTGCCCAGCTTGCGGGCGATCCGGGCCAGGTGACTCTTCACGGTGAGGGCGGACAGTCCCATGGCGACACCGATCGCCTTGTTGGACTGACCCTCCGCCACCAGCCGCAGCACCTCGACCTCGCGGCCGGACAGCTCCCGGTACGCGGTCGGCTGGACCCCGGGTGCGCCGGGGGCTCCGGGTGCGCCCGGCGCACCGACCGCACCCGGCATGCCCGGGCGGCGCATCCGGCCGGCCAGCGAGCCGGCGCCGATCGGCAGTCCGGGCCGGCCGGGCATCGCGACATTGGTACGGGTCCCGGTGACCACGTAGCCCTTGACGCCGCCGGCCAGCGCGCTGCGGACCGCGCCGATGTCGTCGGCGGCCGAGAGCGCCAGGCCGTTGGGCCAGCCTGCCGCTCGGGTCTCGGCCAGGATGGTCAGCCCGGAGCCGTCCGGGAGGTGGACATCGGCGACGCAGATGTCCCGGGGAGTGGAGACGCGTGGACGGGCCTCGGCGATCGAGGAGACCTCGATGACGTCGCGGACGCCGAGCGCCCACAAGTGGCGGGTGACGGTGTTTCGGACGCGGGGATCGGCGATGACCACCATGGCGGTGGGCTTCGTCGGCCGGTAGGCGACCACGTTTGCGGGGTGCTCGAGAAGGACCGACACCAGACCTCCTGGGGGAGTAGCGGACGGACCCCGATGGGGGGCGGTCGGAGTGTTCCGCTTGCGGAAAGGGTCACTGACACCTTCGGCATCAAACGTGCCCGGCTTTAGCGAAAGATCACGATTTAGTGAGTAACAATACGGACAAATCGCGCAGGTGACTGATACGACATGCCCCGAAATCGCACAGAATCGATCGATCCAGATCAAGGACTGGCGTTCTCTGCAACGGAATTGACTGTGAGCGGGGCCGGAGCCACCCGCCGTCAGTCCTGCGGGTGGCTTTTCGGGTACACCGAAGTCCTGCCCCTCTTCCGTGGGAGCGTGGACGGCTCAGTGGGAGCGCGGACGCCGCCTCGCGGGCATCGGGACCACTCCGCCGAGTGACGGTGCGTCGGGCAGCGACAGCGGGGTCGGTACGACCGGCGGCAGGCCCGCGCAGATGCAGAGCAGGTCGCCCCAGGCCGCGAGGTGCCGTTCGAACCGCCCGTCGGCGGGCGTCCAGGACGCCCGGACCTCGATCTCGGTCGAGCCGGGCCGCTCGGCGAGCCCGCCGAAATACTGCGACGCGGCGTGCGTCACCGTGCCGCTCGGTTCGGCGTACCCGGCGCCGTGCGCCTGCAGGGCGTCCATCAGCCAGGCCCAGCCGACCTCGGCGAGCATCGGATCGCCCGCCATCTCGGGCTCCAGCTCGGCCCGGCTCATGGTGACGACCCGGAAGTCGCCGCGCCACGCCTCCTGCCCGGCCGGGTCGTGCAGCAGTACCAGTCGTCCGTCCGCCAGCTCCTCGCCGTCCACCTCCACCGAGGCGGTCAGCGCGTACGCGAACGGTGCCAGCCGGCGCGGCGCCGGGGCGGGTGCGAGCTGCAGTTCGGGACGCAGCCGCGCCCCGGCCAGCGCCTCGACCGCATTGCGGAACTCGATCGGTGCCGACTCCTTGCCCGTTCCGCCACCTTGTGCGGGGTGCCCGCCGACCGCTGCCATGAGCGAAAGCCTAGGTCGGTGGGCGCCGCTTTCCGAGTAACTTCCGCCCGTGCGGCGTGCCGACGGGCTGACTTCGCCGGATTTGCCTCGGATCTACGCGGGTCGCCGCCGGGAATCGCGACCAAGATCACACGGCGGCGGGTCGGGCACCGGGTCGGGACGGTTGGTCGGAGGGTGGGTCGGACGGGCCGGGATCGCGATCAAGATCTTGGAGGAAGCAACGAGTTGCCGCTGAAGGCGCGGCGCACGGCGCGTGCGAAGATTTGGATCGTGAGTGAGACATCCGCGGCGACCCCCGCAGCCCAGACCGGTCAGCAGCACCCCGCGCGCCGCGGTGCCGCGTACGACTCCGCCTTCATGCGCGCCACGCGCCACGAGCCCGTGCCGCACACCCCCGTCTGGTTCATGCGCCAGGCCGGGCGCTCGCTGCCCGAGTACCTCAAGGTGCGCGAGGGCATCGCGATGCTCGACTCCTGCATGCAGCCCGAGTTGGTCAAGGAGATCACCCTGCAGCCGGTCCGCCGGCACAAGGTGGACGCGGCCATCTTCTTCAGCGACATCGTGGTGCCGCTCAAGGCCGTCGGCATCGACGTCGACATCAAGCCCGGCGTCGGCCCGGTGATCGCCGACCCGATCCGCACCATGGACGACCTCCAGCGGCTGCGACCGCTGGGGCCGGACGACATGCCGTACATCACCGAGGCCGTCGGCATGCTGGTCGAGGAGCTGGGCGCGACCCCGCTGATCGGCTTCGCCGGTGCGCCGTTCACGCTCGCCAGCTACCTGGTCGAGGGCGGGCCGTCGAAGAGCCACGAGAAGACCAAGGCCATGATGTACGGGCAGCCCGAGCTGTGGGCCGCCCTGGTGGACCGGCTCGCCGACATCACCGCCGCCTTCCTGAAGATCCAGATCGAGGCGGGCGCCTCCGCCGTCCAGCTCTTCGACTCCTGGGTCGGCGCCCTCGCCCCCGACGACTACCGTCGCTCCGTCATGCCCGCCAGCACCAAGGTGTTCGAGGCCGTCGCCCCGTACGGCGTGCCCCGGATCCACTTCGGCGTCGGCACCGGTGAGCTGCTCGGTCTGATGAGCCAGGCCGGTGCGGACGTGGTGGGTGTCGACTGGCGGGTGCCGCTGAACGTCGCCGCCCAGCGGGTCGGCCCGGGCAAGGCGTTGCAGGGCAACCTCGACCCGGCCGTCCTCTACGCCCCCACCCGCGTGGTCGAGACCAAGGCCCGCGAGGTGCTGCACGCCGCTCAGGCGCTCGGCGACAGCGGGCACATCTTCAACCTCGGGCACGGTGTGATGCCGAGCATGGACCCCGACGCACTCTCCCGGCTGGTCGAGTTCGTGCACGAGGTCAGCGCGCGGTAGGGCCGCCGCCCGGCACCGGAGGGGGCGCGTGGGAGGTCCCCACGCGCCCCCTCCGGTGTTTGCCCGGTTACGTCGCGTTGCGGCCGGCGACCTCCGCCGTCAGGTAGTCCTCCCAGGTCCGCACGCCCACCGCGCGGTCGGGCGCGGTCAGTGCGCCGGAGCGGAACCCCGCGCCGATCTTCCCGGGGATGAAGACCGGCAGCACGAGCCGGCGCTTGCCCGCAGCCGCCGCCCAATCCTTGGCCAGCCGGACAAGCGGGTACACCTTCGGCCCGGCCAGATCCGGGACGCGTCCCGCCGGGCCGCCCTGGGCCAGCTCGACCAGCCGGTCGGCGACCTCGCCCCGGTCCACCGGCTGGCAGCTGGTCCCGGACGGCACGATCAGGACCGGTGACTTGGCCAGGAACCCCAGCGCCAGGTCGATCAGGTCGGGGAACTGGGTGGCCCGCAGCGTGGTCCAGCCGATCCCCGACCCCGCCAGCAGCCGTTCGCCTTCGAGCTTGATCCGGTAGTACGGGTAAGGGATGCGGTCGACCCCGACGATCGAGATGTTGACGATGTGCTCGACGTCCGCCCGCTTCGACGCCTCCAACAGGTGCTGGAAGGCGGGGATGTCGTTCTTGAACCGGCGGACGTCGGTCGCGCAGTGGATGACCGTACGCACGCCGGCGAACGCCGCCGCCAGCCCGTCGCCCTTGGCCAGATCCCCGGTGAACCACTCCACGCCCGGGGTCACCGGCGGCGGTGCCTTCCTGGTCAAGGCCCGTACGGGCAGCCCCGTCCGGCGGACCCGCTCCAGTACCTCGCGGCCCAGCACGCCGGTCGCCCCGGTCACCATGATCACGTCGTTCATCGGTCCAGTCCTCTTATCTCTCTCCCAGCGGAATGCCTTGCCGTTGAAGGAGACCGGCGAGCCGCGCGTTTTGTGACAGTCGGGTCGTGACCGCTCTGACCGTCGCAGCCGAGGATCAGGCCCCGACCGGCCCACCGCCACGTATGCCCCGGTCGGAATCTTCCGCGGCACGCTGGGGCGGCCTGTTCCGTTCCCGGTGAGCCTGGACCTGGACGGGCTCGGCCAGCGTCGGCGACGGGCGGATTGAGGGCTTTCCGTACGCCTCTGCGAGACTGCGGGGCATGGCAGCAGAACCTCGTGTCGTAGTGATCGGCGGTGGCATCGCGGGCCTGACCGCAGCCCTCCTCAGCAGCGGCTCGGGCCGCGTCACGCTGCTGGAGGCGACGGATCGGCTCGGCGGCAAGTTGCGCGGTGGTGAGGTCGGCGGGGTGCGGGTCGACCTCGGGGCGGAGTCGATGCTCGCCCGGCGGCCCGAGGGCGTGGAGCTCGCGCGGCAGGTCGGGTTGGGGGAGCGGCTGGAGCCGCCCAGCACCGCCAAGGCCGCGATCTGGACCCGGGACGCGCTGCGCCCGCTGCCCGGCGGGCAGTTGATGGGTGTGCCCGGCGATCTGGCGGCGTTGGCCGCGTCCGGGGTGCTGTCCGACCAGGGGTTGGAGCGGGCCCGGCACGAGGAAGACACGCCCGAGGTCGGCACGGACGTCTCGGTCGGCGAGTACATCGGCGCCCGGCTCGGCCGTGAGGTGGTGGACCGGCTGGTCGAGCCGCTGCTCGGCGGCGTCTACGCGGGGCAGACCGGCGAGATCTCGCTGCGCGCCGCCGTCCCCGCGCTGCTGCCGATCGCCCGGAGCGGCGGCCCGCTGGTGGCGGGGGTGCACGAGCTGGTCGGCCGCGCGCAGAGTGGCGGGCCGGTGTTCCAGGGCCTCCAGGGCGGCCTGGGGACCCTCCCCGAGGCGGTCGCGGCGGCGTGCGTGCGGGCCGGTGTGGACGTACGGACCGAGAGTCCGGTGGACGAGCTGCGCCGGACCCCGGAGGGCTGGCGGGTCGTCAGCAACGGCGAGGTCCTGGTTGCCGACGCCGTGATCCTGGCCGTCCCCGCCCCGCAGGCCGCTCGCCTGTTGCGGGCCGAAGCGCCCGGCGCGGCCACCGAGTTGCAGGCCGTCGAGTACGCGGGGATGGCCCTGGTCACGATGGCCTTCCACCGCGCGGACCTGGCCGGACCGTTGCCCGGCAGCGGCTTCCTGGTGCCGCCGGTGGACGGCCGCGCGATCAAGGCGTCCACCTTCTCCTCCAACAAGTGGGGCTGGCTGGACCGCTCCGCCCCCGACGCCTTCCTGCTGCGCACGTCGCTCGGCCGCCACCGCGAGGAGGACGTCCTCGGCCTGCCCGACGAGGAGTTGGTCGCACGTTCGCTCGCCGACCTGGGCGAGGCCGTCGGGCTCCGGGCGAAGCCGTACGACAGCACCGTGACCCGCTGGCTCGCCGGACTGCCGCAGTACCCGGTCGGCCACCTCGACCGGGTGGCCCGGATCCGCGCACAGGTCGCGGGGCTCGGTGGGCTGGCCGTCTGCGGGGCGGCGTACGACGGCGTGGGCATCCCGGCCTGTATCGCGAGCGCGCGGCGGGCCGTCAACGAGGTGTTGACCCCGGGCACGGGCGCACGAGTGAGTGAAGGGACAATGGGCGCATGACTGAGACCACTCCCGGGACTACCGAAGAGCAGCCCGCGAAGAAGAAGGCCCGCGACCTCAACCAGGTCATCCGCTACACCATGTGGTCGGTGTTCAAGCTCAAGGGCGACCTGCCCGAGGACCGCACCGCGCTCGCGGCGGAGGTCGAGGAGCTGTTCGAGCAGCTGGCCGCCAAGGACGTCACGGTGCGCGGCACTTACGACGTGTCCGGCCTGCGCGCCGACGCCGACGTGATGGTCTGGTGGCACGCCGAGGACTCCGACGACCTGCAGGAGGCGTACAACCGCTTCCGCCGCACCGGCCTCGGCCGCGTGCTGGAGCCGGTCTGGTCCAACATGGCGCTGCACCGCCCGGCCGAGTTCAACAAGTCGCACATCCCGGCGTTCCTCGCCGACGAGCAGCCGCGCGACTACATCTGCGTGTACCCGTTCGTGCGGTCGTACGAGTGGTACCTGCTCCCCGACGAGGAGCGTCGCGCGATGCTCGCCGAGCACGGCAAGATGGCGCGCGGCTACCCGGACGTCCGGGCCAACACCGTGGCCTCCTTCGCACTCGGCGACTACGAGTGGCTGCTCGCCTTCGAGGCGGACGAGCTGCACCGGATCGTCGACCTGATGCGCGACCTGCGCCCGTCCCGCGCGCGGCTGCACGTCCGCGAGGAGGTCCCGTTCTACACGGGCCGCCGCAAGCCGGTCGCCGAGCTGCTGGGCGGGCTGGTCTGACCGAGCAGCCACACCAGGGGCGCGAGGCCCTGCCTCGCGGCCCTGGGATGCCCTAGCTCCGCAGCGCGGCCCGCAGCCGGGCGTCCGGCAGCGCGGCCGGGCCGACCATCGCCACGGCCGTCAGCAGCTCGTGCTCCGCGTCGCCGTCCTGCCCGGTCGGTGCCGTCCGCTGACGGCCGGACCGCTGGGGGAGCCGTACCGTCCGCAGCACCTCCTGCCCGGCGGGTGTCGCCCAGCGGGTGTACGGCTGCACGTCGATCCGGGCCATCAGCAGGGTGCCGCTGGTCAGGATCAGCGGCAGCGCGAACCACGCGACCGCCGAGCTCGCGTCGGCGCTGGCCGGAGTGGACAGCGCCAGTGCCGCCGCCAGCAGGACGACGGACAGCATCAGCGCCTGCCGTACCTGCCGCACCGCCAGCACCGTGCTCTCCCGCACCGCCGGCGGGGTCGCCAGCCCGGCGTGCGTCAGCCGGCCGCCGATCTCCTGCACGGTCGGGTGCTCGACCAGCTCCTCCTTGAGGCCCGTTGTCCGGCACTGGCCCTCCGGGCCGACGGCGGTGATCAGCGCCCGCTCCAGCCGGCTCCGGCCCCGGGGGTCGACCACCGTCGTCCACCCGGTGTGCGCCAGGTGCAGCCGGCCCCGCGAGCTCATCAGGACCAGCAGCAGATCCACCACCCTGGCCGGACCTCCGGCCAGGTAGGCGGTCTCGTACAGGCCGATTCCCACCGCTTCGGTGGGCTCTGTCCGGTCGATCCAGGTGAGCGAGTCGGCGGTGGCCGCGACCCGTACCAGTCGGAGGCAGGCGAGCAGGGCAGCCAGGCAGGCGGGAATCAGGAAGACCAACCACATGGGCTTGTTGTAAACCGCGCCCGGCCGCTGTGGACAGTAATGCCGACGCGCGATACCGAACTGTGACCGGAGCCGGCCCGGGAACCCCGCTGGCACGCCGCGGGGCTCCGGCCGACGAACAGCCGCAGCCCCGCGCCCCCGGTCGAGCCGCTCAGCCCGTGGTGGGCTTCAGGGTCAGCGAGATGCTGTTGATGCAGTACCGCTGGTCCGTCGGCGTGTCGTAGCCCTCGCCCTCGAAGACGTGCCCGAGGTGTCCGCCGCAGCGCGCACAGCGGACCTCGACCCGGCGCATGCCCATCGTGACGTCCTCGATGTACTGGACGCGGTCGCCGGCCAGCGGCGCGTAGTACGAGGGCCAGCCGCAGTGGCTGTCGAACTTGGTCTCGCTGCTGAACAGCTCGGCCCCGCAGGCGCGGCAGCCGTACACGCCGACCGTCTTCGTGTCGGTGTACTCGCCGACGAACGGCCGCTCGGTGCCTGCCTCGCGGAGTACGTGGTACTCCTCGGGGCTGAGCTCGGCGCGCCACTCGGCGTCGGACTTCTCGATCTCGTACGTCACGGCGGGCTCCCCAGGGGTCGTTGGTCAGGCCTTGGTAGCAACGTTCGAGAGGTGCTCCAGGATTTCCGGTCCGAGGTTGGTGACATCCCCGGCGCCCATCGTCAGCACCAGGTCGCCCGGCCGGGCGAGCCCGGCCAGCAGCGCGGGGGCGGCGGCGAAGGCGTGCTCGGCGCGGACGTCGGCACCGGCCCGCTGCGCCGCGTCGATGATCAGCTCGCTGGTGACGCCCGGGATCGGGTCCTCGCGGGCCGGGTAGATGTCGAGCACGACGGAGGCGTCGGCCAGCGCCAGTGCCTGGCCCATCTCCTCGGCGAGCTGCTGGGTCCGGCTGAACAGGTGCGGCTGGAAGACCACCAGCACCCGCCCGTCGGCAGCCTCCCGGATCGCCTCCAGGTCGGCGGTCATCTCGGTCGGGTGGTGTGCGTAGGAGTCGATCACCTGGACGCCGCCTGCCTCGCCCTTCAGCTGCAGGCGGCGCCGGACACCGGTGTAGCTGCCGAGCGCCTTCGCCAACTCGGTGGCCGGGACGCCGAGCGCCGCGCCGGCGGCGAGCGCGGCGACGGCGTTGTGCGCGTAGTGGCGCCCGGGGACGGAGACCGTGAACGTCAGCTCCTCGCCCCCGAACAGGACGGTGACCTCACTGGTCATCCCCCGGGCGGTCACCGAGACCACCCGGACGTCGGCGTCCTCGGCCGCGCCTACGGTGACGATGCGGAGTGCGTGGCGGTCCCGCAGGCGGGAGGTCAGCTCGCGGGCGCCGGCCTGGTCGGCGGAGATCACCAGGGTGCCACCGGGGACGATCCGGGCCACGAAGGTCTCGAAGGACTCGTAGATCTCGTCCATCGAGGCGTAGTTGGCGTGGTGGTCGAGCTCCACGTTGAGGATGATCGCGACCTCGGGGGCGTACTTGTGGAAGCTGCGGTCGCTCTCGTCCGCCTCCGCCACGAAGATCTCGCCGACGCCGTGGTGCGCGTTGGAGCCGGGGGCGTCGAGGTCGCCGCCGATCGCGTACGAGGGCTCGAGGCCCAGCTCGGCGAGGCTGACGGCGAGCATGCTGGTGGTGGTGGTCTTGCCGTGCGTACCGGCGACGGCCAGCGCCCGGCGGCCGCCCATCAGCGCGGCCAGCGCGTCGGAGCGGTGCACCACCGGGATGCCGCGCTCGTGGGCGGCGGCCAGCTCGGGGTTGTCGGCGCGGATCGCGCTGGAGATCACGACGCTGCTGGTGCCGGCGGGGACGTTCTCGGCGGCGTGGCCGACGTGCACGTCCGCGCCCAGCGCCTTGAGCGCGAGGACGGTCTCGGACTCCTTGGAGTCGCTGCCGGACACCTTGGCGCCGCGCACCGCGAGGATCTTCGCCAGGCCGGACATGCCGGCCCCGCCGATGCCGATGAAGTGCGGAGCGTGCAGGTCGTGGGCGGCGTCGTTCAAGGGAGGGCTCCGTACGAAGGTGGGACGGCGGGACAGCGGGACGGCAGGTCGAGCGGGACGGCGGGAGGGCGGAAAGGGCAATCGTCCTTGCGGACGTTCCGCAAGGACGATTCTGCACTACTGCCGGAGGGGGGTCAGGAGTCGCTCGCGAACAGCTTGAGTACCGGGACGCCCACCTTGTGCCGGGCCTGTGAGGCCCAGTCGCGGTGGAAGAACTCCTCGACGAAGTGCGGCGAGGTCAGGACCAGCACCTCGTCGGCGCCGGTCCGCTCGACGACCTCGCGCAGTCTCTCCAGCGGGTTCGCCTCGACCACCTCGCCGGTGGCCTCGGCGTCGGCCGCCTGGAGGTGGCGCAGGCTGTGCGCCAGGGATTCGCTCGCAAGAGTGGGTGTCGACTCGGTCTCGTCGTGCTCGTGGACCACCTTGTCCAGATGGCCGAGGGCCACGTCGTCGAGCGCGCGGAGCAGCTCGTCCTGCTTGCCACGCGGTTGCATCAGGACGACGAAGGAGACCTTCTCCTCGCCGTGGAGCGTGGTGACCAGCTCCACATCGGCGTCGGAGAGCGCCTTTTCGATCATCAGTACCGTCTTGAACACGTGAGTCCCTTCGCAGTCGCAGGCCCCCGGGTCCGGTCTCACTCCCATAGTGCCCGGAGGAAGCTTTCCTCACGCTGCACACGCGCCACACGGGCCACGTAGGAGCCAAATCACCGGGAAGTGGGCGCGGAATCGCCCGGACACGGGTATCGCAGGTATCGGGTGAAGAGGAAACCTTTCTGCTCGATCAATGACACCAGCCGCATCCGCTGCGCGTCAGCCATTTCCGCACCCTGCACGATTCGTGGCGCGTCCCCGCCCGTGAGCAGCGGGGCCAGCGAGAGGCACAGCTCGTCCAGCAGCCCGGCGCCCGTCAGCTGCCCGAGCAGCCGGGGCCCGCCCTCGGTCAGCTGCCGGGTCCACCCCCGGTCGGCCAGCGCCGCGACCGCCGCCGGCAGGTCCACCGAACGCTCACCGGCCACCACCACGTCCGCGACCTCGGCCACCGCCCTGCGGGCCTCGGCAGGGGAGTCCTCGGTGGTCACCACCACCGTCCTGACCAGCGGCTCGGTGAACAGCGGCGCCGTCAGGTCCAGCCGCAGCGCACGGCTGACGATCGCGATGGCCGGCGCCGGGGCCTGCCCCGCCGCCGCCCGGGCCGCCGCGAACTCCGCCCGGGCCCGGGCCGGCCGGTACCCCTCGGCGCGGACGGTCTCCGCACCCACCAGCACCACGTCCGCGAGCGCCCGCAGCACCCCGAAGATCCGCTTGTCGGCATCCCCGGAGAGCCCCTCCGAGAGCCCCTCCAGCCGCGCCGCGCCGTCCAGACCTGCCACCATGTTGGCCCGCAGCCAGGCCCGCCCGTGGTTCACCTGGTCGGGGTACGCGTAGACGGCGGCGAGCGCCTCCAGCGACTGCGGGTCGGCGTACGGGGTGCCCAGCGGGCTGATCAACTGCTGCATGGGACCGAGTCTTCCACGGTGGGCACCGCTCCTCCCGTTCGTGCTCGTCCCGGTCCGCCCACTGCTCCTGGTCCGCCCGCTCTTTCCGGTCCTCGGTGCGCGGCGCGTACCCTCTACTAACGTGCCTGCTGCCTCTCACCCCGACGCCATAGCCGCGACGCCCTCGACCGCGCCCTCCGCGCCGCTCGCGCTCACCGACCGCCGCCCGGTCGTGCCCGCCGAGCGCCTGGTCGCGGAGATGGTCCCGCCGCCGCGCTTCTCCGACGTCAGCTTCGGCAGCTACCTCCCGGACACCACCCAGCCGAGCCAGTACGAGGCCGTCCGGGTGCTCGAGGAGTTCGCCGCCTCGCTCAACGGCGGCTCCACCGCCGCCAAGCGCGGTTGGTTCCGCCGCTCGGCGCCCGTGGCCACCGGCCCCGCCGGGGTCTACCTGGACGGCGGGTACGGCGTCGGCAAGACCCACCTGCTCGCCTCGCTCTGGCACGCCACCCCCGGCCCCAAGGCCTTCGGCACCTTCGTGGAGCTGACCAACCTGGTCGGCGCGCTCGGCTTCCAGCAGGCTGTGCAGACCCTCTCCGGGCACAAGCTGCTCTGCATCGACGAATTCGAACTGGACGACCCGGGCGACACCGTCCTGGTCTCCACCCTGCTGGGCCGGCTGGTCGACAACGGCGTCAAGCTGTGCGCCACCTCGAACACCCTGCCCGAGAAGCTCGGCGAGGGCCGGTTCGCCGCCGCCGACTTCCTCCGCGAGATCCAGGGCCTCTCCGCGCACTTCCGCCCGCTGCGGATCGACGGCCAGGACTACCGTCACCGGGGCCTGCCCGAAGCCCCGGCGCCCTACTCCGACGAGACCGTCGAGGCCGTCGCCGCGCGCACCCCCGGCGCGTCCCTGGACGACTTCGACGCCCTGCTCGGCCACCTCGCCGCCGTCCACCCCAGCCGGTACGGCGCGATGCTGGACGACGTCACGGCGGTCTGCCTGCGCGGCGTCCACCAGGTCGACGACCAGTCCACCGCCCTGCGGCTGGTCGTCCTCGCCGACCGGATGTACGACCGCGAGCTGCCGATCACCGCCTCCGGCGTGCCCTTCGACCAGGTCTTCTCCGAGGAGATGCTGCGCGGCGGCTACCGCAAGAAGTACCTCCGAGCCGTCTCCCGCCTGGTCGCCCTGTCCCGCGACAGCGCGAAGCTGAGCTGACCCTGAAGCCGTGACCTTGCTCGCCCGCCTGCGTTGACCCTTCGGAGCGGAAGGGAACACCCGAACCGCCCCGGTTGTCGGTGCCGGGTCGTACGGTAGTCGCGTGCGACCCATCACGAGTATCGAGCGGACAGTGGCGCCCTTCGAGGTCGTCAGCCCCTACCAGCCCAACGGCGACCAGCCGGCGGCCATCGCCGAGCTGGAGCGCCGCATCCGCGCGGGTGAGAAGGACGTCGTCCTGCTCGGTGCCACCGGTACCGGCAAGTCGGCGACCACCGCCTGGATGATCGAGAAGCTCCAGCGCCCCACCCTGGTGATGGCGCCGAACAAGACGCTGGCCGCCCAGCTGGCCAACGAGTTCCGCGAGCTGCTCCCCAACAACGCGGTCGAGTACTTCGTCTCGTACTACGACTACTACCAGCCCGAGGCGTACATCGCCCAGACGGACACCTACATCGAGAAGGACTCGTCGATCAACGACGAGGTCGAGCGCCTGCGGCACTCGGCGACCAACTCGCTGCTGACCCGCCGCGACGTGATCGTGGTCGCGTCCGTCTCCTGCATCTACGGCCTCGGCACCCCGCAGGAGTACGTGGACCGGATGGTCCCGCTCAAGGTCGGCGAGGAGTTCGACCGGGACGCGCTGCTGCGCCGGTTCGTCGACATCCAGTACACCCGCAACGACATCGCCTTCACCCGTGGCACCTTCCGGGTCCGGGGCGACACCATCGAGATCTTCCCGGTGTACGAGGAACTCGCCGTCCGGATCGAGATGTTCGGCGACGAGATCGAGGCGCTCTACACCCTGCACCCGCTCACCGGTGAGATCATCAGCCAGGACGAGTCCATCTACGTCTTCCCCGCCTCCCACTACGTGGCCGGCCCGGAGCGGATGGAGCGGGCGATCAACGGCATCGAGCAGGAGCTCGAGACCTCGCTCGCGAAGATGGAGAAGCAGGGCAAGCTGCTGGAGGCGCAGCGCCTGCGGATGCGCACCACGTACGACATCGAGATGCTGCGCCAGATCGGCAGCTGCTCCGGCGTCGAGAACTACTCGATGCACTTCGACGGCCGCGAGCCCGGCACCGCGCCCAACACCCTGCTCGACTACTTCCCGGAGGACTTCCTCCTGGTCATCGACGAGTCCCATGTGACGGTCCCGCAGATCGGCGCGATGTACGAGGGCGACGCCTCCCGCAAGCGCACGCTGGTCGAGCACGGCTTCCGGCTGCCCTCCGCGATGGACAACCGGCCGCTGAAGTGGGAGGAGTTCCTCGGGCGGGTCGGGCAGACGGTCTACCTCTCCGCCACCCCCGGCAAGTACGAGCTCGCGCGCGGCGACGGCACGGTCCAGCAGATCATCCGCCCGACCGGCCTGATCGACCCCGAGGTGGTCGTCAAGCCGACGGAGGGCCAGATCGACGACCTGGTGCACGAGGTGCGCATCCGGGTCGAGAAGGACGAGCGCGTCCTGGTCACCACCCTCACCAAGAAGATGGCGGAGGACCTCACCGACTACATGCTCGGCCTGGACATCCGGGTCCGGTACCTGCACAGCGACGTCGACACCCTGCGCCGGGTCGAGCTGCTGCGCGAGCTGCGGGCGGGCAAGTACGACGTGCTGGTCGGTATCAACCTGCTCCGCGAGGGCCTCGACCTCCCCGAGGTGTCGTTGGTGGCGATCCTGGACGCGGACAAGGAGGGCTTCCTGCGCTCCGGCACGTCCCTGATCCAGACCATCGGCCGCGCCGCCCGTAACGTCTCGGGCCAGGTGCACATGTACGCCGACCGGATCACGCCGTCGATGGAACTGGCGATCTCGGAGACCAACCGCCGCCGCGAGGTCCAGCGGGCGTACAACACCGAGCACGGGATCGACCCGCAGCCGCTGCGGAAGAAGATCGGCGACATCCTCGACACCCTGGCCCGCGAGGACCTGGACACCGAGGAGCTGCTCTCCACCGGTTACCGCTCCGGCGGCAAGGGCAAGGCCCCGGTGCCCGCGCTCGGCGCCGGCCGCAAGCCGGGCAAGAGCCTCCCGGCCACCGAGCTCGCCGACCTGATCCAGGAGCTGACGGACCGGATGCACGCCGCCGCCACCGACCTGCAGTTCGAGGTCGCGGCCCGGCTGCGGGACGAGATCGGCGAGCTGAAGAAGGAGCTGCGGCAGATGCGCGAGGCAGGAATGGCCTGATCGCGCGCCAGGTGGGCGCGCCAGGTGGGCGTGGTCCGGTCGCCGGGGGCGGGCTTGGCCCGCCCCGACCAGCCGCACCCGCCTCGCCTCGGATCAGCTGACTCAGTCACGGCGCAGCGGGGTAGTCCCGGAGCAGGTGCGCACCCGCAGGCCCTAGGCTGGCCTGCGGGTACTGCCTACGCATGCTCCGGGGGTGGTACGCACCCAGAGGGGGCCTCAGCCGGGGGACGGCAACGGGGTGATCCATCGTCGAGCCGGGCGGGTGACCGACCTGCCGGGCTGAGAAGAGAGGACAACACCGTGTCGGTGAACCTGGCCAAGGGCCAGCGGGTCAGTTTGCAGAAGAGTTCGGGCGAGTCGCTGACGGTCGTCCGGATGGGTCTGGGCTGGAAGGCGGCGCCCAAGCGCGGCCTGTTCGGCACCCGGACGCGCCAGATCGACCTGGACGCCTCCGCCCTGCTGTACGCCGGGAAGACCCCGTCGGACGTGGTCTTCTTCCAACATCTGGTGAGCAACGACGGCTCCGTCCGGCACACCGGGGACAACCTGGTGGGCGGCGCGGGCGCGGGCGGTGACGACGAGTCGATCGTGGTGGACCTCTCTCACGTCCCGGTGCACGTCACCCAGGTGGTCTTCACGGTGAGCTCCTACACCGGTCAGACCTTCGCCGAGGTGCAGAACGCGCACTGCCGGCTGGTCGACGAGAGCACCGGCCATGAGCTGGCCCGCTACGAACTGGCCGGCGGCGGCCCGCACACCGGCCAGATCATGGCCAAGGTGTTCCGCGACGAAGCGGGCGGCTGGGGCATGCAGGCCATCGGCGCACCGGCCAAGGCCCGGACCTTCCAGGACATGCTGCCCGCGATCGACCCCTTCCTCTGACCCTGCTCCTCCGACCCTGCTCCGCCGATCCTTGCTCCACCGGCCCTTGCTTCCGCTGGCCCCTTCCCGAGCGCTCCCTTTACCTTCCAGGGCAACCCTTTACCTTCTCTTGGCATTCTTTGGTACGGTGGACGGAAGCGGAGGGGAGTACTCCCATCGCAGTGAGCCCGTCATCACGGCTGCCCTCAGCGGCATCCCGGGCCACTGGTCCGGCGCGTTCCATCGACTGAGCGCGCGGGCGGAAGAGACCTCCGGCAGACGACGTAGACCGACCGGCAACGGTCGCTCCCAGTCCCGCCGACCTGCCGGAGGAGCAGCAAGTGGACGTTTCCGTAGCCATGTGGGTCGGCACGATCGGGGTCCTGACAGCCCTGGTCGTGGCCGACTTCTTCATCGGTGGTCGAAAGCCGCACGAGGTCTCGATCAGGGAGGCCGGGGTCTGGACCGCCGTCTGGGTCGCCCTCGCCGTCCTGTTCGGCGGCTTCCTCTGGTGGCACTCCGGCTCGCAGTCGGCCGGTGAGTTCTTCGCCGGGTACATCACCGAGAAGTCGCTCAGTGTCGACAATCTCTTCGTGTTCATCCTGATCATGGGCAAGTTCGCGGTGCCACGGATCTACCAGCAGCGCGTGCTGATGGTCGGCGTGATCATCGCGCTGGTGCTCCGGGCGGTCTTCATCGCCGGTGGCGCGGCCCTGGTGACGCAGTTCTCCTGGGTCTTCTTCCTCTTCGGCGCGTTCCTGGTCTGGACGGCCTGGAAGCTCGTCAAGGACGCCCGCGCCGACGAAGAGGACGAGGAGTTCGAGGAGAACCGCCTGCTCAAGTCCATCGAGCGCCGCTTCCCCTCGACCGACAGGTACCACGGCACCAGGCTCCTGATCCGCGAGAACGGCAGGCGCCTGATGACGCCGATGCTGATCGTGATGCTCGCGATCGGCACCACCGACGTCCTGTTCGCACTGGACTCGATCCCCGCGATCTTCGGTCTCACCCAGGATCCGTACATCGTCTTCACCGCCAACGCCTTCGCCCTGATGGGCCTGCGCCAGCTCTACTTCCTGATCGGCGGCCTGCTGAAGAAGCTGGTCCACCTCTCCTACGGCCTGTCGGTGATCCTCGGCTTCATCGGCGTGAAGCTGGTGCTGCACGCGCTGCACGAGAGCGGTCTGCACGTACCGGAGATCGGCATCCCGTTCTCGCTCGGCTTCATCGTGGTGGTGCTCGCCGTCACCACCGTGACCAGCCTGATCGCCTCCAAGCGGCAGCAGGCGGCCGAGGAACGCCCGAAGATCGACGCCTGACAGCTCCCGGAGATCCGGTAGCCCCTCGATGCGGCAGGTGCCGTCGACGAACCACGTCGACGGCACCTGGGCGTTCGGGCCGACCTCGCCGAGGTCGTCGTTCCGCCGGAGCTACCAGCCTCGCTCGCCCCACTCCGCGAGGTGCGGGCGCTCGGCGCCGAGGGTGGTGTCGCCGCCGTGGCCCGGGTAGACCCAGGTCTCGTCGGGGAGCACGTCGAAGATCTTCTCGTTCACGTCCCGGAACAGGCTGGCGAACGCCTCCGGGTCCTTCCAGGTGTTGCCGACACCGCCCGGGAAGAGGCAGTCGCCGGTGAAGAGGTGCGGGTGGCCCTGCGGGTCGTCGTACGTCAGCACGATCGCCCCGGGGGTGTGCCCGACCAGGTGACGCACCGTCAGCTCAACCTGGCCGACCCGAAGGATGTCGCCGTCGTCCAGCAGGAGGTCGGTGGGGACGTCGATGCCTTCGGCGTCGATCCGCCCGGCCGCCGTCCGGGCGCCGGTGGCGGTCACCACCTGGGCGAGCGCGCCCCAGTGGTCGTGGTGCTGGTGTGTGGTGACCACCGTGGCGAGCTGGTCGCCGACCGTCTCCAGCAGGACGGGCGCGTCGGCGGCCGCGTCGATCAGCAACTGCTCGTCCGTGGCGCGGCAGCGCAACAGGTAGGCGTTGTTGTCGTACGGGCCGAGCGCGATCTTGGTGATGATCAGGTGGGCGAGCTCCCGCACGTCCGGCGGGCCGCCGACCTTAACCGCTCCGTGGTACGTCATCGCGCCGCTGCTCCTCGGTCTGACCTGAGAGGTCCTGAGTAGTCCTGAGTGTCCGTCATCTGCATCATCGCGCGCTCAGCCCATCGCCGGAAGCTTCGGCAGGGCGGACCGGGCGTCCGTCAGCTGCTCACCGCCCCGCTGGACCTGGAGTCCGGCGCCGTCGGAGCGCCCGGAGAGCCAGGCGGTCAGCGCCCGGACCGGGCCCTCGACCGTCAGCCCGTGCCCCGCGTCCGCCGCGCCGATGTGGAGTCGCGGGCCGAGGTCGTCGGCGACGAGGAGGGTGCGGGGCAGGGTGTCGAGGCCGGAGAAGCGCTCTGCCAGCTTCCGGAACTCGGCGGCCGCGAAGTCGAAGGGCCAGTCCGCCGGGGTGTAGCCGGCGGCGAGGTCGACGTGGTGGTACTCGACCTCCATCAGCCGCCGCCACGGGATCTCGTGGGCGGGGAAGAGGTACCCGGCGCGGTGGCGTACCTCGGCGTACCAGGCCGGCTCGGACAGCTCGGCGGCTTCGGCGAAGCGGGCGTTGCTGCCCCGGAGGTCGGCGAGCTGTTCGGCGAGCGGGCGGCCGGAGCCGTCCTCGATGTCCTGGTCGCGCGCCTCCAGGCTCCGGTACTGCGGGATCTCCCGGCCGGTGCGGGCGCTCTCCAGCAGGTTGACCAGCGAGTCGGCGTTGCGGGCGACATGGGCCAGTACGTGGCCCCTGGTCCAGCCCGGCAGCGCGGAGGGCTCGGCGACGGCCTCCGGCGGCAGCTTCTCGACGGTGCGCAGCAGGCGCTCGGTGGCTTCCGCGACCTCGCGCAGGGTGCGGGCGGCGGTCTCCGTGACGCTCTCGGTGTCGGACATGACGGCGTGGCCTCCGGTTGGCGTGAAGTGGGCGTTTCCCGTAGGGGTCCGTACTCGTTGGAGAACGGGCGACCCGCCAGTGACGCTACCGGTGGGCGCGGCGCTGAGCAGGGGTTTTCCGGGCGCTCGTGAGAGCTGCCGTGGCCGCCGTTCGCTCGTTCGGGTGAACCGGGCCGGACGAGCTCGATATTCGAACGCGTGAGCTAGTAGGCTGACGGGCGCACACTGGAAGAATTCACCCGACTGCGCTCGTTGGTCCCTGACAGAGGGAGCATGGAGCCTCTCTCAGCCACCTCCACCGGAGAAAGGCGCCAGAAGCAGTGGCAGACCGCCTCATCGTCCGCGGTGCTCGCGAGCACAACCTCAAGAATGTCTCGCTCGACCTGCCCCGGGACTCCCTGATCGTCTTCACGGGCCTCTCCGGCTCCGGCAAGTCCTCGCTGGCCTTCGACACCATCTTCGCCGAGGGTCAGCGCCGGTACGTCGAGTCGCTGTCCTCGTACGCCCGCCAGTTCCTGGGCCAGATGGACAAGCCCGACGTCGACTTCATCGAGGGTCTCTCCCCGGCCGTCTCGATCGACCAGAAGTCCACCAACCGGAACCCGCGCTCGACGGTCGGCACCATCACCGAGGTGTACGACTACCTCCGCCTGCTGTTCGCCCGGATCGGCAAGCCGCACTGCCCGCACTGCTCCCGCCCGATCGCCAAGCAGTCCCCGCAGGCGATCGTCGACCGGGTGCTGAAGCTGGACGAGGGTACGCGGTTCCAGGTGCTCAGCCCGGTGGTCCGCGAGCGCAAGGGCGAGTTCGTCGACCTCTTCGCGGACCTGCAGTCCAAGGGCTACGCCCGCGCCCGGGTGGACGGCCGGACCGTCCAGCTCACCGAGCCGCCCACGCTGAAGAAGCAGGAGAAGCACACCATCGAGGTGGTCATCGACCGCCTCACCGTCAAGGCGAGCGCCAAGCGCCGCCTCACCGACTCCGTCGAGACGGCCCTCAAGCTGGCCGGCGGCATGGTGGTGCTCGACTTCGTCGACCTCCCCGAGGACGACCCCGAGCGCGAGCGGATGTTCTCCGAACACCTCTACTGCCCGTACGACGACGTGTCGTTCGAGGAGCTGGAGCCGCGCTCGTTCTCCTTCAACTCGCCGTTCGGCGCCTGCCCGGAGTGCTCGGGTCTCGGCAACCGGATGGAGGTCGACGCCGAGCTGGTCATCCCGGACGAGGAGAAGTCGCTCGACGAGGGCGCGATCCACCCGTGGTCGCAGGGCCACACCAAGGAGTACTTCCAACGCCTGGTCGACGCGCTCGCCGGCGAGTTGGGCTTCCGGACGGACATCCCCTGGGCCGGGCTGCCCGCGCGCGCCCGCAAGGCGCTGCTGTACGGGCACAAGACCCAGGTCGAGGTGCGCTACAACAACCGCTACGGGCGCGAGCGCTCGTACACCACCGCCTTCGAAGGTGCGATCCCGTTCGTCACCCGGCGCCACTCCGAGGCCGAGAGCGACAGCAGCCGGGAGCGCTTCGAGGGTTACATGCGCGAGGTGCCGTGCCCCAGCTGCCAGGGCACCCGGCTCAAGCCGGTGATCCTGGCGGTGACCGTCCAGGACAAGTCGATCGCCGACGTCGCGGCGATGTCGATCAGTGACTGCTCCGAGTTCCTGGGCGCGATGAAGCTGACGGCCCGTGACAAGCAGATCGCCGAGCGGGTGCTCAAGGAGGTCAACGAGCGGCTGCGCTTCCTGGTCGACGTCGGCCTGGACTACCTCTCGCTCAACCGCGCGGCGGGCACCCTCTCCGGCGGCGAGGCCCAGCGGATCAGGCTGGCGACGCAGATCGGCTCCGGCCTGGTCGGCGTGCTGTACGTGCTGGACGAGCCCTCCATCGGCCTGCACCAGCGCGACAACCACCGCCTGATCGAGACCCTGGTCCGGCTGCGTGACATCGGCAACACCCTGATCGTCGTCGAGCACGACGAGGACACCATCAAGATGGCCGACTGGGTGGTCGACATCGGCCCGGGCGCCGGCGAGCACGGCGGCAAGGTCGTGCACTCGGGTTCGCTCAAGGAACTGCTGGCCAACGAGGAGTCGCTGACCGGGCAGTACCTGTCCGGCAAGCGCTCCATCCCGACCCCCGACGTCCGGCGCCCGCGCGACAAGAAGCGGCAGATCACGGTGCACGGCGCCCGCGAGCACAATCTCCAGGACGTCACGGTCGGCTTCCCGCTCGGCACCTTCACGGCGATCACCGGTGTCTCCGGCTCGGGCAAGTCGACGCTGGTCAACGACATCCTCTACACCCACCTGGCCCGCGAGCTGAACGGCGCGCGCAGCGTGCCCGGGCGGCACACCCGGATCACCGGTACCGACCTGGTCGACAAGGTGGTGCACGTCGACCAGTCGCCGATCGGCCGCACCCCGCGCTCCAACCCGGCCACGTACACGGGCGTGTTCGACCACGTCCGGCGGCTCTTCGCGGAGACCCAGGAGGCGAAGGTCCGGGGCTACCTGCCCGGCCGCTTCTCCTTCAACGTCAAGGGCGGCCGCTGCGAGAACTGTTCGGGCGACGGCACCATCAAGATCGAGATGAACTTCCTGCCGGACGTCTACGTCCCGTGCGAGGTCTGCCACGGCGCCCGGTACAACCGGGAGACCCTGGAGGTGCACTACAAGGGCAAGTCCATCTCCGACGTGCTGGACATGCCGATCGAGGAGGGCCTGCACTTCTTCGAGGCCGTCCCGCCGATCGCCCGCCACCTGCGCACCCTCAACGACGTCGGCCTCGGGTACGTCCGGCTCGGGCAGTCCGCGCCGACGCTCTCCGGCGGTGAGGCGCAGCGCGTCAAGCTCGCCTCCGAGCTGCAGAAGCGCTCGACCGGGCGGACGGTCTACGTGCTCGACGAGCCCACCACCGGCCTGCACTTCGAGGACATCAGCAAGCTGATCAAGGTCCTCGACGGGCTGGTCGAGAAGGGCAACACGGTCATCGTCATCGAGCACAACCTCGATGTCATCAAGACCGCCGACTGGATCGTCGACATGGGCCCCGAGGGCGGCAACGGCGGTGGCCTGGTGGTCGCCGAGGGCACTCCCGAGGAGATCGCCGAGGTGTCCACCAGCCACACCGGCAAGTTCCTCCGCGACATTCTCGCGGGGCGCTCGCTGGACGCGGCGCCCGCAGTGCCCGCTCCCGCGAAGGCCCCTCGGAAGCGGGTCGCCGCCAAGAAGTAGCGCGTCGGCTGCTCCCTACGGGGGCGCGGGGCTCCGCTTGACTGAGCCCCGCGCCCCCGTAGGGGTTTGCTCGGAGTGCGCACGATTCCCTCAGCCGGCTCGCATAGACTGCCGCGCGTCCATACGCCACAGAGGGAGCTGCCACCGATGACCGAGACCCCCGGCAACACCACCCGCCGTACGCTGCTCTGCGGCGCCGCCGCCGTTCTGGCCGCCGGCGGTACCGTCGCGGTGAGCGGCTGCTCGTCCTCCGCGTCCTCGTCCTCCTCCTCGGCCCAGCCGGCCGGGCCGGTCGATGTCGGCCCGGCCGCCGATGTGCCGGTGGGTGGCGGCAAGGTGTACCGGGACCAGAAGATCGTGGTGACGCAGCCGACGGCTGGTCAGTACAAGGCGTTCAGCGCCAAGTGCACGCACGCGGGCTGCATCGTGGACCAGGTCCAGCAGGCCCAGATCCAGTGCCCCTGCCACGGCAGCCGCTTCGCGATCACCGACGGCTCCGTCCAGGACGGCCCGGCCCCGAGCCCGCTCCCCGAGTACAAGGTCGCCGTCCAGAACGGCAACCTCCAGGTCACCCCGGCCTGAGCGGTCTCGGCCGAGCCATGGGCCGACCCGTCCCTGTACGCGGTCGGCCCGCATCCGGCCGACCAGCAGAACGGCCCTCGTCGCAGCAATCGGCGGGGGTCGCTTGGGCGACGAGTCCATCGTGGTCCACCTGAACTACCGTCCCGACGGGACGCAGATCAACCGTGAGTTGATCAAGAGCCCTGATCTACCGAAATACCTCCGCTGGCGGGATCTCGCACTGGCTGAGTCCGTACCGTTTACAGAGTGGAACAGTGCTCGAACCTGAACACCAAGGACACCAGCGTAAAGACCTGGCGCAGGCTCTTCGGGACCTGCGCCAGGCTTCTGGCTTGTCCGGTGAACGACTGGCGGTTCGCTGCAACATGAGCCAGGCGAAGATCAGCCGGATAGAAACCGGTAAGACTCTTCCGACCGTCATTGACGTGGAACGAATTTTGGCGGGCCTTGAAGTTCCTGAGGAAGTGCTGCGGGATCTGGTGGCACTGGCCCGCGCCGCGAATGTGGACTACACCGCATGGTGGACCTACGCCCGACTTGGCCTGTATCAGAAGCAGGCTGAACTGAAGGCACTCGAAGAGTCGTCCCGGAGAATGCGGCACTTCCTTCCTGCCATTCCAACGGGACTGCTCCACGTCCCGGCGTATGCCACACGAACGCTCTCGAAGACGCTGCCGAGTGCGCCGGCCCTGGATGTCGCCAGAGCGGTACAGGCGCGAATGGATCGACAGGCGGTATTGGATGATCAGTCGAGACACTTCACATTCCTGATGACCGAGCAAGCCGTCAGATGGCAGCGTGCCAGTTTGCCAGTGATGGCGGAGCAGGCCGTGCACATGGCCGAGGTGGCCGAGAAGCCGAATGTAGAGATTGCGGTAATTCCGCAGTCGGTACAGGTTCCGGCTACTCCGATGAATATCTTCGTGATCTATGATAATCGACTGGTGACGGTCGAACTATTCTCCGGTGAGGTAGTCCTACGTAATCCGCAGGATGTCAGCTACCACCTTGATCTGTTCGAGTTGTTCATGAGCCATGCGCTCACAGGTGCGGACGCTACGGACTTCCTGCGGCGGTGTGCCAATGACTTTATGCGGGAGCGCGAATAGCGCTGGAGGGACGGTCCGGCCGACCTTAATCTGGTATCTCACCTAACTGATCCGGGAGATATGGCTATGGCCAGGCCAGGAATTCCAGCACCGTTGTGCCCAGCGGATGACCAGCTGACTGTCTGGGTGAACCTTCGTGACCCTGCGGACGACACGTGGTCGTGTCCGTCCTGTCGCCGGTTCGGGATCGTGCTTCCGAAGGGGTATCTCGATGCTCATCCGGAGGAGAACGAGGTGCTCGTCATCGGGGTCTGGGCGAAGAGGCTGATGTGACCGAGGACAGTGTCCGTCGACGTCTGGCTGAGGCGCGTGCGGAGGCGAGGGAGATCGCGAAGGCGCTGTACCTGCTGACCGGTCAGCGGCCGTCGGTCACCAGGGCCGACAGTGGCGGCCTGAAGGTGTCGGTACGGGTGGTCGGTTCGTACGACGAGGCCCTGACTGTGGCCCTGATCCGGGTACTTGAGCGTGGTGACCGGTACGGGCACCGGAAGGCGGAGCGGTGGGAGTACGTGTGGACGGAGATCCGGGTGCAGGCGCTGGATTCCGGGGACGAGGGGGCAGCGTGAGCGTGGTCGAGTACTACCCGGGTGAGTTCCCAGGGCTGCACTGGGAGGCTGCGGCGGGCCCGGAGGTTGAGGAGGTGGTGGGGTTCGTGCTGGCGGTGACGGAGGACGATCGCGTTGCTGTGGCGAACGTGAACAGGCCGGATGCCGTGGCGGTGGCCACCGTCGGCGAACTGGCGGTGCTGCGGGACGCGTTCGTGAGTGGCCGGTTCGACTCCCTCCTTTCGGAGGGGCAGCAGACCGGACACATCCCAGGAGCCCCGGGGATGACGTCGCTCTCGGCTCGGTCGGCTGTCCGCGCACTGCGACGGCTGATCTGAGCGGAGGCTGTAGCCGCTCCGCGGGCACCGACGGTCCGTCCAGGACAGCTCGGGCCCCGAGCCCGCTCCCCGAGTACAAGGTCGCGGTCCAGAGCGGAAACCCCCAGTGCATTACGGCCTGAGCGGTCGGCCGAGCTCGCCACTCGGGATGACGGGAGGTCGGTCACACTCGGTACGTTGACATCCTCTCTGCCCTGCGGGACAGAGAATCCCGTCGCCTGCAAATGCGGGTTCGGGGTGGTTGACGCTTCACAGCCTGCCTACTGGCTAGGGCTCGACGTCCTGGCACCCACAATGTCCTGGGGCGCTCGGTCCTTGGTCTCGTGTGCGATGTTGCAGGCCGCATTGGTGTCCGCGTTACAGGCGAATCCACACGCCGGGTTCTTGCAGATGAAGCGGCCCTGGGTCTCAGGGCTTCGGCGTAGTCGCGTGACGTCCGATTCGTGACGGTCTGCCAGCTTGAGGGGAGCCAGGCGCGCAACAGGCACGGCTTCCAAGATCATG
>NZ_JARXZC010000022.1 GCF_029894335.1 Kitasatospora sp. MAP5-34 | reverse complement strand
CTGAACGTGAACTCGACACTCACATCCTCGCAGGCCGGGAGCACCCTTCCTTGATCACGTCACCGCGCGAGCCACTGGCGCTGAATATCCGAGGCTGAAGCCGACACCTGGTGCACCGCCGCTCCCAACCACGCCCCGGGACCCGACATTGCATCCAGCAACGCCACGACCCGCCCCGGGTCAGCCGTCACCAGGAACCCCGGATCCGTCAGCCACCAGTCCACCAGCGCGGATTCAACACCCATATCGCCATCCCGCTGATCACCAGACATGGTCGGCACGGTAGCCGCCCCTACCGACAAAGGTCGGGATCAGCCCTGCCTGGTACGGTGAGCAACCATACGAGAGCTGCGATCACGGACGCGGCCCCGGTCACGAGGAGCGCCGCGCGCAGGCCGTTGACGAACGGATGCAGGGTTGCCGCCAGGGTGCCGAAGACGGCGACGCCGGCGGTGGATCCGCTCTGACGGGCGGAGTTGAGCGCGGCTGCGGCGATTCCGGAGCGGTCCTTTGTGACGGTGCCGAGGGCGGGTGCTGTGGCGGCCGGGGAGATGAATCCGCCGGCCAGACCGATGATCACCATGGGGGCCAGTGCCATCTCGTAGGGTGAGCGCGGGCCGAAGGCGAGCAGGCCCCCGGCCCCGATCGCGTACGCGCAGAACGCCGCACACATGGACCAGCGGGCGCCGAGGAGCCGGGCGATGCGGTCGGAGTAGTAGCCGCCGAGCGCGACCATCACCGTCATCGGCAGCAGCGCGGCACCCGCTTCCAGGGGTGAGGAACCGCGTACCTGCTGGAAGTAGAGGCTGGTGACGAATAGCAGCCCGTAGAAGACGAACGCCGAGGTGACGGACGCGTACGTCGATGCGGCGAAGAGACGATGGCGGAACAACGACAACGGCAGCATCGGACGCGTGGAGCGTGACTCGGCGACGAGGAAGACCACGATCGCCGCCACGCCGAGCGCGATCCCCGCGAGGATGGGCGGCGAGGTCCAGCCCAGGCGCCGGCCTTCGATGAGAACACCCATGGGCGCGGCCAACGCAAGAATGCCACTGGTCAGGCCGATCAGATCGACCTGTCGCCGCACGGGCGGCATCGGCGGGTCGGTGACGCGCCGGGCCAGCAAGAGGCCGACGAACCCGATCGGCACGTTGACGAAGAAGATGCTGCGCCAGCCGAACACCGCCACCAGCCCTCCCCCGACCAGCGGCCCGGCCGCCATGGCGGCACCGCCCAGCGACATCCAGATCCCCACGGCTCTGGCCCGCTGCACCGCCACGGGGTGGGCGTGGTTGATCAATGTGAGTGCGGCGGGTACGAGCAGCGCGGCGCCGAGGCCCTGCACGATCCGTCCGGCGATCAGTACGGGCAAGCCGGACGCGAGGCCGCAGGTGGCCGAGGCGGCGGTGAATACCAGCAGGCCTGCCAGGTACGTGCGCCGGGCGCCCCACCGGTCGCCCAGCGTGCCACCCGTGAGCAGCAGCCCGGCGAAGGCGAGCGTGTAGGCGTCCACTACCCACTGCAGACCATCGATCCGGATCCCCAGCGAGCCGGAGATGTCGTTCAACGCGACGTTGACGATCGAGGTGTCCAACAGAACGATGACGTAACTGACGCCCGTCGCAGCGAGTACCCGCCTCTGCAGTGCGGTTCGCGCGCCGGGTCGATCGAGGGTTTGTTCGGTCATGGTGTGGACGCTCGCACGGAAACGGTTCCATGGCGGTGGAACCAACGGCGCGCGAGAATCCACCTCATGACCGAGTCCCGCAGCGACGCCGAGCCCGATGTGGCCCACGTGGCCAGGATCTTTGCCGACGGCACCCGGGCGCGCATCCTGACGGCGCTGGCCGGCGGGGGCAGCCTGGCGGCCGGCACACTCGCCGACGAGGCCGGCGTCAGCAGGCAGGCGGCCAGCACGCAGCTCGCGGCGCTGACCGCGGCCGGAATGATCACCGTGGAACAGTCCGGTCGGCACCGCTACTACCGGCTCGGCAGTCCGCAGATCGCGGAGATCCTCGAATCCCTGGCCGGACTCGCACCGGGCCTCTCCATGCCGAACACGCTCCGCGCGAGCACCCGCGCCGCCGCCCTGCGCAGGGGCCGCGTCTGCTACGACCACATCGCCGGCCGCCTCGGCACCGCCATCACCGATGCGCTCGTCGAACGAGACGCCCTCACCCCGGCCACCAACACCATCAGCCCCACCTCGGACCACCCGTACCGCCTCGGCAGCGCCGCGACCGCCGTCTTCACCGAACTCGGGCTGTCCGAGACACAACTGGCCGACCAACAGCACGAACCACTCCTGCGGTTCTGCCTCGACTGGAGCGAAAAACGCCCCCACCTCGCCGGCCACCTCGGCGCCGAACTACTCACCACCTTCACCCAAGCCCACTGGGTCACCCACTCCCCGAAGAGCCGCGTACTTCGCCTGACCGCCCTCGGCGAACAGGAACTCAGCCGACGGCTCGACATAAGAACCGGAATCGAATGACATGACACGGCCGGGGTGGCCAGGCTGGCGCTGCACGCCATCGAGGAGGGCTTCGCGGTCACCGCGCCCGGGCTGGTCGACTCGGTGCTCTTCAACGGCCATGTGGACGCGAAGGACCGGGCGACGGGTCGCGCGATCCGCCCGTGCCTGGTCAGCGTGGTCGCCGAACGTGACTCCTACGCGCAACTGGTACTCGACGAGCCCGCACTGGATCCTGCCGGCTGCCTGCACCACCTGAACGCCATCGTCTCCCAGCACCCCTTCGACCTGGAGGCGGTCGCGCCGGTCGCCGTCTTCGACCTGACGAAATACCAGTTCATCGCGGAAGTCGACGTGGTCTCCGGCCTGGACAGCCGCCCGGACCTCGTCAAGATGGACCCGTTCGCGTTCGAGCACCTGGTCCGACAGCTCTTCGAGGCCATCGGCTTGGAGGCGTGGACGACGCAGGCGAGCCGGGACGACGGCGTCGACGCCGTGGCGATCAACCGCGACCCCCTGACCGGGGGCCTGTGCATCATCCAGGCCAAGCGGCTCAAGGGAACCGTCCCCACCGACGCGGTACGGGCGCTCGCCGGGGTGATGCACGACAAGGCCGCCGCGAAGGGAATCCTGGTCACCACAGCCTGGTTCGGCAAGTCCAGCATCGACTTCGCCCATCGCACCGGCCGCCTGCAGCTGATCGACGGCCGAGGACTCAAAGCACTCCTGAAGGAACACCTGGGAATCGACGCCCTCCTCGGCCTGCCCAAAGTCCCGCCCGGATGGCGCCCGGACGACGTTCGCTGAACTACCCGGCCCGCCCGAACCAGGTCCAGCGCCGACAGCCGGATTGGGGCGCAGGCCGGAGCCTCGCGCCCCCAGGCCAGTCCGCAGCGGACCGTGCCGGCAGGGGAGAGGGATCAACTCCCGGACAGGGATCGCCAGTCACTGAAACAATCGCACGCATGGTGACCGCATCGAGCTCAGCCGACAGCACCTGGGACGACCTGCTCCAGCAAGGCACCGGCCCCGTGCAGGAGTCGTTCCTGGACCTGGCCAGGAACACCCGACACTACGTCGGCTACCAGCCCGACATCGTCTGGGGAAACCTCCAGACACCCCAGTACGCCGAGGCGATGCTGCGCCTCGTCGTCGACTTCCACGGAATCCCTGACGACATCGAGGCCGGTGTCGCAGCCCGGACCGCCCGCGCCCAGTTCATCGGGCAGGAGGGCCGTACCTACCACGTCCTCCTCGGCGAGCAGGCCCTGCTGACAAACATCGGCGGCCCTGAGGTGATGCGCGGTCAACTGCACAGGCTGATCGACGCGCTCTCCCTGCCCGGCCTCACGCTCGGGATCGTGCCGGCCCGAGCCCGGCTGCTGGTCTACCCCGGAGACGGGTTCTCGATCTTCGACGACCGCAGGGTCGAGGTGGAGGGCTTCCGGGGTGGCGAGACCATCACCGACCCGGACCGCCTCGCCATCTTCCGCAAGGCCTTCGACCGCATCCGGCCGTCCGCGGTCTACGGCCCGGCCGCACGCGACCTCATCGAGACCGCTCTCAGCGGAACCTGACAGCCATGGCGTAACGGAAACGGAGGAGGACGGGACCTCTGCGGTTGCCCCCATGAGGAAAGAGCAAGACCCGGCCACGCCCCTGGCCACGGTCACGCTCGTGATCGCGAAACCGGACGCGGGGGCCAAGGAAAATGGAGACAGGAATGACGTCGCAGGGTGACGGCACCGCCGGAGGCGAGAGCGACCGGACGGGATTCGCCGCACTCGCCGCTGTACTCGCCGCGGTCGCAGGTCTGTGGCAGGGGGCCGTCTGGGCCTGGGCCAACCCGCTCCCCGCAGCCGTGGTGCTGGCCTGCGCAGGAGCCCTGGTCGCCGGGCTGCGCTGGGCACTCGTCCGCGCCGGCCTCGACAAGCCGCTCCGCCGATTCCTCACCCCACTGTGGTCCCTGCTCCGAACAGGTATCACCACCCGCGCCACGCTCGTCCGTACCTCCCTCACCAATTCGATCACCGACCGGCTTGACCAGTGGGCCCACCGGCCGCTGCGCCCGGTGCCGCCGCGCGAGCCGGCTGCGTCCTATGACTTTCGTCCGCTCGGGTACACCCTCGAATCGTTCGACGGATCGTCACCTGGTCAGTTCGAGGACATGTGCCGAGAGCTCCTCGAACGGGACGGTTTCACAGACGCACGGCAGGTGGGTGGCGCCGGTGATCTCGGGGCGGACGTCATCGCCCGCGACGCGGTCGGTCGTCGGGTCGTGGTGCAGTGCAAGCGGCACGCGAAGCCGATCGGCTCGAGGGACGTCCAGACGTTCAACGGCACCGCGCGGCCCGAGCACGGCGCCGCTGTGCCGGTCATGATCGGGTTGAACGGCTTCACGGCGCCGGCCGTCGCCTTCGCCGGGAAACAGCACCTTCACCTGGTCGACCGCGAGCGGCTCGCCCGCTGGGGTGCCGGCCATCACCTGTACGACGTCCTCGGGATCGATCGCACCGTGACCTGATCGGCCCAAGTCCGCTGCTGAGCAGGCGCCTCCGGTGGGTAACCGCCACCCGGGATGACCACACGTCCTGCATGCGTCTGCACGGGGTACACGCGATGCGCTGGTTTGCACGCTTACGACGTGTATTTGAAGGCATTTCAAGGCAGATGAAGAACCCCTTACTTGACTGGGGGTCAAGGGGCCCAGGTTCAAATCCTGTCATCCCGACGTAAGTCGGAAGGCCGTTGGCCGGGAGCAATCCCAGGCCAGCGGCCTTTTCTGTGATGGGCCGTCAGTAAAACGAGGTACCCGCGAGAGCCTTTAAACGATCTTGCTGGGGACCAGATGGGGACCAGCACGCCGCGTGCACCTCCGCAGCGGACGCTCGGGGGACCGGGCAGGCCGGACAGCCAGATCTCCGTACCTGACCAGGATGACCCCAAGCCGTCGCCTTCGGACAGCACTCCGCGAATTCCGGTCGAGAATTCTCCACACCCCTCGCTCCACGGCGCTCGCCTTCCCGTCCTACGCGCAGGGAGCTCCTGATCGAGGCAGCGCAGGAGCAGCCGGGATGGAAACCTCCAACGCCCTGTTCGCAGATTCTGCGAGGGCGCGGGCGGGATTTCCCCGGGGCGCGTCGCGCGCCCGAACTATTGATTCGGTGCCGAGACTTGCACCGGAAGCACCAGGCCGCCGATTTGTGGCGATCCTCCAGTCAGCCACCACAGGGTGCCGGCCTGACGTGCCCTCGACGCGAGCCCATACGCCGCCGCAGGGCCAACCAACCGCCGAGCTGGAACGCTCCGACGCGGGCTGCCCGCAGCCCGGCCGGGATGACGGGCTCTCACGCCGAGCCGGATGTCGGTGCCCATCCGTAGGCTGCGACCATGAACACGGTGCGCGCCAGGGTCTGGCGGTTCAAGGTCGAGAAGGGCCCCGACGGGGCGGAGGCCGTGCTCGCCACGGAGATCGGGCAGGGCCCCCTGCCTGTCTCGCTGTCCGAACTGGTCCACATCAACGCGCTGGCCTGCGACCTCCGTAAGGTCGTGGACCAGCGGGTGAGGGACCACGAGATCTCGTTGCTCACCAGCTACATTGCGGGTGTGTCTGCCAGAACGCCGCTGATGGCCGACTGTCCGGCGCTGGACTCCAGTTCTGGGCACATCCGGCGGTTCGTCAGCGAGTGCACCGGGCTTGGTGTGATGACAGCCGCGAGTGAGGCCCTGTTCGACTGGCAAGCGGGTACGAGCGGTCTGAGCAGCTTCGACGTGCTGCCGGAGCACCTGGTTGGCATCTACAGCAGGACGGGAGTGCGTCCGGATCTGCTGTTCGACCTCGCGGGTGGGCCGGTCGCAGGAGAAGCCCGGGGCCGGCGCAGGGATGCCAAGGAGATGTTCCCGGCCGCGAAGGGCACGGCCGCCCAGAAGGCGCGCCTGGTCAACCTCGCCAAGTGGTCCGTCGCGCACGGCGACCACCCCTACTCCGGGCCGGCGCGGGAGTTGGCCTGGTCGGCCGCCTGCTCGATCAGTTCGGCGAGTTCGTTGTACCGCCAGGGACCGTCTGCCCCTTCGAGCTCCAAGTCCCTATGGACGAAGGCCGACCAAGCTGGCGATGGGCCCAGGGCCTCCCGGCCGACCATGTGCTTCATGAACACCGACTTCAGTGCCTGTGGGCCGGTGCCGGTCCGAAAGGCGTTGTTCTCCGCCCACGCCAGGAGTACGCCCTCAAGCTGATCGTCGTCCAGGGCATCGAGGTACATCTCAACCAGGGAGGCAGCACTTGCCGACGGGTCAGCCAGTCCTATGGGGCCACGGACTACCTCTGCCAGGAAACGTGCGTGGTAACTGTCTGGCGCGTGGAGCAGCAGCTGAAACCATTTCTGGTCTGGTGACAGCTGTGCAAACTTGCCCTCCAGGGCGGGGAGAGCAGACCGCAGCTCAGCCACTTTCACCAGGCCCACGACAAAGGTTGTCTCCACTGATGGCGTTTTCCCGGGGGCCGGGAGTTGCATGGCCTGGATCAGACCGTTGTAGCGATGCCAGATGCCGGCGTCGAGCGAGTCCCGGAAGACATCCAGGTCGCCGAGCTTGACTATGGCGGCCGGGTCGAACTCGCCGACTTCCTCGCCATGGCCGGCCTGCGGCTGGCGCCGGACGCCGAGGTCTGCACCACATCGCCGAACATCGACGGGAAGGCCTGAGGACGATGCCCGCGCACCCGAGCGGCGACTACGCGATCACCGTGATGTACTCCGTGCCCGACGACGCCTGGTACCTGGAACTGGACCTCGTCCGGGAGCAACGGGCCCTCGTGACCGCAGTCGTCCCCGACGAGGACCCGGCGCGCGAGCCGACGGTGTGCTTCGACCCCCACGGGCAACACCTGGACATCCCGTACGAGGTCATGCGCTGGTTCATGGACCACGTCGAGGAGGAGATCCGAACGTCCCGAGCCTGGATGCAACTGCGGCCCGAGCTCGTCGAGGTCATCCACCGGTTGCGCCAGAGGTACCTGGGCGCCATCGAGGATGACGACCTTCCCGATGTCCTCGCAGAGGTGTGCGTCGCTGTCCCCGAGAAGGATCTGACCGCCGTTCTTGAGGCCGCCTTCGGGCGGCATCCTGATGGCACAACCGTGAGCGGTGTCCAGGCGCTTCAGCTCGCAGAGGAGGGTGTGGCGGAACAACGACTACCGTCCCACCACGTCCTCTCCGGGAGTCAGGGGTGGTGTTGAGTCGGCTGATCAGCTGCCGGTTGCCGGCCCGCATGGCCTGGAGTTCTTCGGTGCGCTCCGCCGGCTGACCCGTGAGGTCGACTGCTCGCTGTTCGAGGGTGGTGATGCGGCGCTTGAGCTGGTCGATGTCGTCGGGGCCACCGGGTCCGGAGTCCCTCCAAGCCTGTTCGCCGAGGAGTCCGGAGAGCTTGTTCTCCAGGTGCCGGACCCTTCCGGTGAGGCGGCTGGCGCGTTCTTGGACGTTGGCCAAGTAGCTGTGGCGGACCCGGCGGAACTCGTCGGGGTGATCAGTGGCCAGAGGACCGAGTACGGCATCCGGCACACCGTCACCTGCCGGGCGCTCGGCGTGTCCCGGGCGTGGTTCTACAAGTGGCGGTGACCGGCCGCGCCGACGAACCGGGAGGTCCGACGGGCGAAGCTGGTGGAGCGGATCGCGTACTTCTTCTGTCGCTCGGGCGGCACTTACGGGTCCTCGCGGCTCACGCTGGACCTGTGGTCCGAGGGCTGGCAGGTGTCGGTGAACATGGCTGCCGAGATCATGGCCAAGTTCGGGTTGCAGGGCCGCAGGCCGCCGCGCCGGCGCCGCTCGCTCACCTGGCAGGGCAGGCGCGAAGCCGTCCCTGACCTGGTGCGTCGCGGCTTTGGCGCCGCCTGGTGCGGCGCACTGCGATCCGCTACACGACCGCCTTGCGGGAGTAGCGCACGGCCTCGCGACTCGCCCGCTCCGCGCGTTCGCGGCGGCGGCCGATCGTCGCGGCGTGGCCCTTGAACAGCAGCGGCATCAGCCCGTACACCACCACCGGCACTACGAGCGCGGTCAGGACGAAGGTGCGCAGGTAGACCGGCAGGTGGGCGGTGTACGGGCCGAGGAGCAGCGAGGCGACGGTGATCGCCGGATAGACCGCGAGCCAGGTGAGCAGGACGCGGTGGTGCACGGTCGGAGCTGACGTCGGAGCGGACATGGCGGACCCCCGGAAACTCTAGGTGCGCTGATCGGACAGACTCCAACCAACTGGTTGGTTGGAGTCTGACACGAGCCTGCGCCGCTGTCCAACCATTCAGTTGGGAATCCGGCGTAGGCTGGCCCCATGGCATGGGACACCCAGAGGACAAAGCAGCTGCTGCTCGAGGCGGCCGTCCAGGAGTTCGCCGAGTATGGCCCCGAGGGCGCGCGGGTGGACCGGATCGCCAAGCTGGCCGGTATCAACAAGGAGCGGATCTACCAGTACTTCGGCAACAAGGAGCAGCTCTTCGGGCACGTCATCGACCACGAGCTGGCCAAGGTGATGGCCGCCGCCTCACCGGTGCCCGAACAGTGCCGGGACCTCGGCGAGTTCGCTGGGCTGCTCTTCGACTGGCACTGCGCCAACCCCACCTTCCTGCGGCTGCTGCGCTGGGAGGGCCTGCTGGTCGAGCCGCAGCCGACCGCCCGGGACACCGAGCGGGCCGCCTACTACGTGGAGCGGATCACCGCCATCGCGCAGGCCCAGCGGGCCGGGACGATCGCTGCGGAACTGCCCGCCCAGCACCTGCTGTACGCAGTCTTCGCGCTCTCCGCCTGGTGGTTCACCGCGCCGAAGGTGATCGCAATGGTGATGGCCGGGCTGGCGGACGACAGCCCGGCGGCCCGGCGGGCGGCGCTGGTGCGGCTGGCCGGGAAGCTGGGTAGGTAGGGCCGCTGTTGGAGGCGGGCCGGCGCCCGGCGGCGGTCGGCCGGCCTTCGGGCCGCGCCGCTTCATCGCCATCGCCAGCAGGAAGAGCGCCGACAGCAGCGCGCCCGGTGCGGCCGCGAAGGCGGCGTGCGTCATCGGGGCGCTCTTGGCCTGCGGGTCGTCCAGCCGGGAATCTGCGCGGCTTCGAAGTGCGCGAGGGCCTGGCGCAGTGGGGCTTCGGCCTCGGTCCAGCGGCGGAGGGCGGAGAGACCCTTACCGCGCCACGATGGTCCGCGACAGGCGGATCGTCGTCGGGCTCCACATCGAGCGCTACTACGGCCAGGCCCGGTGACCATCGCCCTTCCGGCGCGTCCGGGGGCGCGGTGCGCAGGCGGCGGGCCGCAGTAGCCTCGCGAACCGCACCACCGCACCACCGCACCACCGCACCACCGCACCACCGGCTCCGGACCAGCCCCGGGGCCGGGACCGGGACGGCAGCGCTGCCATCGCCCCCGTCCCGGGCCGACCCCGGTCGTCGTAGTCCGACCGAGGCCTGTCACTCGCGCCAGGCGCCCCCGGACTCCTCGTAGGAGTCGGCCTGCTCCCGCTCCTCCTCCGTACCGTCGACAACGCCCTCCGCAGCCCCCCTTCGGTTCTCGTCACGCCGCCGGGACTGGTTGCGCTGCTGGGCCATCGAGGTCATCCGGATCTGCTCGCTGACTCCCTGCCCCCGCAGGGTACTTCCGCCGCCTCCGTGGCCCATGGCGACCGGGGTCGTCATCATCCCCGGTGTGGGCCCGATCCCTGGGTGGGTACCCGTGCCGCCGTCCTGAGTGGCCGTCATGTTGCTTACCCCGTTTGCTCCACCGTTCCGGGAGGATGACTGCTGCTCGCTGCTCCGTGAGCTCAATACGCGGCCCAGGCCGACCGGTAGCCCCAGCTGCGGTCCGAGTGAGGTGCCGGTGCGCCCGGTGCCCGTCTCAAGGCGCGACTGCTCCGTACGGGACTGTCCGGTCAGCTCGTCGGACTGCCCGCCGGCCAGGTTGGTGGGCGCGCCCGGCTGTCTGCCTCTGCCGGACAGGCCGAAGCCGAGGGAGTTGAGCGAGGTCTCGAAGCCTCCGAGGAAGCCCCCGGCGCCTGCCCCTCCCACTCCTCCGCCGAGATGCGGGCGCAGTCCGTCGAATGCGGAGAGTCCGGCATCCCGGATGCCTCCGCCGGTCGCACCGGCGCCCGATCCGCCTGTCAAGCTGGAGAGTTGGAGCAGGGAAGGCCCGCCGGGAGTCTGCCAGGCGAAGCCGCCGTTCATCTCTCGGGTGTTTGAATCCTCGTTGTCCGTCAGGTTTTTGACCATCAGGTCCATCCGGTCGGCGGTCCCCCGGAACGAGCCGAGCACCCGATTGAGAACCTGCATGCCGACTATCTTGGCGATCTGCTCGCCTGCCGCGACTGCCAGCTTGCCGAACATGTCTCCGGGCTGTCCCAGGTCCAGACTCTCGACGATCCGTCGGAACGAGCTGCCCTTGGAATCGACGTCGTCGGCATGACGCCTCAACTCCAGTGCGCAGCTGGTGATCTGTGCCAGGTCGACGCCGAACCCCTGGCCGTTCGACTGTGCCGGTGCGCCGCCCGTCACGGTCCTGACCGCAGCGTCGGCCAGATCGGCCAGCGGCTTGGTCAGAGCGGCGGCGAGCTTGTTCACCGCCTCGTCGAGGATGCGGGAGACGATCGCCTTCCCTGCTGCGATGATCGCGGGGATGCCCCACCCGCCGCTTGATGAAGCTGCGTCCAACTCGGCTTGAATCGTCGTCAGTTGGGTCAATGTCTCGCCCTTGCAGACTTCGATGACCACCGCCGCCGCGTGTAGTGCGGTGCTGGTGGTCTCGCAGGCCTCCACGATCATGCCGGAGTACTTGGATATGTCGGCCCACACCCCGGCCATCCGGTCCGCCGCCGTGCCGTGGCAGACCTCGGCCACCTTCTTCATCGCCTTGTCCGCAGCCAGCTGGGTCGAGTCGATCGTCAGGACTAAGCTCTTCAGCTCGTCGGCGAGCTTGACCAGTTCATCCTCGTTTGCCTGGGGCCAGTGCAGCCCGAGGAGTCCCATGACAGACGCCAGCTCTGACGGTAGTTCGATTCCCACGCTGCTGCCCCCAGCTGCTGCACGACTCCTACACAGATTGCACGGTGCGACGATACACATACAGAGTGCTTGTAACTAGAAAAAAACTGTCAGTCACGAACAAACCTGCTGCTGCCTTCTCGACCACTCCGCCGCAGGCGTCGGCCCCGGCTCCTGGGCCTTCGACCGGTGCTGTAGGCACTGGGCTGGGCCGTGGCGAAAGCGCCGCCATTCTCAGGGAGTTCGTCGCCCGGGGTGCGGCGCTGAAATGCATCATCGCGCCTGCCACTGACAGCGGACCTTGGAGCGGGCCCTGCCGAGGTGGGTGAGGATCCCGGTAGACCACTGCTACGGGAGGGGCCGTACGCAGTGGACGGCGAGGGAAAGGGGGAGTTCCCACCTCTTTCCACGCCCGACGACGCCGCCGACACTCCTGCCAACCGCGCCCGCGCCGACCGCATCGCCCGGCAGGCCGCCGACGCGGGTGACGCCAACGCCCTGCGCCAACTCGTTGTCCGGCTCATCGAAACAACCGGTTCCCCGCAAGCCCGTCAACTGCTCACCTGCGGCCTTGAGCCCGACGGAACTCCGACAGCACCTTGGTTGCAGTGGGAGGTGCTCCTCGGCCGCGAGTTCACCGTGGAGCGTCCAATCTCCCAGGCGATGAAGGCGTTCCTTCAACGCCGTGAGGTCGACCCGGCTCGGTGGGTAGGCAAGGCAGGCTGAGGGCCGGGTGGCGACGAGGGCCCAGCCGAAGCAAGCGCCCTCAGCCTTCTGCAACACCGGCCACGGCTCGTGGACCAAGCGGCCGTTTTCCCCATGCTCATGCGGCTTGAAGAATGACCTTCTCGAACCGGGTTGTGCCGTCGGCAAGCGCACTACCGCGAAAAACCGGGTGCCTGTGCCGCGTCCTCAGGGCACAATCATCGCCGATGCCTCAGCTGATCACCGACAGGCTGCTCGCCGCTGTCGAACCACTGCCCCATTCGCTTCGGCTGCGCGAGGTGGCTCGCACCGCCGCTGCCCTCGCCTCCTCCGATCTGCTGGCCCTGCTCGCCGAGCTGGACGGCCGTGGCCCGTATGAACGTCGGCTCGCCGCGTTGGCCGCCCTCGCCGGACGGCAGGCACGCCATCTGATCGACCGGATCGACGACCCCGACCCGGTGGTGCGCCGCTACGCGCACCGAGCGATCGGGGAGCTGCCATTCCCGGGCGACGACCTCGAGTTCACGATGCTCACCGCGCCGAAGGCGGTCCGTGACGAGTTGGCCCGCGCCATCCTGCAGGCCGGGCGTACAGCGGTGGCCGAGCGGTTGGTGCCCGTCATCCGCAGACGCTGGGGCGCCGCCGAGGCGGCCCGGCTGCTGCCGGTCTGCTCGGCCGAGATCGTCGTCGCCGAACTGCCGATGCTGGCGCACGCGATCACCTTCTCCACCTCGCTCGGACGCCGCCACCCGGGCGCCGTGCTGGACGAGGCCGAGCGCCAACTCGCCGATCTGCCGTACGGGTTGCGGCAGGCTTTCTGGGAACGGCACGCCCTTGGCCTGGCAGCTGCCGCCACCCGCGAACCGGCCCGGGCGCTGGAACTGCTGGAGCGCCACCCGGTGCGCACCTTCCCCGGTCCACTGCGCGACCGGCTTGCCGACCTCGCCGCTGTCTCCGCCGAGCGGACCGTCCGTCTGCTGCTCGCAATCGACCGGCACCGCCACGACCCACCGCTGCGGGCCGACTTGGCCCGCCGACTGGTCGCGGCCCGGCCGGACGGCCTTGCCGCGCTCGCGCACCGCCACCACAAGGACCACCTGGCGCTGCTGCGACAGATGCCCCCGGCCAGGCGGGCCGCCTTCTACGACGAGGTGGCGGCGCTGCCCGGCCTGTACCGCTACTGGTACTCCGTCGACGTCCTCACCGTGCTGCCCGCGAAGGAGCGGCACGTGCGGGCGCGGGCCCGGCTGGCAGCGGACAGCCATGACGTCGTCCCAGTCGCCCTGCTGCCGGTCGCTGAGGCACGGCCGAGGCTGCTGGCCGAAACCCGCGCGGCCGATGCCTGGGACCGAGGCTGGGCCTGGGCACAGCTGGTCCGCCAAGCCGAACTCTCTTGGGAGGCAGGCGCCCTGCCCGAGGCGCTCGAACTGCTCACCCGACTGCGCAACGAGCAGGACCAGGTCCGCCGTGAGGCGCTGGACGCGGTCGCGGCCGTACCGCCGAGTCTTTTCGACGACGCCAGCGCGGGGCTGCTGGAGCGGCTCACCGACGATGCCCTGGCGGCCCGGGACTGTTCGGCGGGCACTCGCGCCGCGCTCGTCCGCCTCGCCGGGGCCGTCCTCGGTGAGCACGCGGGCGGGTCGGCCCGCGAGCTGGTCGCCTGGGCCGTCCGCACCGTTGAACGGACCAACGGCGCCGGCCTCAACCTTCCTCCACGGCGGGAAAGGGCGGCGGTCGATGAGTTGCGGGGCGCCCTGGAACGCTCGGCACGGTCCCGAGACGCCGCACTGCTGCTCGCGGTGGCCGAGACGCTCGGCGCCCGTGCCCGACGTGCCCCCGCCCTCGCCGAGCTCCTGGAGCGTCTCCTGCACTCAGGCGGCGACAGTGCCGCCGAACGGGCCATCGCACAGCTGCTACGCGACCCCGCCACCAGCCCCGAACACGTGGCCCGGCTGCTCGTGCTGAGGCCGTCGGCCGTCACCCTGGCCCCGGTGCGGGCCGTACTGACCCGGGTCCGCACCGATCTGCTCGGCCCCCTGCTCACCACTCCCCTGAGCGCAGCCGACCTCGCCCACGCCGACCGTTGGACCCCCGTACAACAGCACGCGGCCATCGAACAGCTCGCCCGCACGGTCGGCGACCCCACACGGGCCCTGGACGAGCGGGTCGCCGACCTGCGCGCCGCCGCCCGGATCCCCGTCCACGGTGAGGACCTGCTGCGCCGGTACGCGAACTCTGCCGAGATCGTCCTCGCCGAGGCCGCGCTCGCCGCGCTGCCCTGGACCGAGCGCCCCGCCGGGGCACTGCCCGAGTTGCTCTCCCACGCCGCCGACGACCGGGCCCGGGTCGCCCTGTACGCGGCGGGCCGAGCCGCCCGGTTCGCACCGAGCGGCGAGCTCTCCCTGGGGCTGCGGCGGATCGCGCTCGACCCGGGGGCGAAGGTGACCAGCCGCAAGCAGGCCATCCGGCTCGCCGCCGAACACCTGGTCCTGGCCGAAGCGGCCGCCCTGCTGCGTGAGGCGTACACCGCGCCCGGGCAGCACCAGGACGTCCGCGCCGCCGTGCTGGCGACGATCAGCGAACGGATTGCCGACCTGCCGTTGTGGGACGTGCTCACCGACGCGGCCGACGGACCGCCGGCGCTGCGGACGATGCTCGTCCAGCACCTCCGCGCGCACGAGGTGCCCATCGAGCACCGCCCCGCGTTCGCCGGCCTGATGGCCCGACTGGCGATCGACGACGACCTCCTCGTTGCCGCACCCGCGCGAGGACAACTCGTCTCCTGGGGCCGGTACGCGCCGGAGGCGGTGCGGGCACTCACCCCTCTGGTGACCGACCTCGCCGAGCGCGACCGCTGGGATGGAGCGGCCCGAGTCCTGACCGGGGTGGCGCTGTCGGACGCCGTACACCCACTCGGCGGCTGCGCGCCGGGCAGCGTCCTGGCGGACGCCCTGACCACACTGATCGAGACCGTGCACGCCGGCGAGCCGGCTCTCCCCGGCCGCGACCAGCCGGCCCGGCGGCGGATCGCCGCGCTCACCGGCTCGTTCTGGAGTCCGGATGCCCCCTCGGAAGCCTTCCAGGCCACCCAGCGCGAGATTGCCTCGCTCCTGCTGACCGAACCCACGCTGCTGCCCGAGGCCACCGGCCGACTGGTCACGGCACTCGACTGGGAAGCACCCGACCTGGGCGAGCGACTTGCCGAGCTGGCCGTCCTGGTCGCCGAGCGTCCGGCGCTGGCGGTGTCCACCGCCGAGTCGCTGCGCCGATACGGCAGCGGACGACGGGAGGCTCCCGAACACGCCCTGGCGGCCGCCCGCCGGCTGGCCGCCGGCGATGGACTCGCTCCCGGCCTGTTCGCCGTCGTACTGACGACGGCCGGGGCGCAGCTCGGCTGGCCCACCGCCTGGCGGGAGGTGCTGCACACGCTGCGCCGCCATCCGCGGCCGGACGTCCGCGACGCCGCGCTGGCGGTGTTCACCGATCCAGCGTGAGCGGACCTTGTGGGGGCTTACGGCTCGGTTCGGACGTGCGCGGGGTCGAGTCGGAGTTCCTGGTAGGTCCAGCAGTCGGCGATCAGCGTGGCAGCCTCCGCGCCGCACGGGCAGATGCGGTTGCTGCTGTTCATGCCGTCGGGTCCGCAGCAGCCGACGGCCCGGCGTGGGCCGGGGTGGGGGCGCAGGCCAGCGGTGTCTTCGGGGTGGAGTACGAACGTGTCGCGAGGGCCGCCGGGCACGCGGGTGTTCGTCGGAGCGTCAGGGGCGGGGGCGCTTGGGACGACGTACGGGCACCGAAGGGTTCGGGATCGATGGCGTAGGTGCCACGGGCCATGGTGACGCCTGGCTGGTCGCCCTCGTCCTGGTCCGCATAGCGCTGCTCGGGCAGTTCGTCGAGACTCCTCGGTGAGGTCGGTGCCCAGGCGCTCCAGAAGGATGATTTCTCGGGTGTCCTGCAGCAGGTCTCCCACGTACCCGCCTCATCGTGCAGTTGGCGACCAACCCCGCGTTCGCCACCAGCACCGGCGGCTTCTTCGTCGCCAGAGGCGCCAAGCCCCTCGACTGCCCACCGGCTGGCCGTGACGAGCAACTGCAGCGCGAACTGTGGCAGGCCACCGCCGACTTCCTTCAGGGGGTGCGCCGCAGCCGCCGGTGACCTGTGTGGCTGGAGTCACTCGTCCCATGGGCCGCCCTGAGCTGCCGTTCTCTAGAATGGTCACAGTCGGCGAGGGCGGACAGAAGGGTGCGTGAGTGGCGGGGTCAGGCGGACCGCTGTCCCGTCGCGGTCTGCGTGGCCGCGAGGTTGAGCTCGAGGAGCTTCAAGCACTGATCGCTTCGGTGGCCCGCACCGGAAGCGGCGGGTTGGCCCTGATCCGGGGGGAACCGGGTATCGGCAAGAGCACGCTGCTCGCCGAGGCCGTCACCAGGGCCAGGGCAGCGGGATTCTCGGTCGGTCTCGGCAAGGCCGACGAGCTGCATCGCATCGTGCCGCTCTCGTCGTTGGCGGCATGCATCCTGCACGGTGATCAACCGCTGCTGTCCGGCGATGCCTTTGCCGATCTTGCGCGCAGTCACGATCAGCGGATCTGGCTGGTGGAGCGGATAGCGGAGGCGATCGAAGCCAGAGCCGGCAGCGTGCCGGTGCTGATCGCCCTGGACGATGTGCAGTGGGCCGACCCGCTCAGCCGGTTTGCCCTGAAGCAGCTTCCGACGCGCTTGTGGCCCTCGCCGGTGCTGTGGATGCTGGCCGGGCGACCGGAGCCCGCTGGTCCGGCGGAAGAGGTCGTCGCCGCCGCGAGGGGCACCCTCCCGACGGTTACCGTGCCGGTGGGGCCACTGTCCGGCGCGGCCATCGGCCAACTGGCCGACGACATGCTGGGTGCGGCCGTCGACGAGCGGGTACGGGACCTGCTTGACGGAGCCGGCGGGAATCCGTTTCTGGCGGTCGAGATGCTCGCGGGACTGAGGACCGCCGCAGGCTCCGGTGAACTCGTTCCCCCAGGGCTCGTCGTGGGTGTGCGCGGCAGGCTCAGCTCCCTGCAGCCCAGCACACTGCGCCTGCTCCAGATGGGAGCGGTGTTGGGGCGCAGGTTCGCCTTCCATGACGCCGCCGCGCTCTGTGGCCGACCGTCCACCACGTTGATCGCGGCGCTCGAGGAGGCAGTGTGCGCCGGGCTCCTGGAGGATGACGGCGATCACCTGGTCTTCCGTCATGACCTGCTGCGGCAAGCGGTCTACGCCGACATCCCGCCGTCGGCCCGGAAGGCGCTGCACCGGGAGGCCGCCAACCAGCTCGTCTCCGCAGGCCGCCGGTCGATCGACGCGGTGCCGCACATCCTCAGGGGCGCCCTGCCCGGGGACGAGGAAGCCGTGGCGTTGCTGCGGCAAGCCGCTGACAACGTGTTGCCGGTCGCGCCGGGGCTCGCGGCCGACCTGATGGTGAGCGCCCTGGAACTGGTGCCGTCGGGACGGCCGTTGAGGTTCCTCGTGGGTGAGCAGGCGATCGTCTGTCTGACCAGGGCCGGCCGGAATCGAGAGGCGTTGTCGACCGGCGACCGGCTGTTGGACTGCCGACCACCGGTGGAGACGTTCAGTCGGCTGCAGGCCGCCCTCGGCGGGACGCTGTGGAACCTGGATCTCGCCGGTGAGTTGCGCCGTCGGGCCGAAGCGGCCCTCGCTGTCGGGGGCGGCACCCCGGAAGTCGGGGCGAGACTGGCGGCCCTGCGCGCGCTGGCGCAGTCCCGCGCCGATGATCTCGTCGCGGCGCGCGCGGCCGGCGAGACCGCGCTGCGTGCTGCCACCGCGAGTGGTGACTGCGAGGCGCACATCCTGGCCCTGTGCGGGCTCGGCGAGATCGCGCTCAACGCGGGCGAGAACGCCGTCGCACTGGAGCGATTCGCCGCGCTCAGCGCCGTCGACTCCGCCTTCCTGCCCGAAGAGATCGTCGCGCACCAGCACATGGACGACTTCGCGTCGAGCGAACGACTGCTCCTGCGGGCGGCAGACCATGCCCGCGCGCCCCGCCAGGCGATGCTGATGTGGGGTCAGGGCCAACACCACCTGGCGCTCGGCAGGCTCGCCGACGCCGAGGCCGACTTCGTGACGATGGAGCGCCTGGAGGACGACGTACAGGTACCCGTCCAGCAGGTGAACTCGCGCGTTATCCGCTCGCAGATCGCCCTGCTGCGCGGCGACCGGGAGGCGGCGCGGCAGCACCTGGCCGCAGCGCAGGACAGACTGGCGGTCAAACCGAACCCGGGCAACACCGCCGCCGTGCGCTTCCTTGAGGCGGTCCACGCCGAGGCCGACGGCGACGTCGGGCTTGCCGTCGACAGGATTCGGCAGGTGCAGCAGGAAGGTTCCTTCATGCGCTGGCGGCTGTTGCGCAACTGGATCGATTCCGCGATAGGCATAGCCCTGCGAGGCGCGGACCGCGAACTCGCCGAGGACCTGGCCGCGCAGGCCGCAGCCCACGCCGAACGCAACCCGGCCGTGCCCACCGCCACGGGCATCGCGGCGCAGGCACTCGGGCTGGTCAGTAACGATCTCGCCATGCTGGAACACGCCGTCACACTGCTCAAGGCGAGCCCTCGCCCGCTGGTGAGGGCCGCCGCCTACGCCGATCTCGGACGGGCACTCCTGGCAGCGGGCCGGAAGTCCCAGGCGGTGGCCGCCCTTACCCACGCCCACGGCACGTTCGCCGAGTCGGGCGCCCATGCCGCAGCGGAACGCGTACGGCGCGAGCTGGCTGGTGCTGGGGCCGGCAGCCACCGTGCAGCGACCGTGCAGCGCCCCGTCCAGGGCTGGGAGGCCCTCACGGTCTCGGAGAAGAAGGTCGCGCGCCTCATCGCCGAGGGCTGTACCAACCGGTCGGCCGCCGACCTGCTCGTCGTCTCCCCGCACACGGTCAACACCCACCTGACCTCCGTCTTCCGCAAGCTGTCGATCAACTCCCGGGTTCAGCTCGCCAACCTGGTCATGGCCTTGCCCGACACCTGAGCGGACCTGCTGGTGCTCCGCCACGGCCTGAAGGAATTCCGCAATGGTTCATCAGGTTCAAGGTCGTCAGGTTCAAGTTTCTGGCTCTCCTCGTCACCTCCACCGGCACTCCGGCCACCCACGACACTCGGTAAAGGCGCCACAATGACCTCACCAACCAGACCACTTGCGCGGCGGATCACCGCCCGCCTGGGAACCGGAATCGTCGCCCTGGGCCTGGTCGCCACCGGTTGCGGTGGCCCAACCGATACCGAGTCCGCAGCAGGCAGGGTCACCTCCATCACGGCGCTCGACTACTACTCCGACGAGCCCGAACACGCCCAGTGGGGCGAGTTGCTCACCGCCTGCGGCAAGTCCGCCGGCGTAGCGGTCCAGCACAGCAGCGTTCCGGGGGCGTCGCTCATCCCCAAGGTCCTTCAGCAGGCGTCGTCGCGGACCCTTCCCGACCTGTTGATGCTGGACAACCCCGACCTGCAGCAGATCGCACAGACCGGCGCGCTGACCCCGCTGGACCAGTACGGCATCGACTCCAGCGGCTTCGCCAAGGGCATCCTGTCGGCGAGCACGTACCAGGGCAAGCTGTACGGACTGGCGCCCGACGTCAACACGATCGCCCTCTTCTACAACAAGGACATGCTCGCCGAGGCCGGTGTCGCCGTGCCGAGGACCTGGGACGAGCTGAAGCAGGCGGCAGCCAGGCTGACCCGCCAGGGGCGCTACGGCATGGCGGTCGACGCCAACGCCACTTTCGAGGGCACCTGGCAGTTCCTGCCCTTCCTGTGGTCCAACGGCGGGGACGAGAAGCAGTTGGACACCCCGCAGGCCGCGCAGGCACTCCAGTTGTGGGTCGACCTGGTGAAGAGCGGGTCCATGTCGAAGTCGGTGCTGAACTGGAAACAGTCCGACGTCAGCGATCAGTTCGTCGCCGGCCGGACAGCCATGATGATCAACGGCCCCTGGCGGATCTCCGCCCTGAACGAGGCGAAGGACCTGCACTGGGGGGTGGCCACCATCCCGGTCCCGCACGCGGGGCAGACCCCCGTCACCCCGCTCGGCGGCGAGGTGTGGACGGTCCCGCAGAGCGATTCCAAGGCCCGGCGGCAGAAGGCCGCCCAGGTCCTCGCCTGCCTTAACGACTCCGCGAACATGCGCGCCCTGGCCGAGCAGCACTTCACCGTGCCCTCCCGCTCCGCCGTGGCCGCCCAGTACGCCGAGCAGGAGCCGTCGATGGCCGCGTTCGCGAAGAGCGTCGAAGCGGCCCGTGCCCGTACCGGCGAACTCGGCGTCCACTGGCCGAAGGCGGCGACCGGGATATACACCGCGATCCAGTCCGCGCTGACGGGCGAGCAGACGCCGGAGGAAGCACTCAAGCATGCGCAGCAGATCGCGACCGGCTCCTGAGGGGAGTCAGCCCAAGGAGACTCGGTCGGCCGTGGCCGGGGCACGCTTCCGGGAGCTGTTCGCCCAGTGGATGTTCATCGCGCCCGCCGCCGCGTACTTGCTGCTGTTCTTCGGCTACCCGATCGCCAAGAACATCGTGATGAGCTTCCAGCACTACACGGTCACGACGTTCTACACCGGTGCCGCACCGTTCGTGGGGCTGCAGAACTACGCGGAGATCCTGTCGTCGGACCCGTTCCCCAAGGCCCTGCTGACCACGGTCCTGTTCACCGCCGGTTCGATATTCGGGCAGTTCGTGATCGGGCTGGCCTTCGCCCTGTTCTTCCGGCGCAGCTTCCCGCTCAGCCGCGTGCTGCGGTCGCTCCTGCTGCTGCCGTGGCTGCTGCCGCTGGTCGCATCCGGGACGACGTGGCGGTGGATGCTCGACGCCGACTCAGGAGTCGTCAACGACGTGCTGCGGGGCCTCCACGTCCTGCCGGCCGGCGTCCCCTGGCTCACCGGTACCTCACAGGCACTCGTGTCGGTGACGCTCGTCAACGTCTGGATCGGGATCCCCTTTAACACCACGATCCTGTACGGCGGGCTGCAGGACGTCCCGACGCAGCTGTACGAGGCGGCGCAGCTGGACGGCGCCGGCCCGGTGACGACGTTCCGCCATATCACCTGGCCACTACTGCGGCCCGTGGTGAGCGTCCTGCTGGTGCTGGACGTGGTCTACACGGTCAAGGTGCTGGACACCATCCTCGTCGTGACAGGCGGAGGACCGGCCAACGCCACGGAGACCATCGCCACCCAGTCCTACGAACTGTCCTTCCAACAGTTCGAATTCGGGCGCGGTGCCGCGATGAGCAACGTACTCGTCGTCATCTCGCTCGTCTTCGCCCTCGTCCACCTGCGCGCCAACCGTCGCGCCCAGAACGCCTGAGAGGCGATCCCGTGAAGCGCGTCCCCAACCGTGGCCGGCCGTCCACGATCGTCGGGATCGTCCTGCTCGCGCTGATGCTCTTTCCCGTCTACTGGATGGTGAATGCCTCCCTTCAGCCGACGGGCAGCACACTGCGGGGAGGCTGGTTCCCCTCCCACCCGGACTTCAGCGGTTACGTCACCGCGTTGCGCGACCAGGGACCGGGCCTCGTCACCAGCCTCGTCGTGGCCCTCGGCAGCGTGACGCTCAGCCTCGGGCTCGCCGCTCCGGCGGCCTACGCGCTGGCCCGGTTCCCCGTCAGAGGGACCGATCTCGTGCTCTTCGGCATTCTGGTTACCCAGATGGTGCCGAGCATCGTCGTGGCCAACGCGCTCTACAGCGCCTACAACGACCTGGGACTCCTGAACTCCTACCTCGGGCTGATCCTCGCCGACTCCACCGCAGGAGTCCCCTTCGCGATCATCATCATGCGTGCGTTCATGCAGGGCATTCCCCGGGAGATCACCGAGGCCGCGCGGGTGGACGGCGCCGGGAGACTGCGCGTCCTCCGATCCGTGGTGCTCCCGATGAGCGTGAACGCGTTGATCACGGCCGGCCTCTTCACCTTCCTCTTCGCCTGGAGCGACCTCCTGTTCGCCCTCACGCTGACCACCACGGAGACCGTACGGCCGGTCACTGTCGGCATCTACCAGTACATCGGTGCTCAGACGAACCAGTGGAACGCCGTCATGGCCACCGCAGTTCTGGCCTCCGTCCCGGCGGCCGTGCTGCTGGTCGTCGCTCAGCGTCATGTCGCGGCCGGCGCCACCAGCGGGTCCGGCAGGTGAGGGCCGCACTCCTGATCTAGCGGATTCACGCGATGTGCCGACCCAGGCCCGCTGGCAGTGTTCCGAAGGCACACCTGCTGAGGGGGGAGAGCATGTCGCTGGATGTCGTACTGAACACGGCTTGCGTGCCGGACGACGACAAGCTCGACTACTGGAACCAGGCTCTGACTCGTACGCTCGTCCCGCAAGCGGTCACCTCCCGCGTCAGGACGCCGTTCTCGGGCCGGATCACCTCGCACCGTCTGGGTTACCTCCAGGTCTCCACCATCGAGGCGGACCCGCAGCGGATGAGCCGTACACACCGGCACATCGCGCAGTCCGACCGGAAGTTCGTGTCCGTCGGACTGCAGAGCTCCGGGTGCGGCGAGCTGGCCCAGGACGGGCGGACCGCCCAGCTGGCGCCGGGCGGGCTCGTGGTCTACGACACGACCCGTCCCTACACCCTCGACCAGCCCGAGGCCTTCCGCCTGCACGTCTTCCAACTACCCCGCCGCGTCCTGGCGATGCCCGAGGCGGACATCCACCGCTTCACCGCGCGGGAACTTCCCCCGGACGCGGGTGTGGCGGGAATGCTCGCGCCCTTCCTGACCGCGCTGGCCACCGCCGCCGCCGGGCAGTGCAGCCCCCGCGTGGGCGAACAGCTGGCGGGCACCGTCGGAGATCTGCTGGCCGCACTGATCACCGAGCAGACCGCAGGGAGCGGGCCGGCGGACCGGGGGAGTGCCGGAGGCGGCATGGCGTTGCGCGTGCGTGGCTACGTCAACGATCACCTGTCGGATCGCGATCTCTCCCCCAGGACGATTGCCGCCTACCACCACATCTCCGTCCGCTACCTGCACAGACTCTTCGAGGGCGAGGGGACCACGGTCACCCGGTGGATACAGCAGCGCCGGCTGGAGGAGTGCAGCCGTGAACTCGCGCGCCGTGGGCGGGTCAGCCCGACCGTGTCCTCGGTCGCCCAACGCTGGGGTTTCGTCAACGCCGCCCACTTCAGCCGGGTCTTCCGAACCGCATACGGCATGTCGCCACGGGAATGGCGCAGCGCGACCATCAGCACGGCCCCGTCCCAGGGTGCCCTGGCCGCCTCACCCCAACTGCCGGTGCAGGGCGATGTGCAGGGTGTCCACGGCCTGGATGAACGCGGCCCGGGCGGTGTCGGTGGGACAGACCGCGTCGAGTAGCAGGAAGCCGTGCATGATGCCCTGGTAGCGGGTGGCCACCACCGGGACCCCGGCCGCGCGGAGCCTGGCCGCGTACGCTTCGCCCTCGTCCCGCAGGACGTCGGCCTCGGCGGTGACCACCAGCGCCGGTGGGAGCCCGGCGAGTTGTTCCAGGGTGGCGCGTAGGGGCGCGGCGGTGGCCTCACGTCGGCGGGGCAGGTCGGGCAGGTAGGCATCCCAGAACCGGCGCATGTCGTCGCGGCGCAGGAAGTACCCCTCGGCGAACTGGCGGTAGGAAGGGGTGTCGAAGTCGGCGGCGGTCACCGGACACACCAGGACCTGGTGCACCAGCCGCACGCCGCCCCGCTGCCGGGCGAGCAGGGTCAGTGCCGCGACCAGGTTGGCACCCGCCGAGTCGCCCACGGCCGCGATCCGGCGCCCGTCGAGCCCGATCCCGTGGCCGTGCGCGTGTATCCACTCGGCGACGGCGTAGCACTGTTCGACGGCCACCGGGTAGCGCGTGAGGGGCGCCCGGTCGTAGTCGACGAACACCACCGCGGCGTCGGCCCCCACCGCGAACTCGCGCAGGAGGCGGCCGTAGGTGGCGGCGTCCCCCAGCGCCCAGCCGATTCCGTGCAGGAACAGCACCACCGGGGTCGGTTCGTCGGCGCCGACCGGCCTGACCACCTGGACCCGGACGGGCCCGGCCGGTCCGCCGGGCAGCACGAACCATTCGGCGGTCGTGTCCTGCGGGTCGTCCGGCCCGTCGTCCAGGGGGAGGAAGGAGAGGTACGGGAGCTCCTCGCCCGCTGCGGCGGGCCGGCGGGCGTGGGCAGCCACTAAGTCCTGAAGCGCGCTTTCGAGCACCGGGGGCCGCGAGTACGAAGGGGCGGTGTCGGACACTCAGGTCTCCTGGCGTAGCGGCCGGTCGGGCCGGATGACACTCAGCACGCTAGTCACCGATCGGCCGGCCATGCTGCCGAGAAGGCACTGCCACTTGCTCCACCGCGCACGGCTCCGGGCGGGCAGGCACGGCCCGGCGGGCCGGCCGCTCCTTCGGAGGTACGGCGCGCGCGCCAGTCGCTCGGGGACATCCCGTAGGCGGCGCGGAAGGCCCGGCTGAAATGCGCCGGGTTGACGAAGCCCCACCGCTGGGCGACGGCCGACACCGTCGGCGCGGTACGGCTGCGCCGGGCCAGCTCCCGGGCGCACGCCTCCAGCCGGCACTGCTGGATGAACCGGCCCACCGTCACCCCTTCGCTCTCGAAGAGCCGGTGCAGGTAGCGCACCGAGATGTGATGCGCCTGGGCGATGATCTCCGGTGACAGCTCCGGATCGCCCAGGTGGCGGTCGATATGGTCCCGCACCCGCCGGACGAGATGGCCGTTCGAGGTGTGAGGGTCGGTGGCCGTCGGCCCGGTGAGGTGGGCGATGAGCGTGATCAGCAGGTCGGCGAAACTGCCGCCCAAGCGATCGCCGACGGAAGCGGGGCAGGAGTGTGCGGAGGCGGCCAGCCTGCCGAGGAAAGGCAGCAGGACGGCGCCGAACCCCTCGGTGGGGGTGACGGCCGTCCCCGCCGCCTGCCGGATGTCGGACTCCGGCACAGCCAGTAGTCTGCGCGGCACCTGGAACACGTGGGAGCGGAAGCGCTCCGGGTAGTCGAAAAAGTACGGCCGCGCGGTGTCGTACAGCACGAGGCCGCCCTCCGCCACCTCCGCCCGACGTCCGTCCTGCACCAGGACGGCGCGGCCGGACACCTGTACTCCCACCCCCACCTGCGGCTCCGCCTGCGGGGACCGTGCGATCAGCCCGGGCGTACGGGACACCCGGGTCGCGTCCGCCGCCAGCGTGGACACTCGCACGTATCCCAGCCGGTGCGACTCCAGGCTGCCCTCGAACGGCCGACCGGCCGGTGGCGCCACCTCCACCGGAACCAGTGTCCGCGACACCGCTTCTCCCCAGAACGCCGCCTTCTCCTCGTCCGGGACGGATGCGGTCGTCACCAGCACGTTCACCTGACTGCCCCTTTCGGCCGATGCGCTGCGACGTCAGCCTGGTTCGCAGATGGGCAGGCGTGGTAGGTCATTTGACTGCCGGTCTGCGGGGCGGTCCGGTCGTACACTGTCGGACCGGACGCGGTGCACGGGCCGTACACCGGCGACCGAAGGGCCTCAGCGCGTGGCGAGCGCGTGGGCGAGCGCGGCCCGCGAGGTGATGCCGAGCTTGGGAAAGATCTTGTACAGGTGCGCCGCGACGGTCCGGGGCGACAGGCGGAGCGCGTTGCCGATCTCCTTGTTGCTCATGCCGGTCGCGGCGAGCCGGGCGATCCGCAGCTCCTGGCCGGTCAGCCCGGCGACCGAGGTGCCGGGTGCCGGTGCCACCAGGTCGCCCGCCGCCCGGAGTTCCTCCTCGCAGCGCTGCGCCCAGGGATCGGCCTGGAGCCTGCGGAAGACGTGGTGCGCCGCGCGCAGGACGTCCCGGGCCTCGGCACGGCCCCGGCGGCGCAGCCACGAGCCGTGGGCCAGCCGCAGGCGGGCGAGTTCGAAGATCCACTGTTCGGCTCCCGGCACGGCGTACGCCGCGCGGTAGGCGGTGTCGGCGCTGTCGTCGTCCGAGGCCAGGGCGGCGGCTGCGGCCAGTACGAAGGCGTGGTGGCCGGACAGCTCCGCAGATCGCTCGGCCCGCGCGGCGGCGACGTGTGCGCGTGCCTCGCGGTGCCGGCCCGTGTGCACGGCAGCGTCCACGAGGTCGAAGAGCAGTACGTGGAACCAGGGCAGGCCGCCGGGCCGCCGTCCGGGCGGAGTGATCTCGGCGAAGTGCGCGTACGCCTGCTCGCGCCGTCCGTGGGCAAGGGCTGCCAAGCCCCGCAGATGGGTCAGCCGGTCCAGGACGAACCGCAGGCCGGCCCGCATGGCGGTCGGCCTGATGAGCTGCTCGATCTCCCGCAACCCCGCCTCGTCGCCCCGGCCGGCGAGGAAGTGGGCGTAGTAGTGGCGGAACATCAGTGCGTTGCAGTGGTAGCCGAGTTCCTCCGCGGAGTCGGCCTCGCGCAGGCAGACGGGTCCCAGGTCCCAGCGGCCGCGCAGGAAGTCCTGGTAGGACTTGGCCTTCGCCACCGAGCCCTGGGTGGCGTAGCCGTGCAGCCCGGTGAAGCGCCGCCACAGGTCGCCGTCGGCGCTGTCGACTGCCGAGGCGGTCCACAGCAGGAGCCAGGCCGCCCCCGCCTCCTGCTCCGCGTTCATTCCGTCGACCACCGTGCACAGCTCCTCGGCCACGCCCCGGGACGGCTCGGTCCAGGCGCGGTGGCAGAGTCGGCCCGGCTCGGAGACGTTCTCCCGGTGCCGGGCCAGGGCCTCCCAGGCTCTGGGATCGTCCGTGTAGGTTGCGGCGAGAAGCAGTTTGAAGTACACCTGCTCGGCCAGTCCGCCGAAGGACTCGGCGCCGGGCGTCGTCAGGGCGTCGAGGGCTGCGGGCAGCAGGGTGGAGGAGGACTCGAAGTCGATCCGGTGGCTCTGGTCGACGTACACCACCGCGTACGCGAACAGCGGGGCGATGTCCGGTGGCACCGGGGCGCGCTTCAGCTCCGCCACCAGGGCGGCGGTGTGGTGTAGTTGGCCGCCCCGGGCCGCCATCACGGCCGCCCAGGTGAGCCTGCGGGCCCGCTCGTCGGGGTCGGCGCTGAGCGCGGCGGCCCGGTCGAGCAGCAGCGCGCCTTCCGCGTCGCCGCCGCGCCGGGCGAGTCGGCGGCCGGCGTCCTGCAGGCGGCCCGCGAGCGCTTCGTCCGGGAGCAGTGCCGCCGACGCCTCGTGGACCAGCCGTCGGGGGTCGTCCGGTGCGAGGAGCCCGGCGAGGACGCGGTGGGCCTCGCGCCGCGCGGCCTCCGACGCCGTCGAGATCACGGCCGTACGGACCAGCGGGTGCCGGAAGACCAGTCGTCCGGCCGGGTCGAGCCGCGCGAGGCCGTCCGCCTCGATCCGCTCCAAGGCCGCCTCCGCGTCACCGCCCGCCGTCCCGCACGACCACGCCGCGCTGCCGCCGGCCGTGCCGGTGGCGAGCGCCGCCAGCAGCAGAACGCGCCCGGCCGCAGGAGTCAGCGAGGCCAGCCGCTCGGCGAACATCCGCTCCAACCGCCGCCCCAGGGGCAGCCGGTCGGGCAGCGGAGCCACGCCTCGCTGCTGCTCGCCGCGCAGCTGCCGTGGCAGCTCCACGAGCGCCAGCGGATTCCCCGCCGCCTCGTCGAGGAGCCGGTCGGCCGCTGTGCTGGCCAGCTCCGGGTGGCGGCGCAGCAGCAGTGCGGCCGCGTCCGGGCGGGACAGCGCCCGTACCTCGACGGGCTCCGGCGGCCACGCCTCCGCCGCCGCACCGTCGGGGCGGCTCGCGCCGACGATCACCAGCGGCAGTTCCGCGCAGCGCCGACGAAGGAAGGCGAACACGGTCGCGCTGGAGGAGTCGATCCAGTGCAGATCGTCGAGGACGAGCAGCAGCGGGCCGCCGCGCGCCGCCTCGTCGAGCAGCGCGAGCGCGGCTGCCCCGACGGCGAAGCCGCTCGGCGGGGTTCCCGCGTGGCCGCCGAAGGCGCTCTCCAGCGCGTCCCGCTGGTGGGGCGCCAGGGCACGGGAGCGCTGCAGCAGTGGCCAGGCGGCCTGGTGGAGGGCGCCGAAGGCGAACTCCGTCTCCGCCTCGACGCCGACCGCCCGCAGCACGGCGAAGCCGCGCTCGCGCGCCCGCTGCCCGGTCCACTCCAGCAGCGCGCTCTTGCCGATACCGGCCTCGCCGCGCAGCAGGACGGCCGAGCCGCCCCCGCCGCTTGCGGCCTGCTCCAGGGCTGCCGCCAGCAGGTCCGTCTCCTGCTGCCGCCCGACCAGAGCCGGGCCGTTGGTGTCACGCCGCATCCTGGTCCCCCGGGTAGGCCGTCCTCCCGGCGGCGCCGACGGCCGGACGGCCCAGCTGCAGCGTGGCGTCCACCGGGAAGGGCAGCAGGTCGTGGTGCTGGTCCGGCAGCGCTATGACGAGCGCGCAGCGGGGGAGCGCCGCCCGGACTCCACTCAGCAGCCGCACGGCCGTGGGCCGGTCGAGCCCGGCGGTGGGTTCGTCGAGCAGGAGTACGGCAGGGTCGCGCAGCACTGCGCGGGCGATGGAGAGCCGACGCCGCTGTCCTTGCGAGAGTGTGCCGCCCATCGGGCCGGTGGGCGCGTCGAGTTCGAGGTCCGTCAGCGCCGCCGCAGCGAGGGCGGCATGCAGCGCCTCGTCGGGGGCTGCGGGGGCCGCCTGCCGGAGGTTGTCGGCGACGGTGCTGTCCGCGAGCCAGTCGTCGGCTTCTACGAGGGTGAGCACGGTGGCCACCGTGGCGGCGGAGAGCAGGTACAGGGGGGAGCCACCGAGGAGGACGGACGGGCTGTCGATGCGTCCCGCGAGGAGGTTGAGCAGGGTGCTCTTTCCGCTTCCGTTCGGCCCGGTGACCAGAGTGGCGCCGCCCGGCGGCAGGACGGCCGACCAGCGGGTCCGGGCAGCCCCGAGGCCCACCGGGAGATCGTGCACGACCAGCGGCGTGTCGAGGCGGGGGAGGGCGGCCGGGCCGGACGGCAGCAGGCGGGCTCGCGCTCGCGTGAGCAGGTCGATCAGCCGCCGTGCGGAGTGCGCGGCCGTGCCGTGGTCGTGCAGGATCTGCGGCAGGGTCTCGACCAGTTCGTAGCCGGCCGCGACCAGCAGGACCTCGCCGATGGCGTCGGCGACCGGCTGCAGCGTCGAGCGGCCGGAGAGGGCGAGCAGCAGGACCGCGACCTGTCCGAGCGCGGCGAGCAGGCGCAGCAGCAACCGACCGGTGCGCAGGGCGGCGAGTGAGGTGGCGTCGGCTCGCCGGGCGCGCTCCACCCGCCGGGCGACCTGCTCGCGGGCCGGGTCGACGGCGTCCAGGCAGCGCAGCTCGGGGAGCACGGCTCGTGCGCTGAGCAGTGCGGACCGGGCGGCGGCCCGGTCGTCGGCGGCCTCGGCGCGGTGCGCGGCAGCGCGGCGGTCCGTCCGCAGGGCGACGGCGAGTGCCAGTGCGAGCAGCAGCGCCTCCGCAGCCCCGGCCACCGGGTTCGCCACGCAGATCAGCGCCACTACGACCACGGCGGTCACCCCGACGCCGGCCAGCGGAGCGACCGTCCGGGCCGGCGCCGCGCCCACGGCCGCCACGTCGTCGGTGAGCCGGGCGAGCAGCGCGCCGTCGCGCCGATCCCGCAACTGGCGTGGCGGCAGCGCGCCGGCGGTACGCACCATCCGGGCCCGCAGCGCGACGGTCGCGCCGAGCAGGGCGCGGTGGCTGGTGAGGCGTTCGGTGTAGCGCAGCCCGGTCCGGCCGAGAGCCAGCGCCCGGACGGTTCCCGAGGGATACATCCACGACCAGGTGGTGTTCGCGCGCAGCGTGACCAGTGCGCAGGAGGTGAGGAACCAGCCGGACACGCCGAGCAGGGCGGCGGCGGCCACCTCGGCGGCGACGGCCAGTTGTGCGCCGAGCAGCAGGTCGCGCCGGGCGCGGCGGTCGGCCGAGGTCCAGAGCAGGGTGAGGGCCCTCATGAAGTGACACCGTAGGGCGTCACCGTGCTGATGCGGCCCCGGTCGACGGCGACGACGGTGTCGGCGATCCGCAGGAGTGCGGGGCTGTGGGTGGCGAGCAGGACGGTCCGGTCGCGCGCCAGGGTGCGTACGGCGGCCATCACGCGTTCTTCCGCGTCCGGGTCCAGATGGGCGGTCGGTTCGTCCAGGCAGAGCACGGGCGCGTCCCGCAACAGGGCCCGGACGAAGACCAGTTGCTGGATCTGACCCGAGGAGAGCCCGCTGCCGCGTTCACCGACGACGGTGTCCAGGCCGTCGGGCAGCGCCGCCCGCAGGTCGGCGAAGCCGAGCGTGGCGAAGGCCGCGTCGAGCGCCGCGTCGTCCGCGTCCGGGCGGGCCAGCAGCAGGTTCGCCCGCACCGTGCCGGGGAGCAGGTGGCAGGGCTGGCCGATCCACGACACGGCACGGGGGTCGGCGGGCTGCCGCGTACCGTCGGCCTGATGGGTACTCGACCCGCTGTCAGGGGCGAGCAGCCCGGCGGCGACCGCCAGCAGCGTGGATTTGCCCGCTCCGCTGGGGCCGGTGAGGGCCAGCACCCGACCCGGGTGCGCGGTCAGGGTGACGTCGTCGAGAGCGGGCCGGTCGCGCTGGGGGAAGGCGACGCCGACCCCGCTCAGGTGGATGCTGCGGGGAGCGTCGGCGGGCCGTGGCGTCGCCCGCCCTGTGGCGGTCACGTCCAGCAGGCCGTGGACGAGCTCGGCGGCGGCGGACGCCTCGGCGCGGGCGTGGTAGCCGCGCGCCAGCTCCCGTACGGGCGCGAAGTAGGCGGGTGTGAGGACCAGGGCGAAGAGCGCCGTGCCCAGGCCCATGGTCGAGGGGATGCCGGGCAGGTGCAGGTAGTCGAGCAGCACCAGGCCGCAGTAGGTGGCGACCACGGCGAGCGTCCCGGTGATCAGCAGTTCCACCCAGGCGGTGGACAGGAACGCCACCCGCAGCACCGCCTGGGTGCGGTGGGCCAGCTCCCGGTCGTCCTGCTCCACGGCCAGGGCGGCGCGCTCGTCCGCGCCCAGGCCGACCAGCGTCGGTAGTCCGCGCAGCTGGTCCAGCAGCCGGGCGCTGAGGGTCCGGGCGGCGGTCAGCTGGGCCTGGACGGCGGTGCGGGTGCCCATGCCGATGACCTTGAGGTTGGCCGGCAGCAGCGGGGTGGCCAGCACCAGCAGCAGGGCGACCAGCCAGCTGCCCGACGCGATCGCCGCCAGCACGATGCCGCTCGCGATCAGCATGGTCCGGCGCGCCGGTACGTAGCCGGTCAGCCAGTCGGTGAGGCGGTCCACCTCCTCGTCGAGGGCCTGGACGTAGGCGGCGTCGCCAGGTTGGGACTCTGTTGTGGAGGCGGGCTGCCGCCAGGCGGGCAGGGCGGCGTCCAGCAGTCGGCCGCGCAGCGCGTGCCGGACGGCGGCGGCCGCCTCGTCCGCAGCCCGGTCGCCCGCCGTGAGCAGCCAGGCCCGCAGCGCGAGCCCGGCTGCGACCAGGCAGACCGCCGGCAGCACCGAGACCGGGGTGACGCCCGACCGCTGCCCGTGCAGGGCCAGCTTTGCGGCCAGGCCGAGCCCGGCCGCCCATCCCACGGTGCCGAGGGCGGCGAGCCCGCGCAGCCTTCCGGCGCGCCGGAAGGCTGGTGCCTGCGCGTGCGCCCACTCCCGCAGCCGTCGCAGCGCCCGCTGCTGGTCCTGCTGCGCGTCGTCGGCCAGGCGCGCCAGCAGAGCGGCGGTGTCGCTCACCGCCGGGCCGCCCGGTCGATCTCGAACTGCCCTGCGGCAGCGGCCCGTCGGTCGCCGACCAGCCAGGCGGTCAGCGAGCCGGCGCTGAACAGGACGAGTGCGACGGGGGCGATCCACTCGCCCTGACCGCCGAACACGTCCTGCGCGACCGCGAGCATCCCGAGGCCGAGCAAGGTGAACCCGACCCGGCGGGCGACGGTCCACAATCCTGTTTCCTTCACTACAATATGACTGACAGTCAGGTCTATGTGAACCTCAACGCGCTTCGCAGGTACGGCGAGCGCAGTCGGTGTCGGCGGCCGGTACTTCCCCCGGAACACCCACCAGGCGTAGATGTTGTAGGCGAGCACGACGGGCATGCAGCAGCCGATACCGATCAGCAGGAACACCTGCGACCCGACGGGGCTGGCGGCGGCGTGCACGGTCAGGCCGGGCGGCACGACGACCGGGGCGGTCGCGGTCACCAGCGCCAGCAGCCCGGCCACCTGAGCACAGAGCACGGCGATGAACGGTCGGGCGTCGGGCTCGCGGCCGAAGCCGTACCAGGCGAGGGCGCCGCAGCCGGCGGAGGCCGCCACCAGGAGGCCGAACAGGACGGCGCGCAGCGGTTGGTCGAAGCGGAAGTGCTGCGGGTCGGCCACCTCCAGGCCGAAGCCCAGTACCAGGCAGGCCGCGACCGTCAGGGCGAGCAGCGGGCGCCCGAGTCGCCCGGCCCGACGGCGGGCGCTGCCCTCGGTCTTGGCCTGCAGCCAGGCGGCGCCGGCCAGCAGGTACAGCGCGGTCACGCCGAGTGCGCACAGCCCGCTGTAGGGAGTGAGCCAGCGCAGCGCGCCGCCGTCGAAGACACCCCCGTGCTGCGGCAGGCCGCTGAGCACGGTACCGACCACGAGGCCCTGGCAGAGCGTCACCACCAGTGAGGAGACGCCGAACAGCCGTCCCCAGCCCCGTCGGTAGCCCGGTGCGGAGCTCTGCATCTCCAGCCCCAGGCCGCGCAGCACGAACGCCAGCAGCATCACGACCAGCGGCAGGTAGACCCCGGGGAGCACCGTCGCGTAGATGCCCGGCAGCGCCGCCCACAGAGTGACCCCGGCGAGGATGATCCAGCTCTCGTTGGCGTCCCAGGCGGTCGCGACCAGCTCGGTGTACTCCTTGCGCCGCTCGTCGTTGCGGTCGAAGAGGCCGAGGATCCCGATCCCGAGGTCGTAGCCGTCCAGCACGACGTACGCGCCGAGTGCGAAGAGGATCAGCGCGTAGGAAGCGTACTCAGCCATGGGTGGCCTCCAACAGGGTTGTCACGTCGAGGACTTCAGGCCCCGCCTTGACGACGCGCACGATGTAGCGGACCCAGACCGCGACCAGCACGGCGTAGACGGCGACGAAGCCGGCCAGGCTCAGTGCGGCCTCGGCCGTGGACAGCTGGGAGACGGCGTCCGAGGTGCGGATCTTGCCGTAGACCACCCAGGGCTGCCGTCCGGTCTCCGCGGTGATCCAGCCCCCGGTGATCGCGATCAGTCCGGCGGGCGTCATCCAGACCATCAGCCGGTGGAAGCGCCGGGCGGTGAACAGTCGTCCGCGCAGGCGCAGTACGAGTCCGGCGAAGGCCATCGCGAACATGGTGAGCGCCGTGAAGTACATCGCGCGGAAGCCGTAGAACGCGCTCCACATGTTCGGGCGCTGGTCCGGCGGGGTCTGGAGCAGGCCGGGCACGTGGGCCTGGCCGGTCAGGTCCTTGCCGATCACCGCGCCCAGGTGCGGGATCTCGATCCGCAGGTCGTCCTTGCCCCGGCCGGGGTCGGGGACGACGACCAGGTTGTAACCGTTGTTGTCCGTCTTCCAGTTGCCTTCGAACGCCTGCAACTTGGCGGGCTGGTGCTGCCCCATGAACGCTGCCGTCTCGTCGCCGACGTACAGCTGAACGGGCATCAGGAGGGCCAGTACTCCGAGTGCGATCGAGAGCGTGCGGCGGGCGAAGGCGAGCGAGCGCTGCCGCACCAGGTACCAGGCGGCGATGCCGCCGACGAACCAGGCGGCGCTGATCAGCACCGCGAGCAGCATGTGCGGGAAGCGGTACGCGAACGCCGGGTTGAACAGCACCTGCCACCAGTCGCGGGCCTGGAACTGGCCCGCGACCTCGGTGTAGCCGGCTGGGTCCTGCATCCAGCTGTTGGCGGAGAGGATCCAGGTGGTGGACAGCAGGGTGCCGAAGGCGACCATCCACGAGGCGAAGGCCATGGTGCGCGGGCGCACCCGTCCCTCGCCGTAGAGCATGATGCCGATGAACCCGGCCTCCAGGAAGAAGGCGGTGATCACCTCCATCCCGATGGTGACACCGAGGACGGGGCCGACCGCATGTGCGTAACTGCCCCAGTTCAGGCCGAACTCGAAGGTCATCACCGTTCCGGCGACCACGCCGAGGCCGAACCCGACCGCGAAGATCTTCCGCCAGAAGCGGAACATCTGCAGGTAGAGCGGATTGCGGGTGCGCAGGTAGGCCGTGTACGCGACGGCGAGCAGGATCGACAGCCCGACGGTCAGAGCGGGAAAGGTCATGTGGAAGATGGCGGTGATGGCGAACTGCCATCGGGACAGTTCCACCGTCGCGGGCGAGGCCATGGCGACTCCTGTCAGCGCTGCGGGGTGAGATGTGGGCGGAACCGGCAGGTCACAGCCGCACCAGCGGGGTGTCCACCAGGTGCTCGGCCAGGAACCAGACCTGCGTCTCGCCGGTCCGGACGGCCTCGGAGACCAGCAGGTCGTTCGTGCCGTCGTCGCCGAGCGCCGCCACCCGGCCGGCGGCGTCGCGGGCGTCGACGAGGATCGCCTCGTGCGCCGACAGCAGCCGCGACAGCATCGCCGGCACCTCCTCGACGCCGTCCGGCGGACGCGGGATCGAGGTGAGCTCCGCGACGTGCCGAGGGTCGCCGACCGCCACCCCGCCAAGGGTCTGAATCCGCTCGGCCAGCGCGTCCACCAGCGCCAGTTGCTCGTCCGCGTGCTTGTCCAGCAGCAGGTGCAGCTGGTAGAAGGTCGCCCCCCGCATCAGCCAGTGGTGCTTCTTGTAGAGCGAGTAGAGCATCCGGGTGTCCGCGAGTACCCGGTTGAGTCGTTGGCAGGAGTAGAGACGCGCATCGCGGGAGAGGCCGAGCGGAACCTGGTTGACGGTGCCGAACTCCTGGATCTCCTTGCCCTTCTGATGCAGCAGCGGCTGGCTGCTGGCGCTGGTGCCTGGGTGGTCGGAATTGCTCATGGGGGAGCTCCCTCGGGTTCTCGCGGTCCGGTGACTCGGCCAAAGCTATGGGCGCGCGAAGTGCGGGTTTGTTCCCGAGCGCACTGACCATTGCCCCTGCGCGCCCGGCCTGGGCACGGAGCGTCGACTGCGCGCACAGACCAGAGGCCGGGCACCGTCGGGCAACGCGGCCCGGTCGAGCGGTTCTACGGTGGCGATCGCGCCTCGGGACTCCGGGGCCGGGCCGGGCAACGCCTCGGCTGGCACCCACCAAGGCTGACCATCCCGCACCATTGAGGAGACGGAAATGACGCACGACTACACGCCGGTCCAGCCCGAACTGGAAACCGCTGCCGCCGCGTTCGCGCAGGCCACCGCAGAGCCCCCGTACCTGTTCGACCTGACTCCTGCCGAAGGCCGCAAGGCGGTCGACGAGGTCCAGTCGGGCCCGGTCGAGCTGCCGGCGATCGACGAGGAGTGGATCACCGTGTCGGGCGGGCCGACCGGCGGCGTCCGGGTCCGGATCGTGAGGCCGGCCGGCTCCCAGGGGGTCCTGCCGGTGATCCTCTACATCCACGGCGCCGGCTGGGTCTTCGGCAACGCGCACACCCACGACCGCCTGGTCCGGGAGCTGGCGGTCGGTGCGAACGCCGCCGTGGTCTTCCCCGAGTACGCGCTGTCGCCCGAGGTCCGCTACCCGGTCGCCATCGAGCAGAACTACGCCGTCGCCCAGTGGATCGTGCGGGAGGGCGCGACCAAGGCGCTGGACGGCTCGCGGCTGGCCGTCGCGGGCGACTCGGTCGGCGGGAACATGAGCGCGGCCCTGACCCTGATGGCCAAGGAGCGCGGCGACGTGTCGCTCCGTCACCAGGTGCTCTTCTACCCGGTGACCGACGCCGCCTTCGACACCAACTCGTACCACCAGTTCGCGACCGGCTACTTCCTGCGCCGCGACGGCATGCAGTGGTTCTGGGACCAGTACACGACCGACCCCGCCCAGCGCGCCGAGATCACCGCCTCCCCGCTGCGCGCCACCACCGAGCAGCTGACCGGGCTGCCCGCCGCCCTGGTGATCACCGGCGAGGCCGACGTGCTGCGCGACGAGGGCGAGGCGTACGCGAGCAAGCTGCGCGCGGCCGGTGTCCCGGTCACCGCCGTGCGCTACCAGGGCATCATCCACGACTTCGTGATGCTCAACGCCCTGCGGGGGACGCACGCGGCCGAGGCCGCCATCACCCTGGCTGCGCAGACCCTGCGCGACGCGCTGTACGCCGTCTGACGTCCTGGAGTAAGGGGTGCGGGGCACTGCTCCATGAGCAGAGCCCCGCACCCCTTGGGTTACCCGAGTGCCTACCTGCCGACGGACGGTGTCGAGCTCACTGGCGGCTGACGGCGAGGGCCGCGAGCTGCTCCGTGAACGGGACGACCGTGTCGGCCGTGGCGTGTGCGGGGACCGGGCGGCCGGTCATGAGATCGGCCAACTCGCCGGCCGCTCGGGCGATCCGGGTGGCCAGGCCGCCGCCCGCGTCCCCGGCCGAGCCCCAGTCCTCGGAGGCCGCGTAGACGGCGGTGGGCGCCACCACGGCTCGCAGATAGGCGAACAGCGGCCGCATGGCGTGTTCCAGGGCCAGCGAGTGCCGGGCGGTTCCACCGGTGGCGGCGACGAGCACCGGGCAGCCGGTGAGCGCGTCCTTGTCGATCACGTCCACGAAGGACTTGAAGAGACCGTTGTACGAGGCACTGAAGATCGGCGTCACGGCGATCAGCCCGTCCGCCGTGGTGACCGCCTCGATCGCCTCGCGCAGCGCGGGTGGCGGGAAGCCGGTGACCAGGTTGTCGGCGATCTCCCGTGCCAGGTCGCGCAGTTCGATCACCCGGAGGTCGACCTCCCGTCCGCTGTAGCGCAGTTGGCCGACGGTGGCGCCGGCCAGCCGGTCGGCCAGCAGTCGGGTCGACGACGGGACGGACAGCCCGGCCGCGACCACCACCAGGCGCAGGGCGCTCACTTGGCGACCTCCAGCGCCTCGGTGGTCTCGGCGGCCGCAGCGACCCGGGCGGCGTGGGTGGGACCGTCCGGCACGATCGCCGGGCGGCCCTTGGCGAACTCCTTGCGCAGCACGGGGATGACCTCCTCGCCGAGCAGGTCGAGCTGCTCCAGGACGGTCTTCAGGGGCAGGCCGGCGTGGTCCATCAGGAAGAGCTGCCGTTGGTAGTCGCCGAAGGTCTCCCGGAAGGTCAGCGTCTTCTCGATCACCTCCTGCGGGCTGCCGACCGTCAGCGGGGTCTGCTCGGTGAACTCCTCCAGCGACGGTCCGTGCCCGTACACCGGCGCGTTGTCGAAGTACGGGCGGAACTCCCGTACCGCGTCCTGGGAGTTGCGGCGCATGAACACCTGCCCGCCGAGGCCGACGATCGCCTGCTCGGGGGTGCCGTGGCCGTAGTGGGCGTAGCGCTCGCGGTAGAGGTTGATCAGCTTCTGGAAGTGCTCCTTGGGCCAGAAGATGTGGTTGGCGAAGAAGCCGTCGCCGTAGTACGCGGCCTGCTCGGCGATCTCGGGGGAGCGGATCGAGCCATGCCAGACGAACGGCGGCATGTCGTCCAGCGGGCGCGGGGTGGCGGTGAAGGACTGCAGCGGGGTGCGGAAGCGGCCTGACCAGTCGACCGTCTCCTGACGCCAGAGTTCGCGCAGCAGTGCGTAGTTCTCGATCGCGAGCGGGATGCCCTGGCGGATGTCCTGGCCGAACCAGGGGTACACCGGGCCGGTGTTGCCGCGTCCCATCATCAGGTCCACCCGGCCGTCGGCCAGGTGCTGGAGCATCGCGTAGTCCTCGGCGATCTTCACCGGGTCGTTGGTGGTGATCAGCGTGGTGGCGGTGGAGAGGATGATCCGCTCGGTGCGGGCGGCGATCCAGCCGAGCATGGTTGTCGGCGAGGACGGCACGAACGGCGGGTTGTGGTGCTCGCCGGTCGCGAAGACGTCCAGGCCGACCTCCTCCGCCTTGAGGGCGATGGCGACGATGGCCTTGATCCGCTCGCGCTCGCTCGGTGTCCGCCCGGTGGTGGGGTCGGCGGTCACATCTCCGACGCTGAAGATACCGAACTGCATGTCATCGCCTTTCGTCGTGGATCTCGGCGATGTAGCCGCCGGGGAACTGCACCATCGCGCTGTCGCGCTGCGACGATGCCTGTGGCCCCCACAGCACGGTCGCGCCGGCGCCCTGGGCCTTGGCCAGGGTCGCGCCGAGGTCGCTCACGGCGTAGCCGGTGGTCTCGCGTCCGAAGGGGTAGGGCAGGTGCCCGTCGGTGAACGCGACGGACGTGCAACCGAACGGCGAGCTGATCCGGACGCGCCGGTAGGCGGTGCCGGGCAGGCCGAGTTCGGCGCCCGGTGCATGCCGGTCGTCGGACACGATCCGGCCGCCGGTGAAGGCCAGATACGCGCGGAGGAACTGGCGGGCCGCAGCGCTCGGCACGTACAGGCGGTTCTCCGGTACGGACGCCAGCGGCGGGTACGACGGTGTCTTGGTGTGCCAGTACAGCTGCGCGCCGATGCCGCCGGGGAACTGCACGATCGCGTCGCGGCCGATGGGGTCGGCGAACGGTGTGACGACCGTGTTCGCCCCGGCGGCCTCGGCCTTGTGCACGCCACGGTCCAGGTCCTGGACGAGCCAGCCGGTGCGCTCGGCGCCGAACGGGTACGGGACGGGCGTCTGGTAGTCGAATACGGACAGCGTGCCGACGGGGGAGAGGATGAGCTCGGACTTGGTGAGGCTCGGGGTCGGCGTGACGTCGACGACGGCCTGCGGGGTGTTGGTGCCGCCGAAGGTCGACTCCCAGCTGGTGACGAAGGAGTCCGTCGAGCCGGGCGTCACGTACACGTGTGCCGTGTCGTACTGGGGGCCGACGGCGATGTCGGGGCGTCCCGCGTTGGGTGCCGCAGGGGCCGAAGGTGCGGTGGTGAGGGCGAGGGCTGCGGTGGCGGTGACCGCAGTCAGCAGTCGTAGGGACAGATGCATGAAGTGTCCTTCCAAGGGAGGGGGTTGAGGGTGGGCGGATGCCTCAGTCGCGCTCGCGGTAGCCGATCGTGATCGCGGCGACCAGGCCAGTGCTGGCCAGCAGGGCCCATGCGAGGTGTCCGTGGATGACGAGCGCGGCGCCCGGGGCGGCACCCGCGAGCATCGCCAGGACGGCGTACAGGCGACGGCTCAGCCGGGGGTTGGTGCCGCCGGCCAGCGAGGAGTCCGCCGCTATGCCGGTCAGGGTGAGAGTGAGTACCGTCGTCGTCATGTCCGGTACGCCCAACTTGCGGACCGTGCCGTTGCGCAGGCCCATGGCGACGGCCAGCAGCGCGATCAGCGCCTCCGTCGCGTGCCCGTCCGAGGCGAACGCGACCACGGTCGCGGCCCCTTGCAGTGCGGTCTCGGCCAGCAGCGCGGTGCGCAGCCAGCGCACCCGGCTGCCGTCGCGGTGCCTGAGCGCCAGGCGTCCGGCCAGCAACGAGCCCAGCAGGAAGGCCGCGAGCGAGGTCAGCGAGCCGGCGACCGAGAAGCCGGGTGTGCCGACGAGGGCGAAGGCCACCACGACGACGTTCCCGGTCATGTTCGCGGTGAACACGTGCCCGAGGCCCAGGTAGCTCACGGCGTCGATCAGGCCGCTCACCGCAGTCAGCGCGAACAGGGCCAGGGCCAGCGGGTGGCGGTCCCGGATCTGCGCGGTGACCACGGCGCTCTCGGATTGATTGATCATCATATTCACCTCCTTCCAATGTAGTTGAGTGCCGTGCGTTGCCGGAGGGGGCTCGGCGGCGCACGGCGGGTACCGGGGGCGGGTCAGAAGAAGCAGGGGTCGTCGAGGGCCGGCCCGCCCTGCCCGGGAACGATCTGCCCGCGCGCCTGACGCCACTCGCGCTGCTCGTCGGAGGCGGCGGCCGCCTCGACCACCGACTCGGCCTGCCGGACGCCGGTCCGGCTGCTGAGGCCGTTCAGGCTGGGCGCGGGGGTGGCCTGGTAACCGCCGAACCGTGCCACCGGGCTCCACAGCGGGACCACGGCGGGCAGCTCGGGGGCGAGGCCCTCGTGCTCCTGGGAGCTGTGCACGATGCGCCCGCCGACCACCGTGAGGACTGACTCGATGTGCGGGATGTCGGCCTCCTCCACCGTCAGGTAGTCCGCGCTGAGCACCGCGAGGTCGGCGTAACAGCCCACCGCCAGGCGGCCCTTGACATCCTGCTCGCCGGTGAGCCGGGCGCCGCCCAGGGTGTAGAGCTCCAGCGCCTCTTCGCGGCTGAGCCGGTTGGCCGCCGGGCGGAGGGTGCGACCGCTGACGGTGCGTCCGGAGACCAGCCAGTGCAGCGCGACCCAGGGGTTGTAGGAGGACACCCGGGTGGCGTCGGTGCCGGCGCCGACCGTCAGCCCGCGCTCCAGCATCGCCCGCACCGGCGGCGCCTCGGCTGCCGCTGCGGCGCCGTAGCGGCGCACGAACGCCTCGCCCTGGAAGGACATCCGGTTCTGCACCGAGACGGCGCCGCCGAGTGCGGCGATCCGGTCCAGGCTCGCGGGGGAGACCGTCTCGGCGTGGTCGAAGAGCCACCGGTTGCCGCCCGGGAAGAGACCCTCGGCGGCGAGTTTCTCGAACACCGCCAGGTCGCGGCGGATCGTCTCGTCGTAGCTGGCGTGCAGCCGGAAACCCCAGCCGTTCTCCGTCAACAGCCGCACGGCCTGCTCGAACCCCGCCTCGTACGGGCCGAGTTCGGGGCGTGGCTCGGTGAAGTTCTCGAAGTCGGCGGCCGCCCAGGTGAGGTTCTCCCCGGCGCCGTTGAGGCGCAGCCACTCGTCGCCGTCGCCCGGGCGGACGCTGGCCACCCAGCGCGCCAGGTCGTCCAGCTCCTGCCCGGCGGTCTGCGGGAACAGGTGGTAGGCGATCCGCAGCGTCAACTCGCCCTGCTGCGCGAGCTGCATCACGGTGCCGTAGTTCTCCGGGAAGCTCTGGAAGCCGCCCGCCGCGTCGATGGCGGAGGTGAGCCCGAAGCGGTTGAGCTCGCGCAGGAAGTGCCGGGTGGACGCGGCCTTGTCGGCCTCGTCCAGGGTCGGTGCCTTGGCGAGCGTGGAGTACAGCAGCAGGGCGCCGGGGGCCGCCAGCAGCATGCCGGTCGGCTGTGCGTCGTGGCCGCGTACGATCTGTCCGCCCACCGGGTCCGGGGTGTCGCGATCGAACCCGGCGGCCCGCAGCGCCGCCCGGTTCATCAGCGCCGACTGGTACAGGTGCAGGACGAAGACGGGGGTGTCGGGTGCGGCGGCGTTCAGCTCGGCCAGGGTCGGCAGCCGGCGCTCGGCGAACTGGTCGGCGGACCAGCCGCCGACCACGCGCACCCACTGGCCGGGCGGGGTGCGCTCGGCCTGGGCACGCAGCATGGCCAGCGCCTGGCGCAGCGTCGGCACGCCGTCCCAGCGCAGCTCCAGAACGTAGCCCAGGCCGCCTCGGATGACGTGCAGGTGCGAGTCGTTCAGGCCCGGGACGGCGCGCCGCCCGAGCGCGTCCACGACGCGGGTCTGCGGGCCGATCTGCGGCAGGACGTCCGCGTCGTCGCCGACGGCGCTGATCAGTCCGTCGCGGATCGCGATCGCACTCGCGCGCGGGCGCGACGGGTCGCCGGTGTACACCTTGGCGTTGCGTACCACCAGGTCGGCGGCGTGGTCGGGGTGGCCGGGGCGGAGCCCGGCCACTGGCATGCTCGACATGAGTTCTCGCTCTCTCTGCGGGGCGGGCCGGTCAGTCGCCGATGAAGGCGAGCAGTTCCTTGTTGACCTCGTCGGCGTGCGTCCAGATCAGCCCGTGCGGGGCTCCCTCCAGCACCACCAGGCGGGCGCCCTCGATGCGCTTGGAAAGCGGGATCGCGGTTGAGCGCAGCGGCAGCGTGCGGTCCGCGTCGCCGTGGATGATCAGCACGGGGACGTCGATCTTCGGCAGGTCCGCGCGGAAGTCGGTGAGCCAGGCCGGGACGCAGTCCAGGGTGGCCTTGGCGGAGGCGGAGACGCCGACGTTCCAGCTGTACTGGACCACCTGGTCGCTCACCCGGTCGCCGCCGAGCACGTCCACGTTGTAGAAGTCGGCGAGGAAGCCCGCGATGAAGGCGGGGCGGTCGGCGCGGATGGCGCCCTGGATCTCCTCGAAGACGATGCCGTCCACGCCGTCGGGGTTGTCGTCCGTGCGCAGCAGGAACGGCGGCACCACGCCCAGCATCACCGCCTTGGCGACGCGCTCGGAGCCGTAACTGCCGAGGTAGCGGGTGACCTCGCCGGTGCCCATCGAGAAGCCGACCAGGGTCACGTCCCGCAGGTCGAGGCCGGTCAGCACGGCGTCGAGGTCGGCCGCGAAGGTGTCGTAGTCGTAGCCGAAGGCCGGCTTGTCGGAGGCGCCGAACCCACGGCGGTCGTAGGTGACGACCCGGTGGCCGGCAGCGAGCAGCGCTGCCACCTGCTTCTCCCAGGACGCCCCGTTCAGCGGCCAGCCGTGGATGAGCACCACGGGCCGGCCGAAGCCGTGGTCCTCGTAGTACAGGTCGATGGCGTGCGAGTTCTCTTCGCCGACCGTGATGAAAGGCATGGTGACAGTCCTTGTCGTTCGGGCCGAACAGCGCGAGCCGCACGGTCCGTTGAGCTTGGCAGGAGTCAACCTAGGGTGACGTCGGGCCGCGACTGTCCTGTGCACGCACTGGCTCTGTCCTGTGCGGGCAACGACCGTGTGAGCAGCACCGGGACCGATCGCGCACCGGCGGCCAGTGCAGCGTGGGAACAGTCCTGGGCACGGCGGGAGCAGAGATCTCCGGGCGCCGCCGGATAGCGTCTTGGCTGTGCCGGAGCGCCTTCGGTACCGCTCGGGTCCCGAGCCATCGATGCCTTACGACGTCCCCGCTGATGTCCCCGCTGATGTCCGCGCCGACGTCCTTGTGACATCTCCTCAGCCGAAAGTGAGAACCACCATGGTCGACTTCGACCTCGTGCACGCCGCCCCCAGCTCCGACCTGCTGACGCCGGACAACTCGATGATGCTGTTCGTCGACCACCAGCCGCAGATGTTCTTCGGCACCGGCAGCGGCGACCGCACGGCGATCATCAACGCCACCGTCGGCCTGGCCAAGGCCGCCCGGGTCTTCGACGTCCCGGTGGTGCTGTCCACGGTGGCCGCCGAGTCCTTCTCCGGTCCGATCCTGCCCCAGCTGAAGGCGGTCTTCCCCGAGCACGACGTGGTCGACCGGACCTCGATGAACGCCTGGGAGGACGCGGCCCTGGTCGAGGCGGTCAAGGCCACCGGGCGCAGCAAGATCATCCTTTCCGGCCTGTGGACCGAGGTGTGCCTGGTGCTGCCGGCCCTCTCGGCGCTGGAGCAGGGCTACGAGGTGTACGTGGTCTCGGACGCCTCCGGCGGGGTCAGCCCGCTGGCCCACGAGCACGCCCTGCAGCGGATGATCTCGGCCGGCGCGGTGCCGGTGACCTGGATACAGGTGCTGCTGGAGCTGCAGCGCGACTGGGCCCGCACCGAGACCTACCTGCCGGTCATGGACGTGGTCAAGGAGCACGCCGGCGCCTACGGCCTGGGCGTGGTTTACGCGCAGACCATGATCAACGAGCACGCGGCCGGCTGACCGACCGGCAATCGGGCTACAGAGAAAGCGAGTTCACCAGTGAACACAGGTCTCCTCCTGCTCCGGCTGGTGGCCGGACTGCTGGTCGCCGGGCACGGAGTCCAGAAGGTCAGCTTCCATCTGGGCGGGCGGGGGCTGGCCGGCGGTACCGAGGAGTTCCGTCAGGACGGCTTCCGTGGCGGGGTGTTCACCGCGCTCACCGCAGGGGGCAGTCAGATCGGGGCCGGACTGCTGCTCGCGGCGGGCCTGCTGACACCCCTGGCCGCCGCCGGGGCGATGGGCGTGATGACGGTCGCGCTGACCGTCAAGCGGCCGCACGGGTTGTGGGTGCAGAACGACGGGTTCGAGTACCCGTTGGTGCTGGTCACGATCGGCGCGGTGCTGTCCGCCACCGGCCCCGGTGACTGGTCGCTCGACGCCACGCTCGGGCTGCTGCCCTGGCCGCTGTGGTGGCTGCCGGTGGCCGTGCTGGCCGGCGTCGGTGGCGGCCTCACCACCCGCCTCCTGCTGCACCGGCGTTGAACCACGTTGTCGGCGCGGATCGTCCCGTGCCGACAACGCTCACGCTCCCTCGGTCCCTCGTTCCCTCGGTCATGATCGGGCTGAACAGCTTCACGGCGCCGGCCGTCGCCTTCGCCGAGAAACAGCACCTGCACCTGGTCGACCGCGAGCGGCTCGCCCGCCGGGGTGCCGGCCATCACCTGTACGACGTCCTCGGGATCGACCGCACCGTGACCTGATCGGCCCAAGTCCGCTGCTGAGCAGGCGCCTCCGGTGGGTGACCGCCATCCGGGATGACGCCGTGTCCCGCTACGGCAACTGTCGGGCTTGCACAACTCCTGGGCAAGGGCAGTGTGGTGGCGCCGAGCCGCACGCTGCCCTTGCCCAGGAGTGCCGATGAGACCCAACCACCATCCCTTCCCACCGGGCCGCACGTCAGCCGAACGCTACGAATCCGGCGACAGGGTCGCGCAGGTCCGACGGTCGACGGTGGAGCCCCCAGCGGGGCTGTGGGCTACTCGCGCCAGTCCAATGCTGTGAGGTCAGGACGGTCGAAGCCGAAGGCGTGGGCGTAGAGCGCGAATTCGGTTTCGAGCGCGGCTGTCTGGTTCTCCAGTCGCCGGAAGCCGTGTCCTTCGCCCTCGAATGCGAGGTAGGCGTGAGGGACACCGCGACCGGCCGCTTTCACGAGGAGACGCTCGCACTGCTCAGGCGGGCAGACCCGGTCGTCGAGGCCTTGTAGCAGCAGGAAGGGCACCGTCAGGCGGTCGGTGCGGTTGACGGGGGAGCGGTCGCGATAGCGGTCGATCGCTTGGGGCAGGGGGCCGACCAGCGCGTCGAGGTAGCGGGATTCGAAGTCGTGGGTGCCGCCGGAGGCGAAGGCGACCAGGTCGAGGGCGGGGTAGTAGAGGGTGCCGCAGCGATAGGTTGTGACGGAGACCAGCGAGGCTCCGGCGGTCCACCCGCCCGCGCTGCGGCCCCGGATGCCCAGCCGGTTCGGATCGGCGAGGCCCTCTGCGACCAGCCCCAGCGCGGCGGCCTGGCAGTCCTCGACGTCGACCACGCCCCACTGGCCGCGCAACCGTTCGCGGTAGGCGCGCCCGAAGCCCGTCGAGCCACCGTAGTTGACGTCCAGTACGCCGACGCCGCGGCTGGTGAAATAGGCGATCGACAGCGAGAGCACCATGGGGCTGCGGGAAGTCGGGCCGCCGTGCACGAAGACGACATAGGGCGGCAGCGCGTGTTCGGGGCCCGCGTAGTCGGGGTTGCGCGGAGGGTGGACGACTGCATGCACCTCGCGACCGCCCGGGCCGGTGAAGGTGCGCGCATACGGCTTGGAGAGGTACGCGGGGTCGACGCTGTCGGTGTGCGGGTGGCCGATCACCTCGGCGGAGGGCACGGCACCGCCGGTACCGGGGCGGATTTCCACGACCTCATAGGATCTGGCGGGTCCCGCACCGCAGGCGACGACACGGGTACCGTCGGCGGGGACCGCGAGGGTCGGGGCCCACTCCGTCCAGGGACCCGGGACGTCGGTCAGCGTGGCGCACGCCGGGTCCAGGAAGCCGAGACGAGTGGTGCCACGCCCGTGCACGACGGCGATCCGACCGTCGGACAGCGGGGCGAACCAGCGGCAGCCGACTTGCCAGAGCGGACCGCCGAACTCCTCCTCGGCGGTGTGGAGAGCCATGACGGCACCAGTGGTGAGGTCGAGCCGGTGCAGGTTCCACCAGCCGTCGCGCTCACCCGAGAAGAGGAGTTCATCCGGGCTTGCCCACTCCACCTGGCAGACCGGCTCCTCGGGCCCGCCGGCGACGGTGCGCGGAGCGCCGAAGGATCCGTCCGGGCCGATGTCGGCGACTCGCAGTTCGGTGCTGTCCCAGGGCATCGCCGGGTGCTCCCAGCCGATCCAGGCGACCCGGCGGCCGTCGGGTGAGAGTCGGGGGCCGGTGATGAAGTGCCGGTCGGCGGCGAGCACTTCGACGGCGGACGGGTCGGCGGCGGCCGAGCCGTCGAGTGGGACGGCGACCAGGTCACGACTGACGGCGGCGGAGTCCGGTCCGTGGTGGGTCTCGCGGACGCACCACACGTCGTCGCCGACCATGATCGGGTCGACATAGCGGAGCGCTGCCGACTCCGTCGGCTCCGGGGTGAGCGCGACGGGTACGGCCGGTGCGGTGTCAGGGGTGACGCGGTACAGGCGCTGGTCGGCGAAGTGGGTGAAGACGATGACGGGACCCTGCTCGCCGGCCTGCCCCGTCCAGGGTGCGCCGCCGTACTCCATCACTCGGCTGCGTACGTTCCAGGGGGCGGGCAGCGCGTCCTCGGTGCGGCCGTCCGGGTGGCGGCGGACCAGAGTGAAGCGTCCGTTCTCGGCGGGCCGGGGTTCCGTCCACCAGGTTTCGGCGCCGACAGTGCCCAGCCAGTCCGGGTGTCCGCTCTGCGTCGATGCGTCGGTGGCCGAGATCGGTGACTGCCACGTGCCGTAGGGGGCGGTGACGGTCATACGGTGATCCTTTCGTCAGGTTCCCTGATTTGGTTGCTGCGGAGCCGCTTCCGGCCTGCGATCGCGGATCGGAAGCCTCAGTGGAACGTAGCCATAAGTGCCTTGCGGTCGGTCTTCCCAGAGTTGTTGAGAGGGAATTCATCGAATGCCCGGAAGCGGTTCGGAGCCATATGGCGAGGAAGTTTCGAGGAGGCGTAGGAGCGGAGCTCGCGGATGACCTGCTGATCGTCCTCAATTCGCCGAACGAAGCATGCCACCAGGGACTTCGCTCCGGTCCGGTCGGGAACGAGTGCGACGACCGCGTCTTCCACGTAGGGATGCCGCTTGAGTACCTCCTCGATCTCCCCGAGCTCGATTCGGAAACCCATGACCTTGACTTGCTGGTCGGCTCGTCCGACATACTCGAACTCCCCGCCAGGAAGGGCGCGGGCGAGATCACCGCTGCGGTAGTAGCGAGTTCCCGTAAATTCGTCGGAGAGGCGGACGAAGCTCTTCTGCGTGGTGTCCGGACGACGGTGGTAGCCACGGGCCACGCCATCCCCGGTGATCCACATCTCACCGGTCTCGCCCGGCGGGAGTTCCACCCCGTGCTCGTCCCTGATGCTGATCGAGAGATTCGACAGAGGACGGCCGATAGGAGAGCTGATGCCGCTCTCGAAGTCCGCGTCGGTCAGCCGCTTGAAGGTTGCGTGCACGGTTATCTCGGTGATTCCGTACATGTTCGTGAACTCGGGGGCACGGTTTCCGCAGCTCAAGCTGAACCTGCGGACGCAGTCCAGGTCGACCTTCTCCCCGCCGAATATTATGTGACGCAGTGCGGGCAGGGCCGCCGGCCGCTCCGCGTGCGCCTTGGCCAGGTGGCGGAAAACTGATGGAACCTGGTTGAGTACGGTGATTTTCTCGGCCGCCAGGAAATCAATGAAGGCTTCCGGTGTCTGTGTGGCATCGGCCGGCACCAGAGTTGCCCGGCCGCCTTTTGCGAAGGCTCCCCAGAGTTCCCACACGGAGAAGTCGAAGCTCATGGAGTGGAATATGCTCCATCGGTCGTCCGCCGACACGTCGAACAGCGGCAGGGCTGCCCGCAGCATCGACAGCACATTGGCGTGCGTGACGACGCAGCCCTTCGGGTTTCCGGTGGACCCGGAGGTGTAGATCATGTAGGCGGGGTCGGACCCTGCTATCCGCACGTCCGACACCCCCGCTGTTTCCTCCGGAGCCGCCTCCGGAGCCGCCTCCCGGGGGATCTCCCGGGGGTCGAGCACCCCCAGGTGCTGCGGGGCGAACGACTCGGTGATGTCCCGGGGGCCCACCACGAGCGAGACCTGGGCGTCGTCCAGTAGATAGTGCAGTCGTTCGAGCGGGTAGTACGGGTCCAGCGGCACATAGGCGTGGCCTGCCTTGAGAATGGCCATCATGCCGACCACGCTGCCCGGGGAGCGGTCGGCGACCACCCCGACGAAGACCGGCCCGCCCGGGGCGAGGGCGCGGATCCGCCGCGCCAACCCGTCCGACCTCCGATCGAGCTCCCCGTAGGTGATCGACTCCCCGCCCCCCGCCACGGAAATGGACTCCGAGTTCTCCCGGGCGACGGAACCGAAAAGGTCAACCAGTGATTCGGATCTGGACAGATGCACTTCCCACTCCCGGGGTCGGCGGACGAGGTCCCATACCTATGGAAATCAACAGCGGCGGACGGAGAGGTGCTGCTCCCACCGTCCGGAAGAAGCGGTCGCGGACGGCTAGTCCGTGAGCGGCGCGACGGGGCGTGCACCGCCGGATTCCGCCCCTGCGGCGATGCGCCGGGCGAGGAACGGCGTGAATCCGCCGGCGTAGCGCGATTGCAACTCCTCACGGTTCCAGTCGTCCCCCCTGATCTCGCTGCGGCAGTAGGAGGTGCCGCAACGGCAGTCTCCCGGGACGAGCCTCGCCGCGACGTCGCCGAGCAGCGCATAGTCGATGGTCAACTCCTCCCCTGCGGCCACCGCCCGACGCGTGGAGAAGGTCGTGGGGTCCGACATCCACAGGTTGGAGTCGCACGAATGATTGACATGGAGGGTCTCCCGCTTGTCCACCAGGTGGAACTCGTCGTCGATCTGGATTGCATCGTAGGCCACGTCGGAATACTTTCGACCCTCCCGGTGCGCGAAGAACTCGGCTCGATCGAGTCGCGTCCCCTCGAAGGTGAAGACGGCCTGGCCGGGCTCCAGTGCGATTCCGGCGAAAACCCCGAGGCCGTCAACGGCCGACTCGCCGGTGGTCACCGGGAAAAACGTGCGGAACATCTTGTCCAATCCTTTTCGGAAGGTCGGGAAAGCAGGTGGGAGAAATGTCCAGACGCTCGACGAGCGGCGGGGTCATCTGGACCTTGACCGGCGGACCCGATCTGCCCGGTCGCGCATGCTCCGGACTCGACCGTCCAGTTCTTCGTGCACGTTCTCTGGTGTCAGGCGGGCCGCCAGCAAGCGTACGGTCGGTTCTGAGTAGACCATATGTGCAGGTACTTCCGTGCCCAGTTCCCGGCTGATATTGCGGGAGGCGGAGAGCACCATCATGGAGTTTGCGCCGAATTCGAAGACGTCGTCGTCGGGGCCGAGTTCCGGGGTTTCCAACAGGTCGGCCCAGACCCGGTGGACAACGGCCTCGGGCCGGCTTTCCCCGGAGGTGTTCGACACCGGGGGCCGGTCGAGAGCACGGCTGGCGGCCCGCAGCCTGCCGTGCACCCCTTCGGTCGCTGTTTCCGGGCCCTGCTGGGCAGGCGGCTCCAGAGCAGCGATCGTGGTGAGCGGTGCCGCGACCGCAGCATCCAGGAACGCCGCGAAGGCAGTGGCCGTGCGCTCGGGTGAGCCGGGGAGGGTCTTCGCCGCGTCCACCGCCCACTCGATCCGGGTCGCGTCGGACCCGGCCGCTTCGGTGAGGAAGACCGACACGTCGTACATGGAGTTGACCGGGACTTCGCGCCACGGCTGGAAGCGCAGGCCGTCCGAGGCTGTGACCGGCGGTGCGAGAGCCTGTACCTGCTGGCTCAGTACCACCCGGGCCAGGCCCGAATCGCCGCGGGCGGCCGACCCGGGGAGGTCCTCCAGGATGTCCTCGTAGCTCAGATCGCTGTGCTCGACCGCCTGCCGGGCGAGCGCAGCCACCTGCCCGATGTAGTCAGCGAAGGACAGCCGGACGCAGGCGTCCACGGTGAGCTGGTCGCTCACGGGCACCAGGTTGACGAAATGCCCGACGGCGTCTGCGCAGTCCACCAACCGACGCTGCGAGATCGCGATCGTCACGGTCTGGACAGAAGCGCCGGTGCGCTGTCGCAGGAAGGCCTTCAGCGCGGCGAGTACCACCGTGAACGGTGTTGTCCCCGCTTGTCTGGCAAGTTCCAGCACAGCCTGCCAAGTTGCGGTGCTGACCTCGCGCCTCTGCATGTGCACTCTCCGGTCCGTCCGGTACGTCCGGTCCGTCCGGTACGACGGGGCGGGCGGAGGCAGCGCGGGCTGGGCGCGGAAGCCGGCCAGCGCCTCGCGCCAGTACGCGTGCAGAACGTCGCGTCGGTCGGCCCCGGGGGTCAGCAGCGGGTGCAGTGCGGCGAGTCCGCCCACACGTCGCAGCGCGATGTCGGGATCGTCGTACGCGGTGGCGAGGTCGCGTTGGAGTACCTCCGCCGACTCGCCGTCGAACACCAGATGGTCTGCGGCGAAGACGAGCACCGCGAACTCGTCGCCGAGCACCAGCTCGGCTTCCCACGGTCGGACCGTCACGTCGAAGCGCCGGTCCAGCCGGAGCCGGAGCAGCTCGTCGACCTCGCTCGCGGACCCCACCCGGACGACGGGGAGGTCCACCGCCGCCGGCGCGGACACCCGCTGCTCCAAGCGGTCGTCGGTGTTCACCGCGAACGTGGTGCGCAGGCTCTCCTGGCGGGCCACGACTGCGGCGAAAGCGCGGCGCATCCTTGCCACATCCACCGGTCCGTCCAGTCGGATGGCGTGGACGACCGTGGTCGCCGTGGCGTCCGCGTGCAGTTCTCGCCAGGCCCACAGCCCCTCCTGGGCGCGGCTGGCCGGGTAGGTTCCCGGCTCGACCGGTGCCGCCCGCACCTGCTGGTCGTCCGTTGACCCGTCGGCCAGGGCCCGGATGGTGGGACGGGACAGCACGGTCGCCGTCGAGACGGGCCGCTCGTCGTCGCGCAGGCGCGCGGCGACGTGTATCGCGTCCAGTGAAGTTCCGCCGAGTTCATGGAAGTTGTCATCGATGCCGACCGCGTTGACACCCAGGACCTCCGACCAGACGGCGGCAACGCGGCTCTCCCACTCCGTCCGTGGGGCCACGAACGGCTTTGCGCCGTCGGGGCGTTCCTGATCCATGGCCAGTAGCGCATCGGTGGCCACCTTTCCGTTGGCGGTCACCGGGAAGGCGGGGAGCACCATGATCCGGGACGGCATCGCATGCGGGGGCAGCTGTTCGGCCAGCTGTTGCCGGATGTCGGTCCCCCGCACCCAGGCAGGAGCCTCGACGGCCGCGATGAGCCGCTTCTCTCCGCTCTCGCCCGTGGCGAACACGAGGGCCCTGCGGATTCCCTCCATCGCGTTGAGGGCGGCTTCGACCTCGGCGAGCTCGACCCGGAACCCCCTCAGCTTGACCTGTCCGTCGCGACGGCCGCTGAACTCCAGGACGCCGCCGGGCAGGAACCGTCCGAAATCGCCGGTGCGGAAAACCCGCCTGCCCCGGACCTCGACGAATCCCCTGCTGCTTCCGTCCAGGTAGCCTCGGGCGAGGCAGGCACCGGAGACCAGGATTTCGCCCACCTCGCCCTGGGGGACCGGTTCCAGCAGCTCGTCCACGACCTCGACTGTGGAACCGGCGACGGCACGGCCGATGGGGACCCGGTGGTGGGGGTCCTCGACCGGGCCCACCAGGTGCAGGGTGGCAGTGACGGTGGTCTCGGTCGGCCCGTATCCGTTGACGATCCGCAGACCCGGCACGGCGGCCGCCAACCGGGCCAACAGCCCCTGGGGAATCGGCTCCACCCCCACCAGGACCCGGGCCGCCCGCCCCCCGCCTTCCTGCTCCGCCGCCTGGACCAGGGGCGCGAGCAGCCCCGGGGGGACGTAGGCGCTCTGGACCGCATCGCCGTCAAGGAACCGCCACAGTGCCTCGCCGTCCAGCAAGCACGCCTGGTCGGGTACGTGCAGGCAGCCGCCGTACAGGAACGCCGAGAAGATCTCCCACACCGAGACGTCGAACGACGGCGGTGCCAGGAGGCTCGCCGTGAACGCCTCCGGCGCCGGCGCCAGGGCCTCGTACGAGGAGAGCATGTTGAGCACGCTGCGGTGCTCCACCACGATGCCCTTGGGGGTGCCGGTCGAACCCGACGTGTAGATGACGTACGCGGCGTCGCCCGGGTCGCCGTCGACCGGCTGCCACGAGGAGGCGGCGAGGTCGGTGCGGTCGGCAAGCCGGACGAGCGGCAGGTGGTCGGGAGCCGGGGTTCCCTCGTTCGGGTCTGTGATCACCAACGCGGCCGGGGCGAGATCGGCGAGGATCAGGTCGCGCCGGGGGAGGGGGACATTCGGATCGATCACGCAGTAGGCGGCACCGGCGTGGAGGACGCCGAGCAGCGCGACAACGGTGTCGGCGGTCCGTCCGCCCAGCACCGCGACACGGTCCCCGCGACCGACTCCGAGTCGGGCCAGGTCCGCTGCCAGGGCGACTGCGCAGGTGCGGAGTTCGGCGTACGTCCAGGACCGGCCGTCGGCCGCTCGGAGCGAGGGGCGGGAGGGGTGCCGGTCGACCCGGTCGGCGAACACGGCGGTCAGAGTCGAGGACGGGACGGAGGAGGCTGCCATCAGCCGCGGTACCTTTCGTTCGCATCGGTCCGGAACGCGGAGTCGTCGCGCCGGTTCCGGGCCCGCCGGGCCGGGCCGCAGCGGTGGGCGGTCTGCGGGCCCCGGCTGGGCGGGTGCCTCTTCGGGGCTCCGAGTTCGCATCTGGTCAGAGGAAGTTGACGTTCTGGGCCAGCGTCAGTCGGCCTGAGTAGTTGATGGTGTTGGTGGCCGAGCGCATATAGGCGCGCCACGCGTCGGAGCCGGACTCACGCCCGCCGCCGGTGTCCTTCTCGCCGCCGAAAGCACCGCCGATCTCCGCGCCGGAGGTGCCGATGTTCACGTTCGCGATGCCGCAGTCCGACCCTTCGGCCGAGAGGAAGTACTCGGCCTCGCGCTGGTCGTTGGTGAAGATGCTGGAGGACAGGCCCTGCGGGACGTCGTTCTGCAGGGCCACGGCCTCGTCGAGGTCCCGGTAGGTCAGGACGTGCAGGATCGGTGCGAATGTCTCCTGCCGGACGCCGTCGGTCTGCCGGTCGAGGCGGACGAGGGCCGGCTCCGCGTACACCGCGTGCGGGGCCTGCGAGTTGAGCCTGCGGCCTCCGCCGACCAGTACCTTTCCGCCGTCCGCCCGGACAGCGCCCAGCGCGTCCTGCATGGTTCGGTAGGACTCGGCGGAGATCAGGGGCCCGACCAGCGTCGTGGAGTCGAACGGGTTTCCCGGGGTGAGGTGTCGGTATGCGGCGACGAGCCGGTCCGTGAGCTGGTCGGCGATCTCGTTGTGGACGATCAGGCGTCGCAGCGTGGTGCACCGCTGCCCGGCGGTTCCCGCGGCGGCGAAGACGATGGCGCGGACGGCGAGGTCCAGATCGGCGGAGGGCGTCACCACGGCGGCATTGTTGCCGCCCAGTTCGAGCAGGCTGCGCCCGAAGCGTGCCGCGACCCGTGGTCCGACCTCGCGCCCCATCCTGGTCGAGCCGGTGGCGCTGACCAGGGCGACTCGGTGGTCGTCGACCAGCACTTCGGCCAGAGTGCGGTCACCGAGCAGGAGCCGGTGCACATCGGCCGGCGCGCCCACCTCCTCGGCGGCGCGGGCCAGCAGCGCCGCGTAGCCCAGCGAGGTCAGCGGGGTCAGTTCGGAGGGCTTCCAGACCACGGTGTCGCCGCAGACCAGGGCCACTGCCGTGTTCCAGGACCACACTGCGGCAGGAAAGTTGAAAGCCGAGATCACACCGACCACGCCCAGCGGGTGCCAGGTCTCGGCGAGGCGGTGGCCGGGCCGTTCGGAGGCGATGGTACGCCCGTAGAGCTGCCGGGAGAGGCCGACGGCGAAGTCGCAGATGTCGATCATCTCCTGCACTTCGCCGAGCGCTTCGGAGTGGATCTTCCCGGCCTCGATCGTGATCAGTTCGGCGAGCGCGGCCTTGTGCTCGCGCAGCAGTTCACCGAGCCGGCGGACGAGTTCCCCCCGACGAGGGGCCGGAGTGGCACGCCAACGGAGGAATGCCGCCCGAGCAGCGGAGACCGCGTCTTCGGCCGTCGCCGGGGTGTCCGCCCGCAGGTCGAACAGTTCCTCCCCGGTGATCGGCGTCCGGGCCCGCAGCCCGTCGCCCTCCGGCACCGTGACGCCGAGTCGGGTGAGCGCGTCCAGCGCACGGGTTCGGAGGTCCTCGGTGCTGGGCAGCGAGTCGAAGGTGTCGGTCACGGGGATTCCTCGCAGAGAGTGCGGACGACGTGGAGAAGCAGGGTGGCTGCCTTCGCGCAGGCGTCCGGTTCGGAATATTCCCTCGGCGAGTGGCTGATGCCGTCGTGCCGACCGGGAACGAAGATCATGGCGGAGGGGCACAGAGCGGCCATCTCCTGTGCGTCGTGCCCCGCGCCGGAGATCAAGGACCGGTGCCGGTAGCCGAGCCGTTCAGCCCAGCCCGCGACGACCTGGCGCAGAGACTCGGCGAAGGGCACCGGCCGAGTTCGCACGGTCCGGCGGGACTCGCAGGCCAGCCCGGTCCGTTCGGCGCGGACCTCTTCGACGAGAGCGTGCAGATGCGCCTCGGCGGCCGTGAGCACCTCGTCGTCGGGTGCTCTCATATCCAGGCTGAACCGGGCGGTACCAGGGATGATATTGGTGACGCCGGGCTCCAGCAGCATACGACCGACGGTGGCCGTGAGGCCGTGGTCCTGGTGGTCCGAGGCGTACTCGAACATCCTGTCCGCCAACCGGGTCGCGGCGCGGGCCGCGTCCACGCGGAGCTGCGGAGGGGTCGCACCGGCGTGGGCGGCCCGTCCGACGACTGTCAGTTCGTGCCACGAGATCGCCTGGACCCCGGTCGGCACACCGATGTCCGAGTCCGACGAACTCAGCAACGGGCCCTGCTCGATGTGGATCTCGAGATAGGCCAGCGGAGCGTCGAGAACGAATCCGGGGCCGGCGAAGCCCGTGTCACGGAGAGCCTCGGCGAGGGTCACCCCGTCCGGATCCCGGAGTGCCAGGGCCTCGGCCAACGGAATCCGTCCGGCGGCGACGGCGCTGCCGAGCATGTCCACGCCGAAGCGTGAGCCCTCTTCTTCCGTGAAGACCGCGACGATCAGCGGTCCGCGGAGCACGATCGCTGCACTGCGCAGGGTGCGCACCACCTCCAGTGCGGCCAGGACCCCCAGTGCTCCGTCGAAAGCACCCCCTTGCGGCACGCTGTCGACGTGTGAACCGATCACCACTGGCGACCGTCCCGGTTCAGAGCCCTCGAGCCGGCCGAACACGTTGCCGACGGAATCCACCTGCACGGTGAGCCCGAGCTCCTCCATGCGGGCCATGATCCACCGTCGCGCCGCGACATCGGCGGGGGAGAGTGCCGGTCGGGAGACACCGAACAGGTCTGCCTCCGGGGCCTCGTAGCGGCCGAAGGACCCGAGTTCCTCCAGCGCCGACCACAACTGCTCCGGGTCGACCTCCAACTGGTCCGTCATGCGCTGCGTCGCCCCCACTCCTCGGTCTCGGTCCGCCAGGCGGTGTACTGGGCCGCCGCCCGGCCCGCTGTCCCGTCGTCGAACGTCCGGCGCCGGAACGCGGGTGTCTCGTCACGGGGTTGAGGGGTTCCGCCCGGGGCGACGGTGCCCGGCTCGGTCAGCTGCGTGCGGACCTGCATCAGCAGATCGAACGCGAGCCCGAAGGCTCCGGCCTTGCATCCCCAGAGGGATTCGTACCCGAACGGGTCCGCCAGGCGCTCGGTCCGGATGACGGCTCCCGTGTCGACACCCGGATCGACGTAGTGCACGGTTGCCCCTGCGGCCCGGAGGAAGCGCTCGCGGTCCCCGGTCGCCGCGACCTGCTCAAGCGCGTGCATGCCCCGCGCGTGGGGCAGCACGGCCGAGTGCCCGTTGATCACGGGCGGGTCGCCCGCCATGAGCCAGTCGGGCACGAGGATCTCGTCCAGGAAGACGAACACGGGGCTGCCGGGCCATTCCCCGCGGATCAGCCCGCGGGCCTCGACCGAATTGAACGTCGTGCCCAACTGCCGGTAGGGGGCGTCTTGCTGGGCTTGGAGCCCAGGGAGGCCGAACATGCGCACCATGGCCAGATCGGTCGGACTCAGGGCGCCGTACACCGCTTCCACCCGGCTGCGCTCCTGACTCGTGCCGAGTCGGCTGCCGGCCAGCTCGGCGTGGACGGCCAGGCGCCGCTCCAGCAGCGCGGGGTCGGCGGCTTCGCGGATGTACACGGGGTGCGCCGTCTCGGAGTCCGAGCGGCCACCCCAGGCATCGACGAGGAAGGCGGCGTGCAGGGTGGGTTCGCACAGCAAGGGACTTGTCATGAGACCTTCTCGGCAAGGGCGACACCGGCGAAGTGGAGATCAGGCAGGTCGGGCAGATTCTGTTCGGCCAGATGCTGCTCCACCCAGGTGTCGTCGTAGATGGTGTCGGTGTAGCGGTCCGCCAGGTCGGGCGATATGGCAACGGCGACCGTGTCGCCCCGGTCGGCCAGCCAGCGGAGCGCGCCGCTGACCACGGTTCCGGTCGAGCCGCCGGCCAGCAGTCCGCCGCCGGCCAGTTGCCGGCAGCACCGGACGCTCTCGCGTTCGGTGACGACCACCACGTCGTCGAAGACGGTCGGATCCACCAGTGGCGGTTTCAGGCCCGAGCCGAGGCCGGGGATGTAGCGGGTGCGCGGTGGCCCGCCGAAGGTCACCGAGCCCTCTGCGTCGACGGCGACCACGCGGACCCGAGGGTGGTGCTCACGGAAGTACTGTGTGCACCCCATCGCAGTGCCACCGGTCCCCACCCCGACGAACAGGACGTCCAGATCGGGGACCGCCTTGGCGATGGCCGGCGCGGTGCCCTCGTAGTGCGCCAGCCGATTGGCCTGGCTTTCGTACTGGTTCAGCCACATCAGGTGCGGGTCCGCCGCACAGCGCGACCGTACGTAGTCCAGGCGGGCCTGGAGGAATCCGTGGACGGGGTGCGGTGTGTCGATCATCACCACCTCGGCGCCGAGGGCGTGCAGAAGGTTCAGCGTGGAGTGGTTGCAGCGGACGTCGGTGACGCAGATGAAGCGGTAGCCGCAGCTGGCGGCGATGACGCCCAGCGCGACGCCGAGGTTGCCCGAGGAGGACTCGATGATGGTGTCGCCGGGCCTCAGGCGTCCGGTCCGCTCGGCATGCCGGACCAGGGCCGAGGCGGTGCGCAGTTTGATGGAACCGGCGGCGTTGTACCCCTCCAACTTCAGGTAGAGACGCCGCCCCGTGATCTTGTTCAGGTCCAGGAAGAGAGGCGGAGCAGTGATCTCGAACGGGTGTTGCACTATCGTCATCGGTATCCTCGGCACTCTTGAGTCGTCGACCCTTATGCGCTCGCGCCGACGGCGAGGACCGAGCGGTCCAGTGCCGCGATGGCCCGGTCTACATCGCCGATGCTGATGTTCAGCGCCGGTCGCATGCGCAGGGAGCGTTCGCCGCAGGGCAGCGCGATGACCCGCTCGACTCGGTACAGGTGGGCCAGCACCAGGTCACGGGTGATCTGGTCGGGCAGATCCACGGCAGCCAGCACACCGCGGCCCCGGGGGTTTTCGAGGACCCCGGGATGCCGGGCGGCCAGCGCGCCGAGCTGCTGCTGGAGGTATGCGCCGGTCCGGGCGACCAGGCTGAACCGGTCCTCGCGCTCGATCGCCTCCAGCAGCGCGGTCGCCCGGACCATGTCGGTGAGGTTGCCGCCCCAGGTGGAGCTGATCCGGGAGGACACCTGGAACACGTTGCAGGGGACCTCGTCGATCCGTCGGCCACCCATGACACCGCACACCTGGGTCTTCTTGCCGAACGCCACCAGGTCGGGCTCCAGGCCGAGCTGCTGGTACGCCCACGCCGTGCCGGTGGAACCGCAGCCGGTCTGGACCTCGTCGAGTACGAACAGGGCGTCGAACTCGTGGCACAACTCCTGCATACCCTTCAGGAAGTGTGCGCTGAGGTGGTTGTCGCCGCCTTCGCCCTGGATGGGTTCCGCGATGAAGCAGGCGATCGTGCCGCCGGCCTGCTCGAAGGCCGTTCGAGCCGCCGCCAGTGCGCTCGCGTCCGCCGCCGCGTTCTGCGCCGTGTACCGGTCCAACGGGAAGCGCTGCGCGGGAGACGGGATGCGCGGCCACGCGAACTGAGGAAAGCGCTCCGTCTTGGCCGGGTCGGTGTTGGTGAGCGACAGCGTGTAACCGCTGCGGCCGTGGAAGGCGTTCTCCAGGTGCAGCACGGACAGGTGGTTGGCGGTGTCGGTGCCGAGCCGCTGCGCCTTCCAGTCGAAGGCGGCCTTCAGCGCGTTCTCGACAGCCAGCGCCCCGCCGTCGATGAAGAACAGGTGCGGCAGAGCCGGATCACCGAGGACGCGGGCGAAAGTCGTCACGAACCGGGCATAAGCGGCCGTGTAGGTGTCCGGATTGGCGGTTTTGTTGATCGAGGCCAGGCGTAGCGCCGCCACCGTGTCCGGATCCTCCGTGAGCACGGGCGGATTGACTCCGAGCGGCAGCGAGGCGAAGAAGGTGAACATGTCCAGGTACTGATGACCTGTCAGTGAGTCGACCAGCCAGCTCCCGCGACTGGCCTCGAGGTCGAGTACGAAGTCGAAGCCGTCGGCCAACACGTGCCGGCCCAGCAGGCGGTGCACGTCCTGCGGCGTCGGCTCCTGCCCGCCCTGCGCCTGCTTCGGGGCATGCCGAGCCACATCTGTCATTTTCACGGAACAAGACCCCCATAGTTCCAGCGCGGCTGGTTCGTTCGGTTCCGGTGAACCCCGTGCGGGCCGAGACACTCGGGCGTGCATCCGGGGCAGGAGTTAGGGAAAAGAAAAGGAATCGACTCGCGACGGAGCTGGGAGGATGCCCCCAATGTCCGGATGGTGCTGCCGCGATCAGAGTCGATCAAGCTCCCGCCAGCATCGCAGCGTGGGCGTATCGTCGTCAACGTCAATTGCGCGCGAGGCGTCAGCAGATGGCAGCGGGCCCGCTACGTGGGGACTGAGGAAAATCCTCACTTGACCAGGCCGGACGGGCATCCATAGTGTGTCGCCGGTCGAGAGTTGATCATGGGGGTTGACGGCATGGAATTGCTGCGTAACTTTGATATTCCCAGCGGTTCGAGCGCGGGGAAGCAATCGAATCCGGTATTCAAGGTTGTCACGGGTACGACGGTCTCCGATATCATCGATTCCCGTCGGAACGAGCTGCGTGAAGTCGTCTGCGGGGCGTATCTTCGCTACCATCAAGGACTTTCCACGAATCCGGAGAGCCACTTTCTCAAGTTCCCCGACCGTCCCCGCGACCGCATCATCGCGCTGCCTGCGCGTGATCATGGCGACGAGGTCGACCGGGCCGGCATCAAGTGGATCTCCAGTTTTCCCGGGAACCTCGCCCAGGGGTTGCCCCGCGCTTCCGCCGTGATCATCCTCAATGACATGGCCACGGGATTTCCGGTGGCCTGCCTGGAGGCGTCGGCCATTTCCGCAGGGCGGACAGCCGCCTCGGCGGCGCTGGCGGCCCGGGAGCTGCATCGGAAGACCGAAGGTCAGGTTCTTGGCGTCATTGGCTGCGGCCCGATCGCGCGGGCGGTGCTGGGGCAGTTGGAGGCGGACGGCTGGTCCTTCCGGCGCACCGTCGTGCACGACCTCGACGCTGCGCGGGCGGACGCCTTCCGGCGCGGCTTCGCGGGTGAGACGGCTGCGGTGTCGAGCGCGGCCGCAGTCGTGGAAGAGTCCGATCTGGTGCTTTTCGCCACGACCGCAAGCGAGCCGTACTTTCTCGATGCGGCCCTTGTCAAGCCGCGGCACACTATTCTTCACATCTCGCTGCGGGACCTGGGCGCGGAAGTTCTCCGCCATGCCCAGAATATCGTCGACGATCCCGTCCACGCGCTGCGCGAGAAGACGTCCATGGGGCTTTCCGTGGAGCTCCACGGAGATTCGCTGATCTCCGGTACCCTGGCGCAGCTGATGGCCGGGGAAATGGAGCCGGATGCTGCCAGGCCGCGAATATTCTCTCCTTTCGGGCTTGGCGTCCTCGATATCGCCGTCGCTGATTTTGTCTACGGCGTGGCGGTCTCCACGGGTCGAGCCCAAAATATTCTTGACTTCTATTAAGCAAATGGAAAGGAGTGGAAAGTGGCACGCGGAAAGCCCGATGAATCCATCGGAATAGGCGAGATCTATTGCCTGCTGCCCGATTCCACCCTGGCGATCGGCGAGATCGAACCGGAAGCCGACGCAGACTTCATCGCGGCATCCGGAGCGCGGCAGGTGGGAATATTCCCGGGCCTGTCGCAGAGCGATCTGGCGGCCGAGGCCTGCCGGAGGCTCCTCGGGGCCGGCGACCGGTCCGCGGACGTGCTGCTGCACTGTGCGGGTCGAGCCCCGGACACACTGCTCGGCAGTGACGCCACCAAGGTGCAGTACGCCGCCGAGTTGTCGGCGGGCATGGCTTTCACCGTCGACGGGCTCGGCTGTGTCGGCTCCAGCGCGGCCTGGGGTATTGGCCGGGACCTGTTGCGCGCCGACCCCGCCCGCAGCCGGATCGTCATCACGCACGGAAGCAAGCCGACCGGACGGCTGCGAGTGCGGCCGCCGGTGACCGTGGTCGGTGACGGGGCCTTTGCCATGACCTTGGTCCGCGGCGGCCGCCCGGTGCTGGAGGCGCACGCGCTGGAGACCGAGGGGAGCTATCACGACCTGTTCAAGGTCGACTACAAGCGCACACCCTGGCACAGCTGGGCCGAAGAGTGCTCCGACCCCGCGCGGTACACCTTCGAGCTCGCCCTCGAGAGCCGGAACCGGCTCGCGGCGTTGACTGACCGGGTACTCGACACCGCCGGTGTGACTCTGGCGGAGGTCGGCGCGGTACTCATGCAGAACGTCTCGGCGCGGGCCTTCGACTTCTACGGTGACCTGCTGGGTACACCGATCCACCCGGTCTGCCGTGACGTCTTCGAGCGATACGGCCACCTGGGGGCGATGGACGTCGTCGCCAATCTCGATGCCCTGCTCAGGACCGGCGACGTCGGTCCTGGGGATCGGGTGCTGATCCTGAACAACAGTGCCGTGGCGGCGTGGTCGGCCAGCCTCTGGCGCGTCTGAGATCTCGGCCGCGGCCGAGTTGAGAGGTTGCCTTGGATTTCGCTGCTACCACAGAACAACGACGGATGATCGTCGGGGCTCGGACATTCGCGTCCGGCCTGGACCGGCTCGGCGAGGGCCTCGACGAATCCGACTTCAACAAGGCCGGCTGGGAGGCCTGCGCGCAGTACGGCGTGCTGGGCTGGCTGACTCCCCAGGAATACGGCGGGGCCGGGCTCGACCCACTGTCGGCCGCGCTGGCCCTGGAGGCCCTCGGGGCCGGCTGCGCGGACAACGGCCTGTTGTTCGCGGTCAACAACCACCTGTTCGCCTGCACCACCTACCTGCTCGATCACGGCACACCGGAACAACGCTCCGAGTGGCTGCCCGCTCTGGCCTCCGGATCCGTGATCGGTGCCCACGCGCTCACCGAGGTGACGGCGGGGTCCGACGTACTGTCGATGCGCACGGTGGCGCGCCGTGTCGGCGACCGGTTCGTCATCGACGGCCGGAAGACCTACATCAGCAACGGGCCTGTCGCAGGCCTGTTCGTGGTCTTCGCCCGCACCGACGAGGGCGCCCCCGGCCAGGCGTCCATCAGCGCCTTCCTGGTGCCCAGCACCCAACCGGGGTTGACGGTACGTCCGTTGACCAAGATGGGACTCGGCGGAACGCCGATGGGAGAGGTCACCTTCGAGGACTGTGCGGTGCCGACGACCTCGCTGCTGGGCGAACCGGGCGGGGCCTACCAGATGTTCCAGACCGGATTGGTCTGGGAGCGCGGATTCATGTTCGCCACGCAGGTCGGCGCCCTCGGACGACTCCTCGACGAGATGGTGGCGCACTGCAACGAGCGCCGCCAGTTCGGCCGCACCATCGGGTCGAACCAGTCCGTCGCGCACCGGATCGCCGACCACAAGGTGCGCGTGGAGACCTCGAAGCTGCTCCTGCACAAGCTCGCCTGGAAGGTCAAGGCCGGCCAATTGGCCATCGAGGAGGCATGCATGCTGAAGCTGTGGGTCAGTGAGGCCCTCAAGAGCATCTCGCTCGACCTGCTGCAACTGCGGGGCGCGGCGGGGTTCCTGGCAGGGGCTCCGGCCGAGCGGCAGGTGCGTGACAGCCTGGCGGCGACGATCTACGGAGGCACCTCCGAGATCCAGCGTTCCGCGATCGCCGCGATGTCCGGCCTGGTCGTGAGCGGGGCTGCCTCATGATCACTCGTCAACTGCCACTCCGCGTCCCGCTGACGGACCAGTCCCAGATCCACGAGCTCGGACGTCAGGTGTTCTTCCTCTCGGAGCGGATCCACGACTTCACACTGCACCGGAACGCGGACGGGTCCGTCACGGAGATCTCCCTGGAGATCGACGGCGATCCGGGGACGGCCGACCTGGAGAAGACCTTCAACGACTTCGTCGACCGGGAGATCCGCAACCGCTGGGGGCTGCCAGGCATCGAGTTCTGGAAGTCCTCCCGGGATCCGGGCGACATCGCCCTCCACGATTTCGACGCGCTGACCTCGGCCGGGCTGTTCAAGGAGATCGCGCCGGGACAGGTGCTTCTGGCAGAGGGCGCCGTCCGCCTCTACCGGCAGCTCGACCGGGCGCTGCTGCGCCGGGTCGGCTCGAGGTTCACGGCGCAGGAACACCAGTACCCGGCCACCTTGCCACTGGCTGTCCTGCAGCGCAGCGGCTACTTCGGGTCCTTCCCGCAGCACGTGTACTTCGCCTCCCGGATCCAGGGCGAACTGCCGGTGTACGAGCACCTCGCGCGCAGCAGCGGTACTCCGGAGCTCGGCCGGCTGCTACTCGAGAACGCGGCACCGGTGGACCGGGTCCTGCCGCCGACCATGTGCTATCACACCTTCGCGCAGTTCGCCGGCTCCCAGGTTCCCGCCGGGCTCACCTGTGTGACCAGCCGAGGAGCGGCCTTCCGGCACGAATCCCGCTACCACCGCACGGCCGAGCGGCTGAGTGACTTCACCATCCGGGAGACCGTCTTCCTCGGCCCGCCGGAGCAGGTGGAGGCGGCAGTCGCGGAACTGCGCGGACAGGTGCAGGACCTCGTCGACGAACTCGGCCTGGCCGGCTGGTGCGAGCGCGCCAACGATCCCTTCTTCGCCTCCGGCGCGGATGCGGGGCGTGCGGACACGCAGCGCATGCTCGACCTGAAGCAGGAACTCCGGCTGCCGATCAGCGCCACGGAGTCCTTGGCGGTGGCCTCCTTCAACATCCACCGCACGCATTTCACCGAGAGCTTCGACATCCGTGGCGACGGCGCTGCCGACGTCCACTCGGCCTGCGTGGGTGTCGGCCTGGAACGGCTGGTCTACGCAGTGCTAACCCAATTCGGACCTGATGAAAGCCGCTGGCCCGCCCTGCTGGGAGCGGTAGAAGGAGATGCCGTATGACACGCGATTCGGAGCGACGGAAGGTCACCGTCGTGGGAGCGGGCACCATGGGCGTGGGGGCTGCCCATGCGTTCGCGGTGGCGGGGGAGGACGTGCTGCTGCTGGACAAGGACCAGCAGGCGCTGGACCGCGCGCTCGAGCAGATCGAGGCCAATGTCCGCATGTACGGCATGCTCCAGCCCGAACTGGCTGTCGACGACCCGCGCCGGGTGCTCGACCGGATCACGGTGGGGACTGACCTGGGGGCAGCCGCCGGCAGCGACTGGCTGATAGAGAACGTGACGGAGAACCATGCCGTCAAGAAGGAGGTCCTCTCCTACCTCGACCAGGTGTGCGCGCCCGGGGTTCCGTTCGGCGTCAACACCTCGGCCATCCCCATCGGCGTCCTCGGGTCGTACACCAGCCGCCCGGAGCGGGTCGTCGGGGTGCACCTGATGAACCCGGTGCCGTTGAAGCGCCTGGTCGAGGTGATCCCCGGCCCGCTCACCTCGGAGGCGACGGTGGCCGCCATGCGGGCCCGGCTGCACGGGGTCGGCAAGGACACCGTGGTGGTCAACGACTCGCCCGGGTTCGTGACCAACCGGATCGCGATGCTGATGGTGAACGAGGCCGTGCACCTGGTCGCCGAGGGGGTCAGCGATCCGGCCGGCATCGACCGGCTCATGCGCGGTTGCCTGGGACACCAGATGGGCCCGTTGGAGACCGCTGACCTGATCGGCCTCGACACCGTGCTGTTCTCGCTGGAGGTGCTGGCCACGCACCGGGACGAGGAGAAGTTCGTCCCCTCCTCCCTGCTGCGCGAGTACGTGGAGTCCGGGCGGCTTGGCCGCAAGTCCGGACATGGCTTCTATTCCTACGCTTCTTAAAGAGTTGACGATGAATCACATCCATGACGAAGTCCGGAAGTTCCTGATCGAGCGGGGGATGCCGGCGGAGTTCGCCGACGGTGACGACCTGTTCGCGGTTGGCGGGCTCAGCTCCCTGATGGCCATGCAGATCGTCACGTGGGTCGAGCGCCACTTCGACATCCCGGTCCGGGCCGACGACCTCCGCCTGACCAACTTCCGCAGTGTCGAAAGCATTTGCGCCTTCATCGAAAGCCGGACGTCCTCGCTGAGCGTGACGACCACCGGACTCCGGTAACAGCCGCCGATCCGGCATGAGTTGCGACAGGACGCACCACTTCCAGGGGTAAGCACACGATGACGAAGTTCGACCGTTTGATGCAGGCCCAGACCGTCGCGGAGACCTCCTCGTCCCGCGAGTACTTTCTGAACGACGAGCAGCTGCCGCGCGTTGTCGAGGTCGACAAGGACCTCGATCTGTCGCAGTGGCTGAAGGAGAACAAGGCCCGGCTCAGGACGGAGATCAGCCGTTACGGCGCGCTGCTGTTCCGCGGGCTGGACCGGGCCTCCTTCGAGGAGGTCTTCGCCGGGCTCGCGGACCACCCGGTGGACTACCGTGGCGGTGCGGCGATCCGCAGCCGGGTCGACTCCGGTACCTACACCGCGAGTGAGTACCCGGAGTCGCTCGACATCCGGCTGCACAGCGAGTTCTGCTACTCCAACGACTGGCCGATGCTGCTGTTCTTCTACTGCGACGTCGCTCCCAAGGACCGTGGTCAGACTCCGATCGTGGACAACCGGACCCTCATCCGCCTGATACCGGAGGACATCGTCCGGCAGTTCCGGGAGCGGGGCCTGCTGTACATGCGCGGCTACGGCTACAACCGGACCTGGCAGCGCTCCTACGAGACGGAGAGCCGAGCCGAGGTCGAGGAGCTCTGCACGCGGGAGGGCCGCAGTTGCGAGTGGCTGGAGGACGACCGGCTGCGGACCTTCGAGCGCCGGCCGGCTGTCGCGGTGCATCCGGTGACGGGTGAGGATGTGTGGTTCAACTTCGCCCACGGCTTCCACATCTCCAGGATGGACGACGACATCCGGGCGGCCCTGTCGACCTCGGCGGAGGACACGGACGACGCCCTGTGGCCGAACAACGTCTACTGGGGTGACGGGGAGGAGATCGACGGCGACGTCATCGCGCAGGTCAACGACATCGTGGACCGCGAGGCCGTGCAGTTCGACTGGGCGGAGGGAGACGTTCTGGTGGTCGACAACATGATCTGCGGTCACGGTCGTCGTCCGTACACCGGGGACCGCCGGATCCTGCTGAAGATCGCGGACTCCTACCAGGAGCGGGGGACCATCGGTGTCTGAGATCGAGGAACTGCTGCCGCTGACGCCTCCGCAGCTCTCCCTGCAGCAGTACGCCGCCCGGCCGTTCGTGTTGGAGCTGGGCACCCCGCTGTCCGTGGCCGGGTTGTCGCAGCGGGTGCGAGAGGTCCTGGACGCGACACCCGCGCTGCGGCTGGCGTTGCGCAAGGTGACCGGCGTCCGGGTGCTGCGGCAGTCGCCGGGCGCCATCCGCTCCGAAGGCGACCACGAGCGAGGCGGTGGGTTCTCCGCAGGCGCGCTCACCGTCGCGGTGACCCCCGGGCCTGACGGTTCCCGTCTTCGTCTCACCGGAGACTGGAGCCTGGTCGACCGGTCCTCGCTCCAGGGATTCCTGGGCGCCCTCGCCGGGGTGCAGGACATCGAGGCGCAGGACCGCGTGGCCACTGTGGTCAACGCATACGCGCAGATGGCGAAGGACGGCGAACTCGCGGAGGAGGACGCCTACTGGAAGGCGGTCCCCGCCCGCGCCGAACGGGACCCGTTCGAGCTCCTGGGCACGGGGGCGGAGGGGAGCGCGCAGCAGCACTCCGGCCCGGCCGTGCGCAGCGCAGCCCTCCAACTCGCCCCCGGGGCACGGGAAGCGCTGAAGGTGCTCGCCCGGGAGTGGGACACCACAGTTGATGACATCGCCTACCTCGCGCTCTCGGTCCTCGCGTCCGGGTTCGCCGAGCAGCCGCTCCTCGGGTGGGTCTGCGACGCGAGGGCGACCCTCGGGCTGGGTGACCTTCCCGGCGCCTTCAGCCAGGTCCTGCCGGACATCCCGGTGCTCGCACCGGGCACGCCCTTGGAACGGGCGGCGCAGTTGCAGGGGCAGCGGCTGGCCGAGCACCGTGCGAAGGCCGGTGGGGCCGCTCTGGGAGCCGGTTCCGCCCGGCCGACGCTCGTCTTCGCGCCGGGTACCGGATGGGATCTGCCGACCGGATGGCGGGTCGACGAGTGGTGCCTCGGGGCCTCGGAAGCGGTGACACTGCACATCCTCGAGACCGACGCCGCCACGGTGCTGCGGGCCGATGCCGTGGACGGGATCGAGGACGGGCGCCTCGAGTCCCTGCTGGACGCCTGGCGGAGCGTGCTGGAGCACGTGGTCGAGGCCCCCTCCAGCAACTGCGGACAGGCGGGACCGCTGACCCGGACCGGGCAGCTCCTCCTGGCCGACGCCCTGGCCGCACCGGTCGCGGAGCAGCCCCAGGGGCTGTGCGAGGCGGTGTACGCGCACGTTCTCGCGGCACCCGACAGTACCGCCTTCCGGGTGGGGTCGGCCGGGGTCGGCAGAGGCGAACTCGCCCGGTCGGTCGCCGGGGTGCTCCGGGAGCTCGAGGGGGTCGAACAGGGCGCCGTCGTCGGCGTGCTCGCCGAGAACGGCTTGGACCTGCTCGTCGGCTGGCTCGCGGTGCTGTGGCACGGGGCGGTGGTACTGCCGCTGTCGCCGGAGGAGCCGCGGCAGCGGATCGAGGCCGCTCTCGCCTCGACCGGCGCGGTGGCGTTGCTGCACCAGGCCGGGCTCGGGGCGCAGGCCGAAGGGCTGCACCCGCGGACGTCGGACCTGACCGTTGCCGCTGCCGCGGGCATGGCGCCCTGCGGGCCCCCGGCGGACTGCCCCGGGGAGGCTCCGGCCTACCTGGTCCGCACCTCCGGCTCCACCGGGGAGCCGAAGGTCGTCGTGGTGACGCGGGGCAACCTCGACAACTACCTGCACGGGATCTCCGTCGGGCTGGAACTGGGCGGCCACCCCATGCCGTGGGTCTCCGCGCCCATCTTCGACGCCGGGCTCAAGCAGTTCCTCGGCCCCCAGTACGTCGGTGGCACGACCGTGGCGCTCGCCTCACCGCGCGCCGATGTCGAGGGCGTCGCCCGTGAACTGGCGGAATTCGAAGTCGACTTCGAGCTCAACTGTGTTCCCGGCTACTGGTCCGCACTGCTCGACGCGTTCGCCGAAGGGAGCCGGCCACGACTGCGCCGCCTCTTCCTCGGCGGCGAGCCGGTCGCGGCGGGGCTGGTCACCCGGACTGCGTCCGCGTTTCCACACAGCGAGATATGGAACCTCTACGGGCCGACCGAGACCACCGCGACTGCCACAGCGGGCCGCCTGCTGCCCGGGGGCCGGGTGGATGTCGGACAGCCCGTCGCCGGTGCCCAGGTGCTGATCGCCGATCGCTGGGGACGACCGGTGCCCGAAGGTTTCCCGGGAGAGGTCCGGGTGGCCGGGCCGGGCGTTGCCGCAGGCTACCTGAGCGACGGGCAGGTGGTGCCGTTCGGCACGATGACGATCGATCGCCGGGAGATTCCGGTCTACCGGACCGGGGACCTCGGTTCGCTCGTCGGCGGCCGACTGCGCCTGAACGGCCGTACGGACCGTCAGGTCAAGGTCCGCGGCTGGCGGATCGACCCCCAGCAGATCGAGTCGGTGGCCGAGAGGCTCGACGGGGTCCGCGCACGGGTCGCGGTGCGCCACGGCGACGGTACGTCGCTGCACCTGTTCTACACCGGCCCGGCTGCCGAACCGGACATGACGTCGCACCTGCGCGGCGAACTGCCGGCGGCTCTGATGCCGACGGTCACCCGAGTCCCGGCCTTCCCGTTCACGCCCAGCGGCAAGATCGATGAGCGCCGGCTGCTCACCGCCATGGAGGAGACCGGCCAGTTCGACCCCGAGGCCTACACGTCGGCCGAACGCGCTGTGGCCCAGGTGTGGCGGGAGCTGTTGAGCCGGGAGGAGTGGCCCGATCCCGAGGCGGACTTCTTCGCCTCCGGCGGTCATTCGCTGGTGCTCGCCCGGATGGTGAACATCCTGCGCGGGGACGGCCATGAACGGCTCACCATCAGGGCCGCCGTGCGGCGGCCGACCGTTCGGGCGCTGGCCGATCTGCTCGACCTCCCGGCCCCGCGCTCATGACCCTGGGGCTCTTGGAGGGAAACCTCGTCGCACTACGCGGGGAGGGGACGACGGCGCTGGTGTTCGTGCATCCCGCGAGTGGCATGGCCACGGCCTTCCGGCGCCTGCTCCCCCATCTGGGGGGCGACTACCAGGTGCTCGCATTCGAGAACGCCGGTCCGGTGGGCACCGAGCTGTGCTCGGTCGGTCGCCTGTCGGCCCGGTACACCGAGGAGCTGATGTCGTACGGCATCGAGCACGTGGTGCTCGCCGGCTGGTCCTTCGGCGGGTCGGTCGCCCTCGACCTGGCCGCGCGGTTCGAAGCGGCCGGGCGGAAGGTGTCCGGGGTCGTACTGATCGACTCGGGATGTCCGACCGTCCTCGACCGTGCGGAACGCACCCTGGGGGACGAGCTCGCGGGACTGTTCGAGTTCTCGTCGACCGAGGAGCTGGAGCTGGGACCGGCGGCCTCGGAACAGGAGACCTGGGCCGCGGTCCTGCGGGTCCTGCGGGACCGGTACCGGATGCCGTCACTCACCCGGGCGGACCTGGAGCCCTTCCTGTCCGCCTTCACCTGGCACCTCGAGGCGATCCGCGCGCCTTGGACGCCGCCCCGACCGACCGTGCCGGTGTTCCAGATCCGAGCCCGGCAGGAGACCGGTTGGGGAGCAGTGCCCGCCGATCTCGGCTGGACCGCCGCCCTGGGGGTGGCGGTCCAGGTGACCGAGGCCCCCGGCAACCACTACAGCATGCTCAACACGGACCACGCGGCCGAGTTCGGAAGTGTGCTGACCACTTGTCTGGAGCGCCTGGAGTGGCCGAAATGAGAACCGAGGACTACACCGTGGAACAGGACACAGCCCCGGACCGCATCCCCGAGAACTGCGTCGCCATCGTCGGTATGGCCGTCAGGGCGCCCAAGGCACCGGATCTGGAGTCGTTCTGGGAGATCTGCGTCCGCGGTGAGGACGGGACGACCTCCTGGCCGCGCTCCGAGACCCGGCCCACCCGGGTCCCCACCGCAGGACTGCTGTCCGACGTGGGCCTCTTCGACGCCGCATCGTTCGGGCTCAGCCCCGCGGAGGCGGAGATCCTCGACCCGCAGCACCGGGTCTTCCTCGAGCTGTGCTGGGACGCGCTCGACGGTTCGGGCGTGGTGCCCGCCCCGGATCTGCTGACGGGGGTGTACGCCGCTGCGGCGCCCAGCAGCTACCTGGTGCCCCAGGGCAGCTCCGAGGCCACCAAGTACCAGGTACTGACCAGCAACGCGCCTGACTTCCTCGCCACTCGGGTCAGCTATCTGCTGAACCTGGAGGGCGAGGCGGTCAACGTCCAGACCGGCTGCTCCTCCTCCCTGGTCGCCGTCCACTTGGCGGTGGAGAGCCTGCTCTCGGGCAACATCGATGTGGCGCTCGCCGGCGGAGTGACCGTCAACCTCGGGCTGGCGGACGGCTATGTCTTCGAAGAGGGCATGATCGCCTCTCCAGACGGCGTCTGCCGGCCCTTCGACGCCGAGTCGGACGGCGCCGTGCCGGGCAACGGGGCCGGCGTGGTGGTGCTCCAGCGCCTGGAGGACGCCATCGAGCAAGGGAGGGTGGTCCATGCGGTGATCCGCAGTACCGCCGTCAACAACGACGGCTCCGAGAAGACGAGCTTCCTGGCCCCGAACCGCCGTGGTCAGACGGACGTGCTGCTCTCCGCGATCTCCCGGGCCCGGATCCCCGTCGAGAGCGTGGGATATCTGGAGACGCACGGCACCGGCACCCGGCTCGGTGACGCCATCGAACTCGCCGCCGCGCAGGACGCGTTCGGGGCGCTCAGCGGCGCGGCGGGCTTCTGCGCCGTCGGCTCGCTCAAAGCGAACTTCGGGCACCTCGACCGGGCCGCCGGAGTGGTCGGCCTGATCAAGGCCGCCCTCTGCGTGGAACGCGGGATCCGTCCGCCGCTGCGGAACCTGCGCTCGCCGCTCCCCGACTTCGTGGGCGGGGCCGTTCCGTTCACCTTCCCGACCGGCGCCGAACCGTGGGACGCCGACGTCCGGCGGGCCGGAGTCAGCTCCTTCGGCGTCGGGGGCACCAACGCACACGTGATCGTCGAGCAGCCCCGGACCGCTCGGCGCGCCCGGACCGCTCGGCGCGCCGGGACCGCTCCGGTCGAGGGTCCGCTGGCGATACCGCTCTCGGCACCGCACCAAGCCGCCCTGACGGCAATCGAGGACACCCTCCGCGGGCGGCTGGACCGGGACGGCGCCGATCTGGATCTGCTGCACACGCTGGCAGCGGGCCGACGTCGCCACCGGCGGCGCAGCGTGCTCCTGCGCACCCGTGGCGCGGGCACGACCAGCGTGACGGTTCCGGATGGCACCCGCTCGCCGGGCGAAGGTGCCGGTGCGGCCGCACTCGTGCTCGCACCTGCCCAGGCGGCACCGGCCGGGGACTTCGGCCCGCTGCTCAGCCGCTATCCGGTGGCCCGCGAGAGTTGGGAGATGGTGGCCGCCCGTGCCGAGGCGGCCGCGGACGGAGTCCGCCAGGAGCGGAGGACGGGCAAGGACGATCGCGCCGATGCCGTCCTGCGGATCGCCCAGCACCTTGCCATGGTCGAGCTCCTCGCCTCTTTCGGCGTCGAGATCGGCTCGTTCCACGGACGGGACGACGACCCGCTGCTGCACCTCCTGCAGGGCGGTTCGGATCTCGAACGCTGCCTGCAAGACCTGCAAGAGCTGCCGTACGCCCCTGGCCCGGACGCAGCGGAGCCGACCGCGCCCGTCGACGGGCCGTGCATCGACCTCGCCGAGATCACGTCGCACCCGGACGGCTGCGTGGCGGGGCTGTTCGCACAGCTGGCCGCGCTCTGGGTGGCGGGGCAGGAAGTCGACTGGGACGCGGTCAACCTCTCCGGACAGGGCTCGATCGCCGAACTGCCGGGGTACCCGTTCCAGCGCCAGTCGCACTGGGTGCACACCCCCGAGCCGGAGACCGGTACTGCGGGGCGGTACGGCCGCTGCGTGCTCGAGGAGCCGGTCTGGGTGCCCGACGCCGTTCGACGGGGCACACCGCGAGTACCGGCGGAGGTGCGCGTTGTGGGCGAGGGACGTGTCGCCGACGCCCTGCGTGAACGGCTTGCGCGCATGGGCGAGGACACCCGGGCCTCCTCCGGCAGTGCCGTGGTCGTGGTGGTCGAAGGCCAGGACGGAGAACCCGCCGGTGCCCCGGCCGATTTCGACCTGAGGCGCTGGCTGCGCGAGACCGTGCTCGGCCCCGCCGGGGCACTCGCCGAGAACACCACGGACCTCGTACTGGTCTCGCGGGGCGGCTTCGCGGTCCTCCCCGGCGAATTGCCCGATCTGCGCCTGTCCGGCCTGCTCGGGGTGCGGGCCTGTGCCCCGCACGAGATGGTCGGTCTGCGTGCCTCGGTCCTCGACCTCGAACCGTGCGAGCCGGGTGGTGTGGCGCCGGTCGTCGACGCGGAGCTGGACCAGATCCTGTGGCAGTTCGGCGACGGCAGCGAGGATCGGGCGCTGCGCGGCGACTCCGGTTACCGGCGGGTCCACCGGCCGGTCGACGGCCTGCACCCGAGCCTGCTGCGCTGGGGTGGCACCTATCTGGTCCTGGGCGGGACCGGGAACCTGGGTATGCACCTCGCCGAGACGATCTGCGAGCAGACCCGAGCCAGGGTGGTGCTGGCCGGACGCAGTGCGGCCGGGCCCCGATCGGCGGAGATCCAGGCCGCTGAGCGGCGGATCCGCGCATCCGGTTCCCGGATCGAGTGGGCCACGGTCGACTGCACCGATGCCGACGACCTGCGCCGGGTCCTCGGGGAGGTGGCCGGCGAATCCGGACGGGTGGACGGCGTCTTCCACCTGGCCGGCGACACGGATCGGGAGGCGTTCTCCGAACTGGCCGAGGTCACCGAGCAGTCGGCGTTCGACACGGTCCGCGCCAAGGTCGACGGGGCGCGGTTCCTCGCCGCGGAGTTGGAGAACGTCGAGCACGACTTCGTCGCGCTGTACTCATCCCTGTCCACCGTCATCGGGGCGCGTGCCTTCGGGCCGTACGTCAGCGCCAATGCCTTCCTCGACGCGCTGGCCCGGGTGCAGACGGCTCGTACCGGCCGACCGTGGATCTCGATCCAGTGGGACGGGTGGTCGCACGACGGCAGCAGCAGCGAACGCGGCCTCAGCAGGGAGGAGGGCGCTCTGCTGCTGCGGGCCGCACTCTGCACGCGGTCCGCTGTGGTCGCACCGGCCACCGAGCCCGTCGCCGCCCGCCTGCGAACGATCAGCCGCGATCTGCTCGCGATCGCCGGCAGCATGACCGCCGACAGTGTTCCGGTATTCGGTACCGACGCTCTGGAGGCGGTGCTGGCCGCGATCCGGGCGGTCACCGGCCACAGCGAGGTGCCTGCCGACGAGACCTTCGTCGCACTGGGGGTCGACTCGCTGCAGATGATGCGGTTCGCCGCCCGGGTACGCCCACTGCTCCGCCCGGACGCCACCGTGGCCCGACTGGTCGCCTGCCGGACGCCCCGGCAGGCCGGCGAACTGCTCACCGGCGGCACCGAGGCAGCGGCCGAGCAGCACGCCGCAACCGTGCCCGTGCACCGGGACCTGCTCTCGACCATGCAGGAACGCCTGTATTACGAGAGCCAGTTGGGCGGGGACAGCGACTCCTACAACGTGCCCTTCGGTTGGACGGTCAACCAGGAGGTCTCGGAGGCCGAACTGCTCGACGCCGTACGGGCGGTGCTGGAGGAGCACACATCCCTGCGCTCCGTCTTCGCGACGGACCGTACGGGCATCCCCCGGCGCACGGTGACCGACGCGAGCGCTGTCCCGGTGGACGTGGTCAGCGGGCTACCCGACGGGGAGCACCCCCAGCGGCTCCTGGAGGAGTTCGTCTCGCGGCCCTTCGACCTGGCTGCCAGCTCTGCCAGGGTGCTGCTGCGGCAGGGCTCGGGAAGGTGGCAGGTGATCTTCGTCTGCCACCACATCGCGGTCGACGGCTGGTCCACCGATCTGATCGGCGGTTCGCTGGTGGCTCGCCTCGCGGGGGCCGAATCCGCCCGACCGGCGGGCGACTACGCCGATTTCGTCGCCTGGGAGCAGGCTTTCCGGGCAGGCCCCGAGCACGCCGGGCAACTCGATTTCTGGCGTCGGAGCCTGGACGGCGCGGTGCCCACCGTGCCGCCGTCGGACCGCGATGCCGATGGGGACAACAGCGTGGGCACGCTCTCGCGCTCGATCGGGGCACGGACGGTGATCGACCTCCAGGAGATGCTCGCCGTCGAGGGCACGACGCTCTTCGCCGCAGCTCTGTCGGCCTTCGCCGGTTCCCTCGCCCGCTGGTGCCGGACGGACGAGGTACTGATCGCGACCAACATCTCCAAGCGTCCGCTGCCCAGCCACGAGAACATCGTCGGGCTTCTCGTGGACCCGGTCCTGCTGCGCCTCGGACAGCGGCGACCGGAACACGGACCCACCTTCGGCGAGAGCCTCGCGGATGTGCGCCGGCAACTCCTCGAAGCGATGGGCAATTCGGACATCCCCTTCCTGGACGTCCTGCCGCTGCTGCGCCGGGAACCGGGGGCCCGCTCCGGCGCCTTCGGCGTGATCGCGACGATGTTCGACTCCGAGGCTGCGGACAGCAGGGTCGAGCCGTTGGAGATCCCGCTGCCGGGGACCGCGAAGTTCCCGCTGGCCGTTGAGTTCCGTTCCACGGCCGGTGTGCTGCGGATCAGGGCGCTCTACGACCGGTCGCTGTATCGCGAAGCGACCATCGCCTCGCTGCTCGATGGCATGGTCCGCTACCTGGAGGCCCTGGCCGTACAGGGGCCCGGCGGGACACCGCCGGCCACGGAGGCACGCCCCACATCGTCCCTGCGCGAGCGGCTGGCCGCACGGCTGACCCCAGCGGCTGTGACCGGACCGTCCGGGGAAGTACTGACATGACGCCCGTCGAGCGCCCCCTGCGAGAGCAGGTGCACAACGAATCGGGTTCGAGTTCAGATGCACCGTCACCCAGGTTGCCTGAAAGGGAAGTTGTGGATCCGTTGAAAAAGGGGAACACCTGATGCACGCCGACGAGTCTCCCGTCGATCTCCGGCCCGGCCCGGCTCACCGCGACTGGGCGCGCCGGCTCGCCGCTCTGAGCAGCGGTGAGGCAGCCCGCACGGCGCAGGAAATCGAGTACACCTGTCGTGAGTTGGGTATCTGGCAGTACACGGACCTGGTTCCGGTGCAGCCCTTCGTGGTCGACGCGGCGAGCGGCCGTACCTTCGACCGGCTGAATGCGCAGCTCACACGCCTGCTGGTGGCCCACGCCGTGGACGTCGCCGCGGGGGACTTCGGACGGCTGGCCGATCACACCGGTGTTCCTCAGGACGCTCGCTGGTTTCTGCCGGCCGCCCAGCCGCTCGGCCGGGTCCTGGGTTGTTCCCGAGCGGACGTACTGGTCCAGTCGGGGCAGCCGAAGTTCCTCGAGTTCAACTTCGGGGCCTGTCTCAACGGGGCGACGCCCACCCCGGTGCTGACGGACGCCCTGTTCAAGTCCGGTCCCGGTATCGAGGCCCGCCGCGCGCACGGAATCGGCGCGCAGTCGACCTTCGCGGCTCGGCTCGCCTGGATCGTGGACCAACTGCCCGACCCCGGTGGCCGGGTGGCTCTGCTCGGATTTCCCTGGGACGGAGACGAAGGTTCGCTGCGGGCATTCGAACTGGAGGCCGCCTATCACAGCGCGCACGGTGTCCCCTGCGACTTCGTCCCGTTCGACGAGGTCGAGATAGACGCCGGTGGGCTTCACTGGCAGGGCGTCACCTACGCGGCGGCAGTGAAGTACTTCATGGCTTCCGAACGGGTGATCGGCGAGCACGCGGACCGGCTGGCAGCCCTGGAACAGAGCGGAGTGCCGCTCTTCGGCGGGCAGCTCGCGGCATTGTTCACCAGCAAGGCGCTGCTGGCCGATCTGTTCCAGCGGACCGATCTGACGGCGGAGCAGCAGCGCCTGCTCGACCACGTTCCGTGGACCGCTCGACTGCAGGAGGGCCCGGCCCGGCGGCAGGGGGCCTTGGTCGATGTGGCCGAGTGGGCGGCCTCGCACCGGGAGAACGCGGTGCTCAAGCCGTGCAACGCCTTCGGCTCGCGCGGCGTGATCCTCGGCTCCGCCACGCCGGCCGGTGACTGGGAGCAACTGCTGAAGGACGCGGTCGGGAGCAACGACTACGTGGTGCAGGAGGCCGTCGAAGCCGACCCGTGGCCGCTCGTCTACTGGGACCGTCGGCGCGAGGAACTCACCGAGGTCACCGCACCGGTGCTGCTCGGCCCGTTCCGTGTGGGCGAGCGGAACGGCGGCTGCTACACCAAGCAACCCCGCGTGAACGAGGCTGCCAGGCTGCTGCGCAGCCGTGACGGCCTGTCGTTCGGTTGTGTGGTGACTGCCGGGGAAGACACGCCGGCAGAGGGGCACGGTCGGTGACTGTTCTCGACAGAAGCACGGTTCGGCGGGGTGCGGACGCCCCGCAGACAGGGTCGGGTACCGGTCGCGGGTCGCAGCTGAACCGTCTGCTGCTCGCCTTCAGCTTCGCCAACCTCGCCGACGGTGTGAGTCTCGTGCTGTTGCCGGTGGTGACGCTCTCGCTGACCCGGTCGGCGCTCGCGCTGAGCGCGGTGGCGCTGGCCCGTACTCTGCCCTGGTCGCTGCTCTCGATGCCGATCGGGGTGCTGGCGGACCGCAAGGCGTTGCGGACGCTGCTCATCTCGGCCAACGCGACACGAGCTGTCGTGATGGCGGCCCTCGCGGTGATGCTCGTCGCCGGAGTCCTGCCGCTGTTCGCGGTCATCGCCGCCGCGGCGGCGATCGGGGTCTGCGAGGTCTGCTACGACATCGCGGCACAGACGGCACTGCCCCGACTAGTGCCGAGCGAGGCCCTGGAGAAGGCGAACTCCCGGCAGACGTTGATCGCCGAGACGCTCCACGGCATGGCCGGGCCCGCCCTGGGCGGTCTGGTCGCCGGTATCGGGCCCGGCGTGGCTCTGGCGGGCGCGGGCGGGTGCTACCTCGTCGCCGGACTGCTGGGCGTGCGGCTGCCCCGGCTGAACCCCGAAAGCGTCACCCGCGGCAGTCTGCGGACCGACCTCGTCAGTGGGATCCGTATCGTCTGGTCCGATCCACTGCTCCGGGTCTTCCTCGTCATGACGGGCTTCGGCGCCGTCTCGTTCGCCGGGTGGCAGGCCATGCTCAGCCTCTTCGCGCTGGGCACCGGGCCGGTGCACCTCAGCAGTCTCGAGTTCGGCCTGGTCTACACGATCGGTTCCCTCGGCGGGGTGCTCGCGGCCGCGGCGATGCCGTTCCTCTCCACCCGGCTGTCCAGGACGACGCTGGTGTTCGCGGCCCGTTTCCTGGCCACGGCGAGTCTGGCACTGCCGTTCTTCCTGCGCAGCTTCCTGGGCTGTGCGATCGCGGTCACGGGATACAGCATGGCTGTCATCGCCTGGAACGTGGTGACGGTGTCCCACCGGCAGCGCAGCCTGCCGCCTGCGTCGATGGGGCGCAGCAACGCCTCGTACCGGACCGTCGCATGGGGGCTGCTGCCGTTGGGGCCGGTCGTGGCCGGGCTGGTCAGCCAGGGCATGGGCCCGGCGGTGGCACTGCTGTGCATGAGCGGGATCAGCGCCCTGGCCCTCTTCCTCCTTCCCACGGTCCACCGCCGTCGAGCCCTGCTCGACGCTGAACAGCCGGAGCCGGTATGACGCCCACAGCCAGGTTCGACGCACATGTACTGGACGGTCGGGACGGCACCGCCGCAGGGCGGTGCATAGCCGAGAGCGTGGACGACGCCATGGGGATCGGCCCCTACCGGCACGCACAGGCTCCGATCCCGGTGCGCCCGCTGTATCTTCCGCAGCAAGAACTCACCGCTCTTGCCCGGATCAGCCGCCGCATGCTTCGGCTCCTGACCAGAAGCTGTCTGACCCGGGGACGCGACGTCTTCGAGCTGGAGCGGTTGCTGAACTACGAACGCCCTGCGGAGTCGCTGTTGACCGACAGCAGACGGCAGAACCGGTTCGCGCTCGACTCCGTGCGCCCGGACATCGTGCTGAGCGACCGCATCCCCAAGATCGTGGAGTTCAACATCAACTCGGCGGTCGCCGGCCCGGAACAGGTGGCGGCCTTGAACCGCCTGTTCCGCGAGCAACTGCTAGGACCCGCCTCCACCGCCGCGCTGCTTCCGCCCGCCCGGATACCCGAACCGCTCCCGCTGCGCGCGCGCACGGTGGCAGCGGCGGCCACCGCCTTCCACGGCTCGCCGGGAGCAGTTGCGGTCATGGGCTGGGACCGGAAGGGCTTCGGGTCCCAGGAGTACTTCACGGACGTCCTGGCCGAGCTGCGGAACGCGGGGCTGGACGCGCACTTCGCGCTGCCGGAAGACCTGACCTGCCGGGCGGGCCGGCTCCGGTCGCAGCGGGGATCTGTCGGCACGGTGCTGCGCATGTTCGTCACCGCCGATGCGCAGGACGCCGAGCTGGACCTGTCGCCCGTGCGGCAGGCGCTCGAGGGCGACAACACTCTCGTGCTGGCCCCGGAGGCCGGTGCACTGCTTGCCTCCAAGCTCGCCCTGGCCTGGCTCAGCGCCGATGTCGACGCCCCGTGGATGAATTCCTCGGACGCCGCCTTCGTGACCCGCCACCTGCCGTGGACCCGGCACCTGAGTGACACCCGCGTGCACTGGCAGGGCGCCGACACCGATCTCCTTGCGCTGCTCCAGCGCGAGCAGAGCCGTTTCATCCTGAAACCGCTGAACCAGTACGGCGGTGCCGGGACCGTGGTGGGCAGGGATGTGAGCCCGGCGGAGTGGGCCGGTGCGCTCGATGCCGCCGAGCAGTCCCAGCGCTACGTGGCGCAGGAGTTCTTCCGGCCGGACCCGGTCGAACTGCCGGTCCACTACCGCGGGGAGTCGGACCTGCGCCTGCTTTCCGGGACAGCGGTGTTCAGCCCGATGCTGTTCGGCTGGCGAATGGGCGGTCTGCTGGCGCGCATCGTGCCGGACCGCGATCGATCCGTGGTGAACGCCGCTACCGGCGGACTGATGAACTGCGTCTGGGCAACGAAGGAGAACTGACTGATGCTCGACACCTGGGACGAGACCGATTTTGCTCAGGCCGCAGGCTGGCTGACCGGGGACAGCGCGGCGGCAGCCGACGCGGCGGCGCTGATCAACGACAGGCTGGAGGGACTTCGATTCTCCTCCGCCGACTCCCTCACCGCCCTTCGCCCGGCCGTCCTGGAACCAGGTCTTCGGGAGGATGTCTCCGCAGCGGCCCGCCGCCTCGTGGAGGTCATCCAACGGTACTGCTGGAACCTGACCGACTACCCCCGGGAACTGGCCCGGCTCTGCGGGATGACGCCGCATCAGCAGCCCTTCCTCGGTGCCCTCGCCCCCCGGATGGAGCGGGACCTGGCGGGTTGCAATGCTCGTCCGGACGCCTTGATCCGGAACGGGGTGCCAGTCTTCATCGAGGCCAACTTCGGCGCCGCCAACAGCAGCCCCATCACCACGAACGCGCTCCTTCCGGTCTACGAGGAGCTCTACGGCGTGGTTCCCACCGTGAGTGCGATGGAGTTGCGCGAGCCCTTCGCCGCCCGCGCGGAACTCTACTCCAGGATATGCAAGGACTACGGATTCGATCGACGAATTCTGATCGTCGGTACGGTTGCGGAGCCGGAAATAAGTTCGCCCCGGTACTTCCAGTGCGAGGCGGACTACATGTCCCGCTGCGGGTTCGAAAGCGAATACGTCGAGCTGGATTTCTTCTCCTCCCCCCGGGGGCGGCAGGCTTCGAGCCGTGGTGCGGTCGCACAGAAGCACTTCCTGCCGGAGGAGTTGAAGTCGCTCGGCTTGCATGCTCCGTGGGCGGATCTCCGCCGGGCGCACGAGAACATGGCCTGGATCGTGCCGGATTCAGGACTTTCGCTGTCGAGCAAGGTCGTGTTCGCCTGGTTGAGCAAGAACAGTGCCCTGCTTGACGCGGATGACGCGGAGTTCATCGAGAAGCACATTCCGTGGACGCGCTTTCTGGACGGCGGGGAGATCGACTTCGGCGGGCGGGTCGCGGATCCGGTCGAGCTGCTCATTGATTTCCAGGAGGACATGGTCCTGAAGCCCACGACGTCCTTTGCCGGCCAGGGTGTCCTGGTAGGAGCCGCCACGCGGGCGGAGGTGTGGCGGGAAGCGGTGAGGGGTGCTGCCCGGTCCGGGACCCATATAGTGCAGGAGCTCGTTCGCCCGGACGAACTCGTCATGGATTTCTATGACGCGTCGACGAAAGGCGTTCTGCGCTCTTCCGTCTCGTACGTCCTGGGCCCCTACGTGGTCGACGGCATCAGCGCCGGCTGTTCGGTGCGACACACCGTTGCCGCAGATTCCGGGGTTGTGAACCATATACGAGGAGCCAGCATCAACATAGTTCTCTAGTGGCAAACCCCGTCCATGCTGGTCAGGCCGCATGGCAGAGGATCAGGACGACGCAGTTTGAATCGTCCGCGCCAATTCCTCCCAAGCCCTGGAGTAGGCCAGGGCGAGCTGGGTGACCGACCGTGCGCAGTGCGCGGGAACGGCCGCAGCGATCCCCTCCACCTCCTCCGGGGCAACGGAGCATGCTGCAAGCTTCCGCACCAGTGCCCGTCCCGTCTCCGACAGCCGCAGGGACGGATCTCTCGCCAGCGCCTTGAGAATCCGAGGGCCTTGGGAAGGCTCGATCGAGGCTCGCGCTGCGCTGGCGACGTTGGTGCGACCGGAAGGAAGTGGCTGGAACTCTTCAGGTGGCGTCCAGTCATGCGAGGGCGCGCCACGGTCACCGTCGTCGTCGGTGCAGCGCGTATGCGGATCGTGGGCCTGAGGCGAAGGGAGACCGGCAGAGGCGTCCACCGCCGTGCGCCCTGATGCACCGGGTGGCCGCACGGCCCGCTTCCGACCGTCGCGGCCGATCCTCGCCGTCGACTGAGGAATTTCTTCACTCGGCTTCTGGCGGACGACCGCGACGGTCTTGGGGGACAGTGCAACGATCCTCGCGACCGCCCGATCCGACCATTCAGGCCGGTCCCGGAGGATCCTCGCCGCCGCGGCCTTGCGGTCGGCGAGGGAGAGGGGCATCCCATGAGCGTTGTTGGCTTCGACTGCCCGGATGAAGCAGTTGTCCTCGGAGTCGTCCACGAAGGTCACGTCCAGTGACCGGTCGCCTCGTAGGTGAGCAGCCATCAGCCGGTGCACACCGTCGATGACGCGCATCGTCCCTCGGTGCACAAGGATCGGCGGAAGCGACTGCGTCTCCGCGAGCACTCGAACGTGCCCGTTGTCGACGCCGCGGAGCCGAGGCGAACTTCCCATCACGAGCAGCTTGATGGGAACCCGCTCAACGGGAGAAGGAGTCTCTCGTAGCGTGCCCCGGCCTGTGGCCGCAGTGACCGAATCCACTCGCCTACCTCCCTTTCGCGTGCGCTGGCACGCAGACCTGAGAACCGAAGCATGATCCATATTGCCAAAACTGTCAATCAGCTTGGCAAACTTGTTGATCAAGGTGGGCGTCACGACTACGTTTGATCACGCCAAGGCGGTCGGGGATGCTCTTCACGACTTCGCCCAGGCGCTCGTCCGAGGCCCCGGGGCAGCTGTCCGCGGCCTTCCCGTACCCGATCAAACCCAAGGAGCGCCATGAGGCTCGTGTGCCGCATCGTCGTCGCACTCACGGTCCTGACCATTGCCATTCCCGGCTTTGCAGCGATGGGCAAGGCGACCCACGTGCACGCCGGCGGGGTGCCGACCGTGACCCGGTCCGGCGAGACGGACTGGCCCTAGTCTGGCCGCCGCCCGGGGGTGCCGGCCCGTCCAGGCGCACCTGGGTGCACGGTTGGGCACCCTGGGAGGTTGCCAAGAGAGTGGCATCTACTTGACAAAACGGTCTGACGGTCGGCAGTCTCCTTTATATGGCTCGTGATTTGCACGAAATACTGGAGCAGCCGGATTTCGGGCGTCGGCTTCGGGTCCTCCGCTTGGCACGCGGCTTCTCTCAGGGGCAGTTGGCCGGCGAGGGAATGTCCACGGCGTACTTGTCCCGATTGGAATCCGGAGCGCGTCCGCCGACTGCGCGTGCGCTGGCCCACCTGTGCGAGCAACTGGGGGTTGGTCCGTCGGCGTTCCGGCGGACGGATCCGCACTCACTCGCGCAGGTGCTGGCTACGGTGGCGTCCGGCCCGGACCCCTGTAGCGCAATGGAACTGCTTTTCGAGACCTTCGAGCGCGAGCCAGGCGCGGACCCAGCTCTGCGCTGGCACGCATTGTGGTTCCTGGCCCAGCTTCAAGACGGGGCCGGGCTCACGGACAGCCGCGCCGACACGCTTCGCAGGCTCGTAGAGATCGGCGACGAGATTGCCATTCCCGAGTTGAGGACCCGCGCAAGGTATCAGTACGCCCGCTACCAGCGGTCTGTCGGCGATCTGCTTGCGGCCCACATCAATGCGGCGGCAGCTCTCGCCATCGCCGAGGGCGAAGCCGCCGGCAGCCTCGACACCGTCCGCGCGCTGCTTGTGCTCCTTTCGGTGGAAGCCGAGAGTGGACGGCTGGCAGAGGCCGATACCCGCGCTTCACGACTGGCCGATCTGCTCGACGACCTTCCGGGCACAGTCCGTGCGGAAGCGCTGTGGACCCTCGCCACCCTCCGGGTGCGCCAGGGCAGGCACGCCCTCGCAGCGGAACTGCTCGATCAGGCTATCGGCGCTGTCGCCAGCGGCAGCGATCTCCTGCTCTGGATGCGTTTGCGCCTGGCGTCTGCCTCCCTGCACCTGCAGATGAATCCGCGCGTGCCTTCGGAGGCCATGAAGCGGCTCGTCGAAGTGAGCCCGGCCGTCGAGCTCGTAGGAACAGCTGTCCACAAGCAGGAGCACCTCGCCCTGCGCGCACGAGCCGCCTATCACAACGGAGACCTCGAGGAAGCTCGCCTGTGCTGTGAGGAGATGGGCCCGGATTCCGCTCATCTCCCGTTCCGTGATCGACTCAGATATCAGGCGCTGGTGGCGCAGCTGCGTCTGCATGACGGCGATCGCACGGCCGTCGCGGATCTCGAGCGGCTCGCGCGACAGGCCGAGTCGGCCGGCAATACAGAGCTGGCGAGCGAGCTGTGGCGCCTGCTCGCAGAAGCCCTGGCTCGCTCCGAAGCCTCACGGCCCACCATCGATACGTAAGCGAACCAGTGGCGGTGCGGCAGGCCGCCGCTACTTGCTGCCGAGGTGACAACGACCAGCTGGACGCTCCGGAGGATGCCGTCGGCCTGCGGGCCACTGCTGGGTGGTGCCGGCATTGCTGTCCCACGGGTCGGCCAGGGTGCCGTTGGCGGCGCCCTGGCCGGTCCTTCGGTGTCAGGAGAGCAGGCCGTTGTAGTCCGGCAGCTTGAAGGTCTGCTCGGCGTGGCCGCCGTTGATGTCGGTCCAGTTGTTGCCGATGTTGGCGATGATCGTGTAGCCCTCGTTCTCCACCTGGGTCCGCTGCTCCGTCTTGAACTGCTGGACCGGCTCGAAGAGATCGCCGAGGTCGCGCCCGCGCAACTCGTCCACGGTGTAGCCCGCCTCGGTCAGGCTGTGGCGGGTGAGGGGGTCGATGAACTCCGGCCGGGCGCTGACGAAGATGAGTGCGACTCCGTGCGCGTGGGCGTACTGGGCCAGCCGCACGACCGGTGCGATGCCCGGCATCGTGAACGGGTGGAAGTGCGTCGCGAGCGTGGTGTTGTCGATGTCGAACACGATCGCGAGGTGCCGGTTCGTGGGCTCGGCCGTGCGCTGCTCTATGTACGCCTGGGCCGGTGCGATCGCGGTGCTCACGTCGGTCAGCCACTGCTGCTCGGTCACCGCACCGGTGCTCGCGGTGCTGACGCTCACCGGGACGGCCGCCGCCGGGTGCGCCGGGGCGGCGATCGCGGGGGCGGCGAGACCGGTGCTGATCGCGACCGTCAGGGCCGCTGTGGTGACGAACTTGGCCTTGATGCTCATGTCTGGGACTCGGCCTTTCTTCTGCTGAGGCGTCAACCGGCTCGTGGGTGCGGCACTTGGGATCGCGGTGCCGGCGAACCGGGGGGTGCGCGGCGCGCAGGGGGCCGCGTGATGGGTCGGCTTCAGGGGGTCGCGAGGGCATGCCGGATGCGGTCCACTGGGTGCCGTTAAACCTAGAGCCTGTAGTTTTAGCTCGGCATGAAGGTACACCAGCCCGTGTTCGCGGTCCGACGCCGGGGGCAAGGGGGGCGGGAGGCGACGGCGCCCCTGGGGTGCTGGTCGGCTTGAGCTGACGGTGCGTCAGTTGTGCTGCTGGGGCCGCAGGCTGTTCAGGGTCTCCTCGAAGCCACGGATCAGGATGGTGAGGCCGGTCTCGAAGGCCAGGTCGCTGACGTGCGGCGGGGCGGTGAGGATCGGGTCCAGGCCGGGTGGCAGGCCCTCCGTCGGCAGCGACGCCTCGCGCGGCAGGCCGAAGTCGAGGGCCGCGCCGGCGAGGAAGTACTCGAGGCACTGGACGATCGGTGCCATCCGGTCCTCCGGCCAGCCGGCCTCGCGCAGCACCGTGAAGGTGTTGGCGTAGCCCTGGAGTGCGGCGACGGACTGTGTCGGCCGCGCCACCAGCAGCGGGACCATGTTCGGGTGGGCGGCGAAGGTGGCGCGGTAGGCGCGGGCCCAGCTGTCGAGTGCGGCGGTCCAGGGGCGGATGGTCGGGTCGAGATCCATCTCGGCGACGATGAGTTCGCTGATCCCGTCGACGATCTCGGCGCGGCTGGAGACGTAGTTGTAGAGGGACGGGCCCTTGACGCCGAGTCGGGCGGCGAGTCGGGTGGTCGACAGGGCCTCGGCGCCCTCCTCGTCGACCAGTGCGAGAGCGGCTGCCATGATCCCGTCCCGGGTCAGCAGTGGCCGCCGTGGTCTGCCCATCTCGCCCTCCTCTCGCTGTCCGGGTTCACCCGAGTTCGCCCACCCCGGTATTGGGCCGCGAACGCGGACTAGTGTACGTTCTCGCCCAGGCAAAACTACTGGCTCTAGTTTTAGGGGGCGCCGGGTGGATGCCGCCTGGTGACACCTCGGTGCCGGCAGGCGTGACTGCGAAGGACCACTCGTCTTCGCAGCCCGGCCGACGGCGGACTTCGGCCGCCACTCGCGCGATCCCCTCGACTTGCCGGAAGCCATGGCGGAGCTGTCCGCGATGGACTTTGCCGACGTACAAGCTGGCATGCCCCTGACATTTCATCGGTATGCCAACAGTCCCCTGTCCGCCTTTCGCCGAAGGTGACCCTCCGCATGCACATGCGTACCCTCGCGCTGCCCGTGCTCGCCGCATCCGTTGTGCTCTCGCTCAGCGCCTGCGACCCGACCGCGCCAGCCGTCCAGTCCACCGACTCGTCCGTCGCAGCCGCTCCGGCCGCCCCCGCCCTGGTCGGCACGGCCACCACCGAGAACCCGACGGTGACCCTGCTGGCCCCGGCTGCTGACCGTGCGTCAGTCGCTGATCCGGCGTCAAGCGGATCGTCGGCCCGGCCGACCGCCTCCGCCGCGTCGAAGGTGGTCGTGACCGACCCGACCCCGTCCGGGGCGCCCGCCGTGGCCGCCACTCCGGACCTCAAGCTGGACTCGTACGATAAGAAGTCCGGCAAGGTCGTCCTCGCTGTCGCCACTACCGGCAAGGCAGGCGCCCCCAGCCCGGCCGCCATGGCGGCGGCCACCGCAGCCGTCCGGCCCGGTCAGCTGATCGACAGCCCGCCGTCGGCCGCCGCGCCGCAGGGTGCGCTGCTCGCGATCACCGGGGTCAAGCCGGTCGGCGGCGGGAAGGTGGCTGCCGCCACCCGCCCGGCCACCATCTCCGAACTGCTCGGCAACGCCTGGGCCGACATCAAGAACGCGCTCGACCCGCACAAGATCCAGGTCACCCCGAACGTCAAGGACCTGAAGGCCAGCTACGTCCAGAAGCCCGACGGCGCCAACGGCTCCGCCTCGGCCGCCCTGGAGCTGGACGCGAACGACAGCATCCCGCTGCCCGGCGGAGCCGCCGCCACGCTGAGCGGCTCGGTCGAGATCGACCCCAGCGTCGTCTTCTCCTACCACGGCACCACCGGCATATTCGGTGCCGACCAGGCCAAGGTCGGCTTCGACCTCGGCGCCCACGCCAACTGGCACCTCACCGCGAAGCTCTCCGGCACCACCGGCCAGGTGAAGATCCCGATCGCCACCCTCACGGCCACCCCAACGGTGATGGTCGGCCCGGTGCCCGTCGTGATCACCGTGAACGTCACCGTCTACGCCGAGGTCAGCGCCGACGGCAACGTCACCGTCGACACCACGCAGCAGATCGACGGCGACTGGTCCATCAACGCCGACTACACCAAGGCGGCCGGCTGGACCTCCTCCACCCAGCCCGTCACCACCAAGGTCTCCCCGGTCAAGGCGACGTTCACCGGCGAGGCCGAGGTACGCAGCGGCCTGGTCGCGGACGGTTCCGTCGCGCTCTACGACAGCCTGGGCGTGAAGGCGACCATCGAGCCGTACCTGCGGGCGTCCGTCAACGGTGAGATCGACATCAACGGCCTCGCCAAGCCGACCATCACCGGCACGGCCGGCCTCTACGGCGGCCTCGACGTCACCGGCGCCGTGATGGCGCGCATCGCCATCCTCGGCACCCCGCTGCTGGAGAAGGACCTGCCGTTCGCGCAGTACCACAACGAATGGCCCATCCTCACCGGCTCGGTGAGCAACACGACGCCGAACGCCAGTCCCACTCCTACCGGCTGACGATCAGTCAGGCAAGCCGTGCCCGGGCACGTCACCGTGCCCGGGCGCGGCTGCTGCAGCTGCCCGGTCAACCGGCGGCGCGCGGCAAAGGTGATCCTGACGAGTGCACCGCCGCCGGGAGCCTGCTCGATGGTGATGTGTCCGCCGTGTGCCGTCGCGATCTCCTTCGCGATCGCGAGGCCCAGGCCGCTCGATCCGCTCGCGCGTCCACGGCTCGTGTCCAGGCGGACGAACCGGGCGAAGACGCGTTCGCGCTCTTCGGCCGGAATGCCCGGCCCGTCGTCGCGGACCTCGATGCCGACCTCGCCGGGCGGCTGGTCCACCACCGTGATCAGGACTCGGTGACGGGCGAAGCGGGCCGCGTTGTCGACGAGGTTGCGTACCATCCGGCCCAGGTGCTCCCGGTCGCCGAGCACCACCGGCCGTGGAGAGCGAGGCGAGCGCGAGGAACAGGATCAGCGCGGCACTGGTGACCAGGCGCCCGGTGCGCGAGACCCCCTCGACGATCCCCTCCCGGGTGGAGCCGGTGCGCTCGTAGCCCTCGCGGACCCGGGCGAGGACGAACACCTCGTAGTCCGTCGAGACCCCGAACAGGAACCCGAAGATCAGTACCGGGGCGAGCGTGCTCACCGCGCCGGGGACGGCCGTCAGCCGGTCCGCAGCGGGTCGGTCTCAGTGTCCTGCTCCGCCGCCAGGCTCGCTGATCCCGGATCCGTGGTTCCCTCGGCACCCCAGAGCACGCCGTTCAACGCGATGAGGTAGCCGAGTTGGGCACGGCTCGAACTGCCGAGTTGTTCCGAGATCTTCCGGACGTGCTCGGCGATGCTGCGGCGGCTCAGGCCGACCCGGCGGGCGATCCACTCGTCCGTCTGGCCGGACACCAGGTGGTGGAGGATCGCCCGCTGGGTGTCCGAGATCTGCGGCGTGTGCTTGGCGCTGACGCTGCCGACGTCGATCGCGCGCTCCCAGATGTGGTCGAAGATCTTGCCGAGGTAGCGGACGATCCCGGGATGGTGGATCTGCAGGGCGCTGACCTCCCGCTCGTCGTCCACGGGGATGAAGGCGGTCTCCCGGTCGATGATGATCAACCGGTCGAAGAGCGCGCTGGTGGTTCGTACCTGGCCGCCGACGGCGGTGATCAGGTCGATGTACTCCATGGTCGGCCCGTCGAAGCGGATCTTGTGCTGATAGATCGTCCGTTGCTTGATCCCCTGTCGCAGTCGTGGGATCTCGGACTCCAGGGCCCGGGCCAGCAACTCGGCCGGCCGACTCGTTCCGGGCTGGGTGGTGAGGAGCTCGGACCGGCAGGCGGCGACCGAGGCGCTCAGGACCTCGCTGATGGTCTCGCTGCCTCTGATCAGGGAGTACCCCGCGCCATCACGCTTCGACGACTCGGCATGGACCGTTTCCAGAGCGGAGAAGGCCGCATGCGTGCTCCGGATGGCCGCCTGGTACTCGGCGACGCGCTGTTCCAACCGACTGATCGCGAATCCCGACGCGGTGCTGGGCGGCAGGGCGTAGACGAAGTCGGGCGAGTCGGGCAGCGGGGGGGTCAGGCCGAGGTGGATCAGGCACTCGGGGGTTCCGGCCCTGGGATATCGGGACTCCTTCAGAACCGCGGCATAGGCCGTCAGTGCTCGCTCGCACAGTGCCGGGCTCGGGGTATCGGAGGAATTGCCCGATTCCGGGCAGTCTGCACAGCGCTGCACAAGTGAGCGGTTCACAAATGTGAAGACTAACTGATCCGTTGCTGGTCAGGCCTGCGTGCCAGGATCAGGACATCGCCAATGGATCTTTGTCCGTTGGCCTAACGGGGAGTTTGAGGGGACGGGATCGTGCGTCAGTCGGCTAATCGCCTACTTCGCTTCGCGGCCACTGTCGGGAGCTGTGTGGCGCTCACATTTCTGGCGGTCGACGGGACGTCAGCCCAAGGCTGGTTCCAGTCGACCACTGTGGCGGGGCAGGCGGCTACCGCCCCCACCGACTCGCAATGGGGGCCCTGATCGTCTGCACCCCGGGCCACAGGGGAGCGGTAGCCCTGTGGTTGAGCTCACACAACACGTACGCTGTCCAAGGAAGGTAGTTGTCCAGCCATGACCAAGCTTGACCGCGAGTCGTTCGAGTCGCTCGCCGCGCAGTTGATGGAGAAGCAGTTCCAGCGGGTGCCGATGCTGCGTGAGCTGCACAAGGGCGAGTGGATCGACCGCGACTACTACATCCGGCACATAGCCGAGACGGTGCTGCGCATCCGTCTCAACAACGAGGTGGACGCCTACGCGCTGTACCGCGTCGGCTCGCAGGACGACGTGCTCGCCGCGAAGTTGGCGCGTTACCTCGCCGAGGAGTACGGGCACGAGCACATGTTCACCCGTGACCTGGAGCGGTTCGGTCTGACGATCGAGCAGCTGGACGCCACTCCGGTGTTCACCTCCACCGCGATGCTCATGGGGTACCTGCGGCTGGAGGCCGACCGTTCCGGTCCGGCCCCCACCACCATCTGGGACTGGTTCGTCGAGTGGTACTCGGACCGCTACAACCCGGTCATCACCGAGAAGGCCGCGGCCGAGTTCGGGGCGGAATTCGTCCACGGCACCCGGGCGCACATCGCCTTCGACGAGTCGCACGACCACGACGACCTGATGTTCCGGACGGTCTCGCGCGCCGTGGAGAAGTTCAGCACCCCCGAGCAGGCGGAGGCCTACCTGGCCACCTTCATCGACCTGATCGGTGACTACTTCACCGAGCTCTACGAGAGCACCGTGGGCGCCCGCGAGGCGCAGCCGGTCGGGGTCTGAGGTGAGCGCCCGTCGCGAATCCCCGGTCGGGCCCGGCCGAGTTCTCATCATCGAACCGGCGTCGTCGGGTACCGCGTTGGTGGGGGCGGCCAGGGGTCTCGGATTCGAGACCGTGGTGGCCTCGTTCGACGCTGACGACCGCACGCTGCCCGACCGGGTGCGTCAAGAGGCCGATGAAGTACTCGTCGTGGACACCAACGACGAGGAGGAGTTGTTCCGGGCCGTGGCCTCGGCGCACGGGGCCGCCCCGTTCGCCGGGGTCCTCCCGGGCTTCGAGTTCTATGTCCCCGTCGCCGCACGGCTCGCGGCGCGGCTTGGGCTGCGCGGCCTGCCGGCCGACACCGTCGAGGGCGTCCGGGACAAGGCGGTGATGCGGGCCGCGATGGCCGCCGCCGGTCTGCGCGTGCCGCGCTTCGCGGAGGTGTCCGCCGAGGCCCAGTTGGAAGCGGCCGCCGCCCGGGTGGGCTTCCCCTGCGTCCTCAAGCCGGTGGATTCGGCGGGCAGTGTGCACGTCAGCCGCGCCGACGGCTTCGGCCAGTTGCTGGCGGCCTACCGCGCACTGGCCGAGGACAGCCGGCCGGACATGGGCCGGCTGTCCGACGGCCGGGCGCTGGTCGAGGAGTACCTCGACGGTCCCGAACTGTCGGTGGAGGGGTGCGTGGGGGCCGACGGGAGAACGGTGGTCGTCGCGCTCACGCACAAGGTGCTCGGCCCCGAACCGTCCTTCGTGGAGATCGGGCATGTGGTCCAGGCGGATCTGCCGCCGAAGGCCAGGCACGCCGTCGAGGAGTACGTCCGCGAGGTGGTCGGCGCGCTCGGTGTCACGGTCGGACCGTTCCACTGCGAGCTGCGGCTCGTCGCGGACGAGCCGGTGCTGATCGAGCTGGCCGCCCGCCTCGGCGGCGACCGCATTCCGGACCTGGTGGAGGCTGCCGTCGGTGTCAGCCTCCCGGAGCTGGCCGTCGCGGCCCACACCGGGCTGGACTCCGAGGTGCTCGCGTCGCGCGCGCCACGGGCCAAGTACGCCGGGATCCGCTTCCTCACCGCCCCCGGGGTGACCGGCCGGCGGGCGGTCGAAGGGATGGACCGGATCGCCGCGCTGCCCGGCGTGCTCGAAGCCGAGCTCACCTTCGACGCGGATACCCCGCTTCCGGGAGACCAGGACTACCGCTGCCGCGTCGGCCACGTCCTCTACACCGCCGACTCGTACCAAGACGCCCTCGATCTGGGCAGTCGGATCACACTTGGAGTCACCTTTGTCCCGCCAGTCGCCTGATCAGTTCGCGAGCGAGCCGCCCGCCGTGCCGACCCCGGGCCATGAGCCGCTGCTCCTGGTCATCAACCGGTTCGACGACGAGTTCGGCGAGTACCACCGGTTCCTGCCGGAAGGCGGCTTCCGGCTGGCCTACCTGACCACCGCCGACGCCCTCGACCCGCTGGACCGCGAAGGCGCCGTGACGACCGTGGTGGTCCCCGATCTGCGAGTGGAGACCTTGCTGCCGAAGGCTCGCGAGATCGCCGGACTGTACGGTCCGGTCGCCGGAGTGGTGGGGCTCTCCGAGTTCGATCTGGAGGTGGCCGCCCACCTCCGCGAGGAGTTGGAGGTCCCGGGCTGGGGCACGTCGTACGTGCGGCGCTTCCGGGACAAGACCGTGATGAAGGAGTGGGTCGGAGCCGCCGGAGTGCGGGTGCCGAGGTTCCTGCGCCTTGCCGCAGGCACCACCCCCGAGCAGATCCTCCAGGACATACCGCTGCCGCTGATCCTCAAGCCGAAGGACGGGGCCGCCTCGCGGGGCGTCCAACTGATCCGCACCGAGCGGGAACTGGTGACGGCCCTGGAAGGTATCGCCGAGGAGTCCGCCACGCAGGGCTACGAGGTCGAAGAGTACGTCGACGGGCCGATCTACCATGTGGACGGGATCAGGATCCAGGGGCAGTACCACTGCGTCACCGTGTCGCAGTACCTGAACACCTGCCTCGACTTCGTGCACGGCGCGCCACTCGGATCGGCCCTGCTCGATCCCGGACCCCTGCGGGACGACCTGGCCGGTTTCGCGATCGACTGCCTGGACGCGCTGGAGCTGTGGACCGGGCCCTTCCACCTCGAGGTGATCGCCGACTCGGCGGGGAAGCCGGTCTTCCTGGAGGTGGGCTTGCGGCCGGGCGGTGCCGGCGTGCCCTTCCTGCACCGCGATCTGTACGGGATCGACCTGTACTGCGAGGCGTTCCGCAGCACCATCGGCCTGAAGCCGCTGAGTGCCGAGCACGTCCTGCCGGCCGAAGCCGGCTCCGGCGGCTGGCTGGTGTTCCCCGAGCCGCAGCCGCAGCCCGCCCAGGTCGTCTCCTGTGTGTCGCTGGTCGACGCCGTGCCCGAGGTGTACGGCGAATCGCTCCCGGCGGTGGGGCACGTCTTCGACGGCAGCGGTGGCTACGATCACGCCGGTGGCCGCTTCCTGTTGCGCGGGGCGGATCAGGCGGCCGTGAACGCGGCGATCGCCGAGGCGATCGCGTGCTACCGCGTGGACGTCGAGCCCGCCGAGGCGGCTTCGATTCTCGACGCTGAGCCGGTGAGCCTGTGAACGCGCAGTTCGACACCCGTCCCGGGGAGCTGAGGTTCCACTGGGGATCAGCACTCGACGACGGGCAGAAGAAGTCGGCCGAGCGCTACGACTTCCGGGTCCTGGACCTCGAGGGCGCGATCGACTTCGCGCGTGAGGCCGACAAGCTGGGCGTCGAGTCGTTGTTGATGGCCCAGAGTTACGACCTGCCCGATCCGCTCCCGCTGCTGGGCGCCCTGGTCCGGGAGACCCGGAACGTCAAGTTCATCCTGGCCTACCGGCCCGGCCTGCTCTCGCCGACCCTGTTCGTCCAGATCGTCAACACCCTCTCCTGGATGTCCGAGGGCCGGATCGCCCTGAACCTGATCTCCGGCATCTCCCCGGTCGAGCAGGGCTACTACGGGGACTTCGTCGCTCACGACGGCCGTCACGAGCGAGCCCGCGAGTTCCTGCGCATCCTGCACGACCTGTGGCGCGACCAGGGCCCGGTCACGTTCAAGGGCGAGCACTACCGGATCGAGGAAGGGCAGCTGGGCCTGCCCCACTACGGCGGCGGGCGGCCGGAGATCTATGTGAGCGGAGCCTCGCAGATCGCCCAGGACACCGCCATCGAGTACGGGGACTGCTGGTTCCGGTACGCCGACACCCCGGAGAAGATCGCGGAGGAGGTCCAGCCGCTGCTGGCCAGGGGCGGTCGGGTCGGCCTGCGGATGCAGGTACTGGCCAGGCCCACCCGCGAAGAGGCGCTGGCCGATCTGGCGGAGGTGATGGGCGGCGCGGACGAGGCGCACCGCGAATGGGTCGCGCAGTTCGTGGCGGCGGCCGACTCCCAGGCGGTGAAGAACTCGTTCCGCCTCGCCGACGAGGCCGGCCACGGCTGGATGTCGTCGATGCTGTGGTCCGGCGCGGTCGCGTACCGGGGTGGCCCTGCGCTGTGCATCGTCGGGGACTACGACGAGGTCGCGGACTACGTGCTGCGGTACAAGGCGGCCGGGGTCAGCGAGTTCATCTTCTCCGGCTGGCCGGCCCGGGACGAGATGGAACTCTTCTTCACCCGAGTGCTTCCCCTCGTGCGAGCGCGGGAGCGGGCCGATGCACCAGCGGATACGCCGTGACGAGTGGCTCGAATCCGCCGCGGCTCCGGTCGGCTCGCGTCGGGCTCTTCGCCGTGGGGATCACCGTCGGCCTGATGGCGGAGCAAGTGGTGCTGTTCGCGGTGCCGTTGCTCATCTACCAGGACAGCAGACGGGTGTCGCTGCTGGGGTTGGCCTACGCCCTCGAATGGGCGCCCTACCTGATCGCCTACCCGCTCGGCGGGATCCTCGCCGACCGTGACGGTGGCCCGCGCCTGTTCCGGGTCGCCAACGTGGGCCGGGCACTGGTGCTGGGTTCATCGGTCGTGCTGTGCCTGGGCGAGCCGGGCTGGACCATTCCGGTCCTGATGGTGAACGGGGCGCTGCTGACCACTCTGGTGGCCCCGATCCACATGGCGATCGAGAAGGTCGTGCCGCAGCTGGGCCAGGGTGAGGCCCTGGCCCGGATGCAGGGCATGGTGCAGAACATGGAGCTGCTGTCCCTCGCTCTGGGGCCGGGACTCGCCATGGTCGCGGTCGTGCTGCTGGGCAAGGTGTGGCTGCTCGGCCTGGCCGCAGGCATGTTCGCGACCGCTGCGGCCTGCTGGCTCTCCCTGCCGCGCGCCGCAGCGGCCCCGACCGGTGGCGACGCGCGTACGGCCCTGGCCGAACTCCGGCTGGGCTGGTCGCTCCTGTTCGGCAACCGGCCGGTCGTCCTGCTCGCGGCGGTCAACTTCACGATGAACCTGGCGCTCGCCGTCACCATGGGCGCGAACGCCGCCGTCGTCACCGGCGTCTTCCGGCAGCCGCAGTCCGCGTTCGCGATGCTGAACGTCTTCGCGGGGGTGGCGGGCCTGCTCAACCTGGCGGTGACGCCGGTGCTGCTGAAACGGTTCCAGCCGAAGGTGATCGGCACGGTGGGGTTCGCCCTCGCCTGCTGTTCGCTGCTCCTGCTGGGCCTGTCCCACTCGTATCCGGTCTACGCGATCGGGTTCGTGGCGGTCGAAGTGGGCGTCGCGTACTACAACACGTTCAACCGGACGCAGCGGGTCCAGGTGATTCCGAGTGAGCACCTCGGAAAAGTCATGGGCCCCTTCTTCCTGATCAATGTTCTCGCCTTCCCGATCGGTGGGCTGCTGATCTCCACCGTCGGTGCGTGGGTCGGCCCGCAGCACCTCGTGGCCTGGTTGGCTCTGCTGCTCGCCGTGGTCGGGGCGGTCCTCGTCCCGCTGACCGCGCGCAGCCTGCAGAACTCGATCTCGGGCCGGGGACGGACCCCGGCGGGCACCCTGGCAGCATCGGAGGCGAAGGTATGAGCATGTGGAAATACGCCGACCCGGGCCGGCGGCCCCGCTCGGCGCGGCCTGCCGAGGAGCCGCTCTCCCCTGAGGACTTCCGTGAGGCGATGTCCCACCTGGCAGGGGCGCTCACGGTGGTCACGACCCAGGACGCGCTGGGAAAGCGCTGGGGATTCACGGCCACGTCGGCCCTGTCGGTATCCCAGTCCCCTCCGCTCGTCCTGGTCGGGGTGGGCAATACCTCGAGCTGCCTGCAGGCGATGCTCGAGTCCGAGAGCTTCATCGTCAACGTGCTGAGCGAGCAGCAGCGCGAGGTGGCTGAATCCTTCGCCCGTAAGGGCGTGGACCGGTTCGCGGGGCACGACTTCGTGCCGTGGCCCGCTGACGGGCCGCCTCGTCTGCTCGGCGCGCATGCCGCTTACCGCTGCCGCACCGCCGGGAGCGTCCAGGTGGGCGACCACCAGCTGTTGATCGGCGAGGTGACCGGTTTCTCGGCCCGGTCGGAGGCCGGGCCGCTGCTGTGGCACCGGCGGGATTTCGTGGCCTTGAGCGGGAAGGAAGCCGTCTGTGGCTGAGCAGAGAGTCGTGATCACCGGTGCGTTTCCCGAACGTGCCGAGGCAGAGCTGCGCTCCCGGGGCTTCGCCCTCACGCGGCTGCCGGGCGACGCCGACGAGGAGCGGCTGGTGGGGGAGCTGGCCGGCGCCTGGGCCCTGGTCCACGGCGGCACCGCTCTGCTGTCCAGGCGTGTGTGGGAGCAGGCGCCGTCGCTGGCGGTGGTCTGCGTGCTGGCGACCGGGTACCGGTCCTTCATCGAGCTTCCGGCCGAGCCCGGTGCGGCCCGCTTCACCTACACGCCCCACGCCAACGCCGTCGCGGTCGCGGAGTTCGCGCTCGCGCAGCTGCTCGACCTGGTCCGTGGGGTCTCGCGGGGCGCTGCCGGGGTGTCCCGGGGTGAGTGGATCGAGCAGCCGACGCAGTCGCTGACCGATGCCCGCCTCGGCATCGTCGGCATGGGTCATATCGGGCGTGAGCTGGCGCGGATGGCGCAGGCCGCGTTCGGCACCCGGATCCGGTACTGGAACCGGACGGATCGTCCGGAACTCGCCGCGCTCCCGTACGAGCGCAGCGCTTCGCTGATCGAGCTCTTCGAGAGCTGCGACATGGTGTCGCTCCACGTCGACCTGGTGCCCGGTCAGACCGAGGGAATGATCGGCGCGGAACACCTGCGGGCGCTCGACGGCGGGTTCCTGGTGAACACCTCTCGCGCCACCCTCGTGGACCCGGCCGCGCTGCGTGCCGCGCTGCGCGAGGGCCGTCTTGCCGGGGCCGCGATCGACGGGTACTACGCCGAACCGGCGCCGGACCCGCAGAACGATCCCTTCGGGCTTCTTGAATTCGTGCCGGATCGGCTTCTGGTCACCGGGCACAACGCGTACCACACCCACCAGGCGCTGCAGGCGATGGCCGACATGGCGGTCGCGAACCTGCTGGCGGTCGCAGACGGCGCCCTGCCGCCGTACCCGGTGCCCGGAGAGGCGGTCGAGGGATGAGGACACTGGAGGTGATGGAGGACCACGGCTTGCGGATCGCCCTGCTGGGAGCCGAGGAGGCGCTGGAGTCCGGTACTTCCGGATTGCTCGCGCTGTCCGAGCAGCAGGGGGTCGGCGTTCTTCGGGTCGTGGATCCGCCGGCGGCACTTCACGCGGATCTGGAACGCGCCGGATTCCTCGTCACACCGAGCTGGGTCACCTGGCTGGCCCCGGTGGGGACCGAGGACGATGCGTTCCTCGCGGCCATGACGTCCGGCGAGCGGAGCAATGTGCGCAGGGCGTTGCGTGAGACCGCGAAGCGGTCCCTGCAGATCACCGTGCACGCCCCGATGACGATGGCAGTGTTCGATGACTTCCTGGGTCTGTACGAGGCCCAGGTGGCGACGATGCGCAACGGGAGTTCCTACGCCGCGAGTTGGCGCGACGAGATAGCCGCCGATCCGGATCTGTACTACGTGGTGGCGGCCAGGGACCCGCACGGCGAGCTCTTCGGAGTCTGCCTGTGCTGGGACCAGCCCGAGCTGTCGATCACCCGGATCGCCTTCACCGCCCAGGCCGCAGCCGAGCGCCAGGGCCGGGTGGTCCGGGCGTTGTACATGACGGCGACCGCGGAGGCACGCGGGCGCGGCAGGGAGTGGATCTCGCTGGGCAGCGATCCGACTCTGTACGGACACATCACCGAGCCAGGGCTGTTCGGTTTCAAGGCGCGCCTGGGATTTCGGCCGGTTCCCACCCGGTTCCTACAACCCGCGGATCCCGATCAGGCCGATGCCGTCGTCAGTCTGCGCGGCCTGACCGACCCCACACTGCTTCTGTCGTACGCCGAGACGGGCCACCTGGACAGGGCAGCAGCGCCGGACCCGGCTGTGGCGAGCCGTTTGCCGGTGGCTGAACCGCCGCTGCGGCTGACCGTCCTGTCTACGCTGGCGGACGCCGATCTGGCCTCGCATCGTGCGGGGTTCCTCACCAGCATCAACGCCAGGACGATCTCCGGCTGAGGTTCCTGCGGGGATCCGCCGGGAGCCGGGAGCCGGGAGCCGGGAGCCGGGAGCCGGGAGCCGGTCGCCGGAGGAGCCTGACCCTGGATGTCGGACACCAGAGAGACTCGGATCTTGATGGTCCGGGTGGACAGGAGTCCTGCACCGAATCGGCGGTGGGCGCCGGTGCCCATGGTGTTGCCCACCATGGCATGCCCCATTCACTCGGTGATCGGTTCGTGTTAGCGTCCGATGATCCTGATCCACGATGCACTCCGGCCCGGCGGCCGGAGTGCATCTCCGCGTGGCGATCGGTGCAGGGCGCGCGTGCGGCGGGCCCGACGAGCTGCCCGAGCTGCCCCACCTCGCCGAAGGGGGCACGGCATGAAGATTCTGGTCACCGACCTGGACGGCACGCTGCTGGGCGGCGACCGGGCCGACCGCCGCCGCCTGCGGGCCGCGCTGGACCGCCACCCGGAGGTGGCCGTGGTCTTCGCGACCGGCCGCGCGCTTCCTTCGGTACGCGAGGTGCTGCGCGACCCGCTGGTGCCCAGGCCGCGCTGGATCATCGCCGACGTCGGGTCGAGCGTCATCGACGGCGCGGACCTGGCCCCGGTCGAGGCCCTGCAGCGCAGACTCCGCAGCGGCTGGCCCGGAGCACGGCGGGTCCGTGCCGCCTTACGCCGCCTGCCCGGCCTGAGGTACCAGCACGGCGTGGCCCAGTCCGGCCGCTGCTCCTTCCTCCTGCGCCCCGGACAACTCACGCCGGAGCTCACCGACGCCGTGCAGGCGCTGGGCTGCACCTGGTTGTACTCCGCCGACCGCTACTTCGACGTGCTGCCGCCCGGCGCGAGCAAGGGCAACGCGCTCGCGGCCCTGGCCGCCGAGCAGCACTGGCCGATGGACTCGGTCCTGGTCGCCGGCGACTCCCTCAACGACCTGTCACTGTTCGGGCTCGGCGCACACGGCGTCATCGTCGGCAACGCCGAACCCGCCCTGTTCGACGCCGTACCCGAGAACGACACCGTCCACCGTCCCGACCGGCCCGGCGCCGCCGGCATCCTGTCGGCCCTTCAGGACCTGGGCTGGGTGGAACGCGAGCATCCGCTCGTCATCGGCTACCACCGGCCGCCGGTGCACTGGACTCCCGACGGCTGGCGGCCCCCCGCGAGCCCCAACGGCATCCTGCCCACACTGCGTGCCCTGTTCGCCGCCAACCCGCAGGCGCTCTGGGCCACCGCCGCCGTGCTCGACCCCGAGGCGCCCCCGGCCGCCTTGGAACACCACGACACCGGACTCCCGCTGTCCTTCGTCCCGTTGAGCCCCGCACAGTGGGCCGGCTACTTCCACCGGGCCTGCAAGGAGACGCTCTGGCCGGTGCTGATGTCCCAGCCGGAGCGACTGCGCTTCGACCCCGACGCCTGGGGCCACTACCGCGCGGTCAACGGCCGCTTCGCCGAGCACATCAGTGCCCGCGCCGCGCCCGGCGCCACGGTCTGGCTGCACGACTACAACCTGTGGCTCGTCCCCGGCCTGCTCCGCCCCACCCGCCCCGACCTGAGGGTCGGCCTGTTCCACCACACCCCCTTCCCGCCGCCGGACGTCTTCGCCGCCCTCCCCACCGCCGGGGAGGTCCGGGCCTCCCTGGCCTGCCTGGACTGGGCCGGATTCCACACCGAGACCTTCGCCGGACACTTCCGCCAGGCCCTCGCCGACGCCCCCCGAACGCCCCGGGTGGGCGTGCATCCCCTCGGCATCGACCGCGACGCCCTCGAAGCACTGGCCCGCGCCCGCCGCCCCCGGGCTGACCCGGCCGACGGGCCGCTGGTGCTCTCCGTCGAGCGCCTGGACTACGCCAAGGCCCCCGTCCAGAAGGTCGAAGCCGTCGCGGCCCTGCTCACCCGTCGCCCCGAGCTGCGTGGACGGCTGCGGTTCCGGCTGGTGTGCCCGCCCCCCGAACCCGGCATCACCTCCCATGACGCGACCCGGCAGCAACTCGAGCGCCGCATCACCGAGGTGAACCACGCCTGGGGCAGAGCCGGTTGGCAGCCCGTCGAGTACCTGCCCCGCAGCCTGCCGTTCGCCGAGGTGATCGACCACTACCTGGCCGCCGACGTGTTCTGGGTGACCTCCCTCCAGGACGGCATGAACCTGACCGCTAAGGAGTACGTCGCCGCCCAGCACGCCGCCGGCCGTTCCGGAGTGCTGGTGCTCTCCCGCCACACCGGCGCCGCCGCCGAGCTCGGCACGGCGGCACTGCTCACCGACCCCCACTCGCCCACGGACCTCGCGGACACCCTGCACCGGGCCCTGCTGCTCGCTCCCGAAGAACGCCGCAAGCGGCTGGCACGCCTCGCCGACCTCCTCGGGCACCACCACCCCGCGAACTGGGCTGCCGACATCACCACCGCCATCCGCGACGACGACACCCCCGCCCGCGCTCGCCGTCGCGATCACCCGCACCAGTGGCAGAACCTGCTGCCTCGCGCGCCATGTGAGATTCGCCACGCAGCTGAGAATTGCGCCGACACGTCTGCGGCGGGCAGTGTGTGAGTTCTGTCAGGCCCTGCGTACGGCATGACCGGGCACCGTAAGGGTGGAGCTGAGGAACAGTCAGCATCCCACCAGGTGTTGGAATTCCAAGAACTGAACAGGTAGTCAGCCGTACGCCGCCCGAGTTGAACAGCGTCCCGTTCCCACCGGGTCGCGCCGGGTCCGTGTCTCCCGTGACCAGTGCAGGGGGAGACCAGCGTCAGGGGCGGAGATCGTCCGTGCGGTCACCTCACGGATGACGCTGGAAGGAAACCAGGTGAACCGGATCTCGGTTCGGGCCGTGGCCGTGGCCTCCGCCAGCGCCGTCACTGCAGTCGGTGCCGTCGTCGGTGTGGCTTCGGGCAGCGAGGCCCCCCACGTGTCGACGGTCGACGTCGCAGGCGCCACCCTGCTCGCCGACGTGCCTACCGGTGCGCACGCGCAGACCATCAGCGACAACCTGTTCGCCCAGGCCAACGGCCAGCAGGTCGCCGCCGACGCCGCCGCCAAGAAGGCCGCTGAGGAGGCGGCCCGTCAGAAGGCTGCCGCTGACGCGCAGGCCAAGGCGGACGCGCAGGCCAAGGCCGACGAACAGGCCAAAGCCGACGCGCAGGCCAAGGCCGACGCGGAGGCCGCGAGCCGGGCGAAGGCCAGCTCCGCGCTGCTCGCCCAGACGCCGACCAGCTCCTACAGCCCCGGCTCTGTCCAGGCGCTGGCCGCAGGGATCATCGGCGACGACACCCAGTTCCAGTGCTTCAGCCAGATCGTGAAGCGTGAGAGCGGCTGGGACTACACCGCCACCAACTCCAGCGCGTACGGCCTGGTTCAGGCGATGCCCGGCTCCAAGATGTCCTCGGTCGGCTCCGACTGGCGCACCAACCCCGCGACCCAGATCAAGTGGGGCCTGGGCTACATGAACGACAGCTACGGTTCGCCGTGCGGCGCATGGGCCTTCTGGCAGGTGCACCACGGGTACTGAGCCGGCTCGCCGCCGGTAGCGGCGGGTGCGGAGGGCCGAGCCGGCGTTCGGTCATGCCGATGGCCCGGACCGAGTGATCCTGGTCCGGGCCTCCTGGAGTTCTCCACATCAGGCATGACAGCAGCTGGGGGAATGCCTGTCAGAGCATCGGCTTGCGGCTCAGTTCGATCCGAACTTCTGCAAGCCGCCCTGGACATCGTCGAAGTTCATCACCGGCACGAAGCTGATCTTGGCGCCAAGGTCCTGGAAGAACGGCTCAGCGATGGTCGGGATGTCGGACGGCTCCTTGAGATCGAAGACGATGTAGCCGGTACGCATCCCGTCCATCGCCCCGAAGTACGCAGCCTCGGGCTTGATCCGGTCGAACACGGACTTCATGGTCCCGGCCAGCGTGTTACTCGTGATCGCCTTGTTGGCCTTCTCGGTGTCCATCTGAACTGTCAGCATGACTCTCACTGGTCGCTCCACGTTTCGTTGGCGTGCGGCACACCCGTGCCTCCCACACAGCGTGGCTGCGACCAGAGGTCTTCGCAGCCGGGGTGCGGCATCGGAGTGCAATCGCAGGGACGCGGACGGGTTGGTGTCAGGGCGCGGGCGAGTCCTGGTCGGCGGTTCGGCTTTGGCGCGGGACGGTGTCGGTCTCGTACTGCTGCAGGCGCAGGGCCACGCGGCCGATGCGGATCATCCGGCCGTGGACGCGGCGGAGCCGGGCGAGCAGTTTGCGGATGGACGTTCCGCATCGACGACGTTCTCGACCAGCACCAGCTGCCCGTCGGGATCCCGCTCGACGACGGCGAACGCGGCCGGTCCGGAGCGGATGTGATCGAGGCACACGACCTCCGTCGGCCCGATGGCCGCCCGGTGCCGATGGTGCATGTGGCCGCAGAAGTGCCATCGTGGCCGGAGGCATTCGGACAGGGCACGCAGCTCGGGACGGCCGACCGGAGTTCCCCGATGCGGGCCCGCGACACCGGACGGCCAGTCATGGGTCAGCAGGATGTCGACCTGTCCCGCCCGCCGCGCGGCCCGGCTCACCTGCGCGATCTCCTCCCCGGTGTAGTACGTGCGCTCCCTGACCGTGTCGCGGCGCGCCTTTGGAACATCGGTGATGCGGGGCGAGTGGATGCCCGACAAGAACGCCACCCGAAGGCCCGCGACCTCGGCGACCCCCGCACGGCCGAGGAAGTACACACCGTCGCTCCACCAGCCGTGGCCGACCTCGTCCAGGGCCGGCCAGGGTTCGTGGTTGCCGCCGATGAAGTACAGCGGCGCCCCCAGGTCGAGCAGCCCTTCACGGACCAACGGAAAGTCGCCGACCGTACGGTACTTCGCGGGGCCGTGGACCCCGGCCGCGTCCGCCTCGTCACGGTTCGGCTCGACATCGCCGACCGCGAGAATCGCGTCCAGCGGACCGTGCACCCGGCGGGCGACCGCCGCCCATTCGGCGAGCAGTCCGAACTCGCCATGGACATCCCCGACCACCAGAGCCCGAACAGGCCCGGCAGCCATCCCACGCCTGCGTCCCACGACCGGGTTCTCCTCCCATGACAGCTCGCCCGAAGGTAGGCGGACCGGGCCGCCGACCGCCACCCGTTTACGCGTCAGCGGTAATGAATGGCCGGCTCGGTTACGGCGCGGGCGGGCTCAGCCTTCCAGGTAGGCGAGGACGGCCAGGATCCGGCGGTTGTCGTCCTCGGAGGGCTCGAGTCCGAGTTTGGTGAAGATGTTGTAGCTGTGTTTGCTGACGGTCTTCTCGGTGACGAACATCCGGGCGGCGATGGCGGCGTTGGAGCGGCCCTGGGCCATCAGTGAGAGAACCTCGTGCTCACGAGGGGTCAGCTGCAGCAGGACGGGGTCAGCCGAGCGGTGGGTGAGGAGGGCGGCGACCACGTCGGGATCCATCACCGTACTGCCGGCCGCGACCTGCCGGACGTTGGCGACGAACTGGCCGACGTCCAGCACCCGGTCCTTCAGCAGGTAGCCCACGGCCCCGGCGCGGTCCGACATCAACTCCCTGGCGTAGAGCTGCTCGACGTACTGCGAGAGCACCAGGACGGGCAGGCCGGGGAGCTGCTTGCGTACGTCGATCACGGCGCGCAGGCCCTCGTCGGTGAAGGTCGGCGGCAGCCGCACGTCGACGATCGCGACGTCGGGCCGGTGGGTCGTCAGCGCCCGGATCAGCGAGGGGCCGTTGTCGACGGCCTCCACGACCTCGAAGCCGTTGACCTGGAAGATTCTGATCAGGCCCGCTCTGAGCAGGGCGAGGTCCTCGGCTATGACGATGCGCACGGCAGCGACATCCTTATCTCGGTGGGTCCGCCGGGCGGGCTGTCGACGGTCAGGGTGCCGTCGAAGGCCGCCAGGCGACGGTCGATGCCGCGCAGGCCGGTGCCGGTACCGGCATCGAGGGCGGCGCCTCCGCAGCCGTCGTCGGACACCCGCATGGTCAGCGAGCCCGTGGCGGCGCCGGGGTGGGGCGTGAACTCGACGGTGATCTCGATGTGTTGGGCCCGGGCGTGTTTGATGGCGTTCGACAGGGCCTCGGCGACGGCGAAGTAGGCAGCGGACTCGACCGGTGCGGGCAGCCGTCCGGGCAGGCGGGTGACCACCGTTGTCGGTATCGGGTTGACCAGGGCGAGGGCCTGCAGAGCGCCGTCCAGGCCACGGTCCGCGAGCACCGGCGGGTGGATGCCGCGTACCAGGTCGCGTAGTTCGGCCAGCGCGTCGGCGGTCGACTCGCGGGCCTCGGCCAGCAGTTGCTGGACGGCCTGCGGATCCAGGGGCAGGAGCTGTTCGGCCAGGCCCAGGCTCATGCCCAGCGACACCAGCCGGGCCTGTGCGCCGTCGTGCAGGTCCCGTTCGATCCGGCGCAGTTCGCCGGCCTGGGTGTCGACGGTCTCGGCCCGCGAGGCAGCCAACTGCGCCACACGGGTTCGTAGTTGTGCCTGCGTGGTGGGTGCCAGCAGGGCGCGGACCACCCGGGCGTTGAGGTTGGCGAGTCGTTCGGCGGTGGTGTACCAGAGAAGGAAGAACACCGGGCCGAGCGGGACCAGTGCGAACGACTCCTGGACGCTGTGCAGGCGGAAGCCGTTGCCCAGGGGTGTGCGGAACACCTGATGCGGCGTCAGCTCGTACAGCAGGGGATAGCTCAGGTAGAAGACGCCGCCGAGGAAGAGCGTGAACGACAGCCCGTAGGTGAACCATCCGGTGAGCGAGTTGGCCACCAGCCAGGCCCAGTCCCGCCAGCTCGCCGGGTCGCGCAGGATCGCCCACAGGCGTACGAGCCAACTGCCGTCCGGCGCCGGCAGGTAGGGCCGGGCGACGGGTTCGCCGAGCCGGTCGGCGGCCCACTGGCGGTGCAGGTCGGCGAACCAGCGGACCACGGCGGTGGAGAGCAGGGTCATCGGGATGCCGACCCCGAGTGCGACGACCGTCAGCGAGGTGGTCCAGAGCGTGAGCAGGGCGAAACCCAGGGCGGCGCCGAGCAGCAGTACCAGTGACCAGCCCAGCAGGCTCACCCGCAGGGCGAGGCCGGAACGCAGGGCGAGGCCGGAGCGCGGGGTGCCGCCGGGGGAGGGGCGCTCGCTGGACTGAGTCATTACGCTCCATCATCGTGCCTCGGTGCCGCGTCGATCGACCTGCCGACCGAGGCCGAGCCGCGATCGCGGGCCGGACCTCCGTTCGCAGGCCGGGGCTCAATGATGACCAGCCGGCCGACCGCCGCACAGTGGGGTTTTCTCCACCCCCGCAGTCGCGGCGCGGCAGTGCACGCGATGGCCTCGTAGCGGACCATGACATCGGCGGTCGGCCGGTGCTCTGAACACGCTTCAGGAGCTGCCCGGTGCCTTGAGCAGGGGGAGTACGACGTCGTCGAGGATCTCCTCGATGACGTGGTCCGGCGGGACCACCCCGCCCACCAGGAAGGCGTCGCGCAGCAGGTCCAGCGGTAGGGAGACCGTCCGGGGGGTCATCCGACCGGCGTTGATCTCGCCACGGTCGGCGGCGCGGCGCATCATCACCTCCAGCGCTTCCACGGGCCCGCTGGCCGTCAGCCCGATCCGGAACCGCCCCCGCAGCTCGGGGTCGCGCAGCAGGTCGACCAGGAAGCCGTGCACGGCGTCCGTCGGCAGGTCGTCGAAGCGGTGCAGCAGGCCACCCAGGAAGGCGGCCAGGTCGGACCTCAACTCGCCGGTGTCGGGCGGCTCCTGGTAGTCGGGGGCGTTGCGGTCGAGCGCGGCGATGACCAGGGCGGCCCGGTTCGGCCAGCGGCGGTAGAGCACCGGCTTGCTGGTCCGGGCGCGGGCCGCGACGCCGTCCATGGTGAGCCGGTCGTAGCCGTGCTCGGCCAGTTCGGCCCAGACGGCGTCGAGGATCGCCCGCTCCAGCTCGTCGCCACGGCGGCGTACGGGCCTGCCGCCCGTCAGGCCTGCCGCTGCTGGTCTTCCGTCCATCACCGAATCCCGTAGATACGTTGCGTTTCTTATCGGGGTCAGTCTACAGTCGAAGACAAGAAACGTGCCGTATCTTATGAGCAGGGGAGTCAGTCATGCACGCCACCCGGTCAACAGACGTCCTCGTCGTCGGCGCCGGCCCGGTGGGCCTCGCACTCGCCGTCGGCCTGGCCCGATCTGGCGCCAACTGCCTTGTGGTCGAACGTGATTCGGACTTCCGGGATCGCGGCGTCCGGGGCAAGGGCGTCAACCCGAGGACGCTGGAGGTGTTCGACGACCTCGGCGTCGTCGACGAGATCTACGCCCGAGGCGACCTCAACCTCAAGATCCGTACGTACGAGGGCAGTCGGCTCGTCCACGAGGTGGACCCGGCGCCTGCCAACCTCCCGGCGCCCGACCGCCCGCACGCCGGTGTGGTCCTGCTCGCGCAGCACCACACCGAGGCGGTGCTGCGCGACCGGCTGGCCGCGTACGGCGTCAAAGTGGAGCTGGACACCGAGCTCACCGGCTGCGCCCAGAACGGCGACGAGGTCATCGCCACCGTCCACCGGGGCCACCGGACCGAGCAGATCCGCGCCCGCTACCTGGTCGGCTGCGACGGCGGCCGCAGCACCGTCCGCAAGCTGACCGGCATCCCGTTCCTCGGCGAGACCTGGGACGAGGAGCGCTTCCTACTGGGTTCGATGCGCATCGAAGGACTCGCCCCGGAGGCCCTGCACATCTGGAACCACCCGCAACTCGGCGCCGGCGCCCTGGCGTTGGTCCCCCTCCGGCAGGACGACAGCTGGGCCGTCCACGCCTCCGTCAGCCCCGACGAGCAGGGCGAGCTGCCCGTCCCCTCCCTCGACGAGTTCCGGCGGCTGTTCGCCGAACGGGCCGGCCTGCCGGGCGTCCGGCTGCACGACCTGACCTGGGCGAGCGTGTGGCGCCCCAGCGTCCGGATGGTCGAGCAGTACCGGAGCGGCCGGGTCTTCCTCGCCGGCGACGCCGCGCACTGCCACTCCGCGGCCGGCGGTCAGGGCATGAACACCGGCATCCAGGATGCCCACAACCTCGGCTGGAAGCTGGCCGCCGCCCTGCGCGGCGCCCCCGACTCCCTTCTCGACAGCTACCAGGCCGAACGCCTGCCCGTCGCCCGCGCGGTGCTCGCCGCCACCTCCGCCCAGCACCGCGCCCTCTTCAGCGGTGGCGGCGCCCGGGCCCTCGCCGACCAGATGGTCAACCTGGCCAACACCGCCGGCGCCGACTTCACCGGCCTCTCCGTCGGCTACCGGGGCGGCCCGCTCGGCCGCGACCTCGACGACACCACCGGCATCCGGGCCGGCGACCGCGCCCCCGACGCCCCCTGCCTCACCCCCGACGGTCCCACCCGCCTGTTCGACCTCTTCCGTGGCCCGCACTTCACCCTGCTCACCTTCGCCGACCGAGCAGCACCCGTACCCGTACCCGCACCCCTCCCGCTCCTCCCCGGCCTGCGCCAGGCCACCGTCCATGACCCCGACGGCCACGCCCACCGCGCCTACGGCCTCACCGGTACCCCCACCGCCACCGTCCTGGTCCGTCCGGACGGCTACGTCGCCCTGACCGCCGGTGCCACCCACCCGGCCGAACTCACCACCCACCTCAGCGAGTTCGCCATCGGCGCCTGACCCCGCACCCCACCGCGCCGCCACCGCCCCGCTGGCACCGTAGGCCGTGACTGCTCCCCGCCCCTGACCCCGAAACCGGGGACGCAACGCCCGGTCTTTCGAGAATCCCTGACACCTTCTGTCAGTGTCTCCTGCGGAGTTGGCGAGCATCGGCCTCGTCCAGGCAGGACGTCGCTCAGAGCGCTTCGGGCCCGGGCGGCTGTGCGTCCACGAGGACGTGGCCCGCCGTGGCGCGGTAGTAGAGGACCGACCGGCCGGCGGTTCACCCCGAGACCGCGTCCCGGAGGTGGGACATCGCCAGGGCGCAGAGTTCCGAGGTGTGCGGGCCGTCCGTCGACGTCACGCTGCAGAAGAGCCGGCCGTCGAATCCGAAGACGGCCACGAGTGGGGTGCCGGACAGGCTGGTGTGGGCGGCGGCGTACACGGCGGTCAGCCGGAGGGGTCCGTAGTCGGTGGGGACGGGCGCGCGCATGTTGCTGAGGGAGACGTCGAAGACCGTCCGCTTGGCCTCGCTGCGCCCGAGGAGTGAGCTCATGGTGGCGCGGGGGAGGTAGCGGAGCAGGCGGTGGATCCGGACCAGGGGCAGGAGTTCCTCCGGCCGCAGGGCCTGCTGGATGTCGGCTCCGGCGCGGCGGGCGAGGTCCCAGGGGTCGGGCCGGGCGGCGCTGTCGAGGGTCGTCAGGAGGCTGGTCGCGTAGAGGCCGAGGGCCTCGCCCGGGGAGGAGGTCAGCAGCCGTCGTAGATCCACCGCGACGGCGATGCCGGCCGGGCCGGGCCGGCCGAGTTCCGCGAGGGCGCGGGCGAAGGCGGTGGACAGGGCGGCCGTGACGGTGGTGCGTTCGGCTCGGCAGCGGGCGAGCAGGGCCGAGGTCTCGGGTGTGTCCAGGCGCCAGGTGGTGTAGGCGAGTTGGCGGCCCGCACGTGGGGCGCGGCCGCTGCCGCGCAGTCGGCGGGTCACTGCGCGCAGGTCGCCGAGTCCGGCGCGGCGGTCGGGGAGCAGGTCGTCGGCGGGGGCGGCGAGGACCGGGGACATGTCGGCGGCCGGGTCGGCGATCCGTCGCAGCAGATCGCGTAGCACGAAGGTGGCGGACAGGCCGTCGGCGATGAGGTGGTGGTAGATCCCGACGAGGTCGAAGGAGCCGCCGGCCTCGACCAGGACGAAGCGGGCCAGCGGGCCGACGCGGATGTCGAACGGTCGTTGGAGTTCCTGCTCGACGATCCGGGCCCAGCTGTCCGGGGCGGTGGCCTTGACGACGTGCAGCTCCGGGTCCGGTACCCCGTCGGTGGTGAGCCAGGCCCGCCAGGGGCCGGGGTCGGCGATGCGGACGGCGAGCAGTGGGTGGCGGTGCCGGGCGGCGGACAGGGCCTCGCGCAGGAGGTCGGGAGTGGTCCGGCCGTGGATCCGGCCGGTCATGCCGATGTTGACGGGGAGTACCTCGCCTGCGGCCCACAGGAAGCGCTCGGTCGGTGAGAGTCGTCGGCGCATGATGGTGTCCTGGTTCTGGGTAGTCATTCTTAAGCCCGCGCACAATTCTGAATATCGGCCAGTGTGATGTATTGACATTTTGGTGCCGTCGTAAATTCGCAAAGTGGCACGGCCGCAATTCGCACAGGCGCACGCCATCGGCCTCGGCGGGCGGGTTTCATGGACCTTTATACCGCCCGCCGAAGACCCGTAATGACCTCAACTGTTCGGTCGGGCACCCACGTTCGATATCGGTTCGCGCAACTCTGCCCGCCGGTGTCGCTACGCCGTGTGGGGCGCCCGGAGTCCTAGGGTCGCTACACGTCAGGAACTTCGTCGATGGAGCGGCCCATGCCGGATGTCTTCCGAAAGCAGTCGCCACACGCCTTCTACCGCGCCATGGTGGAATCCGGGACTCGCCCGTACTACCGCGCGCTCTCCATGCGCGGCACCGAGGCCGCCGTTGAGGGAAAGCGGCTGATCATGGTCGGCTGCAACGACTATCTGGGACTCTCGACAGATCCCCGGGTGGTGGCGGCCGCCTCCGCCGCGCTCGGCCGCTTCGGTGCCTCGTGCTCAGGCTCCCGGGCACTCAACGGCACCTTGACGCTCCATGAGGAACTGGAGGGCAGGCTGGCGGAGTTCCTCGGCCAGGAGGCGGCGGTGGTGACGACCACCGGCTTCCAGACCAACCTGGCGATCGCGGCGTTCCTCGGGACGAACGACGCCGCCTTCGGGGACATGTCCAACCATGCCTCCCTGGTGGACGGCATCCGGCTGGGGTTCGGCACCCATCACCGCTACCGGCACTCCGACATGGACCAGTTGGAGAGTCTGCTGCGCGCAGCGGATCCCGGAGTCGGCAAGCTGATCGTCACGGACGGCCTGTTCTCGATGGGCGGCGACCTGTGTCGCCTCCCCGAGATCGTCGCGTTGGCCCGCCGCTACGAGGCCAGGGTCGTGGTGGACGGCGCCCATGACATCGGGCTGCTCGGCGCCGGCGGACGGGGTGTGGCCGAGCACTTCGGGTTGATGGACGGCGTCGACCTGGTCACCGGGACGCTGTCGAAGTGCTTCGGGTCGTCCGGCGGGATGCTCGCCGGACCTCGGAACGTCATCGACTACCTGCGCTACACCGCTCGTTCACTCCTGTTCTCCGCCGCGATGCCGGCGGCCGCAGCCGCCGCCGGCCTCGCCGCGCTGGACATCATCGAGTCCGAACCCGACCGCCGGCAGCGGGTCTTCGACCTGGCCGAGCGGCTGCACAACGGGCTGCGCGCTCTCGGCTACGACACCGGCGAGTCGGTCACCCCCGTCATCCCGGTCCATGTCGGCGACGCGGAGCTGTGCCTGCGCGCCTGGCAGGAGCTCTTCGATGCAGGGGTGTTCACCAACGCCGTCGCCGCGCCTGCGGTGCCCCGGGGCCGGGCGCTGCTCCGGGTGACCGCCCAGGCCACCCACACCGACGACCAGGTGACCCAGGTCCTAGACGCCTTCGCGCTGGTCGGACGGCGACTGGGCCTCATCCCGAAGGCGGCGCCCGACGGGTACGAGCCGGTACTCATCGCCCGGCAGCGCCGATCCGTGGAGGTGGCGCGGTGACCGTCGTCGTGACTCCGGTGCGAGGGCGCCGCGACACCACCGCCTTCATCAAACTGCCGTACCTCGTCTACCGCGACGACCCGCACTGGGTGGCCCCGTTGGAGCGGGAGCGGCGAGCCTTCCTGAACCGTCGGCGCAACCCGTTCTTCGACTTCGGGACGGCCGAGCTGTTCCTCGCCCGCCGTGGTGACGAGATCGTGGGCCGGATCGCCGCAGTCATCGACCCCCGGTACAACGCGCGGCACGACCCGGGCCACGGCCTCTTCGGCCTCTTCGAGTGCGTCGACGACGTCCAGGTCGCCGAGGCGCTCTTCGCGGCTGCGGCCGACTGGCTCGGCGGGCACGGGATGACGGCGATGCTGGGGCCGCTGAGCTTCTCCACCAACGAGGAGTGCGGCCTGCTGACGGAGGGCTTCGACAGTCCACCCACGGTGATGATGGCGCACAACCCGCCGTACTACCGCCGGCTCCTCTCCGGGTGCGGCTTCGCCAAGGCCAAGGACCTGTGGTCCTGGCGGCTGCCGATGCCGCGCGGGGGTGAGCTGCCGCCCGTCTTCGACCGGGTCGGCGACCGGGCCCGCCGCCGGGCGAACGTCACCATCCGGTCCCTCGATCCGAAACGGTTCGACGAGGACATGGCCCAGGTCAAGGAGATCTACAACGCGGCGTGGTCCCGGAACTGGGCATCCGTCCCGCTGACCGACCGCGAATTCGACCACCTGCTGAAGGAGTTGAAGCCGGTACTGCGGCCGGAGCTGGTGATCCTGGCCCAGGTCGACGGCGATCCGGCCGCGTTCACGATGTGGCTGCCGGACGCGAATCAGGCGCTGCGGGCGGCGCGCGGACGGCTGACCACCTTCGGGCTGCCGACCGGGCTGGTCCGGATGGCCCGCGCCGCCCGTCGGATCGACCGCGTACGCGCCATGGCCGGCGGCGCCAAGGAGAAGTACCGCCACTCGGGCCTCGTTCCGGCCGTCCTCACCCAGGCGCACCGCGCGGCGCACCGCCTGGGCTACCGCGAGACCGAGTTCTCCTGGGTGCTCGAGGACAACGCCCAGAGCAACCGGCTGATCCAGGCGACCGGTGCCGTCCGGTTCCGTACCCATAGCCTGTATCAGCGCGTCATCGACCCGGCCGACACCTGGCCGCAAGGACGGGTCACCCCGTGAGGTGTCTGGTGACCGGCGCCACCGGCTTCATCGGCCGGATCCTGCTCCGCCATCTCGCCGAACGCGGCTACGAAACCACGGTGTTGGTGCGCGATCGTGGCCGGCTCCGCGCGGACGCCGAGGCGGTGCGGGTGGTCGAAGGCGATCTCCGTACGGGACGCGGCCTGGACGAGGCGGTCAAGGGCGTGGACCGCGTCCTGCATCTGGCCGGGGTGATCAAGACCCTCCGGCCAGGCGAGTACGCCGAGGTCAACACGGCGGGGACCGGGCGCCTGTGCGCGGCCCTCGCCGCCGCGCCGAGCCCGCCACGCCTGGTCTACTGCTCGTCCCTGGCGGCAGCCGGGCCGTCACTGCCGGGCCGTCCGCGTCGGGAGGACGATCCGCCCGCGCCCGTGTCGGCGTACGGCCGCAGCAAGCTCGGCGGTGAGCGGGTCCTGCACCGGCTGGCGGACCACCTGCCCGGGGTCGTCGTCCGCCCGCCCATCGTCTACGGCCCGGGTGACCGCGAGTTCCTGCCGGTCCTGGCGGCCGCCGTCCGGCGCGGTCTGGTGCCCACCTGCGGGCCGGGCCCGCACCACTACTCGGTGATCCACGTCGACGACCTGTGCCGTGCGCTGCTCGCGGCGGCGGACGCGGACGTGAGGGTCGGGCCGGAAGGCACGACGGAGGGGATCTTCCAGGTCAGCGACGGATTCCACTACCGCCTGGCCGACCTCACGGCGGCCGTGGCGGCCGCCGTCGGGTGCCGCCCACCGAGGCTGCTGCCGGTGCCGGTTGCCGTGGCGACGGCCGTGGCCTTGGGCGCGGACCTGGCGGGGAGAGCCCGGGGCACGGCGTCGATCTTCAGCCGGGACAAGGTACGGGAGTTGAGGCACAGCACGTGGACCTGCGCCACCGACCGCGCCGCACGCGAGCTCGGGTTCTCCCCGGCCGTCACCCTGTCGGCGGGTCTCGCCGAAGCGGCCTGCGCGGCCACCCGCGCCGGTTCGAGCGGATCACCGCAGGGCACTGCCCATCACCGTGGCGTCGACCCGGAGAACGGCGGTTGACCCCGTTGCTGCAGTTCACCCGGCTCATCCCGGCGCTGACGTACCTGGAAGGGGTCCCTCCCTACCCAGGAGCAACCCGGTCTCGTACGCTGATCGTTCATGGGGGATGAAAGATCATCAGGTGTCGTGCTGGTGCAGGGCCGGACCCGGATCTGGGTGGCCGACGGCGCCGTGCACTGGCAGCAGGGGCGGGAGCACACCGTAGTGCCGGGCTCCTGGGTGCGCCGGGTCGAGCACGACGGCGGGCGGCTCACGCTGGAGCTGTTCGACGACAGGTCGCTGACGGCCGGCCACAAGTTGCCCGAGGTCGCCCGGGCGCTCGCCGCCGAGATCGAGCCGCTGATCGGCGACGCCCCGGGCCCGGGCGAGCGCCCGCCGATCAGCGACGTGACGCCGCCGCCCGTGCCGGTCCGGGCGGCGAAGGCGGCGGTCAGGGCGGCGAAGGCGGCGGTCAAGTGGATGTCGGAGTGGTGGTATTTCGCCGAGCCGTTCCAGAGGTTCCTGCTGTGCTACGGGATTCTGGGCCTGCCGGTCGCCCTGCTGGTCGCTCCCGTGTGGGCCGCACTGCCGGCCTGGCCGATGTTCGCGGCCGGTCTGGGGGTGGTGCGCTGGTCCCTCAAGATCTTCAACCCGCGCACCTACTGGTCGGTGTGGCGCCGAGGTGTCACCGTCCGGGCCTACTTCACGCCGGACTACCGCAGCGATGCGATCGTCGGCGCCTACTGGGCGGATTACCAGACCATCGAAGGCCACGCCCGCAGTAGGGTGCAGGTCCGCTGGCACAACCGGCGCGGTGAGGTGCGCTACGACCTGCGCGACACCTACCGAGCGCTCGCCCCGACCCGCGTGATGTGGTTGGTCGACCTGCTCGGGGCACTGTTCGTCGGCGGCCTGATCGGGGTCGGGCTGATGACGCCGTATCCGCTGGTGTTGGCCCTGGGGCTGGCCCAGTTGGTGAGCTAGCCCTGCCGGGAAGCGGGCGGTGCCGCGCAGGGCGACGGTGGGCTCATGGGCGCCGCTCGCTGACGGTGAGCTGTTCGGTGAGCTGTTCGGTGAGCTGTTCGGCGAGGTGGCGGGTCAGGGCGGCCAGGGAGTCGAGGACGGACTGCGTCGTGGGTGCCGAGGTGCCGGGGATGGTGCCGAGGTCGCTGGGGAAGCGGTACTCGTGCCGGTACACCTCGCACATCGCGCTGAGATCGGCGACCCGCCGCCAGGCGGGGGTGCCGAGTTGGACGCCGCCGGCCGACAGCTGTCGGGCGACGGTGGCGACGTCGAGCAGGGCGGGCGGGGTGGTCGGCAGGCCCAGTGCGCCGACGGTCTCCGTGATCGTCGCGGCGACCTGGGCCGGGACGGTCGAGTACGACGGTCCGGCCGCCTCACCCGTTCGGGTGCGGTGGTGAGTGGGCGTCCGTGCGTGCCGATCCGCGCCCGTACCCTCCGGCACGCGCGCGGTCGTGACTCGGGCGTACTACTCCTCGTTCTCCGCCAAGCGAGGGATCGGCTTCCCGCGCCGGGCCATCTCGGCCTCGAAGAGGCGTTGCAGCTGCTTTGCGCCCTCATCGAGGACGATCGGGGTGTCCTCGTCCAGGATGACGCCCTGCGCGCGCAGCCGCTGGTCCTGCACCATGATCGGATCCTCCGGGTCGTGCTCGGAGGGACGGGGACTCTCGGGGCCGTCCGGGCCGAACCGGATCATGCGCTCGACCCGGATGATCCGCAGGAGCCGGTCCTCGACGGTGACTTCGCAGCTCTGCTCGGCGTCGAGCCGGTCCGCCGCCGCGCAGTAGACCGCCTGTTGCTCGGGGGTCAGCCGACGCTCGACCGGCTCGCTCACGCGCAGGCGCATCGACAGGATGTCCCGGGCGCGGAAGGGCGTGGGCGCGTCCATCATCCCGGTCGGACGCCACCTGCCGCCCACCCGCTCTGCGACGGTGAAGGCGGCCGGCAGCAGCACCACGCCCGGGTGCGTCCGGCTTGCCCGCAGCGCGTCCTCGCAGACGTCCGGCGGGAACTGGCCCTCTGCGGGCAGCAGTTGGATGAGGTCGGTCTTCAGGATGCCTTCGGAGGTGCCGGTCGGCACGGTGGGGTCCATGACGAAGCCCGTCGCCGGGTTCAGCTCGTCGGTGATGTCGCGCTGCTGGTGGTCGTCGGGGTCGCTGGAGCGGGGCGGCTCGGGCCCGTCCGGGCCGCTGCGGATGAACCGCTCGGCCCGTACCACGCGGTGGCGGGCGTCCAGTTCGACCTCGTCGATCTTCTCCCAGTCCAGCCGTTCGGCCAGCGCCTGGTACCGCTGCTGCGACTCGGCGTCGCCGGCCTCCTCCGCCCGGGCGGCCTGCCTACGGCAGATCGAGCCCAGGTCGTCGCGGGCCGACTGCGGATAGATCTCGACCATCGAGGAGTGCAGCTCCCAGCCGCCCTGCTCGCGCTCGCGGGCGATTCCGAACGCCGGGTACCCGGCCGAGAGGATCTGCGGATATTTCTCGCGCGCCGTCCACGCCTCGACATCCGCGAGCTCCGCCACCGGATCGTCCGGGGCGGCCATCCTGATGGTCAGGTAACCAGGGGCATCGTCAGCGAAGTTCACCATGGGCACATGATGCAACCAGCTGACCACCGAGCGCAGTCAAACGGCCCGCCTGTCCCCTCCCGGGGGACCGGACGACGCCTGCTCCCGGTCCTCACCTTCGACACCGCCGCGACCGTCACCGAGATCCACCCAAGGTGCTCACACAGACCCTGCGACGCCTGGAGGACACGGGGCTCGTCGACCGCACCGTCTACCTTGCGGTGCCCCTGCACGTGGAGTACGCCCTGACCGACCTCGGTCGGAGCGGGGCCGTGCCGCTGCGCCTTCTGCGGAGCTGGGTCGAGGAGAACATCGACAGCACCACCGGCGTGCCGGGCTGGCGGGAGGCGGGGCTGTCGGTGGTCGAGTAGCCGCCGGTCGGGCTGTCGGGCCGGTCATTCCCCGCCGGACGTTCCACACCGGAGGTGCCTGGAGCGGCCGTCAATCGGTCGGTCGGTGGGCGCCGGCGGCTGTTGGGGCGGCCCAGGCGAGCAGCATCTGGAGGGCATCGTGGGACGAGGTGTCCGGCTGGGCCGCGTACGTGATCAGGGCCTGGTCGGGGTCGTCGGCCACGCGCAGGGTCTCGTAGGTCAGTTCCAGGTCGCCGACCACCGGGTGGTGGAACCTCTTGATGCCCGAGGTCTTGTCCTGGACCGGGTGTTCCGCCCACCAGCGGCGGAAGTCCGCGCTCTTCATCGACAGCTCCCCGATCAGGTGTGCCAGTCGTGGGTCGGCGGGCTGGTTCCGGCCCGCCTCCAGGTGGAGGTAGGCCACGTTCTCGCGGGCACAGGAGGACCAGTCCGCGTACAACGCACGGGAGGCCGGGTCGAGGAAGGTGATCCAGGCGATGTTGCGCTCGGCCGGGTCCATGGCGGTGTAGTCGCCGAACAGGGCGCACGCTGCCGGGTTGCAGGCCAGGATGTCCAGGTGCCGGCCGATCACCAGTGCCGGGACGTCCTTCAGCTCGTCCAGTAGCCGCTGGAGCATGGGCCGCACGACCTGCCGACGAGGCTGGGGCCGGCGCGTCGGACGGGTGGTGTGCTGCGGTCGGGCCAGGCGGTGGAGGTGCCGGGTCTCCTCGTCGTTCAGCCGCAGTGCGCGGGCGAGGGCGTCGAGCACGGTGTCCGAGGGGTTGGCCACTCGGCCCTGTTCCATCCGGGTGTAGTAGTCGACGCTCACCCCGGCGAGCTGGGCGATCTCCTCGCGGCGAAGGCCCGCGACGCGGCGGGTGCCGCCGAAGTCCGGCAGGGCGACATCCCGCAGGTTCAGGCGGGCGCGGCGGGTCCGGAGGAAGTCGCTCAGGCTGGTCGCGGTGGTCATGCGCCGATTGTGGCTGATCGTGGTGGTGTGCTGCCTGGCCCTGCCGGTACCAGGCAGGGCAGGCGGTCACCAGCACGTCGTTCCCGGCAGACGTCAGGCCTGACGGGTCGGCAGGATGATCGACTGGCGCAGGTTGACGTGCCGGGGACGGCTGACGGTGTACGCGACGAGGTCGGCGATGTCCTCGGCGGCGAGGGCGGGGATCACGGTGAACAGCCCGCCGAGCTGCTCGCGCAGGGCCGGGTTGTCGATGTGCCCGCCGAGTTCCGTGTCCGTCAGGCCGGGCTCGATGGTGCTGACCCGGACGTCGCGCGGGCTCAGCTCGGTCCGCAGCGCGGCGGACAGCTGGGTGAGGGCGGCCTTGGTGGCCCCGTACACGGCGTAGTCGGGGAAGAGGACGTGCGAGGCGATCGAGGAGACGTTGACCAGGTCGGCGGTCCCGCCCTCGGCGGCGGCTGCGGTGAGGTCGGGGACGAAGGCGCGGATGACGCGCAGGGCGCCGGTGAGGTTGGTGTCGATCATGCGGGTCCACTCGTCGATCCGGCCGTCGGCGAGGGGGTTGGGCAGCATCACGCCGGCGTTGTTGATCACCAGATCGACCCGGCCGTAAGCGTCGTGGACGGCCTTGGCGGCGGCGTCGACGGAGGCCTGGTCGGTGATGTCGGCGGTGACGGCGAGGGCCTGGCCCCCGGCGGCGGTGAGTTCGGCGGCCAGTGCGTCCAGCCGGTCGGTGCGCCGGGCGAGCAGGGCGACGCGAGCGCCTGTTGCGGCGAGCAGGCGGGCGGTGGCCGCGCCCATGCCGCTGGCGGCTCCGGTGACGACGGCGGTACGGGCGGCGAGGGCGGGGTAGCTCATGGGTGCTCCGAAAGTTGGCAGGTGGCCCGGGCGGCCGGTGCCGTGGGCTGATGAGGACCACTCTGTGTCCGGCCGGGACGGCGAACCAGAGCCCTGCCGCTCCCTGGGAGAGCCGGTGCCACCCTGGGCCGACCTGCCCGTTCCGTCGGCCGCCAGTCCCGCCCTTGACTCCGGTGGCGTCGAGGTCTAGTGTTCTCCGAGCTGCCTGACAGGGAGAACCGGACACGCTCGGCGCGGACGGTCCCGGGGTAGCCAATTCTCTGAACCACCACTTCTCTTCCCGCCCGGGTCGTGCTTTGTCGCGGCTGGGTGCGAATTGTTGTGCGCGTTTATCGGGTTGCGGTCGGATTCGCTTTACGGAGCTGAGTTCAGCTAGGGTTTGAGGCGTCGGACGGGCCGTCAGGTCGGCTCCGGCGGAGGCTGGGAGGCAGGAAAGACGGTCAGGGAAACCTGATAGAGTCTGGATCGCCGAAAGGCCGAAGGAAAGCGGATCGGACGAACGAAACTCCGGAAAACGGAGCGGAAATCATCTGATAAGCTGGAAACACGAAAGAACGAACGAAGCGCCCGGAGAGCTTGCGAGAGCGGCTTGAAGGAAGCGTCCGTTCCTTGAGAACTCAACAGCGTGC
>NZ_JARXZC010000021.1 GCF_029894335.1 Kitasatospora sp. MAP5-34 | reverse complement strand
TCGAACGTCGCCACGAACTGGGCCCCCGGCTGCGCCAACGCATACGCCAACCCGGTCTGCAACGCCGCGCCCTGCCCCAGGTTCACCGGATGACGTACCAGATGCGCCCCCGTCCCCAGCACACTGCCGGCACTGTCATCGGTACTCCCGTCGTCCACCACCACGATGTTCGGGAACGTCACCAGCGCCCGCTCCACCACCCCCGCGATGACCGTGCCCTCGTTGAAGGCCGGGATCACCAACCAGACATCGTCATACCGGGACACGAGCGCTCCTGGGGTCGGCATACGTGAGCTCTGAGCAACGGTGGGCCTGGACGGCAGGGCCCGCCTGGACGCGAAGAGAACTCAGTTCCTCGGCCAGCAGCTTGGACTTCCTGCGCAGTTCATGGTGTTCCCGGCTGGTGTTCGCGCCCAGGAGCAGCAGCAGAACCAGGCCCGGAAGAAGAGCGGACTCCGACCCCGACGCCAACGCGAAGTAGAGGGCCGGCACCACCGCGAGGCCGACGCCCGCCCACAGCAGCGCCTGCCGCTGCTTCAGATCGCTCACGCGCAGTAGCCGGATGATCGAGGCAAGGACGATGACGCCGGCGCACGACGTGAGGGTGAACAGTGCCACGGCCCCGCCTCCTTGATCACCGGGCGCTGGGGACGACGGGGTGGGCCGCACCCGGAGGCCCCGATAGTAACTGATCGCCTCAACCGGCCGATGACGGCTCAGCGCGAGGTGCGGGCCGCCCGCCGGGCGGCCCTGGCGGCGACCTGCCTGGTCCGGGCGAGGGCGCGAACGCCCTGGTAGGAGAGGTACCGCCCGTGGCTGAGCAGCTCGGTACGCAGGCCGTCGGCGCCGGGCGCGGGCCGGTAGCCGGCCGGGCGCAGCCGCGCGCAGTGCTCGGCCGCGCGGCGGAAGTACTCGCGGCGGTCGCCGGACGGGATCCGGCCGGGCTTGCTGACCACGGTGTTCAGGTGGTGCACCATCCGCCCGTAGACCACGGTGCGCCAGCGCTCCAGGTCGGGGCGGCGGTCGAGGAAGGCGAAGACCAGGTCGTACTGGGCGAAGACGTCGAAGTGCTTGCGGGAGGGGGTGGCGAGGATGTTCCCGCCCTCCTCGCGCTGGCGGTAGTGGACACCGACCAGGTCGAGCATGGTCATCCGGTGCGCGGCGAGGAGGGCCGGGAAGGTCCACGGCGTGTCCTCGTAGTAGCCGGCCGGGAAGGTCAGGCCCTGCTCCTCGAGGTAGCCGCGCCGGTACGCCTTGTTCCAGACCACCATCAGCAGGTCGAGCAGGTCCGGGCGCTGTTCGAGGTCGAAGACGTCCGGGCCGGGACGGGCGAACAGCGGGGCGGAGTTGCTGCGGACGACCCGGCCGTCGGCGTAGGTACGGGCGTAGTCGTAGACCAGGATGTCCGGGTCTACGCAGGCGGCGAGGCGGTCCACGACGGCCTGCAGCAGGCCGGGGGTGAGGGTGTCGTCGCTGTCCAGGAAGATCACGTAGTCGCCGGTGGCGACCGCGAGCCCGGCGTTGCGGGCGCGCCCCAGGCCGACGTTGGCGGGGAGGTGCAGCACCCGGACCCGGTCGTCCCGGGTGACGTACTCGTCCAGGATCACGCCGCAGCCGTCCGGCGAGTGGTCGTCGACCGCGATCAGCTCGAAGTCCGGGCACGACTGGGAGAGCACCGAGTCGAGACACTCGGCCAGGTACTCCTGCACCTGGTATACCGGGACGATCACGCTGAAGCGGGGCATTTGCGACTCATTCATACAGAGGGGAGCATCAGTCGCGGAGACTGGGACCGCCCGGGCGGGGCCAGGCGCAGACTAGCTGGCACGAGGGCGGACGCGCACCCTCACCCGGCCCGGTCCGGGTACCCCCGACCGCCGGACGGGCCGCTCGGCCGAGTACTCGCCGAGCCGTTCGAGGGGTCGCCTGCCGAGTCGCCCAGGGCTACAACATGCTCGTCGTACCATCGTGTCGCAGCTCACTGTTCCGCAGCTCATGGAGAGGCCCCGCCATGTCCGAAGGCCCCGATTCACCTTCACAGAAGCCCGGCTCGCCCACCGGCGGCGCCACCGCCGACGCCTCCTACACGGAGCGCCTGGTGAATCTGGAGCAGTCCGGCATCAAGCGGCTGCTGCCCACCCAGGCGCCGTACCGCTGGAACCTCAGGCGGCTCCAGCTCGGCCGGGTACTGGACGTGGGCTGCGGGGTCGGCCGCAACCTGCAGAACTGCGACCCGGGCAGCGTGGGCGTGGACCACAACGAGACCTCCGTCGCCACCGCCCGGGCCCGGGGCCTGATCGCCTACACCGCAGGTGAGTTCGAGGCCGACCCGGAGCTGAGCCGGCCCGGTGCCTTCGACTCCCTGCTGGTCGCGCACGTACTGGAGCACCTGGACCTGGAGACCTGCGAGCAGCTGCTCAAGAGCTACCTGCCGAGCGTCCGGTCCGGCGGCAAGGTGGTGCTGATCACTCCGCAGGAGGCGGGCTACAAGTCGGACCCGACCCACGTCCGGTTCGTGGACTTCGAGGGCCTGCGCGACTACGCCGAGCGGGCCGGTCTGCGGATCGACCGCAGCTATTCGTTCCCGCTTCCCGAGGCCGCCGGGAAGGTGTTCAAGTACAACGAGTACATCCTGGTCGGCATCGTCCCCTGACCGTCCCACCGGCGGCGCTCTGACCGGCGGGTTCATGGGGCCGACGGGTGGCGGACGGTAGGATCGCCGTGCACCCGTGCCCGGCTCGTCAACCACGACCGGCCGCAGCTTGGTCGCACGTCCCCGATGAAAGGCCCGCGCACCGATGGCCCCCCGCCTCTCTGTCGTCGTCCCGATCTACAACGTCGAGCGCTACCTGGAAGAGTGCCTGGACTCCATCGCCGCCCAGACCTTCGACGATCTCGAATGCGTCATGGTCGACGACGGCTCGAAGGACGGCAGCGCCGCGATCGCCGAGGCGTACGCCGCCAAGGACTCCCGGTTCCGGCTCGTCAAGCAGGTGAACAAGGGCCTCGGCGCCGCCCGGAACACCGGCTACCGGCACATCAGCCCGGACTCCGAGTTCCTGAACTTCGTGGACAGTGACGACACCCTGCCGCCGAGTGCGTACGAGCTGATGATCGGCACGCTGGAGGAGACCGGCTCGGACTTCGCCACCGGCAACGTGCTGCGCTTCCGCGCCGTCGGGTACTACCCGTCGGGCGGGCACCGCAAGCCGTTCAAGGAGACCCGGCTCAAGACGCACATCACCGAGATCCCGGCGTTGGTCACCGACCGCACCGCGTGGAACAAGGTCTACCGGCGCTCCTTCTTCGACGCGGCGGGCGTGCTCTACCCCGAGGGCATCCTGTACGAGGACGCGCCGGTCAGCGTGCCGCACCACTTCCTCGCCACCAGCGTCGACGTGCTCTCCGAGCCGATCTACCACTGGCGCGAACGCGAGGTCGGCGAGATGTCGATCACGCAGATGAAGACCAACCCCAAGACGGTCGTCGACCGGGTCAAGTCGATGGAGCTCGTCCGCGCCTGGCTGCAGGCGCAGGAGGACCCCAAGTACCGCAAGCATCTGAGCTTCTACGACGAGAACAACCTCGTCGAGGAGATCCCGATGTTCTTCTGGCCGATCATCGAGGGCGACGCGGCCTACAACCAGGCCTACCAGGAGTCCGTCAGCCGCCTGCTCCGCGCCATCGGCCCCGAGCAGGTCCGCAAGCTCCGCGCGCCGCTGCGGCTCAAGTACCACCTGACCCTGGCGAACCGGATGGACGAGTTCGTCGCCCAGATGAAGTTCGAGAAGGACAGCAACGGCGCCGCCCCCGCGCGCGGCCTGCTGCGCCCGTACGCGGACTACCCCTTCCTGCGCGGCGGCCGCAAGAGCGTGCCGACCGACGTGCTGCGCCTGGACAACGCGCTGGTGATGCGCAGCCGCCTGTACGACTCCGCCTGGGTCGACGGCAAGCTGCAGATCTCCGGGCACGCCTTCCCCGAGCACCTCGGCGCCGAGAACCGGCACGACATGGTCAAGGTGCTGGTGCTCCGCGAGGCCAAGGGCCGCCGGGTGCTCGCCGTGCAGACCAAGGCGATGTACAGCCCGGAGGCGACCTCCAGCTCGCCGCACGACCTCTACAGCTGCGACTGGGCCGGTTTCAGCGCCTCCATCGACCCCAAGCGGCTCAAGCACCGGGGTCAGTGGAAGGACGGCTCCTGGCGGGTGCTGATCGCGGGCGTCGGCAAGGGCGGCGTCTACAAGGGCCGGATCTCCGGCGGGTGGAGCGACACCGCCGAGAACCTGCCGGTGCAGTGGGTCGAGCCCGACGTCCGGATCGTCCCGTGGCTCAAGGACAACCACGTCTACCTGCGGGTCGAGCGGGTCCGCGCCCGCGCGACCGAGGTGCGTACCGAGCGCGGCGAGGTCACGGTGGCCGGTACGGTCGGCTCCGGCGCCGACCTGGCCGGCGCGCGGCTGCGGCTCAAGCACGTCGAGTCCGACCGCGAGCTGTTCTTCCCCTTGGAACTCGGCACGCCCACCGGACGGAACGTCCCGTTCGGCACCGGCTTCGCGATCAGCGAGCTGACGGCCGTCCGGGAGGCGTGGGACGCCCTGGACCCGGCCTCCGACGAGCGGCTGCGCGACCGCTGGGACACCGACCTGCAGCTGACCGACGGCACCTCGGTGCCGCTGGTGATCGACGACCGCGAGGCCCCGGCGCAGCTGGACGTACCGATCAACCAGGACACTCGCGCGCTCTACTCCAAGCCCTCCCCCAGCGGGTACCTGCAGTTCATCGACCAGGTGCTGCAGCCGGTGGTCGAGGAGGTCACGGCGGCCCGCGACTCCGACGGCTTCCTGCTCAGCGGCACCTTCCCGCTGGCCGGCACCCACCGCTACGAGCTGGTGATCCGGCACAACTGGCGGGAGGAGGAGCACAGTTACCCGGTCGAGATCACCGACGGCCGGTTCCGCGCCGCGCTGCCGGCCGTACCGACCGCCTCCTTCGCCGGCCAGGTGCCGCTGCACAAGGGCACCTGGGAGGTCTTCTTCCGCCCGGTCGGCGCCGAGGCCGGCAGCCTCTGGCCGCAGGTCCTGCTGGCCACCTCCTGCCACGGCGCGCTGCCGCTGGAGATCGAGGCCCGGGGCAAGCGGATCGTGCTGGAGCGGCGCGGGTACGACGGCCTCTCGCTGGAGTCGCACTCCGACCTGCTCCCCGAGGAGCGCAGCGGCTACCGCCAGCGGCAGCTGCGGAACAACTTCAAGTCGTTCCAGCAGCACCCGCTGACCGACACCGTGGTCTACAACGCCGCGATGGGCGGCCAGTACGCCGGCTCCCCGCGCGCGGTGCACGAGGAGCTGGCCCGGCGCGGCCTGCCGCTGCGCCACGTGTGGTCCTCCGACGACCTGCAGGCGGACCTGCCGCAGACCGCCGAGAGCGTCCGCCAGTGGAGCCCGGAATGGTACGAGGCACTGGCCACCGCCAAGTACGTGGTGACCAGCACCCACCTGCCGGAGTTCTTCGAGCGGCGTCCCGGCCAGATCGTGCTGCAGACCTGGCACGGCACCCCGCTGAAGCGGATCGGCCACGACTTCGAGAAGGTCTGGTTCACCGACAGCGAGTACCTCAAGCACCTGGACCGCGAGGTGCCGCAGTGGAGCCTGCTGGTCTCCGGCAACAACTTCTCCACCCCGGTGCTGCGCCGGGCCTTCGGGTACCAGGGCGAGATCCTGGAGTCCGGCTACCCGCGCAACGACGTGCTGTTCGCCGCCGACCGCGAGAAGACGGCCGAGCAGGTCCGCGAGCGGCTCGGCCTGCCCGAGGGCAAGAAGATCGTGCTGTACGCGCCGACCTTCCGTGAGGACCGCCGCCGCCCGCACGGCGGCTACCAGCTGGACCTGCGGCTCGACCTGGCGGCCGCGCAGGCCGCCCTGGGCGAGGACCAGGTGCTGCTGGTGCGCGGGCACGAGGTGATGTGCGGCCAGATCCCGGGCGCCGGGAACGGCTACGTCTGGGACGTCGGCACCTACCCCGACATGGCGGACCTGCTGCTCGTCGCGGACGTGCTGGTCACCGACTACTCGTCGGCGATGTTCGACTTCGCGAACACCGGCCGCCCGATGGTCTTCTTCACGTACGACCTTGAGCACTACCGGGACAACCTGCGCGGCTTCACCTTCGACTTCGAGGCAGCCGCCCCCGGCCCGATGCCGGCCAGCTCCGAGGAGCTGGTCAGCGCCCTCGGGCGGATCGACGAGCTGTCCGGCGAGTACGCCGAGAAGTACACGGCGTTCCGTGAGGCGTACTGCGACCTGGACGACGGCCAGGCGTCCGCACGGGTGGTCGACGCGCTGCTGGCGGCCTCGTCCTCCTGAGGCGCGCGGCCGTACCGGGGTGACCGACCTGAGGTGGCCGATCCGACCCGCTGCCGGAGGAGAACGACTCCTCCGGCAGCGGGTTCGATCGGGGCCATCCTTGCGAATGTCCGGCCGAACTCCCCGAACCTCCCACCGCGAACCGGTTGACCTGGGCCTTCGCTCAGGTGTGAGATGGCACCCGCAGTCCGTGCCGGTGTCGGCCGCGCCTCCTCGTGGCACCCCCCGACGACACCGCAGGACCGTCGGCCGCCAGGCCGTCCCACTGCCCCGGAGGGTCGTCCCCGATGCCTGCTTCCGTCACTGTGACCGCTGTACCCGCATCCCGAGTGCCGGAGCCCGCCGTGGACACAGAAGTGGAGCCCGCCGAGCCCGAGGCCGCGTTCGGGGTCCGCTCGACCCGGTGGACGGCCGGCGGCCTGGAGATCACCGGGTACGCCCGTCCCGGCGGACGCGGCACCACCTGGCTGAGCAGCATGTTCACCTCGCTCACGCTCCGGCCGGCGGAGGGGGCCGACCGTACGGTCACCGTCCGCACCCGGCACCTGAACCTGCCCGAGGTCACCGACGACAGCGGGCAGCACCGGTACAACCACGACTGGGCCGGCTTCACCGCGACCGTCGACCCGGCCCGGCTGCGCCACCAGGGCCGGTGGCAGGAGGGCGACTGGCTGATCGAGGCGACCGTCCGCAGCGGCCTGCGCCAGGAGCACGGGCCGCTCACCCAGTACTGGTGCGGCTCCGGCGAGTACCCGCTGGTGCACTGGGTGGACCGGGACGTCCGGGTGCTGCCGTCCTTCGCCGACGACGCGCTGCGGCTGCGGATCGAGGTGGTCCGCCACCGGATCACCGCCGTCACCCCCTTCGACGGCGGCCTCGAGCTGGCCCTGCACGCCGCCGACTGCCCCGAGGGGACGGTCCTGCGCCTGCGGCACCGGCAGTCCAGCACCGAGCTGACCTTCCCGCTGGTGCCCGCCGACGGGCCGGCCGCGCACACCGTACGCGTCCCGTTCGCCCCCTTCGTCGTCGACGGCGACCCGTCGCACGAGATGGAGCACTGGGGCCCGGAGCTGCTGCGGCCCGACGGCGGCACCGTCCGGCCAGTGATGGACGACCGGGGCGGGCCGCTGAGCGCCCAGCACCCGCTGCCCGGCTCCGACCGGCTGCTCTACGTCAAGCAACTCGCCGACGGCTACCCGCAGTTCTGTGTCCAGAGCGGCACCGGCCTGATCGAGCGGATCACCCCCGCCGGGGACGGCTTCGACCTGACCGGCGAAGCACCGCTGGGCGGCGACGGCCCGCTGGAGCTGGTGCTCCGGCACAGCAACGGCACCGGCGAGGTGCACCACCCGGTCGAGCGCGGCGAGCGGTTCTCCTGCCACCTGCCGGCCCTGTCCGCCTGCTCCGACGGCTCGCTGCGGCCGCTGCCCAAGGGCGTCTGGGAGCTCCGGATCCGCCCGGTCGGCCGAGCCGACGCCGAACAGCCGCTGATCGTCGCCCCCCAGGCGCTGGCCGCACTGCCCGTCCGGGTCACCGTCGGCTCCGCCGCCACCGGCAGCAAGTCCGTGCTGCTGCAGCGCCGTTGGCACGACACGCTGATCCTCGACTCCACGCCGGTACTGGCCGCCGCCGAGCGCAGCGCGTTCACCCAGCACCGGCTGCTCACCGAGACCTACCCGGCGGCCCGCCGCCGCCCGCTGCGCGAGACAGTGCTGTACGACGTCTTCGGCGGCCGGGGCTACTCGGACTCCCCCCGCGCGATCCACGCCGAACTGGTGCGCCGCCGCACCCCGCTGGAACACCTCTGGGTGATCGACGACGCCCAGGGCGAGGTGCCCGAGGGCGTACGCGCGATCCGCAGCCACAGCCCCGAGTGGTACGAGGCGCTCGGCACCTCGCGCTACCTGGTCGGCAACACGCACTTCCCCGACTTCATCGAGCGCCGCCCCGGCCAGGTGATCGTGCAGACCTGGCACGGCTCGCTGCTCAAGCGGATCGCCCACGACGTCGAGAACGCCTGGCTCAGCGACGCCGGGTACCTGACCGCGCTGGACCGCGAGGCGCCGCAGTGGAGCCTGCTGGTCTCCCCCAGCTCCTTCGCCACCCCGATCCTGCGCCGGGCCTTCCGCTACGAGGGCGAGATCCTGGAGTCCGGCTACCCCCGGGGCGACGTGCTGGCCCGGGGCACCGGCGCCCAGACCGTCCGCGAGCGGCTCGGCATCCCCGCCGGCAAGCGGATCGTGCTGTACGCCCCCACCTGGCGCGAGGACCAGCAGCGCGAGAGCGGCGACGGCTTCCACCTCGGCCTGCGCCTCGACCTGGACGCCGCCCGCACCGAACTCGGCGCCGACCACGTCCTGCTGGTCCGGCCGCACTCGCACGTCCGCGAGCCGCTGCCGGGCGCGGGCGACGGCTTCCTGTACGACGTCGGCGACTACCCCGACGTGCAGGAACTGCTGCTCGCCGCCGACGTGTTGGTGACGGACTACTCCTCGATCATGTTCGACTTCGCCATCACCGGCCGGCCGATCCTGTTCTTCACGTACGACCTGGAGCACTATCGCGACACCCTGCGCGGCTTCTACTTCGACCTGGAGTCCGAGGCTCCGGGCCCGCTCATCCCCACCTCCCCGGAACTCCTCACCGCGCTGCGCGACCTGGCCGGCTCCGACGCCCTCCCGGCCCGCTACGCGGACGCCTACCAGCGCTTCCGCGCCACCCACTGCCACCTCGACGACGGCGGTGCGGCGGCCCGGGTGGTGGACCGGATGCTGGCGATCGGCTGAGCGGAGGGCGGGACGGCTGGACGGCTGGACGGCTGTGCGGCTGGACGGACGGCGGGCTCCCAGGGCCGTCCGGGTCTCCGAGGCATCGTTTGATAGCTTCGCTTCGGTCCACCCCGACCACGGTCCCCGACCGGGAACTCCTCGGGTCCGTTCCGTTCGTCCGGCCATCTCGGAGACCCTCCTTGCCTACGCCCTCGCGTGCCAGAGTGCTGCTGTCCCCAGACGGCCTGTCCGACCTGTTCCGCTTTCCGGTCCGCCGTGTGCTGAGCGCCGGAAGCGAGATCGCGGTCGCGTGCGGCGTGTCCCTGGTCTTCGCGTACTGGGCCACCACCATCAACGTGAACCCGACCACCCGCGTCGGCCAGGTGAGCGGCCTGGCCGAGCTGCAGTTCCGGCTGCTGGTGATCGGGCTGCCGATGCTGGCGATCGTCACGCTGTCGGCGTTCCGGGGCAGCGCGCGGCTGCACCGGATGCTGGTGCGGTTGTCCTGCGCGGCGGTGGCGGGTCTGGCGACCGGCTTCATGGCCGGCGGCATCGTGGTCGCACTGCACGGCACACCGTGGCCGCTCGCCGGTCAGGGGGACGACAACGGCGCGCTGGCCGACTGGGCCAACATCATCATCAAGTCCGGCCACCTGACCACGATCTACCCGCCGCTGCTGCCGCACCTGCAGGCCTGGTGGGCCGTGCAGTTCACGCACAGCGAGCCCTCGCTCGCGATGAAGCAGCTGCAGACGATCATGATCGCGCTCGGCGGGCCGGCCGCGTACCTGTCCTGGCGGATGTTCCTGCGGCCGCTGCCGGCGCTCGGCGTGGGCATGCTCGCGGGCATCCCGCTGATCCTGCCGTACAAGCCGTACAGCGTGCTCACGCTGATCATCCTGGTCCCGCTGCTCGGCAAGTTCCTCCAGATCCTGCGGCGCGCGCCGCGCCGGCCGCTGCGGGAGACCGTCTGGCTGGGCCTGTTCACCGGTGCCGGGCTGGCAGTACTCTTCCTGCTCTACGCCGGCTGGCACGTGTGGTCGGCCCCGGGGCTGCTCATCGCCATGCTGGCGGTCTTCCCCTGGCGTTCGGGCCGGATCGGCGTGCTGCGGGCCCTGGCGTTCCTGGGCAGCGCCGGGCTCGCCTTCGCCGTGCTGGCCGCGAAGTACACGATGGTGCTGCTGAGCGCGACCGCCACCAAGGACCGCTGGTGCTCGCCCATGGTGCTGGTGGACCCGGGCTACATCGGCATGTCCCCGTACCCGTACAAGGGCGCCAGCGCCCTGGGCGGCTGGCCGCCGCCCGGCGAGTTCGGCGGGGTCGGCTGGTTCTCCGTGCTGCTCGTCCTGGGTATCGGCGTCGCGCTGGCACTCGGCCTGCACCGGTCACCCGTCATCGTCGCGGCCGCCTGCTTCTTCAGCGCCTGGGTGATCCGCTTCTGGATCTCCTCCAACCTGGAGCGGGACCAGGCCGTCCAGCTCTACGTCCGGACCTTCCACCAGATCCTCTACTGCGGACTGGTACTGCTCGGCTGGAGCGTGGTGCTGGTCGGCCGTTGGGCGCACCGCAGGCTCCAGGCCCTGCCGGAGATCACCGGCCTGCCGACCTCCGCGGCCAGCCGGGCCAGGCTCCCCGCCATCGGTGTCCTCACGGCCGGACTGCTGTTCGGCGGCATGGCCGCGTCCGCGACCGCCGACTCCTACATGCCGGAGGACCCCCAGTACGGCTGGCAGAGCGGCCAGGCGTGGGTCGCCCAGCAGATCCGCAAGCCGGACGGCCACTGCCCCAAGTACGCCAACCACGGCCAGTGCAGCGAACCGCGCCAGTACGCCACCCACGTCCCCGCGACCTCGCCCGACAGCGGCACCCTGGGGACCTGCGAGTACCCGTGGAAGAAGAACTGACGGCACGTCCGACACGCTGGGGTCAGCGCGCTGTTCCAGTTCCAGACACTGCTGATCAGGCCGTGGAAGGTCCTCCGCCGTCCGTGGCCGTCTTTTCACCCGCCGCCGAGACCTGCGCCGCCGCCGGACGGCGGAACAGCCAAGCCAGCCGGGGTTCCACCAACGGCCGAAGCAACCGGGCTTTGCAGGGGAAGCGGCCGGACATACGCGTGGACACCTGCTCGGACGTCAGTTCGGCGGAGATAACCGCCTGCCCGAGAACTTTGTGACCATGTACGACAGGGCCAATAACGAGGTCATGAGTGATGTGGAGGACGAGATCGCCGGTATCGTGCGAGGCGGGCCAGGGCAACCTGGGCAAACGGTGGAGTACTCTGTCACGCCAAACTATGATGATGAGCTCTCGGAGATCCCGTCTTCGATATCAATTTCAGCGCGAGGCGATGGTGGGTACAGCCTCGATGCCATTATCCCCAACGTCCCATGACGGATTCACTCGAGTCACTGAGTGCCCTGCTAGCGCTATGCCCACCCTCCCCGGAGGGTCGGGCGGGTGGGCAGCTGACGCAGGTCGAGGGAGAGCTAGGCAGGCGACTCCCGGATGACTACCACAGGCTCATGGAAGCCTATGGTCCTGGATGTTTCGATGAGTTCCTGTGGCTCTACGGAAGCTTTCCCGAGAACAAGAACCTGGACGTCTGGCACCGGAGCCAGAAGGTGCGAAGGGTTTTCCTGCGGTCGGCCAGCGTCAACTTGAACCTAGCCCTTGAGGGACTGGGGGCCGGTCGGCAGGATATTATTTCTTGGGGTGGGACCGATAATGGCGACATGTGCATGTGGGTGGCGGTGGGCCCTCCGGATCAGTGGCCCATTCTTGTCGTCGACGTGCGAGAGGACGTCTATCTCAGGTTTGATGGAAGCGTCACTGAATTCCTTCTCGCTTTCTTGCGGAAGGACATGGTGAGCGATATCTTTCCCGACGACTTCCCGAGCGACGACCCGGGGTTCTCCCAGAACCCCTACCGTGGCACTTAGTGGGTGACGTGTTGAATTGCGAGAGGCCCCGCCGGAATTGTTTCCGGCGGGGCCTCTTGATCGTTTGACGTCACCAGTTGACGTCAACTGGCGTGGACCAAGATCCCACTTGCGGGCGGATCGTCGTCATCGCTGCGGTCTGCAGGCTCGCTCGCGGGGGTGTGGAGTGTGTGGCCGAGGAGGTCTATGGCGTCGCGTTGGGGGCGGAGTCGGGCGTGGGTGTAGACGCTGACGCCGATATGGGCGTGGCCGAGGAGTTCCTTGATGACGACAAGTTCGACGCTCTGCTCCAGGAGAAGCGTTGCGGTCGAGTGCCGGAGGTCGTGGAATCGGATCTGGCGGAGTCCCGCTCGGCAAATGAGCGCAACCGAAGATGCCCCAGCTGACGAGCACTGAGCTCAGCCGTGGTGGCACCGCGACAGACCTCTGGGACTTGCCGACACGACGAGGGCGAGGGAAACAGTGATGGGCACCACCTCCCGCAGCCAACGCCTCGGGTGCATTCGACGTTCCCGGACGACCCAACCTCGCCATATGCCGCCTTCTCCGGCCGAACAGTACGAGGCCTGAGGGCCGGGACTCCTGCCTACGCGCCGAAGGCGTACCCGCGCCACGGCCGCCAGACCTGGTCCGGGCCGAAGCGGGAGAGGCAGAAGCCCGGGACGGGGAAGGCGGCGTGGAAGCTGCGGGCCTGCTCGTGGGCCTGGTCGAGGGTGTCCTCGGCGAGGCCGTGGGCGACCGTCACGTGCGGGTGGTACGGGAAGGCCAGCTCGCGGGCGAGTGGGCCGGAGCGGATGGCGGCTTCCAGTGCGCGGCACTCCTGCGCGCCCTCCTCCACCCGGACGAAGACCACCGGGGAGACCGGCCGGAAGGTGCCGCTGCCCTGCAGCAGCATTCGGAAGGTCCGGTGCTCGGCTGCCACAGCCGTCAGGTGGGTCTCGATCCGGGGCAGCAGACCGGCCGCGATCTCGGTGGGCGGCAGTAGCGTCACGTGGGTGGGTATCGAGCGGGCGAGCGGGTCGCCGTGGCCGGCCCGGGCGTCCTGGATGGCCGTGCCGAACGGTTCCGGGACGGATATGGACACGCCGATGGTGACGGCCTCGGGGAGGTCGCCACCATCGGGGGACACGGTCAGCGGCATCAGCGCTTCGGCGCCAGGAAGCCGATGCGGTCGTAGACGGTCGCCAGCGTCTCGGAGGCGACCTCGCGGGCCTTCTCCGCGCCGAGGCCGAGCACCCGGTCGAGTTCCGCCGGGTCGTCCAGGTAGGACTTGGTCCGCTCCTGGAAGGGCGTGACCCACTCGGCGAAGAGCTCGGCCAGCTCGGTCTTGAGAGCGCCGTACATCTTGCCCTCGAAGTGTGCGACCAGCTGCTCGATCGACTGCCCGCTGAGCGCGGAGTGGATGCGCAGCAGGTTGGAGACGCCGGCCTTGTTCTCCTCGTCGTAGGAGACCACCGTGTCGGTGTCGGTCACGGCGCTCTTGAACTTCTTGGCGCTGACCTTGGGCTCGTCCAGCAGGCTGACCAGGCCCTTGGGCGAAGAGGCCGACTTGCTCATCTTCGACGTCGGGTCCTGGAGGTCGAAGATCTTGGCCGTCTCCTTGAGGATGTACGGCTTCGGCACGGTGAAGGTGGGGGCGTAGCGGGTGTTGAAGCGCTCGGCGAGGTCGCGGGTGAGCTCGACGTGCTGGCGCTGGTCCTCGCCGACCGGGACGGCGTCCGCCTGGTAGAGCAGGATGTCGGCGATCTGCAGGATCGGGTAGGTGAAGAGGCCGACCGAGGTGCGGTCGCTGCCCTGCTTGCTGGACTTGTCCTTGAACTGCGTCATCCGGGCGGCCTCGCCGAAGCCGGTCATGCAGTTCATCACCCAGCCGAGCTGGGCGTGCTCGGGCACGTGCGACTGGACGAAGAGCGTGCAGCGCTCCGGGTCCAGGCCGGCGCCGAGCAGCTGGGCCACCGAGATCCGGGTGTTCTCCCGCAGGGTCGCCGGATCCTGCTCCACGGTGATCGCGTGCAGGTCGACCACCATGTAGAAGGCGTCGTTCTGCTCCTGGAGGTCCACCCACTGGCGCACCGCGCCGAGGTAGTTGCCCAGATGGAACGAGCCCGAGGTGGGCTGGATACCCGAGAGCACCCGGGGACGGTCCTTTGCCGGACCAGTGACCGCTGCGTTGACCATGGGCGCCATTGTTCCAGCTTCCCCGACCGCTCAGGAAACGACTTCGCCAGGAGGATCGTCCAGTGTGACGGCACTCACCCTGATGCGTTCGATCCGGCGGCCGTCCAACAGGGCGACGGTCAGCAGCACCCCGTCCTCGGTGGCGACCTGGTCACCGGCCTCCGGCAGCCGTCCGAGCGCGCTCACCACGTACCCGGCGACGGTCTCGTACGGGCCCTCGGGCAGGGTGACGCCGGTCTCCTCGGTGAAGTCGGAGAGGTTGAGCAGCCCGTCGATCTCCATCCCGCCACCGGCCAGCCGGCGGGTGGCGGTGGTGTCCTGGGCGTCGTACTCGTCCCGGATCTCGCCGATCACCTCCTCGACCAGGTCCTCCAGCGTGACGATGCCCGCCGTGCCGCCGTACTCGTCCACGATCATCGCCAGGTGGTGGCCCTCGCGGCGCATCTCGCCCATCGCCTCCAACACCCGCTTGGTGGACGGCAGCAGCTTGACCGGCCGGGCGATGTCCCGGACCCGGACGGCCTGTTCGCCGCGTGAGCCGTACAGGTCGCGGACGTGCACGAAGCCGACCACGGCGTCGTACGAGCCCTCGACCACCGGGTAGCGGGAGTGCGGGGAGGTGCTGGTCTCCTCGCGGACGGCGGTGAGCGGCTGGTCGGCGTCCAGGAAGGTGACCTCGGTACGCGGCACCATCACCTCGCGCAGCTGGCGCTCACCGGCCGCGAAGACGTCGGCGATCAGGGCGCGTTCGTCGCTGCTCAACTCGGTGTTGGTGGCGACCAGACCGCGCAGCTCCTCCGAACTCATCGTCCCCCGGCCCGCCTTGGGGTCGCCGCCGAACAACCGGACCATCAGGTTGGTCGAGTGCCCGAGCAGCCAGATCACCGGGCGCAGCACCACCGACATCACGTCGACCACGGGCGCGGCGAGCACCGCGATGGAGTCGGCGCGCTGGAGGCCGATCCGCTTGGGCGTCAGCTCGCCGAGGACCAGCGAGACGTAGCTGATGACGAGGGTGAGCCCGACCAGCGCGACGGCGTCCGCGACACCGGAGGAGAGCCCGGCCCGGACGAAGACCGGCGAGAGTTTGCCCGCGAGGGTGTCCGCGCCGAAGGCGGCGGAGAGGAAGCCCATACAGGTGACGCCGACCTGGACGGCCGCCAGGAAGCGGTTCGGGTCGGCGGCGAGATGGGCGGCCCGCGACGCGCCCCTGGTGCCCCTGGCCTCCAGCGCGCGGATCTGTCCCTCCCGCAGCGAGATCAGCGAGATCTCGGCGATGTTGAAGAGTCCGCCCAGCAGGATGAAGACGAGGACCAGCGCGGCGTCCCGGAGGGTTTCGTTCACGGTGGGTCAGTGTACGGCGGCGGCCAGGAGCCCCTCTGCCGGTGAACCAACAGGGGCGCGGGGAACTGCGCGAAATCGGAAGGCAACAACCTGCACTCTTCCGCCTCGCCCAGTCCCCCGCGCCCCCGGGTCAGCAGGCTCAGATCAGGCCGAGCTCGGCCACCGCGTCGCGCTCCTCGACCAGCTCGGCGACCGAGGCGTCGATCCGGGCGCGGGAGAAGTCGGAGATCTCCAGGCCCTGGACGATCTCGAACTTGCCGTCCTTGGTGGTGACCGGGAAGGACGAGATGATGCCGGCCGGGACGCCGTAGGAGCCGTCGGAGACGATGCCCATGGAGGTCCAGTCACCCTCGGCGGTGCCGTTGACCCAGGTGTGGACGTGGTCGATGGCGGCGTTGGCGGCCGAGGCGGCGGAGGAGGCGCCACGGGCCTCGATGATGGCCGCGCCGCGCTTGGCGACGGTCGGGATGAAGTCCTTCTCCAGCCAGGTCTGGTCGGCGATCAGCTCGGCGGCGTTCTTGCCGGCGACCTCGGCGTGGAAGATGTCCGGGTACTGGGTGGCCGAGTGGTTGCCCCAGATCGTCAGCTTCTTGATGTCGTTGACGGTGACGCCGGTCTTCTTGGCCAGCTGCGCGATGGCGCGGTTGTGGTCCAGGCGGGTCATCGCGGTGAAGCGGTCGGCCGGGACGTCGGGGGCGTTGCGCTGGGCGATCAGGGCGTTGGTGTTCGCCGGGTTGCCGACCACCAGGACCTTGATGTCGTCGGCCGCGTTGTCGTTGATGGCCTTGCCCTGCGGGCCGAAGATGCCACCGTTGGCCTGCAGCAGGTCGCCGCGCTCCATGCCCGCGGTACGCGGACGGGCGCCGACCAGCAGCGCGACGTTGGCACCGTTGAAGGCGGCGTCGCGGTCGTCGGTGATGGTGATGTCGCGCAGCAGCGGGAAGGCGCAGTCGTCGAGCTCCATCGCGGTGCCCTCGGCGGCCTTGAGGCCCTGCGGGATCTCCAGCAGACGGAGGTTCACCGGGACGTCCGCACCGAGCAGGTGGCCCGAGGCGATGCGGAAGAGCAGCGCGTAGCCGATCTGGCCGGCCGCGCCGGTGACGGTGACGTTGACGGGGGTGCGAGTCATTTTTGTCTACTCCAGCGATCGCCAGGTGCCACGCTCCAGGCACGCTCGACGAGCCGGAGCCGAGGACGGTCTCTCGACGTCGAGAGACCCGGCTCAGGCTATCGCAAGCCGGGCGTCCGCACTGCCCCGGGACATGGCTGGTATGTCACAACGATGCCCTGTCCACAGACTGTGGACAGGGCACTCGCCGTTTGCGGGCCGGGCGGGTCGAGCTGATCGGTCGGTCCAAGTGTCGGCTCAGTGGTGCCGGCTCAGTGGTGCTGGCCGCCCACGAGCTGCCCGATGTTGTCCAGTAGCGACAGCTGGAGCCACGGATCGGGCTGCGCCACCAGCGTGAGCAGCACGATGGAGCCGCCCAGGACGGCCAGCACGCTGACGTCCGTGAAGCGGCTGCGCACCGCGAGCAGGCCGACCTCCGGCAGGACCAGCCGCAGGACGGCGCCGAGCAGCGGCGCGGCGCCGACGGTCAGCAGGCCGGTCTTGAAGTCGCCGAACCAGGTGATGGCGAGTCCGATCCCCGCCACCGCCAGGACCAGCGTTATCGGCCACTGCCGGACCGGCAGGGCGTGGCTCCGGCCCAACGCCGCCGCCGAACCCTCCGGCGGCAGCGTGCCCGTGGTGCTGACCGGCCGGCGGCGCGACCGGGTCATGCGTACTGCTGCCATCGGGGCTACTGGGCGGCGCGGCGCTCGGCCGCCTCGACGATGTTGTTGAGCAGCATCGCGCGGGTCATCGGGCCGACCCCGCCGGGGTTCGGCGAGATCCACGCGGCGACCTCGGCGACGCCTGGGTCGACGTCCCCGACGATCTTGCCCTCGCCGTCCCGGCTGACGCCGACGTCCAGCACGGCCGCGCCGGGCTTGACGTCCTCCGGCTTGACCAGGTGGCCGACGCCTGCGGCGGCCACGATGATGTCGGCCCGCCGCAGGTGCGCGGAGAGGTCACGGGTGCCGGTGTGGCAGAGCGTGACGGTGGCGTTCTCGGACCGGCGGGTGAGCAGCAGGCCGATCGAGCGGCCGACGGTGACGCCACGGCCGACCACGACCACGTCGGCGCCGTCGATCTTGACGTCGTGCCGGCGGAGCAGCTCGATGATGCCGTACGGGGTGCAGGGCAGCGGGCCCTGGATGCCGAGCGCCAGGCGGCCGAGCGAGGTGGGGTGCAGGCCGTCGGCGTCCTTGTCCGGGTCCATCAGCTCCAGGACGGGGTTGGCGTCCAGGCCCTTGGGCAGCGGCAGCTGGACGATGTAGCCGGTGCAGGTCGGGTCGGCGTTGAGCTCGCGGACGACGTCCTCCACCTCCTGCTGGGTCGCGGTGGCGGGCAGCTCGCGCTGGATGGAGGCGATGCCGACCTCGGCGCAGTCCTTGTGCTTGCCGTTGACGTACCAACGGCTGCCCGGGTCGTCGCCGACCAGAACGGTGCCGAGACCGGGGACGATGCCCCGCTCCTTGAGGGCCGCCACGCGGACGGCGAGTTCGGATTTGATCGCGGCCGCAGTGGCCTTGCCATCGAGAATCTGGGCAGTCATGGGCCCATTCTCCTGGATCGGGCGTCGTGCCCGTGTCAGAGGCGGCCCCGGGTTGCGGTTGCGCCACAGTTGCGGCTGCCGCTGCGCCGCAACTGGACACGGCCGGGCGGTCCGGATGACGATATGCCGAGCGTAATCGCCGCCGCTCGGCCCCCGATGACAGGCTGTCGGGCCCGGCGCGGGGGTAAACACGGGGGAAGACAGTGAGCAATCCGTACCAGACACAGCCGCCTGATCCGTACGGCGGCGGCATGGCTGTACCGCACCAGCAGGCCCCGCAGCAGCCGTACCCTCCGCAGCCCGGCCAGGGTTACGGCTACGGCCACCCACAGCAACCGCATCCCGCGCCGCCGAACTCGTACGCGACCGCCTCGGTGGTGCTCGGCTTCCTCGCCGTCCTGTTCTCCTGCGTCTACGGCGGCTTCCTCGGCCTGATCGGCCTGGGCGTCGGCATCGCCGGACTGAACCGCTCGGCGGCCACCGGCGTCGGCCGGAACGCGTCGATCGGCGGGGTCGCGCTCAACACCCTGGCCCTGCTGATCACGATCGCCATGGTCGTCCTCCTCGCCACGGTGTCGAAGTAGCCATGGGTACCGACACGATGAACGTTCTGACGTCCCGTTGGCGCCGCTCGGCGGACACCACCCAGGGCGCGGTCCTGCGGGTGTTCGCGCGGGTGGGCGCGAGCGTGCTGGCCGCCGTCGCGGTGGCCCGGCTGCACGACGCGCACGACCCAGGGGCGCTCTGCATGCTGCGGCGGTTCACCGGCATCCCGTGCCCGGCCTGCGGCTGCACCACGATCTTCATCGAGGCGGGCCACGGGCACTTCGGGGCCGCCCTGGCGGCGAACCCGGTGGCGGTGGTGGCCGGCCTCGGTCTGCTGCTCGCCCCGCTCGGGCCCGGGCGGTGGTGGTGGGAGCTGCCGACCGTCCGCCGGAACACCGTACTCGGGGTCGTGTTAACGCTCTCGTGGGCCTGGCAGTTGCACCGATACGGCTTCCTGCCCTTCTGAGCAGCGCACCCCACCGTTCGAGAACCGGCGCCCCACCGTCGGTCCGGTCCGCTAGTCTCCCACCCGGTCGGCACGCTCAACTGCCCGTCCGCCCCAGGATTTTCCTGTATCCGTCCCGTACTGTCCCATCCTGCCCGGAGGCACCGATGAGCTACCCGCCCGACCCGAACAACCCCTACGGCCAGCAGCCGCCCCAGCAGCCGCAGCAGCCCGGCTACGGCTACCCGCAGCAGACCCCGCCGCCCGCCCCGGGCTACGGCTACCCGCAGCAGCCCCCGGTCGGCTACGGCGCCCCGCAGGGCGGCGGCTACGGCGCCCCGCCGCAGCCCGGCCCGTACGGCAACGCCGCGCAGGTCCAGCAGTTCTACGCCGGCTGGGGTTCGCGCGTCGCCGCCTTCCTCATCGACGGTCTGATCGTCGGTGTGCCGGTCAGCATCCTGTACGGCATCGCTCTCGGCATCGGTGGCAGCACGCCCACCTGTGTGACCGACCCGAACACCTTCCAGAGCACCTGCACCGGCGGTGGCATATCCGGCGCCGGCCTGGCCGTCATGGGCGTCGCCTGGCTGCTCGGCCTCATCGGCGGCCTCTTCCTGCTCTACCAGGAGGGCACCACCGGGCAGACCCCCGGCAAGAAGCTGGTCAACATCCGCGTGCTGCGGGAGTCCGACGGCCAGCCGCTCGGCTTCGGCATGGCGTTCGTGCGCCGGCTCTGCCACATCCTGGACGAGTTCGTCTGCTGCCTCGGCTTCCTGTGGCCGCTCTGGGACGCCAAGAAGCAGACCTTCGCGGACAAGATCGTCAGCTCCGTGGTCGTCAAGTCCCAGTGATCTGACCGGCCGTGACGCCGAGGGCCCGCACGCCGTCCTTCCGGACGGGGTGCGGGCCCTCGGTGCTACCAGGCCCGCTACCGGATCAGTGGAAGAAGTGCCGCGTCCCGGTGAAGTACATCGTCACCCCGGCCTTGGCAGCAGCCGCGATCACCTCTTCGTCGCGGATCGAACCGCCGGGCTGGACCACGGCCTTGACGCCGCCGTCGAGCAGGATCTGCAGACCGTCCGCGAACGGGAAGAACGCGTCGGACGCCGCGTACGAGCCCTGGGCCCGCTCGCCGGCCCGCTCGACCGCGAGCTTCGCCGAGTCGACCCGGTTCACCTGGCCCATGCCGACGCCGACCGAGGCACCGCCCTTGGCCAGCAGGATCGCGTTCGACTTGACGGCCCGGCAGGCCCGCCAGGCGAAGGCCAGCTCGGCCAGCTCGGCGTCCGACAGGACGTCACCGGTGGCCAGCGTCCAGGTCCCCGGGTCGTCGCCCTCGGCGTGGATCCGGTCCGTCTCCTGCAGCAGCACACCGCCGGAGACCGGGCGGGCCTCCCGGCGGTTGCACGGGGCGTCGGGGGCGCGCAGCACCCGGAGGTTCTTCTTCCGGGCCAGCACCTCGACGGCGCCGTCCTCGTACGCCGGGGCGACGACGACCTCGGTGAAGATCGGGGCGATCTGCTCGGCCAGCGCGACGGTGACCGGGCGGTTGACCGCGATCACGCCGCCGTAGGCGGAGAGCGGGTCGCAGGCGTGCGCCTTGGCGTGCGCCTCCACGACGTCCGCGCCGGTGGCGATGCCGCACGGGTTGGCGTGCTTGATGATCGCGACGGCCGGCTCGGCGTGGTCGTAGGCGGCGCGGCGGGCGGCGTCGGTGTCGACGTAGTTGTTGTACGACATCTCCTTGCCGTGCAGCTGCTCGGCGCCCGCGAGGCCGCCGCTGCCGTCGGAGTAGAGTGCCGCGCTCTGGTGCGGGTTCTCGCCGTAGCGGAGCACGTTCTGCCGCTCGTACGTGGCGCCGATGAAGGCCGGGAAGGCCTCCTCGGTCTCGGTGTAGCCCGAGGCCTCGAACCAGGACGCCACGGCGACGTCGTACGCGGCGGTGTGCGCGAAGGCGGCACCGGCCAGGCGCTTACGGGTCAGCAGGTCGAAGCCGCCCTCCTTGACCGCGTCCAGCACGTCCGCGTAGCGGGCCGGGTCGACCACGACGGCGACCGAGGGGTGGTTCTTGGCGGCGGCGCGGACCATCGACGGGCCGCCGATGTCGATCTGCTCGACGCACTCGTCCGGCGTGGCGCCGGAGGCGACGGTGGCCTTGAACGGGTAGAGGTTCACCACGACCAGGTCGAAGGGCTCGATGCCCAGCTCGGCCAGCTGCGCGCGGTGCGACTCGAGGCGCAGGTCGGCGAGGACACCGGCGTGCACGCGGGGGTGCAGCGTCTTCACGCGCCCGTCCAGGCACTCCGGGAAGCCGGTGAGCTCGGAGACCTCGGTCACCGGGACGCCGGCGGCGGCGATCCGGCCGGCCGTGGAGCCGGTCGAGACCAGCTCGACCCCGGCGGCGTGCAGGCCCTGGGCCAGCTCCTCCAGGCCGGTCTTGTCGTACACGCTGACCAGCGCGCGGCGGATCGGGCGGATGTCCTCGGAGACGGGGGGCGTGGTGCTGGCGGCGGCGCTCATGCCGGGATCCGTACCTTTCGGTCTTCAATTCGGTGGCCTTCGCGGGCCAGCCGGCCCACGACGTCGACGAGCAACTGGCGCTCGACTGTCTTGATGCGCTCGTGCAGCGCGTCGCCGCCATCGGCGTGGTCGGCGTCGGTGACCTCGACGACGCCCTGCGCGATGATCGGCCCGGTGTCCACTCCGGCGTCGACCAGGTGGACGGTGCAGCCGGTGACCTTCACCCCGTACGCGAGCGCGTCGGTGACACCGTGCGCGCCGGGGAAGGCGGGCAGCAGGGCGGGGTGGGTGTTGACGATCCGGCCGGCGAAGGCGGCGATGAACTCGGGGCCGAGGATCTTCATGAAACCGGCGGTGACCACCAGGTCGGGTTCGTACCCCTGGACCGCCCCGGTGAGCGCGCGGTCCCAGTCGGCGCGGTCGGGGAAGTCCTTCACCCGGTGGACGAAGCTCGGCAGGCCCGCCCGCTCGGCCCGCTCCAGACCGGCGATACCGTCCCGGTCGGCGCCGACGGCGACGATCACGGCACCGTAGGCGGGGTCGGCGGTGGCGTCGATCAGGGCCTGCAGGTTGGTGCCGGAGCCGGAGACCAGGACCATGAGTCTGGCCGGGCCTGGCGTACGGGGCGGAAAGGCTTGGGCGGGGGCGGCTGCCACTGCTCGGATTCTCCGTATGTTGTTTGCGCGCCCGCTGGTACGTCCACCGTCGGTGGGGCCACTACGGGGCGGCGGCAGGTCTGGCGGGTGGGACACGCAGGGGCTTGCGCTGCGCTGCGGGCCCCTGGAACCGTGATGAGCTGCTGACCATGACCACGATAACGGCTGGTCGGAGACGTCCCGTACCCGTCTTGGGGCGCTACGCGCGTAGTTGAGATACGGATCTCCCCGGCCCCCGAAAGCAGGGGCCCGCCCCCGGACGGGCAGGGCGGCGCGGAGCCCGGACGGACCTGCGGGATCATTGACCCGCGGGACGCCGGAGGGCGGGCCCCGGCGAGGCGGCGCGAGCCGTACCGATCCGCGACCGACCCGCGTCGACAGAGCGACAGAGAAGGAACGGCAGACCGATGAGCAGCGGCGACAACACCGGTGAGCGCAACCCCTTCGCGCCGCCGCCTGCGGATGCCCCCGACCAGCCCTGGCAGCCGCGCCTCCCGCAGCAACCCCCGGCCGACGGCCCCGCCGACGACGAGCGCCCCCAGGTGCCGCCGCCCTGGAGCCCCGGCCACCAGGGCGGCGGCTGGTCCGGCCCGCAACAGCCCGCCCCGCAGCCCAAGTTCGACCCGAACGACCCCGTCCAGCGCCGCGCCCGGTATGCCCTGAGCGCGGGCATGGCCGGCCTGTTCTGCGTGGTCACCGGCATCCCGTACGTCGCGCTGCTGCTCGGCGCGCTCGCCCTGTACTGGGGCGTCAGTGCCCTGCGGGCACCCCGTACGACGGAGGACGGCGCCACGCCCGCGCCGAACGTCCGCCCGCAGACCCCGGCCGCCATCGGCGGGCTGGTCACCGGCGCCGTGGCGGTCTTCTTCGTACTGGGCTTCCTCGGGATGAACGCCTACTACGGCGACTACGTGAGCTGCGTGAACGACGCCCCCACGGCGGAGGCCCAGCAGGGCTGCAGCCACCTCGGCCCGAAGTTCCTGGTCGACCTGTACAGCAGCGCGGGGCAGTAGCCGATCGGGCTAGGTCCGGCCACGCCACCACGCGAGTGGCGACGGCAGGTCGGCGGCCCAGGTCAGCAGGCGGTGGAGTGCCACCCGGGCACCGGCCGTGCGGCGGACGGCCCGGGTGGTGAGCCGGCTCCACCAGGACGGGGCGCCGGCCCGGGCGAGCCACCACCGGACCAGGGTCGCTCCCGGTACGGTCACCGCAGCCAGCCAGGCGGCCACGGCGAGTCCCGCCTGCCAGGGCACCGGCCCGAGTCCGGACATCCGGCCGGCGGCCAGCGCGCCGCCGGCCAGCCAGGCGCAGAGCGCGGCTCCCGCGCCCGCCAGCAGCGCGGCCCCGAGCGCGGCGAACACGGTGGCCGCCGGGTGCCAGGGCGGGCCGCTCCGCTCGCCACGCCCGCCCGCCGCCCGGCCGAGCAGGACGGCGGGCACCAGGCCCGCCAGCAGCGGCAGCCCGCAGGCCGCCAGCTGCCAGCCGGGCCCGCCGGGCCCGGGCAGCAGCGCGAACAGCGGGAAGTCCGGCAGCGCGCCGAGCCGCACCCCGCCCGGTGCCACCACCGTGCCCGTGCCCACCTCGAAGCCCGTACCGAGCGCGTACGCCGCCGCCCAGAGCACCGCGTTGGGCAGCAGCAGCGAGCAGGCGAGCAGCAGCCCGGCGAAGCCCGCCACCCCGCCGCCCAAGCCCTGGACGGACCGCCCGGCCGCCCCCGCGCCCACCAGCACGGCGACCGTCAGCAGCAGCCCACCCGCCGCCACCAGGCCCGCCGCGCCCGCACCGGCGGCCCGCCGGACCACCCGGCCGCCGTCCACCGGCCGGGCCCACCCCGGCACCCGCCCGACCCACCCCGGCAGCGGCGGGCTCCACGCTCCGGCCACCGACCGGAAGCCCGCGCCGAGCGCAGCCGCCACCAGCCCGGCCACCGCCAGCAGGTCGAGCACCGGCCGGGCCCGCAGCACTCCGTCGGCGCCGCAGTCGGCGACGGCCAGCGCCACGACGGCCAGATAGCCGGCGCCCACGCTCAGCGCGGCGCGCCAGGTGGTGCGGTCACGCTGTCCGAGGCGGGCGCCGGTACGGAACAGCAGGGCTGCGGTGAACGCCATCGGCAGCAGCGGGGTCACCGTCACCGGGGCGGCCGACTCCCCCCGGACGAGCGGCCCGCCGTGCCCGAGCAGCCAGAGCGCGCAGGCGAGGCGTCCGGCCCCGGCGGCCGTGTCGTCGGCGTACGGGGTGAGCACCCAGAGCCCGAGCACCGGCACGGCGATCAGCGCGAGGGTGAGCAGCGCCGCCCGGACACCGGTCAGCACATCGGCGAGAACCGAACGAGCACCCAGCTCGCCCGGCAGGCCCAGAGTCGGACGGCCCATCAGCTGCGTCATGGGCCTCATGCTCCCAAGATCACCCGTTGTGCCCCGTGAAGAGGCGAATTTCCGCCGTGTCCCGGATTATTCGTTTATGTGCCTACTGCTGTCCCACTACAGCGAACGGGTGACCTGGTGACCACACCCACAACGGCGCCCACCCATCCACAGTCCGCCTGTTCGCAACCGTCGGACGCGCGCCTCGCCGACCGTCGACTGCGCGGGCTTCTCCGGCTGCTGACACCCCGTGAGGCCCAGCTGCTGACCCGCCTCGCGGCGGGCGAGTCCATCGACACGACCGCCCGGGCCCTCGGCCTCACCCCCGGGACGGCCCGCGCCCAGCTGCACCGGGCGATGCGGAAACTCGGCGTACGGACCCGCGCGGACGCCGTCGCGGTCTCGGGCCTGCTCAGCCCGGCTCCCCCGGCTCCGCCTGCGCTGGTACGCGCAGACGTGTTCGGCGAGCTGTGCTCCACCGCGTACACCCGTCTCGTGCAGCAGACCTTCCTGCTCACCGCCCGCCGCCGGCGGGCCGTGCACTGCGTGCGCCGTGCGCTCGCCGCCGCCTCGCGACGCCGGCGCGAGGTGTCCGCGCTGGCCGACCCGGAGGCGTGGGTCCGGGCGTACGCCTTCGAGGCGGCCCTGTCGCCGTGGCGCCGGGGCGGCCCCCGGCGGGCCCACCTGCTGCGGCTGCCGCGCCGTCGGATCAGGGTCCGTCCGGTGACGGAGCCCGACCACGGCGGGCTGACCCGCCGCGACCGGGCGCTGCTCAGGGCGCTCCGGCGGCTGCCCCGACCGCAGCGGCGGGCGCTGGTGCTGCACGACGCGCTCGGCCTGCCGGCCGCCGAGGTGGCGGTGGAGGTGGAGTCGGGTACGGCGGCGGCCGAGGGCCGGGTACGGGCGGCCCGGGCGGCACTGGCCCGTTCGGTACCGGACCTGGTGGGCCCCGACCCGCAGGCGCCCGGCTTCGGCGCCCGGCTCAGCGAGCTGCTGCACCGGGCGGCGGTACGCGGCTGCCCGGCGCCCCGGCGGCCCGTACCGGTCCTGCTCCGGGTCACCGGACGGCTGCGCGCCGGGCTGGTCACCGGCGCGGCCGGGCTGCTGACGTTGGCGACGGGCGCGGCCATCGTCGGCACGCTGGCGGGCAACGGCCCGGCGGACTACTTCCACCCCGCACCCGCCCTGCCACCGCTCTGCTCCACGGCCACCACCGGCAGCGCGGGCCCGGCTGCGCCGGGGGGCTTGCCGGGGGTGCGGAGCGCCTGGTGCCACCCGTAAGCCTGGACGGGGGCGCGGGGAGCTGAGCAGAGTCGGAAGAGTGCAGACCGTCGCCTTCCGGTTTCGCGCACGCAGTTGATCAAGCGAGGGCCCGCGCCCCTGTTGTGGCTGAGCGAGTACCTGCGGGAACGCGGCAGCGCCACCTCCCCGGAGGGAAGTGGCGCTGCTGACCGGCTGAGGAGCTACAAGGCTTAGAGGGCCTCGAAGAGCACGCGGGCCAGGCGGGCGGTCTCGGACGGCGTCTTGCCGACCTTGACACCGGCGGCCTCGAGGGCCTCCTTCTTCGCCTGCGCGGTGCCCGAGGAGCCGGAGACGATGGCGCCGGCGTGGCCCATGGTCTTGCCCTCGGGGGCGGTGAAGCCCGCGACGTAGCCGACGACCGGCTTGGTGACGTGCTCGGCGATGTAGGCCGCCGCACGCTCCTCGGCGTCGCCGCCGATCTCGCCGATCATGACGATGATCTTGGTCTCCGGGTCCGCCTCGAACGCCGCGAGGGCGTCGATGTGCGTGGTGCCGATGACCGGGTCGCCGCCGATGCCCACGGCCGAGGAGAAGCCGAGGTCACGCAGCTCGTACATGAGCTGGTAGGTCAGGGTGCCGGACTTGGACACCAGACCGATCGGGCCCGTGGTGGTGATGTCCGCCGGGATGATGCCCGCGTTGGACTGTCCGGGGGAGATCAGGCCGGGGCAGTTCGGGCCGATGATCCGGGTCTTGCTGCCCTTGGAACCGGCGTACGCCCAGAAGGCGGCCGAGTCGTGGACCGGGACACCCTCGGTGATGACGACCGCGAGGCCGATCTCCGCGTCGATCGCCTCGACGACGGCGTCCTTGGTGAACTTCGGCGGCACGAAGATGACGGTGACATCGGCACCGGTCTCCTTCATGGCCTCGGCGACGGAGCCGAAGACGGCGACGTCGGTGCCGTCGACGTCAACCGTGGTGCCGGCCTTGCGCGGGTTCACGCCGCCGACGATCTGGGTGCCCGAGGCGAGCATCCGGCGGGTGTGCTTCATACCCTCGGAGCCGGTCATGCCCTGGACGATGACCTTGCTGTCCTTGGTAAGGAAGATAGCCATGGTTTAGTCCCTTCCTTACTTGGCGTTGGCCAGCTCGGCGGCGCGCTCAGCGGCGCCGTCCATGGTGTCCACCTGCTCGACGAGCGGGTGGTTGGCGTCGGTCAGGATCTTGCGACCCAGCTCGGCGTTGTTGCCGTCGAGGCGGACGACGAGGGGCTTGGTGACGGCCTCGCCCTTCTCCTCGAGCAGCGCGAGCGCCTGCACGATGCCGTTGGCGACCGCGTCACAAGCGGTGATGCCACCGAAGACGTTGACGAAGACCGACTTGACGTCGGGGTCGCCCAGAATGATCTCCAGGCCGTTCGCCATCACCTCGGCGGACGCGCCGCCGCCGATGTCGAGGAAGTTGGCGGGCTTCACGTTGCCGTGCGCCTCACCGGCGTACGCGACCACGTCGAGGGTGCTCATGACGAGACCCGCGCCGTTGCCGATGATGCCGACCTCACCGTCGAGCTTGACGTAGTTCAGGCCCTTGGCCTTCGCCGCCGCCTCGAGGGGGTTGGCCGCGGCCTTGTCCTCGAGCTCCTCGTGGTGGGGCTGACGGAACTCGGCGTTCTCGTCCAGCGAGACCTTGCCGTCGAGCGCGATGATCTTGCCGTCGCCGGACTTGATCAGCGGGTTGACCTCGACGAGGAGCGCGTCCTCGGCGATGAAGACCTTCCACAGCTTCTGCAGAACGTCGGCCACCTGGTCGGCGATCTCGGCCGGGAACTTCGCGGCCGCGACGATCTCGGCGGCCTTCTCCGGGGTGCAGCCCTCGTTGGCGTCGACCGGGATCTTGGCGAGCGCGTCGGGGTTCTCCTCGGCGACGACCTCGATCTCCACGCCGCCCTCGACGCTGGCCATCGCCAGGAAGGTGCGGTTGGTGCGGTCCAGCAGGAACGAGACGTAGTACTCGTCCTTGATGTCCGCGGTCTGGGCCAGCATCACCTTGTGAACGGTGTGGCCCTTGATGTCCATACCGAGGATCGCCTCGGCCTTGGCGACAGCGTCGGCCGGGTCGGCGGCGAGCTTGACGCCACCGGCCTTGCCTCGGCCACCGACCTTCACCTGAGCCTTGACGACGGCGCGTCCGCCGAAGCGCTCGGCGATGGCGCGAGCGGCTTCAGGGGTTTCGATGACATCGCCGTCAAGCACGGGCACGCCGTGCTTGGCGAAGAGGTCCCTCGCCTGGTACTCGAACAGGTCCACGTGTGTTCGTCCTTGTTCGTGGTCGCGGATTGTGTCTCTACGAGCGTGCCACGGCAGGATCTTCGCTGCGGGTCGTCGAGGCGGTGCAGGTACGCAGAGTTTGTAGCCTTGCGGCCCACACAGCCACGGGCGCACACGTCAATCAACACGCGCGTCACGTCCGTCTGGCAGGTTATCCCCGCCCGGCGGGACTGTTTCGCCCGGAGCCCGGTCCGCTTTGGTGAGAACCGTCACAACGGGCGCGGCCGAGCGTGTCGCACGCCCTGTGCATTCGCACGGACGGGTGAAGCACTCAGGCACCCGATCAGCCAGAGACAGGGGCGCGGGGCACTGCGCGAGGCGGTAGGTGCAGCGCCGTCACTTCCGATTTCGCGCAGTTCCTCGCGCCCCTGTCTCTGGCTAGCCGATTGCGTCAGGTACCGGGAGAGGACGCTTCTCGATCGCGGCGGCCATGATGTCCGGGAAGGCGTCCGGGGTACAGGCGAAGGCGGGCGCGCCGAGCGCGGCCAGCGCCGCCGCGTGGGCGTGGTCGTAGGCCGGGGCGCCCTCGTCGGAGAGCGCGAGCAGGGCGATGAACTGCACACCCGCCGCCTTCATCGCCGCCACCCGTTTGAGCATCTCGTCGCGGATGCCGCCCTCGTAGAGGTCGCTGATCAGCACCACGACGGTCTCGGCCGGCCGGGTGATCTTCGACTGGCAGTAGGCGAGCGCCCGGTTGATGTCCGTACCGCCGCCGAGCTGGGTGGCGAACAGGACGTCAACCGGGTCGGTCAGCTGCTCGGTGAGGTCGACCACGGAGGTGTCGAAGACCACCAGCCGGGTGTCCAGCGCCTTCATCGAGGCGAGTACCGCGCCGAACACCGCCGAATGGACGACGGAGGGCGCCATCGAGCCGGACTGGTCGATGCAGAGGATGACGTCCTTCTTCACCGCGTTCTGGGCCCGGGCGTAGCCGATCAGGCGTTCGGGGACGACCGTACCCTGCCCGTCCGGCCCGGCCTCGGGCAGGTAGTTCTTCAGGTTGGCCCGGATGGTGCGGTCCCAGTCGATGTCGCGGTGGCGCGGCCGGTCGACCCTGGCGCTGCGGTCGAGCGCGCCGCCAATGGTGGCCCGGGTGCGGTCGGCGAGGCGGCGCTCCAGCTCGGCGACCACCTTGCCGACCACCGCGCGGGCCGTCTCGCGGGTGGTCTCGGGCAGCGCGTGCTTGAGCGAGAGCAGCGTGCCGACCAGGTGCACGTCCGCCTCGACGGCCTCCAGCATCTCGGGTTCGAGCAGCAGCCGGTCCAGCCCGAGGCGGGAGATGGCGTCCTGCTGCATCAGCCGGACCACGGAGGTCGGGAAGTACTCCCGGATGTCGCCGAGCCAGCGGGCCACCTGCGGCGCCGAGCCGCCCAGACCGGCGCTGCGCGGGCCTCCGGCCCGGCCCGTCTCGCCAGCGCCCCGGTAGAGGGCGGCGAGGGCGCCGTCCATCGCGGCGTCGCGGCCGGTGAGCCCGCACCCGGTGCCGTCCACCTCGCCGCCGAGCACGAGCCGCCAGCGGCGCAGCCGGTCGGTCTCCAACTGAGGGGTGGTCACGAGGCGCTCCTTCGGTCGGGCTGACGGTGGATTCGGGCGGACCCGGCTGCCGGGAGGCCGAGCAGCAGCGTGAGGGTCGGCAGGACGGCGTCTGCCCGTACCTGGTCGAGCGCGGTGGCCGGCGCCGTGGGTACGGCGGCCGCCCCGAGCGGACCGGCGGCGACGCGCTCGCCGACCGTGCGCCGGACGCCCGCCTCCAGGCCGGAGAACGTCCGCCGCAGCAGCGGCAGTACGTCGGTGAACACCTCCCCCGGCACGCCGGTGAGCCACTCGTCCAGCAGGCCGAGCAGGCGGGGGTCGTGCAGCAGCAGGGCGCCGCCACCGGCCAGGAAGCCCTCCACCCAGCCCGCCGCGTCCGCCGGGGCGCTGGCCATCGAGAGGACCAGGCCCAGCCGGCGGCCCGCCTCCTCGGAGTCGAGGCGCCCGTCGTCCAGCAGCAGGCGGACGGCCCGGCCGCGCAGCAGGCCGGGGACACCGGTGGCCGGACCGGCCGAGGGCTCGCGCCGGGCGAGCGACTGCAGCGTCGCCGCCCAGCGGTCGGCCAGCGGGTCCGCGGCCTCCGTGCCCTGCTCCGACGGCGTGCCCTGTTCCAACAGGGTGATCGCAGCGTGCACGCCGTCCACGTGCGCCCGCATCGCGGTGGCACCGTCGGCGTCCAGCCCGGTGCAGGCGGGTGGCAGCCCGACGCAGATCCGCTCGGCCAGCCCGCGCGCCACGCCGTCCAGCGCGGAGCCGTCGGTGCCGCGTACGTCGCCGTAGCGCAGTGCCCGGACCAGGGCCGGGAGCGCGCGGGCCAGCTGGGCGACGTCGGTGTCCAGGGCCGCGCGGTCGGCCAGCACCCGCATCACGGGCGGCAGGGCGGCGGGCAGCCCGGCGAGCAGGCAGCGCTCGGCGAGGCCGGTGAGTTCGGACAGCTCGCGGGTGGCGAGGGCCGTCTCGACGGCCTTGCCGGTGGCCGCGTCCTCGACCGTGCTGCCCCACTGGGCGGCCTCGACGATCCGGACGGCGAACTCCGGGTCCCAGCGCAGGCGCCAGCTCTCCCGGAACGTACCGGTGGAGTTGACGGCGGACCGGCTCGGCGTGCCCCACGCGATGCCGAGCAGCCGGAGGCGGTGCAGCAGGAGGGAGCGGGAGGTGTCCAGCTCCTTGCGGAGGTCGAGAGCGAGCTCGCGCTCGGCTGCCTCCGGCTTGAGGCGCAGGCTGCGCTGGAGCCGGACGATATCGCGTTGCAACGGCACGGCCGGGGCCGACTCGGGGACCTCGCCGAGGGCGTCGCCGACCACCAGCCGGTCGTGCACGAGGGCGAGTGCGACGTCGGAGCCGTCGCACATCACGGACCGGACGGCGTCCAGCGTCTCCGTCAGCCCGGCGAGCGGGCGCCCGCGCATGACGCCGAGCGTGCGGGCCAGCCGGACGGCCTCGATGACGTGCGCGGACGAGACCGGGTGGTCCTCGGCACGGAGCAGCGCGGCGGCCTTCGTCAGCCAGCGGGCCAGCGGCTCGTCGTCGGTGCTGGTGAACAGGTGGTGGTACCAGCCGGGCGAGTCGATGCCGGCGCCGTAGCCGGTGTGCTGGGAGAGCCTGCGGTGCGTCCACGGCACCCAGGTGATCTCCGTCCGCACCTTCTTGGGCAGCTCCGCCAGCAGCGCCCGGTCGTGCGCGACCGTCGGCATGCTCGCCAACGCCGGGACGTGCCAGGCGCCGCAGACCACGGCGATCCGCGCGTGCCCGGCCCGGCGGGCGGCCCGGACCTGCTGGCGCATGTACGCCTCGCGCAGTTCGTCCCGGCGGTTGTTGCCGTCCAGTTCGCGCAGTGCCGTCATCGCCTCGGCGACGGCCGCGAACGGCGCGAGGGCGTCGGCGCCGGCTTCGGTGTCAGGGGTGCGGTGCTCGACCACGTCCTCCCACCAGCGTTCGGCGTCGTCGTGCCCGGCCGCCTCGGCGAGCGCGCCGATCGGGTCCTTCGGAGCCCCGCTGTCAGGCTCCTGGACGGCCACCAGGGACTGGGACGCGGGCAGGTCGATGAAGCGGACGGGGAGTTCGCGCTCGACCGCGTACCGGATCGCCACCCACTCCGGCGAGAAGGCGGCGAACGGCCAGAACGCGGCCTTCGCCGGGTCGTCCACGACGTGGGCGAGCAGGGCGACGGGCGGCGCCATGTCCTTCTCCCCGGCCAGTGCGACGATCCCGTCGGCCTCCGGCGGGCCCTCGATCAGCACCACGTCCGGCTGGAGCTGCGCCAGCGCGGCGCCCACCGCACGGGCCGAACCGGGCCCGTGGTGCCGGACGCCCAGCAGGGTCACCTCTGCGCCCATGGCAACTCTCCCTTCTCAACTATGCCTGTCTCAGCGGGAGTTCTCGCGGGCGGCGCGGTAGAAGTCCTTCCAACCGTCCCGCTCGCGGAGCACCCCCTCGACGTACTCGCGCCAGACCAGCTGGTCGGCGACCGGGTCACGGAGGACGGCCCCGGCGATGCCGGTGGTGACGTCCCCCGCGCGCAGCACGCCGTCGCCGAAGTGGGTGGCCAGCGCGAGGCCGTTGGTGACCACGGAGATGGCCTCGGCGGTCGACAGCGTCCCGCTGGGGGTCTTGACCTTCGTCCGGCCGTCCGTGGTGATGCCGTCGCGCAGCTCACGGAAGACCGTGACGACGCGGCGGATCTCCTCGGCGCCGCCCGGGAGTTCGGGCAGGTCGAGGGAGCGGCCGAGTTGGTTGACCCGGCGGGTGACGATGTCGACCTCGTCGTCCAGCGAGCCCGGCAGCGGCAGCACGACAGTGTTGAAGCGTCGGCGCAGCGCACTGGAGAGCTCGTTGACGCCCCGGTCGCGGTCGTTGGCGGTGGCTATCAGGTTGAAGCCGCGCACGGCCTGGGTCTCGTCGCCGAGTTCGGGGATCGGCAGGGTCTTCTCGGAGAGGATGGTGATCAGGCCGTCCTGGACGTCGGCCGGGATGCGGGTCAGCTCCTCGACCCGGGCGATCTTGCCGTCGGCCATCGCCCGCATCACCGGCGAGGGCACCAGCGCGTCCCGGCTCGGGCCGTGGGCGAGCAGCTGGGCGTAGTTCCACCCGTACCGGACGGCCTCCTCCGGCGTGCCGGCGGTGCCCTGGACGAGCAGCGTGGAGTCGCCGCTGATCGCGGCCGCGAGGTGCTCGGACACCCAGGTCTTCGCGGTGCCGGGCACGCCGAGCAGCAGCAGCGCGCGGTCGGTGGCCAGCGTGGTGACGGCGACCTCGACGATCCGGCGCGGGCCGATGTACTTGGGCGTGATCACCGTCCCGTCGGGCAGCTCGCCGCCCAGCAGGTACGTCGCCACGGCCCACGGCGAGAGCAGCCAGCGCTCGGGGCGCGGCCGGTCGTCCTGAGCCGCGAGGGCGGCCAGCTCGGCGGCGAAGGCGTCCTCGGCGTGCTCGCGGAGAACCTCACGCGGAGCTTCGCTCGCAAGTTCACTCGTAAGGGTGGTCATCGGGGGCTCCTTCGGGTCGGCCACCGGGCACAGCTGTCGCAGGGCCACAGGCGGTTGAGGGGGCGTGGGAGCGTCGGCGCAGACGTCGTACCAGCGGAAACAGGCCCGTTCCCGGCCTGCTCGAACAACCATGCCGCACCCCACTGACAATCCGGTCGCCCTGGATGACCACTCGTCAGCAACCACAACAGGGGCACGGGGAACTGCGCGAAATCGGTAGGCAACGACCTGCGCCCTACCGCCTTCGTACAGTGCCTCGCGCCCCTGTCGTACAACTGGCTCACCTGTCAGTGCCCGCGCCTAGCGTCGTCGGCATGGAGGAACGCTGGAGCACCGAACACGTCCTGTCCCTCGCGCCCGACCAGGCGTCGGCCAAGGCGGCGGGCAAGCTGTCCGCGCCCGCACCCTGGTCCGGTACGGGCTGCGGGCAGGGCGCGCTGTGGGGGCTGTGCAAGGGCAGCGGGAGCACCCCGTACCGGACGGTCGTCGAGCTGGCGACACCTGCGTACAAGTGCAGCTGCCCCAGCCGGAAGTTCCCGTGCAAGCACGCGCTGGGCCTGCTCCTGCTGTGGAGCGGCGGCCCGGAGGCGGTGGCCGACGGCGCCGAGCCGCCCGGGTGGGCCGCCGACTGGCTGAAGGGCCGCCGGCAGAGCGAGGGGCGCCGGACGGCGAAGGCCGAGGGGGTCACCGCCGACCCGGCCGCAGCGAAGCGCCGGGCGGAGCGACGGTCCGCCAGGGTCGCGGCGGGAGCGCTGGAGCTGCGGCTCCGGCTCGCCGACCGGGTACGGCACGGCCTGGCCGACCAGGCGTCCGTGGCCGGCGGCTGGGACGAGGTCGCGGCCCGGATGGTCGACGCCCAGGCACCCGGGCTCGCCGCACGCGTAAGGGAGTTGGACACCATGCCGCAGGACGATCAGCTCACCGAGTACGCCCTGCTGCACCTGCTGGCCGGCGCGTACGGCCGGATCGGCGAGCTGCCCGAGCCGCTCGCGGCGACGGTCCGGGCCAGGGTCGGCTTCACCACCGAGACCGCCGAGCTGCTGGCCGGTCCGACGGTACGGGACCGCTGGCTGGTGCTGGGCAGCCGTACCGTCGCGCCCGATGGCGCCGACGGCGGGCTGACGACCCGTCGAATCTGGCTGCGCGGCGCCAAGACCGGCCGCCCGGCGCTGCTGCTCGCCTTCGGCCGTCCCGGGCAGGCGCCGGACCTGGCGCTGCCCACCGGCCGCCTGCTGGAGGCCGAGCTGGCCTTCCATCCGGGCGCCCGCCCGCTCCGCGCCGTCCTCGGCACCCGGTACGGCGCGCCGGAGCCGGGCGCCGGGGAGGCTCCCGCCGGGCTCACCCCCGAGGAGGCGGTCGCCGGGTACGGCGCGGCGCTCGCGGACGACCCCTGGCTGGAGTCCTGGCCGACGGTGCTGACCGGGGTGGTACCCGTCCTCGGGCCGGACGGCTGGCGGCTGACGGACGGCCGGCACAGTCTCCCCGTCCGGCGCGGCAGCGTCCCCGAGGCCGCCCTGTGGCGGCTCGCCGCCGTCTCGGCGGGCCACCCGGTGACGCTCTTCGGCGAGTACGGGCACGCGGGCTTCGCCCCTGTCACCGCCTGGAGCCCGGACGGCCGCCCGACGGGGGTGGCGCAGTGAACCGCACCGCGGTGACCCCCACCACTGACGAAGGAGCCGAGCAGTGAGCACACCGTCCGCGCCGACCACCGACACCTGGGAGGAGCTGCGGACCACCGCCCTGCTCGGCACCGACCGGCGGCCGCTGCCGCCCCCCGGCGGCACACCGGCGCTGGTCGCCAGCGCCGGGGCTGTCGACCGCACCGACCCGGCGACCGCCCTGCTGGAGCTGGCCGCGCTGGAGACCGTCCGGCGCCGGGCCGGGGCGCCGGCCGCCGAGGCGGTCGAGATCCCCGCGCCCGCCGGGCCTGACGACCGGCCCGAGCTGCCGGAGGCAGCCGCCCGGCGGCTCACCGCCCTGGTCGGCGGGCGCGGCGGCGCCGGGGCGGCGGCTAACCTCGGCGAGTTGCTCCCGCAGTGGCTCGCCACCGCCCGGCTGCGCGGCTACCGGCTGCCCGCCGACCTCGTCCCGCCGCTGCTGGACGCCGCCCGCGCCCGCAGCGAGCTGCGCGGCGACGTGGTGTCGCTGGCCGGCCCGCTGGGTCACTGGCTGGCGGCGCGGAACCCGGACTGGCGCTTCGTCAGCCGTACGGTGGCACAGACGGCCACCCCTGAACCGACCGACCGGCTCTGGCACGAGGGCCTGTTCGCCGAGCGGGTCACCCATCTCACCCGGCTCCGCCGAGCCGACCCGGCCGCCGCGCTCGAGCTGCTGCGCTCCACCTGGGCGGCGGAGCGCGCCGAGGACAGGCTGCTCTTCCTGGACAGCCTGCAGGACGGCCTCTCCCCCGTCGACGAACCGTTCCTGGAGGCGGCGCTCACCGACCGCAGCAAGAACGTCCGGGCCACGGCCGCCGAGCTGCTCTCCACCCTCCCGGAGTCGGCCCTCGCCACCCGGATGGCGGAGCGCGCCCGCGCCGCCGTACGCCTCGACAGCGGCCGGCTGATCGTCAGCCCGCCCACCGGGTGCGACACGGCGATGCAGCGCGACGGCATACCCCCCAAGTCGCCGACCGGCCGGGGCGAACGGGCCTGGTGGTTCGGCGAGATCATCGCCGCCGCACCCCTGGGCCTCTGGACGGCCGACACCGGGCTCACGCCGGAACAGCTGCTGCTGCTCCCGGTCCGCGACGACGAGCCCGCCGGTTCGAACGAGGAGGCGAACGGCGGGGCGGGCTGGGGCGACGACCTGCGCGAGGGCTGGGCCCGGGCCGCCGTCCGGCAGAACGACGTCGGCTGGGCCCGCGCACTGCTCGGCCCGGCCCCCCGCCCCGGCCGACCGGACCGCACGGCGGGCGCACCCGCCAAGCTGCTCTCCGTCCTGCCCCCGGCCGAGCGGGCGGCCTGGACGGCGTCCTACATCGAGGTGCACGGGCTCGGCGAGGCCTTCCAGTCACTCGGCGCCTGCGCCACCCCGTGGACCCCGCCACTGAGTACGGCGGTGGTGGCCGCACTGGACCGGGCCGCCCGGTCCGGCGCGTACCCGTGGAGCCACAGCGGCGTGCTCGGCATGACAGAACGAGCCCTGGCCCCCGACACAGCCCCGGCCGTGGAGGCACTGGCGGCCGGGTCCACGCCGGACAGCGCCTGGGCGGAGACCTTCACCCGGCTCGCGGGGACGCTCCGCTTCCGGGCGGCGATGCTCACTGAGCTCAGCTGAGCAGTCTCCAGGCACGCGGGGACTGAGCGAAGCGGGAAGTGCGGCGCCGTCGCTTCCGGTTTCGCGCAGTTCCCCGCGCCCCTGTCTGTGGCTGAGCCGCTGCCTAGCTTGCGGGCCGCAGGTTGGCCTCGACCCAGGCGATCACGTCGCGGGTCGGCGTGCCCGGGGTGAAGATGTCCGCGACGCCGAGCCGCTTCAGCTCGACGATGTCCTCGTCCGGGATGATGCCGCCGCAGAAGACCTTGATGTCCGCCGCGTCGCGCTCCTTGAGCAGCTCGATCACTCGGGCGCAGAGGGTCATGTGGGCGCCGGAGAGGACGGAGAGGCCGATGCCGTCCGCGTCCTCCTGGATGGCGGTGTCGACGATCTGCTCCGGCGTCTGGTGCAGGCCGGTGTAGATGACCTCCATACCGGCATCGCGCAGCGCTCGCGCGATCACCTTGGCGCCACGGTCATGACCGTCCAGCCCCGGCTTGGCGACCACCACACGGATCGGGCCTGACACACCCATCACTGCCTCCTGGACCACGTTGTCCACCACACCGGCCGACCTGGTCGACCCACGCGTAGTTAACCACCGATAACCAACCTGAGGGGAGGTTAGCGCCACCACGGCCGGTTGGCCGTTCCACCGGTGAAGAGGAGGGGAAAATCACAGCGCCACGCCGGCCCGCGGTTCGAGGCCAGCGTCCGGGCGGTCCAGCAGGGGCGGCTGCCGCACCGCCCGTGTGACTTTCGGGTGAGATGCCTGCTTTGTCCGTGGTGAGGCGGAAGCACTACAGTCTCGGCTGGTTTCTCCCTTCCGAGAAGGCGGCCGTCTTGACGACCAAGCCCACGCCCGCACCCACCCCCAGGTCCCGGCGTCGTGACCAGAACCGGGTGGCTCTCCGTTCGGCCGTGCTGACGGTCGCGCTACCCTCGGTGGCCACTCTCGGCGTGTTCGCGGCCGCGGCCATGGCGGGCACCCACCCGGCGGCTCCGACGGGCGCCACGTCCCCGGCGTCCCCCGCCGAATCACCGGGCCCCGACGAAGTCGCCGACCGTGCGGCCCGTGACCAGCTCCGACCCGACCTGGTACCGAGCCCGCAGAGCGAGACGCCGACCGACCCCCAGACCGCCCCGAAACCACCGGAACCCGTACGCCCCGCGCTCGTACTCCCCGTCGACCTGCACGGCCTGAGCGCCACCTACGGCGAGGTCGGCAACCGCTGGCGGGCCCGGCACACCGGCATCGACTTCCCCGTCCCCATGGGCACACCGGTGCACGCCGTCACCGACGGCACCGTCAGCGTGCGGTGGAACTCCGCGTACGGCTGGATGGCCGCCGTCACCTCGGCCGCCGTCACCTCGGCCGACGGCACCAAGACCTGGTACTGCCACCTGGGTTCGTACCGCGTGCGCAAAGGGCAGGTGCACGCCGGGGACGTCATCGCGTACTCCGGGAGCAGCGGCAACAGCACCGGCCCACACCTGCACTTCGAGGTCCACCCCGGCGGAGCGGGCCCGGTCGACCCGCTCCCCTGGCTCATCGCGCGCGGGTTGGACCCGCGCTGACGACAAGTCAGCCATCCGTCAGAGCTTCTCCACCGGCGCGTACCTGAGCAGCAGCTGCTTGGCGCCCGTCGCCCCGAAGTCGACCTTGGCCTGCGCCTTGTCGCCGACGCCCGAGACCGCCACCACCGTGCCGAGCCCGAAGCTGTCGTGGTTCACCCGGTCGCCGACCGCCAGCGAGACCACCTCGCGCTCGGTGACCTTCCGCGCCGACTTGCCCCAGCCGGACTTCGGCGAGGCGGACATCCGGGAGGAGCCGTACGAGTCCGACGAACCGCCGGACAGCGGGCTGCGCGAGGGCGGCGCCACAGCCGCGCCCGTCCGCTTCCAGTTGACCAGCGTCTCCGGGATCTCCTCCAGGAACCGCGAGGCCGGGTTGTACGAGGGCTGGCCCCAGGCACTGCGCAGCACCGAACGCGTCAGGTAGAGCCGCTGGCGGGCGCGGGTGAGGCCGACGTACGCGAGGCGGCGCTCCTCCTCCAACTCCTTGACCTGGTTGAGCGCGCGCATGTGCGGGAAGATCCCGTCCTCCATGCCGGTCAGGAAGACCACCGGGAACTCGAGGCCCTTGGCGGTGTGCAGGGTCATCATCGTGATGACGCCCGAGCCGTCCTCGTCATCAGGGATCTGATCGGAGTCGGCGACCAGCGCGACCCGCTCCAGGAAGTCCGCCAGCGAGCCGATCGGCGGGGTGCCCTCGCCGTCGCCGTCCGGACGCTCGCCCGGGTCCTTCTCGTACTCGAGGGCGACGGCCGCGAGTTCCTGGAGGTTCTCCACCCGGGTCTCGTCCTGCGGGTCGGTGGAGGCCTGGAGTTCGGCCAAGTAGCCCGTCTCCTCCAGTACGGCCTCCAGCACGGCGGCCGGGCCCGCGCCGGACTCGACGATCTGCCGCAGTCCGGCCATCATCTCGTTGAACTTGCGCACCGCGTTGGCCGAGCGCGCGGCCATCCCGTACGCCTCGTCCACCCGCCGGAGCGCCTGCGCGAAGCTGATCCGCTCGCGCGCGGAGAGCGCGTCGATCATCGCCTCCGCGCGGTCGCCGATGCCGCGCTTGGGCACGTTGAGGATCCGGCGCAGCGGCACGGTGTCCTCGGGGTTGGAGAGCACCCGCAGGTACGCGAGCACGTCGCGGACCTCCTTGCGCTCGTAGAAGCGCACCCCGCCGACCACCTTGTAGGGCAGGCCGACGCGGATGAACACCTCCTCGAAGACGCGGGACTGCGCGTTGGTCCGGTAGAAGATCGCCACGTCGCCCGGGCGGGCGTGGCCCGCGTCCGTCAGGCGGTCGATCTCGTCGGCGATGAACTGGGCCTCGCCGTGCTCGTCGTCCGCGACGTAGCCGACGACCTTCTCGCCGTCCTCGCCGGCCGTCCAGAGCTTCTTCTCCCGGCGGCCGGCGTTCCGCTCGATGACCGCGTTGGCGGCGCTCAGGATGGTCTGGGTGGAGCGGTAGTTCTGCTCCAGCAGGATGGTGGTCGCGTTCGGGTAGTCCTCCTCGAACTGGAGGATGTTGCGGATCGTCGCGCCCCGGAAGGCGTAGATCGACTGGTCCGCGTCACCGACCACGCACAGCTCGGCGGGCGGCACCTCGGCCAGCTGCGCGGCCGCGAGGTTGACGAAGTCGCCGTCCACGGTGCGCTTCAGCGAGGTCGACGTGCCTCCGCTGAGCTCGCGGACCAGCATGTACTGCGCGTGGTTGGTGTCCTGGTACTCGTCCACCAGGATGTGCCGGAAGCGGCGGCGGTAGTACTCCGCGACGGCCGGGAAGGCCTGCAGCAGGTTGACCGTCGTCATGATGATGTCGTCGAAGTCCAGCGCGTTGGCCTCGCGCAGGCGGCGCTGGTAGAGGAAGTACGCCTCGGCGAGCTTCTTCTCCATCGGGTTGGCCGCCTGGTCGGCGTACGTCTCCTCGTCGATCAGCTCGTTCTTCAGGTTGCTGATCTTCGCGGTGAAGGACTTCGGCGGGAACTGCTTCGGGTCCAGGTCGAGATCCCGGCAGACCAGGGCCATCAGCCGCTGCGAATCCGCCGAGTCGTAGATCGAGAAGCTGGACGTGAAGCCGAGGACCTTGCTCTCCCGGCGCAGGATCCGCACGCAGGCACTGTGGAAGGTGGACACCCACATCGCCCGGGCGCGCGGCCCGACCAGGCTCTCGACGCGCTCGCGCATCTCGCCGGCGGCCTTGTTGGTGAAGGTGATCGCCAGGATCTCGCCCGGCTGCACGTGCCGCGCGCCCAGCAGGTAGGCGATCCGGTGCGTCAGCACCCGGGTCTTGCCCGAACCCGCGCCGGCCACGATCAGCAGCGGCGAACCGGCGTGCACGACTGCCTCGCGCTGCGGGTCGTTCATCCCCTCCAGCAGCTGCACCGGGTCGATCACCGTACGGGCGGCGCCGTTGCGGTGCCAGGCGTCCCGCTCGGTGGCGGCGGCGTAGTCGGTCTGGAACAGATCCTCCGGCACCGCCTCCTCGTAGTGGGCCTCCTCGTACGGGGGCTCCTCGTACAGCGGGGGCTCGTCGTCTGCGGGCGGCTGCTGCTTCGACCCGGCCGAGGGGAGCTCGAAGCCGGGGAGCGGAAGGTCGTCAAAGAGGCTAGTCATGGCCCTTCGAGTCTATGGCCCGCCGCTGACAACCCGGCCTGCCCGCCCATTCGGTCACAGCTGCCCCATCAGGGCCCCGAAACGTTCGCCGACTGCCACCGGAACGGACACTTCCAGCTCTCACGGCGCGTCCGGGTAGACGAACGCGACGTACCCCCCGTACATCGCCGAGCACAGCACGGCCGTGGCCAGGATCAGCACCAGCGAGGCCCGGCTGCGCACTCGGGAGAGCCCGGTCGCGACCGGGAGCAGCAGGCCGAAGGCCGGGATCAGGAAGCGGGCCCGGGAGTCGAAGTAGGCGGCGTCGCCGAGGGCCAGGGTGAGCGTCGCCGCGCTGTGCAGCAGCAGTACCGGCGGCTGGCGTTGGATCAGTGAGATGGCGAGCAGCAGCACTCCCGCCACCAGGACCACCGCGACGGCGACGTCGGCGAGGTAGACGGTGTCGGGGCGGGCCACCAGGTCCCGGAGCGAGTAGAAGGTCTTCCGGCCGAAGTCGAACTCGGACTGCCAGGCCGCCTGGACCCGGAAGTAGCCGTCCAGGCGGCCCTTCTGGAGGCCCACCCACCCCACGAAGCCGACGAACCCGAGCGGCGCCAGCAGCATCCCGGCGACCGCCCGCCGGCCGCCCCGGTGGCACAGCAACTCCCAGAGCGCGGCGCCCGAGACCGCCACCGCGACCGCGAGGCCGGTCGGCCGGCTCAGCCCGGCCAGCAGGGCGAGCAGCCCGGCCAGGACCCAGCTCCGCCGGATCGCCGCGTAGACCGCCCAGGCCGTGAAGGCGGTGAACAGCAGCTCGGAGTAGGCCGCGCTCTCCACCACCGCGTAGGGCGTGACGCCCCACAGAATCGCCGTGACCACTCCCACCCGGCGCCCGTACAGCCGGTCCGCGACGGCGAAGACGCCCCAGGCCGCCGCCAGCGACGCCGCCCAGGCGACGGTCAGCGCCGCGTAGTTCACGCCCAGCGGGAGCAGCCAGTGCACCGACCGGATCAGCATGGGGTAGGCCGGGAAGAACGCGTACACCTCGTAAGGCCCGTGCGGTCCGGGCACCGGCGGCGAGCCGGCGTACCCGTGCACGGCGATCTCCTGGTACCAGTACGCGTCCCACATGCTGCTCAGCCGGTACAGCGCCGAGACGCCCCGGTGCGCCCCCCAGGCGACCAGCACCAGCACCCCGACCGCGCGGGCCGCGACGTACCCGAGGAGGGCGGGTGCGGCGGCGCGCAGCGGGGAGAGCAACGGGGAGCGCCACGGGCGGGGTGCCGCCCGGTACTCCGGTTCCAGGACGGTCAGGGCTCTGGGCACGGGAACATCACACCCCGTCGGCGGCCCGAGGGCAAACAGGTGTCAACCGGAGCTGACGACCGCCCACGTCAGTGGCGCCGTTCCAGCAACGAGACGGTGAGCCCGCGTACGTGCTTGACCTCGGTCGGCGTGTAGGCCGCCTGGAGGGCGGCGACCTGGGCCTTCGGCAGGTTCGCGTACGGGTCGTCGGACTGCCCCATGGTGACCACCCAGATCCGGGAGGTGTCGCCGAGGCAGGTGGCCGGGTCCGGGCACGGCGCGGTGTAGAGGTCGTTCCGCTGCAGCGCGGTCCGGGCGGTGAACACGTCCTTGAGCTGGTCGCCGCGCGGCAGGTAGTACTCGGTCTCGTAGTCGAGCATCATCCAGGCCCAGTCGCCACGGGCCGGGACGAAGCCGTCGCCGGGGCGGTACTCCTTGGCGATGATCCGGGCGGCGGCATGGCCGTCGGTCACCTCGTGCGAGGTGACGATCCGCAGCTTCTGCTGGTCGGGGATGCCGAGCAGGGCCACCACCACCAGCCCGGCCGCCGTCAGCGCGCGGGGCCGCAGCGAGCTCAGGCCGGCGCCCGCCAGGATGGCCCAGGCCGGCACGGTGTAGAGCTGGTACCGCTCGAAGAAGTACGCCGTCTGCCCCTGGGACACCAACCAGGTGACCAGGATAGGCAGCGCCGCGAGCACACCGACCTCGAAGGCCGGCCGCCGACCGCGCGTCCACCCGGCGGGGATCGCGGCCAATGCCAGGAAGCAGCCGCTGACCAGCGCGGAGCCGAACAGCCCGTGCCAGTAGTCGACGAACGTGGCCAGGGTCGGCGTGTGCAGCCAGGAGATCTGGCGGCCGACCTGCTTCTGTCCCAGCAGCACCAGCGGCAGCACCGGCAGCATGGCCACCAGCACCGCCGCCGGGAAGCCCAGCAGCAGCCACCGGTCGCGGCCGCGCCACCAGCGCATCAGCACGATCACGGCGTGGCCGCAGAGGAAGACCAGCGAGACCATGTGGAACAGCCCGGCCAGCGCCACGCACGCCGCGTACGGCAGCCAGCGGAGCACGCTCGGCCGCTCCAGCGCGCGCAGCAGCAGCCAGGTCGCCGCCGCCACCGTGAGCAGCACGAAGGCGTAGGAGCGGGCCTCCTGCGCGTACCGCGAGATGGACGGGACGACGGCGAACAGCAGCCCGGAGACCACTGCGGTACGGACCCCGAAGAGCTTCCGGGCGGCCAGCGCGACGAACACCGCCGCGCCGGCCATGGCCAGCGCGGAGGGCAGCCGCAGCACGGTCGGGGTGTCCCCGAAGGCGCTGATCCAGAAGTGCATCAGCAGGTAGTACGCGCCGGAGACCGCGTCGACGTTCTTCAGCATGTCGAGCAGCTGCCCGGTGCTCCGGGTGGCCGCGCTCCACGTCGCCAGCTCGTCCCGCCACAGCTCCGGTTGCCAGCTGACGTGCACACCGAGGTACAGGGTCAGCAGGGCGGGCCAGAGCCAGAACGTACGTTCGAACAGAGCCTTGGCCCTGTCGCCCGGCCGGTTGTCAGTCCCCGGCCCGGCGGTCGCCGGGCCGGGCTGCTGTATCTCGGCGGTGGAGGTCGCGGTCATGAAAGGTCTCTCTGATCGCCGTCGCGGAGGGTTCACATGGTCAGGGCTGTGCTGCGCCCTCGGCTCAGCGGTTGCGGCCCGGCCCGGCCTTGCCGTCCGGACGGAGACCGTCCAGGCGGACCTGGGCGAACGCGGCGTCCATCTTCCGCTTCATCAGCGGGGCGAGCGGGCGCTCCACCAGGCGGTGCACCAGCCAGGCGGCGAACAGCATGACCACGGTGACCACGGCCAGCGTCGGGTACGGCGCGAGGTGGTGAGCGCGGAGCCGGGTGATCAGCTGCCAGCCGATCTCCTGGTGCAGGAGGTAGAGCGGGTAGGTCAGCGCGCCGGCCACCGTCAGCCACTTCCAGCGCATCCAGTTGAACGCGCCGAGCGCGGCGGCCGTGACCACCACGAAGGCACCGGTGGTGAAGCCCTCGGTGATCCACCACGAAAGGTGGTGGTGGGTGCCGTACTCGTAGCCGCCGATGACGCCGCGGATCTGGTCCTGCGCGATCAGCCAGCAGAAGCCCAGCATGCCCCAGAGCATCAGGTTCTGGCCGAAGCGGTACATCAGGTAGATCGTGATGCCGCCGATGAAGTACCAGGCGTACGTGGGCTGGACGATCGCGGTGAGCAGCGGCATGTTGGCCTGCATCGCGAGCAGCGACACGAAGGCCCAGATGCCGCAGAAGGCCAGCACCCGGCGGTAGGTCAGACCGATCGCGACCATGAAGCCGAACAGCACGTAGAAGCGGAGCTCGGACCAGAGAGTCCAGTACACCGGGTCGAGGTTGTCCACGCCGAGCGGCGCGTTCGCCATGCTCAGGTTGGAGAGGATCCGCGACGGGTCGGGCCGGTGGGTGTTGTCGCCCCAGATGGTCGGGACGATCAGCAGGGTGACGGCGGTGATCAGCACGCAGACCCAGTACGCCGGGAAGAGCCGCACCACGCGGGAGGTGACGAAATCACCGAGCGAGCGGCCCCAGCAGGACATGCAGATGACGAAACCGCTGATGAGGAAGAACAGCTCGACGCCGGTCCAGCTGTAGGCGCCGATCAGGTGCCCGAGCGGCATCAACTTGCTGGGCAGGCCGTGCCAGACGGCCGGGAAGCGCTCGACGCCCAGCCAGTGCCAGGCGACGACCCCCATCGCGGCTATCAGGCGCAGACCGTCGAGCACATAGAGGCGCGGGCGCTTCACGGCGACGGGCTTGGCGGATTCGTCTCCGCTCGCGCGCACCGGCTCGCGGCCGGTGGCCTCGAGCGCTTCCGACGCGGTCGTTATGGATGACATCGCTGACTCTCAGATCCGGGAGCGGAGGCCGCCCCCCGCGCGGAACAACCGCGAGCGACGCCCCGGTGGGACTGGGCAACCCTACCGAGCATTAGAGAGGATTATGAATCCGGTGGCCAAGTCGTTAGCCACCGCCCCCTCCGGCCCGCCTCCGTCGCAGCTCAGCGCGGTGGGGTGACTCCCACCACAGCGGGAGCCGCCCCCTCGCAGCAGGCGCCGACCGGCCGCGGCTACCGCGTCCGGTCGGCGCCTCAGGTACTACGAAACCGCTCAGACCAGGCGGCGGGCCGTGGCCCAGCGGGTCAGTTCGTGACGGTTGCTCAGCTGGAGCTTGCGCAGCACGGCCGAGACGTGGCTCTCCACCGTCTTGACCGAGATGAAGAGCTGCTTGGCGATCTCCTTGTACGCGTACCCGCGCGCGATCAGCCGCAGCACCTCGCGCTCGCGCTGGGTGAGGCGGTCGAGGTCCTCGTCCACCGGCGGGGTGTCGGTCGCGGCGAAGGCGTCCAGCACGAAGCCGGCCAGGCGCGGCGAGAAGACCGCGTCGCCGTCGGAGATCCGGAAGATCGCGTTGACCAGGTCGGCGCCGGTGATGGTCTTGGTGACGTAGCCGCGCGCGCCGCCCCGGATCACGCCGATGACGTCCTCGGCGGCGTCCGAGACCGAGAGCGCGAGGAACCGCACCCCGGCCGGGTCGGACATCAGCGGGGCGGAGCGCCGCAGCACCTCGACCCCGCCGCCGCCCGGCAGATGGACGTCGAGCAGCACCACGTCGGGCCGGGTCGCGGCGACCACCTGGACGGCCGACTCGACGTCGTCCGCCTCGCCCACCACGTCGATGCCGGTGACCTCGGTCCGCCCGATCTCGGCCCGGACGCCGGTGCGGAACATCCGGTGGTCGTCGACCAGCACCACCCGCGCCACCCGTTCGGGTCCCGCCGTCGGCTCAGTGGGTTCAGTCATCTGCTCTCTCCATCTCCAGCTCGACCTCGGTCCCGCCGTCCGGCGCGGGCCGCACCCGTGCGGTGCCGCCGTTGCGCTTCATCCGGCCGATGATCGACTCCCGTACGCCCATCCGGTCCTCGGGCACCGTGTCGGGGTCGAAACCGGGGCCGTGGTCGCGGACGAACACGGACACCGTCCGCCCCTCGACCTCTGCGTACACCTGGACCGGTCCCCCGCCACCGTACTTGGCCGCGTTGACCATCGCCTCCCTCGCGGCCTGCATCTGCGCCGAAATCCGGTCGTCCATCGGGCAGTCGCCGACGCAGACCAGCTCGACCGGCACCCCGTGCAGGTCCTCCACCTCGGCGACGACGGACCGGATCCGTTCGGCCAGGGTGTCCGGCGCCGCCTCGGCGGCCGCCTCCGGGCGGTACAGCCAGAGCCGCAACTCCCGCTCCTGGGCCCGCGCGAGGCGCAGCACCTCCTTGGAGTCGTCGGCGTTGCGCTGGATCAGCGTCAGGGTGTGCAGCACCGAGTCGTGCACGTGCGCGGCGATCTCGGCGCGCTCCTGGGCCCGGATCCGGGCCGTCCGCTCGGCGCCGAGGTCCTGCCACATCCGCAGCGCGTACGGGCCGACCAGCACGAGCACCCCGGCGAGCACCGCGAACGCCGCCTCCACCACGGACGCCCAGGTCGAGTTCGTGCCCTGCAGAGCCAGGAAGCCGACGATGCCGGCCACCACCAGCAGGACGCCCGCGCCGACCCTGGTGTACGCGCTGCGCCGCTTGGCCGCCTCCTCCAGGCCGAACCAGCGCTGCCAGCGCGAGTCGTCGGCCTGCCGCCAGACCAGCGCCACCCCGACGCCGACGGTCAGCAACGGCCAGACGTACGGCTTGGCGGTCTGGATGTGCAGCACGTTGAGCAGCGCCATGATGCCGACCACCAGCGCCAGCAGCGCCGCGAGTTGGCCGAGCCCACCGCGCACCGACCCCGGCGGCGCGGCGGCTGCGCCCTCCGCCACCGGCTCCGGCTCACCGGTCGGCTCGCCGTGGAAGGCCCTCTGGAGCAGCTCGCGCAGGCGGCCGAACCCGCGACGCTCCCCCTTGCGCAGTTCCCCGAAACCGGCGCTTCCGGCGGCGCTCGCCGGCACGAACGCGCCGTTGACGTACGCCCACTGTGCCCCGCCACCGGCGGCGGGCTCGCCGATGCCGATCGGCACCACGAACCAGAACGCCGCGTACAGCAGCCCGCCTATCCCCTGCGCGAAGAACAGCAGGACGAACGCCGCCCGGACCCAGGTGACGGGCAGCCCGAGGTGGACCGCGAGCCCGTGCGCGACGCCGCCCAACATCCGTCCGTGCGGGCTCCGGTAGAGCCTGCGGTAGGGCGGACGACCCGCGCCGGGCGCGGACACGTCGGCGCCCGGCGCGGGTTGGGCGTCAGGGGCGAGGGGCTTGGGTTCGGTACCGGGTGCTGCCACGCCACCGATGGTCACACGTACGCGGGCCCGGGCGCATCAGGGTCGGCCCCCCAACTGCCTCTCAGGGACAGATCAGGGTCCGTCCCGGGCTCCGGACGGTTGGGTGGAGCCCTGCCGACCAGCAGGATAGGAGTCATGACGGACGACCACGGCCCAGCGGCCCACCAGACGGGCTCACCGACCGACGCCCCGACCGACGCCGCCGCCGACGCCACTGCCGGCACCACGGCCGACGCTCCCGAGGCTGCGGATGCCCCCGAGGCCCAGCAGCGACCACCGCTCACCCGCAGTGAACAGCACCGCGTGGTGGCCGGCGTGTGCGGCGGGCTGGGACGGCACCTGGACATCGACCCGGTGGTCTTCCGCGTGGTCACGGTCGTGCTCTGCCTCTCCGGCGGGCTCGGCCTCTTCCTCTACGGGCTCGGCTGGCTGATCGTCCCGAAGGAGCCGGTCGACGGGCGCCCCGGGCGGACCGAGCTGCAGCGGGTGCTGACCGGCCGGGTGGACGGGCAGTCGATCGGCGCGGTGCTGATGACGGTGATCGGCACGGCGGTGTTCTTCTCCTCGATGGACGACGGTGGACAGATCTTCCCGCTGCTGCTGCTCGGCGGCCTGGTCTTCCTCGCCGTCCGGTACGACCCCGAGCGCCGTGGCCGGGCGGGCGGCTTCGGCCGCCGGCCGAACCCCGGCGGGCCGTACGACCGGCTCGGCACCGGGAGCCCGGCCGGGCACACCGACCGACCGGCCTGGCAGGAGCAGCTCAGCCAGGACTTCCGGACGGAGTGGCAGGGGCGCAAGACCGACCTGCAGGAACACCTGCAGGTCCGCTTCGGCAAGCCGTCCGACCGGCCCGCCGACACCCCGCCCCCCGGGCCGTCCGGCTACCTCTGGGACCCACGGCACCCGGAGCGCAACCCGTACGGCGGCGGTCAGACCCCCTGGTGGCAGCGGACCGACCTCCCCGAGGGCGACCCGCTGCGCAAGCCCGGCCCGGCGACCCGCGGCACCGCGCCACCGGCACAGCCGCCGCAGCCGCCCCGGCGGCACCGCTCGTACCTCGGTCTGCTCGGTCTGCTGCTCTCGATCGGCACCGGGGCCCTGGTCTGGTGGGTGAGCCGGTCGCACGGCCACGATGCCCGGGTCTCCACGGTGCTGGCGGCCTCGCTGCTGGCGCTGGCCGTGCCGCTGCTGGTGGGTGCGAAGTTCGGGCGGGCACGCAAGCTGGCCGTACCGGCCCTGCTGCTGACCATCGCGTTGGCCGGGTCGGCCGATACGAACACCACCGTGCGGTCCGTCTCCGGCGACCGGTCCTGGGCGCCGGCCACGGCGGGCGAGCTGCGGCCCGACTACCAGCTCGGGGCGGGCGACATCCGGCTCGACCTGAGCCGGCTCGACCCGGCGGGGGCCACCCTCACGTCGGTCGTGAGGCTGGGCTTCGGCGATGTGAAGCTGACCGTCCCGGCGAACGTGGACGTACACCTGAGGGCGCACAACGGGATCGGCGACATCCAGCTGCCGGACGGGGAGTCCGTGTCCGGGGTGAACCACCACCCGGTCTACGAGCTGCACCCGTCCAACGGTCGAGCCGCCCACGGCACCCTCGACCTGACCGTGAACATCGGCATCGGCGACATCCAGGTGGTACAGGCCTCATGAGGAAACACCCGCTCGACCTCTTCTCACTGATCGCGGGCGGACTCTTCGCCACGATCGCGGTCCTCTACCTGGTCGCCGCGCTGAACGACCAGTCGGTGAACGGACGGATCGTCATCCCCGTGACGCTCATCGTGCTCGGCACCGCCGGGCTGGCCGGAGCGGTGGCGGCGATGTCCCGGCGGGGGCGCGGCGGGCCGCCGCACTCGCCGTCCGACTAGGTGCAGGGGCTTACTCGATGCGGAGGGCTGCGGGTCGTTGCCTTCCGAGTTAGCGCACGCGTTTCAGCAAGCAGAGCCCCGCGCCCCTGGGGTGACCACTCCTGGTCAGGTCTGGACGGGCCCGAGGTCCAGGCGGTCGCCGTTCTTGGTGACGGTGTACTTGGGCAGCGGCTTGGTGGCCGGGCCGTTGACCACCGCGCCGGTCGCCGCGTCGAAGCGGGAGCCGTGGCAGGGGCAGACCAGTTGGCCGTTTCTGGGCGCGTCGACGGCGCAGCCGGAGTGGGTGCAGACCGAGGAGAGGCCGCAGTACTGGCCCGCCTTGGGCTGCACGATGTAGACGGTGTCCCCGGTGGCCGGGTCCTTGACCTGCGCCGATCCGCCGACGGCGACGGCCGAGGCCGTGACCGAGGCCGAGGCGGTGACCGAGGCGGTGGCACCGGCTGAAGGGGCCGGCGGGCCGGCTGCGGCAGTGGCCTTCCCAGGCCGCCCGAAGGTCGCCGTCAGCGACCCGGCCAGCAGCCCGCCCCCGCCGAGCGCGACGGCCGCGATGCCGCCGTCCAGGACGGACCGCCGCCGGACGCCCTCCTCCGGCAGCCCGCGCTCACGGTCCCGCCCGGCCCGGCGGGCCAGGTAGCCGTCGACGGAGAGGTAGGGCGTCCCGGCCAGCACCAGCGGGGTCCAGGCCAGCAGGAAAGCGAGGTCGTTGCCGAGGTAGTACGGCGATACGTTCCAGCTGACGGTCAGCCAGAGGCTGAGGCTGATCAGCGCGCCACCGGTCGCGGCGAGCCGTCCCCAGAGCCCGAACAGCGTGCCGAGCCCGACCGCCAGCTCGCCGAAGGCGATCAGCAGGGCGAAGAAGGTGGGCGAGTGCAGAGCCGGGCCGAGTGCCCAGCCGACCGGGCTGTGCGGCCTGACCACCTGGGTCTGCGCGAGGAAGGAGGCCCGGTCCCCGGCGTCGGCCAGGTAGTGCGAGTCGGCGAGTTTGTCGAAGGCCGCGTAGGCGAAGGTCACCCCGAGGAAGAGCCGCAGCGGCAGGAGGGCGAACCGTGCGGCCGTCTCCCGCCACTTGGCCGCCAAACCCGCCACGCCCGCCTGCTCCTGCCCGTCCTGCCCCGCCGCCATGCCGTTCCCTTCGCTCACGGCCCGTCAGCCCCTGACAGGTCCGGTCCGATTCTGCCCGTTCCGCGCCGATTTCGGCGGTACGGGCACCCGGCAGACAGCCGCGCCGCCGCTCCCTTCAGTACGGGAGCGGCGGCGCGGCTGTTCAACGCTTCGGGGGGCCAACCTCCGGAGAGGTTAGACCGACCGGTCTTATTCCCACTCGATGGTGCCCGGCGGCTTGCTGGTGCAGTCGAGCACCACGCGGTTCACGTCGGGGACCTCGTTGGTGATACGGGTCGAGATCTTCGCCAGCACCTCGTACGGCAGGCGCGACCAGTCGGCCGTCATGGCGTCCTCGGAGGAGACCGGACGGAGCACGATCGGGTGGCCGTAGGTGCGGCCGTCGCCCTGGACGCCGACGCTGCGGACGTCCGCGAGCAGCACGACCGGGCACTGCCAGATCTCCCGGTCGAGACCGGCGAGGGTCAGCTCCTCGCGGGCGATGGCATCGGCGTCGCGGAGCAGGTCGAGCCGCTCCTTGGTGACCTCGCCGACGATCCGGATACCGAGGCCCGGGCCGGGGAACGGCTGGCGCTGGACGATCTCCTCCGGCAGGCCGAGCTCCTGGCCGACCATCCGGACCTCGTCCTTGAAGAGCTTGCGCAGCGGCTCGATGAGCTTGAACTGCAGGTCCTCGGGGAGGCCGCCCACGTTGTGGTGGGACTTGATGTTCGCGGTGCCGGTGCCGCCACCGGACTCCACCACGTCCGGGTACAGGGTGCCCTGGACCAGGAACTCGACGGACTCGCCGTGCTCGCCGGCCTCGGCCACGATCTCGGCCTGGGCCTGCTCGAAGACCCGGATGAACTCGCGCCCGATGATCTTGCGCTTCTCCTCGGGGTCGGAGACCCCGGCCAGCGCGGTCAGGAAGCGCTCCTGGGCGTCGACGACCTTCAGCTGGATGCCGGTGGCCGCGACGAAGTCCTTCTCGACCTGCTCGGTCTCGCCCTTGCGCATCAGACCGTGGTCGACGTACACGCAGGTCAGCTGCGAGCCGATGGCCTTCTGCACCAGCGCGGCCGCGACGGCCGAGTCCACGCCTCCGGAGAGGCCGCAGATGGCGCGCTTGTCGCCGACCTGCTCCTTGATCAGCGCGACCTGCTCGTCGACCACGTTGACGGTCGTCCAGGTCGGGGCGAGCCCGGCACCCCGGTAGAGGAAGTGCTCCAGGATCTGCTGGCCGTGCGTGGAGTGCAGGACCTCGGGGTGGTACTGGACGCCGTACAGCTTGGCCGCGTCGTTCTCGAACGCGGCGACCGGCACGACGTCGGTGGAGCCGGTGACGGTGAAGCCCTCGGGCGCGGCCGAGCAGGCGTCGCCGTGCGACATCCACACCGACTGCTCGGCCGGCGTGCCCTCGAACAGGGTCGAGCCGGTCTTGCTGACGTGCAGCGCGGTGCGGCCGTACTCACGGGCGCCGTCGTTGTCGACGGTCCCGCCGAGGGTGATCGCCATCAGCTGGAAGCCGTAGCACATGCCGAAGACGGGGACACCGGCCTCGAAGATCGCGCGGTCGAGGCGCGGCGCACCCTCCTCGTAGACCGAGGACGGGCCACCGGAGAGGATGATCGCCTTCGGGTTCTTGGCGAGCATTTCGGCAACCGGCATGGAGCTCGGCACGATCTCGCTGTAGACCCGCGCCTCACGCACCCGACGGGCGATGAGCTGGGCGTACTGGGCACCGAAGTCGACCACCAGGACGGTGTCGAGCTCGGGTGCGGACTGGTCGGGGGTAGCAGAGGACACGGACGGCCTTCCGGCAGCGGTGTGGGGGTGTCATCACCGATTCTACCGGGCCGCTTGACGGGTCCCGGTTCACCCACTCATTCCGGGGCCGCCACCCCGTGACCGGAGCGGGTGGCGGATCGTTGTTCCCGGCGGCCGTACGACCGCGTCGCACCCCCCAGGTGCGGGGCCCCGTCGGACGGGCAACGAACCACGCGTGGATCTCCCCAGTCCACTCGCGCGCGTGGCGCTGCCGCCGCCGGCTCCGGCCGGTTGCGGCCCGCCGTGGGACCGTGCGCGGGTGCTGTGGCCGGTTAGCAGGGGACAGCGACCCCGGCCGCGACCGAACTGGACGGGAGGTGCGGCGGTCGGCTCCGGGGACGCCCGGTGCGGCCCGCCGCACCGACCGCCGCCGTCGGCCGGGCTACTACGGAGCGTAGTGGTCGGCGGCTGTTGCGGCGGGCAGGATACGGCACCGTGCCCGGGCGGAAATTGGACTGTGCCGAACTGCGTCGAATCGGTTGCACAGCAAGGGTTCCGTCCCCCACGATGCTGACTGTGGGGGTTGTTGGAACCCCCGCCGAGGCGCCCGATCGAGCCGACGGTGACAACGGTTATCACCTCACGCTGCGTGAAGGTCGGCCCGCACCGCGCGCCACCCACCGGCCCACCCCCTGCCGGACGTGAGGCACGACCCCGAAGCCATCCGACAAGACGGCGCTCATCCCCCGGCGCCGTCGCCACCAGCACCGGCGCAGCCCTGACGCCGAGTGCTGAGCGACAAAGGGCCCCGTTCCCCCGCGGGGCCCTTTGCCCTGTCCGGGGCCCGGTCGGTCTGGGTGACTACCGCTTCGGCACGGTCGGGACCGGGAGCAGCAGCAGTTCGCCGAAGGCCCCGGCCGGGACGGCGGGCCTGGTCGGGGCGACGGCCGGCACCGGCCGGTACGGCGCGTCCTGGGCGGGCCGGGGGTCGGTCTCGCCGTTGTTCGGCCACATCGACATGGCGCGTTCGGCCTGCGCGGTGATGGTGAGGGAGGGGTTGACCCCGAGGTTGGCGGAGATGGTGGAGCCGTCCACCACGCTGATCCCCGGGTAGCCGTACAGCCGCTGGTACGGGTCGACGACGCCGGTCTCGGGGCTGTCGGCGATCGGGCAGCCGCCGATGAAGTGGGCGGTCATCGGGATGTCGAAGATCTCGCCGACCGTGCTGCCCGCGAAGCCGTTGATCTCCGCCGCGAGGGCGTTGGCGCCGTGCTCGGCGGCCGGGATCCAGGTCGGGTTCGGCGCGCCGTGGCCCTGACGGGAGGTCAGCTTGCCCTTCCCCGGGCCGGACTTCTTCAGCGAGACGGTGATCGAGTTGTCCAGGGACTGCATCACCAGGCCGATGATGGTCTTCTCCGACCAGCGGTGCCGGTTCATCGACTGCGCGAAGACCACCGGATGCCGGGCGGCCGTCACGGCGTACCGCAGCCAGCGCGGGCCGCTGCCCGCGCCGGGAACCTGCTGGACGCTCAGGAAGCCCATCGCGTTGGAGCCCTTGCCGTAACGGACGGGCTCGATGTGGGTGTTGCCGTCCGGGTGGATCGAGGACGTGATCGCGACGCCCTTGGTGAAGTCGACCTTCTCGCCGTACCGCCGGTCCGTGGTCGAAGCACCCACCAGCGCCTCGGAGTTGGTCCGGGTCAGCTCGCCGAGCCTGGGCGAGATCGCGGGCAGGTGGCCGCCGTCGCGCATCTTGTGCAGCAGGGTCTGGGTCCCGTACGTCCCGGCCGCGACCACCACCCGGGCGGCGGTGATCGTCCGGGCGCCGGCCTTCGCCGGGTCGTTGGAACGGGAGTTGGTGTGCCGCACGTCCACCGCGAAGCCTTCGGTGAGCGGCCGGATCCGGGCCACCGTGGTCAACGGGTGGATCTCGGCGCCGTTCCGCTCGGCCAGGTAGAGGTAGTTCTCGGTCAGGGTGTTCTTCGCGCCGTGCCGGCAGCCCGTCATGCACTCGCCGCACTCGATGCAGGCCCGGCGGCGCGGCCCGGCCCCGCCGAAGTACGGGTCGTCCACCTCCTCGCCCGGCGCGGCCTTCGCCGCGCCGTCCGAGTCCTTGCCGTCACCGAAGAAGACGCCGACCGGCGCGAGGTGGAAGGTGTCCTCCACGCCCATCCGCTTGGCGGCCGCCTTGAGGTGGACGTCCGACGGGGTCATGGTCGGGTTGGTCCGCACGCCGAGCATCCGCTGCGCCTGGTCGTAGAACGGGCCGAGCTCCTGCTCCCAGTCGGTGATGTGCTGCCACTGGCGGTCCTCGAAGAACGCCTTCGGCGGTACGTACAGGGTGTTGGCGTAGTTGAGCGAGCCGCCGCCGACCCCCGCGCCGCCGAGCACCAGGACGTTGGCCAGCAGGTGGATCCGCTGGATGCCGTACAGGCCGAGCGCGGGGGCCCAGACGTAGTTCCTGGTGTCCCAGGAGGTCTTCGGCAGCTCGTCGGGCGTGAACCGGCGCCCGGCCTCCAGGACGGCGACCCGGTACCCCTTCTCGGTCAGCCGCAGCGCGGAGACCGAACCGCCGAAACCCGACCCGACCACGACCACGTCGTAGTCGAATCCACCCTTGCTCGCCATACGACTGCTCCTTCAGGTCGGGTTCCGCCGGGGCCGAGCGGCTGCCTACTCGAACCGCGGTGCTGCTTGAACCGCAGCGCTACTTGAACCGCAGCGCCTTCAGAGCCTTCAGTCCGGTGGTGAAGAGCGCCGCGAACTTCTCGTCGTCCAGGCCCATCGAGGGGCCTATCGGCAGCAGCCGCTGGGTGGAGACGGTCTGCCCCTCGGTGAAGCGCAGGATGCCCTCGGAGCCGTGCCGACGGCCCAGGCCGGAGTCGCCCATGCCGCCCATCGGCGCCGCGATCGAGCCGTACGCCGCCCCGTACGCCTCGTTCACGTTGACCGTGCCGGTGCGCAGCCGGGCCGCGATGGCGCGGCCACGGCGGTGGTCCGTCGTCCAGACGCTGGAGTTCAGGCCGTACGAGGTGGAGTTGGCGGCGGCGACGGCCTCGTCCTCGGTGTCGAAGCGGTACACCGAGACGACCGGTCCGAAGGTCTCCTGCCCGCAGATCTCCATCTCGGGGGTGACGCCGTCCAGGATGGTGGGCTCGAAGAACAGCGGCCCGAGCTCCGGGCGGGCCTGGCCGCCCGCGAGCACCTTGGCGCCCGCCTTGACGGCCTCCTCGACGTGCCGGGTGACGGTCTCCAGCTGCTGGGCGGAGACCAGCGAGCCCATGTCGCCCCCGTACGCCAGGCCGCCGCCGAGCCGCAGGGCACTGGTCCGCGCGGTGAACCGGGCGAGGAACTCGTCGGCGACCGAGCGGTGCACGTAGAGCCGCTCGATCGAGATGCAGAGCTGCCCGGCGGAGGAGAAGCAGGCGCGGACAGCGCCCTCGGCGGCCTTGTCGAGGTCGGCGTCGGCGAGTACCAGCATGGGGTTCTTGCCGCCGAGCTCCAGCGAGGCGCCGACCAGCCGGCCGGCCGCCTGCTGGGCGACCTGGCGGCCGGTGCGGGTGGAGCCGGTGAACGAGACGTAGTCGGCGTGTTCGACCACGGCCGGGCCGATCACCGGGCCGTCGCCGATCACGATCTGCCAGAGGTCGGCGGGCAGCCCGGCCTCGATCAGCAGCTCACGGGCCCAGAGGGCGGTCAGCGCGGTCTGGGTGTCGGGCTTGTTGACGACGGCGTTGCCGGCGGCGAAGGCGGGCAGCGCGTCGCTGATGGAGAGTTCCAGCGGGTAGTTCCACGGCGAGATCAGCCCGACCACGCCCTTGGGACGCCGGGACTCGACCGTATGGGTGAGCACCGGCAGCGCGCCGCCCCGACGGCGGTCGCGCAGGTACGAGGGCGCCCTGCGCCCGTAGTGCCGGGCGCCCAGCGTGGCCGCCATGATCTCTTCGAAGGCGTGCAGGCGGGTCTTGCCGGTCTCGGCCTGGATCAGGTCGAGCACCTCGTCCTGCCGCTTGAGCAGCAGGTCGTGGAAGCGCAGCAGGACGGCCGCGCGGCGGCCGACGGGCAGTGCCGCCCAACTCCGCTGCGCCCGGCGGGCCAGCTCGTACGCCTTCTCGACGTCGGCCGGGGTGGAGCGCGGCAGACTCGCGAGCCGGTCGCCGGTGAGCGGCGCGGTGGTGTGCACCCAGTCGGGCTCGCCGGTCGCGGTGACGCCCTTGGCGAGCCGGGCGACCAGCGCCGCCGGGACAGCCGAGGCGACCGTGCGCGCGCCGCCCGGGGCGGCCGGGTTGCGTCGGGACGTCTGTCGATCTGCCGTGATGTCCGTCATGAGGCGCAGCCTAGGCGCTTCGGGGCGACTTTGGTACCCGCCGGTAACAGGAAACTATCTGTGGCAGACGTTTATTGATCACTCTTGGCAGAAGCGCCCATAGGGTCGGTCGGCGGGTCGGCAGGCGGGCCAGCCGGCAGGGTCGGTCAGCGGGTCGGAGCGAAGCCGTTCAGCACCGAGGTGAACAGCCGCGCCCCGTTGATCGAGTCCGTCTCCGGACCGGACTCGTAGAGGTTGTAGGAGGTGCCGCTGTCGTCCCGGAACTCCGCCTCCCGGATGTGCCGGTGCAATCCGTCGGCCACCACCGTGTAGGTGAACTCCCAGATCGCGCCCTCGTAGCCCCTGATCTTGACGTCGGTCAGGGCGACCCGGCGGAAGTCCTTGGTGTTCAAGGCATGGCTGACGGTCTGCTCCAGGCCGAGCAGATGATCGTGCGGGGACTGCGACGCGCCGACCTGCATGGAGAACTGCAGGAAGTGCAGCTTCTTGTCCGGGCTGTAGTAGATCTGGTTCTTCTCATCGGTCGTCCGGACCCAGGGCGCGCCGGTGCTCGGTATCGGGAACCGGAACCCGGCCGGGTCGTCGACCCACTGGTAGCCGTCGGGCGCCGGGCCGGACGCGGGGAGGTCAGGGCGCGCCGTACCGGTCGCCGAGCTCGGCGGAGGCGAGGTCGGGGTCCGGCCGTCGGACTTCTCCTTGAGCAGGTACGCCGCACCGCCGGCCACGATCATGGCCGCCAGCCCGGCCGCCAGCGCGATCCGCCAGATCCGCCGGCCCTTCCGCCTCCCCGCCGCCATCGCGGCCGGAGCGGGGGTGGCGGCGGCTGAACCCGGAGCGGCCACGCCCCCCACCGTGGTCGCCTCCGCCGCCGGGGGCGCCAACGGCTCCGCCCGGTCCACCACCGGGACGGCCTGGGTGGGGACCTTCTGCAGCAGCTTCGGCAGTGGCTTGATGTCGAGCGTGTGACCCGCCGTCACCTCGGACAGCATCTGCAACGCCTCGTCCGCCGTCGGCCGGTCGGCCGGGTCCTTGGCCATCAGCGCCGCCAGCACCGGACCGAGCGCTCCGGCCCGGCGCGGCTCGGGCAGCGGGTCACCGACCACTGCGGCCAGCGTGGTGAGCGGCGTGGTGCGACGGAAGGGGGACTCCCCTTCGACGGCCGCGTACAGGGTCGCGCCGAGACCCCAGAGGTCCGAGGCCGGACCGGGCCGCTGGCCCTGGGCCCGCTCGGGCGCCAGGTAGTCGGGCGAGCCCACCAGGTCGCCGGGGCGGGTCAGTTCGACGGAACCCTCGAGGGCCGCGATGCCGAAGTCCAGCAGCACCACCCTGCCGGTACCGCGCTCCAGCAGGACGTTGGCGGGCTTGACGTCCCGGTGCAGCACCCCGAGCTGGTGCCCCCGGTGCAGGGCGGCGAGCACCTGCATTCCGACCTCGGCGGCCTCACGGGGTGCCAGGGTGCCGTCCTGGCTGATCACATCGGCCAGCGAGCGGCCGTCGATCAGCTCCATCACGATCCACGGCCGGCCGTCCTGCTCCAGCACGTCGTGGATGGTGATCACGCCGGGGTGCTTGATCCGCGCGGCGGCGCGCGCCTCGCGCACCATCCGGGACTGGAGTATCTGCTGGTCCTCGTCGTCGAGGTGCCCGACCGTCAGCTCCTTGACCGCGACCTCGCGGTCGAGCATCTCGTCCTGCGCCCGCCAGACCGTGCCCATCCCGCCACGGCCGAGCCGCTCCCCCAGGGCGTACCGCCCGGCCAGCGTCCGCTGTGCACCTCTCGGCTGCGCCGACTGATCCTGTACGCCCATGGCGACCGTTCCCCCTCATCAGCCCACCGTCACCCTGACGGGGGGTTTCCGGTGCACCGCTGACTCACCGATAGGACAACTTCAATGCACAGATTAGGCGCCCCGACGCGGCGTCGGAATCGCGACCCGTCCAGGTAACCGCCCTGTGACCTTGGACCACACACTCCAGGGCCCACTACGCCGGAGCCCGGGCCCCGACCGCTCAGCCCGCGAGGGCCACCACGGCGGCCAGTGCCGCCAGCATCGCCAGCAGCACCCCGCCCACCAGCAGCGGGCCGAGCAGCGCCGGCGACACCCGCGGACGCGTTCCGGCGTGCCGCCCGTGCGCCACCTCCCGGCCCGCCCGCCGCCGGAGCACCAGCCGGCCGCGCGGGCGGACGACGGGCAGCACCTCGGGCTCGCGCGGTGCCGCCCCGGACAGTTCCGGCCCGTACGGCTCCGGGGAGGAGGCGAGCAGTTCCGTCAGCCAGCGCCGGACCGCTGCCGCCGTCGGGCGGGCGGCCGGATCGGGCCGGAGCAGCCGCTCGACCAGCGGCCGCAGCGGGCCACACCCGTCGGCCGGTTCGGCGGCGCCGTCCCGGACGGCCGAGAGCAGCGTCGGGAGGTCGTCCTCCGGGTAGGGGGCGCGACCGGTGAGCAGCCGGTGCAGCAGTACGCCGAGCGCCCAGCAGTCCGCCTGCGGGCCCGGGTCGGGCGCCCAGCGCTCGGCCCGGGCGCCCAGCAGTACGGCGCGCGCCTCGTACACCCGGCGCGGGACCGGGCCGCCGAGCTCCGCACAGAGCGTCTCCTCCGCCGCGCCGAGGAGCAGGCCGCCGAGCATGGTCGCACCGTCCTCGCAGACCAGGACGGTGTCCAACGAGATGTTCCCGTGCGCCAGGCCCAGCGCGTGCAGGGCCCGCAGCGCGCCCGCGAGGTCCGCCGCGATCTCCGCCGCCCGGTACGGCGGGACGGGCCCCGCCCCGGCCAGCTCCGCCAGCGGCACGCCCACCGGGTACTCCTCCGCGACCCAGAGCAGCTCCTCGTCGGCGAAGACCTCGATCCCCTGCAACAGCCTCGGGTGCGACGGCGTCTCCCGCGTCCGGGCCGCCACCCGGGCCGCCACCCGACCGCCGTACTCGGGGTCGGGGCCCTCGAGCGGCTGATCCGCCAGAAGCTGACCGGCCAGTAGCTGACCTGCCGACAGCTGATCAGCCAGCAACAGCTCCGGCAGCTCCAGCGCGTGCAGCAGCACGGACTCACCGGAGCGGAGGTCCTGCGCGGGTACGGCGCTCCCCACCGGCTCGCCCGTCACCCGGTACCGTCCGGCCACCACCTGCCCCAGGCCCGCTGCTCGCATGAGCCATCCTTACGAAAATATGTTGGGCCTTCCGTCCGGCCAGCGTACGTCGCTCACTGCGAAACCCGGCCGCTCACGGCTGGTGCTCAGGGCGCGGGTTGGAACGAGTCGAACGCGACCTTCCGGGCGTCGACGCTCGCCGGGGCGTTCCACTGGGAGTCCGGGGTGGTCCAGTAGATCGCGTAGCCGTACTTGCCGGTGACGAAACCACGGTTGAGCGAGTGCAGGGTGGTGCTGCTGCCGAAGGTCCACTCCCAGTCGGCGGCGTTGGTCCACGTCCGGTAGGTGATGGCGGCGAGGTTGATCTGGTGGTAGTTGCTGAAGTTGTTGCCGCTCGCCTCGTCCTGCCAGTCCTTGAGCGCGCTCGGGTCCGGGTGGCCGGTCCACTCGACGACCAGCTTGCTGCCGTTGCCGCTGAAGGTCCGCCGGTTGTCGCCGACCTCGGGCGCGCCGAGCCAGTCGGGCAGGTTGATCGAGAAGCCGCTGTCGTCGCGGTACGCGTGGTAGCCGGCCGGTACGGCGGCGGAGCCGGCGCCGGGGCTGCCGCTCGGGCTCGGGCTGGTGTCGGCACTCGGGCTGCTGCTCGGACTACTGCTCGGACTGGTCGTGGGGCTCTCCGACGGCTTCGCCGACGGCGAGGGCGACGAGGACGCAGCGGCCGAACCGGCGGCGGGCGTCCCGTGGGCCGCCGGTGCGATCACCGCCGGGGTCTTCGCGGCGGCCGATCCACCGGTCCCGTCCCGCAGCAGGACCACCGCCAGCGCTATCAGCAGCAGGGCGACTATCAGCGCGACCCCGGCGATCACCTTCGGGCGCCGGTTCGGCGCGCCGGGCGCGGCGGTCGGAGCCGGAGCCGAGACCGGCGCGGGCACGGGCACGGGCACGGGCGCCGGTACCGCCACCGGGACGGCGGCGGGCTCGGCCGACCGGCTCCCCACCCGTACCGTCCCCAGCAGCCCGCCGACCCCGCGCCTGGCCTTGTCGCCGGCCTTGTCCTTCGGCTTGTCGCCGACCTTGCTGTCCTTGCTGTCCTTGCTGTCCTTCTCGGTCTTGCCGAGCGACGGCGCAGCGGCCGTCGCAGCCGCCTTGCGCTCCCGTGCGGCGGGCGGCGCCGGCACCTTCAGCTGGGTGGTGGCCTCGGCCTTGGCGATCTCGTCCGCGACGATCCGCTTGAGCATCGACCGCGTGGTGGAGGCGTCCAGCCGATGTGCCGGGTCCTTCTCCAGCAGCCCTTCGATGACCGGCCGCAGCGGACCGGCGTTCATGGGCGTGGCGAGGTCCTCGGTCATCACGGCCGTGAGCGTGGCGAGCGCCGAGCCCCGGTCGTACGGGGGCTTGCCCTCGACCATCGCGTACAGCGTCCCGCCGAGCGACCACATGTCGGCGGGCGGCCCCGGCTTCTGACCGCGCGCCCGCTCCGGCGAGATGTAGGACGGCGCGCCGACCAGCATGCCGGTGGAGGTGACGGAGGTGTCCCCCTCGACGCTGGCGATGCCGAAGTCGGTGAGCACCACCCGGCCGTCCTCGCCGATCAGTACGTTCGACGGCTTGACGTCACGGTGCAGGATGCCGTGGCTGTGGGCCGCGCCGAGCACGCCGAGCAGTTCGAGCGCGATCTCGGCGGCCCGGGACGGCGTGACCGGCCCGTCCTCCTTGATGACCTCCGCCAGCGAGCGGGACTCGACCAGCTCCATCACGATCCACGGCCGGTCGTCCTCCTCGACCACGTCGAAGACGGTGACGGCGGCGGTGTGCCGGATCCGGGCGGTCGCCTTGGCCTCGCGCAGCGTCCGGACGATCAGACGGTGCTTCTCGTCCTCGTCCACGCCGCCGTGCATCCGGAGTTCCTTGACCGCGACGATCCGGCCGAGCATCTCGTCCTCGGCCCGCCACACCGTGCCCATTCCGCCCTGGCCCAGCACTCCGACCAACCGGTAGCGACCGGCCAGGAGGCGGCCGGTGGAACCTTGCGCCTGGGTCATTGGTGCATTCCCCCATGTGCTGGCGATCTGTGCTGCTGGCGATCGAGGTGACGGCGCGTCGGCGGAGACCCGCAGCTGCAGAGGCCCGCGAACAGACCGTGGGGCTGCGCCGGGCGGCGGGCTCCGTACGCCAAGCCTCCATCATCCCCTGTCCGGCGGGTCCCCGACCACCCACCCCGGGGTTCACGGCCCGGTTCCGGCCGGTCGCACGGCACTCCGTACCCGATCGGTGGCCGGAAAACGCCCCTGACGCACCGAAACCCCCGCCGATCGGCGGGGGTTTCGGTGCGTCAGACTGCCGGATCGTCAGCCGTGCCGGAGGCCCGGGTTGACGGTCACCTCGACACGCTGGAACTCCTTGAGCTCCGAGTAGCCGGTGGTCGCCATCGCCCGGCGCAGCGCGCCGAACAGGTTCATCGTGCCGTCGGGGGTGTGCGACGGACCGGTGAGGATCTCCTGGGTGGTGCCGACGGTGCCGAGGTCGACGCGCTTTCCGCGCGGCAGCTCCTCGTGCACGGCCTCCATGCCCCAGTGGAAGCCCTTGCCCGGGGCATCGGTGGCCCGGGCAAGCGCGGCACCGATCATCACGGCGTCCGCACCGCAGGCCACGGCCTTGGCGAGGTCGCCGCTGTAGCCGACACCGCCGTCCGCGATCACGTGCACGTACCGGCCGCCGGACTCGTCCATGTAGTCACGGCGGGCGGCCGCCACGTCGGCGACGGCGGTGGCCATCGGGACCTGGATGCCCAGCACGTTACGGGTGGTGTGCGCGGCACCGCCGCCGAAGCCGACCAGCACACCGGCCGCGCCGGTCCGCATCAGGTGCAGCGCGGCGGTGTAGGTGGCGCAGCCGCCGACGATCACCGGGACGTCGAGCTCGTAGATGAACTGCTTGAGGTTGAGCGGCTCGAACGCGCCCGACACGTGCTCGGCGGAGACCGTGGTGCCACGGATCACGAAGACGTCGACGCCCGCGTCCACGACCGCCTTGGAGAACTCGGCGGTGCGCTGCGGCGAGAGCGCGGCGGCGGTGACGACGCCCGACTCCCGGACCTCCTTGATCCGCTTGCCGATCAGGTCGGCCTGGATCGGGGCGGCGTAGATCTCCTGGAGGCGGCGGGTCGCGGAGGCCGCGTCCTTGATCGTGGCGATCTCGTCGAGCAGCGGCTGCGGGTCCTCGTACCGGGTCCAGAGACCTTCGAGGTTCAGCACCCCGAGGCCGCCGAGCTGACCGATGGCGATGGCCTGCGCGGGCGAGACCACGCTGTCCATCGGAGCTGCCAGGAACGGCAGCTCGAAGCGGTAGGCGTCGATCTGCCAGGCGATCGAGACCTCCTTCGGGTCCCGCGTACGACGGCTGGGGACGACGGCGATGTCGTCGAATGCGTACGCCCGTCGGCCGCGCTTGCCTCGCCCGATCTCGATCTCAGTCACTTCGAGCCCTTCTGCTGCCTCAATGCCTGTGCCGACCGGGTCACCCCGGCCGCCCCCAGTATCCCGCACGGGAACACCGCAATGCGGCAGGCGTCCACCCGACAGCATCGGGCCGGCAAAAACAGGGGCGTGGGGAACTGCGCGAGACGGAAGGCCACAACCCGCAGCCTCCGACTCCGCTCAGTTCCCCACGCCCCGCGAGGGATGCCTCAGCGACTGGTGTAGTTCGGCGCCTCGACGGTCATCTGGATGTCGTGCGGGTGGCTCTCCTTGAGGCCCGCCGAGGTGATCCGGACGAACCGGCCCTTGCTCTCCATCTCGGCGACGGTCGCCGCGCCCACGTAGCCCATGGTCTGCCGCAGCCCGCCGACCAGCTGGTGCAGCACGGCCGACAGCGGACCCCGGTACGGGACCTGGCCCTCGATGCCCTCGGGCACGAGCTTGTCGTCCGAGGAGACCTCGGCCTGGAAGTAACGGTCCTTCGAGTAGGACCGGCCCTGGCCGCGCGACTGCATCGCGCCCAGCGAGCCCATGCCCCGGTACGACTTGAACTGCTTGCCGTTGATGAACATCAGCTCACCCGGCGACTCCTCGCAGCCGGCCAGCAGGCTGCCCAGCATCACGGTGTCGGCACCGGCGGCGAGCGCCTTGCCGATGTCGCCGGAGTACTGCAGGCCACCGTCGCCGATCACCGGCACGCCGGCGGCCTGGCAGGCCACGGCCGCCTCGTAGATCGCGGTGACCTGCGGGACGCCGATGCCGGCGACCACGCGGGTGGTGCAGATGGAGCCGGGGCCGACGCCGACCTTGACACCGTCCACGCCCGAGTCGATCAGCGCCTGCGCGCCGTCACGGGTGGCGACGTTGCCGCCGATGACGTCAACGTCCACGGCCGCCTTGATCTTGGCGATCCAGGCCAGCGCATTGCTGCTGTGGCCGTGCGAGGTGTCCACGACCAGGAAGTCCACGCCCGCGCCGACCAGGGCCTGGGCCCGGTCGAACGCCTCGGCGCTGGCGCCCACGGCCGCGCCGACCAGCAGCCGGCCCTCGGCGTCCTTGGCGGCCAGCGGGTACTTCTCGGCCTTGACGAAGTCCTTGACGGTGATCAGGCCCTTGAGGCGGCCCTCGTCGTCGACCAGCGGCAGCTTCTCGATCTTGTGGCGGCGGAGCAGCCCGATCGCGTCCTCGCCGGAGATGCCGACCTTGCCGGTGATCAGCGGCATCGGCGTCATGATCTCGCGGACCTTGCGGTTGCGGTCCGACTCGAAGGCCATGTCGCGGTTGGTGACGATACCGAGCAGCTTGCCGTTCTCGTCCGCGATCGGCACGCCACTGATCCGGAACTTGGCACAGAGCGCGTCCGCGTCGCCGAGCGTGGTCTCCGGGCCGACCGTGATCGGGTCGGTGACCATGCCGGACTCGGAGCGCTTCACCAGGTCGACCTGGTTGACCTGGTCCTCGATGGAGAGGTTGCGGTGCAGCACGCCGACGCCGCCCTGACGGGCCATCGCGATCGCCATCCGCGACTCGGTGACCTTGTCCATCGCCGCCGACAGCAGTGGGATGTTCACCCGAACGTTGCGGGAGACCCGCGAAGAGGTGTCGACCTGGTTCGGCAGCACCTCGGAGGCCCCGGGCAGCAGCAGGACGTCGTCGTACGTGAGTCCGAGCATCGCGAACTTCTCGGGTACGCCTGCGGCGTTGTAAGACATTAGGGGGACCTTCCGTGGCGTGGCCGAATCGATTGATCGCGCCCTGCTGAGGGTGGGGACGCGTTTGGTCGCTCAGTTGGGGCGGACGGTCGGCCGCGGTACAGCCTCCGTCGCACCCGCGCGCACCGGCAAACAGGCTCAGGCCGCCAAGACACCCGGGGGCATTTGGAGGAACCTCCAGGGGAATCCCTCGCGCGCCCGCGAAACTTTGGCGACCTGACCAGGCGCCGATACCCCATCGTACTGGCACCGGGAATGTAAGCCCGCGCTCCCTTGACAACAGTGTGACGAGCGAGACTCTTCCGCAGCCGTCAGGAAGATTCCCCGGCCAGCGCCCGCAGCCGGCTCAGCGCCCGGTGCTGGGCGACCCGGACGGCGCCGGGGGACATCCCGAGCACCTCGCCGGTCTCCTCGGCGGAGAGCCCGGCGGCCACCCGGAGCAGCACCAGCTCACGCTGACGGGCGGGCAGGTTGGAGAGCAGCTCCTTCGCCCAGGCCGTCTCGCTGCTGAGCAGCGCACGCTCCTCCGGGCCGAGCGCCTCGTCCGGCAGCTCGGGCATGTCGTCGGACGGGACCACCGAGGAGCCCGGTCCGCGCATCGCGGCCCGTTGCAGGTCGGCGATCTTGTGCGCGGCGATGCCGTAGACGAACGCCTCGAACGGACGCCCCTCGTCCTTGTAGCGCGGCAGCGCGCAGAGCACCGCCACGCAGACCTCCTGCGCGACGTCGTCCACATGGTGCCGCGCGTTACCGGGCAGCCGGACGAGCCGGCCCCGGCAGTACCGCAGGGCGAGCGGATGGACGTACGCGAGCAGCGCGTCGATGGCGGGGTTCTCACCGCGTACGGCCGCCGCGACCAACTCGCCCATCAGGGGCGACCCGCCGGTGCCGAGCACCGGGCGGCGGGACGTACCGGCCGGATCGGCGCTCTCCGGGTACGACGAGTCAGCGGCCTGACCCTTCGGAACGACCTCGTCGCTCTCTACCTCGTCGTCGCGCATCGGTCCATGGTGCCTGGTCGGCCCGGAAAACGCGGCACCGCGTCCGGAGTTGTGCACAGGAACGTTATGAGTGGCCCCGGTCTGCACCGCGCCACCCCCTGCCCCGTCACTCTTCGAGCCAACTGCGGTCACGCTCGTCACGCTCGTCTCCGCAGTGCCTGTCCGCTGGTCCCCGAGGTGCTCCACAACTCCATGGTGCAGCCTCGGGACCGTAACGTCATACGTCTGAGCGAGTGGAACAGCCGGACGGCTGCCCGTCAGCGGACCAGACCCCAGCGGAAGCCGAGGGCCACCGCGTGTGCGCGGTCCGACGCGCCGAGCTTCTTGAACAACCGCCGGGCGTGCGTCTTGACGGTGTCCTCGGAGAGGAACAGCTCGCGGCCGATCTCCGCGTTGCTCCGCCCGTGGCTCATGCCCTCGAGCACCTGGATCTCACGGGCCGTCAGGGTCGGCGCCGCGCCCATGTCGGGGCTGCGGAGCCGGCGCGGCGCGAGCCGCCACGTCGGATCGGCGAGCGCCTGGGTGACGGTGGCCCGCAGTTCGGCGCGCGAGGCGTCCTTGTGCAGGTAGCCCCGGGCGCCGGCGGCGACCGCGAGCGCGACACCGTCGAGGTCCTCGGCGACGGTGAGCATGATGATGCGCGCGCCCGGGTCGGCCGAGAGCAGCCGCCGCACGGTCTCCACCCCGCCGAGGCCGGGCATCCGGACATCCATCAGAACGAGATCGGAGCGGTCGGCCACCCAGCGGCGGAGGACCTCCTCACCGTTCGTCGCTGTGGTCACCCGGTCGACACCGGGCACCGTCGCCACCGCGCGGCGAAGCGCCTCCCGGGCGAGTGGGGAATCGTCGCAGACGAGTACGGATGTCATGACCGTCCTCCGCAGCTGATCCGCGTCACGTTGAGCCTCCTGGCTGGTACGAATCTCTCCGACACGGCCGATTGACGACGGACTTCGGACGGATCGCCGGTCTCCCCGCGATCGTTCCGACGCCCAGCGCCCGCAAACCGCCTCCGCACATCCAACGACCGTCACTCGAATGAGTTACGGCTTTCAGAGCCATCTCCACCACTGTACGTGGCCGACCCGTTACCGATCAGCCGCATCGCGGTGCATATGCCGCACTTTTGTGCCAGTCGCGCGCGGCCCGCGCACCCCGAGCGCATCTTCGGGGGCGTCCGCGCCCCCGGAGCCACCCGATTGCCACGTCGGCACCTGCCAAACGTCATGCCCTCTTTGTCCGGTTTTATAGCTTCTGGACGGTCATTGACTGTTGTGTAACTCTGTGGGTGACTTGTCCCAGTAGTTGCCGTAAGTCATATTTCCAGGTGTTCATACCGACCCGTCCCGGCCTCACCGAACCCGAGTCCGCGCCCGGTCCCTGAAGGGAATGAGCCATGGCAGATTTCTCCCGCCTCCCCGGCCCCAACGCAGACCTCTGGGACTGGCAGCTCTCCGCCGCCTGCCGCGGCGTCGACAGTTCGCTCTTCTTCCACCCGGAGGGCGAACGCGGAGCGGCGCGCAGCTCGCGCGAGGCAAGTGCCAAGGAGGTCTGCATGCGGTGCCCGGTGCGCACCGAGTGCGCGGCCCACGCGCTGGCGGTCCGCGAGCCGTACGGCGTCTGGGGCGGCCTGACCGAGGACGAGCGCGAAGAGCTGATGGGCCGGTCGCGCAACCGGTTGGTCGAGGTGCCCATCGCCCTGCCGACGACCATCCGACGCTGACGGTCCGACCCGCCTCCGGCGTCTCGTGGGGAAACGTTTCTCCATGAGAGGCGCAGATGGGCAAGAGGCGCAGCTGGGCAGCGGCGGTAACCCCGCGCCCCTGCTGTGGTGGCCCGGTGCGACAGCTACCTCGCGGCGGCCACGCCCGACAGCTGGTCCAGCATCAGGGCGACGGCCGGCACCTCGGCCAGGTCGGGCAGCGTGAGCGCGACGACCTGCCGGACGGCCGGGCCGCCCGAGGCGGCGCGTACCGGCACGGCGGCCACACCCGACCGGCGTACGGCGGCCAGGGCCAGCCCCGGCAGCACCGCCACCCCGAGCCCGGCCGCGACCAGGCCCACCACGGCGGGGTAGTCGTCGGTGGCGAAGTCGATCCGGGGTGCGAAGCCAGCCGCCCCGCAGAGTTCCACCAGATGGCCCCGGCACTGCGGGCAGCCGGCGATCCACTGCTCGTCCGAGAGTTCGGCGAGATCGACCGGGCTGCTGTCGTCCCGCCCGGCCAGCGGGTGCCCGGCCGGGAGCAGGCCCACCAGCGGATCGTCCAGCAGCGGCCGGACCACCAGGTCGGACCAGTCGTTGGCGGCCAGCGACGCGGCCGCCTCCAGGGTCGCCTCGGCCCGGGCCTCGCGGAGCGTGCCGTGCCCCGCCGACCGGACCGGGGCGCCCGGCGAGTCCGGGTAGTCCGGGTAGCGGAACGCCAGCGCGATCTCGCACTCGCCGACCCGCAACATCGCCAGCGACTCGGGCGGCTCGGCCTCGACCAGCGAGACCCGGACGCCCGGATGGGCCCTCCGCAGCCCGGCCACCGAGGGCGGCACCAGGGTGGAACTCGCGGTCGGGAAGGACACCAACCGCACCCGCCCGGCCCGCAACCCGGTGAGCGCCGCGACCTCCTCCTCGGCGGCCGAGAGCCCGGCGAGGATCCCGGTGGCGTGCTTGAGCAGCACCTGCCCGGCCTCGCTCAGCTGCATCCCACGCCCCGAACGGACCACCAACGGCGTGTCGACCGACTTCTCCAGGGCCTTCATCTGCTGGCTCACCGCAGGCTGGGTACAGCCCAGCTCCCGCGCGGCGGCGGAGAACGAGCCGGTACGGGCGACGGCACGCAGGACGCGCAGGTGACGAGCCTCGATCATGCCCCAGTTATAAGCCACCCTTTGGGTCCGAGGCCAACGCCAACCCCAGCGGGCCGACCGGAGAACGCCGGAGGCCCGGCCGCACCTTGGGTGCGACCGGGCCTCCGGGTTACCGACTCAGCGGTCGGTGTCACCGACTCGGAGGTCAGTGCGAGTGGCCGTGGCCACCGTGCGAACCGTTGCCGGCCTCGTCGTCGGCCGGCTTCTCCACCACGAGGGTCTCGGTGGTGAGCAGCAGGGACGCGATGGACGCGGCGTTCTCCAGCGCGGAGCGGGTGACCTTGACCGGGTCGATGACGCCGGCCTTCAGCAGGTCGCCGTACTCGCCGGTGGCGGCGTTGAAGCCCTGGCCGGCCTCCATCTCGGAGACCTTGGAGGTGATGACGTAGCCCTCCAGGCCGGCGTTCTGGGCGATCCAGCGCAGCGGCTCGGCGAGCGCCTTGCGGACGACCGCGACACCGGTCGCCTCGTCGCCGGTCAGGCCGAGGCCGCCGTCGAGCACCTTCTGGGCGTGCACGAGGGAGGCGCCGCCACCGGCGATGATGCCCTCCTCGACCGCCGCGCGGGTCGCCGAGATGGCGTCCTCGAGGCGGTGCTTGCGCTCCTTGAGCTCCACCTCGGTGGCGGCGCCGACCTTGATGACGCAGACGCCGCCGGCGAGCTTCGCCAGGCGCTCCTGCAGCTTCTCGCGGTCCCAGTCCGAGTCGGTGTTGGCGATCTCGGCCTTGATCTGGGCGACGCGGCCGGCCACGGCCTCGTGGTCGCCCGCACCGTCGACGACGGTGGTCTCGTCCTTGGTGATGGTCACGCGGCGGGCGGTGCCCAGCACGTCCAGACCGGCCTGGTCGAGCTTGAGGCCGACCTCCTCGGAGATGACGGTGGCACCGGTCAGGGTGGCCAGGTCGCCCAGGATGGCCTTGCGGCGGTCACCGAAGCCGGGGGCCTTGACGGCCACGGCGTTGAAGGTGCCACGGATCTTGTTCACCACGAGGGTGGACAGCGCCTCGCCGTCGACGTCCTCGGCGATGATCAGCAGCGGCTTCGAGGTGCCACCCTGCAGGACCTTCTCCAGCAGCGGCAGCAGCTCCTGAATGCTGGAGATCTTGCCCTGGTTGATCAGGATGTACGGGTCCTCGAGGACCGCTTCCTGACGCTCGGCGTCGGTGACGAAGTACGGCGACAGGTAGCCCTTGTCGAACTGCATGCCCTCGGTGAAGTCCAGCTCCACGCCGAAGGTGTTCGACTCCTCGACGGTGATGACACCGTCCTTGCCGACCTTGTCGATCGCCTCGGCGATGAGCTCGCCGACCTGCGGGTCCTGGGCGGACAGCGACGCGACGGCGGCGACGTCGTCCTTGCCGTCGATCTCGCGGGCGCTGGCGAGCAGGTACTCGGACACGGCCGCGACGGCCTTGTCGATGCCCTTCTTCAGGGCGGCGGGACCGGCGCCGGCGGCGACGTTGCGCAGACCCTCGTTGACCAGGGCCTGGGCCAGCACGGTGGCGGTGGTGGTGCCGTCACCCGCGACGTCGTTCGTCTTGGTGGCGACCTCCTTGACGAGCTGCGCGCCAAGGTTCTCGTACGGGTCGTCGAGCTCGATCTCGCGAGCGATGGTGACGCCGTCGTTGGTGATGGTCGGCGCGCCGAACTTCTTGTCGATGACGACGTTGCGGCCCTTGGGACCAATGGTCACCTTGACGGTGTCGGCCAGCTTGTTCACGCCGCGCTCCAGCGAGCGGCGGGCGTCCTCGTCGAACTGCAGGATCTTCGGCATGGTTCGTTTCCTTCGGGGAGTGTCTACTGCGTGAGCGCGCGCGGGCCAAACAACCGCGCCCCGGGCCCCTGTCGGTGACGACACGGATCCGGGGCGGGCTGGAACGACTTACTTCTCGACGATGGCGAGAACGTCGCGGGCCGAGAGGACGAGGTACTCCTCGCCGTTGTACTTCACCTCGGTGCCGCCGTACTTCGAGTACAGGACGACGTCCCCGACGGTGACGTCGAGCGGAAGACGGTTACCGTCCTCGAAGCGGCCCGGGCCGACAGCCAGGACGACGCCCTCCTGGGGCTTCTCCTTGGCGGTGTCCGGGATAACCAGGCCGGAGGCCGTGGTGGTCTCGGCTTCGAGCGGCTGGACCACGATGCGGTCCTCGAGCGGCTTGATGGCAACCTTGCTGCTGACGGTGGTCACGTCCGAGCTCCCCTTCGGAGAATACGGGGTTGTTCTTCAGGTAGGTGGCGACGTCTGCATGCCTGCCGTCGCGGGGGTCAGGCACACTCTGCCGCGTTAGCACTCTCCCTGGGGGGAGTGCCAGGAACGACCATAGGCCGCAGTTAGCACTCAGTCAACCAGAGTGCCAACGGCGTGGCTCGAAGGCAGCACGGCGGACGGGGACAATGGCCGGGTGGAGATCGAATCGTTCCAGGCCCTGCTGACCGACGAGGGCCAGACCCTGCTGGCCGAGCTACGAGATTTCAAGCCAGGGGAGGAACTGGCGCTGGCCACCCGGCTGCGCCGGAAGCATCCGGCCGAACTGGTCTCCGCCGCGCTCGCCCAAGCCGCGCTGCGGCAGCGGGCCCGCGCGAAGTTCGGCTCTGCCGACAGACAGCACAGCGGGGAGGACACGGACGCGGACGCGCTGTACTTCACCCCCAACGGAGTCGAACAGGCCACCCGCCGCAGCGTCGCCGAGTGGCGGGCGGAGCGGTTCGCGGCGCTCGGGGTCCGGCGCCTCGCCGACCTCTGCTGCGGGATCGGCGGCGACGCGATCGCGCTGGCCCGGGCCGGGATCGCCGTGCTCGCCGTCGACCGTGACCCGCTGACCTGCGCCGTCGCCGAGGCGAACGCCGCCGCGCTGGGGCTGGCCGAGCTGATCGAGGTGCGCTGCGCCGACGTGACCGACGTCGACGTGACGGGCTTCGACGCGGTGTTCACCGACCCGGCGCGGCGGACCTCGCGGGGCCGGGTGTTCGATCCGGAGGCGTACTCGCCCCCGCTCTCCTGGGCGATCGGGGCAGCCCGCCGTACCCCGTTCGGAGCACTCAAGGTCGCGCCCGGCATCCCGCACGAGCTGGTCCCCGAGGGCGCCGAGGCCGAGTGGGTCTCGGACCACGGGGACGTGAAGGAGGCCGGGCTCTGGTTCGGCACCAAGGCCGACAAGGCCACCGAGCCGCACCGCGCCACCCTGTTGCCCGGCCCGCACACCCTCACCGGCGGCCGGCTGCCCGACCCGGAGGCCGGCCCGGTCGGCCGCTACCTGTACGAGCCGGACGGCGCGGTGATCCGGGCGCACCTGGTCGCCGAGGTCGCCGAGCAGGTCGGCGGGCGGCTGATCGACCCGATGATCGCCTACCTGACCTCCGACCTGCTCGTCCCGACGCCGTACGCCCACGCCTACGAGCTCACCGACGTGCTCCCGTTCAACGTCAAGAAGCTGAAGGCGCTGCTGCGGGAGCGCGGGGTCGGGACCGTCGTGATCAAGAAGCGCGGCATCGGGATCACCCCGGAGGACCTCCGCCGCCAGCTCAAGCCCACCGGACCGAACACGGTGACGGTGATCATCAGCCGGGTCGGGGACGGGCACATCATGATGCTCGGTCAGCCGGTGGGCTGATCAGCCCGTGGGCGGCTGGATGTAGTCGTCCAGGCGGGCGACCGCGAAACCCTGCTCCTGGATGCGGCTGAGCATCTCGCCGAACATCGCGGTCATGGTCTCGCCCTTGAGCTCCGACGGGCCCCGGAAGTGGGCCAGGATGATGTCCCCGGGCCTGAGCTTCTTGTCGGCGGTCACGTACTGCATGTCGTGGATCTGCATCGTCTCGTGCCAGAGCACGATGGCGCGCGGCCCGCACTCCTGCACCGAGGTGTTGAGGGTCGGCGTGTTGGCGCCGTCGCCGTACGGCGGGCGGAAGAGCAGCGGGGCCGTGCCGTACTGCTGGGTGAGGGTCGCCTGGTCCACGCAGATCTCGGACTTCTGCTTCGCCGCCGAGATCTTGCTCATGATCGGGTGGGTGACGGTGTGGTTCTGGATGTGGTTGCCGAGCGCCTGGAGTGGCTTGAAGTAGCCGTAGTCGTTCTCGATGATGTTCTTGGTCAGGAACATCGTGACCGGGATCTTGAGGTCGTTCATCATCTCGATGAACTTCGGGTCCTTCTCGGCGCCGTCGTCCAGGGTGATGAAGACGATCTTGTCCTTGGTCGGCACACTGCTGATCACCGGCACGGTGCCGCTCGCGGTCAGCTTGATCGGCCGGTCGGTGGGCGGGGCGGGGGCCGGCGGCAGCGGCTGGAGGCCCCACTTCGACCACGCGGCGGCCTGCGGCCCGCCCGAGGCGGACGCGGAGCCCGACGGCGCGTCAGCGGACTGGCTGCTCTGCTCCGGTGGGGCGGCGGGGTGGGCGGCGGGGGCGGCGCTGCTGCTGCAACCGGCCACCGCTGCCAGCAGGGCCAGCGCCCCTACCGCGTACGTCTTCGTCCTGCTCTTCACGGTGCTCCCCTGGTCGTTCCGCGCTCTCGGTAGGAACGCTACCGGCTGGACATCCGGGTCATTCCACGTGCTCGCTGGTGAAGCTCCAGCGGTGCACCGGACGGGCGAGCAGGCCGCCGGGCGGGTCCGGGACGGGCAGCGGTTCGCCCGTCCACCAGGTGATCAGCAGCACCCGGTCGCCCGGCGCGGTGAACACCTCCAGCCGCTCCAGCCCGGCCGAGCCGCGCAGCGCCGGGACGGCCTCACCCTGGACCCATTCCCGCAGCTCACCGGCCCTGCCGTCGGCCGCCCGGGCCTCCCACATGGCGGCCGTGGTCACCCGAGGGCCAGGTGCGCGGCGGCGTGCAGGTCGCCGTGCTCGATCGTTGCCGCAGGCACCGAGACCTCGGTGACGGGCAGCGAGGAGTCGGCCGACAGGTCGAAGGACGACGGCGCGCGATTGCGCCAGACCATCTCCGAGCCGAGCGCGGCGACCATCGCGCCGTTGTCCGTGCACAGCCCCGGGCGCGGCACCCGCAGCACGATGCCGGCCTTGTCGCAGCGCTGCTGGGCCATCTCGCGCAGCCGCGAGTTGGCCGCCACGCCGCCGCCGATCATCAGGTGCTCGACGCCGTTCTCCTTGCACGCCTTGACGGCCTTACGGGTCAGCACGTCGGTGACGGCCTCCTGGAAGGACGCGGCGACGTCGGCGACCGGCACCTCCTCCCCCGCCCGGCGCTTCGCCTCGACCCAGCGGGCGACGGCGGTCTTCAGGCCGGAGAAGGAGAAGTCGTACGCCGGGTCCTTGGCGCTGCTGAGCCCGCGCGGGAAGGCGATCGACTTCCGGTCCCCCTCCCGGGCCAGCCGGTCCACCGCCGGGCCGCCGGGGAAGCCCAGCCCGAGCACCCGGGCGACCTTGTCGAAGGCCTCGCCGGCCGCGTCGTCGATGGTCGCGCCGAGCGGGCGGATGTCGGTGGTGATGTCGGCGCTGAGCAGCAGCGAGGAGTGCCCGCCGGAGACCAGCAGGGCCATCGTGGGCTCGGGCAGGCGGCCGTGCTCCAGCTGGTCCACGCAGATGTGCGAGGCGAGGTGGTTGACCCCGTACAGCGGCTTGTCGAGCGCCCAGGCGTACGCCTTCGCCGCCGACACGCCGACCAGCAGCGCACCGGCCAGGCCGGGCCCGGCGGTGACGGCGATGCCGTCCAGGTCACTGGCCTTGATCCCGGCGGTGTCCAGCGCGCGCTGGATGGTCGGGACCATCTCCTCCAGGTGCGCCCGGCTGGCGATCTCGGGGACGACCCCGCCGAAGCGGGCGTGGTCGTTGACGCTGGAGGCCACCGCGTCGGCGAGCAGGGTGGTGCCCCGGACGATGCCGACGCCGGTCTCGTCGCAGGAGGTCTCGATACCGAGGACGAGCGGTTCGTCAGCCATTCTGAATGTCCTTCAGGTCGTACTTCGGGTTCTCCAGACGCATCACCAGTGCGTCCACGTTGGCGGGCTGGTAGTAGCCGCGCCGGATGCCGACCGGCTCGAAGCCGAAGCGCTCGTACAGCTGCTGGGCGCGCGGGTTGTCCACCCGTACCTCCAGCAGCAGTTCGGCGCAGCCGCGCCGGGCGGCGGTCGCGATCAGGTCGGTGAGCAGCGCGGCGCCGATCCCGGCGCCCTGGTGCCGCTCGTCGACGGCGATGGTCTGGACGTCGCCCTCACCGGCGACCTCCATCAGCCCGGCGTAGCCGACGATGGCGCCCTCGGGGGTGGTGGCGACGGTGTAGTGCCGGGTGCCGCCGGGGTGGGCCTCGGCCAGCTCGGACCAGTACATGCCGTGCGACCAGGCGTCCTCGGGGAAGAGCCGGAGCTCCAGCTCCATCACCGGCTCGATGTCCCACCAGCGCATCGGGCGCAGGCTGACGTCACTGCTCACGCCGGCAGCACCGCCTTGTAGCCTGCGGGCACCTGGGCGTCGGGGCGGCGCAGGTAGAGCGGGACGTTCGGCAGCAGCTCCCGCCCGGCGGCCAGCTCGGTGGCGGCGAAGTCGGCGAGCGCGCCGGCCGACACGTGCTCGGGGCCGCGCGCGCCGGGGAAGCTGTCCGGGTACAGCAGCGCACCGGCGCCGACGGACCGCGGCTCGGGCGTCAGCTCGGCGGGCCGGTCCACGGCCGGTCCGGTGACGCGGCGGCCGTCCGCGTCGTACGAGGCCCAGTAGACCTCCTTGCGCCGCGCGTCGGTGGCGACGGTGAACGGTCCGGCGAGACCCTCCGTCCGGGCCTGGTGGGCGATCGCGTCGAGGGTGCAGACGCCGTACACGGGCAGCCCGAGGGCGTGGCCGAGCGCGGCGGCGGTGACCAGGCCGACCCGCAGGCCGGTGTACGGGCCGGGGCCGACGCCGACGGCGATGCCGGTCAGCTCGCGCTTGTCGACCCCCGCCGCGCGCAGCACGTCGTCGATGGTGGGCAGGAGCAGCTCCCCGTGCCGTCTGGCGTCGACCTCGTACGACTCGGCGAGGACGCCCGAGCCGTCGTGGACGGCGGCGGTGACGGCGGGGGTGGCGGTATCGAACGCGAGCAGCAGCACGTGTCCAGGTTAGAGGGTCGCGCGGGTCGGCATTTCGTACTGGTCCGGAACACACGTCCGGATCGGTCCGGCTGGGCCTGACGGACCTGGCACGATGGGCGGCACAGCAGGAGCCGACAGGCAACAGCAGGAGCCGACAGAGGGAGCGCACGTGGTGAAGACGCGTCCTGGAGTGGTGGTCACCGGCCTGACCGTCGGAGCCCTGGCGGCGGTGAGCCTGCTGGCCTTCCAGGCCAACGGCGCCGTGACCCGCCCGGCCGCCGCCAAACCCGTGGCGAGCGCCCCCGCCACCACCGCCTCCCCCACGGCCGGCCCGAGCCCCGCCGCCGTCGCACTGCCCGCCGCGTCCGGCAGCGGCCGACGGGTGGTCTACTCCACCGGCCTGCACCAGGTCTGGCTGGTCGACCCGAAGAAGACCCCGCCGGTGCAGAGCTCCTTCAAGGTCACCCCGGGCACGGTCGGGCCACTACCCGGCACCTACACCGTCTACAGCCGCACGGCGGCGGGCACCGGCACCGACGGCCTGCAGATCGAGCACGTGGTCCGGTTCGCCCAGCAGAGCGGTACGGTCTTCGGGTTCAGCGCCGCCGTCGACACACCGACCCCGGCGCCCTCCCCGGACGCGACCCAGCCCGACCCGGCCCAGAAGAAGACCGGCGGCATCCGCTCCGGCCGCACCGACGGCCAGTCCCTCTGGGACTTCGCCCCGAACGGCACCCGGGTGACGGTCATCCCGTAGCGGGCTAAGCCGCTTGCCGTGCCCCGACGGGCTCCGGCGGGGTGGACACGGCGGTGGCCGCCGCGCAGGCGGCCAGTACGGCGCGTACGGGCGCTCCGGCGGGCGGGCCGGGCTCCGCGGCCGGACGGCCGGGCTCGGTGGCCCGCTGCTGCGGAGTGTCCGCAGTGGGGGTGGTGCTCGACATGGCGCCTCCCTAGTTAGGCATACCTAACCGCAGCGCCCATCCCATCACGCCGGGACACCCACCCGCAACACCTTGCCGACAGACTGTCGGAAACCTGCCGGTGGCGAGGTCAGACTTCACTCATTCCGGTGAGATCGACGCCGTCCCACCGTGCCCCGAGGCCGGACAGCGTCACCTGGCGCGGGTCGGAGTCGTCCTCGGCCGTGCCGCCGATCGCCCGCTCGATCCGAACCTCCAGGCGGTCGTCGCTCAACTGCTCGACCTTGCCCTCGCCCCACTCAACCACCACCACCGACTCCGGCAGCGAGACGTCCAGGTCGAGGTCCTCCATCTCGTCCAGCCCGCCGCCCAGGCGGTACGCGTCCACGTGCACGAGCGCGGGCCCACCGGTCAGCGACGGGTGCACCCGCGCGATCACGAAGGTCGGCGAGGTCACCGCGCCGCGCACCCCGAGCCCCACCCCCAGGCCCCGGGTCAGCGTGGTCTTGCCCGCGCCCAGCTCGCCGGAGAGCAGCACCAGGTCGCCCGGGCGCAGCAGCGCGGCGAGCTCCCGGCCGAGCCGGTTCATCCGCTCGGGCGTGGCGACGGTGACGGTGGTCTGCGAACCCATCGGGGTCTCGGTGTCCTTTCGGAGGTGGGTCATACGTCGAAGGGTGCTTCCGGTGCCACCGGCGAGCCCGCCAGGTCCCGTACGGCCTGCGGGAGCGGCGCCGCGCCCGCGTACCCGGCGGCGCGCAGCAGCAGGGCCGCGAGCCGCTGGTCGACCAGGTCGGGGCACTCCAGCATCACCAGGTGGCCCGCGTCCTGGATGAGGACCAGCTCGGCGTCGGGCAGCGCCCTGGCGATCGCCTCGCTGTACTCGGGCGGGGTGAGCAGGTCCCTGGTGCCGGCCAGGACGAGGGTCGGGATGCCCGTCAGGGTGGCCAGCGCGGCGGTCTTCTCGTGGGTGGCGAAGGCCGGGTAGAACTCGGCGACCACGTCGATCGGGGTGGCGTCGAGCAGCTGCTCGGCGAAGCGCGCGACGCCCGGGTCCACGTCCTTCGTACCGAACGAGAACCGGCGGTAGAAGACGCCGGTGAGGTCGGTCCCCAGCCGTCTGGTCGCCTCCACCAGCTCGACCTGGCGGCCGAGCAGCTTCACCACGCCGGGGGCGACCCGGCGGAGCAGCTTGGCGCCGACGGCGGGCAGGCCGAGGGTGACGGAGTTCCAGCCGCCCGCCAGCGTGCCGACCAGCGCCACCCCGGCGACCCGCTCGCGGAAGAGTTCGGGGTGCTGGTCGGCCAGCGCCATCACCGTCATGCCGCCCATCGAGTGGCCCACCAGCACGAGCGGTCCCTCGGGCGCGACGGCGTCGAGGACGGCCTTGAGGTCACCGCCCAGCTGGTCGATCCCGGCGGGTTCCCCCGCCAGGTACGTGCGCGAGCGCTCCGAGCGGCCGTGGCTGCGCTGGTCCCAGAAGACCAGCCGCACGCCCTCGCCCACGCTCTCGCGCAGGGCGGCTCGCTGGAAGTGCCAGCTGTCCTGGCTGAGGCAGTAGCCGTGGCAGAAGACCACCGTGAGCGGCGGGGCGGGTGGGCTGTCGGCGGTGGCCACCGGGGCCGGAGTCTCGCCCAGCCACCGGGTGAACCAGCCCCGCCGCTCCTCGGGATCGGGTACGGGTGCCGGCGCCGGGGCGGGCTTCGCGGTGCCGTCCAGCTCGACGTAGAGCTCGGTGCCGTCGGGCGCGGCGACCGTACGCGGCCGGCCGCGCAGCGAACCGTACGGGGTGGCGGCGTCCAGCTCCTCGCGGGCCCGGCGGCGCATCGTCCGCCCGACCGTCAGCCGCTCGATCGCCACCCCGGCGGCGGCACCGGCGGCGACCACGCCGACCGAGATCCCGATCAGCCCGGCCCGGCTCACCCCCGCCGACGCGTTCTCCGCCGCCCGCGCGACGGCGCCGACCGGACCGCCGGTGGCGGGGCTGCTGCCGACCGGGTTGCCGACGGACTCGCTCATGCCTGGTAGCCACCCACGTATCGGCGGGGCACCCGGGCCCCGATCCGGGTGACGATCTCGTACGCGATGGTGCCGCAGGCCCGGCCCCAGTCCTCGGCCGTCGGCTCGCCGTTCTCGCCGTTGCCGAACAGCAGCGCCTCCTCGCCGACGGCGGGCGTGTCACCGCCGAGGTCCACGACGAACTGGTCCATCGCGACCCGGCCCGCGATCGTCCGCCACTTGCCCGCGATCCGGACCGGCCCGGTGCCGCTGGCGTGGCGCGGGATACCGTCCGCGTAGCCGACGGGGACCAGGGCGAGCGTGGTCTCACCGGGGGTCGTGTAGTGGTGGCCGTAGCTGACGCCGTGCCCGCCGGGCACGGTCTTGACCAGCGCCAGCCGGGCCGCCAGCGACATCACCGGGCGCAGCCCGAAGTCCGCCGGGGCGCCGACCTCGGGGACGGGCGAGAGCCCGTACATCGCGAGCCCGGTACGGCAGAGGTCGTAGTGGGACTGCGGGAGCAGCAGCGTCGCCGGGGAGTTGGCGAGATGCCGCACCTCGGGCCGGACCCCGGCCCGCTCGGCGTACCCGAGGGCGGCTGCGAAGCCGTCCAGCTGGGCCTGGACGGACGGGTGCCCGGGCTCGTCGGCGGCGGCGAAGTGCGACCAGAGGCCGACCACCTGGACCAGCCCCTCGGCCTGCGCGCGCAGGGCGGCCGCCACCAGCTCGGGCCAGTCGTGCGGCTGGCAGCCGTTGCGGCCGAGGCCGGTGTCGGCCTTCAGGTGCACCCGGCCCGGCACGCCGGTCTCGCGGACGGCGGCGAGCAGCTCGTCGAGGGCCCAGAGCGCGCTGACCGAGACGTCGATCCCGGCCCGCAGCGCCTGCCGCCAGGGCCCGCCCGGCGTCCACAGCCAGCACAGCACCCGGGCCTGCTCGGGGCCGATCCCGGCCGCGCGCAGCGCGAGCGCCTCCTCCGGCGTGGCGGTACCGAGCCACGTCACCCCGGCCGCGACCGCCTCCCGGGCACACCGGACCGCACCGTGGCCATAGGCGTCCGCCTTGACCACGGCCATCAGCTCAGGGCCGTCGGTACGCTCCCGCAGCGCGGCGAGATTCCCCCGCAGGGCGGCCAGGTCGATGGTCGCCTCGGCGCGGACCCCGTCGGTGAGGGTGGCCGTCCCGGTCGTGTTCGCAGTTGTCATCGCGTATCAGTCTCCCAGACCCGCAGAGCTCCCCTGCGAACGGGCAACCACATCAGGGGCGCGAGGAACTGCGCGATCAACCCTGCACCTCCGTAGAGCCCTGGCCGCACAGTTCCCCGTGCGCCCGTGGGTACGTTCATCCCTGTACGGTGCGCCACGCAGTGGTAAGTGCGTCGGCCACATCCAGCGCAGTGGCAGGGACCCCGCCGGCCGCGGCCTCCCGGCCCGCCAGCCCGTGCAGGTACGCCGCCACAGCGGCCGCGTCCAGCGGGTCGAGGCCGGCCGCGAGCAGGGATCCCGCCAGCCCGGCCAGGACGTCGCCGCTGCCCGCCGTTGCCAGCCAGGGGGTGCCGGTCGGGTTGACCCGGGCCGCGCCCCTGGGGGTGGCGATCACCGTGGTCGAGCCCTTGAGCAGCACCGTCGCGCCGTACGCGGCGGCGAGCCGCCGGGCGGTCGCCAGCCGGGTGGCGGCGAGGTCGTCGGCGGCGGGCGGCGCCTCGCCGGTGGCGCCCGCGAGCAGCCGGGCGGCCTCGCCGGTGTGGGGGGTGAGCAGGGTCGGCGCGGTGCGGCCGGCCAGCGCGGCGGGGCCGAGCCTGGCCAGTTCGGTCAGGCCGTCGGCGTCCACCAGGACCGGTACGGGGCTCGCCAGGGCCTCCGCCAGCGCCTGGGCCGCGCCCTCCCCGCCGCCCGGGCCGACCACCCACGCCTGCACCCGCCCGGCCGCCGCCGGACCAGCACCGGTCACCAGCGCCTCCGGGAAGCGCCGTACCACCTCCTCGGCGGCCGTACCCGCGTACCGCACGGCACCCGCGCCACCCCGCAGCGCACCCGCCACCGCCAGCAGCGCTGCGCCCGGGTAGCGCGCCGAACCGGCGGCGATCCCGACCACCCCGCGCCGGTACTTGTCGCTCTCGGCGGAGGGGGTGGGCAGCAGCGCGACCAGGTCGGCGTGTTGCAAGGCCCGTACCGGCGCGTCGGGCAGTGTCAGCCCGAGGTCCGCCAGGTGCACCACGCCCGCGTACGACGCCCCGGGGTCGACCAGCAGCCCGGGCTTGTAGGTGCCGAACACCACCGTGACGTCGGCGCGCAGCGCCACCCCGCTCACCTCGCCGGTGTCCGGGTCGACCCCGCTGGGCACGTCCACCGCGACCACCGGGCCCCGGCGCGCCATCGCCGCGTACGGCTGCGCCTCCGGCCGCAGGCCGCCCCGGCCGCCGATGCCGACGATCCCGTCCAGCACCAGATCGGCCCGGCCGAACTCCCCCTGATCGTCCGTCACCCGGCCGCCCGCCGCCAGCAGCGCGGCCAGCCCCCCGGCATGCACCCGCCCGGGCGCGAGCAGCACGGCCCGCACGGAAGCACCACGCCGGGCCAGTCGGGCCCCCGCGTACAGCGCGTCGCCACCGTTGTCCCCGCTGCCGGCCAGCACCAGGACGCGACTCCCGTACACCCTCGGCAGCAGCCGGGCACAGGTCGCGGCGAGCCCGGCGGCGGCGCGCTGCATCAGCGTGCCCTCGGGCAGTCGGGCCATCAGCTCGGCCTCGGCGGCCCGTACCTGCTCAACCGTGTGTGCGTGGCGCACGACACCCTCCCGGGGCTCAGCCTTCGGCGATCACCACGGCCGACGCTACGCCCGCGTCGTGGCTGAGCGATACGTGCCACGAGGTGACGCCCAGTTCGGCGGCGCGCGCCGCGACCGTCCCGCTCACCCGCAGCACCGGCCGGCCGGACTCCTCGGTGTGCACCTCGGCGTCCGTCCACCGCAGGCCGGGGGGCGCGCAGAGCGCCTTGGCCAGCGCCTCCTTCGCGGCGAAGCGCGCCGCGAGCGAGGCGGTCCCCCGCCGCGCCCCGGACGGCAGGTACAGCTCGGCTTCGGTGAACAGCCGGTCGGCCATCCCGGGCGTCCGCTCCAGCGCGGCCCCGAACCGCTCGATCCCGGCCACGTCGATCCCGACCCCGATGATCACTCTGCAACTCCCTCGCGACACGCCCCTGCTGCCGGGGACCTTACGGCACACTTTCGAGTGAGAACCCATTCGATCGCCCGCCTGCGTCCGTCCGCGCACCTACCGTGTTGCGCGTACAGACCCAAGGAGGGAGAAGGGCCATGGTCGCCATGCCAGCTGTCGAACAGCCCCTGTACTCCGAGGAGGAGCAGATCCTCCAGTCGTTTCTGGAGTTGGACACCCCAGCAGGCTTCAAGGCCGAGCTGATCGAAGGGGAGATCGTCGTGACCCCACCGCCGAGCGGATCGCACGAGACGGTCTTCGCGCTGATCAACAGGCAGTTCATGCGCAAGTCGGCGGTCGAACTGGACCTCGCCGGCAACAAGGGCCTGGCCGTGCCGCGCGGCCACTACATCCCGGACGGCACGATCAGCCCGGTCGGGCACTTCGAGGATGCCGACTCCTGGGCGGACCCGACCGGAGTTCTCCTGGTCTTCGAGATCACGTCCAGCAACCCGACCAAGGACCGCGAAGCCAAGCGACGCGGTTATGCCGCCGCCAAGATCCCCTGCTATCTGCTGATCGACCGCAGCGACAGGAGCGTCACCCTGTTCACCGACCCGGCGGAGGGTGACTACCGGGCTCACTCCCAGGTGCCCTTCGGCAAGCCGCTCGACCTGCCCGCGCCGTTCTCCTTCGCCCTGGACACCGGCCCCCTGCAGTAAGCGCAAGGGGCCGGTGCCGTCGGGACTACTCCACCGTGACGGACTTCGCCAGGTTGCGCGGCTGGTCCACCTCGTGGCCCTTGGCCGTGGCCAGCTCGCAGGCGAAGACCTGGAGCGGGACGGTCGACACCAGCGGCTGCAGCAGCGTCGAGGTGGCGGGGATCCGGATCAGGTGGTCGGCGTACGGGACGACGGCCTCGTCACCCTCCTCCGCGATCACGATGGTCCGGGCGCCACGGGCCCGGATCTCCTGGATGTTGGAGACGATCTTGTCGTGCAGGATCGACCGGCCACGCGGGGACGGGACGACCACGACGACCGGCAGGCCCTCCTCGATCAGCGCGATCGGGCCGTGCTTGAGCTCGCCCGCCGCGAAGCCCTCGGCGTGCATGTACGCCAGCTCCTTGAGCTTGAGCGCACCCTCCAGCGCGACCGGGAAGCCCACGTGGCGGCCGAGGAACAGCACCGACTTGGCGTCGGCCAGCGAACGCGCCAGCTCCCGCACCGGCTCCATGGTCTCCAGGACCTGCTCGATGTGCTCGGGCGCGTCGCCCAGCTCCTTGATGACGGCGAGGATCTCGTCGCCCCACTTGGTGCCGCGCACCTGGCCCAGGTACAGCGCCACCAGGTAGCAGGCCACCAGCTGGGTCAGGAACGCCTTGGTGGACGCGACCGCGACCTCGGGGCCGGCGTGGGTGTAGAGCACCGCGTCCGACTCGCGCGGGATGGTCGAGCCGTTGGTGTTGCAGATCGCCAGCACCTTGGCGCCCTGCTCGCGGGCGTGCCGCAGGGCCATCAGGGTGTCCATGGTCTCGCCGGACTGCGAGATCGCGATGACCAGCGTGCGGCCGTCCAGGATCGGGTCCCGGTAGCGGAACTCGCTCGCGACCTCGACCTCGCAGGGGATGCGGGTCCAGTGCTCGATCGCGTACTTGGCGATCATGCCCGCGTGGAACGCGGTGCCGCAGGCGATGATGACGACCTTGTCGACCTCGCGCAGCGCCGAGTCGGAGATCCGCAGCTCGTCCAGGGTGAGGCGCCCGTCGGTGCCGATCCGGCCGAGCAGGGTGTCGGCGACGGCCTTCGGCTGCTCGGCGATCTCCTTGAGCATGAAGTAGTCGTAGCCGCCCTTCTCGGCGGCCGAGGCGTCCCAGTCCACGTGGTACTCGCGCACCTCGGCGGGGCTGCCGTCGAAGTTGGTGACGGTCACACCCTCGCGGCGCAGCTCGACCACCTGGTCCTGGCCCAGCTCGACGGCCTCGCGGGTGTACGCGATGAAGGCGGCCACGTCCGAGGCGAGGAAGTTCTCGCCCTCGCCGCGCCCGACCACCAGCGGCGAGTTCCGGCGCGCGCCGACCACCACGTCGGGGGCGTCCGCGTGCACCGCGACCAGAGTGAACGCGCCGTCCAGCTGGCGGCAGACGATCCGCATCGCCTCGGCGAGGTCACCCTCGTACGCCTCGCCCAGCAGGTGGGCGACGACCTCCGTGTCGGTCTCCGAGCGCAGCGTGTGGCCGCGCTCGGCGATGTCCGCGCGCAGCTGGGCGAAGTTCTCGATGATGCCGTTGTGCACGACCGCGACCCGCTGGGTGTCGTCCAGGTGAGGGTGGGCGTTGGCGTCCGTCGGGCCGCCGTGGGTGGCCCAGCGGGTGTGGCCGATGCCGGTGGTGCCGCCGGGGAGAGGGGTTTCGGCGAGCGACTTCTGCAGGTTGGCGAGCTTGCCCGCCCGCTTGTCGGTGGCGAGGCTCCACTGCCCGTCGGCACCCCGCGTCTGTACAGCGACCCCGGCGGAGTCGTAGCCCCGGTACTCCAGCCGCTGCAGGCCTGCGATTACTACGTCCAGGGCTGTAGCTGAGCCCACATATCCAACGATTCCGCACATGTGAGTCAGCATAAGCGGGGCCCGGGATCACCCTGGTCACGCCGGTCGCGACGCCTAGTGACCGACACCACAGCATCCACACCGCCCGGGACGGCCCACAATGGAGCATGTGCTGACCGAACTCTGTACGCGGGGCGCCCCCTCCACGCCCACCCCCTCCCCGTACGTGGATCTGAGCCGGGCCGAGTGGAGCGCCCTGCGCGAACGTACTCCTCTGCCGCTCTCGGCCGAGGAGGTCGAACGGCTGCGTGGTCTGGGCACAGCACTCGACCTGGACGAGGTCCGGGACGTGTACCTCCCGCTCTCGCGGCTGCTGAACCTGTACATCCACGCCACGCACGAGCTGCGCGGCGCCGTCGGCACCTTCCTGGACAAGCAGGACACCGAGCAGGTCCGGACGCCGTTCGTGATCGGCGTGGCCGGGTCCGTCGCGGTCGGCAAGTCGACCACCGCCCGCCTGCTGAAGGCCCTGCTGGCCCGCTGGCCGGAACACCCCCGGGTCGAGCTGGTCACCACGGACGGCTTCCTGCTGCCCAACGCGGAACTACGGCGACGCGGCCTGATGGCCAGGAAGGGCTTCCCCGAGTCGTACGACCGCCGGGCACTGATGCGGTTCGTCGCCGACGTGAAGGCGGGCAAGGAGCGGGTCTCCGCGCCCGTCTACTCGCACCTGGTCTACGACATCGTCCCGGACGAGCGGCTCGTCGTGGAGCGGCCCGACATCCTGATCGTCGAGGGCCTGAACGTCCTGCAGCCCGCCCTGCCCGGCACCGACGGCCGGACCAGGCTCGCGGTCGCCGACTACTTCGACTTCTCCATCTACGTGGACGCACGCACGGACGACATCGAGCGCTGGTACCTCGACCGCTTCAAGAAGCTCCGGGACACCGCGTTCCAGGACCCGAGCTCCTACTTCCGCCGCTTCACCGAAGTCCCGGAGGAGGAAGCGATGGAGTACGGCCGCCAGGTCTGGCGCACCATCAACAAGCCCAACCTGGTCGAGAACGTCCTCCCCAACCGCGGCCGGGCCACGCTCATCCTCCAGAAGGGCGCCGACCACAAGGTCCGCAGAGCTCTTCTTCGCAAACTCTGACGGGTAACAACAGGGGCGCGGGGAACTGCGCGAAGCGGAAGGTGCGGCGCCGTCACTTCCGATTTCGCGCAGTTCCCCGCGCCCCTGTTGTCGCTTACCCGAGGTGCGTACGTACCGCCTCGGCGAGCCGCTCCGCGACGGCCTTCGCCTGGACCTGGTCGGCGGCCTCGACCATCACGCGGACCAGCGGCTCGGTGCCGGACGACCGCAGCAGCACGCGCCCGGTGGCGCCCAGCTCGGCCTCGGCCTCGGCCACTGCGGCCTGGAGCTCGACGCAGCTGGTGACCCGGCTCTTGTCGACGCCCTTGACGTTGATCAGCAGCTGCGGCAGCCGGGTCATCACCGAGGCCAGGTCGGCCAGCGGCTGCTTGGTGGCGGCCAGCCGCGCGCCCAGCATCAGACCGGTCAGCGTGCCGTCACCGGTGGTCGCGTGGTCGAGCAGGATGACGTGGCCGGACTGCTCGCCGCCGAGGGCGAAGCCGTGCTGCTTCATCTCCTCCAGCACGTACCGGTCGCCGACCGAGGTCTGCACGAGCTCGATGCCCTCGCGCTCCATGGCCAGCTTGAAGCCCAGGTTGGACATCACGGTGGCGACGGCGGTGTTGCGGCGCAGGGTGCCGGCCTCGCGCATGGCGACGGCGAGGATGGCGAGGATCTGGTCGCCGTCCACCTCCTCGCCCTCGGCGTCGGCGGCCAGGCAGCGGTCGGCGTCGCCGTCGAGGGCGATGCCGAGGTCGGCCTTGTGCTCGCGCATCGCGACCCGCAGCTTGTCCAGGTGGGTGGAGCCGACGCCGTCGTTGATGTTGAGGCCGTTGGGCTCGGCGCCCAGGGTGTAGACCACCTCGGCACCGGCCCGGGCGAACGCCTCGGGGGCGACCCGGGCGGCGGCGCCGTGCGCGCCGTCGATGACGACCTTGACCCCGTCCAGCCGGTTCGGCAGCACGGCGACCAGGTGGGCGACGTACCGGTCGAAGCCCTCGGTGTACTGGCGGACCCGGCCGACGGCCGCGCCGGTGGGGCGCTTCCAGTCCTCGCCGCCGACGCCGTAGCGCTGGTAGTGCGCCTCGATGGCGTCCTCGATGGCGTCGTCCAGCTTGTGCCCGCCGCGTGCCAGGAACTTGATGCCGTTGTCGGGCATCGCGTTGTGGCTGGCGGAGAGCATCACGCCGAAGTCCGCGCCGAGCGCGCCCGTGAGATACGCCACGGCCGGGGTCGGCAGCACGCCGACCTTCAGCACGTCGACACCCGCGCTCGCCAGGCCGGCGATCACGGCGGCCTCCAGGAACTCCCCGGACGCGCGCGGGTCGCGGCCGACCACCGCGACCGGGCGGTGCCCGTCGAAAGCCCCGGCGTCGCCGAGCACGTGCGAGGCGGCCACCGAGAGGCCGAGTGCCAGTTCGGCGGTCAGGCCCTCGTTGGCCACACCACGTACGCCATCAGTACCGAAGAGTCGTCCCACAGCCTGGTCCTCCGTCATGCCGCCCAGTACCAAATGTTCCACTGTCTTCCCGGCCTCCGCACCGGCGCGCGGGAAGAGAAAGCACGACGCCCCGGAGCACACGGGGTGCTCCGGGGCGTACGACTGCACCCAACGGGGGTGCGAACCATCGCAGATGGTACGCCCCCCGGCGGAGGTGCTTAGCGCTTGCTGTACTGCGGGGCCTTACGGGCCTTCTTGAGACCGGCCTTCTTGCGCTCGACGGCACGCGCGTCACGCATCAGGAAACCAGCCTTCTTGAGGGCGGCGCGGTTGTTGTCCACGTCGGCCTCGTTCAGGGCGCGGGCCACGCCGAGGCGCAGCGCGTAGGCCTGACCGGAGACGCCGCCACCCGAGATGCGGGCGACAACGTCGTAACGGCCGTCGAGCTCAAGGAGCTTGAACGGCTCGTTGACGGTCTGCTGGTGCACCTTGTTGGGGAAGTAGTTCTCCAGGGTGCGACCGTTGATCTTCCACTTGCCGGTGCCCGGGACGATCCGCACGCGGGCGATCGCCTCCTTGCGACGGCCGAGGCCGGCGCCGGGGATGGCCTCGCCGAAGCGACCGGCAAGCGACTCGGAGGTGTAAGGCTCCTCCGAGGTGTACTCCTCGACGTTCTCGTCGACGAAGTCGACCTCAACCTCGAGGGGGGTCTCAATGGCAGTCTCGGCCACGGTGTTCCTCAGCTTCTCAGTGATGGGGGGGCTTGTGGCCGGAATTACTGCGCGACCTGGGTGATCTCGAACGGCACCGGCTGCTGGGCAGCGTGGGGGTGCACATCGCCCGAGTAGACCTTCAGCTTCGAGAGCATCTGGCGACCCAGAGTGTTCTTGGGGATCATGCCCTTGATGGCCTTCTCGACGGCCTTCTCGGGGTTCTCGTCCATGAGCTTGTCGTAGCGCACCGAGCGGAGACCGCCCGGGAAACCGGAGTGGCGGTAGGCCATCTTCTGGTTCTTCTTGTTACCGGACAGGTGCACCTTGTCGGCGTTGATGATGACGACGAAGTCACCCATGTCCATGTGCGGCGCGTAGATCGCCTTGTGCTTGCCCCGGAGGAGGTTGGCGGCCTGGGAAGCCAGGCGGCCGAGCACGACGTCTTGCGCGTCGATGACGTACCACTGACGGGTGACGTCGCCGGGCTTGGGGCTGTACGTACGCACGGTCGTAGCCTTCGCTTTTCAGTGAGTGAGTCCTGACAGGAGCACCTGGCGAAGAGATCAGCCTGGTCCCGCTTAGGACGCAATCCAAGGGGGAGCCGCTGGTCATCGGCCTGGTGTCTCCGGCGTACCGACCTCTCACGTGAGATGGAGCGAGCCAATACGCACAACAAGCGCCCAGCCTACCGGGCCGGACGGTGAGGGTCAAAAACGGTCGGCGGTGACGTCCGCGACGACGCCTCCCGGGCCGCCTCCGGCGACGTCAGCGATCACGTCCGATCACGTCACCGGTCACGTACGACCCGGGCTTCGTCCCAGACCGGCTCGGGTGCTTCGTAGACCCTGCCGTCCGAGCCGAAGACCAGGAAGCGGTCGAAGGTGCGGGCGAACCAGCGGTCGTGCGTCACGCACAGCACCGTGCCGTCGAACGCCTCCAGGCCCTCCTGCAGCGCCTCCGCGCTCTCCAGGTCGAGGTTGTCCGTCGGCTCGTCCAGCAGCAGCGCGGTGACACCGGAGAGCTCCAGCTTGAGGATCATCAGCCGGGCCTGCTGGCCGCCGGAGAGCGACTCGAACTTCTGCTCCTCCTGCTTGTCCAGCTCGTACCGGCGCAGCACGCCCATCGCGGCCTTGCGGTCGAGCGCGTGCTCCTCCTCGACGATCGACCGGACGGTCCGGCCGAACAGCTCGGGGTGGGCGTGGGTCTGCCGGAAGTGGCCGGGGACGACCCGGGCGCCGAGCTTCCAGCTGCCGCCGTGGGCGACGGAGGTGTCGCCCGCCAGCATCCGCAGGAAGTGCGACTTGCCGGAGCCGTTGGAGCCGAGCACCGCGACCCGCTCGCCGTAGAAGACCTCCAGGTCGAAGGGCTTCATCAGGCCGGAGAGCTCCAGCTTCTCCAGGGTGAACGCGCGGACGCCCGTCCGGCCGCCCTTGAGGCGCATGCTGATGGACTGCTCGCGCGGGGGCTCCTCCGGGCGGCCGGCCTCCTCGAACTTCTTCAGCCGGGTCTGCGCGGCGGCGTAGCGGGTGGCCAGCGCATGGCTGATCGAGGCCGCCTGGCGCAGGGTGACCACCAGCTTCTTGAGCTTGGCGTGCTCCTCGTCCCAGCGCCGGCCGAGCTCCTCGAAGCGGGCGAAGCGCTCCTTGCGGGCCGCGTGGAAGGACTCGAAACCGCCGCCGTGCACCCAGACGCTGCTGCCGCCGCCCCCGAAGCCCGACTCGACACTGATGATCTTGTCGGCGGAGCGGGAGAGCAGCTCGCGGTCGTGCGAGATGAACAGCACGGTCTTCGAGGTGGCCTTGATGGCCTCCTCCAGCCAGCGCTTGCCCGGGACGTCCAGGTAGTTGTCCGGCTCGTCGAGCAGCAGCACCTCGTCGGGGCCGCGCAGCAGCGCCTCCAGGACGAGCCGCTTCTGCTCACCGCCGGAGAGCGTGTTCAGGCCCCGGAACTGGGCCCGGTCGAAGGGCATCCCGAGCGCCGCCATGGTGCAGACGTCCCAGGTGGTCTCGTACTCGTAGCCGCCGACGTCCGCCCAGTCGGAGAGCGCCTGCGCGTACGCCATCTGCGACTTCTCGTCGTCCTGGGCCATCATCGCCAGCTCGGCGGCGTCGACGGCCCGCGCGGCCACCGCTATCCGGGGCGGGGCGACGGAGACCAGCAGGTCGCGGACGGAGGCGTCGGGCGCCAGCGCCCCGGGCGTCTCTCGCTGGTCCTCCCTGCCGGTGGTGCCGACGAACTGGCGCATCACGCCGAGCCCGCCGGTGACCGTGACGGTGCCACCGTGCGGCTGGGTGTCCCCCGCGATCATGCGCAGCAGGGTGGTCTTGCCGGCGCCGTTGGCGCCGACCAGCGCGACGGCGGAGCCCTCGCCGACCCGGAAGGACGCGTCGTCGAACAGCACCCGCCCGTCCGGCAGGTAGTACTCAAGGTGCGAAATCTCGACGTGTCCCATGCCCGGATTGTGCCTCGGGTGCTCTCCCGCTCCAAAATCAATTACCGAATCCGCCGTCCGGCACCCGAGGCGGCTGACGGTCAGTCAATTCAGGACAAAGGGGATGCGGGGGACGCCACTCGAACGAGCCATCGGCCCCCCTGACTAGGCTGTGGCGCATGCAACCGAGCAAACGTCAGCGGCTGGTGGTGGCGCTGATCGCCTTCGTGGTGTCACTGCTGGCGACGATCCTGGCCGGTTCGTTCCCGTCCTCCTCCTCCCCGTCCCAGCCCTCCCGGTCCCCCTCGCCGAGTCACCCGGCGCCCTCCGCCTCCGGGACGGCGGGCGCGGCCGGGTCGGCCGACCAGCTGCGGATCGGCATCGCCTACGGCGACAGCCTCACCTGGAAGTCGGACCAGGATCTGGCGGTCGGGCTCGACGACGCGGTCAACTCCGGTGCGAAGTGGGTGCGGGTCGACCTGTCCTGGAACAACATCCAGCCGGACAACGCCACCCACTACGAGTGGCAGCGCTTCGACCGGATCGTCAAGGCCGCCGACACCCGCAAGCTGCAGGTGCTGGCGACCATCGCCTACACCCCGGGGTGGGCCCGCAAGCCCGGCTGCGGCAATGACCCGTCCTGCCCGCCGGCCAGACCGGCGGCCTTCGCCGCGTTCGCCAAGGCCACCGCCCAGCGGTACGCGCCGATGGGCGTGCACACCTGGGAGATCTGGAACGAGCCGAACCTGCCGTTCTGGGCGCCCAAGCCGGACCCGGCCGGGTACACCGAGTTGCTCACCGCCACCAGCCAGGCGCTGCGCGCGGCGGACCCGAAGGCGTTCATCCTGATGGGCGGGCTCGCGGCGGTGGGCACCGACCCGTCCAGCGGGTACGTGTCCCAGTCCGAGTTCCTGGCCGCCGTGTGCCAGCTGGGCGCCAACAAGGTGGTGGACGCGATCAGCTACCACCCGTACACGTACCCGTACCTGCCGAGCGCCAAGACCGACTTCGGGACGGCGATGGAGCAGATCAGCAGCACCAAGGACAACCTGGTCGGGGTGCTGGCCGCCAACGGCACGCCGAACCTGCCGATCTGGCTCACCGAGACCGGGGCACCGACCGACGGGCCCGGCAGCGCCACGGACGGGACGTCGATCACGGCGGACACCACCCACGTGTCCGAGGCGTACCAGGCGAAGATCGCCGCCGACACGGTGCCCGCCGCAGCGGCCAACCCGCATGTCGGCGCGGTGTTCTGGTTCGCCGACCAGGACGCCGGGACGGACAAGGACCGCCAGCACCGGTCGCTGTTCTACGGCCTCCGGCACTACGACGGCACGCCGAAGCCCGCGCTCCAGGCGTGGAAGGATGCCATCTCCGCCTACGAGCAGCGGCACCCCTCGCAGGCCGCTACGCCGACCGGAACAGGCTGAGGTAGCGCGCCATCAGCCCGTCCCAGGCATAGCGTTCCACCGCCCGGCGCCGCCCCGCCCCGGCCAGCCGGTCCGCCAGACCGCCGTCCTCCAGGACCCGGCGACAGGCCGTGGCCAGTGCGCCCGGGTCGCCCGGGGGGACCAGCAGCCCGGTCTCACCGTCCGTGATCACGTGCGGGATCCCGCCCACTTCGGAGCCGACCACCGGAGTACCGCAGGCCATCGCCTCGACCAGGGCCATCCCGAAGGACTCGGCCTCGGTACGGGAGGGCAGCACCAGCAGCGCGGCCGTCCGGACCTCGGCGACCAGCGCATCGCCGGTCAGCTCGCCCACGGCGTCGACGCGGTCGGCGACCCCCAGCCGCCCGGCGAGCGCGAGATGGTCGGGCACCGCGTCGCCGCCGCCCACCAGGCGCAGCCTGGCGCCGGGCAGCTCGGCCAGCTCGGCGAAGGCCCGGACCAGCACGTCGACGCCCTTCCAGGCCGAGGTGCGGTCCATCCGTCCGACGTAGAGGACGGTCCGGGGGCGGCCCGAGGCCGGCTCCCCCGGGGTGAAGCGGTCGGTGTCCACCCCCGGAGTGATCTCCACGGCGTGCGGGCGGCCGGCCGCCAGCGAGACCGGGGACACCGCGACCAGGCGCCGGGCCCGGCGGAAGACCCGGGGCAGCAGGTGCCGTTCGTACAGGCCGATGACGCGGTCCGCCGCGCCGCTGCCCGGCTCGCCCTTGTGCATCGAACCGGCGTGGTAGGTGAGCACGACGGGCCGCCGGCCGGACATCGCGACGGCGAGATCCCCGAGGCCGGGCACCGGCGCGTGGGCGTTCACCACCTCGGCCCCCGTCCGGCGCAGCCAGTAGCGCAGCTGGACCGGCCAGAGCGGGCTGAGCGGCGTGTTCGACAGCCGCAGCCACGCGCCGAGCCGGACGACCTGGACCCCGTCCTCGGTGGAGACCGTGGTGCGGAGCCCGTCCGGGCGGGTGGTGATGACCACCGGCCGGAGATCGGGCGCGGCGGCGAGGGCGGCGGCGATCCGGGCCGCGTAGCTCTCCACCCCACCGATCTTGGGCGGGTAGTACGGCGCGACCACCGCCACCGTCCGGCGGGCGCTCATGTCGCCGCCCCGGCCTCGACCACCTCACGTCCGGCGGCCACCGCCGTCCGGAGGAGGTCCGGGAAGCGCTCCGCGTCGCCGACGTAGGCGGGGACGCGCTGCTGGAGCACGGCCCGGTACTCCTCCTCGCCGGCCTGGAGAGCGGTCACCCGCTCCATCAGCCGGGCGTACGTCACCTCCGCGATCGGGAGCACCCACTCAGCCAGGCCGAGGTCGGCCATGATGCCCCGGGTCTTGTGCTCGTACTCGATCGCGATGCAGGGCACGCCACCGGTGAGCGAGAAGATCACCGAGTGGAAGCGGGTGCCGATCAGGAAGGTGCACTCGTCGTAGAGGCTCTTGATCTCCCGGTAGTCGACCCGGTCGTCGACCCGGAGCGGGACGCTGGTGCAGTGGGCCGCTATCCGGCTCTCGACGATCCGGTCGTCGTCGCCGAGGTAGTCGGTGCTCACCTGCGGTATCAGGACCACCCGGACGCCGTCCGCCTGGATCGTGTCGATCGTCTCGGCGAGGGCCCGCTCGTAGCGGTCCTGGCCCGCCCGGTCGAGCCAGCGGCGCGCGGTGACCCCCACCAGGGGCTGCTCCCGGTCTAGGCCGAGCAGGGCACGCCAGTCGGTGGAGGGGCTCGGTGCGAAGGCGAAGCCGGCGTCGACCGCCCGCCGGATCTGCCGCTCCGGCAGGCCGCAGTCCCTCAGCTCGTTGACGCTCACGTCCTCGCGGGCCAGCACCAGGGCGGCCCGGTGCAGCGTGCGGCGGACCAGCCAGCGCTGCGACCTGGCGGGGAACGGCCCGAAGGACTGCGGCGCGAACACCACCGGTGTCGCCGTCAGCTGGGCCAGCAGTACCGGCAGCAGCACGAAGAAGATGTTCTGGTAGCCGTCCAGCCCGGGCCGGGCCAGCAGGTAGCCGCCGCCCATGGAGACCACCAGGTCCGCGTCGAGGACTGCGGCGGCCTCCCGGCGGGCCTCGGCGGGCAGCAGCCGTAGCAGCAGTGACCGGGTGAACACCGGCAGGACCAGGTAGGCCACGGCGATCTGGGCCGCCGCGAGCCGGCGCACGATGCGGCGGAGCCGCGAAACCTCGCCGTCGGCGACATAACGGCGGATGGAGCCGAGGTTGGCCGCTCCCTCGAAGGAGGGGTGGACGGTGGCGTCCTCCATCCCGGCGACCTCTACCCGGGCCCCCGGGAACGCCTCCCGGATGTGCCGCAGACAGACCGACAGGAGCGCGGCGTCACCGGCGTTCCCCCGGACGTACGCGTTGACGACAACGATGTTCACTACGACAGACTCCCTGGTCGAACAGGACTTGCCCCGGCCCGGCCGAGCTGCGGCGCGCCCGGCCGACGCGCCACCACCGCACGGCCGCCCAGCAGGGCGATCGCGGCGTACACCCCCGACACGAGGTTGCCGACGCCCCAGGCCCAGCCCACCCACACCAGGCCACGGGGTGCCCAGACGGCCGCCAGGCCGATGGCGACGACGGCGACGAGGACGTTGCTGAGGATCAGGTGGGTCATCTGCCCGGCCAGTTTCAGCGCGAAGCTCGCCCAGGTGTTGAGCGCGACGGCCAGGGCCCCCACGGCGAGCACCACCAGCACACCCTGCGCCCGGGACTCGTAGGCGCCCCCGAAGATCCGCAGCAGCAGCCCGCTGCCCAGCGCGACCACGGCGACCGCCGGCACCTGCACGGCGGTCAGGATGACGGCCGAGCGCCGGAGCAGCTCGCCGAACCGCGACTCGTCGGAGGAGACCTCGGCGAAGACCGCCTCGCCGACGGCCGCCGACACCGCGTGCAGCAGGCTGGCGATCTGGAAGGCGACGTAGTAGTAGCCCGCCTCGGCCGTGCCCAGCCGTTGCAGCAGGATCAGCGGGATCACCAGCAGTGGCAACAGGTTGAGCAGGCTGGAGACGTAGCTCGCCGCCGAAAACCCGAGGTTCTCGCGCATCCGGGTGCCCCTGGTCCGGAAGTCGAACCGGAAGCCGAGCCGGCTCCGCATCAGGAGCAGCGAGGCGACCAGCGCCACCGCGTACCCGCCGCCGACCGACGTCAGGATGCCGAAGGCTCCGAAGCCGGCCAGCCCGACCGGCAGCGCGAGCTTGGCGATCCCCTGGAGCAGCCCGTCGACCAGCACGTTGTACTGCGGCAGGCGCGCGCCGATGAAGACCGAGTCGGTCAGCATGTTCGCGGCCGCGCAGACGCAGAACAGCACGAAGGCGGCCTCCCCCAGCAGGTGGTCCCGCACGAAGAGCAGCTTCGGGCCGTAGAGCGGCAGGCCGAGCAGATAGAGCACGCCCGCGAGGAACGCGACACCGCCGACCAGCACGATCGACTGGGTGAGCTGCCCGTTGCGGGACTCCTCGGGGGCCGGGAAGCGGACCAGCGTGCTGTTCAGCCCAAACATGCTCAGGTAGGCGAGCAGCGAGGTCGCCGAGATCAGCGAGGTCGCCAGGCCCACCTCGCCGGGCGTGTACAGCCGCGCGACGACGACCCAGAACAGGAAGCCCAGGCCGGCCGTGGTCACCGAGGACGCCAGCAGGAAGAAGGAGCTGCGGTACACCTGATCCGGGGGGCGCGCGTGTCTGCCCCGGGTCATACCGGGTCCCGGTAGTGCCGGACGAGCGTGTCGGCGTGGTCCGGCCAGGAGAACCTGGTCGTGGCGTACGCCAGCGAGTAGCGGCGCATCTCCGCGAGCCGGCCGGCGTCGCCGACCAGCCCGGCGAGGGTGCCGCGCAGCACCCCGGCGTCCCGGGCCGTCAGCGCGACCAGCGAGCGGTCCAGCTCGTACGGCGCGTAGCCCGGGTCGTCCGTGGTCAGCACGGGCAGCCCCGAGGCCATCGCCTCCTGGACCGACAGCGGGAAGCCCTCGGCGGTGGACGGCAGCGCGAAGACGTCGCAGGCGCGGTACACCTCGGCGAGCGCCTCGGGCGGCAGCGGGCCGAGCGCGTGCACGCCGGGACGGCCGGCCAGCGCCTCGACGTCGCCGTCACCGGCGAAGACCAGGTCGAAGGCGTCGGCGTCATGGGCGGCCAGCAGCAGGTCGTAGCCCTTCTTCGGCACCAGCCGGCCGACGAAGAGCACCAGCGGGCGGTCCGGGGGCAGGCCGAAGCGCTCGCGGGCGAGGTCGCGCTCCTCGGCGGAGGCGGCGGGCCGGAACAGCGCGGTGTCCACACCGTTCGGCAGATGGCCGAGCCGCGCCGGGCGGGCGCCGAGGCCCCGGACGAACCCGGTGACGGAGGCGTTCAGCGTGAACACCCGGCGGGCCCGGCGCAGCAGGGCCCGGCCGGCCACCCCGTAGACGATCCGCTGGACCGCGCGGACCAGCCCGGACGGGTGCTCCACCATCGCCACGTGCTGGGTGACGAACTGCGGGGTGCGGGTCAGCAGCGCCGCCAGCCCGGCCGCCCAGGAGGTCAGGTACAGGCAGTCGTGCAGGTGCACCACGTCGGCCCGGCGGGCCCAGCGCAGCGCGGCGGTCAGCAGCTGCGGCCCGGGCACGGGGAACGGCACACCGGCCCGTTCGACACCGTTCCAGGCGGCGATCCGGACGACCCGCACGCCCTCCTCGTCCCGGACGCTGCCGGACTCGCCGCTGGTGAGGACGGTCACCTCGACGCCCCGGGCGGTGAGATGCACCGCCTCCTGGCGGACCACGTTCTCGATCCCGCCGACGTGCGGCGGGTAGTAGTGGCTGACCAGCAGGACGCGGAGCGGACGCTCAGCCTCGCTCATCGGTAGATCACCGCTCCCTCACTGCTGTAGATCAGGTTCTTGGACGTGTCCAGCAGGTTCTTGGGGTACCGGTAGGTGATCAGGTCACCCTGGTAGAAGACCGTCACCTCGTCCTTCTGCAGGGTCGTGGCCCCGAGCAGGACGTACGAGTTGGGCCGGATCAGGGTCGGGTAGATGTCACCCTGCGCCGAACCGGTGATCAGGGTCTGCAGGCGGCTGAAGGCGAAGCGGTCGGTCTGCAGGATCTGCCTCCGGTCCGGGGCGATCTGCTGTTCGATCCAGAAGGCCGCGTCCCGTTCCTCGTCGTGCGGGTAGTAGATGTCGTAGTACTGACCGGCGTTGCTGAGCTGGAGCTGGGCCGGGTAGCCGCCGAGCACCTTGGGGACGACTCCGGAGAGGTCGAGGAACATCGACGCCACCAGGGCACAGGTGAGCGGCACCGTCCTGCGCCCGGCCCAGCGCAGCAGCCACAGCGCGCCGGTCGCGAGGAACGGTGCGTAGAAGAACAGCCCCTGCTGGAAGGCGCGGAGCACGCTGTAGTCCACCGAGAGCTGCGGCAGCAGCGTGAACGTCGCCACCACGGCGAGGGCACCGACCGTCAGCGTGACCTGGTCCCGGGTCGGCTGGAAGCGCCGGCGGCGCGACCACATCGCCACGCCGAACCCGACCAGTACCAGCAGCTGGAGCAGCAGCGCGGTGCCCTGCCGCAGCAGGCCGTTCAGCCCGGACACGCTCAGCCCGGTGGCCTGGAGCGCCTTGCCGACGCCGGTCAGCGGCTGGTTCTGCGGCGCCACGACGGGCGTCTGGAACGGCTGGAGCGCCTTCAGCGGCAGGTAGTCGCCGGCCGCCCGCTGGGCGGTGGTGGCCGTGATCGTGTCCGCGCGGTACTGGTTCATCCGCTCCGCCGGGCTGGCCTTGGCGCCGCCGAAGATGCTGTACGACGTGTCCGACGACCCGGCATGGCCCTTCCCCGGGTGCAGGAGCTGGGTCACGGCCGCGCCGAGGGTGGTGCGCAGCTGCACGTTGGTGTTGGTGACCGGCCCGGCCCAGACCAGGGCCAGCACGGCCGGCACCAGGACCATCCACCAGGTCACGAAGCCCCGGGTCTGCTCGTGCAGGCCCTTGCGGCGTGGCCGTCGGCTGGCCCGCCGGGCGGTCAGGCGCCAGATCAGGTCGGCCACGAAGGCGATGCCGAGGGTGGCCACCACGATGTAGGTGGTCGAGTAGTGCGAGAGCACGCAGCCGACCAGCAGCACGCTGACCATCAGCCGGCGGTGCAGCAGCGGCCGCCCCCGGTCGGTCAGCACCACCATCACACAGCCAATCAGCAGGAACGCGATCTCCTGCCGGCCGAGGAAGGTCATGTCGGTGAAGAAGGTCGGGAAGGCCATGAAGAAGACCGCCGACAGGAGGGCCACCGGCTGCGAAGCGACGTTCCGTACCGACCGGTGCACCAGCACCGGGCAGAGCGCGAACAGCAGCGGGAGGACGACCTTGAAGACGTAGATGTCGGGGATCGCCGTGAGCCGGACCAGTGAGACCGGCAGGATGGTGATGCTCAGACAGGCGTTGTACGCGTCCGGGTAGAGCTGGACGTTCCAGAGCGATCCGCCGAGCGTGAGCCGGAAGTACTCGTACTCGCGCTGGATGTCGTGCCCGGCGATGGTCCAGCCCCGCAGCGAGTTCAGCAGCAGCAGCGCGACGGCCGCGACGTACAGCCCGCTCTCCAGCACCGGGACGGAGTAGTCGCGGCGACGGAACATCAGGAGGGCCAGCAGCCCCGCCACGGCGACCAGCGCCACCGTGCTGGCCACTCCGCTCTGCCCGTTGTTGAGCCTGACCGGCCCGGCCACCGAGAGCACCAGGGTCAGTACGCCGAGCGAGACCAGGGGTATCAGCCCCCGTGGGCGGCGGCGGGCGCGCGACCTCTTCGCCCGCTCCTGCTCGCGCTCCTTCTCGCGCTCCTCCTCGGGGACGAACGCGCCGATCACGATCATCACCATCGCCATCGCCCCGGCGAGGTTCGTCCTGGTGAGCGGGTGGGCCGCGCCGAACAGTGGCAGCAGCGTGTTCACCCCCAGCGCGACCACCATGTCGGTGATGACGGCCAGCCCGATCGCGAGCATCAGCCCGGCGTCCCGGCCGGACACCGCCCGGGAGGCCGTACCGCGCCACACCGCGACCGGCGCCCCGAACAGCAGCCACAGCCCGGCCAGGGTCAGCGGCAGGCCGGGCATGCCCGGCAGCAGCACCACGACCTCGGCCAGGGCAGTGCCCAGCAGCACTCCGGACCGGCCACGGACCAGCGTCGGCAACGTCATCCGACGGCCTTGTCGTAGACCCGCTCGACCAACTCCGACACGGCTTCCCAGGAGTAGCCCCGGGCCGCCTCGGCACTGCGCCGGGCGAGCCGCAGGCGCAGCTCCGGGTCGGCGGCGAGGGTGTCGATCGCGGCGGCCAGCGCGGCGGGCTCGGGGGCCGCGAGCAGGCCCACCCCGCCGATCAGCTCGGCGGTGCCGGGTACGTCGGTCGCCACCAGCGGCAGCGCCGCCGCCATCGCCTCCAGCACGACCAGCGGCATGCCCTCCTTGTCCGAGGGCAGCACGAAGGCGTCGGCGTCGGCGTAGGCGCGGACCAGCTCCGCGCCCAGCAGACCACCGGAGAACTCGACGTCCGTGAGGCCGAGCCGGGCGGCCTGGGCGGTGAGCTGCTCGCGCAGCTCGCCGTCACCGACGATGCGCAGCCGGACGGGCTGCCGCACCAGGCTCATCGCCTCCAGCAGCCGGCTCACGTTCTTCTGCGCGCTGAGCCGGCCGACGAACAGCAGCTGGAGCGGGCGGGGCGCCGGCTGCCGGACCGGCATGAAGTAGTCGTCGCCGACGCCGTTCGGGACGACGAACACCCGCTCGGCGGGCACCCGGTAGCTGTCCCGGATGAAGGCGGCCTGGCCCTCGGTCAGCGCGATGACGGCCGCCGCGCCGCGCATCACCCGCCCGAGGAGGTGCTTCTTGTAGAGCGGCAGCAGCCGGCCGAGCGGGCCGGAGGCGTCGACGTCCAGGTGGAAGTGCAGGACGAACCGCAGCCCCCGCAGCCGCGCGGCGAGCGCGACCAGCTCCGGCAGCAGGGCGTGCGCGCAGTGCAGGTGCAGGACGGCCGTCCGGGGCGCGCGCAGCAGGGAGAGCGGCAACCCGGGGGAGATCGCGGTGTGCGCCAGCTCGACCGCGCGGTGCCGGCGGACCGTCACCCCGCCCTCGCTGGTGCGACGCGGCGCCCCGTCCGCCCCCAGGACGGTGGTGACGACCCGGACCTCGTGCCGCCGCCCGAGCTGCCTGGAGAGATGTTCGACCACGCGCTCCAGCCCGCCCAGGTGGGGCGGGTAGTACGGGGTGACCTGCAGGATGGTGCGCATCAGGCTTCCAGGGCAGTGGCGGCTCGGGCGGAGTTCGTGCTTCGCGCTCAGTGGTCGGGCAGCTGCAGCTTGCCGAAGCTGTAGTGCAGGGTCTGCGGATGGCCCACCAGGGCCACCCGCACCATGGCCACCTCGGACGGCGCCTGCAGCTTGAAGACGGTCGACACCGGAGCCCCGTAACGCGCGGTGAGATTCGCCGTGCCGCCGGTCAGGACCTGGCCGTTGGGCGATTCTAGCGTCACCTTCACCTGGTACCCCTTGGCGCCCTCACCGTGGTCGGTCACCGAGACCGGGACGGAGACGGTGGCGCCGTCGAAGGTCGGCATGGTGGTGAAGAAGAGCTCGGCGTAGGGCTGGTCCTGCTGCGTGAACGAAAGGAGCAGCTGGCTGCGGACGGTCGGCACCGACCACCCGGCCACGCCGAGGCCAGCCACGGCCGCGACGGCCAGCAGCCCCGCCGCGATCCGCCGGGACGGGCTCGGACGGCGGCGCCGCCGCCCTGGCCCGGCCGCCGGCTCCGGCACGGGGACGGGCTCCGGCTCCGGGTCGGTCTCCGGAGCCAGGTCCGGGTCCAGATCCAGCTCCAGGTCCGTCACCGGGACGGGCTCCGGCTGCGGCTCCTGCGGCTCCGGCTCGTCGAGCAACGAGGTCATACGGCCTCGTAGCTCTGGGCCGGGACCACCGCCGCCGACGCGTCCTCGCTCCGGCGGAGGCGGTGCGAGAACAGCTGACGGAGGTTGCCCATCCCGTCCGGCAGCGCCTTCAGCTTCACCTCGCCGCCGCGCACCCGGTACTCGATCGGCACCTCGAGGAAGCGGAAGCCGGCCCGGGTCGCGGCGTTCTTGATCTCCTGCGAGAAGGCCATCCCGGAGGAGCGGACGTCTATGCCGTGCCACACGTAGCGGCGGAAGATCCACATACCCGACTGCGAGTCACGCAGCCCGTTGCGGAACAGGCTCCGGCTCAGCGCGCTCAGCGCGTGGTTGGCGACGTAGTGCGAGGACTTCATCGCGTCCCGGTTCTCGCGGCGCAGCCGATCGGTCGTCATGAACTCGACGTCCCGATCGACCAGCGTGCGCAGCAGGTCGGGAAGCGCGTCGAACGGGTAGGTGCAGTCCGCGTCGCCGGTGGCTATCACGTCCCCCGTCGCCGCTTCGAAGCCCGCCTGATAGGCGTTGCCGTAGCCGCGCTCCGGCTGCGAGACCACCCGGGCCCCGAGGGAGCGGGCGACGTCCGCCGTCCCGTCGGTTGACGCGTTGTCAACCACCACGACCTCGGTGCGCCAACCCATCTCCGCGAGTTCGGCCATCGGCACGGATGCCATGACCTCGGGAAGGTTTGATGCCTCGTTGAGCGCGGGAATGACGACCGACAGTGTGTTCACGCGTTCCCCCCTAAGACAGATGTCTCGCGGGATACTACTCCAGACGTGTGACGGGTCCACGTCCCACCCTGCCCCGCTGGTTCGCAGGCGACTGCCGTCCCACGCCCCGGCCGCCGGGCCCGCCCGGGCTCAGCCGACGAGCCAGGAGGCGATCGGCACGGCGTCGGGGATGGTGCCCTTGTCCTTGAGCGTGCCGATCTGGGTGTCCGTCAGGGCCTGCTTCCAGATCTGGACGTGCCCGATCACACCGGCCCAGGGGCCGCCCCAGCCGGAGTGCGTACGGTTGCGGCCCAACTCGAGCGCACCGGGAGCGGCCCAGATGCCCGGCACCTTGGTGAGCGCCACCGACTTGCCGTCGACGTAGAGCGTGATGATCCCCTGGGTCGCGTCGTAGCTGCTGGTCAGCAGCACCCACTTGCCGACGGTGTCCACGCTCGGGGAGATCGCGTGGAAGCTGGTGGCGTCCGCGCCGCCGGCGGCGGTCTGCACCCGGAAGATCCAGACCGTCTTGCCGCCGTAGTCGTCCCGGCCCAGGTCGAAGGCGTACGAGACGCCGTCCCCCTGGCTGATGACCGTCCGGTAGCCGTCCTTCGCCTCGTTGTAGACCCAGGCCGAGAGGGTGAAGCTCTTGGTGACGTCCACCACCTGCGCCGACGACTGCGCGTAGGAGTTGCTGTTCCCCCGGAGCCTCAGCGCGAAGCCACCGCTCTGGACGGGGTCCACCGAGGCGTCGGGGCTGACCGTGAGGTCGGCACGACCGGTGTGATCGGCCACCTGGTTCGGCTGGCCCGGGACCGTCGGCGTGTTGACCGGAACGGTGGAGACCGGGCCGGGCCGGGCCGTCCCGGAGGCGCTCGCGCTCGGCGTCGCCTTGCCGTGCGTGCTCCACAGCACCGCCGTGCCGACGATCCCGCCGAGCAGACAGGCCGTCAGCACGATGCCGCCGGTCCACATCCACTTGCGGCGGCGCGCACGGGCCTGGTGGTCCTCGGCCAGCGCCTCCCAGTCGGGCCCGGACGAGGGCGCGCCGAAGGGCTGCGCCGCCGGTCCGAAGCCCTGGTTCGCAAACGGCGGCTGCTGCTGCATCGGGAACTGCTGGAGCGGCTGCTGCTGGAGCGGCTGCTGCTGCGGAAACGGGCTCTGCGGCGGCGGGTAGCCGTACCCGCCCGGTGCGATCGGTGCGGCCGGTGTCACCGGTGCGGCCGGCCCACCCGGGCCGGCCGGCGGCGTGGGCTGGGCGTCCGGCCCGGGGCCGGCCGCGGCCCCGTTAGCGTGTTCCATACCGTCAGTCATAAACCGGATGTTAGGACATCCCCCCAGCGCCGCTGGCGGATCCCCCCGATTTCCGGGACCGGCGAGATCGGTTCGTTGCGGAGCACCCCGGCCCCGGGCGGGACGCCCCGTCGGCTCCCCGTCAGTTCCCGGGCAGGGTACGCAGCTGACGCGCCGCCCGGTTCCGCGCGGCGAGCTGGTCGTCGGCCGGGTAGCCGACCTCCTCCAGCGTCAGCCCGTGCGGCCGCACCACGTTGACGGCGGAGTCCCGCACCCGGCCCGCCAGTACCTGGCCGGGGAACTCCACCGGCCGGTGCCCGCCGCCGACCAGCAGCATCGAACCGACCAGCGCCCGCACCATGTTGTGGCAGAACGCGTCGGCCCGGACGGTGGCCACCGCCAGCTCGCCCGCCGTCCCGGCGATGAACGGGTCCGCCGGGACACGCTCCCAGTGCAGGTCGAGCAGCGTCCGGATGGTGGTCGCGCCCTCGCGCTTCTTGCAGTACGCGGCGAAGTCGTGCTCGCCCAGCAGCAGCGCCGCCGCCTCGTTCATCCTCCCGACGTCCAGCGGCCGGTCGTGCCAGAGCACGTGCCCGCGCAGCAGCGGGTCCACCCCGCCCTGGTTGTCGGCCACCCGGTACGCGTACCGGCGCCAGACCGCCGCGAAACGCGCGTCGAAGCCCGCCGGCGCCTCGGACAGCCGGTACACCCGGACATCCCCCGGCAGCCGCCCGGCGAGCCGCCGCAGCAGCTTCTCCCGATGCTCGGCCCACACCTCCACCGGCAGGTCCACATGCGCCACCTGCCCCCGCGCATGAACCCCGGCGTCCGTCCGCCCCGCCACCGTCAGGACGTACGGCTCCTCGCTGCGGGTCACCACCTGCAGCGCACTCTCCAGCTCGCCCTGCACAGTCCGCCGCCCTGGCTGCCGCGCCCACCCCGAGAACTCGCCCCCGTGGTACGCCAGGTCCAACCTGACCCGGACAGCCCCCTCGGCCGGCCCGTCCTGGCGCTCCGGCCGCTCACAATCCTTGAGCACTAGCTTCTCCCACTAGCCCAGTAGAAAGAACGGGCCCGCTCCCCCATGGCTGGGAGAACGGGCCCGGACAAACACCTCAGGGTGTTCAGGCGGTCTCGACCTCGGTGGTCTCGACGGCGGCAACCTCGGCGTCCTTGGCGGCACGCTTGGTGGCGCCCTCGGCCTCGCCGACGGCGGTCTGCGCGACGGTGAGCGCCTCGACCAGCTCGATCACGGCCATCGGGGCGTTGTCGCCACGACGGGGACCGATCTTGGTGATACGGGTGTACCCACCCGGGCGCTCCGTGTAACGCGGCGCGATCTCGGTGAAGAGGGTGTGCAGCACGGAGATGTCGGTGATCGTCTTGCGGACGATGCGACGGTCGTGGATCGTGCCGGCCTTGGCCTTGGTGATGAGCTTCTCCGCCAGCGGGCGCATCCGACGGGCCTTGGCCTCGGTCGTGGTGATGCGGCCGTACTGGAACAGCTCCCGGCAGAGGCCGGCGAGCAGCAGCGGCTCGTGGTGCGGGCCGCCGCCGAGGCGGGCACCCTTCGCGGGACGGGGCATGGTAGCTCCTTGAATCTCCGAATCCGGCCGTATCAGGTACCGGAACGGGCGTACGAGCACTGTTGCCCGTACGGCTTAGCGTGGGCCCGAGAGCCCGGTGTGCATCGAACGGGGGGCGGCCCGAGGGCCGCCCCCGTCCAAACTCAGTACTGCTCGGTCTCCGCGTAACCCGCGTCGTCCAGGTCGTCGGCGCCGAAGGCGTCGGCGGCGGCGGTCGGGTCGAATCCGGGCGGGCTGTCCTTGAGGGCCAGGCCCATGCCGGCCAGCTTCGCCTTGACCTCGTCGATCGACTTCGCACCGAAGTTGCGAATGTCGAGCAGGTCGGCCTCGGAGCGGGCGACGAGCTCACCCACGGTGTGGATGCCCTCGCGCTTGAGGCAGTTGTACGACCGAACGGTGAGCTCGAGCTCCTCGATCGGCAGGGCGAGATCAGCGGCCAGGGCGGCGTCCGTCGGGGACGGGCCCATGTCGATGCCCTCGGCGTCGATGTTCAGCTCGCGGGCGAGACCGAACAGCTCGACCAGGGTCTTACCGGCCGACGCCATGGCGTCACGCGGGCGCATGGCGGGCTTGGTCTCGACGTCGACGATCAGCTTGTCGAAGTCGGTCCGCTGCTCGACACGGGTGGCCTCGACCTTGTAGGTGACCTTCAGCACGGGGCTGTAGATCGAGTCGACCGGGATGCGGCCGATCTCCTGGCCGGAAGCCTTGTTCTGCACGGCGGAGACGTAGCCGCGACCGCGCTCGACGGTCAGCTCCATCTCCAGCTTGCCCTTGCCGTTGAGCGTGGCGAGGACGAGCTCGGGGTTGTGCACCTCGACACCGGCCGGGGGCGCGATGTCGGCGGCGGTGACGACACCCGGGCCCTGCTTGCGCAGGTACATCACGACGGGCTCGTCGTGCTCCGAGGAGACGACCAGCTGCTTGATGTTGAGGATGAGGTCGGTGACGTCCTCCTTGACGCCCGGCACGGTGGTGAACTCGTGCAGGACACCGTCGATCCGGATGCTGGTGACAGCAGCGCCGGGGATCGAGGAGAGGAGCGTGCGGCGCAGGGAGTTGCCGAGGGTGTAGCCGAAGCCCGGCTCGAGCGGCTCGATAACGAACCGCGAGCGGAACTCGTCGACGACCTCTTCGGTCAGCGAGGGGCGCTGAGCGATCAGCATGTTTTCAGATCCTCCAGTTGTCTTCGGCACCCACTATTTGATGCCGAACAGAACCAGCGTACGGGGTCCCGCCTGAAACGGGACCCCGTACGTGGTTTAAAGCAAACACCGAGCCCGAAGGCGCTGCGTCAGACGCGGCGGCGCTTCGGCGGACGGCAGCCGTTGTGCGGGGTGGGGGTGACGTCCTGGATCGAGCCGACCTCCAGGCCGGTGGCCTGCAGCGAACGGATCGCGGTCTCGCGGCCGGAGCCCGGACCCTTCACGAAGACGTCGACCTTGCGCATGCCGTGCTCCTGCGCGCGACGGGCAGCGGCCTCGGCGGCCATCTGCGCGGCGAACGGGGTGGACTTGCGCGAGCCCTTGAAGCCGACGTGGCCGGCCGAGGCCCAAGAGATCACGTTGCCCGCAGGGTCGGTGATCGAAACGATGGTGTTGTTGAACGTGCTCTTGATGTGAGCGTGCCCGTGGGCGACGTTCTTCTTCTCCTTGCGGCGGATCTTCTTCGCGCCTGCAGCCTGACGACCCTTAGGGGGCATAAGTCTGTTTCTCCTACTGAGGTGGTCGGTCCGCTACCCGCGGGCCGGAGGGATGTCCGGTTGAGGGGCGGACTACTTCTTGCCGGGCTTCTTCTTGCCGGCGATCGCGCGACGCGGGCCCTTACGGGTACGCGCGTTGGTGTGCGTGCGCTGACCACGGACGGGCAGGCCACGACGGTGACGCAGACCCTCGTAGCAACCGATCTCGACCTTGCGGCGGATGTCGGCGGCCACCTCACGGCGGAGGTCACCCTCGACCTTGTAGTTGCCGTCGATGTACTCGCGCAGCTTGACGAGGTCTTCCTCGGACAGGTCGCGAACGCGAATGTCCGGGTTGACGCCGGTCTCGGCCAGCGTGTGCTGGGCGCGGGTACGGCCGATGCCGTAGACGTACGTGAGGGCGATCTCGATCCGCTTCTCGCGCGGGAGATCAACGCCGGAAAGGCGTGCCATTCATGGCTCCTGTGATTCTTCAGAGGTCTTACGAGCTACCTACTCCGACACCTCTCGGTGTGGGAGCCCCGGCCTCTGACCGGGGGTGGCAGTCCGTCCGCGAGGACGGATCGGGCAGCCCGCGTATGACGTGGTGCGCGTCGCGCGAACTGAAGTCCACGCAAAGACGTACGAGAAATGCTTGGGGATCAGCCCTGGCGCTGCTTGTGGCGCAGGTTGTCGCAGATCACCATGACCCGGCCGTGACGGCGGATCACCTTGCACTTGTCGCAGATCTTCTTGACGCTCGGCTTGACCTTCATGATTCAGGTTCTCCGGGTCTAGATCTGATCTCTTGCCCCTTGCGGAGCAAGACAATGTTCCTACTTGTAGCGGTAGACGATCCGGCCACGTGTCAGGTCGTAGGGGCTGAGCTCCACCACGACCCGGTCGTCCGGGAGGATCCGGATGTAGTGCATCCGCATCTTGCCGCTGATGTGCGCGAGGACCTTGTGACCGTTCTGCAGCTCAACTCTGAACATGGCGTTCGGAAGAGACTCGATCACGGTGCCCTCGATCTCAATGGCGCCTTGCTTCTTTGCCATGAACTGCGAGATCCACCTTCCGGGAACGGCTACCGTATGCGGCACGCTCGTGCGAACCTGGGTTCACCCCTGCCCCGGAGGGAAGAGGGCGTGCGCTAGCACGCTACGAGTGAGCCGACGGTCCATCGTACGTTACCGTCCCCGGTATGCCCAACTCAGCACTGCGGGCACGTCCGATTCAGCGCTGCATCACGTACTGGACGGGCGCCACCACGGCGGTGCAGGCCGAGCAGCGGCTCGCGGCCTCGGGGATCTCGGTCAGGCACTCCGGGCAGGGGCGCTTGGCCACCTTCGGCTTCTGCGGCAGGTACTTGGCCGTCGCCTTGGTGACGGGCAGCACCACGCAGAAGTACAGCACCGCGGCGGTCAGCACGAAGGCGATCAGCACGTTCAGGAACTCGCCGTACGGGAATTTCACACCGAGCACCTTGAAGGTGTAGGTGCTGAAGTCGCCGGTCGCGCCGACCACCACGCCGACCAGCGGGGTGAGGAAGGCCTTGACGAACCCGGCGACCACCGCCGTGAAGGCCGAGCCGATCACGATGCCGACACCCATGTCGACGACGTTGCCGCGCATCATGAAGTCACGGAAGCCCTTGAGCACTGCTCGCCCCTTAGGTCGTACGGGTGAAGCCCGCGAGTTTAGCGAATGCGTCGCCGGTAGCAAAAACGGACAAAAGGCCCGGGAGCCGAAGCTCCCGGGCCTTCGCAGGTCTGCAGGTACTAGCCGAGCGGGTCCGGCGCGGCCGTGACGCCCAGCGCGGCCAGCGCGGCCTTGCCGCCGTCGAAGGCGGTCAGCACCAGCGGGCCCTGCTCGGTGATGGCGATCGAGTGCTCCCAGTGCGCGGCCCAGGTGCCGTCGGTGGTGACGACCGTCCAGTCGTCCTCCAGCACCTTGGTGTGCGGGGTGCCGAGCGAGACCATCGGCTCGATGCAGAGCACCGTGCCGGGGACGAGCTTCGGGCCCTTGCCCCGGCCGCGCTCGACGTAGTTCAGCACGTGCGGCTCCATGTGCATCGCGGTGCCGATGCCGTGGCCGCCATAGCCCTCGGTGATGCCCCACTTGCCCTTGGGGGGCAGCGGCTGGCGGCGGATGAAGCCCTCGATCGCCTTGGAGACGTCGGCCAGGCGGTTGTTCTTCTTCATCTGGGCGATGCCGGCCCACATCGAGCCCTCGGTCACCTTGCTGAGCATCGCGACCTCGGGGGCGACCTCGCCGACCTCGACGGTGATCGCGGCGTCGCCGTGCCAGCCGTCCACGATCGCGCCGCAGTCGATGGAGATCACGTCACCCTCGACCAGCACCCGGTCACCCGGGATGCCGTGCACGACCTCGTTGTTCACCGAGGCGCAGATCACGCCGGGGAACCAGAGGCCGCCGTGGTCGGCGCGGAAGTTGGAGGTGGCGCCGTGGTCGGCGATCACCTTCGCCGCGATGTCGTTGAGGTCCTGGGTGCTCACACCCGGCGCCACCGCCGCACGGCAGGCCTTGAGCGCCTCGGCGACGACCAGCCCGGCCACCCGCATCTTCGCGACCTGCTCGGGGGTCTTGATCTCCACCATCTGCTCCACGCTTTCCACACTGTCGTCGCGCGCCCGGTCCTTGCCGGGGCGCCCTGCCACTCGATACCACCGTACGACGCCGTACGGCCGCGGCGCCCCGCTCGGGGCCCCGCGGCCGTAGTACGTACGTTAAAGCTGGGTACTCAGCGCTTCAGCGCCTCGATCGCCCGCTGGGTGACCTCGTCGACCTTGCCGAGAGCCGGGATGGTCGCGACCACGCCCTGCTGCTGGTAGTAGGCGATGATCGGCTCGGTCTCCGTGTGGTAGACCTCCAGCCGGTTGCGGACCGTCGCCTCGGTGTCGTCGGCGCGCTGGTACAGCTCGCCGCCGCACTCGTCGCAGACGCCCTCGACGGCCGGTGCGTTGTAGTCCACGTGGAACACGTGGCTGCCGTCGTTGCGGCACAGCCGGCGGCCGGCGATGCGCTTGACGACCTCGTCCTCGGGGACCTCCAGGTCCAGCACCCCATCGAGCGCGATGCCCCACTCGGCCAGGATCTCGTCGAGAGCCTTGGCCTGTGCGAGGTTGCGCGGGAAGCCGTCCAGCAGGAAGCCGTTGGCGGCATCGGGCTGCGCCATCCGGTCCTTGGCCATCCCGATGGTGACCTCATCCGGTACCAGCCGACCCGCGTCCATGTAGCCCTTGGCCTCGAGCCCCAACGGGGTGCCCTGGCCGATGTTGGCACGGAAGAGGTCGCCGGTGGAGATGTGGGGGATGGACAGGGTCTTGGCGAGCACGTGCGCCTGAGTACCCTTCCCGGCCCCGGGAGGTCCGACGAGGACGATACGCATCAGCGGAGGAACCCTTCGTAATTACGCTGCTGGAGCTGGCTCTCGATCTGCTTCACAGTTTCGAGTCCGACACCGACGATGATGAGGATGCTGGTACCGCCGAACGGGAAGTTTGTCTGCGCGCCGAACGCCACGAGGGCGATGAGCGGGACCAGGGCGATCAGCCCCAGGTACAGCGAACCCGGCCACGTGATGCGGGTAAGCACGTAGTTCAGGTACTCGGCGGTCGGACGGCCGGCCCGGATGCCCGGGATGAAGCCACCATACTTCTTCATATTGTCGGCAACTTCTTCGGGGTTGAAGGAGATGGCGACGTAGAAGAAGGCGAAGAAGACGATCAGCACGAAGTAGGTGACCATGTAGATCGGGTGGTCACCCTTGATGAAGTTGGTCCGCACCCACGTCGCCCAGCCCGCCTGGCTGTTGGTCAGCTGCACCACCAGGGAAGGGATGTACAGCAGCGACGAGGCGAAGATGACCGGGATGACACCGGCCTGGTTGACCTTCAGCGGGATGTAGGTCGAGGTACCGCCGAACGCCCGCCGGCCGATCATGCGCTTCGCGTACTGGACCGGGATCCGGCGCTGGGCCTGTTCCACGAAGATGACCAGGATCACCACGACCACGCCGACCGCGATGACGCTGAAGAACTCGACCCAGCCGCCGCCGATCTTGCCGGAGAGCTTGATCGCCCACATCGAACCCGGGAAGCCGGAGGCGATGGAGGTGAAGATCAGGATCGACATGCCGTTGCCGATGCCGCGGTCGGTCACCAGCTCACCGAGCCACATGATCATCGTGGTACCGGCGGTCATCGTGATCACCATGGTGGCGATCCGGAAGACCGACTGGTCCGACACGACCTGGTTGGCGTACTGGCAGCCCGAGAAGAGCGCGCCACTGGAGGCCGTCGCGACGATGCCGGTGCCCTGGAGCAGGGCGAGCGCGATGGTCAGGTAACGGGTGTACTGGGTGATCTTGGCCGTACCGGCCTGGCCCTCCTGCTTCAGCGCCTCGAGGCGTGGGATCACCACGGTGAGGAGCTGGAGGATGATGCTGGCCGTGATGTACGGCATGATGCCGAGCGCGAAGATCGTGAGCTGCAGCAGCGCGCCACCACTGAAGAGGTTGACGAGCCCGAACAGGCCGCTGCTCTTCGTGGCACTGATGCACTGGTTCACGGCATGGAAGTTGACGCCCGGAACGGGGACGTGCGCACCCACCCGGTACAGAGCCACAATGCCCAGCGTGAACAGCAGCTTCTTGCGCAGGTCGGGCGTCTTGAACGCCCGCGCGAACGCACTGAGCACGGTGCCTCCTGCGCCTCCCGCACGTCGTCGGCGGAAGGGTCGGTCCTGATGTGGGGAGCGGGCCGGTCCGGCCCTGGCGTTTCAGACCCTCGCAGAGACAAGCAAAGGCAAGCCTGTGCCGCAGCCTACAAGGGAACTCCACGGACTCTAACAGTGTGTGGCCACCCGGAAGAAGCATGTGCCGCCTCTCTGCCACTGATGAGGTACGGGATGCCCGGATTTGACACACAAAAGAACGACACAAAAAGAACGGGCCCCGTATCTCCCAAAGGAGATACGGGGCCCGAAAGTCAACAGGCTCAGAGGAGCTCGGTGACGGTACCGCCGGCGGCGGTGATCTTCTCGGCGGCGGTACCGGAGACGGCATCAACCGTCACCTGCAGCGCCACGGCGATGTCGCCCGTGCCGAGGACCTTGACGAGCTCGTTCTTGCGAACGGCGCCCTTCGCGATCAGGTCGGCGATGGTGACCTCGCCACCGGCCGGGTAGAGCTCGGCCAGCTTCTCCAGGTTCACGACCTGGAACTGCTTGTGCGCCGGGTTACGGAAGCCCTTGAGCTTCGGCAGGCGCATGTGGAGGGGCATCTGCCCACCCTCGAAGCGCACCGGAACCTGGTAGCGAGCCTTGGTGCCCTTGGTACCACGACCAGCGGTCTTACCCTTGGATGCCTCACCACGACCAACACGGGTCTTGGCGGTCTTGGCACCCGGGGCGGGCCGCAGGTTGTGGACCTTCAGCGGAGAGTCGCTCATGTCAGTCAACCTCCTCGACCGTGACGAGGTGGCGGACGGTCTGGGCCATCCCGCGAATCTCGGGACGGTCCTCCTTCACGACCACATCGTTCATCCGCTTGAGACCAAGCGAACGAAGGGTGTCACGGTGGTTCTGCTTGCTACCGATGTAGGACTTGGTCTGCGTGATCTTGAGACGGGCCATCAGGCACCGGTCCCAGCCGCACGCGCCCGCAGCAGAGCAGCGGGAGCCACATCCTCCAGCGGCAGACCACGGCGGGCCGCAACCTCTTCCGGGCGAACGAGGCCCTTCAGAGCAGCCACCGTGGCGTGCACGATGTTGATCGCGTTGGACGAGCCGAGCGACTTCGACAGGATGTCGTGAACGCCGGCGCACTCCAGAACGGCACGCACCGGGCCACCGGCGATAACGCCGGTACCGGGGGACGCCGGCTTCAGGAGCACAACGCCGGCCGCCTTCTCACCCTGGATCGGGTGCGGGATGGTGCCCTGGATACGGGGGACCTTGAAGAAGCTCTTCTTGGCCTCCTCAACACCCTTGGCGATGGCGGCCGGAACCTCCTTCGCCTTCCCGTAGCCGACACCTACGGTGCCGTCACCGTCGCCCACCACGACCAGCGCGGTGAAGCTGAAACGACGACCACCCTTGACAACCTTGGCGACACGGTTGATCGCTACGACGCGCTCAACGTAAGCGGTCTTCTCGACGGCGGGAGCGTTGCCCCGGTCGTCACGCTTACGGTCACGCCGCTCGCCACCGCCGGTGCCGCCGCCGGCGCCGCTACCGCGGCGCTGGGGTCCAGCCATTGGAATTACCTCTCTCGATTACGTCCGTCGACTGAGCCGACGAGCGGCTTAGAAGTCGAGCCCAGCCTCACGGGCAGCGTCCGCCAGGGCGGCGATGCGCCCCGCGTAACGGTTGCCCGAACGGTCGAAGACGACCGTCTCGATGCCGGCGGCCTTGGCGCGCTCGGCGACCAGGGCTCCGACCTTCTTGGCCAGCTCGGTCTTGTCGCCCTCAACGCCCTTGACGGACACGTCGAGAGTGGACGCCGACGCGAGGGTGTGACCCTTGGCGTCGTCGATGACCTGGGCGAAGATGTGGCGGTTCGAACGGGTCACGACCATACGAGGACGAGCCTCGGTGCCGGTGACGCGCTTACGCACACGGATCGCGCGACGCTTGCGGGCAGCGTTCTTGTAGCCGTTGCCCTTGCCGATCTTGACAGAAAGACTCATGGCTTACTTACCGCTCTTTCCGACCTTGCGGCGGATGACCTCGCCCGCGTACTTGACGCCCTTGGCCTTGTACGGGTCGGGCTTGCGCAGCTTGCGGATCTTGGCCGAAACCTCGCCGACGAGCTGCTTGTCGATCCCGTCCACGTGGAACTTGGTGGGCGACTCGACCACGAAGGAGATGCCCTCCGGGGCCGTGATCAGGATCGGGTGGCTGTAGCCGAGCTGGAACTCCATGTCGGAGCCCTTCATAGCGACTCGGTAACCAACACCGCTGATCTCCAGCGACTTGCGGTAGCCCGCGGTCACGCCGGTGATCATGTTCGCCACCAGCGTGCGCGAAAGGCCGTGAAGGCTCTTCGACACCCGCTCGTCGTTGGGGCGAGAGACGACCAGAGTGCCGGTCTCGTCCTTGCTGATCTCGATCGGCGCGGCAACGGTGTGGGAAAGGGAACCCTTGGGGCCCTTCACCGAGACTGCCTGGCCATCGATGGTGACGTCCACGCCGGCGGGAACCGGGATGGGCAGCCGTCCAATACGCGACATTGCTGTACCTCCGTTTCCCGAATTACCAGACGTAGGCGAGAACTTCTCCGCCTACGCCCTTCTTGGCGGCCTGCTTGTCCGTGAGGAGACCCGAGGACGTGGAGATGATCGCCACGCCCAGGCCGCCGAGGACCTTCGGCAGGTTGGTGGACTTTGCGTAAACGCGCAGACCCGGCTTGCTGATGCGCTTGATGCCGGCGATGGAGCGCTCACGGTTGGGGCCGAACTTGAGCTCGATGGTCAGCTTCTTGCCGACCTCGTTCTCCTGCGGCTCCTCAACCTTCCAGGAGGAGATGTACCCCTCCTGCTGCAGGATCTGGGCGACGTGCGCCTTGATCTTGCTAGCCGGCATCGCCACGGTGTCGTGGTACGCCGAGTTCGCGTTACGCAGACGCGTGAGCATGTCTGCGATGGGGTCGGTCATGGTCATGGTGGCCTCAGGCCTCTCTCGCCGTGGTTTCTCCGCGCCAGGTCCCCCCGGCGCACTCGTGACGAGTGCGCAAGGGGCACAGACGCAGGGGACCTGCGACGTTAGTAAGACTGGGTGCGAGCCCTCAGAGAGGGTCGCGGGCACCTACGGAGATGCCGCGACACGGGGCCCGACCCCACTACCTTACGGGATTCCGTACGGAGCCCCAAAAGCAGGGGGTCGGGCACCAGTGCTTCACACTGTGGCGTTACCTAGAACTCCGGGACTACCAGGAGGACTTGGTGACACCCGGCAGCTCGCCGCGGTGGGCCATCTCACGGAGGCACACACGGCACAGGCCGAACTTGCGGTACACCGAGTGCGGGCGGCCGCAGCGCTGGCAGCGGGTGTAGCCGCGGACAGCGAACTTCGGCTTGCGCTCAGCCTTCGCGATGAGGGACTTCTTCGCCATGTGGTCACGCCTCCTTGAACGGGAAGCCCAGAGCGCGCAGGAGCGCCCGGCCCTCATCGTCGGTCTGGGCGGTGGTCACGACGGTGATGTCCATACCGCGCTGACGGTCGACCTTGTCCTGGTCGATCTCGTGGAACATAACCTGCTCGGTCAGACCGAAGGTGTAGTTGCCACGGCCGTCGAACTGCTTGGGGGAGAGACCACGGAAGTCACGGATACGCGGCAGAGCCAGCGACACCAGACGGTCCAGGAACTCCCACATGCGGTCACCACGGAGGGTGACGTGGGTGCCGATCGGCTGGCCCTCACGCAGCTTGAACTGCGCGATGGACTTGCGAGCCTTCGTCACCGCCGGCTTCTGGCCGGTGATGGCGGTGAGGTCGCGAATCGCGCCCTCGATCAGCTTCGAGTCGCGGGCGGCCTCGCCCACACCCATGTTGACCACGACCTTGACCAGGCCGGGGATCAGCATGACGTTCTCGTACGAGAACTCCTCGCGCAGCTGGCCCTTGATCTCGGAGTTGTAACGCTCCTTGAGGCGGGGGGCCACCTTCTCAACGTTCTCGATCGTCGTCTCAGACATCAGATGTCCTCACCGGTTCGCTTGGCAACGCGGATCTTGTTGCCCTCGTCATCGAAGCGGTAACCAACGCGAGTGACGACCTTCTTGCCGTCCTTCTCGACGACCAGCTGCACGTTGGAGACGTGCACCGGGGCCTCGACGGTGACAATGCCACCCTGAGTACCCGGACCGGGCTTGGTGTGCTTCTTGACCCGGTTCACACCCTCGACGAGAACCTTGTTGGTAGTGGGCATGGCCTGAATGACCTTGCCCTGCTTACCGCGGTCCTTGCCAGTGATGACCTGAACCAGGTCACCCTTCTTGATCTTCATGCTGTTCGCCATGGTTAGAGCACCTCCGGCGCAAGCGAGATGATCTTCATGAACTTCTTGTCGCGCAGCTCGCGGCCCACCGGGCCGAAGATGCGGGTGCCACGGGGGTCACCATCGGTGTTCTTGAGCACGACGGCGGCGTTCTCGTCGAACCGGATGTACGAACCGTCGGGACGACGGCGCGACTTCACGGTACGAACGATGACGCACTTGACGACGTCACCCTTCTTCACGCTGCCACCGGGGATCGCGTCCTTGACGGTGGCGACGATGACGTCCCCGATGCCGGCGTAGCGGCGACCGGAGCCACCGAGAACGCGGATGCAAAGGATTTCCTTCGCGCCCGTGTTGTCGGCGACACGCAGTCGCGACTCCTGCTGGATCACTGCTTTCTCCTGATCGTCAACGAGAGCTGGCGGGCCGGCCGCTGCTCACACCAGCGCCCGCGAGGGACCTGATGCACATACGGCCGTACCCGGACAACTTCGTTACTTGGCCTTCTCGAGGATCTCGACGACGCGCCAGCGCTTCGTCGCGGACAGCGGACGGGTCTCCGCGAGGAGCACCCGGTCGCCGATGCCGCAAGCGTTGGTCTCGTCGTGCGCCTTCAGCTTGTTCGTACGGCGGATGACCTTGCCGTACAGCGCGTGCTTGACGCGGTCCTCGACGGCGACAACGACGGTCTTGTCCATCTTGTCGCTGACGACCAGACCCTCACGGGTCTTGCGGAAGCCGCGGGCCTCGGTCTCAGTGGTGTTCTCAGTCATCAGGCGTTCTCCACCGTCTCGATGCCCAGCTCGCGCTCGCGCATCAGGGTGTAAATACGCGCGATGTCCTTACGGACGAGCTTGAGCCGTCCGTGGTTGTCGAGCTGCCCGGTCGCCGCCTGGAAGCGGAGGTTGAACAGCTCCTCCTTGGCCTCGCGAAGCTTGCCAACGAGACCATCGTTGTCGAGCTCACGAAGCTCTGCAGCCTTGGTGCCGGCCGACATCAGCTCTCACCTGCCTCGCGCCGGACAATCCGGCACTTCATCGGGAGCTTGTGAGCAGCGCGGGTGAGCGCCTCACGAGCAACCTTCTCATTGGGGTAGGACAGTTCAAACATGATCCGTCCCGGGTGAACGTTGGCGATCCACCACTCCGGCGAACCCTTACCGGAACCCATGCGGGTCTCGGCAGGCTTCTTGGTGAGGGGACGGTCCGGGTAAATGTTGATCCAGACCTTGCCGCCACGCTTGATGTGACGGGTGACGGCGATACGAGCGGACTCGATCTGCCGGTTCGTCACGTAGGCCGGGGTGACGGCCTGGATGCCGTACTCGCCGAACGCGAGCTCGGTGCCACCCTTCGCAGCGCCACGGCGCTTCGGGTGGTGCTGCTTACGGTGCTTGACCCGACGGGGGATCAGCATGACGGTCAGGCCTCCGTTCCGGTGCTCTCGGCAGCCGGCGTCTCCGTCACAGCCGCGGCCGGAGCCTCGGTGTTCTGGGGACGACGGGCGCCACCACGGGCGCCGCCACGCTCGCCACCACGGGCGCCGCCACGCTCGCCACCGCGTGCGGGGCGGGCGTCGTTGCGGGCCGGGCGGTTGCCCGAGCGGGCAGCAGCGTTCTCAGCGCGGACCTCGGCGATGTTCTTGACGTCGCCCTTGTAGATCCAGACCTTGACGCCGATACGACCGAAGGTCGTCTTGGCCTCGAAGAAGCCGTAGTCGACGTTCGCGCGCAGCGTGTGCAGCGGCACACGACCCTCGCGGTAGAACTCCGAACGGCTCATCTCGGCGCCGCCGAGACGACCGGAGCACTGGACCTTGATGCCCTTGGCGCCGGACTTCATGGTGCCCTGCATGCTCTTACGCATGGCACGGCGGAAGGAGACGCGGGAGGACAGCTGCTCCGCGACGCCCTGAGCCACGAGCTGGGCGTCCAGCTCGGGGTTCTTGACCTCGAGGATGTTCAGCTGGACCTGCTTGCCGGTCAGCTTCTCCAGGTCGCCGCGGATGCGGTCGGCCTCGGTGCCACGGCGACCGATGACGATGCCGGGGCGGGCGGTGTGGATGTCGACCCGGACGCGGTCGCGGGTGCGCTCGATCTCAACCTTCGAGATGCCGGCACGCTCCATGCCCTTCGTCATCATGCGACGAATGGCAACGTCTTCCTTGACGTAGTCCGAGTACAGCTTGTCGGCGTACCAGCGGGACTTGAAGTCCGTGCTGATGCCGAGACGGAACCCGTGCGGGTTAACCTTCTGGCCCATTACCGGGTCCCTTCCTTGCTGCTGACGACCACGGTGATGTGGCTGGTCCGCTTGCGGATCCGGTAGGCACGGCCCTGTGCACGCGGACGGAACCGCTTCAGGGTCGGGCCCTCGTCAACGTACGCCTCGCTGATGACGAGGTCGTCCACGTTGTTGTGGTTGTAGTTGTGCACGGCGTTGGCAATGGCGCTGTCGAGCACCTTGCCGACCGGCACGGTCGCGGCCTGCGGAGCGAAACGCAGGACCGCCTGGGCCTCCGTGGCGTTCAGGCCACGGATGAGGTCCACCACGCGGCGGGCCTTCATGGGCGTGACGCGGATGTACCGCGCCTGGGCCCTGGCTTCCATGGTTGTCCCCTTGCTGGTGTAAGTCATTGAGTCGGTAATCTCGCTGGCGACTAGCGACGCTTCGACTTGCGGTCGTCCTTGACGTGACCGCGGAAGGTACGCGTCGGCGCGAACTCGCCGAGCTTGTGGCCGACCATCGACTCGGTGACGAACACCGGGACGTGCTTACGGCCATCGTGGACCGCGATCGTGTGGCCGAGCATGGCCGGGAAGATCACGGAACGACGGGACCAGGTCTTGATGACGTTCTGGGTACCCGCCTCGTTCTGCGCGTCCACCTTCTTGAGAAGGTGGCCGTCGATGAAGGGGCCCTTCTTGAGACTGCGCGGCATCTGACCTGCTCCTAGCGCTTCTTGTTGGTCTTGCGGCGGCGCACGATGAGAGCGTTCGAGGCCTTCTTCGGCCTACGAGTGCGACCCTCCTTCTTGCCCCACGGCGAAACCGGGTGGCGACCACCGGAGGTCTTACCCTCACCACCACCGTGCGGGTGGTCGATCGGGTTCATGGCGACACCACGCACGGTCGGGCGAACGCCCTTCCAGCGCATACGGCCGGCCTTGCCCCAGTTGATGTTCGACTGCTCGGCGTTGCCGACCTCGCCGACGGTGGCGCGGCAGCGCACGTCGACCAGGCGGATCTCACCGGAGGGCATGCGCAGGTGCGCCATCTTGCCCTCACGAGCCAGCAGCTGAATGCCGGCACCGGCGGAACGGGCCATCTTGGCACCGCCACCGGGACGCAGCTCCACAGCGTGGATGGTGGTACCGACCGGGATGTTGCGCAGCGGCAGGTTGTTGCCGGGCTTGATGTCGGCCGCGGGGCCGTTCTCAACCCGGTCACCCTGCGCGATGCCGCGCGGCGCGATGATGTAGCGCTTCTCGCCGTCCGCGTAGTGCAGGAGCGCGATGCGCGCGGTGCGGTTCGGGTCGTACTCGATGTGAGCGACCTTGGCCGGCACGCCGTCCTTGTCGTGACGACGGAAGTCGATCACGCGGTAGGCGCGCTTGTGTCCGCCACCCTGGTGGCGAGCGGTGATACGACCGGCGTTGTTACGGCCGCCCTTGCTGTGCAGGGGGCGAACCAGCGACTTCTCCGGCGTGGACCGCGTGATTTCTACGAAGTCGGCCACGCTGGAGCCACGACGGCCCGGCGTAGTCGGCTTGTACTTGCGGATGCCCATTGGCTTCTCTCGTCCTCGTCCTAATCGACGATCCGACACTCCGTCAGGAGGTCGGACCACCGAAGATGTCGATGCGGTTGCCCTCAGCCAGCGTCACGATGGCGCGCTTGGTGTCCTTGCGCTTGCCAAAGCCCGTCTTGGAGCGCTTGCGCTTGCCCTGACGGTTGAGCGTGTTGACGGACTCGACCTTGACCGAGAAGACCGCCTCGACGGCCTGCTTGATCTGGGTCTTGTTGGCACCGGGCGACACGACGAACGTGTACTTGTTCTCGTCGAGGAGCGAGTAGCTCTTCTCCGAGATGACCGGCTTCACCAAGATGTCACGGGGGTCCGTGAACGTCTTGCTCGTGATCTCTGCAGCCATCAGGCGGCGCTCCCTTCGAGCTCGCCCTCAGCAGCCACAGCCTTGGCGGACGCGGCGGGACCCGCCACGAAACGCTCGAAGGCGGCCTGGGTGAAGACCACGTCGTCGGAGACGAGCACGTCGTAGGTGTTCAGCTGACCGGCGTCCAGGATGTGGACGTTCGGCAGGTTGCGGGCGCTCTTCAGACCCAGCTCGTCGGCACGCTCGACGACGAGGAGGATGTTCTTGCGCTCGGTGATCTTGCCGAACAGGCCCTTCGCGGCCTTGGTCGACGGCGCCTCGGCCGCGATCACGTCGGTGATGACGTGAATGCGGTTGTGACGGGCCCGGTCGGTGAGCGCGCCACGCAGAGCGGCGACGATCATCTTCTTCGGGGTCCGCTGCGAGTAGTCACGCGGCTTCGGGCCGTGGACGACGCCACCGCCGACGAACTGCGGCGCGCGGGTCGAGCCCTGACGGGCGCGGCCGGTGCCCTTCTGGCGGTACGGCTTGCGGCCACCGCCTCGGACCTCGCCACGACGCTTCGTCGAGTGGGTGCCCTGACGGGCCGCAGCGAGCTGCGCCACGACGACCTGGTGCATCAGCGGAACGCTGACCTTGGCGTCGAAGATGTCCGCCGGCAGCTCGAGGCTGCCGGTCTTGTCGCCCGAGGGCGACAGGATGTCAATGGTGCTCATATCCTCACAGCCCCTTCGCCGCAGTGCGGACGAGGACGAGGCCGCCGTTCGGACCGGGGATTGCACCCTTGATCAGGAGCAGCCCCTTCTCCGCGTCAACGGCATGGACGGTCAGGTTCTGGGTGGTCACGCGCTCGTGGCCCATCCGGCCGGCCATCTTCATGCCCTTGAACACGCGACCCGGGGTGGCACAGCCACCGATCGAGCCGGGCGAACGGTGCTTGCGCTGCACGCCGTGACCGGCGCCGAGGCCCTTGAAGTTGTGACGCTTCATGACACCGGCGAAGCCCTTGCCCTTGGAGGTGCCGGTCACGTCGACCTTGACACCCGCCTCGAACAGCTCAGCGGTGATCTCCTGGCCCAGCGTGTACTCGGACGCGTCCGAGGTACGCAGCTCGACCAGGTGGCGGCGCGGGGTGACACCGGCCTTGGCGAAGTGACCCGCGAGGGGCTTCGTCACCTTGCGGGGGTCGATCTCGCCGAAGCCGATCTGCACGGCGTCGTAGCCGGTGCTGTCAGCGGTGTGGACCTGGGTCACGACATTGGGCCCGGCCTTGACGACGGTCACCGGAACGATCCGGTTGTTCTCGTCCCAGACCTGGGTCATGCCGAGCTTCTCGCCCAGGATTCCCTTAATCTGCTTTGCCATCTTCGTCGCGCCTCTCAGAGCTTGATCTCGATGTCGACGCCGGCCGGAAGGTCGAGGCGCATCAGCGAGTCAACGGTCTTCGGGGTCGGGTCGAGGATGTCGATCAGACGCTTGTGAGTGCGCATCTCGAAGTGCTCGCGCGAGTCCTTGTACTTGTGCGGCGAGCGGATGACGCAGTAAACGTTCTTCTCAGTGGGCAGCGGCACCGGGCCCGCGACCTGCGCACCAGTGCGAATGACGGTCTCGACGATCTTCTTCGCCGAGGAGTCAATCACCTCGTGGTCGTAGGCCTTGAGCCGGATGCGGATCTTCTGTCCCGCCATGGCTACTAGTAGTCCTTTTGTCCGTGTCGCCTCTACGGCCGGCTTCATCCGCCTGTGGATTGGGTCCGGTGGCGTCTCTGGGTGGTTACCTCCGACCCACGCGGTCGGGCGTGTCGCCCTCTCGCTTGCAAAAAACCAAAAGGGCCGTTCCTCTCACGAGGAGGCCTTCTGAGGTTTTGCGGATCGGTAGGCCTTGCACCCACCAGGCGCCGGATCGAGGCCCCGCCCACGCTTCCCGGAAGATTCCCGTACGTCCGCCCCGCAGCTGCCGCGGTGTCGCTTACACACCACTACGTCCACACAGAGCACGTGAACATATGAACGGCCATCACGGGAACGACGAGTACTTGGGACTCGCTTCCAGTCCTCCCGGCGGGAGGCGCGCAGCATCGGCACTCAACCGAGCAACTTGAACATCTTGCCACACGGGAGGGGTGCTGCGCCAATCGGGGGCGCTTGAGGCTACCCACGGGCGGGGGGCCGTCAAACCCGGGGCCGACCGAGGACGGCGGCCCGGCTCAGGAGGATCCGCCCAGATAGCTGGAGTCCAGGTAGACCGTCTCCATGGGGCCACGGGGGTCGACCAGCACGGCGAAGGTGTTCTGGTGGGCGGTTGCGAAGCCGGTGAAGAGCTCGTACGTCGTGGCGCCGTCGAACGACCAGCCGAACTTCTTGGCCTCCTCGTCGGGGACGAGCCTCGCAGCCTTCGGATCCAGCTCGCCGTGACCACTGCCGACAACCGGGCGCTCCACATCATTCGCCACGCCGACCGCACCTGGTCCGCCGCCACTCCGGTCAACCTGCAAGGCGTCATCGGCACCCCCAACGGCGCCGCCATCACCGGCACCTACTGAGCCCGAATCCACCGGGCTGATTCCGGACTGAGCGTTTTGCTGGATTTGTCAGGTGGACCGGCCGGAGGGTGTGGAGTGTCCGCTGGTCTGC
>NZ_JARXZC010000020.1 GCF_029894335.1 Kitasatospora sp. MAP5-34 | reverse complement strand
GGCGATTCCCGGGCACGAGGTGCCGTTTGGTGAGACGTCGCGGCCGGATTCTTCGGGCCAGGGTGTGCCGCTTCGCGATGGTGAGGCGATTCCCGGGCACGAGGTGCCGTTTGGTGAGACGTCGCGGCCGGATTCTTCGGGCCAGGGTGTGCCGCTTCGCGATGGTGAGGCGATTCCCGCCCACGAGGGACCCCTCGGCGAGGCATTCCGGCCCGCAGCGGAAGCCCGGGTCGGCGAGGCGCCGACCCATCAGACGGAGGGCTTGACGCCCATGTCTGAGCACGTCGGCGAGGCGCCGACCCATCAGACGGAGGCGTTCACGCCCACGTCCGAGCCGCTCCGCGAGGCGCCGACCCATCAGACGGAGGGCTTGACGCCCATGTCTGAGCACATCGGCGAGGCGCCGACCCACCAGACCGAGGCTGTACCCGCCCACGAGCAGCAGCCGGTGGCCGCTGCTTCGCCCCGTGAGGGCACGCCGCTCGAGCCGCAGCAGGCTGCCTCGGACGGCCGTCCCGCTCCGTCCGAGCCGGCGTTCGGCGGGGCCGACGCGCCCGCTCCGGCGGCGGGCCACGTCTCGCCGGGCCTGGCTTCGACCGGTGACCACTCCGGTGGCGCCGCCCCGATGGCCGACACTCACCTGGCCGGTCTCGGGAACACCACCCACCTCGACGGCACCCGTCTCGCGAGCGGTCCGTCCCCGACCCGCCCGGCGTCCGCCGACCGCGCGCCCGGCTCGCCGGACGACGCCGCAGTGACCCCGCCCGGTACCGACGCCCCGGCGAACGGCGGGGCCGTTCCGCCGCAGATGGGCGCGATGCCGCACATGCCCGGTGGATCGGCGCCGCACTCCGCGCCCACCCCGCACAGCAGCTCCACGCCGCGTCCGACCACGCCGACGGACCGTCCGGCCGGACAACGGCCGGACTCCGCAAAGCCGTTCACGCCAGGCCCGATCAAGTCCCGTCCCGGGGGCACTCCCAGGACCCGGCCCGAGCCCGGTCCGCGCATCCCCGGTGGCCGTACCGAGCACGCGCCCACGGTGTACAGCCCGGAGCACCCCTCGACCGAGCGCACCCCGGAGCAGTTGGTCCACGATCTGCCGGGCATGTCGGCGAAGGACCGGCAGAACACCCTGCTGAGCCTGACGCCGGAGGGCCGCCGCCAACTCGCGGGCGACCACGCGTTCGTGGACAAGCTCAAGGACACCCTGCCGCCGAAGGAGTTCGCCCGTACGGCGGCTCACCTCCTGGTGGAGGTGGACCCGCGCGCCGAGCTGCCGGTGACCTCGCGCGGCACTGCGCACGACGAGATCGAGCGCATGCTGCAGGACCCGGACACCGCCGCCGCCCTGCTCAAGGCCGGCGCCTCGGTGCACGTGATCCCCAGGGACGTCGAGATGACGGACGTGGGCCCGCTCAAGGAGTACAAGGGCGACCACTTCGGCGGCGCCTCCGGCGAGGGCCGTGGGCTCGACGACGCCCGTGGCTCCGGCGGTCTGCACACCGCCATCACGGAGGAGAACCTCCGGGGCGTCACCACCACCATCGGCGCCGACGAGCACTACCACGACGGCTACTCGACGACCACCCACGAGTTCGCGCACACCATCCACCTGAACGCGCTCTCCCCAGAGCACCGGCAGACCATCACCGACTTGTTCAACAAGAAGCTCGCCGACCCCGCCGCCCACTGGCCCGACGGCCCCCGCAAGGGCTCCGCCGACGGCGGCACCCCGGTGGACAACTACAGCTCCCGCGACGAGCTCGAGTACTTCGCCCAGGCGACCAACACCTACCTCGGTACCAACCACGGCATCGACCCGTACACCGGCCACCCCCGCAACAACGGCGCCGACTGGGTACGGGCCCACGACCCCGAGCTGCTCCCGGTCCTGGAGAAGCTGTACGGCAAGGACCCGGCCGCCCTGCACCCCGAGCAGTCCAACCCCGTCGACCGGGTCAAGGAGGAGGACAGCGTCTACGCGGCCTTCCGCGACCTCATGGGCGGCGACACCCACGAGCCCCACTCGGAAGAACCCCACCCGGACGCCCAGCCCGAGCAGCCGCACCCCGAGACCCCGCACCCCGAGACGCCGCCGCACGACGACCGGTCGGACCTGCCGTCCCCGCCGCCCAAGGCGGCTCCCAGCGCGCCGAAGACCCCGGCCGAGGCCCGGGCCAACGGCGAGTTCGTGCACAACGTCGCGGCGAAGCATGCGTTCGATGCCATCGACGGGTTCCTCGGCGGCAAGTCCGGTGAGTTCGCCGCTCAGCTCCCGGAGCTGGAGAAGTACAACCGCGCCGATCTCATCGACCGGGACACCTACGCGATGCTCGATGAGCACCGCGCACACAAGGTGCAGACGCTGGAACTGCTCCAGCGGGAGGCGCCGAAGCTGCACGTGGACGCGGCCAAGGCAGCGTCCGACCTGCACGATGCCCTGTTGTCCAAGGCCGATCTGGAGTCCAGGGTCGGCGCCGACCCGGGGTTGGCCGAAAGCCTCCGGGTGAAGACCGAGGAGGTGGCCGTGCTCCAGGAGAAGAGCGATCGCTTGTCGACTCTCCGGGACACGGCTGACGCGATTCCCCCGAATTTCAGGGGCAAGAAGGAGACGACCGGCACGAATGACCCGGTCAACGTCCTCTACAAGAAGCTCTTCGCCGACTCCCCCGGGGGCCGACTGCGGAGCGATCCGCACACGGAGCTCGTGGAAGACACGCGTGGCGGTAAGAAGCCGGCCAAGCTGGACCAGCCGAAGGTCAACCGGAACCACATCGTCGCCGACACGATGCTGCACAAGTACATGACGGCCGCTGTCTTCAAGGCCCGCACCCTGGACGACGTGGGCAGGCTCGGAGCTTCACAGGCGTTCGGCGAGTTCAGCAAGACCATCACGCCGGACAGCCACCGTGTGCTGGACGCACCCGGGCGGGCCGCCGAAGAACGGCTGAACTCCGGACATGGCTTGGACCTCCTGACCAAGAGCGATCTTGAGCAGCTGAAGAAGGGGGAGCCCGACCTCGGAACCCTGTACGGCGCTCCGGACCTGCCCGTGAAGCTCGAGAACGCCAAGAGCGTGTCCGATGCCGCGTCCGCCCAGAAGAGCCTGACCGAGCTGCGTGACGGCCTCGGCCCGATCGGGCACGACGGCCCGGTCAAGGAACACCTCGATCGTCTCGGCGCGGCGATCGACGGCCTGAAGCCCGGAGCCGACCTCACCGGCGTGCACAAGGGCTTCGACGATCTGCGGCAGGCGGTCCACGCCAAGGCGCTGGACGACCTCGCGGTCACCAACGGGGTCACCGGCCGCCACCAGGTGGACGAGCTCACCAGTGTGCTCCCGAACGTGCACCAGAACCACCTGAGCGACCCTCAGACCCGTGAGGTGCTCGCCAAGCGGCTCGACAGCCTCTCGGACACTTACAAGCGGGTCGGGCACGATCCGGTCATGGCGGCGTCCCTGGCCGACCACGCCAAGCAGCTGCGTGGCGGGCCGGTGCCCGGGCCGGAGACGTTCCGGAAGCTCGCCGATACCCTCGCGCCGCAGCGCGACGGCCTCCACCAGGCTGAACTCAAGCAGGCTACGGACCTGAACGACACGGCCAAGCCGCCGAAGAAGGTCGCCCTCGCGGACCTGCAGAAGGCCGTGGCCGATGCCCCCGGCAAGGTGGCGAAGGCCGACGCCGACTGGACGAAGGCGCAGACTGCGGCCAAGACCGCCCACGCCGCGCTGGACACCGCGCGAGCCAAGGAGCTGCAGGCCAAGGCTGATGCGCGTGCGGCTGCCGATGCGGCGGCCAAGGCACCGACGGACGCCGCGAAGGCGACGGCCAAGGACGACGCGGCCGCGGAGGCCAAGACGGCGACCGAGGACGCGAAAAAGCGGAAGACGACGGCCGACAAGGCAGACAAGGCGCTGGAGAACACCCGGAGCAAGCCTGGGGACGCACGGGCGGAGGAGGCCGCGAGCACAGCGACGCTCGACCGGGTCAACCAGGAGTTGGCCAAGCTGCCGACGCACCCTGCTCCGACGGAGAAGGCCAGGCAGGAGGCGATCGACAGGGGACGCGCTCTGGCTGATCACGACCTCGTCGGTGCCCAGTACGGCGGGGCGTTCGCCCGCTCGCGTCCGGGTGCCAAGCACCCGGCCACCCTGTTCGAGGAGGCGCTCAAGGCTCCGGCCGCCGAGGTCCCCGCGAGGATCGCCGAGATCACCACGATGCTCTCGAACAGCACGTCCAACCTGCGGATGGGCGACAAGGAGAGCAACCAGTGGATTCAGAACTTCCTGGATCCGCACATGACCCACGACGAGGAGCTGCTCACGGCGGTCGCGCACGAGCAGTTGCCGCCCGAGGTCCTGTACACGCCGCACACCAGGGAGGTGCTGCGCGGCCTGTCAGTCCTGGAGGACGCCAAGCTCGTCCCCAAGGAGCTGGGCGAAATGATGGCTCCGCAGACCCATCAGGACCTGCACATCGACCCGAGCACTGCGGACCGCTCAAAGGACGTCAGGAAACAGCACGGCGTTCCGGACCCGACCGACACCACCACCCCCGTCTACGGCAAGATCCCGGTCTCGTCCTCGGGAGAGATCAAAAACCGCCCCGACCCCAACCCGCTCCCGCAGGACCGGGTGGACGCCCTCAACCCGGACGGACCGCCGCACGTCGACCCGCCGTCCTCGATGGAGGTCGACTCGGCGCCGCACGAGTCGGACGACGAGTCGATGGAGGTCGACCCGGCCCCGCCCACCGGCGGCCCCGGGGCGCTCAAGCGCAACCTCTCGGACGTCTCGATGGCCAGTGACGACGACCTGTCCCTGCCGGACTTCAAGAAACTCAACGTCACCGCCAGCCCGCCGCCGCCCCCGCCCGCGAGCACCCCGCGCCGCGATGTTCCCCCGCCGCCGCGCGCGAGTTCCGCGCGGCGCGATGTTCCGCCGCCGCCCCCGAAGGCCAAGCCGACAGGCAGCAAGGGCAGCAAGCCCGTCGCCTCGGTGGCCAAGGGCAAGAGCCTCGACGCGGTCAAGGACCACCTTGGTGACAACGACGAGTTCAGGACCCAGCTCTCCAAGCTGAAGGACTACGGCAGGGACTCCCTGTCCGACGACGACAGCTACGCTCTGCTGGCGCAGCACGAGCAGCGCAAGGGGCTGCTCCTCGACGTGCTCAGCCGGGCCAAGGACCTGCCGGAGGGCGAGCTCAAGCGGAAGGCCGAAGCCATCCCCGCCGACTGGCGCAGCCGGGTGCACGAGGTCTACGAGGAGCACTTCGCCGACCTGGAGTCGGGGCCGCTGCGCACCGACCCGCACGCTGAGGCTGTCCGTCAGGCCTGGCTCGAGAGCCCGGACGGCAAGCTTCGTGTGAGCGCCGCCGATGTGAACCGCAACCACATCATTGCCGACACCATGCTGCACAAGTACGTGGTGTCCGCAGTCTTCAAGGCCCGCTCGCTGGACGACGCGGGACGCAAGGAAGCACTCGGTTCCTTCAGCGAGTTCACGTCCGTCGTTGCCCCTGACGCTCACCGGGTGTTGGTCAGCGACAAGAAGAATCCGGAGTACGACGGTCAGGGTGCGGCCAGGCTGTTCCGGACGGAGGAGTCCAGCGCGCTGCTCCGCCGAGACCTTGATCAGCTGAGGAACGGCGAGCCCGACTTCGGTACCCTCTACGGGGATCACGAGCTGGGCCCGAGCCTTGAGGCGGCCCACGAGGTGACCGATGCGGCTTCCGCGCGCGCCTCGCTCGAGACGCTGCGTGAGCAGCTCGACCCGCAGAAGTTCGGCGACCGGGTCGGGGAGCACCTTGACCAGGTCGGCCAGGCGGTCGACAAGTTCAGCTCCGGCGGTGCCGACCTCAACACCGTCAAGGAGGAGTTCGCCAAGCTGCACGAGGCCGTCAAGGAGAAGGGGCTTGCGGATCTCGCGTTGGTCAACGGACTGACCGGGGGCCGCAGTATCGACGACGCCGTCGCGACGCTGACGCGGGGTCAGGAGGGGGGCCTGGACCTGAGCCACCCGGATGACCGCAAGGCGCTTGCCGACCAATTGGCCAACCTGTCGGACACCTTCCGTCAGGCGGGCCATCCTGACACCGGCCTGAGCAAGCAGCTTGCCGACCAGGCGCAGGCGCTTCGTGACCCCAATGGCCCACGGCCCGCACCCGGGGATTTCAAGGCTATCTCCGACCGCCTCGGCGCGGAGCGGGGCCGACTGCACGACGCCGAGATCGCCACCGCCGACAGGACCGCTCAGGAGCACCTCGAGGCTGCGCGGAAGAGCTTCGACGACGCCCAGAAGGCGAACCCGGTCGACGGTGCGGTCGCGCCGACGGAACAGGAGTTGGCGGATCGGGCTACTGAGCACCTGGAGACGATCAGCGGACAGTACGGCGGCGCCTACGCGCACGCCGGCCCGGGAGAACTGCACCCGGACGCGCTCTTCGCGGAGGCACTCGACAAGAAGACCAAGGCGTCCCAACTCCCGGACCTGATCTCGGAGATCACCGAGAGGCTGTCCAACAGCACGTCCAACCTGCGCTTCGGTAACGACGAAGCAAATCAGTGGATCAGCAACTTGCTCGACCCGCACATCACCCGGGATCCCGATCTCCTCACGGCGGTGGCCCATGGACAGCTGCCGCCGGAGGTTCTCAACACCCCGCACACCGCTGCCGTGATCGACAGCCTCGGCATCCTCGAGCGAGCCGGACTGGCGCCGGTCTCGCTGCGGGAGATGATGCGGCCCAAGACGCAGCAGGACCTGCACGACGTCACCAGCACCCGCGACCGGGTGGCGTACCTCCGCGAGCTTTTCGACGTCCCGTTGCCGGACCACGCGAAGGACACGACGCCACCGCCTTCGACGGACTCCTCGGCCATGTCACTCGATCCGTCGCCGTCGGCTCAGCACCCCGCTGAGCCGCCGTTGCACGGCCGGATTCCGGTGTCCTCCTCCGGGAACCTCGACGCCAAGGCTTCGGACACCCCGCTCCACCAGGATGTCGTGGACCGCCTCAACCCCAACGGGCCGCCGCGTACGGATACGGCGACCCCGATGGAGGTCGACTCGACCCAGCCCGGCGGAGCCCCCGGCCCGCTCAAGCGGACGCTGTCGGACGTCTCGATGACCAGCGTCGACGAGGAGGCCGTCCAGGACTCCAAGCGTCCCCAGGTCGCCCGGCCTTCGTCCACCCCGCCGCCACCCCCGCCCGCGAGCACCCCGCGCCGCGACGTTCCCCCGCCGCCGCCGAAGGCCCGGCCGACGGGCAGCGAGCCCGTCGACTCGGTGGACAAGGGCAGGAGCCTCGACGAGGAGATCCACCTCGACGCCACCCACCCGGGCGGAGACGACCTGTCCTCGCCCCCGCCGCCGAGCCGCCCGGGGGAGATCCGCCCGGAGGAGAACCGCCCCCGGCCGGAGGACCAGCCCGCACCTCCGCCGCCGAGCCAGGAGCTGCGGTTCGGCCCGGTGCGCCCCGAGAGCACCGAGCACGGGACGCCGCGTCCCGCGCCCGAGCAGCGGAACCTCAAGCGCAAGGCAGGCGACGACGAGCCGACGGAGCAGAAGACGTCGCGCCTGGAGGAGGGCGGCCGTGGGCGCAACGCGCACGGTGAGTCGGAGGCCAAGTTCTCGCGCATCAGGGCGTATGAGGACACCTTGGCGGTCCGCGAGGCCCGGGGCCTCAAGCCGCCCACGGACAAGCAGAAGCAGGAGATCGAGCAGCTCACCGGTAGGCAGCCCTACCCGGAGCTGACCGAGAAGCTGCTCAAGGCCGTCAACCCGCACGAGGGGGCCGCCGACGGCAGCAGTCTGCACAGCTGCCTGGAGGCCGCGGAGGCCCTGCGGGACACCCACTACGGGAAGCCGCGTCCGTCCGACATCCCGCTGACGGGCCGTCCGGAGGCCGATGCCGCCTGGACCCTGCTGAAGCGTTCGGAGTCCCCGCGCTCCTTCGGCGACGGCAAGCAGGGCATCGAGGCCGTGATCAAGCAGGTCCACGAGGGCGGTCCGGGCACCTTCTCCACCGTCCTGCTCGGCAAGCAGGGCCAGGAGGGCCACGCCCTCGCCCTGATCCACGGTCAGGACGGCGTCCTGCGCTGGGCCGACCCCTCCACCGGTTCGATCAAGACCGTCCACGAGCAGCCGATCCCCCCACGCTTCGGCAACAGCGACCACGTCTGGGCGGCCACCACCGACCCGCAAGGGCACGGCGTCCCGGGCGGCGTCCACGACCCGGCCATGTTCGGTAAGGACGCGCCCGAGTTCGGGGCCCCGCTGTCGGCGTCGACCCGGGTCCGGGTCCAGGACGGGCTGGTCGGGCCGGTCAACGCCGACCAGGTCCGATTGGAGGCTGTCCGGGTTGCCGACGACCGTCCGATGACGCGGTTCGAGCCGAAGCAGAAGTCCCACACCGTGCCCTGGGCGCTCCAGCGCCGGGCCATCGCGGGGATGGCAGGCCGTACCGTCAGGGAGGTGCTGAACGATCTGGAGCCGGAGATCGCGCACCTGCAGAACTTCCCGCCCCAGCAGCAGGCCTCGAACCCGAGGGTCATGGCGCGGTGGAACGAGCTGGTGGCCCGGCTGCAGCCGCTGGCCGACCCGGGTCACCTCTCGCCGCAGGAGTGGCAGCACCTCGTCGCCGAGCGGGTGTCCGGGTACGTCGAGCTGTCCCAACTGACCTCGTTCGCCACGTACAACGTGGGATCGGCGGACGGCCACGGTGAGGCGGCGATGCTGAAGAACCTGAGCGACTACCAGAGCGCCATCATCGCGGCACCGCACCTGCCCGACCACCCGGGCCGGCCGGCCATGAAGGAGGTCCTGGACAAGATGTTCGACGCGCGGGCAGGGGCCTCGCTGTCGCCGGAAGGGGTGAGGCAGTCTGCCGACCACCTGGTGCGGAGCATGCGGCGGGCCTACCCCGAGTACATGCAGCGGCACGAGCCCGAGTTCGTCCAGCAGCTGTCGGCGCGGATCGGCCACCAAGTGGATGTGGCCCCGACCACGGTGGCGCCGTTGGCGCTCCGCCAGGAGCTGACGGCGCTGTACGGCGGGCACGACGGCTACGTCGCGCACGTCACGTTGGGCGGGAACGGGGACACGCTAGGCCCCATGGCGCTGGCCGACGACCGGCCGCCGACGCAGTTCGCGCCCAACCAGGAGTCCCACACGGCGTCCTGGTCGATGTTCAAGCAGGCCTTGCAGTCGTTCGAGGGCCAGCCGAGGGCGGAGCTCTCCGGTTGGCTGACGGACCAGATCAACCGGATGGGTGGCACCCTGCCGGACGGCCACCCGCAGGCTGGGCAGCTGCTGGATCTGCGGGCGCAGATCCAGCAGCTGCCGCAAGCGCCGCACGACTGGGCCGGGGCGATGGGGGGTGCGGTGGAGAAGTTCGTGGCCATCCACCAGTTGATGCCCCAGACGTCCTTCGCCGACCCGATCCAGGGGAAGGCCACTGCCGGTGGCGAGCTGCCGTTCGTGGACGGCCCGAATCCGCCCCGGGTGCTCGCCAGCCACTTCGACGGGGCCGCCGCGTTCAAGATGAGCCCGGCTGAGCTGGGGATGGCCTACCAGGGCTGGCAGCACCTCGCCGGGCGGCTCGGGACGGTCGACGCCGAGGCCGTCAACCTGGTTGCCGCGCAGACCTTCAACAACAAGAACTTCGGCGTGGTCCGCACCACCGGGCGGGCCAACCCGCTCCCGTGGCAGGCGTCGGTGCTCTACCTCGAGGGCCCGCTGCGGTGGGAGGGCGGTCTGAACACGGCCTTCGGAGCCGACGGCCAGGCGGCCGTCGCCCAGGTCTGGGCCGGGCCGGGGGGCGTCCGCGACGAGTACACCGTCGGCCACTTCGGCACCGAGAAGGCGGCGCCGGACATGGCCGGCGAGCTCCACCAGCTCCTGGGCCAGGTGCAGGCGTCCGACCGGCCGCAGGACGCGGCGCACGCCCTGGAGCGGCTCGCCTTCTACTACCAGGGAGCGGCGAACGTGAGCCGTGGGCAGGTGATCACGCTCGACGAGGTCAGGAACTCCTGGGCGGCCGGCCACCCGGACCAGCCCTGGTAGGACCGGCAGCCGGCTCGCCCACAGCCCCTCAGCGGGCCTCACCCGTACGCACGCGCGGTAGTGCGTACGGGTGCTCGTCGCGCAGGTAGGCGATCAGGTGCTCGCGGACGGCGAAGCGCAGCGCCGCCGCGTCGTCGGTGGTCCGGGCCGTCATGGCGGCCCGGACCACCAGGGTGGTCGGGGTGGTGTCGGTGACGACGAGCGACCACTCGTCGCCGTCCCAGAGCGGGGTGGCCCGGAGCTGCTCGTGCAGGGCGGCGCGGAGCTGGTCGACGGGGGTGGTGTGGTCGAGGTGCAGGACCACCCAGGCGAGCAGGCCGGGGTGTTTGCGGGTCCAGTTCTCGAAGGGCCTGCTGACGAAGTACGAGACCGGCAGGATCAGGCGGCGGTAGTCCCACAGGCGTACCACCAGGTAGGCGAGGGTGATCTCTTCGACCGTGCCCTGCTGGCCCTCGACCACCACGGTGTCACCGATCCGGACGGTGTCGCCGAAGGCGATCTGCAGACCGGCAAAGAAGTTCCCGAGGGTGGACTGGGCGGCGATACCGGCCACCACGGTGAGCAGTCCGGCCGAGGCGAGCAGGCTGGCGCCGATGGCTCGCATCGCCGCGAAGGTCAGCAGCATCACGGCCACCGTGACCACCGCGATCACCGCGCTGACCACTCGCCGCAGCATCCCGACCTGCGTCCGCACCCGCTGCACCCTGGCCGGGTCGCCTGCTGTCGTCTCGTACCGCCTGAAGCCCGCTTCGATCCCCGCCGCGACGACCCTGACGGTCAGCCAGCCCAGGCTCGCGATCAGCACCAGCAGCAGGCCGTGCCGGAGCGTGTCGCCGTGCAGGTCGAGCAGCCGCTCCAGCGGGCGCAGGCCGAGCAGCAACCCCGTCGACACCACCAGCTGCAACGGGACCCGGCAGCGCCGCAGCAGCGGCCAGACCGGTACGTCGGGATGCCGGGCCGCGACCCGTTGCAGGGTCTGGTCCACCGTCCAGCCGACCAGCAGGGTCGCTGCGGCGACGGCGAGGAGCGTGAACAGCGGCCAGAGCACGGGGCACCTCGACGGGATCGACTCCGGGGTCTTTTGCACCATATCGCGCAGATTTGCCGGACTCCGGCTGCCGGGCGGTAGCGAGACCCTGGTGATGGCCGGTCGGCTGAATGATCGTCACTTCCACCTCGGCGTCGCTGTTGGCGCGATCTTTGCGATCGGCTTGCGGGGGCGCAAGGGTGACGCATCGTCAGCGCTGCTAGGTTGGATCTTGGCCGAACTGATGATCGAAGATCCCTGTGCGGGGTGTCCCGGGGGAGTGGAATGCTTGAGGATGTGTCAGAAACCATGGCGAAGCTGATTGTCGACATCCGTCCGTCGCTGATCGCACTGCCGTTTCACCGCGCTTTCACCAGGCCGGTGATCGAGCTCGACGGGTCCGAGACCGTGACGGCCTGGGGTGCGACCGAACTGCCGGTCGGGACCGGCCCGCACCGGATCAGCGTCTACTTCCGCTATCGCGGGCAGCGGGCCGCCCGGCTGGGGATCGGGCGGACGGAGATCACCGTCGACGGCTCGACCGCCGTCGTACGCCTGACGGCCCGGCTCGGCCCGCGCAACGGGAGCAACTTCACGATCACCGCCGGCTGAGCGCCTGGAGGTACGCGCCGAGACAGGTGCTCAGGATCGGCCGGGGACGCGGGTCAGGCCGCGCGCTCGGCGGCGCTGCGCTCGACGCAGAACTCGTTGCCCTCCGGGTCGGCGAGGGTGACCCAGCCGGTGCCGTCGGGGTTGCGCAGGTCGGCGACCAGGGTGGCGCCCAGGGCGAGGAGGCGTTCGACCTCCTGGTCGCGGGTGCGGTCCTTCGGCTGGAGGTCGAAGTGCACCCGGTTCTTGACCGTCTTGGCGTCCGGGACGGTGATGAAGAGGACCGTGATGCCGTCGGCGGCGACCAGTGCCTCCGGATCGCCGGGCTTGTCGTCCTCGTTCAGCGCGGAGTCGAGGACCTCGGCCCAGAAGCCGCCGAGGCGGTAGGCGTCGGAGCAGTCGATGGTGACGTGTCGTACGAGAGAGGCCATGCGAAGCACTATGGCGGCAGCGGGCGCGGTGGGCAACGCCCCAGGTGCGCGGACAGGGGGCCGCTTACAAGATTCCTACGTCGAGCGCGGATAGGGTCGTTATCCATGAGCGTGGGTGGGTGGTTGCGTCGCAGGCGCGCGGGTCTGACGAGGCGGCGGGCATCGGCTGCGCTGGTGGTCCTGTTGCTGCTCGCCGGAGTCGGGGTGGCGGCGGTGGCCTCGGCCGCCGGACAGGTGGCGGTCCGGGAGGAGGATCGTTTCCTCGCCATGCCCGAGACGCCGGGCAGCAGCCAGAAGATCAGCCTGGACACCTCGTTCTTCACCACCGGCAGCACTCCGCGCCCCGCGATCCTGCTCGCCCACGGTTTCGGCGGCAGCAAGGCCGACGAACGTGACCGCGCGGAACAACTGGCGCGCTCCGGGTACGCGGTGCTCACCTGGTCCGCGCGTGGCTTCGGGCACTCCACCGGCAAGATCGGACTGGACGCGCCCGACCGCGAGATCGAGGACGTCAAGCACCTGGTCGACTGGCTGGCCACCCGCCCCGAGGTCCAACTGGACGGTCCTGGCGACCCGAGAGTCGGTATCACGGGCGCCTCGTACGGCGGCGGGGCCGCGCTGCTCGCCGCCGCGTACGACCCCCGGATCAAGGCCGTGGCCAGCCAGATCACCTGGTGGAACCTGGCGGACGCGCTCTTCCCGCAGGGGGTGAAGGGCGGTACGGCCGAGGACGGGGTGTTCAAGAAGCTCTGGGCCGGGATCTTCTTCACCACCGGCTCGGCCGGTGACCTGACGGGTCGGACCAACGCCCCGCAGGCCGACGGCCCGGTCGGGTGCGGCCGGTTCCTGGACTCGCTCTGCGCGATGTACAACCGGGTCGCCACCACCGGGCACGCCGACGCCGACGCGGTCGCGATGCTCGAACGGTCCAGCCCGTCCTCGGTCGCGGCCCGGCTCAAGGTGCCCACGCTGGTGGTGCAGGGGCAGCAGGACTCGCTCTTCCCGCTGGACCAGGGCGACGCGATCGCCAAGGGCGTGGCCGCCAACGGCGCGCCCGTCGGCGTCGACTGGTTCAACGGTGGCCACGACGGCGGTACCGAGGGCAGCGCGCGGGTGGACTCCCGGGTCACGGCCTGGTTCGACCACTACCTGAAGGGCGCGGGCAACGACACCGGCCCCGCCTTCCGGGTCACCCGTGCCGGTGGCGTCGACTCCACCGGGTTTCAGGCCGTGCTGCGCGGCGCAGACGCGAACAGCTACCCCGGCCTGTCCGGCACCGCCGCCCGTACGTACGAACTCAAGGGCGGCGAACAGGCCGTCGCCAACCCGCCTGGCGGCTCGCCGCCGAACATCTCCACCCTCCCCGGCATCGGCGCGCTCTCCCAGCTCGCCTCGCTCGGCGGTGGGATCTCACTCGACTTCCCGGGCCAGTACGCGAGTTTCGAGTCCACTCCGCTGGACTCCCCGCTGAACCTGACCGGTGCGCCCACCGTCTCGGTGAACGTCCAGGCCGACCGGCCGGACGCGGTGCTCTTCGCCAAGCTCTACGACCTCGGCCCGGACGGCAAGCAGACCCTGCCGCAGCAGCTGGTCGCGCCGCTGCGGGTGACGGGCGCCGACGCGCCCGGCGGCCGGACCGTCCGGATCGCCCTCCCGGCCGTCGACCACACCTTCCCCGCCGGGCACCGGCTGCGCCTGGTGCTGGCCTCCACCGACCTCGCGTACGCCTCGCCCGCACAGCCCGCCACCTACAAGATCTCCGTCAGCGGCCCGCTGGCCGCCCCGACGGTCGACGGGCTGAAGACCGAGGCGGCCGCGCTGCCCGCCCGTACCTGGCTGCTGCCGCTGCTGGCGGTGCTCGTGGCGGCGGCGCTGCTGTTGGGCCGCCGGGGGCTGACCGGGCTGACCCTGACCCGTCGTCGGAGGACGGACACAGCCGACCCCGCGCTCGCGGACGTCCCGCTGCAGATCACCGGCCTGAGCAAGCGCTACCGGGGCGCCAGCGACCGGTACGCCGTCCGCGACCTCTCCTTCCGGGTCGAGCAGGGCCAGGTGCTCGGGCTGCTCGGCCCGAACGGCGCCGGCAAGACCACCACCCTGCGGATGCTGATGGGCCTGATCCGCCCGGACGCGGGGGAGGTCCGGCTGTTCGGCCACGCGGTGCGCCCCGGCGCGCCCGTACTCTCCCGGGTCGGCTCGTTCGTGGAGGGCGCGGGCTTCCTGCCGCACCTCACCGGCCGGGCCAACCTGCACCTCTACTGGCAGGCCACCGGCCGCCCGGCCGAGGACGCCCACTTCGACGAGGCGCTCGCCATCGCCGACCTCGGCGAGGCGCTGGACCGCGCCGTCCGCACCTACTCCCAGGGCATGCGCCAGCGCTTGGCCATCGCGCAGGCCATGCTCGGTATGCCGGACCTGCTGATCCTGGACGAGCCGACCAACGGGCTCGACCCGCCGCAGATCCGCGAGATGCGCGAGGTGATGATCCGTTACGCGGAGGCCGGACGGACCGTCATCGTCTCCAGCCACCTGCTCTCCGAGGTCGAACAGAGCTGTACCCACCTGGTGGTGATGGACCGTGGCCGGCTGGTCAGCGCGGGTGCCGTCGCCGAGATCGTCGGCGGGGGCGAGCTGCTGCTGGTCGGCACGCCCACCTCGTACGGGCCGGACGAACTCGCCGTGGCGGCGGAGAAGGCGGCGGAGTTGACGGGTGTCGGCGCCGTGACGGTGGCCGAACACGGGCTGCTGGTACGGCTGGACGGTATGACGGCCAGTCAGCTGGTCGCGGAACTGGTCCGGCTCGGCGTCCCGGTCGAGACCGCCGGGCCGCACCGCCGCCTGGAGGACGCGTTCCTCTCACTCATCGGAGGAAGCTCGTGACGACGACGCTCGACCACGCCCCCGGCTACCGGGCCCGCCGGACGCTGCCGCTGCGGGTGGAGGCGGTGCGCCAGCTGCGCCGCAGGCGGACGATGGTGATCGCCGGGGTGCTGTCGGCGCTGCCGTTCATCGTCCTGCTGGCGTTCCAGATCGGCGGCACGCCCAGCCGCCCCGACCGGACCACCTTCGTCGACCTGGCCACCGCCTCCGGGCCCAACTTCGCCGCCACCATGCTCTTCATGGGCACCGGCTTCCTGCTGGTCATCCCGGTGGCGCTGTTCTGCGGCGACACCGTCGCCTCCGAGGCCAGCTGGTCCTCGCTGCGCTACCTGCTCGCCGCGCCCGTCCCCCGGGCCCGGCTGCTGGCCCGCAAGTTCACCGTCGGGCTGGCCTTCTCGGCAGCGGCCATCGTCCTGCTCCCGCTGCTCGGCCTCGCGGTCGGCACGGCCGCGTACGGCTGGGGCGACCTGAAGCTGCCGACCGGCGCCAGCCTGCCCGCCTCCGTCGCACTGCCCCGGCTCGCCATCGCGGTGGCGTTCATCCTGCTGAGCGAACTGGTCATCGCCGCACTGGCGTTCTGGCTCTCCACCGCGACCGACGCCCCGCTCGGCGCGGTCGGCGGCGCCGTCTTCATCTCGATCATCACGGGTGTGCTCGACGCCGTGACCGCGCTGGGCGGCCTGCGCGAATGGCTGCCCGCGCACTGGCAGTACGCCTGGGCGGACGCCCTGCAGCCCCAACTGGAGTGGGGCGGCATGCTGCAGGGCGTCTCGCTCTCGGTCTCCTACGCGATCGTGCTGCTCGCACTCGCCTTCCGGGGGTTCGCCCGCAAGGACGTCGTGTCCTGACCGGACCGGCACCTGACCACCACCGGTGGCCCAGCCGCGTCAGCCGGTGAGGCCGACCGGCAGCGCGGCGACGCTCTGGAGCAGGTCGACGTGCCCGGTGATCGCGAACAGCGGCTTCCCGGTGTCCACCGGCTGGTCCTCGAACGCCGAGATGAAGGCGTCCGCCCCGAACTGGGTCAGGTTGGCGTCCACGCCCACCGCGTCCACGCCGGTGAGGCCGACCTTCACCTTGTCGGTGCTGACGTCGTAGGTGGCGAGGTCGAGGTTGGCCGGCGCCGCGCCGTCGACCGCCGCGTCGGCGGTGATCGTACGGCGGGTCAGGTTGCTGTAGAGGTTGGTGAAGTCCAGGCGGGTCTGGTCGGCGGGCTTGGTGAAGGAGAAGCCACCGTCGAGCGGGGCGCCGCCCGAGACGAGGTCCAGCGAGATGGCGCCCTTCGACACGGGGGTCGTGACGCACGGCGTCGGGCCGGTGGTGTCGAGGGTCGCGGGGGCGATGGCTGTGAGGACCACGCCCATTGAGGTGAGCTTGGTGGTGGCGGCCTGGCTGAGGCAGAAGGTGGCCTGTCCCTTGACCGGGACCTCGGGGCCGGCCGCGCCCGCCGGGGCGGCCGTCGCCAGCATGGCGGTCAGGCCGAGGGCGAGGGCGGTGGTGGTCAGAGCTGTGCGGCGCATGGTGCTTCTCCTACGGAGTGTCATGGTCGGGGCAGGCGCGGAGTCTCCGGCCTGGAAACGAGTACGCAGCCTGTCGGTAACTGGTCCGGACCTGACCGGTCATCAAGCCCGGCGGTCCGAAATGTCCGGACCTGCCACTGCCGGAACTCGTGGATATACCACCTCCAGATGGCCTAAACAGGGCAAACTACCCCGCCGATAATCACGGTCGGGTATCAAGTCGAGGCAATTGGCTTGACCAGTCATTGGCCAAGCAATATGTTCACTCCGCTCGACGACCCGAAAATAGGAGCGGTAGCGGTGGACTGGTATCTCGCAGTACTGAAGAACTATGTGGGTTTTAGCGGCCGTGCGCGCCGCCAGGAATACTGGATGTTCACCCTTTTCAGCGTCCTCGCCTCCGTCATCCTGACGATAGTCGACAACGTCGCGGGCACGGGAGGCCTCCTCGCCGGGATCTACTCCCTTGCGGTGCTGCTCCCGGCGCTCGCCGTGCTGGTCCGGCGTCTGCACGACACCGGCCGCTCCGCGTGGTGGCTGCTCATCGGCCTGACCTGCGTCGGCTTCGTCGTGCTCATCATCTTCAGCGTCCTCGAGGGTGACCAGAGCGACAACAAGTACGGCCCGAACCCGAAGCTCAACCCCGCACAGGCCTGACTTCGCGGACCGTAATCGGTCCGCCCCGAAAAGCTGGACGCAGCTGCGATGCCGCGTCCGGCTTTTTCAGGTCCGGACATCCTGGAATTCATCTACCTGAGCCGCAGGTGAATTTCTGCACGCGGCCCGAAAAGGGATCACCGAAAAACTGGTCCCCCACCTCGGACCGGTCCGTACCCGGCACGCCGCGCGGAGGCTCCGCAGGCAGCTCCGACCCGTCCGATGGGAGATGATGAAGGACCCGTCCCGGCCCGCCAGCGAAGGAACCACCCGTGGCTCAGATCGTCCTCTTCCACTCCGCGTACGGCCTGCGCCCGGCCGTGCACGCCGCCGCCGAGCGCCTGCGGGCCGCCGGCCACCAGGTGCTCACGCCCGACCTGTACGACGGCAAGGTCTTCGACACCGTCGAGGAGGGCATGGCGTACAAGGACGAGGTCACCACCGACGAACTGCTCCGACGTGCCATCACCTCGGTCGTTCCGGTGCTCGGCACGGGTGAACGGCTGGTCTACGCGGGCTTCTCGCTCGGCGGCGCGATCGCCCAGAACCTCGCCCTCGCCGACGAGCGGGCCCTGGGCCTGCTGCTCCTGCACGGCACCTCGGACATCCGGGATGACGCCGCCACCTCCGTGCCCGTCCAGCTGCACGTCGCCGAGCCGGATCCGTTCGAGACCGAGGACTGGCTGAACACCTGGTACCTGCGGATGCTCAAGATCGGCGCGGACGTCGAGGTCCACCGCTACCGGGGTGCCGGCCACATCTTCACCGACCCGGAGCTGCCCGACTACGACGCCGAAGCCGCCGAGCAGACCTGGGCCGGCGCCCTCGACTTCCTCGCCGAGCTGGACGGCTGACACCCCGTGGCCGGGTACTCGGGCACACCGCTGGCACAGAAGCTCGGGATCAAGCCGGGTGCCGTCCTGCTGCTCGTCGGCGCCCCGCCCGGCTTCGCCGTACCCGGCCTGCCGGACGGGGTGCTGACCCGGACGGCCCCCGACCCTGACGAACCGTTCGACGTCGCGGTGTGGTTCCCGGCGGGCCGGGCCGAGTACGAGACCCGGCTCGCCGAGCTGCGGGCGGCGATGGGCCAGGCGGCCGGGCTCTGGCTGGCCTGGCCCAAGAGGGCGGCCCGGAAGGCGGCGGCCGGGAAGGCGGCCGGGCCGGCAGCCGGGCTCGCGACCGACCTGGACGAGAACGTCGTCCGCGAGGTGGCCCTGCCGACCGGCCTGGTGGACAACAAGGTCTGCGCGATCGACGAGACCTACAGCGGCCTGCGGCTGGTCATCCGCCGCGAACTCCGGCGCTGAGCCCGGCGCCGACCCCGCCACTGATCCCGGCGCTGATTCAGGCTCAGGAGGGCGTGGGTCCCTCCGTCGGCGCGGGCGGGTAGGCGTACGCGGCGGGCGCCGGGGCGTACCCGGGTTGCTGCTGGTACGGCGCGAAGCCGGGCGGCGTACCGGGGAAGCCCACGGCTGGTCCGGCCGGTGCCGCCGGGCCGTTCCGGCGGACGGTGGCGGTCACCACCACGGTGAAGATCACCGCCAACCCGATCTGGGCGATCTCGTCGAGGTTGAGCAGCAGGTGGTTGAGCGGCTGGGCGAACCCGGAACGCGACTCGTCCGAGCCGGTCAGCTGGATGGACAGCATCTGGAACGAGTTGTAGGCGCCCACCAGGAGCAGCACCGTCCCGGCGGCCCGGATCCAACCGCGTCCCGAGAAGGCCGCGATGATCATGACCAGAAACGCCATGCAGGTGGCCGCGTCGCCGCCGAAGAACCCGACCGGGGCGTTCTGAGCGCCCCCGAAGGTGAAGCCGAGCGCGGTCGGGAGGTAGGCGGGTCCGTCCTGGTTGAGGTCGAACCCCAGCACGGCCAGCTCGAGTATCAGACCGATGATCAGGAGCACCGCCAGCCCCGGCAGTGCCCGGGCACGGTCGCGGGCGGGCGGCACCGGAAGTCCACCGGTGGGTGGGGCGTAACTCATGACTCTCCCTCAGAACGGCGCGGAATCTCCACACCTCGACCGCGCGAACCCATCGCCGCGCGGGCCCGAGGGTAGCGCGGGCGCCCGAGCCGCCGTGCATGGGATGGGCCTGCCGACCTGCCGACCTGCCGACCTGCCGACCCGTCGGCTCGCCAGTCCGCTGGAGACCGGCCCGTTCAGGGCGAGGTGGCGCCGGCCGGAATGTCCGAGACCGGCGAGAGGACCCGGTGCGTTCTGACGGCCAGCAGGATCACGCCGACCGAGGCGGCCATGGCGAGTGCCCGCTCGGCGTACCCGCCGCTGTCGCGTCCGTGGAGTCCGAGGAAGCCGAGCACCCCGACGAACATCACCGGACTGAAGGCCAGCGCCGGGCCCGAACAGCCCTGCCACGCGGGGTGGGCGCGAAATCGGGCGGCCAGAACGGAGGGGGCGATCACCAGGACGGGGAAGCTGAGGAGTGAGATCGCCAGGTGTACGGTCGCGTGCCAGGAGCCTCCGGTGAGGCTGTGGGAGCACCCGGGGTCGGCGGCCCGGCAGTCCAGTCGGAAGAAGACGTCCCAGACGTTGTCGAGTCCCAGCGGGGAGGCGGCCACCAACCAGGCTCCCACGGGCGCCGAAGCTCCGGGGAGCGCAAGAGCCGGGCGGAGCGCGAAGAGGGCGAACGCGATGGTGAGCGTGCCGGCGACCGCCTGCGCCGCGAGTTCGAGCCACGGGTGGTCGGCCGTCAGCGCGCCCAGGTCGCTGATGCCGTCCGCAGAGGCGCGATAGCCTCGCCCCTCCGCCAGGCCGTCGAGGAACCAGGAAGCGGTGAACAGCAGTTGGGCGGCGATGGCCCCCCAGGTTAGTGCTCTTCGCATCCCGCCCATCCGCTGGCCCCCGCCGTCGGCCCGACCTTCTGTTGATACGTTTGTATCAGGTCGTGAGGCGCTTGGGAAGTGCCTACCTGCAACGCCCAACTCTCCTTGCCCGGAGCTTGGTTGTGCGCGCTTGGCTCACCCGAATGCCGTTGCCCCGGATGTGATACACCTGTACCGTCAGGACGCCGGTTCCTGGTCGTTCTGAATGGAAGGGTTCCTGATGGCTCGATTCCCGAGGCTCGTCGTGGCCGCCCTGCTCATGGCTCTCGCCTCACCCGCCGTGCCGGCGGCCCAGGCGGCGGACCAGGGCGTGGTGGTGGCCACGAACTCCGGTCTGGTACGCGGCACCGCCCAGCACGACTACCGGAGCTTCCAGGGCATCCCCTACGCCGCGCCGCCGGTCGGCGAGCTGCGCTGGCGCGATCCGCAGCCGGTGACGCCCTGGCCCGGGGTGCGCGAGGCGACCGCTCCGGGTAACCCGTGCCCGCAGGGGCCGCCGGCTCACCTCAGTGGCAACGAGGACTGCCTCTATCTCGACGTGACCGCACCGGCCCGGGCCGAGCGGCGGCCGGTGGTCGTCTGGCTGCACGGAGGCGGCTTCGTCTCCGGATCCGGCAGCGACTACGACCCGCACCGGATGGTGGTCACCGGTGGCGTGGTGGTGGTGACGATCAACTACCGGCTGGGCGTCTTCGGGAACTTCGGCTACTCGGGGCTGGCCGGCTCGGGCGACTTCGGGCTGGCCGATCAGCAGGCCGCGCTGCGCTGGGTGCGGCGAAACGCGGCCGCCTTCGGGGGCGATCCCCGGAACGTGACGCTGGCCGGGCAGTCCGCCGGTGGGATGAGCGTGTGCTCTCAGCTGACCTCGCCCTCGGCGGCCGGCCTGTTCGACAAGGCGCTGATCCAGAGTGGTTCCTGCCTGATCAACTACCCGAAGAACCTGTTCTGGCCGGGGATGCCGGCCGGTTCGCCGTGGACCGGCCGAGCCGCGACCGAGGCCACCGGCAGGCAGCTGGCCGCCCAGGTGGGCTGCGACACGCTCGACTGCCTGCGGCAGAAGTCCGCCACCGACCTGTCCGCGCCGAAGTTGCCCTTCGACAAGCCCGCCTACGACACTCCTCTCCTCCCGCTCGAACCGGCGACGGCTCTGCGGGAAGGCCGGTACCAGCGGGTTCCGGTTCTCGAGGGCGGCAACCTCGACGAGCACCGGGGATGGGCGGCGGTCCTGAACGCGCAGGAGCCGATCACTCCGCAGCGCTACCGGCAACTGCTTGCAGACAGCTTCGGCGACCAGGCGGACCTCGTCGCCGCGGCGCCACCACGGCTCCGGGCGCTACCGGCAGGCCCGCCGCGCTGAGCCGCGCCTCGGCGTCCGGGGCCGAGCCGGTCGGCTCCGACCACGGCTGCCCCTTCGACAGTGTCTGCCTGTACCGGAGCGCCGGGGACTACCAGAACAACCAGCCCGACGTCATCGACGACCAGGCCCTACTGGACGGCGGCACAGAGGTGTTCACCGCCCCGGCCGGCAGCTACGCCGAGGTCGTCAACAACACCGGCGTTGCCCCGGAGTACAGCTCCGAGGGAACCATCGCGCTGGGCCTCCTGGGCCTGTGCGTCTACGTGCCCGAGGACACCGAAACGCCGGGCACGGACGCCCCCATGGGGGGACTGGGCGTCGACACGATCGTCGTCGCACCCACCCAGGCCGCCGTGGACACCCTCACTATCCCCTGCCCCGGCAGCTGACTCTCCGCCTCGGGTTGGGCTGTCAGGGGCCGGCGAGCATCAGGACGATCCGGATCTCGGCTTCGCCGACGCGGTACCCGAGAGTCATGCCCGGTACGGCCTCGTCACCGGGAATCGTGACCACTCGGCCTGACACGTCGTCGCCGACGGTGTAGGGCCTTCCGAGTTCGGGGTCACGCTGGATGCTTCGCAGCGTGTGCAACAGTCTCTTGCGCTGTTCCGGCGTCAGGCCCACGACTGCGAGCCGGGCCGCGTCGTCGAAGAAGATGTCGAGCAGGTCAGACACCGGTCTCCACCCACTCGGGGAAGAGTTCCGAGGCGGGGATGCCAGGTCGGTCGAAGGCTGTCCTCAGTGCCTCGCCCACTTCGGGGACCGCACGCAGGTGGAGCAGGTGCTGCCAGCCCTTGAGGTACTCGCGGATCTCGTGGAGCGGTACGTCGTCGACTTCGGTGTTGAAGAGGGTCAGGTCTGCCCCCTTGAGGACGGCACGGAACTCACGGATGGTCCGAGGGGTGCCGGGCGGGGAGTGGTGCTGGATCGGCTGAGCGCTCATGACCTGGTCTCGATTCGCAGTCCGGGAGCGAGGGGCGGGGTTGGCGGCTCATTCGAAGGTACGCCGCGACGATGTGTCGCGCAGTGACTTCGGCTCTGAGCCGCCCACCCCGCCCGGGTCAACGAGCCGGCTGACCGGTGGACACGTCAGACGCTCCAGGCCGACGGTCCCAGCAGGGTCTTGACCTCGCTGGCGAAGGCGTTGTCGGTGTTCACCAGGAAGCCCAGCTCGTACAGGACGTCCTTCTGCCGGCTGGTGGTCATCAGGCGGACGGGCACGTCCCCGGGGTGCGAACGCAGCGAGCGCTTGAGTTCGCGGATCAGCGACGGGTTGACCCGGGCCTCGGGGATGGTGATCTGGATCGGGGGCTTGCCGCCGTGTTCGGCGGAGGAGATGTCGAGGGTGGTGATCTCCTGGCCGAAGATGCTCAGCGAGCCGTCGCGCTCGTTGAGGCGGCCCCGGGCGGAGATGACGTTGTCCTCGACCATCTGGTCGGCCATCAGGTTGTAGGTGGCGGGGAAGAACAGCACTTCGACCGAGCCGTCGCGGTCGGCGAGCGTGATGATCGCCCAGGCGTTGCCCGCCTTGTTGATCCGGCGGTCCACCGAGGTGATCAGCCCGGCGAGTTTGACCTCGCCCTCGGTGCGGCCGGAGCCGAGGAGTTCGGCGATCGAGATGTCGCGGTTGCGGGAGAGGATGTGCTCGGCGCCGTCCAGCGGGTGGCTGGAGACGTACAGGCCGAGCATCTCCCGTTCCAGGCTGAGCAGTTGCTTGCGCGGCCACTCACGTTCGGTCAGCTCGAAGTCCAGGCCGATGGTCTGGATGTCCTCGCCGGTGTCCATCGCGCCGAACAGGTCGTCCTGGCCGATCGCCTGCTGCTTCTTCACGCCCGTCACGGCGTCGATCGCGTTCTCGTGCACGGTGGTGAGCGAGAGGCGGGTGTGGCCGAGCGAGTCGAACGCGCCCGCCTTGATCAGCGAGTCGATGGTCCGCTTGTTGCAGACCACCAGCTCGACCTTGTCCAGGAAGTCGGCGAAGGAGGAGTACTTGCCCTTCTCCTTCCGGGTCTTCACCAGCGACTCGATCACCGGCACGCCGACGTTGCGCACCGCCTTCAGGCCGAACCGGACGTCGCTGCCGACGGCGGTGAAGTCGACCACCGACTCGTTCACGTCCGGGGAGAGGATCTTGATGCCCATCTGGCGGCACTCCGCCAGGTAGACGGCCATCTTGTCCTTGTCGTCCGCGACCGAGGTCAGCAGGGCGGCCATGTACTCGGCGGGGTAGTTCGCCTTGAGGTAGGCCGTCTGGTACGAGACCAGCCCGTACGCGGCGGAGTGCGATTTGTTGAACGCGTACCCGGCGAACGGGACCAGGACGTCCCAGACCGCCTGGATCGCCTCGTCCGAGTAGCCGCGCTCCTGGCAGCCCGCGTGGAAGGGGACGAACTCCTTCTCCAGGACCTCTTTCTTCTTCTTGCCCATCGCGCGACGGAGCAGGTCTGCCTGTCCGAGCGAGTACCCGGCCAGCACCTGCGCGGCTCGCTGCACCTGCTCCTGGTAGACGATCAGGCCGTAGGTGGGGCCGAGCACCTCCTTGAGCGGCTCCTCCAGCTCGGGGTGGATCGGGACGATCTCCTGCTGGGCGTTCTTGCGGAGCGCGTAGTTGGTGTGCGAGTTCATGCCCATCGGGCCCGGCCGGTAGAGCGCCGAGACGGCGGAGATGTCGGCGAACTCGGTGGGCTTCATCAGCTTGAGCAGGGCCCGCATCGGGCCGCCATCGAGCTGGAACACGCCCAGGGTGTCGCCCCGGGCCAGCAGTTCGTAGGTGGTGGGGTCGTCCAGCGCGATCTTCTCGATGTCGACGTCGACACCTCGGTTGGCCTTCACGATCTTGATGCAGTGATCGATGATGCCCAGGTTCCGCAGACCCAGGAAGTCCATCTTGATCAGGCCCATGGCTTCGCACGACGGGTAGTCGAAGCCGGTGATGATCACGCCGTCCTTGTCCCGCTTGTGCAGCGGGACGAGTTCGAGCAGCGGGGTGGAGGACAGGATGACGGCGGCGGCGTGCACGCCGGTGCCGCGGATCAGGCCCTCGATGCCGAGACCGGTGTCGATGATCTTCTTGACGTCGGGCTCGTTCGCGTACAGCGACCGGATCTCGGTGCCCTCGTTGTAACGCGGGTGCTTCTCGTTGAACAGGTCGGCCAGCGGGACGCCCTTGCCCATCACGTCCGGCGGCATCGCCTTGGTGATCCGGTCGCCCATCGCGAAGGGGTAGCCGAGGATCCGGTTGGCGTCCTTGACGGCGGCCTTGGCCTTGATGGTGCCGAAGGTGTTCACCTGCGCGGTGTACGCCTCGCCGTACTTGTCGGTGACGTAACGCACCATCTGGTCGCGCTGGCGGTCGTCGAAGTCGATGTCGACGTCGGGCGGGTTGATGCGCTCGGGGTTCAGGAACCGCTCGAACAGCAGATCGTGCTCCAGCGGGTCCAGCTCGGTGATCCGGGTCAGGTACGAGACCATCGAGCCTGCCGCCGAACCACGGCCCGGGCCGACCGGGATGCCGTTGTCACGGGCGTACTGGCAGATGTCCGCGACCACGAGGAAGTACGCGTCGAAGCCCATCGGGGAGATGACGCCCATCTCCAACTCGACCCGGTCCAGCACCTCCTGGCTCGGGTTGTCGCCGTAGCGGTGCTGGAGTCCGGCGGAGATCTTCTGGCGCAGGAACGACGCCTGGGTCTCGCCCTCGGGGACGTCGAACTGCGGCATCCGGTCGACGTAGTTGAAGACCTCGTCGTACGGCTCGATCCGCTCGGCGATGGCCAGCGTGTTCGCGCACGCCTCCGGCAGTTCGCGGAAGAGCGCCTGCATCTCCTCGGGCGTCTTGACGTAGTAGCCGTCGCCGTTGAACTTGAAGCGGTTCGGGTCGTCCTTGTTCTTGCCCACGCCGACGCAGAGCAGGCTGTCGTGGGCGTCCGCCTGGTCGGCGGTCACGTAGTGCGAGTCGTTGGTGGCCAGCAGCGGGATGTTCAGCTCCTTGGCCAACCGCAGCAGGTCGTCCCGGACGTCTTTCTCGATGGACAGGCCGTGGTCCATCAGCTCCAGGAAGTAGTTCTCCCTGCCGAAGATGTCCTGGTACGCGCCGGCGGCCTTGACCGCCTCCTCGTACTGGCCCAGCCGCAGCCGGGTCTGCACCTCGCCGGACGGGCAGCCGGTGGTCGCGATGATGCCGGTGGCGTTCTCGGCGATCAGCTCGCGGTCCATCCGGGGCTTCATGTAGTAGCCCTCCATCGACGCGAGCGAGGAGAGCTTGAAGAGGTTGCGCAGACCGGTGACGTTCTGCGCCCACATCGTCATGTGGGTGTAGCGGCCGCCGCCGGAGACGTCCTTGCCGCCCTCGCCGTCGGCGCTGACCACCCGCTGGCCGCCGGGGGCCCAGAAGGTCTGCTTCTTGTGGAAGCGCGAGCCCGGCGCGACGTACGCCTCGATGCCGATGATCGGCTTAACCGCGCCGTCGAGCTTCTTGGCGCTCTGGAAGAACTCGTACGCGCCGAACATGTTGCCGTGGTCGCTCATCGCGATGGCGGGCATGCCCTGCCGATGGGCTTCCGCGAACAGCTTCCCGTTCTTCGCTGCCCCGTCCAGCATCGAGTACTCGGTGTGGACATGCAGATGCACGAAGCTGTCGGCCACGGGTGATAGCTCCTAGGGATGGTGCGGAACGCGACTGGAGAGGTACCACCCTAACGCGGAGCGCACCTTGATCAGGCGCCTCTCCCGTGTCTCCCTCACCGCATTTCGGGCCACCGCGGCCGTGGCGACGGGCCCCGCGCCGATCGACCGCCGCACGGCCCCCGGCCTGCGGTTCGCCGTGCTGGGCGAACCGCGGGCCGGGGGATCGGACCGGCGGCCGTCAGACCGGCGGCAGGGCGTAGACCCGGTCGCCCTGGGCGGCGATCAGGCGCGCGCCGTCGGTGCCGAACTTCCAGTCCAGGGTGTCGGTGAGCCCGTTCTGGAAGGCCCAGCGGACCTTGTGGCCGGTGGTGTCGATCGCGTAGATCCCCTTGTCGGGGGTGGCCACGAAGACGGTCTGCTGGACCACGATCGGGGAGACCGCCATCGCGCACTCGTTCGGCAGCGGGAGCCGCCAGAGCTCCGTACCGTCGGTCGCCTTGTAGGCGTACAGCACCGGCCCGGTGGGCGGTGTGTAGGTGGTGCCGTTCATCGACACGGTCTGACCGCCGAGCACCGAGTAGACCACCCCGTCGCCGACGGCCGGCGGGCTGTACCAGAGGTGGCTGTCCGGGGAGGTCTTCGCCCAGGCCTGCTTGCCGCCGTCGATGTTCACCGCCTGGATGCCGGCCCCGGTGGCCGAGCAGAAGACCCGGTCGCCGTCGGTGACGGGCTGGTAGTAGGAGCCCCGGGCGTCGGTCTCGGCGAACCAGAGCTGCGAGCCGTCGGTGATGCTGCGGGCGACCAGGTTCTTCTGCGAGTCGGTGTAGAGGATGGTGTTCTTCGCCAGCACCGTGTTCACGGTGAAGTCGGCCTTGGCGTTGCGCCGTTGGCTCCAGAGCACCGAGCCGTCCTTGCGGGAGAGCGCGAAGATGCCGGGCGCGTTCGGGGCGTCCATGTTCGGCAGGCCGTTCTGGTCCAGCGCTATGAAGCTGCACATGGCGTAGACGGCCTTGTCGTCGGCGGCCAGCACGGTGTCCGAGGCGATCGAGGTCTTGCCGTCGGCGGTGTTCTTCGAGGTGAACTTCCACAGGATCGCGCCGGTCGCGCCGTCGATCGTGGTGATGTCGATGACCGAGCCGAAGGAGACGCTGCCGCCGGCGGTCGCGAGGTTGCTCGCCGCCGCCTCCGGCTGGGTGAACCGTTCCTTCCCGGTGGCCACGTCGAGGGCGTACAGGCCGTCCCCGCCGATGTAGAGCACTCCGTTGGCGCAGAGCGGGGCCGCCTGGGTGGGGTTGTCGTTGGTGAGCTTGTACGTCCACAGGGCCACCGGCGGGACGCCGGGCGCGCGGCTCGTGGTGGGGAGCGGCGAGGGGCTGCCGCTCGGGTGCGTCGGTACCGGCGTGGGGTGCGGGGTCGGCTTCGGGCTGCCGGACAGCGCCCAGGCGGCGGCGCCGCCGAGCGCGGCGACCAGGGCCGCGCCGCCACCGGCCAGCAGCAGGCGGCGCGAGGGCGCCGGCTTGGCGGGTTCGGCGGGCGCCTCGGCGAGTGCGGGAGCAGCCGCCGGAGCCTTCGCACCGAGCCGCATCGTGCCCTCGGTCGGCACGGGCACGCTGACCTGGGTCGGGGTCGGCACCACCGCGTTGCCACGGGCAGGCGTCTCCATGTCCATCACCTCGGCGGCGTGCGCGGCGATGTCCGAGGAGACCGGTGCGGGCAGCCAGGCGGCGCGCGCCAGGCTCTCCCTCGCCCCGAGCAGGGCGCCCAGTTCGGCGGGCGTCGGCCGGTCGGCCGGGTCCTTGGCGAGGCAGGCGGTGATGGCCGGGCGCAGCCCGTCCGGTAGGCCGGTGAGCACCGGGTCGTGGTGGATGACCCGGTAGAGCAGCGCGGCGGCCGACTCGGTGTCGTGGTTGAACGGGCCCTTGCCGGTGGCGGCGTACGCCAGCACCGAGCCCAGCGAGAAGACGTCCCCGGGCGGGCCCATCGGCGCGCCGTTCGCCTGCTCCGGGCACATGAAGCCGGGCGAGCCGACCACGATGCCGGTGCTGGTCAGCTTGGAGCCGTCCATGGCCCGCGCGATCCCGAAGTCGATCACCCGGGGCCCGTCGGTGGCCAGCAGGACGTTGGAGGGCTTGAGGTCGCGGTGGACCAGCCCGGCGGCATGGATGGCGGCGAGCGCCTCCGCCAGGCCCGAGCCCAGCGCCCGGACGGTGTCGGCGGGCAGCGGGCCGTGCTCGGTGACCGCCTCGGTGAGGGAGGGGCCCAGCACGTAGGTGGTGGCGAGCCACGGCGTGGGCCCGTCCCGGTCGGCGTCCACCACCGGCGCGGTGTACGCCCCGCTGACGGCCTGCGCGGCGGAGACCTCGCGGCGGAACCGCTCGCGGAACTCCGGGTCCTCGGCGAGCTCGGCCCGCACCACCTTGACCGCGACCGTACGACCGCCGGCCGAACGCGCGAGATAGACGCGTCCCATGCCGCCGGCCCCGAGTCTGGCGAGCAGCCGGTACGGGCCGACGGCCTCGGGGTCGATGGGCTCCAGCGGCTGGATGGGCATGGTGAGTTCCCCCGTTTACTACGGCGCAACTGCTGGACCGTCCGGGTGACGGGGTACGGAGCGCCTGCTGACCGGGAGATCGTACGGCTGCGCCGATCCGGCGTCAGCTCCGGTACCGCCTCGGCGGGTCCACCCGGCCGGGACGGCCCCCGGGGAGGGTAGCGCGCCAATTTCCGCCGGATCCCGAGGAGTGCTCGAATAGAGGGAACGGGAGGTGGCCCATGACGGCACCTGCGGCACCCGACCGCCCGGTGGTGATCCGGGCCGAGGGCCTCACGAAGGTCTACCCGAAGGCGGACTTCGCGGCCGTCGACGGGCTCGACCTGAGCGTCCGGCACGGCGAACTCTTCGGTCTGCTCGGCCCCAACGGCGCGGGCAAGACCACCACCGTCGGCATGCTCACCACCCGGGTGGTGCCCACCGGGGGCTCGGCCTGGATCGGTGACGTGGACGTGGTGGCCCAGCCGGCGCTGGCCAAGCAGGTCATCGCGGTGGTCTCGCAGCAGAACACCCTGGACCGCTCGCTCACCGTCCGGGAGAACCTCTACTTCCACGGGTTGCTGTTCGGGATGTCCACCCGGCGCGCCCGGCAGGTCGCGGACGAGCTGCTGGAGCGGTTCCACCTCGCCAAGTGGGCCGACGCCTCGGTCTACGCGCTCTCCGGCGGCATGGCGCAGCGCCTGATGGTGGCCCGGGCGATCGGCCACCGCCCGGCCGTGCTCTTCCTGGACGAACCCACCTCGGGTCTCGACCCGCAGAGCCGGCTCGCGCTCTGGGAGATCCTCGAGCGGCTGATCGCGGACGGCCAGACCATCCTGCTCACCACCCACAACATGGAGGAGGCCGACCAGCTCTGCGACCGGGTGGCGATCATCGACCACGGCCGCCTGCTCGCCCTGGACACCCCCGCCGGCCTCAAGCAGACGGTGCACGCCGACACCGTGGTGACCGTCCAGGGCCGGGGCGACCGCGCGGCGCTGGCCGAGCGGCTGACCCGGGCCTTCGACGGGACGGCCCGCTCCCGGCTGATCGAGGGCGGGGTCGAACTCCAGGTCACCGCGACGGACCGGCTGCTGCCCCGGGTGGTCTCGGTCGCCGAGTCCGACGGCTTCGACGTGGTCGACCTCTCGGTCAGCGGGACCACCCTGGAGACGGTCTTCATCAGCCTCACCGGAAAGGAGCTGAGGGACTGATGACCACGACTGCGGTACGCACGATCACGGTACGCCCGCCGCGTTCGGCCCAGGCCGCCGCGAGGCTGGCACTCGGGGCGCTGATCCGGCGCGATCTGCTGGTGCTGCGCAAGCACTTCGGCGAGTTCGTCATGCGGACCGTCATGCAGCCGTTCCTCCTGGTGTTCATCTTCCTGTACGTCTTCCCGCTCATCGGCCAGGGCGTGGGCGGCGGGGGCGGCCGGGCCGGGGAGTCGGCCTTCGCCACGGTGCTGGTGCCGGGCGTGGTGGCGATCTCCATCATGTTCCAGGGCATCCAGTCGGTAGCCATCCAGCTCTCCCAGGAGTTCGGCTACACCCGGGAGATCGAGGACCGGGTCCAGGCCCCCTGCCCGATCTGGCTGGTCGCCGTCGCCCGGGTGCTCTCGGGCGCCACCCAGGGCGCGATCTCGGCCGCGATCGTGCTGCCGATCGCCGCCGTCGTCCACGCGCCCGGCGTGCACGCCCACCTCAGCATCCACTGGTGGATCGTGTTGACCCTGGTCCCGCTGGCCTGCCTCGCCATGACCTCGCTCGGCCTGCTGCTCGGCACCAGCTTCGAACCCCGCAACATCGGGGTGATGTTCGGCTTCGTGGTGCTGCCCCTGGTCTTCCTCGGCGGCACCTACTACCAGTGGACCAGGCTCTCCCTGGTCCACCTCGGCGGCTTCCACTGGCTCCAGATCCTGGTCCTGGCCAACCCGTTGATCTACATCACCGAGGGGATGCGGGCCGCCTTCACCGAGACCACCCACATGCCGCTGTACGCCATCTACCCCGTACTGACCGCCTTCTGCGCCCTCTTCCTCACCCTCGGCCTGCGCAACTTCCGCCGGCGGGTGCTCTCCTGAGAACGGGGTGACTCCAGGGGCGCGAGGAACTGCGCGCGCAACCGTGCACCTACGTAGAGCCCTGGTCGGACAGTCCCTGAAGAGCGGGCGGCACCGCACTCCGCAGCGCCGACGTGAACGCCGCGACGGCCGGATGCGCGGCCGCCCCGCTACGGAACGCCGTGTGGGTGCGGCGGGACATCGGCATCCGGGTCAGGACGACGCCCGGTGGCGGCGCCGCGCTGCCGAGGTACGGGACGAGGGCGACGCCCTGACCGCCCGCCGCCAGGGCCAGGACGGTCGCGAAGTCGTCGATCTGGTGGCGGATCCTCGGGGTGAACCCGGCCGCCTGGCAGGCGCGGAGGGTCATGGTGTGGCAGAGCGTGCCGGGCGGGGCCATGATCCAGGGCGAGTGGTGGTGGTCGGCGATCGTGCCGGCCGCCGGGGCGGCGAGGTACATCGGTTCGGTGAAGAGCGCCTCGGTGGCCAGCCCGGGTTCCTCGTCGCGCGGGACGAAGTCGTACTCGTGGACGAGCGCGACGTCCAGCTCACCGGCTCGCAGCGCGGCGGAGACCACGGCGGGGTCGACCTCCGTCACCATCGGCTCCAGGCCCGGGTGTTCGCGGCCGAGCGCGGCCAGGGCAGCGGGGATGATCGCCCGGGCGGCGGAGGGGTAGGTGCCGATCCGCAGCGGTCCGCCGAGGCCCTGGCGGGCGTGGGCCAGCTCGGCGCCCGCCTGCTCCAGCCGCTCCAGGACGGCTTCGGCGTGCCGGACGAGGTTCTGCCCGGCGGGGGTGAGCGCGACCCGGCGTCCGGTCCGCTCCAGCAGTGGTACCCCGGCCTCCCGTTCCAGTACCGAGAGCTGCTGGGAGACGGCGGACGGGCTGAACGAGAGCGCCTCGGCGACGGCGGCGATGGTGCCCAGATGGGCCAGTTCGCGCAGCAGGCGGAGTCGTCGGACATCGAGCATAAGCAGAGCTTACGAGAAGCCTCATAAATGTGAACTGGACCTGCACGGTTCAGGTCCGCCACGCTCGGTGCATGGAACTCCGAGGTATCCACGTCCCGCTGATCACCCCCTTCACCCCCGACGGCGGCCTCGCCGCCCACGCGCTCGAAGCACTTGCCCACGCGGTGCTCGACGAGGGCGCGGTCGGCCTGGTGGCGCTCGGGACGACGGCCGAGGCCGCCGCCCTGGACGACGACGAGCGGCGTACGGTCGTCGAGGTGTGCACCCGGGTCTGCCGCGAGCGCGGGGCCACGCTGATCGTCGGCGCGGGCGGCGGCAGCGACACCCGGCGCGGCGCGGCGGCCCTCCAGGAGCTGGCCGGGGCGGACGCCGCCCTGGTGCCCGTACCGTCGTTCAGCCGCCCGGGCGAGGCCGGGGTGCTGGCCCACTTCGAGTACCTGGCCGCGCACAGCCCCGTCCCGTTGATCATCTACCACATCCCCTACCGCACCGGTCAGCCGCTCGGCGCCGACACCCTGCTGCGCCTCGCCGCGCTGCCGAAGGTCGCGGGCGTCAAGCTCGCGGTGGGCGCGATCGACCAGGACACCGTCAGCCTGCTGGGCGCGGCGCCCGAGGACTTCGCCGTGCTGGCCGGGGACGACCTGTACCTGTCGCCGCTGCTCGCGATGGGCGCGGCCGGCGGCATCCTGGCCTCCGCGCACCTGGCCACCGGGCGGTTCGTCGAGCTGGTGGACGCCTGGCACCAGGGCGACACCATACGGGCGCGCGAGCTCGGGCACCGCCTCGCCGCGCTCGCCGGGGCGGCGTTCGCCGAGCCCAACCCGGCGGTGGTCAAGGGGGTGCTGCACGCCCAGGGCCGGATCCCCGGCGCGGCGGTCAGGCTTCCGCTGCTTCCCGCAGGCCGGGCGTCCGTCGACCACGCCTTGGAATGCCTCGTCGCCCTGGGTGGCTGAACAGGCATGATGGGCACTGTTGCCGTCGGCGGGCAGGGCGCGGGCCCCAGCAGGCAGACACCACGAGCACAACACCGGAGGAGAAGTCGGATGAGGATCGGCATCGTAGGAGCGACCGGGCAGGTCGGCGGCGTCGTGCGCGGCATTCTGGCGGAGCGGAAGTTCCCCGTCACGCAGCTGCGCCTGTTCGCCTCGGCCCGTTCGGCCGGGCGGACGCTGCCCTGGGAGGACACCGAGATCACCATCGAGGACGCGGCCACGGCCGACTACACCGGCCTGGACATCGTGATCTTCTCGGCCGGTGGCGCGACCTCCAGGGCGCTGGCGCCGAAGGTCGCCGCGGCGGGCGCGGTCGTGATCGACAACTCCTCGGCCTGGCGGCGCGACCCCGAGGTCCCGCTGGTGGTCTCCGAGGTCAACCCGCACGCGATCGCCGACCGCCCCAAGGGCATCATCGCCAACCCGAACTGCACCACCATGGCCGCCATGCCGGTGCTGCGCCCGCTGCACGAGGAGGCCGGTCTGACCGCGATGGTCGCCACCACCTACCAGGCGGTGTCGGGTTCGGGCGTGGCCGGGGTCGCCGAGCTGTACAACCAGGCGTGCAAGGTGGCCGAGGCCGCTGACCAGCTCGCGTTCGACGGCGAGGCGGTCGAGTTCCCCGAGCCCAACGTCTACCAGCGCCCGATCGCCTTCAACGTGGTGCCGATGGCCGGCTCGGTCGTCGACGACGGCTCGTTCGAGACCGACGAGGAGCAGAAGCTCCGCCACGAGAGCCGCAAGATCCTGGAGATCCCCGAGCTCAAGGTCTCCGGTACCTGCGTCCGCGTTCCGGTCTTCAGCGGCCACTCGCTGCAGATCAACGCCCGCTTCGCCCGCCCGATCAGCGTCGAGCGGGTGGCCGAGCTGCTCGCGGACGCCCCCGGCGTCGAGCTCTCGGACATCCCGACCCCGCTGCAGGCGGCCGGCAAGGACGCCTCGTACGTCGGCCGGATCCGGGCCGACGAGACGGTGGACAACGGCATCGCGCTGTTCCTCTCCAACGACAACCTCCGCAAGGGCGCGGCGCTGAACGCCGTCCAGATCGCCGAGCTGGTCGCGGCGGAGTTGCGGGGCTGACACCTGTTCAGGGGTGCGGGGTCCCACCCCGCACCCCTGACGGTTACCCGGTGTGCCGCGCACTTCGGCAGCTGCCCGGACCCGCTGGGACGGTTCACCGTCGCAGCGGAGGGTAGAGGAGTGCCCAACGGTCGTGCGGCCGGGATCCGGCGCCCATGCAGCCCCTGCGGGAGCGCCGTGTGGCTCTCCGGTGACGGGGGCCGACCGGAGAAGAGGTGCGGAAGTGGACCGCTGCGTTGTCCTGGTGGACGCCGGATACCTGCTGGGGGCCTCGGCCAGTCTGCTCGCGGGGGAGCCCTCCCGTTCGCGGGTGACGGTCGACCACACCGTGCTGATCGCCGCGCTGCGCGAACGCGCGGAGGCCGAGACCGGGTTGCCGCTGCTGCGGATCTACTGGTTCGACGCCGCGCCCGACCGCCGCCCGCTGCCCGAGCACCGCCGGCTGCGGGTGCTGCCCCGGGTGACCGTCCGGCTGGGCGCGCTGACCCGTGCGGAGGGGCGCCGGGTGCAGAAGGGCGTGGACGCGGCGATGCACGCCGAACTCTCCGAGCTGGCCCGCAACCGGGCCTGCGCCGATGTGGTGCTGATCACCGGGGACGGCGACCTGCTGCCCGGCATGATGTCCGCCAAGGAGCACGGCGTGGTCGTCCACCTGTGGGCGCTGCAGGCCGCCGACGGCGACTTCAACCAGTCCGAGGACCTGGTCGGCGAGGCCGACGAACGCCGGGTGCTCGACCGCGAGTGGATCGAGCGCTGGGTACGCGTCCGCGAGGCGCCCGCGCAGTTCCACGCCCCCGGGCCGCGCGCCGAGCTGGCCGACCTGCTGGCCGCGCCACCCGCGCCCGGCCCCGGCCCGGCCGCCACCGAGCCCGAGCCGGCAGCCCAGGCTGGTCCCGCCGCCGTACTCAAGGTCGTGCCCACCCCGAAGGACCTCGCCTCCCGCACGGTCGCACCCATGCCCACCTCCCTCGTCCTGCGCTGGTCCTCCGAACGCGGCTGGGTGGAGCGGGCCGGCGCCTCGGCCGACTCCTGCTCGCCCGCCGACCTGCTGCCGACGCTCGCCCAGCTCACCTCCGCCGAGCAGCGCTGGGCCGACCGCGAGGAGGACATCACCACCATCGGCGGCGACGCCCACGAGGTCGGTCACGTCTTCGCCCGCCGCTGGATGGACCGCCTCGGCACGGTGGAGCGCCTCGCCCTGCTCTGGACCGACTACCCGCGCATCCCGCACCGCCTCGACGGCGAGCTGCTCCGCTACGCGGCCCGCTTCGGGCTGCTCGCGCACAAGGACGACCAGATCGACGAGCACGACCGCTACGCCATCAGAGCCGGCTTCTGGAAGGAACTGGCCACCCGCGTCCCCGGCGGCGAACTGGCCCTCACGGACAGCTAGCGCTGGGGCGGCAGCCCCCTTGTCCGAATCCGTCCGGTCAGCGCGTAGAGTCTTCGACCGTGAGCGACACCGACCGGCTGGCACCAGGGGCCACGCCGCAAGGCGGCCTCGGCGGGCCCGGCCAACACGCCCCGCAGTGCTGCACCGTACGAGACCTGGCCAAGACCTACCGCACCCGCAGTCGCGGCGGGGCCACCGAGATCAAGGCCAACGACGGCATCGACCTGGACATCCGGTGCGGTGAGGTCTTCGGGCTGCTCGGGCCCAACGGCGCGGGCAAGTCCACCCTGGTCCGCCAGCTCACCGGCCTGCTCCGGCCCGACCGGGGGAGTGTGCAGATCCTCGGCCACGACATCGTCCGCCGGCCCGAACTGGCCGCCCGGCTGCTCGCCTACCTCGGCCAGGAGTCCAGCGCGCTGGACGAGCTGACCGTCGTGATGGCCGCCGAGACCACCGGGCAGCTGCGCGGGCTCAGCCGGGCCCAGGCCCGCGCCGAGACCGCCGACGTGCTCACCGAACTCGGCCTGGAGCCGATCGCCGCCCGCCCGCTGGCCAAGCTTTCCGGCGGCCAGCGCCGCCTGGCCTGCTTCGCCGCCACGCTGGTGGGGGAGCGGCCGCTGCTGGTGCTGGACGAGCCGACCACCGGGATGGACCCGGTCGCCCGCCGCGCCGTCTGGGCGGCCGTCGACCGCCGCCGGGCCGAGCGCGGGACGACCGTCCTGCTGGTCACCCACAACGTCATCGAGGCGGAGACCGTGCTCGACCGGGTCGCGGTGGTGGACGACGGCCGGGTGATCGCCTGCGACACCCCCGGTGGGCTGAAGGCCCTGGTGGACGGTGACGTCCGGCTCGACCTGGTCTGGCGGACGGAGGCCCCCGTGGAGGTCCCGGCCGTCGCCCGGCTGGCCGAGCGCGCCGAGCGCACCGGCCGCCGCTGGACCGTCCGCACCACCCCCGAAGAGGCCCGCGAGCTGGTCGCGGCGGTCACCACGGGCCCCGCGTTCGCGGCCCTGGACGACTTCACCCTGGCCACCCCGAGCCTCGAGGACGCGTACCTCAAGCTCGGCGGCAGACACGGAGGGCTGGCGAAGTGACGCTGCTCGAAGAAGCCCCGCCGGTCACCACGGCCGCCCCGCTGGCCCCGGCCGCCCGGCTGCTGCCCGCGCTGGGCGCCGTCTACCGGGCGCAGCTGGCCCGGGCCAAGGTCTCCCGGATCCCGCTGCTCTTCGTCGCCACCTTCCAGTCGCTCGGCATCCTGGTGATGATGCGCGGCGTGGTCGACCCGGGCGACAACCCGGCCGCGCACGCCGTGGTCGCGGGTTCCAGCGTGCTGGTGGTCGCCTTCGTGGCGCTCAACCTGCTCGCCCAGTACTTCGGCCGGCTCCGCGCCACCGGCGGCCTGGACCACTACGCGACGCTGCCCGTCCCGCCGGCCTCCGTGGTGCTCGGCACGGCCGCCGCGTACGCCTCGTTCACCCTGCCCGGCGCGCTGGTGACGGCGGGGGTCGGGGCCTGGATGTTCGAACTGCCCTGGGCGCACCTCTGGGTGCTGCTCGCCGTCGTGCCGCTCGCCGGCGCGGCGCTCGCGGGGCTGGGCGCGGCCTGCGGGCTGCTGGCGCCGCGCCAGGAGATCGCCACGCTGCTGGGCCAGCTCGGCATGTCGGCGGCGCTGCTGCTGGGCGTCCTGCCGGTGGCCCACCTGCCGGAGGCGGTCCGCTGGCTGCGCGATCTGCTGCCCTCCACGTACGGGGTCGAGGCGTTCGCCCGGACCTTCACGGCGTCGCCGGACTGGGCGGCGGTCGTCGGTGATCTCTCGGTCTGCGCGGTGGTCGGGCTCGCCTCGCTGGCGCTCGCCACCAGGGCCTACCGCTGGGCGACCACACGCTGACTCTTGAGTCATGAAACGATGGTCGGGTGACCGTACCGAACACACCTGCGGGTCCTGACGCCAGAGCCGACAGCTTCGAGGGGGCCTCGTACCTCCCCGAAGCGCCCCGGCCGCGTCGCCCGCTGCTCCCGGAGCTCCTGATCGGGCTGCTGATCACGGCGGTCGGCGCGCTGCTCGGCCTGCTGGTCGGGGTGCTCTGGTTCCACCTGGCGCCCCGGGTGATGCTCGTGGCGGGCACCGACGCCATCCGGTACGTGGACCCGGAGGGCGAGCAGCGGGCGGGCGCGGACAGCGTCTTCGTCCTGCTCGGTCTCGGCGCCGGTCTGCTGACGGCGCTGGTCGCCTTCCTGCTGACCCGCCGCCGGGGTGGCGGCATCTCGGTGGCGGCCGGTCTGGCGGCCGGTGGCCTGGCCGGATCGGTGATCGCCTGGAAGCTGGGCATGTGGCTCGGCCCGAGCACGAACGTGCTCGCCAACGCCAAGCACGCCGGACTGGGCGTCGACTTCAGCGCCGCCATCCAACTCGGCTCGCACGGCGCCCTGCTGGTCTGGCCGATAACGGCGATGGTGGTGCTGCTGGCCCTGTCGGCGGCCTTCGGCAAGCGCGAGGAGGACCCGCCGCCGTACTGGGCGGGCCCGCAGGACAGCCCGGTACGGCAGGACAGCCTGCCGGAGAACCGTCCCGAGGACCGCCCCGAGAACCTTCCCGAGGACCGCCCTGCGGACCGTCCCGAGCCGACCGCCTGATCAGCGGCCGATCGCCGCAGTCAGCGCCTTGGTGAGCGTGACCAGATCACCGGGCGCGAGCTCGACCTCCAGACCGCGCCGCCCGGCGGAGACGTACACCGTCGGGTGGTCCAGCGCGCTCACGTCCAGCACCGTGCGCAGCGCCCGGCGCTGGCCGAGCGGGGAGATCCCGCCGAGCACGTAGCCGCTGCTGCGCTCGGCGGCCGCCGGGTCGGCCATCGCCGCCCGCTTGCCGCCGACCGCCGCCGCGAGCGCCTTGAGATCCAGCTGCCCGGAGACCGGCACCACGCCGACCGTCAGCGTGCCGTCCACCTCGGCGACCAGGGTCTTGAACACCCTCCCCGCAGCCACCCCGAGCGCCTCGGCGGCCTCGCCGCCGTAGGAGGCGGCCGCCGGGTCGTGCTCGTACGAGTGCACCGTGAACGGCACCCCGGCCGCCTCCAGCGCGACGGTCGCGGGTGTGCCGCCGCCCTTCTTCTTCGCCATTCGTCATACTCCCTGGTGCGGGCCTGGCTGGTGAGGGCCTAGTTCGGGCTGAAGGCCTGGCGGGTCAGTTCGTGGGCCGGCAGCGAAGGCAGCCAGGCGAGGAGGGCGGTCTCGCGGCGGAGCAGCGCCAGTTCGGTGGTGAGCCGCTGGGCGGTATCCGGGCAGGACAGCAGTTCCTGCTTGACCGGGGTGGGCAGGATCGCCGCCGCCGCGACCAGGTACGAGAGCACCTGCGGGTCGGCGGGCAGCTCCTGCTCCCCGGCGAGGCTGGCCTCGCGGGCCCCCGCCAGGCGCTTCTGGTAGGCGCGGAAGGCCCGCACGACCCCGGCGGCGAGAGCGCCGGCGCCCTCGCCCGGGCGCTCCTCGATCAGCTCGGTGTCGCCTGTCAGGTACGGGCCGCCGGTCTCCACCGAGCGGAGCCGGAACCGGGTGGTCCCGGTGACGACCAGCCGGTACTGGCCGTCCGGCAGCTCCTGGACGTCGGTCACGTCCGCGACGCAGCCGACGTGGTGCAGCGCCTCCAGCGGATCGCCGGTCGCGGTGCCGAGCCCGTCCAGCGGCCCGGCGTGGCCGTTCTGCTCGCGGACCGGCGCGACCTCACGGCCGTCCTTGATCGCCAGCACCCCGAAACGGCGCGGCAGGCCCTCCGGCCGGGCCAGCAGATCGCCGACCAGCCTCCGGTAGCGCTCCTCGAAGACATGCAGGGGCAGCACGAGACCCGGGTACAGGACCGTGTTGAGCGGGAAGAGCGGGAGCCGTTCAGTCACGGCGCACAGCGTAGTTGTCGAACGCCCTGCCGCGCGCCGGGCTTTTCGACCGGCGCCTCGGCCAGCCACCACCAGGGGCGCGGGGCTCTGCTTGATCAACGCGTGCGCGAAACCGGAAGCTACGGACCGTTGCCCTGCCGCTCCCTTGGTGGCGGCGCTAGCCGCGCTGCAGCATCCTGGTCGCCCCCGCCACCACGGTAGTGGCCAGTACCCAGCCCGAGATCACCAGTCCGGTCGCCACCCACTGGCCCGTCCCGCCCGGGTTCCACCCGTCCTGGTTGAGGTTGACCACCGGCAGCACCTTGGAGAGGGCGTAGAGCAGCGGGTCCCAGGTCGGCACCTCGTCGGCCTTCAGCGGGGGCGGGCGGTGCCCGCTGAAGTACGCGGCGCCCAGCGCCCAGGCGAGCAGCAGCCAGAGGGCGGCCCGTCCCGGCCGGTAGCCGTAGCCGACGGTGGCGTCCTGGAGCCGGCCCCAGATCCGGCCGGGCAGTGGCAGGGTGGCCCGGCGGCGGCGCTCCTTGGTGTACTGGACCTCGCGGGCGTCCTCGTCCCGGCCGTCCCGCCGCAGGACGCCGGCCAGCTGCTCGTACGGCTCGGGCTGGAACTCGCCGAGGGCGCCGTCCAGCCAGGCGATCCGCTCCTGCACGCTGAAGGGCACCACCGGCCGCAGCGACTCGTACGTGAAGCCGGTGAGCCCGACCCGGCCGTTCCTGGGCCAGCTGTCGGGGTGGTCGACCAGGTTGCCGACCTTGGCGCGGGAGAGCGAGACCCGGCCGCCCTTCGGGGCCGGGCAGGTGAAGCGCAGTTCGGGGGTCTGGATGCGGCGCAGCGAGAGTTCCTGGTCGTCGGTGAGGTGGAACTCGGCGTCGGTGATCACGCAGGCGTTGTCGAAGCGCCCGTCGACCAGCCGGACCCCGCCGTAGGCCCGCATCGGCACGCCCGGGGTGCCGGGCGGGACGTGCTCGCCGTATCCGTAGCCGTAGTTGGCGGAGGAGTCCGTCCAGCCGCCGTCGGCGGAGCCGCCGAGGTAGAGCGTGCTGCCGACACTGATCCGGGCCAGGCTGAGGCAGTTGCGGTCCGGGGCGGGGGCGTGCAGCTGGGCGCCGCGCAGCGAGAGGCGGCCGCCGATCCGGGTGCTGGTCAGGGTGACCTCGCCGTGCGAGTCCATCCGTTCGGCCTCGAAGTCGAGGTTGATGGTGAGCCCGTCGGCGGCCAGGGCGCGGCCGTACGCGTCGGAGCCGACGGTCGCCTGGTTGAGCAGCAGGTCGGTGCCGATCCGGGCGTCGGTGAGCTTGATGCCGTGTGGCACGACGGACCGGGCCAGGTGCAGATCGCCCTCGGTGGAGAGCCGGGAGGCCTCGAACCGGGGTATCAGGCAGCTGACGAAGCGCAGCGTGCCCGCCCGCGCCTCGGAGAACACCACCCGCCCCTCGAACCGGCAGTGCGCGAGGTCGAGGAAGTGCCCGATGGTCGCGCCCGCCAGCCAGAGCGGTCCGGTCACGTACGCGCCGGTGAGTTTGAGCGAGGCCACCCGTCCGGGTGCGGGCTCCGGGCCGTCCAGCAGCAGCCGGGCCAGCGTCTCGGCGCGGACCGTACGCTCCTCCGGCCAGTCGGCGGAGCCCGTGATGTGGTCGAGAGCCTCGTCGCCCGTCCGCAGGTCGTAGGTCCGGCCCTGCCGGAACGCCTCCCACAGCCCCTGCTCGACCGGTGTCCAGTCGTCCGGCGGTTGTTCCGTCATGAGCTCCCCCTGAGCGTGATCCGTCTCGCATGTCGTATCACGGACTGAAATGCGGGGCGTGCGATTCCGGCTACTCCTTACACTGGCTCTGTGATCTCTCGAATCGACCTGCGCGGCTCCCTCGATGACCCGCGTGACGTGCTGCCCCGAGCTGAGTTCGACGTGGAAGCCGCCCTGGAGAAGGTGCGGCCCATCTGCGAGGACGTACGCCATCGCGGTGTCGCGGCGCTGATCGAGATCACCGAACGCTTCGACGGCGTGACGCTGACCACCACCCGAGTCCCCGAGGCCGAGATCAAGGCCGCGCTGGAGACGCTCGACCCGAAGGTGCGCGCCGCGCTGGAGGAGTCGATCCGCCGCGCCCGGCTGGTCCACCGCGAGCAGCGCCGTACCGACCACACCACGCAGGTGGTGCCGGGCGGCACGGTCGCCGAGCGCTGGGTGCCGGTCGAACGGGTCGGGCTGTACGTGCCGGGCGGGCTGGCGGTCTACCCGTCCTCCGTCGTGATGAACGTCGTCCCGGCGCAGGAGGCCGGGGTGCCCGGCATCGCCGTCACGTCGCCGCCGCAGAAGGCGTTCGGCGGGTCCGTGCACCCGACGATCCTGGCGGCCTGCGCGCTGCTCGGCGTCACCGAGGTGTACGCGGCGGGCGGCGCCCAGGCGATCGCGATGTTCGCGTACGGCACCGAGGAGTGCGCCCGCGTCAACCTGGTGACGGGCCCGGGCAACATCTACGTCGCCGCCGCGAAGCGCCTGCTCAAGGGCCGGATCGGCATCGACGCCGAGGCCGGGCCGACCGAGATCGCCGTGCTCGCCGACGACAGCGCCTCGCCGTGCGACGTCGCCGCGGACCTGATCAGCCAGGCCGAGCACGACCCGATGGCCGCCTCTGTGCTGGTCACCGACTCGCTCGCGCTGGCCGACGCGGTCGAGGCCGAGCTCGCGTCGCAGGTGGCGAAGACCAAGCACCGCGAGCGCGTCACCGAGGCGCTCGGCGGGCGGCAGTCCGGCATCGTGCTGGTGGACGACCTCGAGCAGGGCCTCGCCGTCGTCAACGCGTACGCCGCCGAGCACCTGGAGATCCAGACCCGGGACGCGCGCGCCGTCGCCGCCCGGGTGTTCAACGCGGGCGCGATCTTCATCGGCCCGTACGCGCCGGTCTCGCTCGGCGACTACGCCGCCGGGTCCAACCACGTGCTGCCGACCGGTGGTTGTGCCTGCCACTCGTCCGGTCTGTCGGTGCAGTCCTTCCTGCGCGGCATCCACGTCGTCGACTACTCGCGCGAGGCCCTCGCCGACGTCGCCGCGCACGTGGTCAACCTCGCCAACGCCGAGGACCTGCCCGGCCACGGTGACGCCATCCGCGCCCGCTTCGACTGGACGGTACCCGGCTCGTGAACATTGACGATCTCCCGATCCGCGACGAGCTGCGCGGACAGTCCCCGTACGGTGCACCGCAGTTGGACGTCCCCGTCCAGCTGAACACCAACGAGAACCCGTACCCGCTGCCCGAGCCGCTGGTCGCCCGGATCGCCGAGCGCGTCGCCGAGGCGGCCCGCAACCTCAACCGCTACCCCGACCGCGACGCGGTCGAGCTGCGCGAGGGCCTGGCGGCGTACCTGACCCGGACGACGGGCTTCGCCGTCGCCCGCGAGCAGGTGTGGGCGGCGAACGGCTCCAACGAGGTGCTGCAGCAGCTGCTGCAGACCTTCGGCGGGCCGGGTCGCAGTGCGCTCGGCTTCGAGCCCTCGTACTCGATGCACGCGCTCATCTCCCGTGGCACCGGCACGACTTGGATCTCCGGCCCGCGCCGCGAGGACTTCACCGTCGACCTCGACGCCGCGTTGGTCGCGCTGCGCGAGCACCGCCCGGACGTGGTCTTCGTCTGCTCGCCGAACAACCCGACCGGCACCGCCGTCGCCGCCGAGACCGTGCTCGCGCTCTACGACGCCGCGCAGGCCGTGAAGCCGACCATGGTGATCGTGGACGAGGCGTACGTCGAGTTCTCGCACCGCGCCTCGCTGCTGCCGATGCTCGAAGGCCGCCCGCACCTGGTGGTCACCCGCACGATGTCCAAGGCCTTCGGCGCCGCCGGGTTGCGGCTCGGCTACCTGGCCGCCGACCCGGCCGTGGTGGACGCCGTGCAGCTCGTCCGGCTGCCGTACCACCTCTCGGCCGTCACCCAGGCGACGGCGCTCGCCTGCCTGGAGCACACCGACACCCTGCTCGGGTACGTCGAGCGGCTGAAGGCCGAGCGCGACCGGCTGGTGGACGCGCTGCGCGGCCTCGGGCTCGAAGTCACCGACTCCGACGCCAACTTCATCCAGTTCGGCCGCTTCGCCGACACCCACGCCATGTGGCAGGCGATCCTCGACCGGGGCGTCCTGGTCCGCGACAACGGCGTGCCCGGACGGCTGCGCGTCACGGCGGGCACGCCCGCCGAGAACGACGCCTTCCTGGACGCCGTCCGCACCTCCCTCCCGTCGCCCACCACCACCCTTGCCGGAGCGCGCTCCGCGCGCACTGCTACTCAGGAGCTGTAGACCCGCATGACCCGCATCGGACGCGTTGAGCGCACCACCAAGGAGACCTCGGTCCTCGTCGAGATCGACCTCGACGGCACCGGCAAGACCGACATCTCCACGGGCGTCGGGTTCTACGACCACATGCTCGACCAGCTCGGCCGCCACGGACTCTTCGACCTCACCATCAAGACCGACGGCGACCTGCACATCGACACCCACCACACCATCGAGGACACCGCCCTCGCGCTCGGCGCCGCCTTCAAGCAGGCGCTCGGCGACAAGGTCGGCATCTACCGCTTCGGCAACTGCACCGTCCCGCTGGACGAGTCGCTCGCCCAGGTCACCGTGGACCTCTCCGGCCGCCCGTACCTGGTGCACACCGAGCCCGAGGGCATGGCGCCCATGATCGGCTCGTACGACACCACGATGACCCGGCACATACTCGAGTCCTTCGTCGCCCAGGCCGCCATCGCGCTGCACGTGCACGTACCGTACGGTCGCAACGCGCACCACATCGTCGAGTGCCAGTTCAAGGCCCTCGCGCGTGCTCTGCGCTACGCCTCCGAGCGCGACCCGCGCGCGGCGGGCATCCTCCCCTCGACCAAGGGTGCGCTGTGAGCAAAGCCGCAACACTGCTGATCATCGTCGGGCTCTTCCTGGCCGGCGGCGTCATCTCCTTCTGGAAGCAGAAGCTGCCCAAGGGCGTCATCGCCGTGCTCGCGATCGGCGCGGTGATGTGCCTCGGCGCCGGCGTCATGCGCCTCTAGAGACTGGAACCCGGAATTCCCATGTCAAAGAACGTCGTGGTGTTCGACTACGGGTCGGGCAACCTCCGCTCCGCCCAGCGCGCCGTCGAGCGCACGGGTGCGACGGTCACCGTCAGCTCCGACTTCCAGACCGCACTCGACGCGGACGGTCTGCTCGTCCCCGGCGTCGGCGCCTTCGAGGCGTGCATGCGCGGGTTGAAGGCCGTCCGCGGCGATGTGATCATCGGACGCCGGCTCGCGGGCGGGCGTCCGGTGCTCGGCATCTGCGTCGGCATGCAGATCCTGTTCGAGCGCGGCGTCGAGCACGGTGTCGAGACCGCAGGCTGCGACGAGTGGCCCGGCGCGGTCGAGCCGCTTGACGCGCCGATCGTCCCGCACATGGGCTGGAACACCGTGGTCAGGCCCGAGGGCAGCCGGATGTTCGCCGGGCTCCCGGACGACGAGCGCTTCTACTTCGTGCACTCCTACGGCGTCCGGAACTGGGAGCTGGAGGTGACCAACGAGAAGATCAACGCGCCGCTGGTCAGCTGGACCACCCACGGGCAGCCGTTCGTCGCCGCAGTCGAGAACGGCCCGCTCTGGGCCACCCAGTTCCATCCCGAGAAGTCCGGCGACGCCGGTGCCGCCCTGCTGACCAACTGGGTCAACACCCTCTGATCCTCGACACCCTCTGAGACCTGGAGAGTTGTAACTCCATGAGCCGCCTCGAACTCCTCCCCGCCGTCGACGTCCGGGCCGGCCAGGCCGTCCGCCTGGTCAAGGGCGCGTCCGGCACCGAGACCTCCTTCGGCGAGCCCCTTGCGGCTGCGCTGGCCTGGCAGAACGCCGGCGCCGAGTGGCTGCACCTGGTCGACCTGGACGCCGCCTTCGGCACCGGCACCAACCGTGACCTGCTGCGCGAGGTCACCGGTGCGCTCGACATCAAGGTCGAGCTCTCCGGCGGCATCCGCGACGACGAGTCGCTCGCCGCCGCCCTCGCCACCGGCTGCACCCGGGTCAACCTCGGCACCGCCGCCTTGGAGAGCCCCGAGTGGGTCGCCAAGGTCATCGCCGAGCACGGCGACCAGATCGCCGTCGGCCTCGACGTGGTCGGCACCACCCTGCGCGGCCGTGGCTGGACCCGCGACGGCGGCGACCTCTACGAGGTGCTGGCCCGCCTCGACTCCGAGGGCTGCGCCCGGTACGTCGTCACCGACGTCAACCGCGACGGCACCCTCACCGGCCCCAACCTGGAGCTGCTGGGCAACGTATGCGCCGCCACCGACAAGCCCGTGGTCGCCAGCGGCGGCGTCTCCTCGCTCGATGACCTGCGCGCCATCGCCACGCTCGTCGCCGCAGGTGTCGAGGGCGCCATTGTGGGCAAGGCCCTCTACGAGCAGAAGTTCACCCTCGAAGAGGCCCTGGAGGCTGTATCCCGATGACCGAGCACCCGGCCGTCACACCGAACCCGCGCACCCACTGGGTCTCCGGCACGTCCCCCTGGGAGGACCAGTTCGGCTTCGCCCGCGCCGTGACGGCCGGGGACTTCGTCTACGTGGCGGGTACCACCGCCTGGGACGACGGGATGGTCCAGCACGAGGGCGATCCGTACAACCAGGCACTGGCCGCGTTCGGTGTGGCGTTCAAAGCCCTGGCCCAGTACGGGCTTTCGCCCGCCGACGTGATCCGCACCCGGATGTACCTCACCCACGTCCGGGACACCGACGAGGTCGGCCGGGCGCACAAGAAGCTCTTCGACGCGATCCGCCCGGTGTCGACCATGGTCGTGGTCGAGGGCCTGATCGACTCCCGGATGATGGTCGAGGTCGAGATCGAGGCCCACCGCCCCGGGCTTGCAACCTCGCTCGCCCAGCCGTTGTCACAGCCGCTCGCCCAACCTCTCGCACAGCCCTTGGAAGGCAAGTCGTGACCCTCGCAGTACGTGTGATCCCCTGCCTCGACGTCGACAACGGCCGGGTGGTCAAGGGCGTCAACTTCCAGAACCTGCGCGACGCCGGTGACCCGGTCGAGATGGCCAAGCTCTACGACGCCGAGGGCGCCGACGAGTTGACCTTCCTCGACATCACCGCCTCCTCCGGCGACCGGGAGACCACCTACGACGTGGTCCGCCGCACCGCCGAGCAGGTATTCATCCCGCTCACCGTCGGCGGCGGCATCCGCGCTGTCGAGGACGTCAACCGGCTGTTGCGGGCCGGCGCGGACAAGGTCGGCGTCAACACCGCCGCCATCGCCCGGCCGGAGCTGATCCGCGAGATCGCCCAGCGCTTCGGCCGCCAGGTCCTGGTGCTCTCGGTGGACGCCCGCCGCTGCCCGCCGGGCACCGAGACGGCCTCCGGCTACGAGGTCACCACGCACGGCGGCCGTCAGGGCACCGGCCTGGACGCCGTCGAATGGGCGGGCCGCGCAGCGGAGTTGGGCGCGGGCGAGATCCTGCTCAACTCGATGGACGCCGACGGCACCAAGGACGGCTACGATCTGGAGATGATCCGCGCCGTCCGCAAGGCCGTCTCCGTCCCCGTCATCGCCTCCGGCGGAGCCGGCAGGCTCGCCGACTTCGCCCCGGCCGTCGAGGCCGGCGCCGACGCGGTCCTCGCCGCCAGCGTCTTCCACTTCGGCGACCTGCGCATCGGCGAGGTCAAGACCGCTCTCCGCGAGGCCGGCCACCCTGTTCGGTAGACCAATCTGAACCCCCGTACTGCTCCAGGCCCTTGACCGGGCGTGGGGAGCGGTGCGGGGGTTCGGCGCTTCCCCACGACGAGCAGAGCCCGGCCGATATTCTGCACGACATGATCAACTCATGCGCGAGCCTTGACGATGCCGGCGTTGCGATAGCTGCGGCACGTGCCGGCGCGGACGTGGTGCGCGACCTGTACGGCCGGCGGCTCACGCGGATCGACAAGGGCGCGGGGGACTTCGCCACCGCCGCCGATGTCGAGGCGGAGAAGACGATCCTCGGCGTCATCCGTGCCGCTCGGCCCGATGATGCGGTGCTCGGCGAGGAGGGCGGGCAGCAGGGTGCCGCCGGAGTTGTGCGCCAGTGGTTGGTGGATCCCTTGTGCGGCACGCTGAACTACGCCGTCGGCAACATGCTGGTAGCCGTCAACGTGGCACTGCGCGGCGGGGCGGCGGCGGTGGCCGACCCGTTCAGCGGCGAGGTGTTCTTCACCGACGGTGAGACCGCCAGGGTTCGGCACGACGGGACCGAGGCACAGCTGGCGCCCACGTCCGCCACCCGGTTGGTGGATGTCAACCTGGATCCGCCCTTCCCGAGCGCGCCCGGCTTCCGGGCCGTGGACCTGCTGGCGCACCCCGGGTTCGTCGAGCGGTTCCGGCCGCGAGTCGTGTCCACGACGCTGGCGTTGGCCTGGGTCGCCGCCGGTAAGCGCGCCGCGTACGTCACCGACGGCGGCGACCTGTCCGGGAGCGTGCATTTCGCCGCCGGCATCGCCCTGTGCCAGGCCGCCGGCTGTGTGGTCACCGGGATCGACGGTGCCCCGATCGGCCAGGCAGGCCGTGGACTTGTCGTGGCCGCCGACGCCGAAACCCACGGGCAGCTGATGTCGATGATCCGCACCGGAAGCCAGGACTGTGATATTCGTGGCGATCTCTTGCGACTGTGACCGACAGGAATGAGGAAGCACCGTGAGCCGGACACCGCCGCCGGGTGCCAAGGGGCCGTCCTGGCCGGGAGGTAGGCGTGGAACGAAGGGGCCCCGGGAGGGCAACCGGCCGCCCGCCTGCTCGCCGCCGTCTCCGGGCGCTCCGGAGGATGTCGAGGGTGGGGAGCGCACACTGAGCCCGCAGCGTCCCCGTCGCAGGCGCCGACGAACCTGCCCGGGGGTAAGCCCGCGCCGCCGCCCGGTCCTGCGAATCCGCCTCCGCCGTCCGGGAAGCCCGGCCCGCCGCAGGATCCGCTCAGGTAGTCGGGGCGGCTGCCTACGGCAGTGGCAGTGCTGCGCGTAGTGCCGCCACGGCCTCGGCCGGTCCGTCCGCCTGGAGGTCGGCCTGCTTGCCCCGGCCGAAGGCGAAGAGCACCAACTCGCCCGGCTCGCCCGTGATCTGGACCGTCGGCCCGGTCTTGTGGGCGACGGTCAGGCTCCGGCCGTCCGGGGTGCGCAGTACCAGTTGTGCCGGAGTTCGCCGACCGGCCTCGAAGCGGGCCAGCAGCGGCAGCCGCTTCCAGAGTGCGTCGGCCAGCTCTGCTGTGACCTGCTGCGGCTCCCACGCGCCCGCCCGCCGGACGTCCTCCGCGTGCACGAAGTACTCCACGGTGTTCGCGGCCTCGTCCACCGCGCGCAGCGCGAACGGCGAGAGCCGGGGCGGCCCCGAGCGGAAGACCCGTACCAACTCCTCGTACGGGCGCGCCGCGTAGCCCGCCTGCACCTTCGCCGTCCAGCCCGCGAGTGCCTTCACCCGGATTCCGGGCGCCGCGTCGGCCCGCCGCTCCCGCAGCACCAGGTGGGCGGCCAGGTCCCTGGTGGTCCAGCCCGCGCAGAGGGTCGGGGCGTCGGGGCCGGCCGTCGCGAGCAGTCCGGCGAGCCGCTGACGTTCCGTACGGGCGAAGTTCGACATCCCGTCAAGATAGACCTAACGCAGCTGACCCGTCAGCTTCCGGCCGCCCTGCCGGTCGCTGGCCGTCATGGTGCAGGTGGCGTCGCGCAGGCCCGCCTTGTAGTACTGGAGGTAGGGGCCGAGCGGGAAGCCGTAGTACGGGCCGCCGCCGCCCTGGCGCTGCTCCCACTGCGCGAGCGGTGCCTTGCAGGCTTCGCGCAGTGCCCGGCCGATCTGGGTGTCGCTGGTCAGGCCCTCCGGCAGGACGATGTCCGAGATCGCCTCGCCGTCGTGCTGCTGCTCGCACGGCCGGGCCTCGGCCCGGGTGATCACCGTGCTCAGCTGCGGGTGGTCGAAGCACGTACCCGGCAGGAAGTACGGGTACGGCAGCACCTTCGTCGGGCTCGGCGACGGGGTGCTCGACGTGCTGGGCGGTGGCGGGGGGTGCGGCAGTGCGGCCTTCTTCGTTCCCGGGTCCGGCCAGAGCAGCACCGTCGCGCCGACGGCCACCGCCAGCACGGCGGCCACGACCACCGCCGTCCGGGCGCGGCGCGGACGCTCCTTCACCGGCTCGTCTGTCATCCCCGACCGTCCCCCTCAATCCGCCCACCCGTCACCGCCCATTCTGGTGGCCCGGCGCGGGGGGCGCCACGGATTCGCGGGTTCCGTTCGGGGCGGTCCGCAGACCTGTGCGGGTGGCGTGCAGGTTCCTGGCGGGTAGCCGACCCTGGTACTCCTGGTGGATGGTGCGTCAGTAGGATAAGCCGCTGAATAGCGGCTATATGAAGGACACTTGCCATGGGGGACACGGGGTTCCGGGTACAACCCGGAGCGATCAGCGGATATGCGGCAACGGTCACAGGGCAGTCCGAGCAGCTGGGGCAGATCCAGTCGGCGACAGCTGGGATCGCCATATCGGCAGACGCCTTCGGGCACCTGCCGAACGCCCAGAATCTGGCACAGGTCTACCAGGAGCACGCCAGTGCGAGCAGCCAGAATCTCAATGACCTCGTGCAGGCCCTGACAGGCACTGCCGACGGGCTCAACTACACAGCGCAGAACTACGCCGAGCAGGATCAGGCGATCAGCGCAGGTCTCGGGGGCGGACAGTGAGCACGCACCACACGGCTGAGCACGCGCACGGGCACACGCCGACGCGGGAGCCGGAACCCGAGCACCGGCCGGTCGACCCCCGGCAGCCCGGCCACTCCTGGGGCGGCGGACCGGCCCAGCCCACCGAGCCCGTCGTGCACCACCACCCCACGGTGCCGAGGGGCGAGGACCCCGCACCCGCACCCGCGCCCGAACCGGCACCCGAACCCGCGCCCACGCCCGGAGATGACGGCGAGGCGGGCGGCGAGCCGAAGCAGGGCCTGTTCGCGGGCCTCGCGCAGAAGGCGGGCGAGAGCTTCAAGGACAAGGTCGGCACGAAGGTCGGGGAGAAGGCCGGCGACTGGACCAACGAGAAGCTCTTCGGGAAGGACGGTGAGGGCGCCGGCGGTGAAGGCGGCGGTGCCGCCGGGGGCGAAGGCAGCGGTGACGGCGGTGGAGCGGCCGGTGGCGAGGCCGGTGGCGGGGTCGGTGGCGAAGGCGGGCCCTCCACGGGTCTGGACTCGCTCGGTGACGGCGGGACCGGGGCGGCCGGGGCGGCCGCCGGCGGGGGCGTCGGAGCGGTGGCGGGCGGCGTGGTCGGCGCGGCGGGCGGTCCGTACATGAGCGGCGGCCCCTACCAGGGACCGTCGATTCCGCAGGTCTCCATGTCGTCCGGGAGCAACGCCTACGCCTGGGCCCAGGCGAGCCCCCCGGCGCCGATGGCTCCGATCGCCGAGGCCACCCACCCCTCCAGGGGCGGACTGGGCGGGATGCTGGACGAGGCCGTCCAGTACGCGCTCGAGAAGTCCGGCCTGATGGACGAGCTGGAGAAGGTCACCGGTGACCTCGCGCAGCTGAACGCCGCTGCCCAGGAGTGGCAGGCACGGGCGAAGGACGCGCAGCTGGTGTCGGAGCAACTGCGGGTCGGTGCCCAGCAGTTGGCCGGGCAGTGGGAGGGCGCCGCGTCGGACTCCTTCGGGCGTCACATGGGCGAGGTGGTCGAGGCCCTCGACTCCACCGCCGACGGGATGCTCCAGACGGCGCAGATCATCGGCCAGTGCGCCCAGGAGTGCGCGATGGCCGAGGGCATGGTCATCGAGATCATCAGCGAGGCGATCGAGGCACTGATCGCCTCGCTGGCCGCTGAGGCCGTGATCGCCGTCTTCACGGCGGGTATCGGCGTCATCGCCGACGCGCTGCTCACCGAGGGCGAGATCGCGGTCTACGTGGCCCGGGTCGCCCGGGTGTCCACCAAGCTGGCCGAGACTCTCGAGAAGCTCCTGAAGGCGCTCAAGGAACTGGGCTCCGCCGTGAAGGCGGTGCGGAACGTCGAGACGGCCAAGAAGGCACTCGGCGACCTCAAGAAGGTCAAGGCCGCGGCCCAGGAACTCCGGGACTTCGAGAAGGCCGGCGACGGTCTCGGCAAGCTGGGCAAGGACGCCTTCAAGAACCGGTCGCTCTCGGGCGTCGGGGACGGCCTGAAGGACTACGCGGTCCGCAAGGGCGTCTCGATCGCCGACGGCAAGCTGACGGGTCTGGCCCAGGACGGGGTCAAGGACGCGCTCGGCATCGGCTCGGACGACCCGGTGCAGACCGGCGACCTGAGCTTCAAGGGCCTCGGCGGGGCGGCCGGCAAGTCGGCCTGGGGAGCGGCCCAGGCCGGCCTCACCAGCGACACCAACAAGTCCGCCGTCGAGGGCGAACTCGCGCACGACATGGGTGTCGAGACCGAACCCGCGCCGTACCGGGTCGACACGTCCCGGATCGAGCAGGCCTTCGGCTGACGCCGCGAAGGGGCACCGTGGCGGTCACGGTGCCCCCTCGTCCCGGGTGTTGCGGGCGGGTTGGAACTGAGCGGGTCGATCAGCCCAGCAGGGCTTTCAGCCCCTGCTCCGCCTCGTCGCTGCTCTGCAGGTCGAGCGCGATCCACGAGCCGTCGCTGAAGCTCAGGTCGAGTCGGCGGGTGACGATCGAGTTGGGTGTGTCGCGGCGCAACCCGTAGGTGCCGCGCGGCAGTTCGAGCAGGCCGGTGGCGCGGTAGGTCTCGTGCCGCTCGTGCCCCCACATCCGGCTCAGGAGCAGCATCCGCTGGTCGGTCAGCACCAGGGTGAAGTCGTCGTGGTCGGCCTTGAGGGTCTCGCCCGGGGTGGTCCGGACGGCCTTCCACACCGCCCAGGCCATGCTGTTCTCGCCGCCGCTCCAGGAGCCGCCGTGCAGCGGGCGCCGGATCGCGCGGTACGCCCGCCGCTCCAGGCGCAGCCCGTACGGCCGGCGGTACAGCAGGTCGGGCATCAGGATCTCCACCAGCCAGCGGGGCATGAAGTAGGTGCAGAGCCCCCGCCAGAAACCGCGCAGGAACCGGACGAGCAGCCGCACCGGCGCCCACAGCAGGTCGCTTCCGGTCTGCTCCCAGTTGACGCTGTAGAGCGGCAGGAGCGGGTCGAGGGCGATCGCGAACACGCCGAGCAGCGCCTCGCCCGGGCGCAGGTGCGGAGCTGCGGTCTGCTGCAGTGCGGGGTGCCCGAGGGGTGCGGGGGCGCCACCCCACCCAGGGGTCCACCCGGGCTGCTGCTGGTAGGTGCTCAAACGAGGTCCTCCTCGATCCGGCCGCAGCCGGCTCGGTGGCGGCGGTCGCTGTACTGGTGTTCGCAACTGGTGTTCGCAGGTGTCGTCCATGAAAAGCTATCGCAGGCCGATTACGCACCGTCGGGGGATCGGCACCCGGGCCGGTGTTCGGATCGCTAAGGTGCCGACATAATCGCAGTCACTTTTCGGGGGATCTGATGACCACACCACCGCCCCACTCGTTCGGCCCGCCGCAGTACGGCCCGCCGGAGCCCGGGCAGCCGCAGTACGGCTATCCGCCCGCACAACCGCAGCCGCAACCACAGCTGCAACCGCCGGCCCAGCCGTACGGTTCGGGCGGCCAGCCCCCGCCTGCCTACGGCCAGCCGGCCTTCCCCGGGCCGGCGTACGGTCAGCAGCCGAACGGTCAGCCCGGCTACGGCCAGCCGCTGTACGGTCAGCAGGGATACGGTCAACAGGGCTACGGTCAGCAGGGATACGGCCAGCCCGGCTACGGAGCGCCGGTCCCGCCGCCGCCGACCAAGCAGGGCCTCAGCTGGAAGGCGAAGACCTTCTTCGGGGTCGCCGCCGCTGTGATCGTCATCGCGGTCGTGGTTGGCTTCTGGAAGTCCGCCTCCGGCACCGGTCACGGTGCGCGGGTCGGAGACTGCCTCAAGTACTCCCCGTCCAACGACTCGAAGATCGTCAGCTGCTCGTCCGCCGAGGCGGACTCGGTCGTCCTCAAGCGGTACGAGTCCGTGCTGCTCTCCAGCTGCAGCAATGTGCCCGGCGCGATCGGCAGCTACAACGGCATCTACCACTACAACGGCAAGACCTACCACTACCTCGCCTGCCTCGGCCCGCACACGCCCGGGAAGGTCTGACGATCCGGGGGCGGGACGGGGGCTGCGCCGACGGCCGGCCAGGCCGTAGGCTTCGCACGGCACGACCCGGATCAAGAGGTATCTGATGCGAGTCGGAATCATCGGGCACGAGGGTCTCTCGGAGATCACCGAGATGCTGGTGCGCGGCGAAATGTGGCAGCTGGTAACGGTTTTCGGCAGTTACGAGCTGATCGGTGTGACCTGTCTGCGGGAGGGCCCGGAGACGTGGTTCGCGCAGGCGGTGCTCGACCACGGCGGCAAGGTGGAGGTCATCGTCTCGGCGAGCGCCGGCCGGGCCGGAGCTTTCGCGGGGCCCGGCAGCAGGACGCGGCAGCGGCTGCTGAACGAGGCCAACGCCGTGCACCGGCTGGCACCCGTCGAGCTGGGCGGGTTCGGCGACGACACCTGCCGGGCGCTGGTGGGCATGGTCGACGAGGTGATCGCCGTCTGGGACGGCCGCCCCGGCAGCGAGGCCGCCGAGGTGGTGGCGGCCGCGCGGCGGGCCGGGCTGTACGTGCAGGTGGTCTGGCCGGACGGGTGCGCGAGCTCGGAGTAGCCGAGCGTCGGACGTGGGCTGCGACAATGGGCGCATGTCCACCACACCCGCCGCCCCCGGCAGCACCGCCCTCGATCCCGCCATCGCCGCCCGCCTCAAGCGCACCGAGGACGGCCTGCTCCCTGCCGTCGCGCAGCAGCACGACACCGGCGAGGTGCTGATGCTCGGCTGGATGGACGACGAGGCGCTGCACCGCACCCTGACCACCGGCCGCTGCACCTACTGGAGCCGCAGCCGTAGCGAGTACTGGGTCAAGGGCGACACCTCCGGTCACTTCCAGCACGTCAAGGCGGTCGCGCTGGACTGCGACGGCGACACCCTGCTCGTCCAGGTCGACCAGGTCGGCGCGGCCTGCCACACCGGCGCGCGGACCTGCTTCGACGAAGACGTCCTGCCGCTCGCTCGGTAATCTTCTCCACACTGTCCACCAACCCTGAACGGTGCTGAATCCCATGGACCTTGAGGCCTTCCGCAAGCTCGCCGTAGACACCCGGGTCATCCCGGTCACCCGCCGGCTCCTCGCGGACGGCCTCACCCCCATCGGCCTGTACCGGAGTCTGGCCGACGAACGCCCGGGGACCTTCCTGCTGGAGTCGGCCGAGCAGGGCACCTGGTCCCGGTATTCCTTCGTCGGCGTCCGCAGCGCGGCCGCCCTCACCGTCGACCCGGACGGCAACGCCCGCTGGCAGGGCGCGCCGCCGGTCGGCATCCCGGTGGACGGCGACCCGCTGGAGGTGCTGCGGGCCACCCTGACGGCGCTGCACACCCCGCGCCACGCCGACGACGGCCTCCCGCCGCTCACCGGTGGCCTGGTCGGCTACCTCGGCTACGACATCGTCCGCCGCCTGGAGAAGCTGCCCGAGCTGACCCCGGACGACTTGAAGCTCCCCGAGCTCACGATGCTGCTCGCCACCGATCTGGCCGTCCTGGACCACTCGGACGGCTCGGTGCTGCTGATCGCCAACGCCGTGAACCAGAACGACCTGGCGAGCGGCGTGGACGAGGCGTACGCGGACGCCGTCGCCCGCCTCGACGCCATGGAATCCGACCTCGCCCGCCCGGTCGACCCGGGCCTGGCGACCTTCACCCCCACCGCCGTTGACGCCCACTCACCCTTCGGCGGAGCGCCGTACCGGGCCGCCGTACTGGAGATCAAGGAGCGGATCCGGGCCGGCGAGGCCTTCCAGGTCGTCCCCTCGCAGCGCTTCGAGGCGCCCTGCCCGGCCTCGGCGCTCGACGTCTACCGCGTTCTGCGCACCACCAACCCGAGCCCCTACATGTACCTCTTCCGCTTCCCGGGTCCGGACGGCACGGCTGACGGCGGCTTCGACGTGGTCGGCTCCAGCCCGGAGGCGCTGGTCAAGGTGGCGGGGGGTCAGGCGATGGTGCATCCGATCGCCGGGACCAGGCACCGGGGCGCCAACCCGCACGAGGACGCCGAACTCGCCACCGAACTGCTCGCCGACCCCAAGGAGCGGGCCGAACACCTGATGCTGGTCGACCTGGGCCGCAACGACCTGGGCCGGGTCTGCGAGCCGGGCAGTGTCGAGGTGGTCGACTTCATGTCGGTCGAGAAGTACAGCCATGTGATGCACATCGTCTCCACCGTCACCGGCCGGGTCGCCGAGGGGCGGTCCGCCTTCGACGTCCTCACCGCCTGCTTCCCGGCCGGCACCCTCTCGGGCGCGCCGAAGCCGCGCGCGATGCAGATCATCGAGGAGCTGGAACCCACCCGCCGGGGCCTCTACGGCGGCTGCGTCGGCTACCTCGACTTCGCGGGCGACTCCGACACCGCCATCGCCATCCGCACCGCACTCCTGCGCGACGGCACCGCCTACGTCCAGGCGGGTGCCGGCGTGGTCGCCGACTCCGACCCGGAGAGCGAGGACACCGAGTGCCGCAACAAGGCCGCCGCCGTCCTGCGCGCCGTCGCCACGGCCAACACGCTGCGCTCGCCGCTATCGTGAGAGGCGCCGGGATGTCTGGTCGCACAGGAAGGCGTCGGAGATGACCGCGATGACCACGGAGAGCGCTTGGGATGCTGTGGAGGGCTTCAAGCTCCCACGCGGCTACCGGGTGGAGATCACGGACGGGAAGATCATCATGACGCCACAGGGTATGGCCCAGTGGAAGGTCATCCTCAAGGCGGCCCCGCAGATCGAGGCGCAACTGGCGGGCAGGGGTGACATTCTGTCCGACGTCATGGTGGATTTCCCGTCCACTCTGTACGGCTACGCGCCCGACCTCGCTGTCGTCGCCCCGGGGGCGGAGCACAACAGTCGGGGCCGTTACGAGTGGCACGACCTCGAAGCCGTGCTCGAGGTCGTCGCAAAGTCGAACCAGGACAACGACTTCGTCAAGAAGCTCAAGCTGTACGCCGAGTGCGGGATTCCGACCTACGTGGTCATCGATCCGGCCGAGGCCGTGTGCACGGTCCACCGTGCACCGCAGCGTTCCGGCAGGTACGAGGACAGCGAGCAGGTGCCCTTCGGCGAAGACCTGCGGCTGCAGCTCGAAGGCCGGGAGATCGTGATCCGCACCGACGGTTTCCCGAGGGACCCCAGCTGACGGGTCGGCCCGGGGCGTCAGGGATAGTGGACGGGTGACCACGCTGCCTTCTCCTCGTACAGACGAGCCCGTTGCGGCCGTACCGGCCCCCGCAGGCCGCCGCAGCCTCGGGCTGATGCTGCTGCTGACCGCGCTCGGGGCCGTCCTGGTGCTGACCGCCGTCGGGCGGACCTGGGCGGAGGGGAAGGCCGGGGGGCAGCTGGAGGTCACTGTCACCGGCAGTGCCATCTCCGGGCTGCCCGGTGGGCTGGCGCTGGTTGCGCTGGCCGCCGCCGTGGCGGTGTTCGCCGTCCGGGGGGCGGGGCGGATCGCGGTCGGGGTCCTGGTGGTGCTGTCTGGTCTCGGGGTGGCCGTCTCGGCCGGGCTCGGGGCCGCCGACACCGGGGCGCTGGACTCGGAGGCCGCGCGCAAGCTCGCGCTGGTCAGCGCGCAGGCGGAGCAGGTCGGTCACACGGCCTGGCCGTGGGTGGCGTTGGCCGGTGGGCTGCTGCTGGCGCTGGCGGGCCTGCTGACCGCGCGGGACGGGCGCGGCTGGCCCGCGATGGGCGCCAGGTACGACGCCCCGACCCGGAAGGTGAAGGCCCGCGAGCGGTCGGCCGCGGCCACGGGGACCCCGGCCGAACTCTGGCAGGCGCTCGACCGTGGCGAAGATCCCACCGGCTGACCCCGGACCCCGCTTGGGGTCGGTCGCACCGGCCCGGCACAATGGGAGACGTCAACCCTCCCCGGCCTCCGGTCGGGGCGCCCCCACTGCGCGCCCCGCGCAGCCCGGCAGGGCCTCGTAGAACCAAGGAGTACCAGAGATGTCGGCAGCAGCGCACGGCCACAACCCCGCAGCCTGGACCGGCGTGACCATCGCCTTCGTCGGTTTCACGGTCAGCGGTGTCGCCATGATCATCCCCATGGTCTGGCTCTTCTGGGTCGGCATGGTCGTCGTCGTGCTCGCCGGCGTGATCGGCAAGGCGATGTCGATGGCCGGGCTCGGCAAGCCGGCCCACGGCCACCTGGCGCAGCACGCGATGGCCAAGGCCGCGGCTGCCGCCGAGCAGCCCGCCGCCGTCGCGGCAGCCTGACCGGGCACTGAGCCGGACCAGCTCCTGAGCCTGACCGGGCACTGAGCTTCCCTGTCACTGAGCTTCAGGCCCGCCCCCGACACCCGTACGCAGAACGACACCGTGGGCGGATCGCACGCCACGCCGCCGTTCGGCGTACGGGTGTCCGGCGTAGCGGCAGGGAAGAATCAGCGGCGTGAACGTTCCCGCCGCTCCGAAGCCCGCCGCCCCGCCGTCCTCGGTGCTGCGGCGGCTCAGCCGTCCGCTCGCCGCGTTGGCGGCGGTGGGCGTACCCACGCTGTACGTCGCGGCCGTGGACCCGAACGCTCCGGGCCACTACCCGACCTGTCCCGTGCTGCGGGCCACCGGCTGGTGGTGCCCGGGTTGCGGCGGGCTGCGGGCCGTGCACGCCCTCGCCCACGGCGACCTCACCACGGCGGGTCACGACAACCTGCTGGTCCTGGTGCTGGCGGGAGTGCTGGGGGTGCTCTGGCTGCGCTGGCTCTGGGCCGCGCTGACGGGGGGCCGGCCGCCGGGCTTCACCGTCAGCGCCAGGCAGACCGCCGGGCTCGTGCTGGTGCTCGCGCTCTTCATGATCTTCCGCAATCTCCCGGCCGGGGCCGGTCTGGCTCCGCCGACGGCTTAGAACCGACGGGCGGGAGGCGTACGGCAGTGCCGCCACGGCGTGCGAGCGCCACCGGAGCGTACGAATGGAACGCGCGCCGGTCCGCTCTCCGAGACGCGCGCCGGTCCGATGCGCTTCGCGCCCCCTGTGCCCGATACCATCGAAGGGCCGACGGGAGCGCATCGGGACAGGATCCTCACCGATCCGTGCGGAGCGCACCTGTGGACTTGACTGGATCCGCCAGGCCGGAGGACTCACCGCCCCCGGCACAGCTGGCCGAATGCCTAGCAGAATGAGTGGGGGCACCCGCGTGAGCGTGCTTGACGAGATCATCGACGGGGTTCGCCTGGACCTCGCCGAGCGACAGGCCCGGGTCACCCTGGACGAGCTCAAGGAGCTGGCAGCCAAGGCACCCGAGGCCAAGGACGGTGTCGCCGCGCTGCGCGGTGACAGTGTCCGGGTGATCTGCGAGGTCAAGCGCTCCAGCCCTTCGAAGGGCGCGCTCGCGGCGATCGCCGACCCGGCCGCCCTCGCGGCGGACTACGCCGCCGGTGGCGCGGCCGCGATCAGCGTGCTGACCGAGCAGCGCCGCTTCGGCGGCTCGCTCGCCGACCTCGACGCCGTCCGCGCCGCAGTGGACACCCCGCTGCTGCGCAAGGACTTCATCGTCACCGCGTACCAGCTGTGGGAGGCCCGCGCCCACGGCGCCGACCTCGCGCTGCTGATCGTCGCGGCGCTCGACCAGCCGGCCCTGGTCTCGCTGATCGAGCGGGCCGAGTCCATCGGGCTCACCCCGCTGGTCGAGGTCCACGACGAGGAGGAGATCGCCCGCGCGGTCGACGCCGGAGCGCGGATCATCGGCGTCAACGCCCGTAACCTCAAGACCCTCGAGGTGGACCGCAACACCTTCGGCAACGTGGTCGACGCCATCCCGGCGCACGTCGTCAAGGTCGCCGAGTCCGGTGTGCGCGGCCCGCACGACCTGATCGCGTACGCCAACCTCGGCGCCGACGCGGTCCTGGTCGGCGAGTCGCTGGTGACCGGCAAGGACCCGAAGGCCGCCGTCGCGGACCTGGTCGCCGCCGGTGCCCACCCCGCGCTGCGTCACGGGCGGGGCTGAGCAACAGCCATGTCACTGTCCACCCGTCTCGCTCCCGGTTGCCGCCCGCGCGGCTGCCGCGCGCCCGCGCGTCGGGTGCTGGGGCGGCGGGTGCGGTACGTGATCGGCTGCGAGCCTGGCCAGGTGCCGGGCAGCCGATGGCGCGGGACTCACGGCTGAGAAGGCCGTTCCGAGTCACTGTCGCTGCTCGATCACACCCAAGGACTTCTGCCATGTCCGAGAACGATTACCAGCCGGGCACCCAAGTCCCCGACGCCCGGGGCTACTTCGGCGCGTACGGCGGCCGCTTCATTCCGGAGGCGCTGGTCGCCGCCGTCGAGCAGGTCGCCGAGGAGTACGAGAAGGCCAAGGCCGATCCGGCGTTCGCCGCCGAGTTGGACGCCCTGCTCAAGGACTACACCGGGCGCCCGAGCCCGCTCACCGATGTGCACCGGTTCTCCGCCGAGGCGGGTGGTGCGCGCATCCTGCTCAAGCGCGAGGACCTGAACCACACCGGCTCGCACAAGATCAACAATGTGCTCGGCCAGGCGCTGCTGACCCGCCGGATGGGCAAGACCCGGATCATCGCCGAGACCGGCGCCGGACAGCACGGGGTCGCCACCGCGACCGCCTGCGCGCTCTTCGGCTTCGACTGCACCATCTACATGGGCGAGGTCGACACCGAGCGCCAGGCGCTCAACGTGGCCCGGATGCGGATGCTCGGCGCGGAGGTCATCGCCGTGAAGTCCGGCAGCCGCACGCTCAAGGACGCCATCAACGAGGCGTTCCGGGACTGGGTCGCCAACGTCGACTCGACCCACTACCTGTTCGGCACGGTGGCGGGCCCGCACCCCTTCCCGATGATGGTCCGCGACTTCCACCGCGTCATCGGCATCGAGGCCCGCGAACAGGTCCTCGAGCGCACCGGCAGGCTGCCGGACGCCGTGGTCGCCTGTGTCGGTGGTGGTTCCAACGCGATGGGCATCTTCCACGAGTTCATCCCGGACGCGGGCGTCCGCCTGATCGGCTGCGAGGCGGCCGGCGAGGGCGCGGAGACCCCGAGGCACGCCGCCACCCTCACCAAGGGCGACCCGGGCGTGCTGCACGGCTCCCGGACGTACGTGCTGCAGGACGAGGACGGCCAGACCATCGAGTCGCACTCGATCTCGGCCGGCCTGGACTACCCCGGCGTCGGCCCCGAGCACGCCTGGCTCAAGGACACCGGCCGCGCCGAGTACCGCCCGGTCACCGACGACCAGGCGATGCAGGCGCTGCGGCTGCTGTCGCGCACCGAGGGCATCATCCCGGCCATCGAGAGCGCGCACGCGCTGGCCGGCGCCCTGGTGCTGGGCCGCGAGCTGGGCCCGGAGGCGACCATCCTGGTCTCGCTCTCCGGTCGTGGCGACAAGGACATGCACACCGCCGCCGAGTACTTCGGCCTCTACGACAGCGAGGGCAAGTGACCATGGGCTCGAAGCTCAGCCAGACCCTCGCCGCCGCCAAGGCCGAGAACCGCGCGGCCCTGATCGGCTACCTCCCGGCCGGGTTCCCGACGATCGAGGGCGGCATCAAGGCGGCCCGGGCCCTGATCGAGGGCGGCTGCGACATCGTCGAGGTCGGCCTCCCGCACTCCGACCCGGTGCTGGACGGTCCGACCATCCAGACCGCCGACGACATCGCGCTGCGCGGCGGCGTCCGGATCAAGGACGTGCTGCGCACCGTCGCCGAGGTGGCGGCGGGCACCGACGCGCCGGTGCTGGTCATGACGTACTGGAACCCGGTGGACCGGTACGGCGTCGCCCGCTTCGCCGCCGACCTGGCCGCCGCCGGGGGAGCGGGCTGCATCCTGCCCGACCTCCCGGTCGAGGAGTCCGAGGAGTGGCGCAAGGCCGCCGGGGAGCACGGCCTGGACACCGTCTTCGTGGTCGCCCCCAGCAGCAAGGACCCGCGTCTGGCCGAGGTCACGGCCGCCGGCAGCGGTTTCGTGTACGCGGCCGCCGTGATGGGCGTGACGGGCACCCGGGCGGCCGTCGGCAACCTCGCCGAGGACCTGGTCGCCCGTACCCGGGCCACCACCGACCTGCCGGTCTGTGTCGGCCTCGGCGTCTCCACCGCCGACCAGGCGGCCCGGGTGGCGGGCTTCGCGGACGGCGTGATCGTCGGCTCCGCGTTCGTCCAGCGGATCCTGGACGCCGACGGTGACGAGGCCGCCGCCCTGACCGCCGTCCGCGCACTGGCCGGCGAACTCGCGGAGGGCGTCCGCCGCAGGTAGCCGGGGGCAACCAGTCACAACAGGGGCGTGTGGGGGTACCTCCCGGCCGAAGGCTGGGGGAGAACTGCGCGAGATCGGAAGGCACCGGCCGGTGCCCTCCGCTTCGCGCAGTTCCCCGCGCCCCTTGTGGTTTCCCAGGCGTGTTGGCAAGTCGGTGGCCCCGTACGAGTGAACAGTGAGGCCGCCACGCATCAGTGGGGATTGACCGGCGTTGAGTGGAGGGACGAGTTGAGGTGCTCTCCGCCTCGCGTGGTTCGTGCACTGTTCAACCAATGCCGGGCGGTCGAGCGACCGCCGAGACCTATCGAAGGAGCTGCCGGTGCCGGTCCTCCAGCGGGCAGTCGTCCTGCGGGCCGCTGCCGCCGTCCTGGCGCTGACCGCAGCGGTCGGCGCGGAGGCCGCGGTCGGACACGCGCTGGCCAGGCGGGGTGCGGAGCGCGCCGAGCGGGAGGCGTACGTGTGCGGTGAGGTGGCCCGGCTGGCCACGGCGGAGCGGGCCGGCCGGTCGCAGAGTGACGGCAGGCCGGAGTTGACCACCGTGCGGGTGAGACGCCACTGCCTCCCGGGGGACCGTTGAGGGCGGTCGGCCGATGCTGGAAATAATCGGACATACACTCAGATCCGTCACTCATTAGGCTTAACGCGCGAATGTGGAGGAACTGCCCCTCATCCCCTACGGTTCATCAGGTGGCGTGCGTGCGGCCACGCCAGGACGTGACTCCGAGGGGGTATCCAGATGGCCGGTGGGCAGATGTCGGAGCCGCGCGGCGGCTTCTCGCTGCGCCGTGCGGTGGACGGGCCGGCGGGGGAGTGGTTCGGCCTGGCCGTCCGGCTCGGCCTCGCGGTGGTCTGGGCCTGGGCGGGGTTGGCGAAGGTCTCCGACCCCGCTGCGGCCGCACAGGCCGTCCGGGCCTACGAGATCCTCCCCGAATCGCTGGTGAAGCCGGTCGGGTACGCGTTGCCGTTCCTGGAACTCGCGCTGGCCCTGCTGCTGGCGGTCGGGCTGGGGGTGCGGGCCGTCGCCGTCATCTCCGGCCTGCTGCTGCTCACCTTCATCGGCGGGATCAGCTCCGCCTGGGCGCGCGGCATCTCGATCGACTGCGGCTGCTTCGGTGGCGGCGGGGCGGTCGCCGCCTCCCAGACCGAGTACCTGCAGGAGATCCTGCGCGACACCGGCTTCCTGCTGATGGCGGCCTGGCTGGCGTTCCGGCCCCGGACGAAGCTCTCGGTCGACGCCTGGCTCGCCATGTAGCGACCCAGGTGGCGGCACCCTCGCCGCGTGCCCGCCGCACTCCCGCCCCACCGCAACAGAAATCCATCGGCCCCCACCTTGGACGTACCGAGCAATGAGTGAGAAGAACCGAGAAGGCAAGCGCACCGCCCGCGAGCGGATGCAGGAGGAGCGGGCGGCCGAGGAGGCCCGTAGCAGGCGCAACAGGAAACTGGTGGTCAGCGGCGTCGTGCTGGCGGTCGTCGCCATCGCGGCGGTGGTCGGCGTGGTGGTGCAGAACCAGCGTTCCAAGCCGGAGACCCCGGTCTCCGCACCCGTCGGCGCGATCGGCCCGAAGAACCTGGTGATCCCGGACGGCCCCGCCAACGCGCCGTCCGTGCTCACCGTCTACGAGGACCCGCGCTGCCCGGCCTGCGGTGCGTTCGAGCGTCAGTTCTCGGCCACCGTCGACCAGTTGCAGGACCAGGGCAAGGTGTACAACAACTACCACCTGGTCTCGTTCATCGACCGCTCGCTCGGCGGCAAGGGCTCCAAGCTCGGCGCCAACGCGCTGGCCTGCGCCCAGGACGCGGGCAAGTTCCGCGACTACCACGACGTGCTCTACAAGAACCAGCCCGACGAGACCTCGGACGCCTTCGGCAGCAACGCCACGCTGATCAGCCTGGCCAAGCAGGTCCCGGGCCTGGACACCCCGGTCTTCGAGAGCTGCGTCAACAGCAACAAGTACAGCGGCTGGGTGTCGGCGGTGCAGCAGGACTTCGACAAGTCCAGCTACAAGTCCACCCCGACCATCCTGCTGAACGGCACCCCGATCTACCCGAAGAAGGGCGACGAGGAGATCAGCCCGGACAACCTGGTCAAGTGGATCGACGCGGCCAACCAGGGCAAGCCCCTGGGCACCACGGGAGCCGCGTCCGCCAGCCCGGCCCCGAGCAGCACCGCCGCACCGAGCGGCAGCACCGCACCGAGCAGCACAGCGCAGCCGAGCGCCACGCCGTCCCCCTGAGGCGCCGCACCCCGGACGACGACGGCCCGCCGTACCCCGCTCCGGGGTGCGGCGGGCCGTCTGTTCGCAAGCTGTGACCGGCGCCGGTGCCAGATCAGCGGCGCGCGCACGGTAGCGTCGACCTTGCCATGAATATCGCTTACATTCCGAGCCCGTCGCGAGGCGTCCTCCATCTGGGGCCAGTCCCGCTGCGCGCGTACGCCTTCTGCATCATCATCGGTGTCGTCGTGGCCGTCTGGCTCGGCAGCAAGCGCTGGGTCGCCCGGGGCGGTGCCAAGCACACGGTCGGTGACATCGCCGTCTGGGCGGTGCCGTTCGGCCTGGTCGGCGGCCGCCTCTACCACGTGATCACCGACAACCAGCTGTACTTCGGGCCCGGCAAGGACCCGTGGAACGCCTTCAAGATCTGGGAGGGCGGCCTCGGCATCTGGGGTGCCATCGCGCTCGGCGCGGTCGGTGCCTGGATCGGCTGCCGCCGCCGAGGGGTCCCGCTGCCCGCGTACGCCGACGCCATCGCGCCGGGCATCGCGCTGGCGCAGGCCTGCGGCCGCTGGGGCAACTGGTTCAACCAGGAGCTCTACGGCAAGGCGACCACGCTGCCCTGGGGTCTGCACATCCACAAGGTCAACCCCGACGGCACGATCACCGACGGCATCTTCCAGCCGACCTTTCTCTACGAGTCGCTCTGGTGCGTCGGCGTGGCGCTGCTGGTGCTCTGGGCCGACCGCCGGTTCACCCTCGGCCACGGCCGCGCCTTCGCGCTGTACGTCGCCGCGTACACCGTGGGCCGGGCCTGGATCGAGTACCTGCGGATCGACGAGGCGCATCACATCCTGGGCCTGCGGCTCAACGACTGGACCTCGATCGTGGTCTTCGCCGGCGCGATGGCCTACCTGCTGATCGTGGGCCGCAAGCGCCCCGGACGGGAGGCCCCCGACTCGATCGATCCGGCCGCCCACGAGCCCGAGTTGACCCAGTCCGACGAGAATGACCAGGCCCTGGAGAAGGACTTGGACAAGGACCTGAAGAACCACTCCTGACCTGCCTCCGCGCCGCGTCCGGGCCGCCTGCCAGCTTGTCTGGCGGCGGCCTTCGCGCTGTTCGGACAGCCTTACTTTGCTGGAATGTGCCAGTCCATCCGACTACGTTCAACAGAGTGAGAGCCCTGCGGGCGGCCACCAGCACGGCCCGGGCCGGGCCGGCCCACCGCCGGGGGGACATCTATTCGGAGGCTGTAACACCGTGAGCACAACCATTGCCGAGCCCGTTGCCGACGAGCAGCCCAAGCCCCGGATACCCGTGGAGGGCCACCACCGGGACGTGAACGGCGGCTGGCTGCGCCCCGCCGTCTTCGGTGCGATGGACGGCCTGGTGTCCAACTTCGCGCTGATGACGGGCGTGGTCGGTGGCAACGTCGGCAACAGCGCGGTGATCCTGACCGGCCTGGCCGGGCTGGCCGCCGGTGCCTGCTCGATGGCGGCGGGGGAGTACACCTCGGTCGCCTCGCAGCGCGAGCTGGTCGAGGCGGAGATCGAGGCCGAGCGCCTGGAGCTGAGCCGCAACCCGCACGGTGAGCTGGCCGAGCTGGCGCAGCTGTACGTGTCGCGCGGCGTCGAGCCCGCGCTCGCCCACGAGGTCGCCCGGCAGCTCTCGGCGGACCCGGACCAGACGCTGGAGATCCACGCCCGCGAGGAACTCGGCATCGACCCGCACGACCTGCCGTCGCCGCTGGTGGCCGCCTCCTCCTCGTTCGTCTGCTTCGCGCTGGGCGCGCTGCTGCCGCTGCTGCCGTACCTGCTGGGTGCCACCTCGCTGGTGCCGGCGCTGGTGCTGTCGCTGATCGGGCTCTTCGTCTGCGGCGCGGTGGTGGCCAGGGTGACGGCCCGGGCCTGGTGGTTCAGTGGTCTGCGGCAGCTGCTGCTGGGTGGCGCGGCGGCCGGCGTGACGTACGTGCTGGGTCTTCTCATCGGCGGGCACGTCGGCTAGTCCGCGCCGTGCGGGTCCCATCGGGGCGCGGGGAGCTGTGTGACCAGGGCACTACGAGGTGCGTGGCTGGTCGCGCAGTTCGCCGCGCCCCTTGTGGTTAGCCACCCGGATGGGTTCGTGCGATGTGACAGGGTGCTGCATGGGTATGCCGGTGGATGCGTGACGTTCCGCACATGGGTTAAGCCCGTTGACCTGGCCTAACCTCGCCAGTGGACGAGTTGGCCCACAGATTCGTGCCTGGCGGTCGGTTGCCGGGGGTGGAATCCTAGGTGGTGCCGATTCCGGAATGTGGACGGGGGATTTCGCCCCTGTTTCGCTGCCGTCCGGCCCGGGCACACTGGTGGCAGCGCGCGGACGAACGCTCGCCTTCCCCCTTCCGGCTACTGGCTGGTAATAGCCTCTGAGCTGGGAACTGTGTCCGCGATGTGGACGGGATATTCCACTTCTCGGGATTTCCGGCATCATGTAACCTGCACGAAATCGCAGAGGGCCAACGTCGTCCCTATTGCCAACACGCACTTGCCAAAAGACGACGACGGGAGAGCCGATGCTGTCTGCATCCATGCACTCCGCCAACGAGCCCCAGCGGGCCGGCGCCGCGCGCCAGCCCTACGCGCTCGTTCCGGATGCGCGACCTGCTGCTCAGGGCCTGTACGACCCGAGGAACGAGCATGACGCCTGCGGCGTCGGCTTCGTCGCCACACTGACCGGTATCGCCGACCACAAGATCGTCGAGCAGGCGCTCACGGTCCTGCGCAACCTGGAGCACCGAGGCGCCACCGGCGCCGACCCGGACTCCGGTGACGGCGCGGGCATCCTGACCCAGATCCCGGACGCCTTCCTGCGCTCCAAGGTCTCCTTCGAACTGCCCGCAGCGGGCTCGTACGCCGTCGGCATCGCCTTCCTCCCCGACGAGGACGACGCCGCCGCAGCTGCCGCCGCCCAGGTCGACGCCATTGCTGCCGAAGAGGGCCTGACCGTCCTCGGCTGGCGCGAGGTGCCCGTCGCCCCCGACCTGCTCGGCGCCTCCGCCCGCTCGGTGATGCCGCGCTTCGCGCAGTTCTTCGTCGGCCACGCCGAGAAGACCGGGCTGGTCCTGGACCGCACCGCGTTCATCGTGCGCAAGCGCGCCGAGCGCGAGGCCGGGGTGTACTTCCCGTCGCTCTCCGCCCGCACCATCGTCTACAAGGGCATGCTGACCACCGGCCAGCTGGAACCCTTCTTCCCCGACCTGTCGGACCGGCTCTACGCCTCCGCCATCGGCCTGGTGCACTCGCGCTTCTCCACCAACACCTTCCCGAGCTGGCCGCTCGCCCACCCGTACCGCTTCGTCGCGCACAACGGCGAGATCAACACGGTCAAGGGCAACCGGAACTGGATGACGGCCCGCGAGTCCCAGCTCGCCTCCGACGTGCTGCCGGGCGACCTGAGCCGGATCTTCCCGATCTGCACCCCGGACCACTCCGACTCGGCGTCCTTCGACGAGGTCCTGGAGCTGCTGCACCTCGGCGGCCGCTCGCTGCCGCACTCGGTGCTGATGATGATCCCGGAGGCGTGGGAGAACCACGCCACCATGCAGCCCGCCCGCCGCGCCTTCTACCAGTACCACTCCAACCTGATGGAGCCCTGGGACGGCCCGGCCTGCGTCACCTTCACCGACGGCACCCAGATCGGCGCGGTCCTGGACCGCAACGGCCTGCGCCCGGCCCGGTACTGGGTCACCGAGGACGGCCTGGTCGTGCTCTCCTCCGAGGTCGGCGTGCTCGACCTCGACCAGGAGAAGATCGTCAAGAAGGGCCGGCTGCAGCCCGGCAAGATGTTCCTGATCGACACCGCCGAGCACCGCATCGTCGAGGATTCGGAGCTCAAGGCGCAGCTCGCCGCCGAGCACCCGTACCAGGAGTGGGTGGCCGCCGGGCAGATCCAGCTCTCCCAGCTGCCCGAGCGCGAGCACATCCACCACACTCACGCCTCGGTCACCCGCCGCCAGCAGACCTTCGGCTACACCGAGGAGGAGCTGCGGGTCATCCTCGCCCCGATGGCGAAGACCGGCGGCGAGGCGCTCGGCTCGATGGGCACCGACAGCCCGATCGCCGCGCTCTCCGAGAAGCCCCGGCTGCTCTTCGACTATTTCGTCCAGCTCTTCGCGCAGGTCACCAACCCGCCGCTGGACTCCATCCGCGAGGAGCTCGTCACCTCGCTGCTGAGCAACCTCGGCCCCGAAGGCAACCTGCTCGCGGCCGAGGCCGCGCACTGCCGCTCGGTGGGCATCACCTTCCCGGTGATCGACAACGACGAGCTCGCCAAGCTGATCCACATCAACGCCGACGGCGACCAGGCCGGCCTGAAGGCCGTCACGCTCTCCGGCCTCTACAAGGTCTCCGGCGGCGGCGAGGCGCTCGCCGCCCGCCTGAAGGCCATCGCCGACGAGGCCGACGCCGCGATCGCCGACGGCACCCGCATCCTGGTCCTCTCCGACCGCCACTCGGACGCCGAGCACGCGCCGATCCCGTCGCTGCTGCTCACCTCCGCCGTGCACCACCACCTGATCCGCACCAAGCAGCGCACCCAGACCGCGCTGCTGGTCGAGGCCGGTGACGTCCGCGAGGTCCACCACGTGGCCCTGCTGATCGGCTACGGCGCCGGCGCGGTCAACCCGTACCTGGCGATGGAGTCCGTCGAGGACCTGGTCGCCCAGGGCACCTTCCTCACCGGCCTGGAGCCCGAGAAGGCCATCAAGAACCTGATCAAGGCGCTCGGCAAGGGTGTCCTCAAGGTCATGTCGAAGATGGGCATCTCCACCGTCGCCTCCTACCGGGGCGCCCAGGTCTTCGAGTCGATCGGCCTCTCCCAGGAGCTGGTGGACGCCTACTTCGCCGGTACCACCACCAAGCTCGGCGGCATCGGCCTGGCCGAGGTCGCCAGGGAGGTGGCCGCCCGGCACGCCAAGGCGTACCCGGCCTCCGGCATCTCCGCCGCGCACCGCGCGCTGGACATCGGCGGCGAGTACCAGTGGCGCCGCGAGGGCGAGCCGCACCTGTTCGACCCGGACACCGTCTTCCGCCTGCAGCACTCCACCCGCTCGCGCCGGTACGACATCTTCAAGCAGTACACCGGGCGGGTGAACGAGCAGTCCGAGCGCCTGATGACCCTGCGCGGGCTCTTCAAGCTGGACGCGGGCGGCCGGACCCCGATCTCGATAGACGAGGTCGAGCCGGTCTCCGAGATCGTCCGGCGGTTCTCCACCGGCGCGATGTCGTACGGGTCCATCTCCATGGAGGCGCACGAGACGCTCGCCATCGCGATGAACCGCCTCGGCGGCAAGTCCAACACCGGTGAGGGCGGCGAGGACCCGGAGCGCCTGTACGACCCCGAGCGCCGTTCGGCGATCAAGCAGGTCGCCTCCGGCCGGTTCGGCGTCACCAGCGAGTACCTGGTCAACGCCGACGACATCCAGATCAAGATGGCCCAGGGCGCCAAGCCCGGCGAGGGCGGCCAGCTGCCCGGCCACAAGGTCTACCCGTGGGTCGCCAAGACCCGGCACTCCACCCCGGGCGTCGGCCTGATCTCGCCGCCGCCGCACCACGACATCTACTCCATCGAGGATCTGGCCCAGCTGATCCACGACCTCAAGAACGCCAACCCGGCGGCCCGCATCCACGTGAAGCTGGTCTCCGAGGTCGGCATCGGCACGGTCGCGGCGGGTGTCTCGAAGGCGCACGCGGACGTGGTGCTGGTCTCCGGCCACGACGGCGGTACGGGCGCGTCCCCGCTGACCTCGCTGAAGCACGCGGGCGGCCCCTGGGAGCTCGGCCTCGCCGAGACCCAGCAGACGCTGCTGCTCAACGGCCTGCGCGACCGGATCGTGGTCCAGACCGACGGCCAGCTCAAGACCGGCCGGGACGTGGTCATCGCCGCGCTGCTCGGCGCCGAGGAGTTCGGTTTCGCGACCGCGCCGCTCGTCGTCTCCGGCTGCATCATGATGCGCGTCTGCCACCTGGACACCTGCCCGGTCGGCGTCGCCACCCAGAACCCGGTGCTGCGCGAGCGCTTCTCCGGCAAGCCCGAGTTCGTGGTGAACTTCTTCGAGTTCATCGCGGAGGAGGTCCGGGAGATCCTCGCCGAGCTGGGCTTCCGCTCGATCGAGGAGGCCGTCGGCCACGCCGAGCACATCGACGCCGCCGACGCGATCACCCACTGGAAGGCCGCCGGTCTCGACCTGACCCCGCTCTTCCACGTGCCCGAGCTGCCCGAGGGCACCGCGCTGCACAACACCACCACCCAGGACCACTCGCTCGACAAGGCGCTGGACAACGAGCTGATCGCGCTCTCCGCCGAGGCGCTGGAGCACGGCGAGACCGTCCGGATCCAGCTGCCGATCCGCAACGTCAACCGCACGGTCGGCACCATGCTCGGCCACGAGGTGACCAAGCGGTACCGGGGCGAGGGCCTGCCCGAGGGGACGATCGACGTCACCTTCACCGGCAGCGCCGGCCAGTCCTTCGGCGCCTTCCTGCCGCGCGGCATCACGCTGCGGCTGGAGGGCGACGCCAACGACTACGTCGGCAAGGGTCTCTCCGGCGGGGTGGTCATCGTCCGCCCGGCGCGGGAGGCGGCCGCCATCGGCGCCGACGCCCAGCACCACGTGATCGCGGGCAACACCATCGGGTACGGCGCCACCAGCGGCCGGATCCACCTGCGCGGCAAGGCCGGTGAGCGTTTCGCCGTCCGTAACTCCGGTGCCACCCTGGTCGTCGAGGGCGTGGGCGACCACGGCCTGGAGTACATGACCGGCGGCCGGGTCGTCGTCCTCGGCGAGACCGGGCGTAACCTGGCAGCGGGCATGTCCGGCGGTATCGCGTACGTCCTGGACCTGCGCCCCGCGAACGTGAACGACGGCATGGTGGGCATCGAGGCCCCGACCGCCGCCGACCGCGAATGGCTGCGCCAGACGGTGCAGCAGCACTACGAGGAGACCGGCTCCACCGTCGCCGCCGCGCTCCTGGCCGACTGGGGCAGCGGGGTCTCCCGCTTCACCAAGATCATGCCGACCGACTACAAGGCTGTGCTCGCCGCCAAGGATGCCGCTGAGCGCGACGGGCTCTCCGAGTCCGAGACCACTCGCAAGATGATGGAGGCGGCACGTGGCTGACCCGAAGGGCTTCCTGACCACGCCCAAGCAGCTCGCCGAGCGGCGACCGGTCGATGTCCGGCTTCGTGACTGGAACGAGGTCTACGTCGAACGCAGTCTGCTGCCGATCATCACCAAGCAGGCCGGCCGCTGCATGGACTGCGGCATCCCGTTCTGCCACAACGGCTGCCCGCTCGGGAACCTGATCCCCGAGTGGAACGACCTCTCCTACCGGGAGGACTGGACCGGCGCGATCGAGCGGCTGCACGCGACCAACAACTTCCCGGAGTTCACCGGCCGCCTCTGCCCGGCTCCCTGCGAGTCCGCGTGCGTGCTGGGGATCAACCAGGACGCGGTGACCATCAAGAACGTCGAGGTCACCATCATCGACAAGGCATGGGACCGTGGCGGGGTCACCCCGCAGATCCCCGAGCGCCTCTCCGGCAAGACCGTCGCCGTCGTCGGCTCCGGCCCCGCCGGGCTCGCCGTCGCCCAGCAGCTCACCCGGGCCGGGCACACCGTGGTGGTGTACGAGCGCGCCGACCGGATCGGCGGCCTGCTGCGCTACGGCATCCCCGAGTTCAAGATGGAGAAGCGCCACATCAACCGCCGCATCGAGCAGATGCGCGCGGAGGGCACCCGCTTCCGTACCGGCGTGCACGTCGGCGAGGACATCACCGGGCAGCAGCTGCGGGAGCGCTTCGACGCGGTGGTGCTGGCGGCCGGTGCGACGACCGCCCGTGACCTGCCCGTCCCCGGCCGGGAGTTCAAGGGCATCCACCAGGCGATGGAGTACCTGCCGCTGGCCAACAAGGTGCAGGAGGGCGACTTCGTCGAGCCCCCCATCAGCGCCAAGGGCAAGCACGTCATCGTCATCGGCGGCGGCGACACCGGCGCCGACTGCCTCGGCACGGCCCTGCGGCAGGGCGCGGCCTCGGTCACCCAGCTGGAGATCATGCCGCGCCCGAGCGACGAGCGCCCCGGACACCAGCCCTGGCCGACCATGCCGATGACGTACAAGGTCACCTCGGCGCACGAGGAGGGCGGTGAGCGCGTCTACGCGGTCAACACCACCCACTTCACCGGCGACGAGGACGGCAACGTCTCGGAACTCCACCTCGTCGAGGTCGAGTTCAAGGACGGCCGGTTCCAGCCGATCGAGGGCACCGAGCGCTCGATCCCGGCGCAGCTGGTCACCCTGGCGATGGGCTTCACCGGCACCGACGTCCGGAACGGCCTGGTCGAGCAGCTGGGCGTCGAACTCGACGCCCGGGGTAATATCGACCGGGACGCAGCGTTCGCCACCAGTGTCGATGGCGTGTACGTCTGCGGTGACGCCGGGCGCGGCCAGTCGCTGATCGTCTGGGCCATCGCCGAGGGCCGGTCCGCGGCCGCCGCCGTGGACAAGTACCTGGGTGGCAAGACCGCCCTGCCCGCACCGATCCGCCCCACCGACCGCCCCCTGGTGGTCTGACCGCCCCTTGAGGTGGCTGACCCTCGGGGTGGCTGAAAAATCCCTCACCCATTACCGCCGGATGTTCCCCGTCCGGCTGCTCCACCCGCCGACCCGCCAGAGCTGCCGGGCCAATGCGGTCCTTCGGCGCCTGCCCCCTCCCCGACCAAGTTGGGGGCAGGCGCCGTTCCGTGTTTCCCCTCGGGCCCGGGCCCGGTGCCCAAGCTGTGCGGTTTCTGACAGTCCGCCGGTAACGGGACCGTTTGCTGGTCCGGCGGAGGCCGGAACTGGCAGACTTCGCCCGGGGCGGAGCACGGACCACAGGCGGAGGCTGATACGAATGACCGGCGTGCAGGCGGGTACCGGCGCGACCGCGCGGCGTATGCAGCTCGGTTCCCAGTTGCGCCGCCTCCGGGAGGCGAGAGGGGTGTCCAGAGAGGACGCCGGCTACTCGATCCGGGGTTCCGAATCGAAGATCAGCCGGATGGAACTCGGCCGGGTCGGTTTCAAACAGCGCGATGTCGCCGACCTGCTCACCCTTTACGGCGTCGACGACGAGGCCGAGCGGGCTGCCCTGCTCGACCTGGTCGGTGAGACCAACACCCCTGCCTGGTGGCACGGTTACAGCGACGTGGTGCCGCCCTGGTTCCAGACCTACCTGGGGCTGGAGGAGTCCGCCCGGACGATCAGCAGCTACGAGGCCCAGTTCATCCACGGGCTGCTGCAGACCGAGGACTACGCCCGCGCCGTGATCCTGCTCGGCAACTCCGCCGCGCCGCCCGAGGAGATCGAGCGCCGGGTCGCCGTCCGGCTGCGACGTCAGCACCTGCTGCTCGGCGCCGACGGCCCCGAGATCCTGGCCATCGTGGACGAGGCTGCGCTGCGCCGGCTCTGCGGCGGGCCCGAGGTGATGCGCCACCAGCTCCGCCGTCTGATCGAGCTGTCCGCGCTGCCCCGGCTGACGCTGCAGGTCATGCCGCTGGGTACGGACGGGCTCGCCGCGCAGAGCGGCGCCTTCTCGGTCCTGGGCTTCCCCGGGCCCGACCTGCACGATCTGGTCTACCTGGAGCAGTTCACCACCGCGCTCTACCTCGACAAGCCGGCCGAGGTCGCCGAGTACACCACGGCCATGGAGCGGCTCCGGGAAGAGAGCCTGCCGCCGGATCGGACCCTGACACTTCTCGAGTCGGCCCTCCAGGAGCTTTAACAGATAAGTACGATGATGATCCGTCAACTTGTAGGGGTGCTCGTCCCCTCGGTGAAAGGGATCAGATGTCCTACTTCTCGGAACTGTCACTGCAGTACATCGATGGTGAGTGGCGGCCGGGCAGCGGTCGCTGGGACATCGTCGACCTGAACCCGTACAGCGGCGAGAAGCTGGCCTCGATCACCATCGCCACCGTCGAGGAGGTCGACCAGGCGTACCGGGCGGCGGAGCGCGCGCAGAAGCCCTGGGGGAAGCTCAACCCGTACGCCCGCCGGCTGGTCTTCGAGCGGGCGATCCGGATCATCGAGGAGCGCGAGCAGGAGATCACCGAGACGATCATCGCCGAGCTCGGCGGCACCGCGCTCAAGGCCGCCTTCGAGCTGTCGCTCACCAAGGACGCGCTGCGCGAGGCGATGCAGATAGCCCTCCGCGCCGAGGGCCGGATCCTGCCCTCGCCGGTGGACGGCAAGGAGAACCGACTCTACCGGCTCCCGGTCGGCGTGGTCGGCGTGATCAGCCCGTTCAACTTCCCGCTGTTCCTGTCGCTCAAGGCCGTCGCGCCTGCGCTGGCACTCGGCAACGGCGTGGTCCTCAAGCCGCACCAGGACGCCCCGATCACCGGCGGCACGCTGATCGCGAAGATCTTCGAGGAGGCCGGCCTGCCGGCTGGCGTGCTCAACGTGGTGCTCACCGACATCGCGGAGATCGGTGATGCCTTCATCGAGCACCCGGTGCCCAAGGTGATCGCCTTCACCGGCTCGGACCAGGTCGGCCGGCACGTCGCCCAGGTGGCCGCCGGGCACTTCAAGCGGACCGTACTCGAACTCGGCGGCAACAGCGCCCTGATCGTGCTGGACGACGCCGACCTCGACTACGCCGTGGACGCCGCCGTGTTCAGCCGCTTCGCCCACCAGGGCCAGGTCTGCATGGCCGCCAACCGGGTGCTGGTCGACGTCAAGGTGCTGGCGGAGTTCACCGAGAAGTTCGTCCGCAAGACGGCCTCGCTGAAGGTCGGCGACCCGCAGGACCCGGAGACCCAGATCGGCCCGCTGATCAACACCGCCCAGGCCGACGCCATCACCGCGCAGGTCGACGCGGCCGTGGCGGACGGCGCCATCGTCCTGCTGCGCGGCGCCACGGTCGGCACGCTGATGGACCCGGTGGTGCTCACCGGCCTGGCCGAGGACGCACCCATCCTGCACCGGGAGATCTTCGGCCCGGTGGTGCTGCTGGTCCCCTTCGACGGCGAGGACGAGGCCGTCCGGCTGGCCAACGACACCCCGTTCGGCCTCAGCGGCGCCGTCCACACCGGCAGCATCGAGCGCGGCGTGCGGCTGGCCCAGCAGATCGAGACCGGCATGATCCACATCAACGACGGCACGATCCACGACGAGCCGATCGTCCCCTTCGGCGGGGAGAAGAGTTCCGGTGTCGGCCGCCTCAACGGCGACGCGACGGTGGAGGCGTTCACCACGCTGAAGTGGATCTCCATCCAGCACGAGCGCAGCAGGTTCCCGTTCTGACGGCGTAACCGTCGGGCAACTGGCTGACTGGAGAAGCTTGTTCACGTCAAAGCTCTGGCGCCGTTCACCTTCCGGGCGGCAGGCTGACGGGCCATGAGTGCTTCGAATTCCGCTGAGCGTCCCACTGTCAGCAGGCGCGGTCTCATCGCCGGCGCCACCGGGATCGGACTGGCCGGTGTCGCGGCCGCTCCGGCGGCAGCGGCCAGTCCGCTGCTCTGGGAGCGGCCGGGCCGGTCGGGTGCCCCAAGGGTGGCCGGCCTGCACCTGCAGTTCGGTTCGGACGCCTCCCGCGAGGCCGTCGTCTCCTGGCACACCACCACCTCGGTCTCCAACCCCCGGGTCAGGTACGGAACTTCGCAGGGCGGCTTCGGCCGCGCCGTGCAGGCGCAGACCACTACTTATCGCGACGCCAAGTCCGGTACCGAGGTCCAGGTGCACCACGCCCGGCTGACCGGCCTGCACCCGGACACCGACTACGTCTACGCCGCCCTGCACGACGGCGTGACCCCCGAGCTCGGGACGCTGCGCACCGCTCCGCGCGGCCGGGGCGCCTTCACCTTCACCAGCTTCGGGGACCAGGGCACGCCGACACTGGGCAAGCTCACCAGCACGGGCTACGTAAACGACAACCTCGGCAGCCCGGCGGCCGGGGACACCACGGCCGGTGTCGAACGCATCGCCCCGCTCTTCCACCTGGTCAACGGCGACCTCTGCTACGCCAACCTGTCCACCGACCGGGTCCGCACCTGGTCGGACTGGTTCGAGAACAACTCCCGCTCCGCCCGGCACCGCCCCTGGATGCCCGCAGCGGGCAACCACGAGAACGAGCTCGGCAACGGACCGGTCGGATACGGCGCGTACCAGGCGTACTTCAGCGTGCCGGAGGCCGGTGCGGACGAGCAACTCGGCGGCCTGTGGTACTCGTTCACGGCGGGCGCGGTCCGGGTCATCAGCCTCAACAACGACGACATCGCCTACCAGGACGCCGGCAGCTCCTACGTGCACGGCTACTCGGGAGGCGCCCAGCAGCGTTGGCTGGAAAGCGAGTTGGCGGCTGCCGATGCCGATCCGGACATCGACTGGATCGTGGTCTGCATGCACCAGGTGGTGATCTCCACTGCCGACAAGTTCAACGGCGCCGACCTCGGCATCCGCGAGACCTGGGTGCCGCTGTTCGACCGCTACGGCGTGGACCTGGTGGTCTGCGGCCACGAGCACCACTACGAACGCTCGCACCCGATCCGGGGCCAGCAGCCCACCGACACCCGCACCCCGATCCCGGTCGCCACCGATACCGAGCTGATCGACACCACCAAGGGCACCGTCCACATGGTCATCGGCGGCGGCGGCACCTCCGCGCCGTCCAACCACCTCTTCTACAGCCCCGAGAAGTGCCGGGTCATCACCGGCGTCGGGCCCGTCGACCCGGCCACCGGCAAGCGCCCGCCGCTGTACGTCGTCGAGGACGCCCCCTGGTCCGCCTTCCGGGACGGCGACCACTCCTACGGCTTCGCGGCCTTCGAGGTCGACCCCGGCGAGCGCGGCGGCGACACCACCATCACGGTCACCTACTACGCCGTCACCGGCCCGTACGGCGACCTCGTCCCCGTCGACCGCTTCACCCTCACCCGCCCACGCGGGGCCCGGGGCGCCGGGCTCGCTCGCTGAGGCGGCGGCTGCGCGAGGTCGGAGGGCTGCGGGCCTGTTGCCTTCCGGTTTCGCGCACGCGTTTCATCAAGCAGAGCCCCGCGCTCCTGGGGTGGCCCATCCCGCTAGGCCGGGTAGTCGGCCAGGGTGATCGCGCTGGCGGCCTTGGTGGTCATCCGGCTGAAAACGCCTGCCATGAAGCGGGAGGAGAGCATCCGGTAGCCGAGGTTGCGCTGCCGGATCTGCGCTTTGGTCTGTGGAGCCAGGAACGGCCCGGCGCCCTCCGCGAGCTTCTGGCAGCCCCTGGCGTACTTGCGGATCGCCTGCTCGTAGCGGGCGAAGGCGACCCGGTGGTCGCCGTCGGCCCGCGCCAACTCGCCCGCCAGGACGTACGAGCAGACCACCGCGAGCCCGGTGCCCAGGCCGCCCATGGTCGCGCCGTACCCGGCGTCACCGAGCAGTACCACCCGGCCCGAGGACCAACTGTCCATCCGCACCTGGGAGATGGCGTCGAAGTAGAAGTCGGGTGACTCCCACATCGCGGTCAGCAGCCCGGGGACCTCCCAGCCGATACCGGCGTAGCGCTCGGCGACGATCCGCTTCTGCTCGTCGATGTCGTGCCGGTCGTACGTCAGTTGACCGGCGGCGAAGATGAAGCCCGCGCCGGCGGTCTCCGGCTCGACGCTGGTCAGCATCGCGCTGTGCCCCGGCACGCTGAAGACCCGCCCCTCGCGCTCCAGGCCGAGCCGGTTGGGCACGCTGTAACCGCCGGCCACGTAGTAGCCGAGGTGGTGGACGTACTCGGCCTCGTCGCCGAAGGCCAGCCGCCGAACGTTGGAGTGCAGGCCGTCCGCGCCCACCACCAGGTCGAAGGTGCGCGGCTCGCCCCGGTCGAAGGTCACCTGCACGCCGTCGGCGGTCTCGGTGAGCGAGGCGATCGAGTCGCCGAAGACGTACTCGGCGCTGTCCTTGGTCCGGCCGTAGAGGATCCGGCTGAGCTTTCCGCGTTCGATCTCGACGTCGCCCGCCATGAACGAGGACGGCAGCGTGGCCTGCGGCCGGTTCTGCTCGTCGACCAGCACCATGTCACCCATGTTGGTCTGCTGGGCGCGGATCTCGTCGAGTACGCCCATCCGCTCCAGCACCGCCAGGTGCACGTGCCCCCGGAAGTCCACGTTGAAGCCGCCCTCGCGGAGTGCGGGAGCCTTCTCGACCACCGTCACCCGGTAGCCGTACCTGGTCAGCCAGTGGGCGAGGGCGGGCCCGGCGATGCTCGCGCCGGAGACCAGGACGTGCTTGGCGGTGCTGCTCATGACTGCCTCCCCGTGGTGCCGGCGGGCGTTCCCGGCCGGTACGACGACCATAGGGGAGAGTTGGACAAGTGTGCAAGATAAACGTCTCACTCATTCGTGTCAGACGATCGATCCAGGCGTGGCGCACTGCACCAGGAGTACTGAGCAATGGTCAGAAGTGTTCTGCAGTAACGGAGTTGCTGGCCTGGCCGGCCGCCGTCGAGGCCGCGCCCGGAGCCTCAGGCGTCCGGCGCGGCGCAGCCCGCCAGCAGGGCATCGGTCAGGGCGGTGCGCAGATACAGCACCGCCCGGCCCGCCCGGTGCCGGGACACCAGCCCCGCACCGCTCAGCGCCGACAGGTGGTGCGAGACGTTCGGCGCCGACAGGCCCGTACGGAGGGCGAGTTCCGTGGTCGAGGCGGGGGAGTCCAGCTCGGCCAGCAGCAGGGCCCGGGCCCGGCCGAGGACGCCGGCCAGGCCGTCCGGCACGGGCGTAGCCCGCTCCCAGAGCGTCGCGACCCCGCGCGGCGGGTAGATCAGACCCGGCTGGTGCGGCGGATCGGTCTGCGAGTACACGCCCGGCCAGGCGAACACCGACGGCACCAGGACCAGCCCGCGCTCGCCGTCCAGACTCCGCTCCGCCCGGAACCAGCGGTGCGCCACCCGCAGCGTGCCGCGTTCCCAACTCACCCTCGGATGCAGGTCGCTGAAGAGCGAGGCAGGACCGCCCGTCGCCATCTGCCGCGCCCGGTACAGGATCTCGCCCTCCACCAGTCGCTGGATGCGCGGCCAGAACGGAGCGACGGCGGCGTCCCAGTACGCCAGCACCTCCGCCGCCAGGCGCACCAGCCCCGCCTCCGGATCGGACCGGAACTCGGCCACCAGCGGCGGTAGTTCACCCTGGTACCGGTCCAGATCGACCACCACCTGGGCCGGATCGGTGGCCAGCAGCTGATCCAGCTCCGCCCTGATCCCGGGCGCGGAACCCACCGGCACCGGCGTGAGGAAGTCCGGGGTGTGCACCGTCGGGATCGGGACCAGCTGTGACAGTAGCTCGAACCCCACCCCGCGCAGCCGCCCCCGCGCCGACCGTACCCACGGCAGGTGGACCGCGTGCTCGCCCGGCTCCTTCAGCACCTGCACACTGTTGGTGATCTCCCACAACGGCGAAGAGGCGAACCGCGTCACCGCCAGATCCTGAGCCGAGAACTCCAGCGTGAGCACGCTCCTCCACCCTCCCGTTCCAGGATTCGACCCTCCAGGATTCGATCAGGACGAAATCTCTGGGCCCCACCGGGGTACCGCCCGAGGATCAGGCCATGACCACCATGACCCCTGACCTGCGCCGCCGCACACCTCCGAGGGCCGCCGGTCAGCGTAACCTCATCGGCGCACACCTGATCGACAGCCTCGGCAGCGGACTACTGCTCGCCTTCACCGTCGTCTGGTTCGCCCGCACCACCACGCTCACCCTGCCCGCCGTCGGCGCCGCGATCAGCCTCGGCCGACTGCTCGCCCTGCCCACCGCACTGCTCGTCGGACCGGTCATCGACCGCTTCGACGCCCGACGGGTCGCGGCCGGTGCCAACCTGATCTCCGCCCTCGCGTACACCGGCTTCCTCGCCGCCGGGCAGGTCTGGCAGATCGTTACGGTCGTCGCCCTCGCCCAGATCGGTGCCGCCGCCTACTGGACCGCCAGCACCGGCCTGGTGGTGCTCGCCGCCGAAGAACCGGACCGCCCGCGCTGGTTCGCCCTGATCGGCTCACTGCGCAACGCCGGCCTCGCCGCCGGCGGCGCGCTGGGCGCCGTACTGCTCGCGACCGGCGGCACCGGCGGACTGCGGATCACGGTGCTCGCCAACGCCGCCAGCTACGCCCTCGCCGCCGCCCTGCTCGCCACCTGGCGCCCCACCCACCCCGCCCGAACTCCCGTCAACCGTACGGCAGTCGAGGGCAGCTACCGCACCGTCCTGCACGACCGGCGCTACCTGCTGCTGGTCACCGTCAACCTGAGCTTCGTCTTCGCCTCGCTCGTGCTCAGCCTGCTGCTCGCCATCTACCTCACCGACGGCCTGCACCGACAGGCCTGGATGGCCGGCTCACTGCTGCTGCTGAACTGCGCACAGGTCGCCCTCACCCAGACCGCCGTCGCCCGCAGGCTCGCCAAGTACCGCCCCACCCGGGTCATCGCCGCCGGATCGCTGCTCAACGCGCTCGCCTTCGGCCTCTTCGCCGCGCTCTCCGCAGCCCCCGCCTGGGCCGTCACGGCGGGCCTGTACGCCGCGATGCTGGTCTACAACGCCGCCGAGACGGTCGCGACCCCGTACCGGGAGGAACTCAGCGTCCGCCTCGCCGACCCCGGCCTGCGTGGCCGCTACCTGGCGGTCTACCAACTCTCCTGGACGGTCGGCCAGACGACCGCCCCCGCCCTGCTCACCCTGCTGCTCGGCTACGGCGCCCCCTGCCCGTGGCTCTTCCTCGCGGCGCTCAGCCTCGCCGCCGTCCCCGTGCTGCTCCGGCTCGAACGGTAGGCGGGGGCAAACCGATTCAGGCCCGGGCGTCGAACCGCGCCCGGTTGGCGTCGATCTGCGGATAGCTCCGCTTCGCCCACTCCGCCAGCGCCAGCACCGGCGCCATCAGGGTGCGGCCGAGGTCGGTCAGCTCGTACTCCACCCGGGGCGGCACCTCGGCGTACGCGGTCCGGGTGGCCAGCCCGTCCCGCTCCAGGCGGCGCAGGGTCAGGGTCAGCATCCGCTGCGAGATGCCGTCCACCTCCTGCTGGATCGCGCCGAACCGGAGCGGACCGCACTGCAGTGAGCCGATCACCAGCAGGCTCCACTTGTCGCCGACCCGGTCCAGCAGTTCACGGATCGCCCGCCCCTCGGGCTGGTCCGGGCAGGCCGACGGCTCCGCGATGCTCGTACCGGCCATCAGGCACCTCCGTGTTCGTGGCGCACACCCGTGTGCCTTTTGTGGGGGTCGTGAAAGTCACGCATCATGCCGTTACGCACTAATGGTAACCATCGAGCCCCGAAGGATCCCGCCGTGAACCTCGCCCTCTGGATCGCCGCCGGCCTCCAGGCCGCCGCCTACCTCCTCGCCGGGCTGCACAAGGCCGCCCAGCCCCGCGAGAAGCTGCTCGCCGACCCGCAGTTCGCCTGGACGGCCGACTACCCAGTCCCGGTCCGGGTCATCGGCGTCATCGAGTTGCTCGGCGCCCTCGGGCTCGTCCTGCCGCAGGCGACCGGCATCGCCCCGCTGCTCGCCCCGCTCGCCGCCGTCGGGCTGGCGATAGTCCAGGTCCTCGCCGCCCGGCTCCACCTGCAGCGAGGTGAGCGCAAGACACTGCCGGTGAACGCCGTGCTGCTCGTGCTGGCCGTCCTCGTCGCCGTCGGTCGCTTCGCGCTCTGAGCCGGGAACGCCGGATCGGCGGCACTGTGACGCACAGTGCCGCCGACCGGTTTCCACACACCCTCCAGGGATTAGAACAGCGGCACACCCTTGCGCACCAGGCGCCAGTTCACGGCGGCGAAGTCCTTCGGGTCGATGACGCCCTTCGCCTTCACCCAGGCGATCATGGTGTTGCGGATCTCGTCCGAGTTCGCCCACACCTTCGGCGCCGTCGCGACGTGCGGGAAGTTGCCGCCGCCGTTGGCCCGGTAGTTGTTCACCGCGAGTACGAACTGCCCCGCCGGGTCGATCGGCTTGCCGGCGTACGACAGCTTGACGATCCGCGAGCCGACCGGCTGGGTGAGGTCGATGTCGTACGAAATCCCGTAGATCGAGTCGTAGTTGTAGTCCGGCGTGTTCTGCTGGTTGGTGAGCGTGTCGAGGTTGACGGGCGCACCCACCGCCAGCTGGGCGAAGTACCGGGCCGAGTACTCCAGGTAGTCCTTTATCTGACTACCCGTCAGAATGCGGGCCTCCAGGGTGTTCTCGTAGATGTACAGGCCGGCCGCGTCCCGCAGCTTCACCGTCCCCGCCGGGATCAGCGCCGTGCGGTTGAACGGCGCCGCCTGGGCCAGCACCGGCAGCTTGGCGTACTGGGTCGGGGCCAGCGCCGCCTTCACGGTGTCCGCCTGGATCCGCCCGATCAGGTCGATGATCGGCACGTCCTTGTACGGCGCCTCGGCGATCGACAGGGCCACCTTGCAGGTGCCGATCGGCTGGTTGACGTACTTGACGACCTTCTTGTGCTGCTCGGTCAGCAGCTTCACGATCTTCGGGTCCTCCGGCACGGTGTTGGAGTTCAACACCCGCGCGGAGAGCGACGTGACATGCCACCCGCCCTTGTCGAACTCCACCTCGAAGTCGAAGCAGGAGAGCCGCTGGCCCCAGCAGAGCGGCTCGGAGAGGACCACCGTCTTCCCGGTCTGCTTGTTGACGATCAGCCGCTGCGGCACCTCCTTGTGGGTGTGGCCCACCAGCACCGCGTCGATGCCCGGCACGGTCTCCGCCATCTCACCCGAGGCGTCCTCCGGGTAGGGCAGCTGGTCCCCGTACGTGGTCGGCTCGTCGATGCCAGAGTGCGCCGACACCACGATGATGTCCGCACCGGCGGCCTTCATCCGGGGCACGTACTTCTTCGCCATCTCGACGATGCCCGGGAAGATCATCTGCCCCGCGACGTTCGCCTTGTCCCAGATCGCGATGCCCGGGTTGGTCAGACCCAGGATGCCCACCCGCACCGGACGGCCGTGCCCGAGGTGCAGCTCCTTGATCACGTACGGCTGGAAGGCCGGCTTCTCGTCCTTCGCGTGCAGCGCGTTCGCGCCCAGCAGCGGGAAGTTCAGCTGCTCCTCGAAGGCCCGGACGGTCGGGATGCCGTAGTTGAACTCGTGGTTGCCGAGCGCGGCGGCGTCGTAGCCGATGGCGTTCATGGCCAGCGCCATCGGGTGCTTCGGTGCGTGCTGCTTGGCCGTGATCGGCTCCACCCGGGCGTAGTAGTACGTCAGTTGGGTGCCCTGGATGATGTCACCCGCGTCGATCAGCAGGGTGTGGCAGCGGCCCTTCTCGGCGCGGATCCGGTTCACCAGGGTGGAGATCTTGGCGAGGCCGACGTCGTTGTGCGCCTTGTCGGCGTAGACGGCGTCGGTGAAGTAGTCCCAGTTCAGCACCCGGCCGTGCAGGTCGGTGGTGCCCATCACGGTGAACGTCTGCTTCTGCGGGGGCTGGTGGCACTCGGGGGCCACCTCGGCCGCTGCCGCCGGGGTGGCGGTGATCACCGGCAGGCCGCCGACCATGGCGGCGCCGGCTGCGGTGGCGGCCGAGCGGGTGACGAAGTCACGACGATTCAAGGGCATGGACGACTCCAACGTGGGGCAAGAAGACGGACCGTCAGCAAGTACTAGTGACGCGCGTAGAAGTCTGCACAAGAATCCGGTCGGCGAACAGCCCCCGAAGGTTTCCAACAAGTGAGTACTGGAAGACCCGCAGGTGACGCGAGTGTGAGTCAACGTCACCGCTCTCCATCACTCGAAGTGCTGATGTCCCGGTGGTCCGTGCCGATGCCGGGGAGGCCCACCGCCCGGCCCCGGATCGGCACGGCGCTCCAACTCGACCTCGCAGAAGTCGAAGTCACACCGTGTCAGCCCGTTCACCGAATCGTTCGCCAACTGCCACCGGGCGGACCACTGGAACGTCGTTGTTACGCACCGGTAATGCCTACGCTCGTGACTATGCGCCGAGCAAAAATCGTCTGTACCCTCGGGCCCGCCGCCGACTCGTTCGACCAGATCAAGGCCCTGGTCGACGCCGGCATGGACATCGCCCGATTCAACCTCAGCCACGGCTCCCAGCTGGAGCACGAGGAACGCTACCGCCGCGTCCGCAAGGCCTCCGACGAGACCGGCCGCAGCGTGGGCGTCCTGGTCGACCTCCAAGGTCCGAAGATCCGACTCGACACCTTCGCCGACGGGCCGGTACTCCTTGAACGCGGCGACGAGTTCACCATCTCCGTCGAGGACGGTGTGGTCGGTGACCGCGACATCTGCGGCACCACCTACAAGGGCCTCGCGGCGGACGTCTCCCGCGGCGAGCGCATCCTCATCGACGACGGCCGGGTCTGCCTCGAAGTCACCCACGTCGACGGCGGACGCGTGCACTGCATCGTCATCGAAGGCGGCCTGATCTCCGACCACAAGGGCCTCAACCTCCCCGGCGTCGCCGTCTCGGTCCCCGCGCTCAGCGACAAAGACGTCGCCGACCTGCGCTGGGCCCTGCGGACCGGTGCCGACCTGATCGCCCTCTCCTTCGTCCGCAGCGGCAAGGACATCGAGGACGTCCACCGCATCATGGCCGAGGAGAACCGTTACCTCCCGGTCATCGCCAAGATCGAGAAGCCGCAGGCCGTCGACAACCTCGAATCCATCGTGGAAGCCTTCGACGGCATCATGGTCGCCCGTGGCGACCTCGGCGTCGAAATGCCGCTGGAGCAGGTCCCGCTGGTGCAGAAGCGGGCCATCAAGCTCGCCAAGCGCAACGCCAAGCCGGTCATCGTCGCCACCCAGATGCTCGACTCGATGATCAACGCCTCCCGGCCGACCAGGGCGGAGGCGTCCGACGTGGCCAACGCCGTCCTCGACGGCACCGACGCGCTGATGCTCTCCGGCGAGACCTCGGTGGGCAAGTACCCCGTCGAGACCGTCCGCACCATGGGCCGCATCATCGAGGCCGTCGAGGAGGACGTCCTCGCGGCCGGCCTCCCCCCGCTCACCGAGCGCAACAAGCCCCGCACCCAGGGCGGCGCGGTCGCCCGCGCGGCCGCCGAGATCGGCGACTTCCTGAACGCCAAGTACCTGGTCGCCTTCACCCAGAGCGGCGACACCGCCCGCCGGCTGACCCGCTACCGCTCGCCCATCCCCGTCCTCGCCTTCACCTACGAGCCGGCCGTCCGCAGCCAACTCGCCGTCACCTGGGGCGTCGAGACCTTCCTCGGCCCGTTCGCCCCCACCACCGACGAACTGGTCGCCCAGGTCGACTCCCAGCTGCTCAGTCTTGGCCGCTGCCAGAAGGGCGACATCGTCGTCATCACGGCCGGCTCACCCCCCGGCCTGGCCGGCTCCACCAACCTCGTCCGCGTCCACCACGTCGGCGAACTCGACAACTGACGCCCAGCACCCCGCACGGCTCTCGTACGGACATACGCGGGCGGCGCCCTCCTTTCGAGGGAACGCCGCCCGTTCGTCTGCGCTGCGGGCGGGGCGGTCGCCGACAGCTGTCCGGGGCCGTCGACGGCCGGTCCTGGCGGTCGGCTTCGGAAGCCTCGAAGTCCTCGGAAGCCATTCGGGCCGGGTGGCAGAAGTGCGGAGCAGGCGGCGCGGCTACCGGGTGTGAGCGGATTCGAGGTCAGGGCAGGGTGAGGATGCGGGGGCCGTCGTCGGTGATGGCGACGGTGTGCTCGATGTGGGCGGCTCGGCTGCCGTCGATCGTGCGCAGGGTCCATCCGTCGGGGTCGGTGTAGTAGTCGTTGCGTCCTCCGGCCATCAGCATGGGTTCGATGGCGAGGGTGAGGCCGTGGCGCAGGGGGAACCCTCGGCCGGGGCGTCCGTGGTTGGGGACGTGGGGGTCTTCGTGCATCTGGCGGCCGATGCCGTGGCCGCCGAAGTCGGCCGGCATGCCGCACGCTGCCTTGCGGGCGACCGTGCCGATGGCATGGGAGATGTCTCCGATGCGGTGGCCGACGGTGGCGGCGGCGATGCCGGCGTCCAGCGCCCGCTGGGTGGCGGCGATGAGGTCCAGATCGGCGGGGCGGGGGGTGCCGACGGTGAAGCTGATCGCGGCGTCGCCGGTCCAGCCGTCGAGTTCGGCTCCGCAGTCGATGCTGACCAGGTCGCCGTCGCGCAGGCGGTAGCCGTCGGGGATGCCGTGCGCGACGGCGTCGTTGACGGAGGCGCAGATCACGGCGGGGAAGGGGACGGGGGCGAAGGAGGGCTGGTAGCCCAGGAACGGAGAGTGCGCCCCGGCCTTGGTCAGGACGGTGCGGGCGGCTTCGTCGAGCTCGCGCAGGCGGACCCCCACGGCTGCCGCTTCGCGGGCGGCAGCGAGTGCGTGGGCCACGACCCGCCCGGCTTCTCGCATCGTCTCCAGTGCCATGTCGGTCTTGATCTCCACCATGTGTCGTGACTCCTCTGCGATGCGTCGCTGTCCAATACTTATACCGGTATTAGTATCACGGGTATGGTGAGAGTTCCTTTGAGTCCGCAGGAGCGGCAACGCGGAGAGCGCTTCGGCGCTCTGCTCCGCCAGGCTCGCGGCGACCGCAGCATGGTGGACGTGGCAGCGGCGGCCGGGGTGTCCGCAGAGACACTCCGCAAGATCGAGACCGGCCGGGCCCCGACCCCGGCCTTCTTCACCGTGGCGGCCCTGGCCTACGCGCTGGACCTGTCGCTGGACGACCTGGCCGCAGCCTGCGCGGAGGATGCCGACTGCGACGGGCAGGCCAGGTCGGCGTGAACGTCAGGCGCATGCCGTCCGGCCGGGAAGCGCGCATCCCTGACATGGCACGGCAATGCCGACAGTGCCGCACGACACCAGATCTCCGGCCCCTACGCGGCATGACGCGGACTCCCGCGTCAACTCCCGACGGACTTCGCGAGCCGACCGGGCGACCGTCCTGGCGTCGCGACGCCGCCCACCGTTTTGCCGGTCGGCCCGAGTTGCCGATCGCAAGTGCCGGGTCGTCACTTCGGAGCCGGCCGTCCGCAGGTCTTCCGGGCGCGGGTCGGTTGAATTCGACGGCGCGCCGGACAGGTTGACGGAAGTCGAGGGAGGTTGACGGAGCCCGTGGGCGACGGCATGATGACGGACTGCGTGGCCTACGCCGAACCTCCCGCGACCGTCCCCAGCACGGTCTCCCAGCGGAGGCAAAGGGACCAGCCGTCTCAGGTCGCTGTCGCAGCCCGATCGCCTCGGGCGAGGTTGCTGGGGAGCCGTCGCTCAAGGCGTGGAAGGCCGCTATGACAGCCCACAGCAACTTCAAGCGCCAGGTGCGCGCCCGTGCCGCCAAGACCGGCGAGTCCTACACCTCCGCCCTCCGGCACTTCCGTCCGACTCCTTCGGGAGACGTCACGGACGTCACGGACGTCAGGCCGGCAGCAGCGAACCCCAAGCGCGTCCGGCTCGCCGTCGCGCAGACCCCCGTCCGCGAGGACCCCCGCGATGTGGACGCGCTGCGCGAGAGCGGCCGTCAGGTCCGTGCTCTGATGCGTGAGGCGAGTGCTCGGGGCGCGAGGATCGTGCACTTCCCGGAAGGCGCGATCTGCTCTCCCCACAAGCTCGTGATGTCCGTCGACAGCCCGGACGCGGTCGGTCCGGCGGACTGGGAGCGGTGCCAGTGGCCGGTCCTGCAAGCGGAGTTGGCCTCGATCGCCAAGTCGGCACGTGAGCTGCGGCTGTGGACGGTGATCGCCTCGGTGCACCGCCTGGGCGAGCCGAACCGCCCGCACAACAGCCTCTACGTCATCTCCGATCGAGGCGAGGTGGTCACGCGGTACGACGAGCGCCTGCTGTCGAACACGAAGGTCTCGTACCTGTACTCGCCGGGCAGCTCGCCAGTGACCTTCGACGTCGACGGTGTGCGCTTCGGCTGCCTGCTCGGCATGGAGATCCACTATCCGGAGTTGTTCGCCGAGTACGAGAAACTGGACGTCGACTGCGTCCTGTTCTCCACGACCGGCGTCTCCCCGGGCAACGCCGCCGTCCAGGCCCAGGGCCACGCTGCGGCCAACAGCTACTGGGTCAGCTTCTCGGTGCCGACGCAGCACAGCGCGACGGCACCGTCCGGAGTCATCGCCCCGGGCGGCGACTGGCTGGAGCGGTGCCCTGCGGACGGTTCGCCGTCGGTGGCGGTCGTGGACCTCGACGACGCTTCCGAGGCCGCCGCCGAAGCGGTGACCTACGCACGCCCCTGGCGTCGTGAGTCGCGCGCGGGCGTGTACGCCGGGCACCAGGTGACCGACCCGCGCAGCTCAGACCGCACGGCGGCCTTCTAGCGCGGAAATCCGGGGGGTTCGCGGCACGGGACGGCTCCCGCGCCGCGAACCCCTCCGATCAGGCGTGCTGGAGTGCGAGGGCGCTGGACTTCGATGCACTCGTGGCGACCGTCAGTACTTGGGGCCGATGTGCTCGTCCATCAGGGCGACTGACGCCCGGCGGGCGACGGAGACGTTCACGGCTCCGTTCGAGCGCGCGGCCACCTTCCACTCCACGCCGAGGGTGTCGAGGGTGCCCGTGAAGATCCGGACGATGTCGGCGGACGTGTTGGTGAAAAAGTAGCGCGGGTACTCGTAGCGCTTGGACTGACCCGCGACCGTCCTGGTGGCCCAGTTGGTGATCCGACAGCCGTCGGAGTGGATCAGCCCGCGCAGCAACTCCCACGGATGTTCCGCGACGATTTGCTGTTGCCACGCCGTCAGGCTGATGCGGCGCAGGTGCTTCGGCCCCGGTCCGTGCTGAGGGAAGAGGCAGGGCCAGTGCTTGCTGGTACTGACAACTGACGTGCAGCCGGGGGCTGATACGCGGGAGACACCATTGGTCGGCAGCACCGCCGTGACCGCCCGCGCGCACTCGTCGATGAGCCCGGGCCAGGCGTTCCCGCACGCTATGCGCAGGGCGTGGACGCCCCCACGGCCTTCGCTGATGCAACCGTCGCCCAGGTACAGGCCCAGCAGGTAGGCGTAGTCGGCCCTTGGACGGTCCGTGGAGAGCGTTCCTGATCTGACGGGACATTCGGCTGTCATCAGGGGGCTCGGAGTGATGCGGATCGTCCATTCACGGACGGAGAACCGCGAGACTCCTGTCGCTCGACTGACCTCGCTGATGGTGAGTCCGGACTCGTGGAGGGCGACTGCGTGCTGACGCGTAGCCATGTCGTACATGTCACGAACAGTTAGCAGGGGAAGCCGTCTCGCATGATGGATTCGGCAGTATCTTCATCCGCAGGTATGAAGATCGCCAACGGCAAATACTTGGTAAAGAGCCTTCGAATCGAAGGAAAAGTGCCCCGAGTGGGACTCGAACCCACACTGTAAGGTGTTTGAGACCTTCGCCTGCTGCCAATTGGGCTATCGGGGCCTGGCAATCAAAGGTGAAACCCCTGAGTGCGTGCTTCAAACATACAGTGTCTAGGTACCCTCGTGCATGCAGCCCCCGCCAGAACGAGGAGTCCCTTGAGTACCGCCGACGAGCAGCCCGTGGCGCTTGACACCGACTCGCCCCAGATCACCCGAATTGTCATCGCCGAGGACGAGACGCTGATCCGTCTCGACCTGAAGGAGATGCTGGAAGAAGAGGGTTACACCGTCGTCGGCGAGGCCGGAGACGGAGCGACTGCGGTGAAGCTGGTCGAGGAGCTCCGCCCGGACCTGGCGATCCTCGATGTGAAGATGCCGATCCTGGACGGTCTGTCCGCCGCCGAGCAGATCCACGCCGCGCATCTCGCCCCCGTGCTGATGCTCACCGCCTTCTCACAGCGCGAGCTGGTCGACCGGGCGCGGGACGCCGGTGCGATGGCGTACATCGTGAAGCCGTTCAGCAAGAGCGACCTCGTTCCCGCGATCGAGATGGCGGTCTCCCGTTACACGGAGATGCGCACGCTCGAGGAGGAGATCGCCGACCTCTCGCAGCGCCTGGAGACCCGCAAGCTGGTCGACCGGGCGAAGAGCGTGCTGCAGACGAAGTTCGGCCTGAACGAGCCGGCCGCCTTCCGGTGGATCCAGAAGACCTCGATGGACCGTCGGATGACGATGGCCGCCGTCGCCGAGGCAGTGATCGAGGAGGGTGTGGCCCAGGACAGGAAGAAGTCCGAGGCCGAGTCGCCGTCCGAGGGCTGACCGCTCGACCCGGGAGAACTCGCGACTTCGCCCCGCCGGATGTGTCTGAATCCGGCGGGGCGAAGTGCTGCCCCTGGGGCGCCCGTCCTGCGCTGGGTGGTCAGCGTGCCGGTGACAGCTGGCAGACGAGCGGGGTGGAGTGGCGGGTGCCGGCGTCGGCGGCCTGGCACTGCCGCGCTCCGTCGTGGGCCCCCGGCGGGGCCTTGTGGGAGTGGGCGGCCGGTCGAGCCGCCGAGAACTGTCGGGTGCCAGGCCCGGACAGCACTTCGCCCCGCCGGGCGAACCGCGATCCGGCGGGGCGAAGCAGGTGGGTGTGTGACGCGTGGTCAGTCCTCGCCGAGGTACGCCTTCCGGACCGACTCGTCGTGCAGCAGGTCCGTGCCCGTCCCGGTGAGGACGACGCGGCCGGTCTCCATGACGTAGCCCTGGTCGGAGAGCGAGAGCGCCGCCTGGGCGTTCTGCTCGACCAGCAGGATCGTGGTGCCCGTGGACTTGAGTTCGATGATCGTCGCCATGATCTTCTGCATCATCAGCGGCGAGAGCCCCATCGAAGGCTCGTCCAGCATCAGCAGCTTGGGCCGGGACATCAGTGCCCGTCCCATCGCGAGCATCTGCTGCTCGCCGCCCGACAGGGTGCCCGCCGCCTGCTTCCGGCGTTCGCCGAGGATCGGGAAGAGCGTGTAGGCGCGCTCCACGTCCTCGGTGATGCCGACCGGGTCCCGGCGGAGGAACGCGCCGAGGAGGAGGTTCTCCTCGATGCTCATCCGGGGGAAGATGTGCCGGCCTTCGGGGGAGTGGGCCAGGCCCAGCGCGACGATCTTGTGCGCGGGGACGGTGTTCAGCGGCTGCCCGTCGAACGTGATCTTCCCGGCGGTGGGCCTGAGCAGACCGGAGAGGGTGCGCAGCGTGGTCGTCTTGCCGGCGCCGTTGGTGCCGATGAGGGTGGTGACTTCGCCCTGGTTGACGGTGAAGCTGATGCCCTTGACGGCCTCGATCTTGCCGTAGGAGACGCGGAGGTCCTCGACCTCAAGGAGAGCGGTCACTTCTCGTCCTCCGTACCGGTAGTGCTGGTAGCGCTGGCGGTGCTTGCTTCCGCTGCTGGCTCTGCGTCCGCTTCCTCGACCGGATCCGCAGCTGCCTCTGCCGGCAGATCGGCCGGCGCGTCCGCGATTGCATCCGCGTCCGCGTCCGCAGCCGCAGGAGCCTCGGCAGTGCCTTCGAGCGGGGCACCCAGATACGCGGTGATGACGCGTTCGTCGCTCTGGACGGTCTCGCGGTCGCCTTCGACGATCTTCTGGCCCTGGACCAGGACGGCCGTCCGGTCGCAGAGGTTGAAGATGAACCGCATGTCGTGCTCGATGACCAGGATGGCGATACCCCTGTCCCGGATCGCGAAGACCAACTCCTCGGCGGCCCGGGTCTCCTGGGGGTTCATGCCGGCGGTCGGTTCGTCCAGGAGGAGGAGGCCGGGCTCGCTGGCGAGGGCGCGGGCGATCTCGAGCTTGCGCTGTTCGCCGTAGGGGAGGTTGCGGGCGAGGTGGTCGGCCTTGTCGGCGAGGCCGGCGAACTCCAGGAGTCCCATGGCCTTTTCGCGGCTCTCGGCCTCGGCGCGCTTGTATTTGGGGCCGCGCAGTACGGCGGAGAGGAGGCCCTCCTTGGTGCGGCTGTGCCGGCCGACCAGGACGTTCTCCAGGACGGTCATGTTGGCGAACAGCCGGATGTTCTGGAAGGTCCGGGCGATCCCGGCCTGGGTGACCAGGTGGGGTTTGGGCGGCAGGACGGTGCCCTTGTACTTGACGGTGCCTTCGGTCGGCACGTACAGCCCGGTGAGGCAGTTGAAGAAGGTGGTCTTGCCGGCGCCGTTGGGGCCGATCAGGCCGACGATCTCGCCGCTGTTGACGGTGAGGTCGACGTTGTTGACGGCGGTGAGGCCGCCGAACCGCATGATGACGCCGGTCGCTTCGAGGACGGGGTCCCCGGTGGTGGTGACGGGGGCGGTGGAGGTGGTCATGTGGCTGTTCACGCCCCTGCCTTGGTGAGTGCGGTGTCGCTCGGGGCGGCCTGGGCCGGGATGTCCGCCTCGTGGAATTCCAACTGCCTGCGCCGGTTGGCGATCAGGCCCTCGGGGCGGACGCGCATCAGGACGATGAGCGCGATGCCGAAGGCGAGCAGCTGGTAGTTGGAGAGGAACTCGAGCTTCTTCGGGATGAGGAAGAGCAGGGTGGCGCCGAGCAGCGGGCCGCTGATGGTGCCCATGCCGCCGAGGATGACGGCGGCCAGCAGGAACGCGGAGTTCGGCGGCAGGGCCTCGGCGAAGGTGTACTGGTCGGGGGTGACGGTGTAGCTGACGTGGGCCTGTACGGTGCCGGCCAGGCCGGCCAGCGAGGCGCCGAGGGCGAAGGCGAGCAGCTTGAGCCGGAAGCCGTTGATGCCCATGGCCTGGGCGGCGGTCTCGTCCTCGCGGATGGCGACCCAGGCGCGGCCGATCCGGGAGTCGCCGACGCGGGAGAAGACCAGCACCACGAAGGCGGTGACGATCAGCATCAGCAGGTAGTAGTTGGAGAACCGGCCGAGGTCGATGCCGAAGACGGTGTGCGTCTTGCCGAGGTCGAAGCCGAAGATGTTCAGGTCGGGGATGCGCGGGATGCCGTTGGAGCCGTTGGTGAGGTTCGGTCCGGTGGTCCCGTTGAGGTTGTTCATGGTGATGCGGAAGATCTCGCCGAAGCCCAGGGTGACGATGGCGAGGTAGTCGCCGCGTAGCCGCAGGGTGGGGGCGCCGATCAGTACGCCGAAGATCATCGAGGCGGCCGCGCCGGTCAGCACGGCTCCCCAGAACGGGAACGCGACGTGGATCGGGGAGGCGGGGGAGCCGGAGACCAGGGCGGCGGCGTAGGCGCCGACGCCGAGGAAGGCGACGTACCCGAGGTCGAGCAGGCCGGCCAGGCCGACCACGATGTTGAGGCCGAGTGCGACCGTCGCGAAGATCAGGATGTTGGTGGCGACGGAGGTGTACTGGTCGCTGCTCTGGGTGAAGGGGAAGCCGGCGGCGGCGGCGAAGGCGGCGCCGGTGGTGACCGGGCGGTGCTTGACGGTCAGGGCGCGCAGCCGGGCGATCAGTCCGGACTTGGTGAGTGCGGCGACGCCGGTGCCCGCCAGGACGAGGTAGCCGGTGAAGAGTTCGCCGTACTCGGTGTCGATGCCGAAGGTGATGGCGAACAGGCCGACGGAGAAGGCCGCGATGATGAGCAGCACCTCGACCCAGGAGGGCAGTTCGAGGGGCGGCGCGGTCCGGCGTTCGATCGTGGTGAGCCGGAGCCAGGTGCGGAGCAGCATGAGTGCCTGCACCAGGACGACGCCACCGGCGGCGGCCAGGCCGCCCTGGGCGAGGACGACGAGGACGGGGGCGACCGGGCGGGAGGAGTCCACGCCGGTCGCCGCGAGGTAGAGCAGCGGCGTGACGGGGACGGCGGTGAACCACCACTTGTTGAGGACCTGCAGCGGCCGCCGGGTGTGCCGGTCCAGCGGCAGTCCGAGGGCGCCGATCAGGGTGAGGGCGGAGGCGACGCCCGCGACCCAGCCGCCGGGTTCGAGGTTGGCCATGCCGCCGAGTTCGACGCCGATGGCGATCAGGGTGCCCCAGGTGACCACGGCGCCGCCGGTGGCGGCGAGCAGGATGCCGTTGTCGCTGCGGGTGGGGCTGGTCCAGCGCAGGCCGCGCAGGCCGTACGAGGCGAGGGTGAGGACGAGGGTGAGGGCGCCGGCGACGAGGGTGAGCCACTGCAGGCCGCCGGGGTAGCCGGTGACGGTGAGGTCGCCGGGGAAGTCGGAGGTCCAGGTCCAGGCGAGGAAGGCGGAGGCGGCGGTGGCGGTGGCCCCGACGGCGGTCAGGATGCGGGCGGTGCCGGCCGGGAGCGGGATGACCGGGGTGGTTTCGGTGGTCGTCATGGTGGTCACGCCCTGTCCGCGACGCGCTCGCCGAGCAGGCCCTGCGGCCGCACGAGGAGGACGACGATGAGGAGTACGAAGGCCCAGACGTCCTTCCAGGCACCGCCGCCGAAGAGCTGCATGCCGGGGACGTGCTGGATGTAGGCGGTGGCGAGTCCTTCGGCGAGGCCGAGGACGAGCCCGCCGAGCATGGCGCCGTAGATGTTCCCGATGCCGCCGAGGACGGCGGCGGTGAACGCCTTGAGGCCGAGGACGAAGCCCATGTGCCAGTCGATCTGCCCGGTGCGCAGCCCGTACGCGACGGCGGCGACGGCGGCGAACGCGGCACCGATGGCGAAGGCCATCACGATGATGCGGTCGGTGTCGATGCCCATCAGCTTGGCGGTGTCGGGGTCCTGCGAGGTGGCCTGCATGGCGCGGCCGGAGCGGGTCTTGGTGACGAACCAGCCGAGGGCGAGCATGCAGACGGGGGCGGCGACGATCAGGAAGAGGTCGCTGCGCTGGATGGTCATGCCGGCGATGTTGAACGGCGAGCCGGGGATCTGCGGGAAGACCCGGGCCTTCTTGGCGTCCGGGTAGAAGGAGAAGACCAGTTGCTGCAGCGCGATCGAGAGGCCGATGGCGGTGATCAGCGGGGCGAGCCGGGGGGCGGTGCGCAGCGGCCGGTAGGCGAAGCGTTCGGCGCCGATCGCGACCAGGACGGAGACGAGGATGCCGGCCACCAGCATGAGCGGGATGGCTATCCAGAGGGTGGTGCCGCCGGGGAGGGCGAGGAAGGCGGTGAGGGCTCCGAAGCCGCCGACCATGAAGATCTCGCCGTGGGCGAAGTTGATGAGCTGGACGATGCCGTAGACCATCGTGTAGCCGATCGCGACGAGCCCGTAGAGGGCTCCCAGGATCAGGCCGTTGGCCAGCTGCTGCGGTAGTTGGTTCACCGCTCGGCCTCCGTGTGCGTTATACGCGTGGTGGGGGTGGATGTAAGAGCCCAGGCTCTGGCGCGGGGGCGCTCGTGGCGCCCCCGCGCGGGTTGTTCAGTGTTTGAAGGTGGGTCAGCCGGCGAAGGTGCCGGACTTCTCCACCGCCCACTTACCGGCCTTGACGGCGTACACGGTGAGCTGCTTGTTGGTGGTGTCGCCGTACTCGTCGAAGGAGACGGTGCCGGTCACGCCGTTGAAGGAGACGGCCTGGACGGCTGCGATGACCTTGGCGCGGGCGTCGCTGGGGACCTTGCCGTTGTTGGCGGCGACGACGGCCTTGACGCCCTCGATGATCGCCCAGGCGCTGTCGTAGGAGTAGCCGCCGTAGGTCTCGTAGGCGTCCTTGTAGCCGGCGGCCTTGTAGTCGGCGATGAACTTGGCGGCCGAGGGCAGCTGCTCGACGGGGAGGCCGACGGAGGTGGCGAGGTCGCCCTCGGCCTTGTTGTTGAGCTTGATGAACTCGTCGCTCTGGATGCCGTCGCCGCCCATCAGCGGGATGCTGACGCCGGCGTCCTTGAGCTGCTGGGAGAGCGGGCCGGCGGCCGGGTACTCGCCGCCGTAGTAGACCGCGTCGGCCCCGGCGGCCTTGACCTTGGTGACGATGGCGCTGAAGTCGCGGTCGTCGGGGTTGACGTGCTCCTCACCGACGATGGTGCCGCCGAGCTTGGTGAACTCGCCCTTGAAGGTGGCGGCGAGGCCGGCGCCGTAGGTCTTCTGGTCGTCGATCAGGAAGACCTTCTTCTTCGCCGCGCCGATCAGGTACTGGGCCGCGAACGGGCCCTGCACGGCGTCGGTGGTGGCGGTGCGGAAGTAGGACTTGAAGGGGCGGGCCTTGACGCCGGTGGCCCACTTCTCGCCCTGGCTGAGTGCGACGCCGGTGTTGGCGGGGGAGACCTCGACCAGGTTGGCGTCGTTGAAGATCTGCTGCATCGACTGGGCGACGCTGGAGTTGAGCGGGCCGACCACGCCGAGGACGGTCTTGTCGGCGACGAGCTGGGTGGCGTTCTGCTGGCCGGGGGCCGGCTTGCCGGTGTCGTCCAGGGCTTCGATCTTGAACGTGACCCCGGGGACCTCGTTCTTCTCGTTGGCCTGCTTGGCGGCGAGGTCCGCCGAGTTCTTGATGCCGAGGCCGAGGGCGGAGAGGTCGCCGGTGAGCGGGGCGTCGACGCCGATGGTGACGGTGGTCCCGCCCGCGTTGTCGGTGCCGGTCTTGCTTCCACCGCGCGAGCCACAGGCGGAGACGGAGAGCGCTCCGACGACTGCGAGGCTCACGACGAGCAGTGAACGATTACGCACGAGGGTTCCCTTTCTGAGGAAAGGCACGGGGCCGGACATGGCCGGGTGCCGGGTCGCGCGCTGGGGGCCGGGCTCAATCCGTTGGCGCGGTGACTGGCCGTGACTCTAAACCGGCTTCGGCGGCTCGGGCAGGGGTGCGGGCATGCTGTGATTCTCTTGTTATGCGGACCTGACCGAGTAGTCTCACATTCTGGGCGTTGGGGCCTGAGCCGGCGTTGGATGTGAGAAGAGATCTCAGGTGGCGGAAGGGTCCGTGCGCCGAGAAAGCCTGGTAATAAGGGCCGTGTCCGGATATCGGATACACCGGTCCGGGAAGGCTGAAACGGACGCGGATGTCCGGATATCGGTATCAGGCGGGTGCTGCGCGGGTTTTCGGACAGGTCGGGCGAACTGTCCGTCCCCGGATCCGATCGAGAACCTGCATTGCCCGTGTGTTACGTAGCGTTACATCGGGGAAAGGCCGGCCCGCGTCGTGCGGCCGGGCAGCCCCGGCCGGCGCTGTGCCCCGGGCGCACCGCGACCGGAGCGGATGCCGCCTGAGGGCCGGTCGGCCCGCTGCTCCCGTGCCCGCTTTTGGACATGCCACCGCCCCCTCGTCCGGTCATGGCCTGCCCAGGTGGGGCGGCGGACAAACGAGGGGGCGGTGGTGGGGCTGATAACGGTTTGGGGCGGCGCCGGGCCCTGCCTGGTGACGGTCCCTCAGAGATCGCGCAGCATGCAGGTGAGCCGGCAGCTGGTGATCCGCTTCCCGGTGTCGTCGGTGATCGCGATCTCGTAGGTGGCGGCCGTCCGGCCCTTGAAGACGGCGGTCGCCACGCCCGTCACCAGGCCGGAGGTGGCCGAGCGGTGGTGGGTGGCGTTCAGGTCGACGCCGACCGCGTACCGGCCGGGTCCGGCGTGCAGCATCGCCCCGATCGAGCCGAGCGTCTCGGCGAGCGCGGCGGAGGCCCCGCCGTGCAGCAGCCCGTACGGCTGCTGGTTGCCCTCGACCGGCATCGTGCCGACCACCCGGTCCCCGGACGCCTCGACGATCCGCAGGCCGAGCTTCTCGCCGAGCAGGCCGCCGCTGAACGTGGACGGGTCGACGCCGAGCTTCGAGAAGTGGTCGAGGACGTCCTGCGGGACTTTCAGAACCGGGGCCGGGTCGGTCATGGTGCTCCTGCCGTCGAGGGTCGGGCGCGGGTCGGGTGGTGCCTGCTGCCAGTGATCGTACGACCGGGGCCCGTGTGGTCGAAGGACTTGTCGGTGATGGGCCATAGGATCAGTGACCGGCAGTGGAATCGGCAGGAACGGACGTTGACGTGGCTACGCAGAGTGCAGGGAAGAGTGCGGCGAGTGGCAGGCTGATGCTGCTCGACGGACACTCCATGGCCTACCGGGCGTGGTTCGCCCTGCCGGTGGAGAACTTCAACACCGTCACAGGTCAGCCCACCAACGCGGTGTACGGCTTCGCCTCGATGCTCGCCAACACCGTGCGGGACGAGCAGCCGACCCACCTCGCGGTGGCCTTCGACCTCTCCCGGAAGACCTTCCGCTCCGAGGAGTTCCCCGACTACAAGGCGAACCGCGCCAAGACGCCCGACGAGTTCAAGAGCCAGATCGGCCTGATCCACGAGCTGCTCGACGCGATGAGGATCCCCCGGATGTCCGTGGAGAACTTCGAGGCGGACGACGTCATCGCGACTCTTGCCACCGCCGCCGCGGCCGAGGGCTTCGACGTCCTGATCGTCACGGGCGACCGGGACGCGCTCCAGCTGGTCAGCGAGCGCGTCACCGTGCTCTACCCCACCAAGGGCGTCTCCGAACTCACCCGCTACACCCCCGAGAAGGTCGCCGAGAAGTACGGCGTCACGCCGTCCCAGTACCCGGATCTCGCCGCGCTGCGCGGTGACCCGTCGGACAACCTCCCCGGCATCCCCGGCGTCGGCGAGAAGACGGCCGCGAAGTGGGTCAACCAGTTCGGCTCCTTCGACGAGTTGGTCGCCCGCGCCGACGAGGTCAAGGGCAAGATCGGCGAGAAGCTCCGCGAGCACCTCGACTCCGTCAAGCGCAACCGGGTGCTCACCGAGCTGGTCCGCGAGGTGGAACTCCCGCTCACCGTTCCAGAGTTGGCCCGCACCCCGTTCGACCGGGAGGCCGTCGGCCAGCTGCTGGAGAGCCTGGAGTTCCGCAACCCCAACTTCCGCGAGCGCGTCTACGGCGTCGACCCGGGCGGCGTCGAACTCGCCGAGGAGGTCGCGGCCTCGCCCGGCCTGGCCGTCGAGGGTGAGCTGCTCACCGAGCCCGGTGCGCTCGCCGCCTGGCTCGACCAGCACACCGAGGGCCACCGGATCGCCGTCGCCGCCGTCTACGAGTGGGCGCTCGGCAGCGGCCGGGTCCAGGAGATCGCGCTGGCCGTCGGGGACACCGCCGCCTGGTTCGACCCGGCCGAGCTCGACGAGGCCGACGAACGCGCCTTCGCCGCCTGGCTCGCCGACCCCGAGCGGCCCAAGGCGCTGCACATCGCCAAGCAGGTGATGCGCGCCTTCGCCGAGCAGGGCTGGCAGATCGCCGGCGTCACCGCCGACACCGCCCTCGCCGCGTACCTCGACAAGCCCGGCCGCCGCACCTTCACCCTGGACGTGCTCGCCGAGGAGTACCTCTTCCGCTCGCTCGCCGCCGCCGCCGAGGCCGAGAGCGGCCAGCTCTCCTTCGACGCGCCCGAGCACGACCCGACGGCCGGCGCCCAGGCCCTGATGACGCAGGCCCGCGCCGTCCTCGACCTCGCCGCGCACTTCGAGACCCGGCTCGCCGAGGTCGGCGCGACCGAGCTGATGCACGAGATGGAGCTGCCCATCGCCGAGCTGCTCGCCCGGATGGAGCGCACCGGCATCGCCGCCGACCGCGAGTGGCTGACCACCATCGAGGCCCAGTTCGCCACCGAGATCCAGCGGGTCGTCGAGGAGGCGCACGCCGCCGCAGGGCGCCCCTTCAACCTCGGCTCGCCCAAGCAGCTGCAGGAGATCCTCTTCGGCGAGCTGGCCCTCCCCAAGACCAAGAAGATCAAGACCGGGTACACCACCGACGCCGACGCGCTCACCTGGCTGGCCACCCAGACCACCAACGAACTGCCCGTCATCCTGCTCCGCCACCGCGACCAGGCCAAGCTGCGCACCACCGTCGAGGGCCTGCTCAAGACGGTCTCGCCGCAGGGCCGGATCCACACCACCTTCAACCAGATGGTCGCCGCCACCGGCCGCCTCTCCTCGCAGGACCCGAACCTGCAGAACATCCCCGTCCGCACCGAGGAGGGCCGGATGATCCGACGCGCCTTCGTGGTCGGCGAGGGCTACGAGTCGCTGCTCACCGCCGACTACTCGCAGATCGAGCTGCGCATCATGGCCCACCTCTCCGAGGACGAGGCGCTGCTCGAAGCCTTCGCCAGCGGCGAGGACCTGCACACCACCGTCGCGTCCCAGGTCTTCAACGTCTCCAACGGCTCGGTCGACGCCGAGATGCGGCGCAAGATCAAGGCGATGTCCTACGGCCTCGCGTACGGGCTCTCCGCGTACGGGCTCTCGCAGCAGCTCGGCATCAAGCCGGGCGAGGCCCAGGGCCTGATGGACACCTACTTCGAGCGCTTCGGCGGCGTCCGCGACTACCTGCACCGCGTCGTCGAGGAGGCCCGCGCCATCGGCTACACCGAGACGCTGCTCGGCCGCCGCCGCTACCTGCCCGATCTGACCAGCGACAACCGCCAGCGCCGCGAGATGGCCGAGCGGATGGCCCTCAACGCCCCGATCCAGGGCTCGGCGGCCGACATCGTCAAGATCGCGATGCTGAAGGTCGACCGGGCCCTGACGGAGGCCGGCGTCAAGACCCGGATGCTGCTCCAGGTCCACGACGAAATCGTCCTCGAGCTGGCGCCGGGCGAGCGCGAACAGGTCGAGTCCATCGTCCGCGAGCAGATGGCCGGAGCGTATCCGCTGCGCGCGCCGCTGGACGTGTCGGTGGGCGTCGGCGCGAACTGGGAGGTCGCTGCGCACTGACCTCCGGTCGGGGGTGCTGTGCGCTCAGGGCAACCCGGGCGGGGAGCGGGAGCTGTGCGATCAACCGTGCAGGTGTGTCGTGGGCTGGTCGCGCAGTTCCCCGCGCCCCTGAAGGGGGCCGGCCCTCACTTGCGGGGGTTCAGGCGCCTGGTCGGTTCGGCAGTGGTGGGGTCCTCGGGCCAGGGGTGGCGGGGGTAGCGGCCGCGTAGGTCGGCGCGGACGGCGCGGTAGCCCTCGCGCCAGAAGGAGGCGAGGTCGCCGGTGACGGCGGCCGGGCGGCCGGCGGGGGAGAGCAGGTGGATGGTGAGCGGGACGCGGCCGCCCGCCAGGGCGGGTGCGGACTGCCAGCCGAACAGCTCCTGGAGTTTGACGGAGAGTACGGGCCGCTCGTCCGAGTAGTCGACCCGGACCTTGGAGCCGCTCGGGACGGCGATCCGCTCCGGCGCCAGCTCGTCCAGCCGTCCGGCCTCGCCGGTGCTCCAGGGCAGCAGCCGCTGCAGCGCCGAGGCGACGCTGATCCGTTCCAGATCGGCCCGGCGCCGGGCCCGGGACAGTTCCGGTTCCAACCAGTCGGGCGCGGCGAGCGCCGCGTCGCCGACGTCGGGCCAGGGCGCGCCGAGCGCGCGGTGCAGGAAGGCCAGCCGCTCCCGCAGGGCGACGGCCGCCGCGGACCAGGTCAGCACCGAGCCGACGCCCTCCCGCGCCAGCCCGTCCAGCAGGGCTTCGCGTACCAGCGCCCGGTCAGGGGACGCGAGCGGTACCGAGGCGAGCTCGATCGCCCCCAGCGCCTCGACCCGCCGGGCCACCACCTCGCCGCGCCGCCCGCCCGGGGGAGTGGCCCAGCTGACTTCCTCACGGTCCGTCAGCAGCGACTCCCCGGCCAGCCGCGCGGTCTCCTCGTCCAGCGCCACCCCGCGCCTGATCCGCGCCGACGGCGAGCCGGCGGGCCGGTCGGCGACCGCGATCGCGAGCCAGGGCGCCCCGGCGAGGGCCGAGCCGGGCGTGGCGTCGGCGGCCGTGCCGGAGGCCATCAGGTACGGGCCTTCGGCGGTCCGGGCCCGGGCGATCCGCTCGGGGTAGGCGAGCGCGACCACCAGGCCCGCCGCAACGCCGTCCGGCAGTGCCGTCCCGGGCGTGTCCCCGGCGCGCAGCCGCCGCACCTCCTCGCGCCAGCGCCCCGCGTACGGGTCGCGCCCGGCGCGCACGGCGTGCAGGACGGCGAGCAGGTCGTCGCCGAGCGCCCTGGGCGGCTCCTCGGAGAGCAGCGCGACCAGCTCCGCCGCGCGCCGCGAGCCGACCAGGGCCGTGCCGTCCAGCAGGGCCCGGCCGAGCCGGGGGTGCAGCCCGGCGCGGGCGATCCGGCGGCCGCGTTCGGTGGCCCGCCCGTCGGCGTCGACCGCGCCGAGCGCGGCCAGGGTCTGCCGCGCGGCGGCCATCGCCCCGCCCGGCGGCGGGTCGGGCAGCGCGAGCCCGCGTGCGTCCGGGTCGCCCCAGCAGGCGGCCTGCAGCGCGAACGAGGTCAGGTCGGCGAGTGCGATCTCGGGGGTGGGGAAGCGGACGGCGAGCGCGTCCTCCGCCTCCGACCAGCAGCGGTACACCACGCCCGGCGCCTCGCGCCCGGCCCGCCCGGCGCGCTGGCGGCCGGCCGCGAGCGAAGCCCGTACCGTCACCAGGCCGGCGAGCCCACGCGCGTGGTCGGTGCGCGGCTCCCGGGCGAGCCCGGAGTCCACCACGATCCGCACGCCCGGGACGGTCAGCGACGATTCGGCGACGGAGGTCGCCAGGATCACCCGGCGTCCGCTCCCCGGGGTGAGCGCCGCGTCCTGGACGGCCTGCGGCGCCTGCCCGTGCAGCTGCAGCACCTCGGCGTCGACGTCCAGCCGGGAGGCCACCCGGGCGATCTCGCCGACGCCCGGCAGGAAGCAGAGCACGTCGCCCGCGCGCTCCGACAGCGCCCGCCGGACGGTCGCCGCGACGTGCTCCAGCAGCGCCGGATCGGTACGCGTCCCCTGCGCCGGGCGGGCGAGGCGCGCGGGGGGCGCCCAGATCACGTCGACGGCGTGCGAGGTGCTGTGTGCTTCGATCACCGGGGCCGGGCCCTCGTCCTCGCCCCCGAGCAGCCGTGCCCAGGCGTCGGTGTCCGAGGTCGCCGAGGCGCAGACCAGCCGCAGTTCGGGGCGGAGCGCCGCGCGGACGTCGAGCAGGAAGGCGAGCGCGGTGTCGGCGTCCAGGTGCCGTTCGTGGCACTCGTCCAGTACCACCACGTCGACGCCGGGCAGCTCCTGGTCGCGCTGCAGCCGCTGCAGCAGCACCCCGGTGGTGACCACCTCCACCACCGTCCCGGGCCCGACCCGCCGGTCGCCCCGGATGCTGTAGCCGACCCTCCCGCCGACCTCCTCTCCCAGCAGCCAGGCCATCCGCCGGGCCGCCGCCCGCACCGCCAGCCGGCGCGGCTCGGCCACCAGGACCCGGCGGCCCGGGCCGGGGAAGGCGTCGAGCAGCCCGGCCAGCGCGAGCGGCACCAGGGTGGTCTTGCCCGTCCCGGGCGGCGCGGCGAGTACGGCGACGCCCCGCTCGTCGAGCGCGCGCCGCAGCGCGGGGACGGCGGTGCGGACGGGGAGTTCGAGCCCGGCGGTACGCACCATCAGCCCCGGCGCGCCACGAAGATCGCGGTGCCCGGGATGTGCTGCCCGCGCAGCGGGCTCCAGCCGCCCCACTCCTGCTCCAGCCCGTCCGGCCACTCCGGCTCGACCAGGTCGAGCAGCTGGAATCCGGCCGCCGTCAGCTCACGGACCCGGTCGCCGAGCGTCCGGTGGTGCTCGACGTAGGTGGCCTGCCCGCTCTCGTCCTGCTCGACGTACGGCGTGCGGTCGAAGTACGAGGCGGTCGCCGTCAGCCCCTCGACGCCGGGCTCGTCGGGGAAGGCCCAGCGGATCGGGTGGGTGACGGAGAAGACCCAGCGCGCGCCCGGCCGCAGCACCCGGTGCACCTCGCGCATCAGCGCGGCGGTGTCGGCGCTGAACGGCACCGCGCCGTACGCGGAGCAGGCCAGGTCGAAGGCGCCGTCCGCGAACGGCAGCACCGCCGCGTCCGCCTGCACCACCGCGACCGGCTCGGCGCCACGCCCGAGGTCGATCCGCCGGGAGTGCTGGAGCTGCCGGAAGGAGATGTCCAGCGCCACCGGCCGAGCCCCCTGGGCGGCCAGCCAGCGCGAGCACTGGGCGGCGCCGGAGCCGATCTCCAGTACGGTCAGCCCGTCCAGCGAGCCGGCCGGGCCGAGCAGCCGCGCCTCGGTCTCGTCCAGGCCCTCCGGGCACCAGGTGAAGCGGTCGTCACCGAGGAACTCGCCGTGCTCGTCCTGGTACTCGTCGGCGTTGCGGTCCCACCAGGACCGGCTGGCGCGGCTGCTCTCGGCGGGTGCGGCGTCGCGGCGGACGGCGTCGCCGTCCTCCTCCTCGCCGGGGATTGACGGCACAGTGTCAGGGGTGGTGGCCAAGGTGATAGAGCCTGTCGCGTAGGGTGGTGGCTGCGGAAGCGCTACTGCCCGCGTCCGCCCCTGTGAGAGGGGGCGGCACAGGCGGTGGCATCCGGGGAGCTGGCCCCTGCGGCTGCCGCCCACACCCCTGTTCGATCATGGGGCGTGAGGTGCGCAGTTGGAGGATATGGCCTGATCCAACCTGGCCTCTACCGTCTCGCCTTCACTGGCGTTGACCATGCCTGGCTGTCCCCGTATGCTACAAGTTGCGCTGCGGGCCTGCGCGCCTCGGACGGAGCAGGTCGCGCTCGCATCTGTCGAAGACCCCACGGTCGCAAGACGGACACCTCTTGGGTAACCAGAATGGTGGGCCGTGTTCTTGGCTGTCGGCTTTCGGTGGGAGCGATACAGGCCCCCCGCGTGGCATTACCTACGACTTCATGTCCGTACCGGAGCCCTTTTCCTAATGACGACCGACACCTCTGTCAGCACCACCCCGCAGGTTGCGATCAACGACATCGGCGACGCCGAGGCTTTCCTCGCGGCGATCGATGAGACGATCAAGTACTTCAACGATGGCGACATCGTTGAGGGCGTCATCGTGAAGGTCGACCGTGACGAGGTTCTCCTCGACATCGGTTACAAGACCGAGGGCGTTATCCCGTCCCGCGAGCTTTCGATCAAGCACGACGTTGATCCCCACGAGGTTGTCAAGGTTGGTGACAACATCGAGGCCCTGGTTCTCCAGAAGGAGGACAAGGAGGGTCGCCTGATCCTGTCCAAGAAGCGCGCACAGTACGAGCGCGCCTGGGGCACGATCGAGAAGATCAAGGAAGAGGACGGGATCGTCACCGGTACCGTCATCGAGGTCGTCAAGGGTGGTCTCATCCTCGACATCGGCCTCCGCGGCTTCCTCCCGGCCTCCCTGGTCGAGATGCGCCGCGTCCGCGACCTCCAGCCCTACGTGGGCAAGGAGCTCGAGGCCAAGATCATCGAGCTGGACAAGAACCGCAACAACGTGGTCCTGTCCCGCCGTGCCTGGCTGGAGCAGACCCAGAGCGAGGTCCGCCAGACCTTCCTCACCACCCTGCAGAAGGGCCAGGTGCGCTCCGGCGTCGTCTCCTCGATCGTCAACTTCGGTGCCTTCGTGGACCTGGGCGGCGTCGACGGTCTCGTCCACGTCTCCGAGCTGTCCTGGAAGCACATCGACCACCCGTCCGAGGTTGTCGAGGTCGGCCAGGAGGTCACCGTCGAGGTTCTCGACGTTGACATGGACCGCGAGCGCGTCTCTCTGTCGCTGAAGGCGACCCAGGAGGACCCGTGGCAGCAGTTCGCCCGGACGCACCAGATCGGTCAGGTCGTCCCCGGTAAGGTCACCAAGCTCGTTCCGTTCGGTGCGTTCGTGCGCGTCGACGAGGGCATCGAGGGCCTGGTCCACATCTCCGAGCTGGCCGAGCGCCACGTGGAGATCCCGGAGCAGGTCGTCCAGGTCGGCGACGAGATCTTCGTCAAGGTCATCGACATCGACCTCGAGCGTCGCCGCATCAGCCTCTCGCTGAAGCAGGCCAACGAGGCGCTGGGCGCGGACGCGGCCACGGCCGAGTTCGACCCGACCCTCTACGGCATGGCTGCCTCGTACGACGACGCGGGCAACTACATCTACCCCGAGGGCTTCGACCCCGAGGCCAACGACTGGCTCGAGGGCTTCGAGAAGCAGCGCGAGGCGTGGGAGGCCCAGTACGCCGAGGCGCAGTCGCGCTTCGAGTCGCACCAGGCCCAGGTCATCAAGAGCCGTGAGGCCGACGCCGAGGCCGCTGCCGAGGGTGGCGACGCTGTCGCCGCTGCCTCCGGTGGCTCGTACTCCTCCGAGAGCACCGAGGGCACCGGTGCCCTCGCCTCGGACGAGGCGCTCGCCGCTCTGCGCGAGAAGCTGGCCGGCGGCCAGAGCTGATCTCATCCTCGCCGAGGGCTCGTCCCTCTGAGGATCGGTAGCTGAACGAACCCCCCATCCGGGTCTCCGGGTGGGGGGTTCGTCCGTTCCGGGCTGTTCGTGCGTTCCGTGCGTTCCGTGCGTTCCGTGCGTTCCGTGCGTTCTGGGCTGTTCGTGCGTTCCGGGCCGGTTTGGTGCCCCCGATTCGTGTGATATGAAGCGCACTGTCGCGCTCTAGGGGATTGGTCCGTTTACGCCTAGCTTTGAGGGGAACTGCCCGAAAGGCTTACGCACATATGCGCAATACCCTCGCAGTAGCACCCCCGTCCGCCCAGGTCGCCGGCCGCCTCGCGGCGCTCGGCCGGTTCTGCCACCGCCGGCGGCGGTGGGTGGTCGGTTTCTGGGTGCTGGTGCTCGCCCTCGGTGTGCTGATCGGCGGGCGGGTCTTCGAGGGCACGGTGGCCGGTGCGTCCTCCGCCTCCTCCGAGGCGGACCGGGGTGCCGCCGCCGTCGCGGCGGCGGACCCGTCCCTGGGCAGTGTCACGGCGGTCGTGGACGGCGTGCCGGTGAACGGCCAGGCCGTACGGACGGCCGTCACCCAGGCCACCGCCGACATCGCCAAGCTCCCGGGCGTCACCTCCGCCACCGACACTTACTCCGCCGGCCCGTCGATGACCTCGACCGACGGCAGGGCCGGTCTGGTGGACGTCCGGATGGCCGTCGACAGCACCGGCGCGCAGCTGGACGCCGTCACCCAACGGCTGGACTCGATCAAGGCCGAGGGCGCGCATGTCACCGTCGGCGGTGACCTGGTGCTCCAGCAGGAGGTCAAGGACCAGACCCAGAGCGACACCAAGTTCGGCGAGATCGTCACCCTGCCGCTGACCCTGATCGTGATGGTGCTGGTCTTCGGCGGCCTGGCGGCCGCGAGCCTGCCGGTGATCGGCGCGGTCGCCTCGGTCGGCGGCGCGCTGCTGGCGATGTTCGGCTTCAGCCAGATCATGTCGATCGACACCAGCGTGCTGCCGATCGCCACCGTGCTGGGCCTCGGGCTCTCCATCGACTACGCGCTGCTGATGGTCAACAGGTTCCGCGAGGAGCGCGGCCACGGCGCGGGCATCGCGGCGGCGGTCGAACGCACCGCCGCGACCGCCGGCCGTACGGTGGCGTTCTCCGGGCTGACGGTGGCGGTCGCGCTGAGCGGTCTGTTCGTCTTCACCAACCCCGTCCTCGGCGCCGTCGCGGCGGCCGGGGTGAGCGTGGTGGTGATCGCCGTCGCCGCCGCGCTGACGCTGATCCCCGCGCTGCTCGGCTTCGCGGGCCACCGGATCAAGGCGCCCACCGCGCCGGTGTCCGACGAGGGCTTCTTCGCCCGTACCGTGCGGCGGGTCCGCAAGCGGGCGATCCCGGTGGTGCTGGTCTGTACGGCGCTGCTGGTGGCCGCCGGTGCGCCGTTCGCGAGCGCCCAGATGCGCGACTCCGGTGCCTCCGTGCTGCCCACCTCCTCGGCCGGACGGCAGGTGGCCGAGACCATCGACCACCGCTTCCCGCAGGTCGCGCCCGCCCCCGTCACCGTGGTGGTGAAGGCCGGGCAGGCGACGGCGCAGCACTACGCGGACTCGGTGGTGGCGAAGCTGCCGGGCGTCAGCGGCGTACGGGCCGTGACCCCGGTCGGCAGCCAGATCAGCACCATCGACGTGCTGGTCAACGGTGATCCGCAGGGCGGCGCGGCGAAGTCCGTGGTGAACGAGCTGCGGGCGGACCGGGGCGGCCTGCAGACCTACGTCACCGGCGGCGCCGCGTCCGTGGTCGACTTCCAGCACGAGCTGACCGACCGGGGGCCCTGGGCGCTCGGCCTGGTCGCGGTCGGGACGCTGATCCTGCTCTTCCTGATGACCGGCTCGCTGGTGATGCCGGTCAAGGCCCTGCTGATGAACCTGCTCTCGCTCGGCGCCTCACTGGGCGCGCTCACCCTGGTCTTCCAGGACGGCTGGTTCAGCGGGCTGCTGGGCTTCAGCCCGACCGGCGGGCTGGAGACCTTCATTCCGGTGCTGGTCTTCGCCTTCGCGTTCGGGCTGTCGATGGATTACGAGGTCTTCCTGCTCTCGCGGATCAAGGAGCTCCGGGACCAGGGGTACAGCTGTACCCGTTCGGTGGAGCTGGGACTCCAGCGCAGCGGTCGGATCATCACCTCGGCGGCGCTGCTGATGGTGATCGTCTTCGCCGGGTTCGCCGCCGGGGACATGCTGATGGTCAAACAGATGGGCATCGCGCTGGCCGTGGCCGTCGCGGTGGACGCCACGCTGGTGCGCTGCCTGCTGGTACCGGCCGCGATGACGCTGTTCGGCGAGTTCAACTGGTGGGCGCCGGCCCCGCTGCGGCGGCTGCACCGCCGCTTCGGGCTGAGCGAGCACGTGGAACTGCCACCGATCGCCGCTGCCGCCACGGTCCCGGCCCCGCGTGCCGAGCGGGACCGGCCGCTGGCGACCGTCACGGACTGAGACCGACCGGTCCGACCCGGTCAGCGGCTGACGCAGGAGTTCCCGAAGCCGGGGGCCAGCCCGGCGATGCCGTCCAGCGCGCTGCACGCGGAGGCGCTGCCGGCAGCGCCGAACATCAGGCCGCAGAGGGCGGCGGCGACGAGAAGTGTGTTGCGGACGGTGGTCACTGAGGGCTTCCCTTCGGGGGTGGTGCGGAACGCCCTGCTCAACGCCGCGACTGCCGCCGGGGAATGCGATAGTCACCCGCTTGGCGGAGCGGGTGAGCTTTTCAGGGGCGCGGGGCTCTGAGGTACTCAGCGGCTGACCCGGGCGAGCAGGGCGACGCTGTCGCGGAGCTGCCGCTGTTCCGCCGGGGTGAGCCGGTCGGTGATGGCCGCCGCGATGGCGCCCTCCCGGCGGGCGCGCTGGTCGTGCAGGGCGCGCACGCCGGGCTCCGTCGCGGTGATCACCAGTTTGCGGCCGTCGGTGGGGTGGCGCTGCTGCTCGACCAGCCCGGCGTCGGTGAGCAGGGCCACCGTGCGGGCCATCGACTGGTGCCGGACGCGCTGCAGGTCGGCCAGTTCGCTGGTGGTGCGCGGGCCCTCGCGGACCAGCCAACCCAGTACGGCGGCCTGGTTCTGCGGCAGCTCGTCGTCCACCCGCAGGCGCCGGACCAGAGTGCCGATCACGGTGCGCAGCTCGGCTGCGATTTCGAGAGGGTCGACATCGTTCATGGCATAAGAGTAGGAGTATCCTAAATCTATACAGCCTTGCTGTATTGTTTCGGGTATGCGAATCACCAAGTTCGGACACGCCTGCGTACGTGTCGAGCAGGACGGCACCACCGTCGTCATCGACCCCGGGATGTTCACCGACGCCGAGGCCCTCACGGGCGCGGACGCGGTGCTGATCACCCACGAGCACATGGACCACTTCGTCGAGGACCGGCTGCGCGCCGCCGCCGAAGCCCGTCCCGACCTGCGGATCTGGACCAACGGCGCGGTGGCCGGGCAGCTGGACGGCCTCGGCGCCCGGGTGACGGTGGTGGGGGAGGGCGACGCCTTCGACATCAACGGCCTCGGCGTGAGTGTGCACGGCGAGTGGCACGCCGTCATCCACCCCGACATACCCCGGGTCGGCAACATCGGCTTCCTCCTGGACGGAAAGCTGTTCCACCCCGGCGACGCGCTGACCCTGCCGCCGCACCCGGTCGAGACGCTGCTGCTGCCGATCGCCGCGCCGTGGTCCAAGGTCTCCGAGCTGATCGACTACGTCCGGGAGGTCAAGCCCCGGCGGGCGGTCGCCGTACACGAGGCGGTGCTCAGCGAGCTCGGGCAGCTGGTGCACGGGCGGCTGCTCGGCGAGGGCGGGCCGGGCACGGGGGCGGAATTCAGCCAGCCCGCGCCCGGTGAGCAGCTCGAACTGGGGTAGCCGGATCCAAGGCCGGCCAAGGCCGGAAATGTCATGGACGGGGTGCACCCGCTTCTGAGAGTATGCGATCCGATACTTTCAGTGATCGACATTCCCAGTGATCAACGCTTTCGGTGATCGACACACAGAGGCGGGTGGCCAGCCATGGCAATTGATCCTCCAGGTGGAGCAGCGTCCGGCGACGCCGATGTCATCTTCTTCGGCGGTGAGATCGTGACCGTGGCGGCCGAGGAGACCGAGCTCGCGCCGGAGGCGGTGGCGGTCCGGGACGGCAGGATCGTCTTCGTCGGTGATCGTTCCCGGGCGTTCGAGGACTGGCAGGGTGACGGGACGGCGCTGCGGGACCTCCGGGGCCGTACGCTGCTGCCCGGCTTCATCGACGCCCACGGCCATCTGACGGGCACCGGCCTGCAGGCCACCATCGCCAATCTGCTGGCCGAGCCCGACGGTGATGTCACCGATCTCGACTCGCTGCGGCAGAAGCTGCGTGAGTTCGCCGACAGTCCGGTGGGTCGGCGGTCCGAGTGGATCATCGGCTTCGGGTACGACGACTCGATGCTGGACGGGCGGCAGCACCCCACCCGCGCGGACCTGGACGAGGTGTCCACCGAGCGGCCGGTGCTGGCGATCCACCAGTCGTTCCACCTGGGCGCGGTCAACAGCAAGGGGCTCGAGGTACTGGGCTACGGCAAGGGCACGCCCGACCCGCCCGGCGGCGTGATCCGGCGGGAGTCCGATCTCGTGCGGCCGTACGGGGTGCCCAACGGCGTGCTGGAGGAGTCCGCGTTCCTCCCCGCCTCCGGCCTGGCGATCGACGGGATGGATCCGGCGGACGTCGGACAGTTCCTGTTCAAGGGGCTGCGGGCGGCGGCGAGCTTCGGCTTCACCACCGTGCAGGAGGGGGCCGCCTCGCTGGACGTCCTGGACGCCATGCGGGAGGCCGCCGATGAGTACCCGGGCGGCTTCCCGGCCGACGTGGTCGTGTACGTGAAGGCGGGCGAGGCGGTGGCGGAGCCAGGCAGGGTCCGGGCCGGCCGGGAGTACGTCGGGGGCCTGCGGGCGGGCGGGATCAAGATGGTGCTGGACGGCTCACCACAGGGCCGGACCGCCTGGCTCACCGAGCCGTACACCACCCGGCCGGATGGCACGGAGGAGGGCTACTGCGGCTACCGCGCGATCGAGGACGACGTCGCGCTGACCCAACTGCGGGCCGGGTTCGAGAACGGCTGGCAGGTCATCGCGCACGTCAACGGTGACGCCGCCATCGACCAGTTCGTCCGGACCGCGCGGACGGTCACGGCCGAGGCCGGGCCCGCCGACCGTCGGCCGGTCGCGATCCATGCCCAGACGGCCCGTGCGGACCAGCTCGACGCCTTCGCCGAGCTGGGCGTCATCCCGTCGTTCTTCTCGATGCACACCTACTACTGGGGTGACTGGTACCGCGAGACCGTGTTCGGCAAGACGCGCGCGGCGGAGATCTCCCCGGCCCGCTGGGCGCTGGACCGGGGGTTGAGCTACACCTCGCACCACGACGCCCCCGTCGCGCTGCCCAACTCGATCGCCATCCTGTCCAGCCAGGTCACCCGGGTCACCCGCTCGGGCCACGTGCTGGGGCGGCACCAGCGTGTGTCGGCCCTGGACGCGCTGAAGTCCGTCACGATCAACGCCGCCCGCCAGTACTTCGAACAGGACAGCAAGGGCAGCATCGAGGTGGGCAAGCTCGCCGACCTGGTCATCCTCAGCGACAACCCCCTGCAGATCCCCGCGAAGGCGATCAAGGACCTCACCGTCGAGGAGACCATCAAGGCCGGCGTGACTGTCTACAACGCGGCCGACTCCGAGGAGCCCGAGCCGGTGTCGGTCTCCGCTCGCGTCACACCGGCACCGCACTGCTGACGACGGCCCGGGCGGGCTCGGCGGCCCGCCTGAACGGGCGGCCGTCGAGCGTCCAGTGCGGGTCCGGGGCGATCTCCAGTGCCGCGTAGACGTGCGCGGCGACATCGGTGTGGTGCAGGTCGGCGACGGGCGCGCCCGGGGTGATGCCGGGCCCGCTCGCCGCGATCCAGGCCGTGCGCTCCAGCTCGGTGCGGCCGCCGTGGCCGCCCTGGTCGAGGTGCCCGTGGTCGGTGACGACGATCACCGTCCACTCCTCCTCGGCGTGGCCGGGGCGGCTGCGGACGGCCGCGAGCAGGCGGCCGAGCCGCTGGTCGGCGGTCTCGACCGAACGCCGGTACTCCTCGCCGCAGCCCAGGAAGTGGGCGGTCTCGTCCACCGCGCCCAGGTAGACGAAGGACGCCTGCGGGTCGTCGTCGCTACTGCCCAGCACGTACGCGGCCTCGGCCGTCACCCGCTCGTCGCAGACCTCCCACGCCTCCGGCGTGTCCTGCAGCGGCGCGATGTACGAGAGCCGGCCGGGCGCGGTGAAGAGCGGGCCGCCGCTGCGGGCCAGGAAGAGCGGCTCCCAGCCACCGGCGGCGAAGGTCCGGCGGCCGTGGACGGCGGCCAGGCGGGTGGTGAAGTCCGGGAAGACGTCCAGCCGGTTGCCGCCGAAGTGGTTGCCGAGCACGCCGTGCTTGGCGACGCCGACCCCGGTGACGATGGTGGTCCAGCACGGGCCCGACATGGTCGGGGTCACCTCGTCCACCTGGACCGGGGCGAGGAAGCCCTCGGCCGCGACGGAGTCCAGGTGCGGGGTGTGCAGTTCCGGCAGCAGGTCGAGGCGGACGCCGTCGATACCGACGACCAGGACGCGGCGGGGGCCGGCGGGCCAGCGGCTGGACATGGGGGAGCTCCGATCGGTCAGGTGTGCGGGGGCCTGACCGGCACCCTAACCGCCCTGGTCAGGCGCCAGAAGCCGGTTGTCCGGGCGTTGCGGGGCGGGCCTGCGCACTGTTCGCCCCACCGCCGCCAGATGTTCGCCCGCGCGACCGCCCGCGTTGTCCGGCGGGGACCGGCCCGTCACCGGCCGGGGCCCGAGCGGTAGCCTGGCCGCATGCTGAGGATCGGACTGACGGGCGGGATCGGCGCGGGCAAGAGCGCCGTCTCGGGGCGACTGGCCGCGCTGGGCGCGGTGATCGTGGACTCCGATCTGATCGCCCGTGAGGTGGTGGCCCCGGGCACTGAGGGGCTGCGCGCGGTGGTGGCGGAGTTCGGCCCGGACGTCCTGCGGGCGGACGGCGCGCTGGACCGCCCCGCCCTCGGTGCGCTGGTCTTCGCCGACCAGGACCGGCTGGCCGCCCTGAACGCCATCGTCCACCCGCTGGTCCGGGCCCGCTCCGCCGAGCTGGAGGCCGCCGCCGGGCCGCACGACCTCGTGGTGCACGATGTCCCGCTGCTGGCCGAGAACGGGCTCGCCCCGCTCTACGACCTGGTGATCGTGGTGGACGCCGCCGACGAGGTCCGCCTCGACCGGCTGGTCCGGCTGCGCGGCATGGCGGAGGCGGAGGCCAAAGCCCGGATGGCCGCGCAGGCGACCCGCGAGGCCCGCCTGTCGATCGCCGACCTGGTGCTCGACAACGGCGGCACGCCGGAGGACCTGGACGTCAGGGTCCGCGAGGTGTGGCAGCAGCTGGCGGAGCGTCAGGCGGGCTGAGCGAAACCACCGAGACAGCCGGCGGCGCGTCAGGCCTTCGGCTGGATCAGGTCCCACCGGTTGCCGTAGAGGTCCGCGAAGACCGCGACCGGGCCGTACGCCTCGTGCCGGGGCTCCTCCAGGAAGACCACCCCGGCCTCGGTCATCCGCCGGTGGTCGCCCGCGAAGTCCTCGGTGTTCAGGAAGAGCCCGACCCGGCCGGCGGTCTGGTCGCCGATCCGGGCCACCTGCTCGGGCTTGCCCGGCCGGGCGAGCAGCAGCCCGGTCTCCCGCGAGCCGCGCGGCGCGACGACCACCCACCGGCCACCGTCCTCGCGCGGCGCGTCCTCGCGCAGCTCGAAGCCGACGGCGTCCACGTAGAAGGCGATCGCCTCGTCGTAGTCGCGGACCAGGAGCGTGGTGAGACCGATATATGCCATGACGGGCATCCTGCCAGGGCAGGCAGGGCAGGCAGGGCAGGCAGAGCCGGTCGGGTGTCAGGGCTTGCGCGCGACGCCCGCCCAGATGCCGGTCATGGCGTCGGTCTCGCGGGCGGGCTGGTCGGGGCGCCAGAGCGGGGCGGTGACGAGGCCGGGCTCGGCCAGCTCCAGTCCGTCGAAGAAGCGCAGCACCTGCTCCCTGCTGCGCATCGTCAGCTGGGCGGTGGCGCTGCGGTAGACGGCCGGGCCCTTGGCCGCGTCGGCGGCGGACATGAAGTCGGCCGTGCCGTGCGAGAGCGCGAGGTAGCTGCCGGACGGGAGGGCGTCGACCAGGTGCCGGACCAGGCCGTACGGGTCGTCGGCGTCGTCGATGAAGTGCAGGATCGCGAAGAGCAGCAGCGCGACCGGCTGCCCGAGGTCCAGCACCTTGCGGATCTGCGGGTCGTCCAGGACGGCGCCGGGGTCGCGCAGGTCGCCCTGGACGACGGTGGCGCTGCCGTGGCTGGCGCCCGCCAGCAGCGCGCGGCTGTGCACCAGCACGATCGGGTCGTTGTCCAGGTAGGCGACCCGGGAGTCGGGGTTCACCCGCTGGGCCGTCTCGTGGGTGTTCCCGGCGGTGGGTATGCCGGTGCCGATGTCCAGGAACTGCTTGACGCCCTGCTCCGCGAGGTGCCGTACGGCGCGCTGCAGGAAGGCCCGGTTGGCGAGCGCGCCGATCCGGACCAGTGGGCTGATCGCGAGGACCTTCTCGGCCGCCACGCGGTCGGCGGGGAAGTTGTCCTTGCCGCCGAGGAAGTAGTCGTACATCCGTGCCGGGTGCGGCACTTCCGGCTTCAGGTCGGCGGGGGTGCGGTCCTCGGCCTCCCCGCCCATCCAGTCGAACGAGACGTGCTGCAGCTCGTCCTGGTGCTCGGCCTCGTACTGGTCCTGATGCTCGATCATGTCGGTCTTCCCCCCGGAGGTTTCGACAGCGCCGCTGACGTCGTTTTGGCAGCATAAGCGAACGGGCCGCCCGGTCTCAGGCAGTCGGTGGATGCGGCCCCGGCCCGGTGCTGGGCTCACGGGTGAGCAGATAGCGGGCGCCGGGGCCGGCGGTGCCCGCCCGGTCGTCGGCGTTGTAGAGCGCGCAGCGGGAGAGTGAGAGGCAGCCGCAGCCGATGCAGCCGCCCAACTTCTTCTTCAGGCGCTCCAGTTCGGCGATCTGCTGGTCGATCCGGTCCTGCCAGGAGGTGGCGACCCCGCTCCACTCGCCGGTGCTCGGCGCCCGGTCCTGCGGCAGCCGGCCGAGCGCGGCCCGGGCCTCCTCCAGGGAGAGCCCGACCCGCTGGGCGGCCCGGACGAACGCCACCCGCCGCAGGGTGGACCGCTGGTAGCGGCGCTGCCCGCCCGCCGTCCGGGTCGCGTGGATCAGGCCGAGCTTCTCGTAGTACCGCAGCGCGGACGTGGCCAGCCCGCTGCGCTCGGCGAGCTGGCCGATGGTGAGGAGGTCGTGGCGGGAGAGGGTCACGGGCCGTAAGGATAGCGCTTGACTTGAAGTCGGCTTCAAGTTGCACGCTTCTCTCATGACCACCGCAGCGATCACCCCGCAGAAGTCCACCCCGCATCAGGCCGAGCCGCAGCAGCCCAGGCGGCAGGAGCAGTTCGGCTTCGGCGACCTGCCCCGCCTGATGTCCCTGATGACCGGCGCCGAGAAGCACACCGCCGCCGCCACCTCGACCCTCGACGCGATCTGGGTGCTCTACGACCGCGTGCTGCGGGTCGCCCCCGAGACCTTCCGGGACCAGGGCCGGGACCGCTTCCTGCTCTCCAAGGGCCATGGCCCGATGGCCTACTACGCCGTGCTGGCGGCCAAGGGCTTCCTCCCGCCCGACCTGCTGCCGGGTTTCGGCTCGTACGACTCCCCGCTCGGCCACCATCCGGACCGGCTGCTCGTGCCGGGTGCGGAGATCGGTTCCGGCTCGCTCGGGCACGGGCTGCCGCTGGCGGTCGGCACCGCGCTCGGGCTGCGGGCCCAGGGGCTGGCCGACCCGGCGGTCTGGGTGCTGATCGGCGACGCCGAGTTCGACGAGGGCAGCAACCACGAGGCGATCGCCTTCGCCGGCTCGTACGGGCTGGACCGGCTGCACGTCGTCGCCATCGACAACTCCTCGGCGACGCACGGCTGGCGCGGCGGCATCGCCGCCCGCTTCGAGGCCGAGGGCTGGTCCACCGCGACCGTCGACGGCCGCGACCACGAAGCCCTGCACGCGGCGTACACCGCGCCGCACCCCGGTCGGCCGCACGCCGTGGTCGCCCGCGTCGAGCCCAAGAACGCCTGAACACCCCACACCGAAAGAGGCCCCCTGATGGACACCATGCGCGACCGCTTCTTCGCCACCACCGCCGACCTGCTCGACCACGACCCCCGGATCGCCGTGGTGCTCGCCGACATCAGCGCCGCCGCCTTCGCCCCCACGGCCGAGCGCCACCCCGACCGGGTGATCAACGTCGGCATCCGGGAGCAGCTGCTGATCGGTGCCGCCGGCGGCCTGGCGCTGACCGGGATGCGCCCGATCGCGCACACCTTCGCCAGCTTCCTGGTCGAGCGCCCCTTCGAGCAGGTCAAGTTGGACCTCGGGCACCAGGGCGTCGGCGCGGTACTGGTCAGCGCCTCCGGTTCGTACGACTGGCCGGCCGGGGGCCGGACCCACATGGCACCCGGTGACATCGCGCTGCTCGACACCCTGCCCGGTTGGACGGTGCACGTGCCCGGACACCCCGACGAGGCCGAGACGCTGCTGCGCCACGCCGCCGCCGACGGAGACAACAAGGTGTACGTCCGGCTCTCCAACCACAGCAACGCCGATGCTCAGCCGGTCGCGCCAGGACGGTTTGTGACGGTTCGCCAGGGAACGCGTGGCGTGGTGCTCGCCGTCGGACCGATGCTGGACGCGGTGCTCGCCGCCACCGAGGGCCTGGACGTGACCGTGCTGTACGCCGCCACCGTCCGCCCGTTCGACGCGGCCGGGCTGCGCGCGGCCGTCGGCGAGAAGGCCGACGTGGTGCTGGTCGAGCCCTACCTCGTGGGCACCTCCAACAACGAGGCGCACGACGCGCTCGCCGACCTCCCGCACCGGGTCCTCGGCCTCGGCGTCCCGCGCGAGGAGCACCGCCACTACGGCTCCATCGACGAACACCTCGCCGCCTACGGCCTGGACGCGCCCGGTCTGCGCGGGCGGATCACCGGCTACCTCCGCTGAGCCTCCACCCGTACCACCGCCGTGGAGTCCGGCGCGAGGAAGAGCGAGCCTTCGGCCGAAGCGGGCCAGGCGTCACCGAACAGCGCGAGCGTCCCGGCGTAGGGCCGGTCCAGCGGCACCGCGAGCGGAGCGGCACCGCCGATCCGGATGACGATCCGGTACGGCCCCCGGTGCACCACCAGCCAGCGCTGCTCCTCGTCGAACGACACCCGGACGGCCGCGAGGTCCGGGTCGGTGAGTTCGGGGCAGGACCGCCGCAGCCGGATCAACCTGCGGTACCAGTCGAGGAGTTCGGAGTGCGGTGCGCGGGCCGGTTCGGTCCAGTCGAGCGTCGAGGCGAGTACCGTGCCGGGGGCCTGCGGGTCGGGGATCTCCTCCGCCGTCCAGCCGTGCTCGGTGAACTCCCGCCGCCGCCCCTGCCGGACGGCCTCGGCGAGCTGGGGGTCGGTGTGGCTGGTGAAGTACTGCCAGGGTGTACCTGCCCCCCACTCCTCGCCCATGAACAGCATCGGGGTGAACGGCGAGGTCAGCACCAGCGCCGCCCCGGCGGCGAGCCGGCCGGGCGGGAGAGTGGCGGAGAGCCGGTCGCCGGTCGCCCGGTTGCCCACCTGGTCGTGGGTCTGCAGGTAGCCCAGCAGCCGGTGCCCGTACCCGGCGGGGAAGCGGCGCCCGTGGATCCGGCCGCGGAAGGACGACCAGCTGCCGTCGTGGAAGAAGCCCCGGGTCAGCGTCTTGGTCAGCCCGGCGAACGGACGCTCGGCGAAGTCGGCGTAGTAGCCCTGGGATTCACCGGTCAGCAGCGCGTGCAGGGCGTGGTGGAAGTCGTCGCTCCACTGCGCGGCCAGACCGTGGCCGCCCGCCTGCCGGGGGTTGGTGGTGCGCGGATCGTTGAGATCGGACTCGCCGATCAGGAACAGCGGCCGGCCGGTCGACACGGCCAACTTGTCCACAGTGGCTGACAGTTCCTCCAGGAAGTGCACGGCCCGGTCGTCCGCCAGCGCGTGCACCGCGTCCAGCCGCAGCCCGTCGATCCGGTAGTCGCGCAGCCAGGCCAGCGCGCTGCCGATCAGGTAGTCCCGCACCTCGTCCGAGCCGGGCGCGTCCAGGTTGACCGCCGAACCCCAGGGCGTGTGGTGCCGGTCGGTGAAGTACGGGCCGAACGCCGGGAGGTAATTGCCGGACGGGCCAAGGTGGTTGTGCACCACGTCCAGTACCACGCCGAGCCCCTTGCGATGGGCGGCGTCCACGAAGCGCTTCAGCCCGTCCGGGCCGCCGTACGGCTCGTGCACGGCCCAGAGCGACACCCCGTCGTAACCCCAGCCGTGCCGTCCGGAGAAGGGGCAGACCGGCATCAACTCCACGAAGTCCACGCCGAGTTCAACCAGGTGGTCGAGCCGCTCGGCGGCCGCCTCGAACGTCCCCGCCGGGGTGAAGGTGCCGACGTGCAGCTCGTACAGCACCCCACCCGGCAGCGCCCGGCCCTGCCAGGGAACGTCCGACCAGTGGAATGCCGCGTGGTCGACCGCCCGGCTCAGGCCGTCCGGCCCGTACGGCTGGCGCGGTGAGCGCGGGTCCGGCAGCGGCGGGCCGCCGTCCAGGCGGAAGCCGTAGTCCCCGGCGGGCGCCTCGGCCTGCCACCAGCCGAGGCGGCCCGGATCCGGCCGCAGCGGGTACGCCGTGCCGTCCACCTCCACCTCGACCAGGACGGCGTCCGGCGCCCACACCTGATAGTCCGTCACGGGCCCTCCGTCAGCAGCGCCACCGGGTGCACGGCGAACAGCGCGTCCAACCGGACCGGCCCGGCGCCGAACGTGCGCTGCGTCAGCTGCTCCGTCCAGCGCCCGGCGGGCAGGTCCAGCACGGTGTCGCGCCAGCCGCCGGACCGCTCCAGCCCGTACGGCAGCCGGGTCACCGCGCTGATCACCCCGGGGCCGCGCCCGAAGGCCAGCAGGTGGTCGGCGGCGGGCCCCTCGGCCGCCAGCGGGCGGTACGGGCCGAGTTCGCGGCGCAGGTGGAGCGCGGTGGTGGTGAGGTGGAGCTTCTCGCGGGCCAGATCACCCGCCCGGTCCGTAGGCGAGTCCGTCAGCCGTACGGCCAGCGCGCCGAGGTCCACCGGCGCGCGGTTGTCCGGGTCGACCAGGGTGTACAGCGGCTCCTCGCTGCCCTGGTACAGGTCCGGCACGCCCGGCACGGTCAGGTGCAGCAGGGCCGCCGCGAGGCTGTTGCTGCGGGCGTACGGAGCGAGCATCCGGACGAAGCCGTCGATCCTCGGGCAGAGCCCGGCGTTGGCCAGCACGCCGTGCGCGTAGTCGGTCAGGGCGCGCTCGAAGCGGGCGTCCGGGGCCGTCCAGGAGGTCTGCTGCTTGGCCTCGCGGGCGGACTTGAGCAGGGTGGCGACCAGGCGGTCCGCGTCGAGCGGCCAGGCCGCGACCAGGGTCTGCCAGAGCAGCCAGGCCGAGCTGCGGTCCGGACAGAGCCCGGCCGCCGTCGTCCAGGCGGCGCACTCGGCGGCCCAGTGCTCGGGCAGCTCGGCCAGCACGGCGAGCCGGGCGCGGGCGTCCGCGCTGCGCTTGGTGTCGTGGGTGGAGAGCGCCGTCATCGAGTGCGGCCAGTGCTCCTCCAGGTAGGCGCACCAGCGGTGGAAGTCGACGGGTTTCACCCCGGGCCGGCCCGGGTCGCCGCCCACCTCGTTCAGGCTGAGCAGGGCGTTCCAACGGTAGAAGGCGGTGTCCTCGACCCCCTTCGCCGCGACGGCGGAGGCGGTCTGTCCGAGCCGTGCGCAGAACTCGTCCTTCGCGGGGCTGCGCCCGAGCCGCCCGAGCGCCAGCTCGCGGACCAGCGCGGCGGTCGGTGAATCGCCGTCGAGCGCCGCCTCGACGTCCGCGACGGCCTCCGGGGGAGCGGGCTCGCCCGGCCGGACGTACGGCCGGTAGACCGGATACGCCGTCAGCAGCTCGCCGAGCGCCTCCCGCAGGGCGAGCGGTGAGTGGTCGGCGAGCGCGGGTTCGGCGGCGCAGATCCGCTGGGCGAGGCGGACCAGCCGGTCCACCTCGGCGGCCAGTTCCCCGTGCGGGCCGGTCAGTTCGGCCCGGCCCTGCCGCGCCGCCTCGGGTGCGGAGCCGGCGCCGGTGTCGTGCCGGTACGCGGTGATCAGGTGCTCGGCGCCCAGGTGGTCGGTGAGCACGCCGTCGATCCGGCGCAGCGCGTCGTACCCGGTGGTGCCCGCGCAGGGCCAGTCGGCGGGCAGCCGCTCACCGCCCGTGAGGATCTTCTCGACCACCGTGTAGGCCCCGCCGGTGGCCGCCGCCAGGCGCTCCAGGTAGCGGCGCGGGTCGGCGAGGCCGTCCGGGTGGTCGATCCGGAAGCCGTCCAGGACGCCGTCCGCGTGCAGCCGCAGCAGGGTGCGGTGGGTCGCCTCGAAGACCTCGGGCACCTCGACCCGAACGGCGATCAGCTCGTTGACGGTGAAGAACCGGCGGTAGTTCAGCTCGCTGCCGGCCAGCTCCCACCAGGCCAGCCGGTACCACTGGCGGGCCAGCAGCTCGGGCAGCGGCAGCCCGGTGGTGCCGGGGCGGAGCGGGAAGGCGTGGTCGTGGTAGCGGAGTACCTCCCCGTCCACCGTCAGCTCGTCGAGCACCTCACCGAGCCGCCCGCCGAGCAGCGGGAGCAGCAGCCGGCCGCGCTCGGGGGCGTCGGAAGGGCCCGGCTGGGCCGTCCAGTCGATGTCGAACCAGGGCGCGAACGGCGAGTCCGGCCCGTCCCGCAGCACCTGCCAGAGCGGCTGGTTGAGCTGCTCGGGCACCGGCAGCGCCATGTGGTTGGGTACGACGTCCGCGATCAGCCGCAGCCCGTGCCGGTGCGCCACTGCGGCGAGCGCGCGCAGGGCGCTCTCGCCGCCGAGCTGCTCGCTGATCCGGCCGTGGTCGACGGTGTCGTACCCGTGGGTCGAGCCGGGGACGGCGGCCAGCAGCGGGGAGAGGTGCAGGTGGGAGACGCCGAGCGCGGCGAGGTAGGGTACGGCGCGTTCGGCGTCCCGCAGGGTGAAGCCCGGCTGGAGCTGGAGGCGGTAGCTGGCTGTCGGGGGAGGGGTGGCCCCGGCCGGGCGTGGCTGAGCGGAGGCTTCGGCGGAGGTCATGAGGACATGCCTACCCCTGCGGGGGCTTGGCTATCGCCGCGTTGGCCCTAACGGGTGTGGGGGTGCTCGCTGCGGGGGGTGCGGGTTGTCGCCTTCCGGTTTCGCGCGGTTTCCCGCGCCCCTTGATAGTGCAACTGGCCCACGTGTAAAACTTCACGCCGGGCGTTGGAGGACGAGGAGGGAGCGGTCGGTGAGCCAGAGGGAGTCGCCGGCCTTGACCCGGGTGCCGGTGCCCGGGGCGGGGAGGATGGGCTCGGAGGTGTCGACCACGACCTGCCACTCCTGGCCGTGGTCGGCGGGGACGGTGAACTCCAGGGGCTCGAAGTGGGCGTTGAACATCAGCAGGAAGGAGTCGTCGACGATCTTCCCGCCGCGCCGGTCGGGTTCGGAGATGGCGTTGCCGTTCAGGAAGACCGTCAGCGACTTCGCGTAGCTGGTGCTCCAGTCCCGTTTGGTCATCTCCTCCCCGGCGGGGGTGAACCAGCCGATGTCGGTGAGGTCGTCGTGGGTGCCGGAGACCGGGCGGCCGTGGAAGAAGCGGCGGCGGCGGAAGACCGGGTGGTCGCGGCGGAGCCAGATCATGCCCTGGGTGAATTCCAGCAGCTTCGTGTCGCCGGACTGCCACTGGACCCAGGAGAGTTCGTTGTCCTGGCAGTAGGCGTTGTTGTTGCCGCGCTGGGTGCGCCCGAGTTCGTCGCCGTGCGAGAGCATCGGCACCCCCTGGGAGAGCAGCAGGGTGGCGATGAAGTTGCGCTGCTGACGGGCTCTCAGTTCCAGGACGGCGAGGTCGTCCGTGTCGCCCTCGGCGCCGCAGTTCCAGGAGCGGTTGAAGCTCTCGCCGTCCCGGTTGTCCTCGCCGTTGGCGGTGTTGTGCTTGTCGTTGTACGAGACCAGGTCGCGCAGGGTGAAACCGTCGTGGCAGGTGACGAAGTTGATCGAGGCGATCGGCCGCCGGCCGTCGTCCTGGTAGAGGTCGGAGGAGCCGGTCAGCCGGGAGCCGAACTCGGCCAGGCTGGCGTTCTCGCCGCGCCACAGGTCGCGGACGGTGTCCCGGTACATGCCGTTCCACTCCGTCCAGAGCGGCGGGAAGTTGCCGACCTGGTACCCGCCCTCGCCGAGGTCCCACGGTTCGGCGATCAGCTTGGCCTGCGAGACCACCGGGTCCTGCTGGACGAGGTCGAAGAACGAGGAGAGCCGGTCGACCTCGTGGAACTGCCGTGCCAGCGTGGCCGCGAGGTCGAAGCGGAAGCCGTCCACGTGCATCTCGGTGACCCAGTAGCGCAGCGAGTCCATGATCATCTGGAGTACGTGCGGGCTGCGCATCAGCAGGCTGTTGCCGGTGCCGGTGGTGTCCTCGTAGAAGCGCTGGTCCTTGGCGAGCCGGTAGTACGAGACGTTGTCCAGGCCCCGGAAGGAGAGCGTCGGCCCGAGGTGGTTGCCCTCGGCGGTGTGGTTGTAGACCACGTCGAGGATGACCTCGATCCCGGCCGCGTGCAGCGCCTTCACCATCGACTTGAACTCCTGCACCTGCTGCCCCCGGTCACCCCCGGAGGAGTAGGAGGAGTGCGGCGCGAAGAAGCCGATGGTGTTGTAGCCCCAGTAGTTGGAGAGCCCGAGGTCCCGCAGCCGGTGGTCGCGGACGAACTGGTGCACCGGCATCAGCTCGATCGCGGTGACGCCCAGCTTGGCCAGGTGCTCGATCAGCGCCGGGTGCGCCAGGCCCGCGTACGTGCCCCGGATCTCGTCGGGGATGCCGGGGTGCAGCTGCGTCAGGCCCTTCACATGGGCCTCGTACAGCACCGTGCGGTGGTAGTCCGTCCGGGGCGGACGATCGTTTCCCCAGTCGAAGTACGGGTTGATCACCACCGAGTGCATGGTGTGCGGCGCGGAGTCGAGGTCGTTGCGGCGCTCGGGCGCGCCGAAGTGGTAGCCGTACACCGACTCGTCCCAGTCGATCTGGCCGCTCATCGCCTTGGCGTACGGGTCCAGCAGCAGTTTGGAGCTGTTGTGCCGCTGGCCGAGACCGGGGTTGTGCGGGCCGTGCACCCGGAAGCCGTAGCGCTGGCCGGGTTGGATGCCCGGCAGGTAGGCGTGCCGGACGAAGGCGTCCGTCTCGCGGAGCTCGACGGCCGTCTCGGAGCCGTCCTCGGAGAGCAGGCACAGCTCGATCCGGTCGGCGCTCTCGGAGAACACCGCGAAGTTGGTGCCGGCTCCGTCGTACGTGGCGCCGAGGGGGTACGGCTGACCTGGCCAGACCTGCATAAGTCCTCAAACTCCCTTGGCGTCATGGGAATTGGCGCTCCACTGGGCTCTGCCCGGCCGGTTGCCCGGGTAGGCCGAGTCCGTTCGTACCGTGATACACGACACAGGGGCATACTCCCCAACGCCTGCCCGCCATTAGGGCGCTTTCACTCGTTGTTCGCCCGAACGGGTGTCCGTGGTGGGGGTTGTGCGCGGCTCGGATTCCGGACGGCGGCGCGGTCGCGCCGGTGGTGCCGCCGACTCCTGGTACGCGCCGCGATGCCGGGAAGCGGCTGCGGCCCGCGTGGCCCGCGCAGTACCCTGTGATCTTCCGGCGCGCTCCGGACTCCACGCCGGAATCGCCAGCGGAGACAGCCTCTGCCCAGGCCGAGGCCGCCGTGGCCTAAGACTGTGTCAGCGGACGGTGCGTCACCCCGGCGGGTCGGGGCCGGCGGGCCGAGAGGTGAGGTAGCGCATGGTGGTCCCCTCCGACGGCCGGGGTGGGTCCGAGGGCCCCGGGCGGAGCGAGGCGCCGACGATGGTCATGCGCGCGTCCATGGCGGGCCGGGCCACCGTGCCGGCCCAGCCCGGGCCGCCCGACGGGCTGCCGCTCGCCTGGTCCGCCGAGCAGTGGGAGCTGGCCCACCAGCGCGTCCGGCTGACCGGCCGGGCGTACGTCTGGCTGAACCTGGTCGAGCAGCGGCTGCGCGCGTTGGTGGACGAGGTGCTGCGCCCGGTCTACGCACCGGCCCACGGCGAGGACTGGGTGACGGCCGCCGCCGGGCCCGCCGGTGAGGAGTGGGTGCACCGGGCGGGCGCGGTCCGCGAGGTGAGCCGCCGCAAGGGCTACCTGCTCGACCCGTCCGACGACGACCCGCTGGTCTTCCTGACCATGCCCCAGCTGCGCGAACTGATGGTGCAGCACTGGCCCTGCTTCGAGCCGTACGTGCTGGACCGCCGCGAGGTCGAACTCGCGCTGGACGAGCTGGAGGTCGCCCGGCACGTGGTCTCGCGCAACCGCAGCCTCTCGCAGACCGTGCTGGCCCAGGCCGAGCGGGCCGCCGCCCGGCTGCTGGTACTGCTGGACGGCGGCACCGGCGGGGTGCCCGCCGACGTGGTCGAGGAGCTGGTCGCCGGACGGTACGCGGACGTGGTCGCGGTGCACCCGGACCGGGTCCGGCTGCAGCGCGACCTGCCGGTGGAGGACCTGCTCGACGGGGCCCGGCGGTTGGACGCCGTCGGCATCGGACTCGGGATGCTCTGCCAGAACTACACCGGCAAGCGGCTGGTGCGGCTCGCCTCCGGCGGCTGCCGGGTCCGGCTGCTCTTCCTCAACCCGGCCAGCAGCGCGGTGCGCCGCCGGGAGCGCGAGCTGGGGATCGGGCGGGGCGAACTGGCCCGCTCGATCGAGATGAACATCATGCACGTCCGCCGGGTCCGGGCCGGGCTGCGGGACCAGGGCGGCTTCGAGATCCGGGTCTTCGACGAGACGCCGAGGTTCACCGCCTACCTGGTGGAGGGCCCCCGGGTGGCCGGCCCGGCCGGGAGCCGACGGCGCTCGACGGACATCGGGGTGGTCCAGCCCTACCTACGGCGGTCCCGGGGGATCGAGTCGCCCGCGCTGGTGCTGCGGGGGTCGGTGGCCCTGGGGACGAGTGGGCAGACAGGCGGTCAGCCGGGTGGCCAGCCGGGCGGTCGGTCGGGCGGTCAGGAGCCGGGGTTGCTGGAGGTCTACCGCGAGGAGTTCGAAGGCGTGTGGGCCGACTCACGCGCCGTTTCCTGAGTGATCGTCCGGTCTGGAGCATCCAGCGTTCGTACCCCAACGTGGACGCCCGGCCTCGCTGTGGCTAAGGTATGCCTAAGCTAAGTAGCGACGCCCTGGGCAGTCCCCCTGCCCGGGGCGTCGGGCTGAGCCGTTCCGGTCCGAGGTGGCCCGGGGCGTCGGGCAATCGGACGGGTAAGGCCATGTGGGACGACGCGTTTCCAAGCTTCTTGATCGGTCTACGTGAGGGCCTGGAGGCCGGGCTGATCGTCTCCATCCTGGTCGCCACCCTGGTGCGCTCCGGCGAGAAGTCCCGCCTCCCGCAGGTCTGGACGGGCGTGCTCGCCGCGCTGGCCCTGGCCCTCAGCTTCGGTTCCGTGCTCACCTTCACCGCCGCCAAGCTCTCCGGGCCCGCGCAGGAGGCGTTCGGCGGTGCGCTCAGCCTGATCGCCGTCACCTTCGTCACCGCGATGGTGTTCTGGATGCGCCGTTCGGCCCGGAACCTCTCCTCGGAGATCCGCGAGAAGGTCGCCGCCGCGCTCGCCATGGGCGCCGGGACCCTCGTCCTGACCAGCTTCCTGGCCGTCGGCCGCGAGGGCCTGGAGACCTCCCTCTTCCTGTGGAGCACCATCCAGACCGCCAGGAGCTCGACCGGCCCGCTGATCGGTGCCGCCGTCGGACTGCTGCTCGCCATCGGGCTCTGCTGGGGCCTGTACCGCCGGGTGCTGAAGATCAACCTGACCAGGTTCTTCAGCGTCACCGGTGCCGTCCTGATCGTGATCGCGGCGGGCGTGCTCAGCTACGGCCTGCGCGACCTGCAGGAGTCCGGTGTCCTGCCGGGCGGCTCCACGTACGCCTTCGACCTCGGCGCGCACCTCGACCAGGGCTCCTGGTACGCGACCCTGGTGCAGGGCGTCCTCAACCTCACCGTCAGGATGACCGTCCTTCAGGTCGTCGCGTACGTCGCCTACCTGTCGATCGTGATGACCCTCTTCGTCGAGGGTGTCCGGGGCTCCGCCGTGCCTGCGCCTGCCGCCGAGGCCCCTGCTCAGGCCGAGGCCGTCGAGGCGAAGGCCGGCCGCCCGCGCTGGCTGGTCCCCGCCGTGCTCGTCGCCGCCCCCGCCGTGCTGGCGGGCGTGGTGATCGTGGTCAGTGACGGCAAGCCCGCCGGTGCCTCGACCGTCGCGGTCTCCGAGACGGAGTGCGGCAAGGGCTTCGGCGCCCCGCAGCCCGGCCAGCAGGTCTTCCAGATGCACAACACGGGTGACAAGACCTCCGAGGTCTACCTGATCAACCCGGGTAGCGGCGCCGTCTACGGCGAGATCGAGGGCCTGGCCCCCGCCACCACCCGCTCGCTGACCGCCACCATCGGCACCGGCGACTACGCCTGGCGCTGCGTCCCCACCGGCGGGAAGAGCGTCACCTCGGCGGCCGTCCACGTCACCGGCGGAGCCGATGTCAAGGCCGTCGCCCCGGTGGCCGAGGACGACCTGAAGGCGCCGCTGGCCGCCTACCGGACGTACGTCGGCCAGGGCCTGGCCACCCTGCAGACCGAGACCCGCAAGCTCCAGGCCGACATCCACGCCGGGGACCTGAACGCCGCCCGGGCCGACTGGCTCACCGCGCACCTTCAGTACTCCGCGCTGGGCGCCGCGTACGGCACATTCGCCGACTTCGACGGCAAGATCAACGGGCGCCCCGACGGCCTGCCCGACAAGTCCCAGGACAAGGACTTCGCCGGGTTCCTCCGCTTGGAGTACGGCCTGTGGCACCAGCAGAGCGCCGCCGACCTGACCCCCGTCGCCGACCAGCTGGTCACCGACGTGGACGGGCTCGCCAAGGCCTTCCCGACCCAGCAGTTCGACGTCGGTGACCTGCCGCTGCGGACCCACGAAATCCTGGAGAACACCCTCCAGTTCGAGCTCACCGGTGACACCGACCAGGGCAGCGGCACCAACCTGGCGACCGCTCAGGCCAATCTGGCGGGTACCCAGGAGCTGCTGACCGTGCTCCAGCCCCTGATCAAGGAGCGGTCGCCCGAGTTGCTGACCAAGGTGGACGCCGGAATGCTGCGGGTCAACGCCCTGCTCGCCGCCGCGCACCTGCAGGACGGCGGCTGGACGCCGGTCGACCGGCTCGCCGCCACCACGCGTCAGCAGCTGAACGCCGCCACCGGCCAACTGCTCGAAGACCTCGCACCCATCCCCGACCTGCTCGAGATCCGGAAGTCCGCCTGATGACCGACCAGACCGCTACCGGCTCCTGCCCCTTCCCGCACGCCGCCGCTCCGGTGGCCGACGGCTGCCCCGCCGGGCCCGCGCGCCGCAGCTTCGTCAAGGCCGCGCTCGGCGCGGGCGCCGGTGCCGCCGCCATAGCCGGTGGCGCCTTCACCGTCTCGGCAGGTTCGGCGAGCGCCGATACCAGCAGCCCGGCCAAGCGCGGTGTCGTCCCGTTCCACGGCGACCACCAGGCCGGTGTCACCGACCCGACGCCCGGCTACGCGGCCTTCGTCTCCTTCGACGTGGTCGCCCAGGACCGCAAGGGCCTCGAGGAGCTGTTCCACACCCTGACCGAGCGGATCAGGTTCCTCACCGCCGGCGGCACCCCGCTGAGCCTGGGCGTGGGCGCGCCGCCGTCCG
>NZ_JARXZC010000019.1 GCF_029894335.1 Kitasatospora sp. MAP5-34 | reverse complement strand
ACAGGCACGCCACCATCAACGCGCACATCCCGGCGACGACACCACCGAGGACTACGAATCGCCACAAAGAGTCATGTGCGAAGGACAGGGCTAGCGGCGGACGGTGAGGGAGAGGCAGGTCCAGCTGAGTTCGGTCCGGTCGACCGGTGCGCTGTGAAAGGTCCCGTCGCTGACCGAGATGTTGACGATCAGGTAAGCGGACCAGTTCCGGCCCACACCCCGGCCGTCGGAGTGCGCGAGAGCGCCGTTCACATACCAGTCCACCGACCTGGCCCCGAGGACGACCTTCAGGTCGCGGGTGGCGCCCGGTGCCACGCCCGGGTCCTGCCAGTAGCAGTAGCCACTGTGCACGTGATTGGAGAACTCGAGCATCCCCGGGTGGTCCGGGTGGTACTCGAACGCGTCCACCTCGTTGCCACCGTCGCTCCAGGTCCAGATGGCCGGCCAGGCTCCCAGGCCGGTCGGCAGGGTCAGCCTGGACTCCAGGACGTCGCCCGTCCGCAGTTGGAACGCCTCGGGGCTGCCCTCGGTGGTGAGCAGGTCGCAGTCCCACAGGCCGTCGGCTGCCCGGAAATCGGCCTTGAAGACCCCGGCCGGGCAGTAGCGGGCCGTCAGGTGGTCGAGCTTGCAGTCGCCGGGGTTGATCGGCCCCATGCCCGGGTACGCGCTGCTCCGGCCCGCCACCCACTGCTGGGCGGAGCCGAAGTCAGCCGTGAAGACCGTAGTGCCGGTGTTGCCACCGCCACCGCCATTGCCGCCGCCACCACCGCCGCCACCGGGAATCGGCGGCCACCAGGGGAAGAGTCCGTCCCACCACCGCATGCCTGACCTCCGGTCACGCCATCACCCTGTGCAGTGACTTGCATACCCATGGTGATTGGTGCGCATGCGGAATCCCCGGTGCCGTTCTGCGCTGACGCTGCGTCAGCTGAACAGGGCCGCCGCCACCTCCGCCTCCGCTGCCGAGGCGGCCGCCTCCACCGCGCGGCGGTCCTCCGCCAACGAGGACACCAGCCGGTCGAGCAGCAGATGGAATTTGGCAGTGTCGCTGTCATCGAGAACATCGAGAACGGGGGCGCTGAGCGGCTGCGGCATCTGACGGGTCGCTTTCCTGGCGGTTCGGACGGGAACGCCACCATCCTTGCCACCGCCCCTCAACGCTCGATAAACGCCGGCGCCGGCGGGAGGTCAGCCCCGCCCGAGCACCCGGTCGACGCTGATCTCGATGACCACCCGCTCGGGGTTGACCCGGGGTTCGCGGTAGCGCTCGGCGTAGCGGCGCACGCCCTCGGCGACCGCCTCCGGCGAGTCCCGCACCACCGCGACCCCCTCCAGGGTGGACCACCGGGCGCCGTCGACCTGGCAGATCGCGACCCGCAGGCCGTCCGGTCCGGCGGCGAGCACGTTGCGGACCTTGCGGCTGGCGCCGTGGCTGATCACCCGCGCCACCCCGGTCTCCGGCTCGAACGTCGCGCCGACCGGGACGACGTGCGGCGAACCGTCGGGGCGCAGCGTGGTCAGCGTGCAGAGGTGGCGCTCGCGCCAGAAGGCCAGGTGGGAGTCGTCGAGCGCGCGCGGATCTTGAGCCATACCCGCATGCTACGTCGCCGCCCGGGCGGCCCCGGGGCCCCGGTACTCCCCTGATGCGCCATCGATGGCCAAATCGGGTACCGCGATGGCCGGTTCGCACCCTTACCGACGGTCGCTCGGGGACCTACGGTCGGTAAGGGCCTGTGTCTGAACCTGCGCCGGGCGCGGGTCTCCCCCAGCCTTCGGCCGGGAGGGGCCCCCACGGTGCGTGCGATCGCACGTGCCGTGGGGGCCCCTCCCGGCGCAGGTTCAGACACAGGCCCTCAGGCTCCTGCCGTAGCAGGGCGCCCTCGGCCGAGCGCGAGGAGCACGTGAGAATGTCCGCCGACCAGAGCCAGACCCCAGCGGGTGGCCCGCTGATCCCCCTGCACTGCCTGCAGCAGGCCGAACCCGGGCCGCCCAGGCTCGCGGTGCTGCCCACCGGCACCCCCGTCTGGTTGGTGACCCGGCACGCGGACGTCCGCCAGGCCCTGACCGATCCCCGGCTGAACCGGGCCTCGCTCTACGCACCGGACGCACCGGCGGTCTCGCTGATACCCAACATCCTGGACGACCCCGACAGCCTGCTCAACGTGGACGGCGCCGAGCACCAGCGCGTACGCCGCACCGTGCAGCGCGCGTTCACCCCGCGCGCCATCGCGCGTTGGCGTCCGTGGGTGGAGTCGGTGGTCGACGGGCTGCTCGACGAGCTGGTCGAGTCCGGCTCCCCCGCCGACGTGATCGCGGGCTTCTCGCGGCCACTGCCGGTCGCGGTGATCAGCCGGCTGCTCGGGCTCGACGGTCTCGATCTGCGACGCCTCGGGCACTGGAGCGACCACGCGCTCTCCACCACCGCCTACACCGTCGAGGAGATCGTGACGGCGATGCGGGAGTTCGGCGAGTTCGGGTACCAATTGGTCCTCGAGCGGCGGAAGAACCCCGGGGACGACCTGGTCAGCAGCCTGCTGGCCGCCGCGGACGAGACCGGCGGCGTGAGCGAGGCCCAACTGACCTCGCTGGTCTGCGGGTTGGTGGTCGCCGGGCACGAGACGACGATGACCACGCTCGGCAACGCGCTGGTCTACCTGCTCGGTGACGACCCGGCGGCCCGGACGGCCTGGGACCGGGTGGGACGGGACGAGGAGAGCGCGGCGCAGGCGACCGAGCAGGTGCTGCGCTCGATCCCGCTGGGCGACGCCACCGACGCCCTGCCGGGGATGCTGCGCCGCGCGGTGGCGGAGGTGGAGATCGGCGGCGTGACCATCCCAGCGGGCAGCGTGGTGGCCGCCGACACCGGCGCGGCCAACCACGACCCCGAGATCTATCCGGACCTCGGCGGGATCGACCTGTTCGCTCCCCTGGACACCCCCAGCCTGACCTTCGGCGCCGGTCCGCACCACTGCCTCGGCGCCTGGCTGGCCCGGATGGAGCTGGAGTCGGGGCTGCACCACCTCGCCCGCCGCCTGCCGGCCCTGCGGCTGGCCGAACCGGTCGGGGCGATCGAGTGGCGGACAGGTCTGATGACCCGCAGCCCGCTGACCCTGCGGGTCGCCTGGTGAGCGCCGCCGGGCCGGACCTCGAGCTGGTCGTCCGCGTCGACCAGACCCGCTGCGTGGGCACCGGCCACTGCGCTGCCTCCGCCCCCGACGACCTCGCCCTCGGCCCGAACGGCCGCGCGTACCCGACCCACCCGACCTCCACCGCCCGCGACCAGCTCTCCGAAGCCGCCGACCTCTGCCCGGTGGAGGCCATCACCGTCCACCTCGCCCGTACCGGCGAACAGATCGCGCCGCTCGACTGAGAGCACCCGGTGGGCCCGGCCCGTCAGGGCTGCGGGCCGGCCTTGGTCGAGACGTCGACGGACCGGACCCGCATCGGGTGGCCCGGTACGGTGGCGGGGCCGGCGGTCGCGCCGTAGGCGGTGGGGAGGCCGCCGCCTACGGCCACGTCGAGGATCAGGAACAGGCCGTGGTGGACCGCCCGGTCCCAGACCCCGGCGTCGATCCCGGCCGCCGTCACGGTACTCCGAGGGCGCGCAGCGGGGTGAGGGTCTTCGCCCAAGCCGTCAGGACCACCGAAGAGCCAGCAGTACGGGTGAACCCGGCAGCGCCGCTACCGGGCTCACGCACCGCCGGTCGCTACTGTGCTGATCATGGCCACCCCCACCTCCTCCCCTGCGGCAGGCCCGCGCCACCTCGCCGAACGGCTCGGCGCGCAGCACCGGACCAGGATCGAGACGCTGTACGATCCCGCCCGCCGCCACTGGACGCTGCGCTGGTACGACGGGCCGACCGTGGCCACCGTCCAGGCCGCACTCGAGCAGGGCGGCCCGGGCGGCGCCGAGGTTTCGGCCCGGCGCGACCTGACCACCCGGGCGCTGGCACTGGCCGCGATCCGGGAGACCCGGGCGGGCGCCATGCGCCGCTGGGTGGGCAGTTGGGGCCAGCGCTACCACCTGGAGCAGCTGCTGCTCGACCGGCCGAACCCGGAGCGGGCGAGCGGTCCGCGCGAGGAGGCGATGCTGGAGCGGCTGCTGCGGGCCGCGACCACGGGCACCGGGCACTGGGCCGTCCCGGACGAGAGCCGGGCCTTCGAACTCGTCGCCCGGGACGGCGTCGCCTGGCTGCTCCCCGACCACCGCCTCGCCGCCCCCGGCGAGACCGACGGCCTGGCGTTGGACCCGCTGGAGTTCCTGACGGCCCGTTACGCCACCGGCGTGCACCGCACCGCCTGGGAGACCGCGCTCACCACCATGCCGCTGCGCGCCGCCGTCGCGGCCGCCCGCACCGACACCGCCCCGACCCCCGACGCCGCCGAGGCCGCCCTCACCCTGCTGCCGACCCTGCACGACCAGCTGACCGGGGAACTCGAGGCCGCCCGGGCCGTCCTCACCCGCGCCGCCCGCTCCCGGCAATAACCCCTGGCTCGGGCGGCCTTGACGCTACGTCGGCCCGGTCGTGTGATGAGAGGTGCGGGAAAACCCCGGCACCGGGTGGAACCGCTCGGCGGCGTCCAGGAGTCCTGGGGAGCGGAAGGGGGCGTGGGATGACGGACGAGGAGGCCAACTGGCTGACGGTGCGCCAGGTCAGCACGCTCTGGCCCGGCGTGGCCTCGGTGGACGGGACGGCCCGGGCCAACGGGGTCAGGTCCCGGCGGGACCCCCCGGCCCCCGGCGGCGGGACGCCCGGCACCGTGCGGTACCACTCGGCGGACGTACGCCGCGTCGCGCCACTCGTCACGGCCGCCCCGCGCAAACCCAGATGCGGCACCGGAGTCGCGGGCTGCGTCGTGCTGCTCGGCCTGGTCGCGGGGATCCTGGCCGTGGCGGTCTGGGCCTGGTGGCAGTGCCCCGGCAGCGACACCGTCTACTGGCACTGACCGATCCACCCCCTACCGCTCCTCCCGGTCCCGGGAAGTGAGCAGCAGCGCGACGTCGTCCGCACGGTGGGCCAGGTGGCGGGCATCGCCCAGCAGGTGGTCGGCCAGGTGTTCGATGGTGGCGTCGCCGGCGTGGGCGAGCGCCACCCGCAGGCGGTCGATGCCCTGGTCGATCGCGGTGCCGGGCTCCTCGACCAGGCCGTCGGTGTAGAGGGCGAGCACGGCGCCCGGCGGCAGGACGAGGTCGGTGACGGGGTACGCGCTGCCGTGGTCGACGCCGAGCAGCGTGCCGCCGGCCAGATCGAGTACCTCGGCACGGCCGTCGGGGTGCCGCAGCAGCGGCGGCAGGTGCCCGGCCCGGACGGCCTGGGCGCGGCCGTCCGACGGGTCCAGGCGCAGCAGGCAGCAGCTGGCCAGCAGGCCGGGGTCGAGGTCCACCAGCAGCCGGTTGGTGCGGAGGAGCACCTCGTCGGGCGGGCTGCCGGTGGTGACGAAGGCGCGGACGGCGCTGCGCAGCTGGCCCATGATGGCGGCGGCCCCGACGCTGTGGCCCTCGACGTCCCCGATCACCAGGCAGATGCCCCGGGAGGTGACGATCGCGTCGTACCAGTCGCCGCCGATCTCCATGCCCTGGGTGCCCGGCAGGTAGCGGGCGGCGATGGCCAGCCCGGGGAGGTCGGGGAGGCGGTGCGGGAGCAGGGCCTGCTGGAGGCCCCGGGCGACGGCGAACTCGGCGTCGTAGAGGCGGGCGCGTTCGAGGGCCTGGGCGATCAGGCCGCCGAGACCGGTGAGGACGGCGCGTTCCTCGGCGGTGAAGACGCGGGGTTCGTCGAAGCCGAGGATGCAGGTGCCGACGGGGCGGCCGGAGGCGATCAGCGGCAGGAAGGCCCAGGCGCGCATCTCGTCGAGCAGAATGCCGGGGTAGGCGGTGAGCAGTTCCTGCTCGGACTCGAAGAAGATCGGGACGCCCGCCCTGAGGGTCTGGGTGCCGGGCAGCCTGGCCCGCAGCGAGGTGCCCTCGAAGCCGTCCAGGAAGCCGTCGGGGTAGCCGCGCTGGGCGACCAGGAACATCCGGCCCGCCCGGGAGAGGTAGATCGCCAGCTCCTGTCCGCCGAAGCCCGGCATGATCTGGTCGGCGACGGCGTCGCAGACCTCGCGGACGGACACCGCCTCGGTGAGCGCACTGGCCAGCTGGAGCAGGTGGTACATCGCCCCCGGTCCGGCCCGTGCCACCGGCGGAGCCTCGGGCAGGGCGTCGGGCAGGCCTTCGGTGGGCGGGCCCGCCCGGTTGTCCCGGGGTGGGACGGCCGGGACAACCCGGCCGGTCAGGCCGTGGGCGTCGGGGTAGAGCGAGAAGGCCAGCCACTGGTCCGGCGGGCGCCGGGCCAGGAAGGCGGTCGGCCGCTGGGAGACCATCGCGGCCCGGTAGCGGTCCTCGTACACCGGATCGGCCAGCCAGGGCAGCACCGACCAGGGGTGGCGGCCGAGCAGGCGCTCGCGCGGGACGTCCAGCAGCAGTTCGAGACCCCGGTTGGCGTAGTCGACCCTGCCCTCCGGGTCCAGCGCGAAGACGCCGTCGCGGAGGCGTTCGACGGCCGCGACGGCGGCGGCGCCGTGCGTGGTGTCCAGAACCGCGCCGATCAGGTGGGTACGGGCGGGGCCCTCGGGCACCCGGCCCCAGAGCCGGACCGGGCGGAAGCGGCCGTGACCGTCGGCGACCCGGATGGTGAGGGAGGGCAGCAGCCCGGTCCGGGCGGCGGCGAGGACTGCGGTCCGCAGCCGGGGACGGTCCTCGGGGGCGATCAGCGCGGCCAGTGCGGAGGCCCGGCCGTCGAACCGCTCCGGGTCGACGCCGAGAATGACGCAGAGCCCGTCGTCGGGCGTGACCACGCCGGTGGCGAGGTCCCAGTCGAACAGCCCCACCTGGACGGCCGGGCCGACCGGCCCGGGCAGCTCGACGACCACCGGCTGCCCGACGGCCTCCACGGCGCAGCCGGTGGCGGCGAGGTCGGCCAGTGCGGTGCCCAGCCGGTTGGCGGCCGTCCGCAGGTGGCGGCGGGCGGCGAGCGGGATACCGGTGTTGGTGCTCGGCCAGAGCACGCAGATCGCCCCGACCGCATCCGCGCCCACGCCGACGGGGGCGCAGGCCGAGGCGAAGGCGTACGGCATGCCGACGGCGAGCCGGGGGAAGCGCCGCATGGTCTCCTCGGCGCCGGAGAGGTAGACGGTGCGGCCGGTGCGGTAGGCCAGCGAGGCGGGCAGCTGGCCGGCCACCGGGATCCGGCGGAACCCGCTCAGCACGGGCAGCGGCACCCCGGCGACGGTGCTGAGCACCAGCGAGCGGCGGTCGGGCGAGCGGAGGTAGACCACGCCGCCGTACGCCGCCGCGTGCTCGACGGCCCGGCGCAGCCCGGTGGCGAGCAGTTCGTCCCGGGCGACGGCGTCGGCCGCCTCGGACGGACGGCCGGTGGTGCTCCGCGTCGCCTTCGTACCGTCGCTCGCGTGCCGCATCTCTTCTCTGTACGCCCGCCCCGGAGGGGTGTCAACCGGGGGACGGTCACACCGCGTGACCAGCCGGGCGGATCCGGGCACTGGCCCGTTCGGTGCACGTCGGGGCGTTCGCCGGTTGGCGCGCCCCCTTCCGTGGGGATCATCGGCCGATATGCCGTTCCTGCGCGTCACACCTCGAGCCGTCACCTCACAAACCGTCACATCACAAACTGTCACCTCACGATCCATCACATCACGAGCCGTCACACCGCGAGCCCGCCTCCGTCTGGCCGCCTGGACCTGCCTCACCCTGACCGCCGCCGGCTGCACCGCGCCCGCCACCGCCCCCACGCCCACCCCGCCGGCCGCTTCGGCTCCCCGGGCCGCGCACGCACCGCCCGCCCAGCCCTCCCCGCCCGACCGGACGGCCGAGCAGGAGGACAACGGCCCGAGGTCCGCCGCGCGCCAGGCGCTGGCGATCCGTCAGGCGGCGGAGACCGCGCGGCGCTGGGGCCTGGACGCCGTACCGGAGCCGCCCCCGGCGCCGCCCGCCGACAAGCCCGAGCTGACGGCCCAGCCCGGCGTCTCGGTCCACGGCGACCTGCCACCCCTGGTGTTCCGGGTGCCGACCAGCGACCAGGTGGTCTTCCTGACGGTGGACGACGGGGCCGAGAAGGACGCCGAGTTCAGCCGGATGACGCGTGAACTGGGCATCCCCTTCACGGCGTTCGTCTCCGGCTACCTGGCCCGCAGCGACTACGGCTACTTCCGTGAGCTGCGCGACCAGGGCGTCCGGGTGAACAACCACACCCTCAACCACCCCGACCTACGCAGGCTCGGCTACCCGGAGCAGCGCCGGGAGATCTGCGGCCAGCAGGACGAGCTGGAACGCGAGCTCGGCGCACGCCCGGTGCTCTTCCGGCCGCCGTACGGGGAGTTCACCGAGGCCACCCTGCGGGCCGCCCGGTCCTGCGGGATCACCGCCCTGCCGATCTGGAACGAGGAGGCCTTCCCCGACCACCTGGAGTACCGCTATGCCGACCAGCGGCTCCACCCGGGCGACATCATCCTCACCCACTTCCTCGGCCCGGAGCAGTGGAAGGGCGGCACCATGTGCGACATGCTCCGCCGCGTCCTGCGCGCCGTGGCGGACCAGGGCCTCACGCTGGCCCGGCTGGACGACTACCTGTGAACCGCCTCCTGCTGAACCCTCCGGGCGCGCGTCATGCTCATGTTGACCGGGTGAGGGGGTCTCCTTATGCTCCAGTGCCCCTGCCCTCCCGGGCTCCACCCGGTGTCCGCGAAGGAAACTGACTCATCAGCACGTCTGCCACTCCTCAACCCGTCAGCCCCAGGCCGGGCAGTGGGGACGGGCGATGCCCGCCGGACACGCCCAGGGCATCGCCTTCCACGAGGAGCACCGCTCCAGCGTCGCCTGCCTGGTCGAGCTCGACGCCACCGACCCGGCCAACCCCCGGGTCACCAAGGCCGTGGTCGCCGCCGACGTCGGCCTGCCGGTCAACCCCCGTGGCCTGGAAGCCCAGTTGATGGGAGCGGTGATGGACGGCATCTCCGTCACTCTGCAGGCCGGCCTGCACATCGACCAGGGCGCCGTCCGCGAGGGCAGCTACGCCGACTTCCACTACGCCCGCCAGCGGCACAGCCCGCCCGCCTTCGAGGTGCACCTGATGCCGCCGACCGGCGACCCGGGCGGCGCGGGTGAACTCGGCGTCCCCGCAGCGGCGGCAGCCGTCGCCAACGCCTACGCCCGGGCCACCGGCACCTCGCCGCGCAGCTTCCCGATCAACTTCTGAATCAGCTTCTGAATCGACTTCTGAAGGACCTCACGTGCCCAGCTACGACTTCATCCTCAACGGCAGCGCGGTCACCGTCGACGCCCCCGCCGACATGCCGCTGCTCTGGGTGCTGCGCGACAAGCTCGGTGTCACCGGGCCCAAGTACGGCTGCGGCGTGGGCGTCTGCCGCGCCTGCACCAGCCACCTGGACGGCTCGGAGATCCAGCCCTGCACGGTGCCGGTGCAGAACTGCGCCGGCCGGCAGGTCACCACCATCGAGGGCCTGGCCACCGGCGACCAACTGCACCCCGTCCAACAGGCCTGGCTGGACCAGGACGTGGCGCAGTGCGGGTTCTGCCAGCCCGGCCAGATCATGGCGGCCGTCGCGCTGCTGCGCCGCACCCCGACCCCGACCGACGCCGACATCGACCAGATCCAGAACGTCTGCCGCTGCGGCACGTACTTCCGGATCCGCGAGGCCATCAAGCAGGCGGCCGGCGAACTCGGCTGACTCCGTACCGTCTCCGGCCCTTCCCGCCGGGGCGTTCCGGGGACCGGATAGGGTCCTGCCCTAAGGGACGGCCAACGGTGCCCCGTCCTCCGTACGAGTCACCCCACGGGAGGCCACCGATGACGCAGCCGACGCCGGACCTGACGATCCTGGTCCAACCGGGCTACCAGAACTCCGGCCCCGAGCACTGGCAGAGCAGGTGGGAGCAGCAGGACGGCCGCCTGCGGCGGGTTCAGCAGGCCGACTGGGACGAGCCGCTGCTCGGCGACTGGGTGGCGACCCTGGACAAGGCCGTCGCCGCCTGCGAAGGCCCGGTCGTGCTGCTCGCCCACAGCCTCGGCTGCATCACCGTCGCCCACTGGGCCGCCGCCCACGCCGAGACCCACTCCGCAGACATCCGGGCCGCGCTGCTGGTCGCCCCCGCCGACATCGACACCGCCGACATCCCGGAGCTGGTGAACTTCCGCCCGGTCCCGCTGCGGCCGCTGCCCTTCCCGAGCGTAGTGGTCGCGAGCAGCGACGACCCCTGGTGCTCCCCCGCCCGGTCCCGCCACTTCGCCGACAGCTGGGGCTCCCGCTTCGTCGAGATCGGACCTTTCGGACATCTCAACAGCGCCTCCGGCCTCGGCGACTGGCCCGAGGGGCGGGCCCTGCTCGCCGAACTGACCTCCTGAGGCCCCGCACCCCGGCCAGATTTTCTGTTATCCGAATTTCTGTTATCCGCTGCCGACCGCCGGATCTCCCATCACGACAGGGCAGAAACGGGCGGGCCGACGAGAAGGAACCACGACATGGACAGGGACTGCGGCGCAGCGACGGTGATACGGGCGCAGACCGGTGACCAGCACGCGACGAACGAGCTGATCGGCGGCCACCTGCCGCTGGTCTACAACATCGTCGGCCGGGCTCTCGGCGGTCACCCGGACACCGATGACGTGGTGCAGGAGACGATGCTCCGCGCCGTCGACAACCTGCCCAGCCTGCGCGAACCGGCCAGCTTCCGGTCCTGGCTGGTGGCCATCGCGATGAACCAGATCCGGCGGCGCCACCAGGACCGCCAGGCGCAGCAGATCCAGCAGTCCGCCCAGCCGGACGTCCACGAACCGGCGGATCCCGGCTCGGACTTCGTGGGGCTGACGATCCTGCGGCTCGGCCTGTCCGGGCAGCGCCGCGAGACGGCGGAGGCGACCCGCTGGCTGGACGAGAACGACCGTGAGCTGCTGGCGCTGTGGTGGCTGGAGGCGGCGGGCGAGCTGACCAGGCCCGAGCTGGCGATGGCGATGGAGCTGGCCCCGCAGCACGCGGCGGTCCGGGTGCAGCGGATGAAGACCCAGCTGGAGACCGCCCGGGCGGTCGTCCGGGCCCTCTCGGCGGTACCGCGCTGCCCGGAGCTGACCGAGCTGACGGTGAGCTGGGACGGGACGCCGGGTGCCCTCTGGCGCAAGCGAATAGCCCGGCACGCCCGCGAATGCGCGCACTGTTCGCGACTGTGGGAGGACCTGGTCCCCGCCGAGGGCCTGCTCGCCGGTCTCGCGCTGGTACCCCTCCCGCGTGCGCACGCCGCAGCCCAGGCGGCTCAGGCGGCTCAGGCAGCGACCCGGGTCGCCGGGCATTCGCGGGCATCGGGCGGCCACCGGGCCCGGTCGGGCGGGCCCGGACGGCGTCGGCGGCCCCGGCCCCGGAACCGGGTGCTGACGGCGATGCTGGGGACGGCCGTGCTGACGGTAGCGGCCGCCGGCGTGGTGATGGCCGAGCAGGAGCCACCGTCCGCGCCGACCACCCGGGCGGACGCGGTGGCCGTCCTCTCCCCCGTCTCGCCCACGCCCACGGTCGCGAGCCCCCGGCCCGCCTCCCCGTCGGCGCCGGCCCCGGTCGCCACGACCTCCACGCCGCCCGCCGCACCCTCGTCCGCCCCGGCGACCCCGAGCCCGGCCCGGCCGTCGGCCTCCCCGACCGCCAGGACCCGGACCCAGAGCCCCAGTTCGGCACCGGCGACCACCTCGGTACCGGTGCCCGGCCCGGCGGCCGCCGTCGGCGTAGTGCAGCAAGTCCTCGATCTGGTCAACAACCAGAGGTCACAAGCAGGTTGCGGACCGGTACGGGCCAACTCCCAGCTCCAGGCGGCCGCCCAGGGCCAGTCCGACGACATGGCGGCCCGACACTTCTTCGACCACACCAACCCCGACGGCCAGGGCCCGCAGGCCCGGATCGAGGCAGCCGGCTACCACTGGAGCACCTGGGGCGAGAACATCGCGCAGGGGCAGAGCGACGCGGCGGCCGTCATGGACGCCTGGATGCACAGCCCGGGCCACCGGGCGAACATCCTCAACTGCGCCTTCACCGAACTCGGTGTCGGGGTCCACGAGGGCACCGGCGGCCCGTGGTGGACCCAGGACTTCGGCGCCCCGAGCTGACCGGCGACCAACCTGACCGGCGCCCGACGGATCTGTCCGCGCTGCGCCCGCGCCCGCGCCTCACTCGGGCGGCAGCGCGTACAGATCCGTCCCGTACTGGGCGAACAGCCGCTCGCCGTCCGTGCTCAACTGCCAGTCGGCGCCGGTGAGCGGGGTGGAGCGGAAGGTCCAGCGGATCCTCCGCTGCTGGATGTCGACCGCGTAGAGGTGGGCGTCCCAACCGGGCACGAAGAGGGTGTCGTTGACCAGCAGCGGCGTGACGCCGGTCGGCGGGCCCGGCAGCGCGCAGCTCCAGAGGTGCGTCCCGTCCTGCGCGCTCAGGGCGCGCACCTCGGGGCGGCTGGGGCTGGTGTAGAGGATCCCGGCGGCGACGGCCACCGGGGTGTAGGGCCCGGCCTGGTCCATCGGGTCGCGGTGTTCCCACTGCTGCGCACCGTCGAAGCTGCGCAGCGCCTGCAAGCCCTGTTCCCCGAGCGGGAGATAGAGCTGGTCGGTGTCGGCCACCACCCAACCCACCCGGTCGTTCTTGGTGTAGTCGGACCAGAGGTGGCTGCCGTCCTTCGGGTCGACGAAGTCGAGGTAGCCGAGGTTGTCCGCGAAGAGCAGGGCGCCGCTCTGACTCCGGCCGACAAAGTCGAAGGCGCGATCGGGGCGGAGTTCCGAGTCGAGCCAGAGCTGCTGCTGGGTGGCGATCGAGACGGCGAACCAGCCGTACTCCCGGGCGGTGCCGGTACCGGTGCCCGGGATCCGCCCGCCCGCGTAGACCGCGCGGTCGTCGGCGCACAGCAGCGCCTCCGGCACCAGCCGGCCGCCGCTCGAATCCCAGCCGGTGAACGCCCAGTTGGGCGTACCGTCGCCGGTGGAGTAGGCGCGCAGGGCACTGCCGCCGAGTACGAACGCCGTCCGGTTGTGCACCACCACGGCGTCCGCCTGGACTCCGTACTGCGACCACAGCTCGGCGCCGCCGACCACGTCCACCGCAACCAGCGCGTTACCCACGGCGCAGATCGTCAACTTGTCCAAGGCCGCGTACGCGACGGCAAGTTGGCCCGTCCTGGAGTGGTAGCGCCAGAGCACGTCGGGCGTCGGCCCGCCGAAGTCCTGGGGTGGCGGCGCGGCCCGGCGCAGCCTGGGCCGGGCGAGCGCCAGGGCCGACCCGCCGACCGCCAGGGCGGCGACGCCCCCGGCCGCGAACAGGGCGCGCCGGGACAGCCGGACCGGCGCCCGCCCGGGCACCGGCTCGGCCGCCTGCACGGGCGTTGGCACGGGCGTTGGCACGGGCGGCTGCGCGGGCGGGGTGGGGGTCGGGTCCGGGGACGGCTCGCGCAGCGGTGTCTCCAACTCGACCACCCGACCCGCGTGCCGGGCCAGCGCGGCCGAGACCCGGCCTGGCAGCCAGTCGCCTGCGAACGCCTCCGAGGTGCCCTCGGGTGCCAGGATCTCGACCAGGTCCCGGGTGGTCGGCCTGAGCTCGGGGTTCTTCGCCAGCAACGCCCGGACGATGGTGGTCAGCCCCTCGGGCAGCCGGCCGAGGTCGGGGCGCTCGTTCGCCACCCGGTGGATCATCGCCAGCGTGCCGCCGTCCTCGCTGTACGGGCCCGCCCCGGTCGCGGCGTACACCAGCACCGAGCCCAACGAGAAGAGGTCGCCCGGCGGGCCCGTCCGACGGCCGGCCGCCTGCTCCGGGCACATGAAGCCGGGCGTGCCGACCAGCATGCCGACCTGGGTCAGGGCCATGCCGTCGACGGCGAGCGAGATGCCGAAGTCGATGACCCGGGGCCCGTCCGGGGCCAGCAGCACGTTGCTGGGCTTGAGGTCACGGTGGATCAGCCCGGCGGCGTGGATCGCGGCCAGCGCCTCGGCCAGGCCCGCACCCAGCGCCCGTACCGAGCCGACGGGCAGCGGGCCGTGCTCGGCGACGGCCTCCGCGAGCGAGGGCCCGAGCACGTACCCGGTGGCCAGCCACGGCAGGTCCGCCTCGGTGTCGGCGGCCAGCACCGCCACCGCGTACGGGCTGTCGACCGCCCGGGCGGCCGCCACCTCGCGCCGGAAGCGGGAACGGAACTCGGGGTGCTCGGCGTGCTCCGGCCGCACCACCTTCACTGCGGCCCGCCGCCCGCCCGGCGAACGGGCCAGGTACACCACCCCCATACCTCCCGAACCAAGCCGGGCGAGCAGCTGGTACTGCCCGACGGCCTCGGGGTCGGCGGCTCTCAGTGCGTCCAGTCCCAATGCCGCACTCCCCTGTCAACCGCCGGTCGCCTGCTCCGAACCCAGCCCTCGCCCAGCCCTCGCGGAGCCCTCGCAGAGCCGAGCCTTCACACTCTGTCGGGATTGCCGCCCGGTGGGAAGTCGGCGGAGCCGGATTCCACCTACCTGGCCGAGTACGGCGGTTGACCGGGCCGGGACGTCCATACGGGAGACAGGTCAGCCTCTTGACGAGGGACAAATAGGGAGGAAACTGGTCATTACACCAGACAACAGGAGAGAGCCGCACCGCCGACGGAGACGTCTATCGGCCGACCGAGTGACTCCCTTGTCGATGGGCCTGGCTAGGCCCCCGGCAGATCCGCTCGATCTCGGAACCTCAGCGACGACTGGAGGACTCAGGGGATCGAGGAGGACTACCGGGGACTGTCATGTCCCGCCGCTTCCACGGCTGTTGAGTCCGGCTTGGCAACCCCACCAAGCTTGAACCCCGCCAGGACCATTTCTTGGCGGGGTTCAAGCTTGGTGGGGTTCTTGGTGGGGTTCTTGATGGGTTCGAATCCAGGCTCAGTAGATCAGGTAGGCGGGTCGCAGGCCCTCGTCGGCGATCTCGCCCGAGGCCTGGGCCTTCAGGCGGGAGGCGAGTTCCTCCAGCGCCCGTGAGGCCGCCATCTCCTCGCCGATCCTGGCCAGCGGCCGGTCGTCGAGGCTCCGTACCGCCTCCCCGTGGCCGCTCAGGCCCGGCGCCCGCGCGCCGACCAGCCGCGCGTCGCACATCGTGTGGATGCCGTCCTCCTCGAAACTCAGCTGTACGTCCCACTGGTTCTGCATCACGGGCCTCCTGCGCTCGGCCCCCGCCGTGCCTGCTCCCACCAGCGTGCGCTCCGCCCGCTCCGGCGGCAAGCCGCTCGGCGCCGCAGAGCCAGGCTCTCAGGCGCCCGGCGGGCGCCAGCCGGTCCGGCGGCCCAGCAGCGCCAGCAGCTCGGTCTGCCGGCTCGCACCCGGGGCCACCTCGACCGCCGGGGCGAACAGCCCAGTCGCGGACAGCGCGTGCGCGTACGGGGTGACCTCGGCGAGCGCCGCCTCCACCAGATCCTCCGGCAGCCGGGCGTGGCCGCCCAGGGCCCGGGTGAGGTCCCAGGCGTGCACGGTGGCGTCGGAGGTCATCTGACGGCAGTAGGCCAGCGCAGAAGTGTCACCGTACGAGAGATGGACGGTGCGGTCCAGCCCGCCGCCCTCGGCCAGCACGGCGAAGGCGTCGCAGGCGGCCGCCTCCGCCGCCGACCAGGTGGCGGCGGGGTCGGACCCCAGCACGTCCCCGTCGAACCGGTCGCCGACCTCCTGGACGGTCGCCCCGGCGAGCAGTTCGGGGACCCACAGCTGCTCGGAGACGAGGTGGTTGACCACGTCCCGGACCGACCACTCGGTACACGGCGTGGGCAACGGCCACTGGTCCTCGGCCACTTGGAAGACCCGGCGCCCGAAGTGCGCCAGCGCCCTCGCATAGCGGCGGACGGCTTCCGACTGCGCTACCTCGCTCTGCCTGCTCATGTCTCCAGGTTTCCACGTGTCGCGCCTCCCGGCCGTCCGGACGTGCCGGGAGCCTTCAGGGACATTCCGATCGGAGTCGTCGGGCCGTCCCCATGTGTCAGTGCCCGACGTTAGGTTGATGCGGTTCGGCTCAGCTGTTCTCGGGAGGGAAAAGCCATGAAGCGCAACGGACCGCTGTCCAAGGTATTGGGATTGTCCATGGCAGGGCTGGTCTTCATCGCCCTCATGCTCATCCCAGCCGGAATGCTGGCACTGGGCCTGGATCTCCTCTACGGCCCCACCGTCCCCTGCGGTGCCCACGACATGCACCCGCACGACACCTGTGAGGTGACACCCCGCTTCGGCAAGACCTTCACCCGTGACTTCGACCAGCAGCGGAGCAACTACGCCGGATGGGGCTGGATCGCCACCGTTTCCGGCGGCGCCATCCTCCTGGTCGGAGTGGTGGGCGGCGGGGTGGCCGTGGTGGGCGGCCTCCGTGGTCTGCGCACGCGGTTCGGGGCCCGCCGGCAGCTCGCCGTGGAGCGCGGCTGGCGGTTCCACGACAGCACGACCCTCGACATGGGCGCCCGGGCCGACGGCAGCCGGGCCCGGGTCCATGCGGACGGCTGCCTCGTGTTCTCCACCGACGGCCTGCGCTGCGTGATCCACGACGGGAGCAACGCACCCAACCGGCCGACCCGAGTGACCGTGTGGCAGACCACACTGGAGCGGTCGTACCCGTATCTGTGGCTGACCCGCACCGACCACGACGCGGGCCCCGCTGCCAAGAAACTCACGACCGTACCGGTGGACGAGGAATTCGACCGGCGGTACACCGTCGTGGCCGCCGACCCCGCCGTCGTCCCGGCGCTGCTCACACCGGAGTTGACCGGGTACCTGATGGCGCACCACGACGTCGGCACACTCACCCTGAACGGCCGGCGGCTGATGCAGTTCCGAGCTGCCGTCCCCGACAAGAACACCGCCGCCCTCCTCACCGGACTCGACGACCTGCTCGCAGTGGCCCGGCTGCTCGCGGCCGTGCCGGCGGACGCGGCCGAACCGGCCGAGTAGGCCCGGTCCTGCCTGGGACCGACCGGCCTAACTCGGGGCCGCGCCGAACGGCGGCTCGGCCGGGACCGGGCCCAGGGTCGTCGTGCCGGGGGCGGCGCGGTGGCCCAGCCCGGTGCGGTAGATGTCGAGTGCGGCCTCGGTCCGGCCGGTGCGGCGGAGCAGGTCGCCGAGGAGTCGGCAGAGATCGGCGATGTCGCCCGCCGCTCCGGCCTGTTCGAGCAGGGCCAGTGCGGCGCCGTACTGCTGCTCCGCCGTCCTTAGGTCGCTGCGTTCCTCGGCGATGAGGCCGAGCAGCCGGTGCGCGGCGCCCGCGTGGACGGCGCCGCGCGCGGGGCTGAGTTCGCCGACCAGCTGTGACAGGAGTTGCTCGGCCTCGGCGGGTTTGCCCCGGCGGCGCAGGACATCGGCGAGTTCGACGTCGATCTGGACGGTGTAGAGGGTGGCCCGGCGGTGCGCGAGGATGTCGCGCGCGGTGCGCAGTTCGTGCTCGGCCTGCACCAGGTCGCCGCCCTGGGCCTGGATGTAGCCGCGCATCCAATGGCAGTGGGCGAGTTCGGTACGGATCCGGAGCTGCTGGTACAGCTCCTGGGCCCGGGCCAGCGAGGCGTCCGCCTCGGCGGCGCGGCCGGCGGCCAGCAGGGTGCGGGCGACGCCCCGGTGCATCCGGGCGACCAGCGCCGGGTCGGTGACCTGCGGCGCGAGCGCGAGGGCCAGTTCGGCGGCCTGGGCCGCGCGGGCGTGGGCGCCCAGATCCAGGTACGGCGCGATCACCGCCGAGTACAGCAGCAGCAGGGCGTTCGGATCGTGCAGCCCGCCGGCGTTGAGCTGGTCGATGGCGGTCTCCAGCAGGTAGCAGGAGTACCGCAGGTCACCCGCCAGCAGATGGGCCACGGCCCGGCCGCGCAGGGCGGGGACGCGCTGCGGCAGCGGCGCGTCGGCGAGCAGTTCCTCGGCCGTCCGGTAGTGCTCGATGGCCCGGTCGAGGTCGCCGCTCTCCGTCGCGCAGTCGCCGAGACCGGTCAGCGCGGCGGCCTCCTCGGCGGGCAGACCGAACCGACGGGCCTCGGCGGCCAGCGCCGCGAACTGCTCCCCGGCCTCCTGCGGGGCGTCGCCGGCGAGCGTCTGCCGCGCGTCGGTGATCCGCATCCGCAGGTCGGTGGCCAGGTGCGCGGGCTGCCCGGTGGACAGCTCCTCGAAGGTGACGCGAAGCCGCCCGGCGAGGAAGCGCAGTGCCGTCTCGGACGGGCGCACCTTGCCCGACTCCAGGGTGGAGATGTACGCGGCGGTGTATTCCGGCTCCGCCAACGCACGTTGGGTCAGGCCGAGTTCGGTACGCCGCCGGAGCACGCGCCGGCCGATCTCGGCACGGTCCTGTGCCTGCTCCGCCATGGTGCACCTCTTCGTCTCGGGCCCGGGTCACTCGCGAACCACTCGCAGATCACTCGCGCACAGGGTATTGCGCCGCGCATCGGCCACCGCTAGCTTAACTCGCAACTTAAGCGTAGTTATCACGCTAGTGAACTCGAACGGAGCCCTCCATGCGAACAGGCCGAACGATCCTCGGTGGCGCGACCGCGCTGATGGCGGCGCTGAGCCTGCTGTCCGTGGGCACCTCCGCCCAGGCCGCAACGCACGCCCCCCGCCCGCTGCCCGCCGTCGCCGCCGCGAGCTCCGGGCCGGTCTGCTGGTACGGCTCGTGCTACGACTACGTCTCCGGCAGGCAGATCACCGACGCGACGGGCGCGAGCGTACGGATGCTGCAGGCCGCACCGGAGATCAAGCCCGGCGACACGGAGTCGCACTCGCTGCAGGAGCTGGCCGTGCAGTCCGCCGACCGGAAGTCCACCGTGGAGATCGGCTGGACGGTCGACTTCGGCCTCAACGGCGACACCCGTCCGCACCTGTTCGTCTACCACTGGGTGGACGGCGCCGAGAGCTGTTACAACGGCTGCGGCTTCGTCCAGGTCTCCCGTACGGCCAAGGCGGGCATGCCCGTCCGGGCCGGTACGGCCGCCCGGTTCTCGATCCAGAACGTGGCCGGCGACTGGTGGCTGTTCTACAACGAGCAGGCCGTCGGCTACTTCCCCGGCTCGCTCTGGAACGGCACCTACACCCGCACCCAGGTCGTCACCGCCTTCGGCGAGGTCGCCCACGCCAAGGACGCCACCTGCGAGGACATGGGCAACGGCCGCTTCGGCACGTCCCGCCACTCCGGCTGGATCAGCGACTTCTTCCTCACCGGCTCGACCGACACCCCGGCCCTGACGGTCACCGCCACCAGCCCGGCCCTGTACAACGCGGGCCGGGTCACCCCGACCTCGTTCACTCTGGGCGGCCCGGGCAGCGGCGACTGCTGACGACCCGTCAGTTGACTACCCGTCAGATCCAGTCCTTGCGCTTGAAGCTGACGTAGAGCACCACCGAGAGGACGACGATCGCCGTGGAGGAGGCCACCAGGCCCCACTCCGCGGCGAATCCGGGGAACGGCACGTTCTGCCCGTAGAAGCCGGTGACCGCCGTCGGGACGGCGATGATCGCCGCCCAGCTGGTCACCTTCTTCATGATGAGGTTCATCCGGTTGCTCTGGATGGTGAGGTTGGTCTCCATGATCGACGTGATCATGTCGCGCAGCGATTCGGTCCACTCGGTGGCGCGCAGCACGTGGTCGTAGACGTCCTGGTAGTACGGCGTCAGGGGCTCGTTGACGATGTGCAGGTCGCGGCGGAGCAGCGTGTTGACGACCTCGCGCATGGGCAGGACGACCCGGCGGACCCGGACCAGGTTCTTGCGGAGTTCGAAGGAGCGGCGCTGGATCGACTGGATCGCCGAGCTGTCCTCGTCGAACAGGATGTCCTCCACCTCCTCTATCCGGTCGTCGAGTTCCTGCACGGCCGCGAAGTGCCCGTCCACGATGAAGTCCAGCAGCCCGTAGAGCAGGAAGCCGACGCCGTGCTTGACCAGGTCGGGGGTGTCGTCCCAGCGGGCCACCACCTGCTCGATGTCGAAGCTGTCGTCGGCGCGGACGGTGATCAGCGCGGTGCTGGTGATGAAGACCGAGATCTCGCTCGTGGTCAGCATCCCGGTCTCCCGGTCGGTGCCGACCGCGTAGGCGCTCATGAAGGAGTGGGTGCGGTAGCAGTCGAGCTTCGGGCGCTGGTGCTCGTTCCGGGCGTCCTCGACGGCCAGCTCGTGCAGACCGAACTCCTCGCCGATCATGGCGAGATCCTTCGGACCCGGCGCGCACAGGTCCAGCCAGACCACGGCGGACGGGTCGGAGACGTACTCGGAGATGTCCTCGACGGGGAAGTCCTCGAGGACGAGGTTGCCACTGCGGTAGAGCCTGGTGCGAGACATGCGCGACAGCGTAACCACCGCCCGTTCCGACCCCTGACCTGGGTACTGTGACGAAACCCGCCCACTCCGAGCAGGGGGAAACCGCCCGTGTCCTTCGACCACAATGCAACCGCCGCGCTGTCCTCGCGGATCGGGCTCGGCCTGGCCGCCGTCGGCCGCCCCGGCTACATCAACCTCGGCCGGGAGCGGGATCTCCCGGCCGAACGGACGGTCGCCGCGATGCGCGAGCGCGCGCACGAGGTACTCGACGCGGCGTACGCGCAGGGCGTCCGCTACCTGGACGCCGCCCGCTCCTACGGCCGCTCCGAGGAGTTCCTCGCCGAGTGGCTCGACAGCAGGCCGCAGGTCCGGGACGTCCTGGTCGGCAGCAAGTGGGGCTACACCTACACCGCCGGCTGGCGCGCCGACGCCCAGGTGCACGAGGTCAAGGACCACAGCACCGGGACGTTCGACCGCCAGCTCGCCGAGAGCCGGGCCCTGCTCGGCAAGCGGCTCGACCTCTACCAGATCCACTCCGTGACCCCGGAAAGTCCGGCGCTCACCGACACCGCCCTGCACGCCCGGCTGGCCCGGCTCGCCGCCGAGGGCGTGACCATCGGCCTCTCCACCAGCGGCCCGGCCCAGGCCGACGCCATCCGCGCGGCGCTGGCCGTCACCGTGGACGGGGAGCCGCTCTTCCGCAGCGTGCAGGCCACGTACAACCTGCTCGAACCCTCGGCCGGTCCGGCGCTCGCCGAGGCACACGACGCCGGCTGCGTCGTGATCGTCAAGGAGGGCATGGCCAACGGCCGCCTCGCCGGCCCGGCGGCACCCGCCGTCCTGCACCAGGCGGCCGCAGCGGCGGACACCACCGCCGACGCGGTCGCCCTGGCCGCCGTGCTGCACCAGCCCTGGGCCGACCTGGTGCTGTCGGGCGCCGCCACCGCCGACCAGCTCACCAGCAACCTGCGGGCCACCTCCGTACGCCTCGACGCCGGCCGACTCGCGGCACTGGCCGCACTCGCCGAGCCTGCCCGCGCGTACTGGCAGCACCGCTCGGAGCTGCCCTGGAGCTGACGCCCTTGGTAGGCGGGCAGCGACCACAAGGCGCGGGGCTCCTGTGGTCGCTGCCCGCGAAGTGCTCAACCGGTCAGGTTCGCCAGGCAGTTGGCCTCGCCGACGTGCGCTGGGTCGAGGGCGTGCCGGATCTCGTGCCGGACCACCGGGTCGACGGCCATCAGGACGTGGTCGGGGATGTTGGCCAGGCAGAGGTCCTGGACCAGCACGTTGTGCACGCCGGGGCCGGAGAGGAACTGCGTGGCGTACGGGGTGACCACCTCGTCGTACCTGGTCGCGATCACCGTGTACGAGACGCCCGGCACGGTGTCACCACCCGCGTTGAGACGGCCCAGGGTGTCCGAGCCGGCGACCTGGTCCGCACAGGCGGGGCAGAGCGAGCCGACCACGTCCAGCGCGCCCGGGTAGGACCCGGCAAGGGTGGTGAGGCCGTCGAGCGTCGTGCCGTGGTTGCTGGGGGCGAGCCCGACCAGGGTGTGCACCTTGGCCGCGCCGCCGTCGAACTTCAGGTAGTACCGGGGCATCATGCCGCCCTGGCTGTGGCCGACGATGTCGACCTGCGCGGCGCCGGTCGCGGCCAGCACGCCGTCCACGAAGGTGGCCAGCTGCCGCGCGGAGTCGGCCACTGCGGCCACCCCCACCAGGTCGCTCGCGGTTAAAGATCCGGCCAAGGCTCTGAACAAATTGTTGACGCGCCTTCCACCCTGGCCTAGGTTTCATTCGAACGGAATTTGGTTTCCGTATGGTGGAATTCTGCCAGTCCGCTCCCGGGGCCTCCGCTCCCGACTTCCGGGAGTCGCCACCCAGACCGCCCAGACCGTCCTGACGATCAGTCACCGTGGCGCTCCAGCGTGGTGACCCGACCCGGAGAGACTCTCGGATGCCTACCTCGCTCGACACGGGCAACACCGCCTGGCTGATGGCCGGCACCGCCATGGTGCTGCTCATGACGCCCGGCCTCGCCTTCTTCTACGGCGGCATGGTCAAGACCAAGCACGTCCTGGTCATGCTCAAGATGAGCTTCGTCTGCCTGGCCATCGTCACCCTGCTCTGGCTGGCCATCGGCTACAGCCTCGCCTTCGGCAAGGACGTCGGCGGCTGGGGGCTGATCGGCACCCCCTCGCACTGGCTGATGCACGACGTCGGGATGACCAGCCTGACCGGGTCCATCCCCACCGTGATCTTCTCCTGCTTCCAGATGGCGTTCGCCATCATCACCGTCGCCCTGATCAGCGGCTCCATCGCCGGCCGGGCCACCATGCGCGGCTGGCTCTGGTTCGTCGTGCTCTGGACGATGTTCGTCTACGTGCCGATGGCGCACTGGGTGTTCGCGCCCGACGGCTGGGTCACCGCGCACCTGGGCGCGCTGGACTTCGCCGGCGGCCTGCCGGTGGAGATCAACTCCGGTGCGGCGGGCCTCGCGGTCGCCATCGTGGTGCGCAAGCGCAGAGACTTCGAACGCGAACCCATCCGCCCGCACAACCTGCCGCTGGTGGTGATCGGCCTCGCCCTGCTCTGGTTCGGCTGGTTCGGCTTCAACGCCGGTTCCGCCCTGCAGACCGCCGGTTCCGCGCCGATGGCCTTCCTCAACACCCAGCTCGCCGCCTGCGGCGCGATGGTCGGCTGGCCGCTGATCGAGAAGTGGCGGCTCGGACACGTCGAGATGCTCGGGGTCGCCTCGGCGGCGGTGGCCGGCATGGTGGCCATCACCCCCGCCTGCGGTGAGGTCTCGCCCGTCGGCGCCCTGGTGATCGGCTTCGTCGCGGGCGTGGTCTGCGCCTTCGCGATCAACCTCAAGTACAAGATGCGCTACGACGACACGCTCGACGTGGTCGGCGTGCACGGCTGGGGCGGCATCGTCGGCGTGCTGGCCATCGGCCTGTTCGCCACCTCGCAGATGAGCGGCAAGAAGGGCCTGTTCTACGGCGGCGGCGTCGACCTGCTGTGGCGCCAGGCCGTCGCGGTGCTGGCCTGCGCGTCCTTCTCCTTCGGCGTGACCTGGCTGATCGCCAAGGCCGTCGAGCGGACCGTCGGCTTCCGGGCCGCCGAGGAGTACGAGGACGTCCCGGGCCAGGAGGAGGAGCAGGCGTACGACGACGAGACCATCGCCGAGATCCGCAAGCGCCTGGCCGAGGCCCGCGTCCCGGTCACGGTCGGCGGCGGGGACTCCGGCAGCGGGGACGCCGAGCTGCTGGCCGAACTCCGCGAGGTGCTCCAGCGACGGGAGCAGGAGAAATGACCACTCTGTTCGACACGGGCAACGCCTCCTGGCTCATGATGGCCTCCGCCATGGTGCTGCTGATGGCACCCGGCCTCGCCTTCTTCTACGGCGGCATGGTCAAGACCAGCCAGGTCATCGCGATGCTCAAGATGTGCTTCGTCTGTGTGGTGCTGGTCAGCATCATCTGGTTCGTGGCCGGCTACTCGCTCGCCTTCGGCAAGGACGCGGGCGGGCTCGGCGTGATCGGCGGACTGGACCACCTGTTCATGCACGGCGTCGGCCTGCAGAGCCGGACCGGCGACACGCCCACGGTGATCTTCTCGGTCTTCCACATGTCCTTCGCCATCGTGACGGTCGCGCTGATCAGCGGCTCGGTGGCCGGACGCACGAAGATGAACGGCTGGATCGCGTTCGTCTGCGCCTGGACCCTGCTGGTCTACGTCCCGATGGCGCACTGGGTGTTCGCGCCCGACGGCTGGGTCGCCAAGCAGCTCGGCGCGGTCGACTTCTCCGGCGGCACCGTGGTCGAACTCAGCTCCGGCGCGGCAGGGTTGGCGCTGGCCCTGGTCGCCGGACGGCGCGAGGACTTCGAGCGGCAGCCGATCCGCCCGCACAACCTGCCGCTGGTCGTCGTCGGCCTCTCGCTGCTCTGGTTCGGCTGGTTCGGCTTCAACACCGGCTCCTCGCTCGGCGTGCCGGGCGCGGCCGCGATGGGCTTCGTCAACACCCAGCTCGCCGCCGGCGCCGCCATGGCCGGCTGGGCGGCCACCAGTTACTGGCGTACCCGGCAGGTCGGCCTGCTCGACATGAGCATGGGCGCCGTCACCGGCATGGTCGCGATGACCCCGGCGGCGGGTGACGTCAGCCCGCTCTGGGCCGCCGTCATCGGCTTCCTGGCCGGGCTGACCTGCGCCTTCGCGATCAGCTGGAAGTACCGCTTCGGTGTGGACGACACCCTGGACGTGGTCGGCATCCACGGCTGGGGCGGGCTGTTCGGCATGGTGATGGTCGGCCTGGCGGCCACCGGCGTGATGACCGGCAAGAAGGGCCTGTTCTACGGCGGCGGTTGGGACCTGCTCGGCAAGCAGCTGGTCGCCGTGCTGGTCCTCGGCCTCTTCTCGTTCGGGATGACCGCCCTGATCGGCAAGGTGATCGACCTCACCCTCGGACTGCGCCAGCCGCACGGGCTCGGCAGCGAGGAGCACGAGCAGGTCTACCAGAACGACTGGGACGTCCAGTTCAAGGAGATCGCCGACGCGCTGCGCGGCAGCGGCCTCGACGAAGGCGGCACCGAGCAGGACGCGAGCGCCCTGCTCGACCAGGTCCGCCGGATGCTGGCCGCCGACCCGGAGCACCGCCTGCGGGAGTGAGCGCGGCGTTTGGGACCCACGGCGGGGGCGCGGCGGCCGCCGGGCGAGCTGAAACAAGCGTACGCTTAGGTCTGGACAAGCGAGCCCGCCAGGTGTTGGGTGGGCGGAGATAGTTACCCGCGAGTAGGGAGTGCTTGTGCGCGCGATCCAGATCACCGAGTTCGGCGGCCCCGAGATCCTGCGGGTCGTGGACCTGCCGGAGCCGGTGGCGCAGCCCGGACAGCTGCTGGTCGACGTGTCGGCGATCGGCGTCAACTACGCCGACACGCACGCCGTCGAGGACTCCTACCTGTCCCGGAGCACCCTTCCGATGGTGGTCGGCTCCGAGGTCGTCGGGCGGACCGGCGAGGGGCGGCGGGTGGTCGCGATCACCGAGGGCGGCGGGTACGCCGAGCGGGCCGTCGCCTGGGAGGCGATGGCCCACGACGTCCCCGAGGGTGTCACCGACGGGCAGGCGCTGGCCCTGGTGGTGCAGGGGCTCACCGCCTGGCACCTGCTGCGGACCTCGGCGCGGATCGCGCCGGGCGAGTCGGTGGTCGTGCACGCCGCCGCCGGTGGCACCGGTTCGCTCGCCGTCCAGCTGGCGAAGCAGTTCGGGGCGGGCCGGGTGATCGCCACCGCCTCCTCCGAGGAGAAGCGCGACCTGGCGGTGGAACTCGGCGCCGACGTCGCGATCGACGCGGACGCCGACGGCCTCAAGGACCGGCTGATCGAGGCCAACGGCGGCAAGAAGGTCGACATCGTGCTGGAGATGACCGGCGGGCCGGTGTTCGACGCCTCACTCGCGGCGCTCGCACCCTTCGGCCGACTGGTCACCTACGGGATGGCCTCCCGCGAGGCGCCCGCGCCGGTGACGGCGGCCGGGCTGATGGGCCGCTCCCGGGCGGTGGTCGGCTTCTGGCTGATGCACTGCATCGGGCGCCCGGGCATGTACCGCGAGCCGATGGCCGAACTCTTCGCCATGACGGCCGACGGCCGCCTGAAGCCGCAGGTCGGCGGGGTCTACCCGCTCTCGGACGCGGCCCGCGCCCACACCGACCTCAGGGCGCGCCGGACCTTCGGCAAGCTGGTGCTCGACCCCAGCAGCTGACCACTCGGATGACCACTCGGAGGTGCGGCCCGGTCAGCGGTAGTCGCTCTCCTCGACCGCCCGCCCCGCCAGGCCCAGGCGATTTCGCGCTGACGCGTACGTACCGTAGAGTCTGGTTCACCGACGCGGGGTGGAGCAGCTCGGTAGCTCGCTGGGCTCATAACCCAGAGGTCGCAGGTTCAAATCCTGTCCCCGCTACTTGACCAGTGGGCCCGGTGCGCATGCGCCGGGCCCACTGTCGTTTCCGGCCCGGCCCGATGGTGACCAATGGGTGGACAGGGTGACTCGGCCGCCTCTACGCTCTGCCGACACCTCAGGGGCCGGCGTCCGTCCCAGGCCCTGGTGCTGTTTCCGGGAAGGCATGGGCATGGAGCAGAGCGACCGCGAGCAGGCCCGCCGTGCGGTGGGCGAAGGCGGGGCCCGGCTCGTACGGCTGCTCCGGGAGGGCGATCCGGCAGCTCAGGTGGCCGGCTCCCAGTGGCGGGTGGCCGATGTGGCGTCCCATCTGGCTTACGTGTTCCGGGGGTTCACCGAGGCGGCGGTCGGCAACAGCGCGCAGTTCGCCCGGTACGTACCGGACGAGCCGGACTTCCACCGGCGGCTGGCCACTGTCAACGGCGCGCTCGTCCAGGAACTCGCCGACAGCGCCGGTGACCAGCAGTCCGCCGTCGCGATCGGCATGGTCGAGGAGGGGATCGCCGGTTTTCTGGCCGCCACCGCCTCGCTCGACCCCGAGGCCGCGTTGGACACCCCCTGGTACGGCCCCGGGGTGACCCGGACCACGGACACCCTCACCGCGCTGGCCCTGGGCGAGATCCTGGTGCACGGCCTGGACATAGCCCGCACGAGCGCCACGCCCTGGCCGATCGAACGGTCCGAGGCGACCGTGGTGGCGCGCGAGGTGTTCGCCCGGATGCTGCCGCTGATGCTCACCGACGCCGGGCGCCGCGCCGAGGTCTCGTACCGGATCAGCTGGCGCGGCGCCCCCCGAAGCTCGCCTGACCTGGTGGTCCGGCTCAGCGCGGGCACGGTGACCACCGGCCCGGCCGGGCCCGGCGAGCGGGTCGACTGCCGCGTCCTGGCGGACCCGGTGGCGTTCCTGCTCGTCGGCTACGGCCGCTCCTCGACCTGGCGCGAGGTGCTGGCCGGCCGCATCCTGGCCTGGGGCCGCCGCCCCTGGGCCGCCGCCCGGCTCCCCCAGCTGTTCTGCAGGCCGTGACGCCGAGCGGTCGGCCCCGCCGCGACTGATCGACTGTGTGTCAGATGGTGGACACGTCGATCACGAACCGGTAGCGGACGTCACTGGCGAGCACCCGCGCGTACGCCTCGTTGATCCGGTCCGCGCTGATCACCTCGATCTCCGCGCCGATACCGTGCTCGGCGCAGAAGTCGAGCATCTCCTGGGTCTCCGGGATGCCGCCGATCATCGAGCCGGCCAGCGACCTGCGGCCGCCCATCAGGGCGAACTGCGCGACCAGCGCGGGCTTTTCGGGCGCACCGATCTGGACCAGGGTGCCGTCGGTCTTCAGCAGGCCGAGGTAGGCGTTGAGGTCGAGGTCGGCGGAGACGGTGTTGAGGATCAGGTCGAAGGTACCGGCGAGGCGCTCGAAGGTCTCCGGGTCCGAGGTGGCGTAGTAGTGGTCGGCGCCGAACTTGAGGCCATCCTCCTGCTTGCGCAGCGACTGGCTGAGCACCGTGACCTCGGCGCCCTTGGCGTGCGCGAGCTTCACGCCCATGTGCCCGAGCCCGCCGAGCCCGACGACCGCGACCTTCTTGCCCGGACCGGCGCCCCAGTGGGCGAGCGGGGAGTAGAGGGTGATGCCGGCGCAGAGCAGCGGTGCGGCGGCGTCCAGCGGGATGGCGTCGGGGATGCGCAGCGCGTAACCCTCGTCCACCACCAGGTGGGTGGAGTAACCGCCGTAAGTGGGCTGCCCGTCGCGGCCGGTGCCGTTGTAGGTCATCACGGCGCCGGGCTGGCCGGTGCAGTACTGCTGCAGTCCGGCGAGGCAGTTCTCGCACTCGCGGCAGGAGTCGACGAAGCAGCCGACCCCGACCCGGTCGCCGATCGCGTACCGGGTGACACCCGGACCGACCTCGGCGACCACGCCGACGATCTCGTGGCCGGGCACCATCGGGAAGATGCCGGCGCCCCAGTCTTCGTTGACCTGGTGGATGTCCGAGTGGCAGATGCCCGCGAACTCGATGGCGATCAGGATGTCGTGCTCGCCGAGCGCCCGGCGCGGGACGGTCGTGCGCTCCAGCGGCGCCTTGGGCGAGGGGGCGGCGTAAGCGGGGACATTCGTAATGGTCATGACCTCACTCTGCGCCCGCCCGCCAGGTGCTAGCCAGTCCACCACTGAACGTACGTCTGCGGTTCCTACCATTGGCGGAATCACCCTCATACTGGGCGGCATGGACCAGCGCACCGAATTGAGCGAGTTCCTGCGCTCGCGCCGCGCCCGGCTGCAGCCCGAGGACGTGGGGATCACCCACCACGGCGGCCGCCGCCGGGTCCCCGGGCTGCGCCGGGAGGAGTTGGCGCAGCTGGCCGGGGTGAGCGTCGCGTACTACACGCGGCTCGAACAGGGACACGGTGAGAACGTCTCCAGCTCGGTGCTGGACGCCATCGCGGGCGCGCTGCGGCTCGGCCAGGCCGAGCGCGAGCACCTGAGCCACCTCACCAAGCCGGTCCAGCGCCGCTCGCGCGCGTTCACCCGCCGGCAGCAGATCCGTCCGGCGCTGCAACAGCTCATCGACTCGATGACGGACATCCCGGCGTACGTCATCGGGCGGCGGCTGGACATCATCGGGTGGAACCGGCTCGCCGGCGCCCTGCTCGGCGACTTCGCCGCGATGCCGGCGGAGCAGCGCAACCTGGCCTGGCAGCTCTTCCTCTCCCCCGCCTCCCGCGAGCTGTACGACGACTGGGACGGCAAGGCGGCGGACGTGCTCGCCGGCCTGCGGCTGGACGCGGGCCTCTACCCCGACGACCCCCAACTCGCCTCCCTGGTAGGCGAACTGTCGCTCAAGAGCGCGGACTTCCGCCGCCTGTGGGCCGCCCACGACGTACGCGACAAGAGCTACGGCGTGAAGGAGCTCCACCACGCGCTGGTCGGCCGGCTCACCCTCGCGTACGAGACCCTGCGGATGCCGGGCGACCCCGACCAGCTCCTGGTCGCCTACCACGCCGAACCGGGCTCCCCCTCGGCGGAGTCGCTGCGGCTGCTGGCCAGCTGGACCAGCGAAACGGCCGACAGGTAGGGCAAACCCCCCTGCTGTGGTTCCTGACTACCGGTCAGCAACAGCCCGTACGATGGCCGCACACCGTCCACTCACGGAGGACAAGACATGGTGCACGTACGGGCCGGGGAGCAGGCGGCATCGGAGGATCTGGTGGACGTGGCCAGGCTGGTGACGGCCTACTACGCCCTCCATCCGGATCCGGCCGAGCCGGGGCAGCGGGTCGCGTTCGGTACCTCCGGCCACCGGGGGTCCTCGCTGAACACGGCCTTCAACGAGGACCACATCGCCGCCACCACACAGGCGATCTGCGAGTACCGGCGGGCGCAGGGCACCAACGGACCGCTCTTCCTCGGCGCCGACACGCACGCCCTCTCCGAACCCGCCCGGGTCACGGCGCTGGAGGTGCTCGCCGCCAACGGGGTCACCGTGCTGATCGACAGCGGCGACGGCTACACCCCCACGCCCGCCGTCTCGCACGCGATCCTCACCCACAACCGCGAGGCCCACAACCGCGAGCACGGCGGTGGCGGCGCGGACGGCATCGTGGTCACGCCCTCGCACAACCCGCCCGCCGACGGCGGCTTCAAGTACAACCCCCCGCACGGCGGCCCGGCGGGCTCGGACGCCACCGGCTGGATCCAGGACCGGGCCAACGCGCTGATCGCGGCCGGTCTGACGGGCGTGCGCCGGGTCCCGTACGCCCGCGCGCTGGCGGCCGCGACCACCGGCCGGTACGACTTCCTCGGCCGCTACACCGACGACCTGCCCGCCGTGCTGGACCTGGACGCCGTGCGCGCGGCCGGGGTGCGGATCGGCGCGGACCCGCTCGGCGGCGCCTCGGTGGCGTACTGGGGCCGGATCGCCGAGACGCACCGGCTCGACCTCACCGTCATCAACCCGCTGACGGATCCCACCTGGCGGTTCATGACGCTGGACTGGGACGGGAAGATCCGGATGGACTGCTCGTCGCCGTACGCGATGGCCTCGCTGATCGACCGCCGGCACGAGTACACCATCGCCACCGGGAACGACGCCGACGCCGACCGGCACGGCATCGTGACACCCGACGCCGGGCTGATGAACCCCAACCACTACCTGGCCGTGGCGATCGACTACCTCTACCGGCACCGCGACGGCTGGCCCGCCGAAGCCGCCGTCGGCAAGACCCTGGTGTCCTCCTCGATGATCGACCGGGTGGCCACCGAACTCAAGCGAGAGTTGGTCGAAGTCCCGGTCGGCTTCAAGTGGTTCGTCGACGGACTGCTCGGCGGCGACCTCGGCTTCGGCGGCGAGGAGTCCGCCGGGGCCTCCTTCCTGCGCCGCGACGGCCGGGTCTGGACCACCGACAAGGACGGCATCCTGCTGGCGCTGCTCGCCGCCGAGATCACCGCCGTCACCGGGCGGACGCCGTCCCAGCGGTACGCCGAGCTGACGGACCGGTTCGGCACCCCTGCGTACGCCCGGATCGACGCACCCGCCGACCGTGAACAGAAGGCCGTCCTGGCCGCCTTGACGGCCGAACAGGTACGGGCCGACGAGCTGGCCGGAGAGCCGATCACCGCAGTCCTCACCGAGGCCCCGGGCAACGGCGCCGCACTCGGCGGCCTCAAGGTCCGTACGGAGAACGCCTGGTTCGCCGCCCGCCCGTCCGGCACCGAGGACGTCTACAAGATCTACGCCGAGAGCTTCCACGGCCCCGAGCACCTCGCCCGGGTCCAGACCGAGGCCCGGGAGCTGGTGAGCCGGGCCCTGGGTGCCTGAGGTGCCGGGTGCTGAGGTGCGGGTGCGTGAAGTGGCGCTGGGCGCTTGAGCCATCGCGGATTCGCTCCTGGACGGAACTGAAGCACAGGTCGGTGCGTGAGAGTTGGTGATGACCCGACTCCGGTCCTTCAAGAAATCCCCTCGTTCCGAAGATCTCGTGTTGGAATCAAGGTGGATTACGGCGTTCCGGTGTCCGGATCATCACAGCTAAGCTCGGTATCCGCCATCCGCCAACGTGCCCACGATCCGTCAGGATCCGCACTGCGGCTCGGCTTCGGCCTGCGCCTGACGGCCAAGAGCACAGTGAGGTTTCGGACTTGACTCATCACCGGCCCGGTCCCGAGGACCAGGCGCACGGAGCGGCCGCGACGGCCCTGGTCGAGCAGGCCCTGACCACGGCCCTGACCGGGCAGACCGGCGCCCTGCTGCTGGAGGGCGAGGCGGGCATCGGGCGGACCACCTTCCTGGTCGAGTCCTCCGCCCTGGCGAGACGGCTCGGCTTCACCGTCGCCCGGGGCCGCTGCCACCCGCAGGAGCGGCACCATCCGCTCGGGGTGGTCCGCCAGGTCTTCGCCTCCCTGCTGCTCTCCACCCCCGGGTTCCCGGGTATACCGGAGGTGACGGACGGCGGGCCGGGCGACCCCTCGTCGATGCCCGCGCAGTTCGACGTCCTGGTCGGGCTGTACCGCTCGCTGGCGGAGGCGGCCGCCCGCTCCCCGCTGCTCGTGGTGCTCGACGACCTCCAGTGGTGCGACGAGGCCTCGCTCCGGGCGCTCAGCCAACTCGTCCACCACGGCGTACGGTTACGGCTGGTGGTCCTGGCGGCCGTCCGCACCGGGGAGCCGGTCGGCCGGTCGGCGGCCTTCCAGGACACTGCAGGCCACCTGCGCCGCACCCGGCTGGCCGGGCTCGACCTGCCGGCCGTCGCCGAACTCGTCCGTACGGTACTCCCGGGCGAGCCGCACCCGGACTTCGTCGCCGCCTGCCGACGGTCCACCGGCGGCAACCCGACCCTGGTCCGCGCGCTGCTGGACGAGATCGCCCGCCACGACCTGCCACCCGGCCCCGGGACGGCGGAGCGACTGCTGAACTACGCGCCCGAGGCGACCGCCCGGGACGCCGAGGCCAGGATCCACCGGCTCGGCCGGCCGGCCACCGCCATGGCCCAGGCCGTGGCGGTGCTCGGCGACGGAGCGGACCTCGGCCAGGCCGCCTCGGTGGCCGACCTGTCCCGCCCCGAGGCGGCCACGGCCGTGGATCTGCTCATCGGCGGCGGAGTGCTGTCCAACCACCACCAACTCACCTTCCGGCACCAGGTGGTGGGGGCCGCGCTGGCCCGCTACCTCCCCGCCGGCACGGCCAGCACGCTCCGTGTACGGGCCGCCAGGGCCCTGCACCAGGCCGGCGGACGGGCGGAGCCGGCGGTGGAACACCTGCTGCTGACCGACCCCGTGGGCGAGAGCTGGGCCCGCGAGATGCTCCGCACGGCCGGCCTGGACGCCGCTGCGGCAGGGCGTCCGGAGACCGCCGTACGGTATCTGACCCGCGCGCTGCGCGAACCGCAGTCCGAGGCCGAGACCGCGCAGCTGCTCCGCGAACTGGGCACCGCGCAATTCACCATCCAGCTGCCCGCCCAGGTTCCTCCCCAGAGAGCGGCAGTGCAGCAGCGCGGGGACACCCACCGGCCGCTGGAGATCCGCTGCCTCGGCAGCTTCCGGATCGCCCGCAGCGGCGTGGAGCTGGACCTGTCGGGTGTCCGTCCGAAGGCGCGGACGCTCCTCCGGCTGCTGGCCATGAGGGCAGGCACCGCCGTGCACCGGGATCACCTGCTGGACGCCCTGTGGCCGGGCCTGCCGTCCGAGCAGGGCGTGCGAAACCTCCAGGTCACGGTGTCCCGGCTGCGGGCCTGCCTGGAGCCGCAGGCCGAGCGCGGCGGGTCGCGGTTCCTGCTGCGCAGCGGCGCGTCGTACCAGCTCGCGCTGGAGCCGGATGCCGTGTGCGACGTCCGGGCGTTCGAGCGCGCCGTCCGGCTGTGGCGGCACGCCCGCCCGGCGGCGCCGGAGCAGGAGGCGGAGCTGCTCGGCGCCGCCCTGCGTTGGTACGCCGGTGACCTGCTGCCCGAGGACGGCGCGGCCGAGTGGGTGGTGACGGAACGCGCCCGGCTGCGCGACCAGGCATCGGACGTCTGCCAGGCGCTGGCCGAAGTACGGCTCGGGCTGGGGCAGTTGGAAGCGTCCGCCCGGGCCGCCCGGCGGAGCCTGGACCTCGATCCGTTCCGGGACGCCTCCTGGCGGGTGCTGACCACGGTGTACCGCCGGACGGGGGACGTCGCAGCAGCCGAACGGACGCGGCAGGAGTACGAACGGATGCTGCGCTCCCTCGACGGCGGCCCGGAGGTGGACGACCTGTTGGTCCGGCGATAGTCGGGTCCCAGTGGTCAGGAGCGTTCGAAGAACTCCACCTCCCCGAGTGCCACCAGCCGGGCCGGGCCCGTCCCGTAGGCCGAGCGGACGGTCAGCCGGATCTTCGTGACCCCGGCGACCGGCCACCGGATGGTCTGCGGGGTCGGCTTGTCCTCCAGCCGGACGGTCTTCTGAGCTGTGCTGCCGCCGGTGGACCACGCGGTGATCTCCAGCTCGGCCGGCCTGGCCTGCTTCAGGAACTCGTCCTGGTGGTCCGAGGCGCCCGAGTCGACGACGAGGTCGAGCAGGCGGAACGGCTGGGCGAAGTCGGCCTCCAGCCACTCCCCCGGCTGCGGCGGGGCGGTGAGCGGCCCGGCCGGTGCCCAGTAGTGGTTCCAGGTGCCGTCCACCGCGTCCTGGGCGGGGTGACCGGGCGCGGCGCTGGAGGCCCGCACCGAGGCGGCGTGCACCGGCGCCGGCGGGGTGTATCTGTCGCGGAGGGCCGTGACGGCCCGGGGCCCGTAAGCAACTCCCGTGTACACCAAGGACGTTGTCACCCCAAGCGCCAGCAGGGTGGTGACCAGGCGGCGCAGCCGGCTGACCGGGCGGCGGCGCCGGGAGATCCGCCGCCGCTGCCGCTCGCGCCACCAGCGGCGCCACCAGGGCACCCGGGCGACCTGGACGGCCCTCGCGAGCGCGGCACCGCAGCGGCGGCAGAACGCGCGCTCGGCCGGGTTCGCGGTGGCGCAGGCCGAACAGGCGAGGTCGTCCGGCCGGGCGACGTGATCGTCGACGGCAGCGCTTGCCACCGACGGCCGCACGACCGGTGTTCCCGGCTGCACCGCCACCGGCTTCTGCTCCGGCGCGTCGGCTTCCGACGATCCATCAGCTGATGATTCGTCAGATATCGACAGTGTGTCAGGTTTGTCAGGCGGGAGCAGGGTGACGGCCGCCGCACGGCCATCGGCCTGCCAGTCCGCGAACGCACCGCACTCCCCGCAGAAGTCGTCGCCGGTGCTCACCCTCGCACCGCACTGATCACAGGTGCCCACTGCTGCCGTCCTCCATCCGTCCGGGCCCTGGGGCCGCCTCCGTTGCAGTCCTCACCGCGTGTACCGCGACCGGGCCCGGCAGCACCTCGAGCGTGTAGGGCACGTGCGCCGGCCGGTTCGCGTCGATCAGCGCCGCCAGTCTGCGGACCGGCAGCGCGGCCGGCTCCTCGGCCCGGACACGCAGCCGGAGCGACGGCTCAGGGGAACCCGGCAACTGCCCACCGGGGGTGGCACTCCAGGCCGCGCCCCCGCTGTCGGTCACCTCGGCCACCAGCCCCAGCACCGCCCGTACCTCCTCCACCAGCCCGCCCGCCGTGCCGCGCCGGCGGTGCCGCCGCATCGCGCCCGCGACGGCGTCCCGGCGGGCGGCGACGGACTGCCTGCCGTCCTCGGCTCCTGCTGGGTCCGCCGCCACCCAGCCGGCCAGCCAGTCCAGGAAGTCGGCCGGGGCCAACTTCGGGTTCCAGTAGGCGTCCAGGCAGTCCAGGGCGGAGATCACCGGCGCGAGGACGTCGTCGAAGGCGGCGACCAGGCGCTGGGTGAACTCGTCGTCCAGGTACGGCCCGGGGAGCCGTTCGCCGAAGGGGTGCGGGGAGAGCAACCCTTCGACAGCCGCCCGGCCCTCAGTCACACTGCCCGTCACCGCTCCTCCACCCTGACCTGGTGCTGGTACGAGAAGACCAGCGCGTGCGCGTCCAGCTCGACCCGGTCGCCCGGCGATCCGCGCTCTCCGGTGAGCGGGTTGGCGGCGAAGAGGCGGACGTCCTCGACGAGTTCGACCCCGGGGACGCGTTGCAGCACCGCGTGCACCTCGCCCGCCTGGACCGGCCGTCCGAAGGGCCAGCCGGTGCCGTCCGGCCCGCCGGTCACCGGGTTGAAGTACCGGTACAGCGCGTCCAGGGCCCGCTCGCGGATCCGCCCGCCCGGCTCGGCCGGCTCGGCGGTGAGCCGGGCGACCACCGTGACGCCCTGGTAGTACGGCGGTTGGACCAGCAGCCGGGCGCCGATCGGCCGGCGCTCGTCCAGGTGCTCGGCGATCGCGGCCAACATACCGTCCGGCGGTACGAGTTGCTCGAACCGCAGCCGGTCGCCGGAGTCCGCCACGACCTCGGGTACCACCAACACCCGTACCCCGCCCGCGTCGGGGCCGCCCCCGGCCGGCAGACAGCGGATCCGGGCCGCCGACGGCGCGGCCCGCCGGGCGAGCAGCTCGTAGTCGGCAGCGGTCACGGCCCGGTCCTGGGAACGCAGTTGGAGAGGACCGCGCAGCTTGGCGCTCTCCACCGTCTCGCCGTCCACGCCCCCGGCGGCGGCCGCCCGGTTCTCGACCCGCGACACGTACGGGATCGAGCTGCGCAGCACCGTCAGGGTGCGCCGGGCCACGTTGCCCCGGCGTCCGCCGCCGGTCCGGTAGCGGCGGACCCGGATCCGCGCGCCCTTCGGCGGCACCGCGCCGTAGTGGCGCAGCGACCCGTCGGGCTCCCGTACGGCCGGGCCGAAGGTGATCTCACCGGTGCTCGGGTCGAGGCGCAGGTGGCGGTCGTCGGGGCCGGAGCCGCCGAAGGACTCGACCACCGTCCACTCCCGCCAACCGCCGCCGTCCGACACCTCCACCATGAACGGCCCGGGCAGCACCGGGGCCCGGCTGACGGTGAACCGCTGCCCCGGCACCCCGGCCGACTCGCCCAGGCCCTCGCCGTCCACGGTCTCGGCGTGGACGGCCGCCGCGCTGCCCCCGATGGTGAAGGCCGAGGCACTCCGGACGATCGGCGAGGCCGAATACGCGGGCTGGTCGGGCCCGTTGGCGACCACCCGGCAGCGCAGCCAGCCGGCCCGGCGACCGGCCAGGGCAGCGCTGACGTGTCCGGCGGGCACGTGCAGGACGACGTCGCCGGCCTGGTTCAGGCCGCCGGTGGAGTCCTGGCCCACCTCGCACGGCAGCCAGTCGGAGCCGTCGTACGCCTCCCAACTCAAGGGGGGATGAAGCGGGTTGACGCCGACTCCCGCCACCCTGCTGTCCAGCCGGAGTACCACCGCGCAGCGCGGCACCGCGTCCGAGAGTCCGAACAGGACGGCATCGCCGACCGCCGGTGCGGCCGTGAAGCAGGCGGTGTCCCGGCGCTGCAGAAGGTCCTCGGTCCGCTCGACCGGACGGCCGTCGACCGCCTGGGTGAGCACCTGGGTGAGCGTGCACGGCACCACGGTGAGATCCTCCGTGGTGGCGAAGACCAGCGCCTCCTCGGTCTCGGTCCGGACGGTGGCCACCTCCGTCCCCTCCCGCAGGACCACCGACCGGGGCTGGGGAGCCGAGAGCCAGAACGTGAGGTCCACCCCGGCGGCGGCGGGCGGGAAGAGGCCGACCCCGAGCAGGTCCAGGAAGGCGAGATAGGACTTCTCCGGTACCCGGTTGAGCCGGTAGAGCAGCTGGTCGGTCATGTGCGCGAACGCCTCGACCAGGGTCACCCCCGGGTCGGAGACGTTGTGGTCGGTCCACTCCGGGCAGCGCTGCTGGATGAACCGCTTGGCTTCGTCCACGAGTTGCTGGAAACGGCGGTCGTCGAGGTCGGGGGCGGGCAGGGCCATCAGCGGGCACTCTCCTGGACGTACGGGGTGTACGGGCGGCCGGGGGCGCCCGGGTCGTCGTGCGAGGGGATGACGTAGAACGGGAAGACCAGGTTGCGAGGGCTGTTGGTGCCGCGCACGGTGTACCGGATGTCGATGTAGAGGGTGCCCTCCTCCTGGGAGTCGAAGGAGACCTCGACCTCGGTGACCTCGATCCGGGGCTCCCAACGGTCCAGCGCCCGGCGGACCTCGTACGAGATCAGCCCGGCGGTGTCCTCGTCCGCCGGGGCGAAGACGTAGTCGTGCACCCCGCAGCCGAACTCCGGCCGCATCGGCCGCTCCCCGGGCGCGGTGGCCAGGATCAACCGGATGGACTCGGTGAGTTCCTGCTCGCCCGTGACCAGGGCGACACCGCCGGTGGCGCTGGTCCGCAGCGGGAAGGCCCAGCCGGAGCCGACGAACTGCTCGGCCATCTGGTCAGCCACCTCCGCTCGGTGCAGTGATCGGTGGGGTGATCCGCGCAGTGATCGGCGCAGTGATCGACCGGGGCATCAATTGATCTTCACGATCCCGCCCTTGACGCTGCACTCGGGCCCGCCGTCCAGGCTCAGACCCGACTTCCCGGAGACCGAGACGGACTCGCCGGTCAGCGTCAGCGCGCCGGAGCCGGCGTCCAGGGTGATCCCCCGGCCGGTCACCGTGACCTCCTCGGTGGCGGTGACGGTGACCTTGCCGTCGCTGTGCACGGTGATCACCGTGTTCTGCTGATCGAGGTGCACACTGAGCTTGTCCTCGTGCGTGCGCAGCCGCACTCCCGCCGGCCCAGCGGCGGCGTCGAGCAACTCGATCCGGTGGCCGCTGCGGGAGGCCAGCGAGCGCCGGTTGAGCTTGCCGGTGGCGTCGTCGACCAGGTCCAGGCCGTCCTCGGTCGGCTGGTCGACCCCATTGTAGAGGCCGCCGATCACATAGGGGCGGTCGAGCAGGCCCTGCTCGAAGGCGACCAGCACCTCGTCATGCACCTCGGGGCTGAAGACCCCGCCACCGCCGGCACCACCCCACTGAACGGTCCGCACCCAGTCGCTGACGTACGCCGGCGCGCCGTCCGAAGCATCCGACAGCCAGGGGAACTTGAGCCGCACCCAGCCCTGGCCCGCCAGCTCCTCCGGCGCCTGGATGTCGGTGACCACCCCGATCGCTACGCCCGGCACGCGCGGGGACCGGGCGGCGGCGGAGGCTCCCGTGACCAGGCCGTGCAGGGTACGGTCCTGGCGTCCGCTGACGGTGATCCAGGTCTGGTAGCCGACGCCGGGCCGGTCGGTGTGGCGGGCGGCGGTGACGGTGTACTTCCCGTCGAACGGCTGCCCGGCGCCGGTCACCGAGACCGGCTTCCCCACCCGCAGATGTGGATTGCCCAGCGCGGTCAGCTCCAACTCGGCCATTGCGGCGGCCAGTTCGGCGGCCAGCGCGGCCGACACCGCCTGCACCTCGGCGTCGGTCCGGTACGGCACGTCGGTGACGAGCAACTCCGAGGCGGGGAAGGGTGCTACGGCCTGCGACGGGTCGAGCCCGACCAGTGGACCGGCTCCGGCGCTCACGGTCTGCTCGGAGAGCAGACCCTTCTTCTGCGTCACGTCCCAGCCCCGCACGGCGACCTTGCCCACCTGGTTCACCGAGGACACCGAGGAGCGGATCGAGAGCACGTTCTCGCCCATCTCCACCACGTACGGACTCTGGGCGGCCGAGGTGCCCGACTCGGGCGCCGAGGACGCCGGGACGGGGGCACGGAAGTAGAAACTGCCGTCCTCCACCACCATTTCGCGGTCGCTCTCCTCGGCCAGCGAGACCAGGAACTCCCAGTCGGAGACGTTCGGTTGGGTGCGCAGCGGATACGTGGTCACCGTCTCGTCGATCCGCCCCACCGGGATACCGGCCCGGGCCGCCACCGCGGCGGCGATGTCGGAGGCCGTCTGCCCGACGAAGCCGGTGATCCGACGGCCGCGCCGCAGGCGGTGCGACAGGTCGAGCGCACGTACCGTGGTGAAACTGCCCTGACCGTCGAACTCGGCCTCCAGCGCCACCACTTCACCGCTGAAGAGTGGCAGTGCGGCAGTCTCGTCGCCGGGCTGCACCCGGATGGTGAGTGGGGTCCCGATCCCGATCCCGGTCTCGCCGAGCAGGGCCCGGTCCGGGTCCAGGAAGCGGAGTTGGACCACCGCCGACAGGCTGCCGCTCTCCTCCACGCAGATGTCGACCGGCACTTGGTCCCACGGCGGCGCCAGCGGGCCGGGCGCCTCGATCAGGAAGAGGGCGGTGTTCGCTCCAGGCATCCGACTACCTCGCCCCTGCCTCGTCGGCTCCGGGCACCAGGATCTCGGTGCCCGGGCGCAGCCGTTGCGGGTCGTCGATCCCGTTCGCCTCCGCGATCAACCGCCAGGCGGTGGCGTCCCCGTACTCCCGGTACGCCAGCAGCTCCAACGAGTCGCCGGACACCAGGCGGTGAACGCGGCGGACGGTGAGTGTCCCCGAGGTCGGATTCTGCCGTGGCGTCGGGTCGCCGGCCTCGGTCAGCTGGACGGTGCAGGTCGCGCGCAGCGGAGTTCCGTCGGTGTCGAAGAGGGAGTACGTCGCGCTGACGTCCTCCAGGTACCCGAAGAACGACACACTGGCGAACGATCCCCAGGCGAACTTCACCCGTGGCGCGCACGGCGCCTTGGCCGAGATGCTCCTCGCCGTCGGCGCGCACCAACTCAACAGTGTTTCAACGCCTTTCTGGACGGCGGTGTCATGGGTCGCGGTGCCGTCCAGGAAAAGTTCGACGTTCAGCCTGCGCGGCAGCGCCCCGGTGAACTCGGGTACCCCGACCTGCTCGGCACTGCGCGCCTGGTGCGCCACCCACCCCGCGCTCTTGCTCAGGGCGAGTTGGCTCGGGTTGAACTGGAACGTGACCGCTCCCAGTGCGGCGCCGGGGGGCTGGCCGGGCCGCTTCGGCGGCTCGTACGCCGTCAGCGTGGCGCGGGCCTGGGTGGACATGGTGCGGGTGTCCTCTCCGTGGGTGGGGTAGGTGCCGGGGTGCGGGGATGCGCCGGGTGTCAGAGGAAGAAGCCGTGGTGGGCCAGCTCGATGCTCTCGGTCGCCACCTCGGAGCGGCCCGGGTCGAACGAGGGGCCGGTCCAGCCGACCACGATCACATCGCGCAGGGACCACTCGACGATCGTGTCCGCGAGGTTCGGGCGCAGGGCGGTGATCTGCGCGGTGCCACGCGTGACCTTCTGCGAGAGCCCGGCGAGGAACCTGGTCACCTTCATCGAATCAGCCGTCAACGGCCTGGAGAGCCGGACGTTGGGGAACGAGACGCGCGTCGGCAGCTGCCAGACGAACCCGTTGTTGCCGCCCTCCGCTCGCTGCTCGACCTCGACCTGGGCGCCCAGCCCGTCACAGGTGGTGAAGTGGCCCAGATCGAGGCCGTCGATCTGCAGCTTGAAGTGCACGCTCGTGCCCGGGTCCCCGTACTCCATGTGCCGGTCCTCACTCTCCTGCTCGCATCAGCCGTGCATCGTTCGCGCTCCGCCCACCGCGTCACCGTCCACCGCGTCGCCGTCCACCGCGTCGCCGTCCACCGCGTCGTCGTCACAGCCGCTTCACCGTCCACCGTCCAGCAGTCGCCCGGCGCGCTCCCGGCCGAGCCGCAGCTCCGCCCGGAGCAGCCGGCCCACCGGATCGACCAGTCGGCGCGCCAACTGGTCCAACTGCCCCCTGCTCAGCTCACGCAGCGCTGCCTCCGCCTCGAGTGGCGCAGCAGGCAGATCAACCTTCGACTGACTCTTCGTCACATTCGTTTGCCCGCCGGTCTGCTGCGTTCTGCTCACGCCTTCTCTGCTGCCCGTGGGATCGACAGTCTCCGATGCTCTGGACGGCACGCCCGCTCTCTGCACGGCGGCCCGTGGAGCGCTCGTGGACCGGCTCACCGTGACCACCTCCGGAGCCCGCCGGACCACGACGGCCTCGGGCGGCGGACTGCCGGTCGGCGAGCGGAGCCGCTGCACGGTCGCCGGGGCGGTCGCGCTACTGCCGCCGCCGATCGGCGGAACGGCTCGGTGGGTTTCAACACCGTTCCGCGCGACGGCTGGTGGCACCGACACGACTCCCCCCGAGCGAAGGACCGAAGCCGCCGGAAGCACGGCAGGGCGCGGCGCACTCGCCGGAGCCGACACCCGCACCGGAACCGGCGTTCCCTGACCACCTGCCTGGCCATGCCGCGCCACAGCACCGCCGAACGCGCGTTGCACGAGACCCGACTCGCTCCCCGGGCCGCCGCCGGCCGACAGTGCCGGCCCGCCGGAGGCGCCACCCACGCTCACGGCCGCGACCGGATCGACAGTCCCCGGCCCGCCTCCGGGCTCAGCCGCTGAGGCAACACCGGCGACCGCCTCCCGCACCACCGACCTGCCGAACACCCGCTGCACCAACCGGTGCCCCCGGCCGGAGCGCGGGCGAGCGAGCGGCTCTGACGTGCCCGGACGCGTACTCGCCGGCGCCGAGCCTACGGCCGGCTTCGTCGGGACCCCGGACACCCTGGACGCCCCCGACGCCACGGACACCCCGGACAGCGCCTGCCCGGAGCCCGCAGGTCCCCGTGCCGCACCGCCGACAGGCCTGCGGCGCTGCAACGGGGCCTCCGCCGACCCCGCCGACCCTGCCGACCCGTCGGGTGGGGCGGGCCGGTCCTCGGCCGCTGCGGCAGACGCCACCCACCGCAGCGGCACTACGACCGGGCCGGTTACGGCCGCACTCTGCGTAGCATCGCCCGACAGCTGCGGATGCAGCGGACGCCCGGCCAGCAGTTGCAGCACCACGGGTGGCGCCGCCGACGCTGCCGTGGCCGAGGGCTTCGGCGTCCCGTCCGCCATCGCCGACGGATTCAGTCGACGCTCGGCCAGCAGTTGCAGCACCACGGGTGGCGCCGCCGACGCTGCCGTGGCCGAGGGCTTCGGCGTCCCGTCCGCCATCGCCGACGGATCCAGTCGACGCTCGGCCAGCAGTTGCAGCACCACAGGGGCGGCGGGGCTCGGCGAAGGTGCGAGGACGGGAGCGGGGGCGGGGGCCTGGGCCGTGGTCGAGTGCGCCGTCCCCGGAATAGGGCCGGCCGACACGGACGAGCTGCCCGCACCCTCCGCCGCAGCCGACCGCTGCTCCACCACGCTCCGCTGGACCGCAGCCCCATCGACCGCCGGCGCCATTGGCATCGCCGACCGGCCCAGCTCACCGGGCCTCGAGGGCACCACCCCTGCCGATCGCTGGATCGACGCGGCCGAACCGATGCCACTACCCGCCGCAGCTCCAGCAGTCGACACCGAATCCGGACCGCCCAGGCCCAACGTCGGGTGCAGCTGGCCCCCGACCCCTGGAACGTCGACCGACGACGGGAGGCCCGCCGGACCGGCCGGAGGACGGGAGGCCTTCGTCCGGCCATTGGACTGCGCCCCGGCCTCAGCCGGACGATCGTGAGGAGCCCGCTGAACCTGGGGCTGAGCGATCGGCAGCGCCGACCCAGCCTCGGAGTTTCCATCGGATGCCACCTGCGGTCGGGGCGCCTCGGCGGCCGACCGCAGGACGCTCCCCACGACGCTCGTCAACCCGCTGTCCCCGACAAGCGGCGTCACAGGGCCCGCCTGCCCGTCAGAGACTCGCTGCACCGGAACCCCGGCATCCCCGGCGCGGACCGGAGATCCCCCCACCACCGCTGCCGACGACGCCGCTGACGCTGCTGACGGCGACACGCTCTCGACCACCGCAGACTGCGTCGCTGCCACCCGCTGCACCGTCGACGGCAAGGCAGCCACCGACGCGGACCGGACGAGAGGAGCCCCGAGACCGAGCCGTGAGGCCGAACCCGGACCGGCGACGGAAACAGGCTCCGCACGAGCCGGCTGCGGCCCCATCCCTTGCGCTGCCGCCGACCCACCGCTCATCGGCGGCTCTCCCGGTGCGCCGTGCCGCGAGCCGGGCACCGCCGCCCCCGGAGCAAGTGGCGCAACCCGGGCAGACGCGCGGGAAACCGTGGGGCCGGTAGAGCCAGCAGCCGCCGCAGCCCCGCCCAGCCGAGCTGTACCCGGCAGTGACGGCAACGGCTCACCCAACCCCACCCTGGGGGCCACCGACCGCTGCACCAGCGGACGATCCTCCGCCACCCCCTCAGTAAGCACAACCGGCGGAAACAAAGCCGGAGTTGATGGGAGCGCAGCCGGTGTCGGTGGATCCGGTGCAAGCGGACCCGCCGACAGCTGAACCAGAGGATCTGATGGCACGTCACTCGCCTCGCCCAACGGCCGGTCCGCCACACCCCCTTCGACCACCCGGGAGACCACAGGCGCGGTCGGGGCCACACCCGCCGCCGCACCGACAGTGGATGCCACCGCCTCGCCGACCCTCGGAACCGGTCGGCCCTTGCGGGCGGGAACAGCAGCAAGCCGCCGCGCGGGCGGGCCGCCCGACCGCGCGACCGTCAGCAGCTGAACCGGATCCGGTGCGGGCCTGGACGCACGGGACACCGTGGCCCGGGCGACCGCCAGCCTCGGTGCCCGAAAGTGTGCGGCGGCGGCACCGGAAGGCTGCGATCCATGCCCGGCTCCCGCCTCAGCCCCCGTCTCAGCACCCGCCTCCGGCCCGTCGACCTCGGCCTCGAGCCCACCCTCCGCCTCCGCCAAGCGCTGGAGGTACGTCAACGGAACTCCCGACGCCCGTTGCACCGGCAGGCCGGTCACCGGTCGGACGACTCCATGCACCAGCCCGGACGGAGCCATCGGCGTGACCAGGTGCCCCAGCGCGGTACCGAGGGTCGGCACCTGGTGGGACGCCAACCCGCCCCGGAAGCCGAGCGGGTCCGAGACCAGGGCCTGGCCCGTCACGGCACGCTGCACCTGCCCCACTCGACGCCAACCGCCACCACCCCTGCCGACGCCGACGCCACCGCCGACGCCACCGTCCGCCGGAGCCACCGACCTTTCACCGGCCGGACGTTGACGCTCCAGCCGTTGACGCTCCGGGGGCTGCCGCCTCAGCCGGTCCCACACCGCCACGATCCGTCACTCATCCCTCGTTGATTCGGGTGTTGATCCGGGCGATCTCGCGGACCCACCGGATCCGCTCCGCGTGGGTGAGATCGAGGATCGGCTCCTGCTGCCAGTGGAAGTGGTAGGCGATGTACGCGATCTCCTCGTAGAGCCGGTCGGTCGCGTACGTCACGATTCCCCCAGGCGCCCACCCGCGAGGTCGATCTCGAACGAGGAGTCGCAGGCGGGGCAGGTGACGGCGGCCCGGGTGTGGCCCTCCGCGTTGATCCGCCGGTAGAAGTCCTGGAGGAAGGCCAGGTCGGAGGCGAAGAGCTGCTCGACGAGGCCGGCGTGGACGTTGGTGATGGTGCCGATCCGGGTGACCACCATGCCGAGCAGCACGACCGACAGGTAGGCCGGGTTCTCCTTGACCCGCAGGTCGATGAGCGGCGTCAACTCGTCGCGGGCGGTGGCCAGCCGCATCGCGCCCTGACGGTGCACGGTGCCGGACTCGTCCACGTAGCCGCGCGGCAGTTCGAACTCGTACTCGGTCCTGATCCGCTCCGGTGCCGTCCGGGCGGGGGACACGGGTGGACCCGCCGGTTCGCCCGGGAAGGAATCGGATTGGCCGGAGCCTGCTCGGCGTATCAATTGAACTCGATGTCCTCGAAGACGATGGTGACCTTCTCCAGGGCCGGCTGGCCGTCGCCGGCCTTCAGGCCGGGACCCTCCCACTTGCTCACCCAGGCGTTCTTCAGGTTGATCGTCCGGTCCTGCTCGCCCTTGGAGTCAGTGAAGATGATGCTCAACTGCTGCCGGGCCGCAGCGACATCGCCGTTCTCGAAGGTCTGCTTGATCCAGGTGGTGAAGCTGCTGGCCTGGTCCATACCCCGGGTGATCTGGACCTCTCCGCCCTTGCGGGCACCGGGCAGCTTGCGGACGATCAGCTTGCCCTGCGCGTTGACCTGGACGACGTCGATCGTGTCCAGCTCCATGCTCAGGCCGCTGACCTCCTGGACCGTCTCGACCTGGATACTGCCGAGCTGGACCTTGAACGTATGGGTGGCAAGCGTGTCACCGCTCTCGGTGGGCATCTACTGCTACCGCCTCTCCTGTTCGCAATTCACTGATCGGACTTCGCGACTAACTGTCTTCTACTACTCGTTGACGAGGCTGGTGTTGTCGGAGAACTGCGCCAGCCGGAAGATCACGAACTCGGCGGGCTTCACCGGGCAGATCCCGATCTCGCAGACCACCTGGCCGGAGTCGATCGACTGCGGGGGGTTGGTCTCGGCGTCGCACTTGACGTAGAAGGCCTCGCTCGCGGTCGCCCCGAACAGCGCGCCCCGCCGCCACTCCTCGGTCAGGAAGGCCGAGATGTTACGGCGGATGGTGCTCCAGAGGTACGGGTCGTTGGGCTCGAAGACGACCCACTGCGTGCCCAGCAGGACCGACTCCTCCAGGTAGTTGAAGAGCCGCCGGACGTTGATGTACTTCCAGGCCGGGTCGGACGAGAGCGTGCGCGCACCCCAGATCCGGATGCCGCGCCCGGGGAAGGCCCGGATGCAGTTGACGCCGATCGGGTTGAGCAGGTCCTGCTCGCCCTTGGTGACGTTGGTCTGCAACTCGATGGCGCCCCGGACCACTTCATTCGCCGGAGCCTTGTGCACACCGCGCTCGGCGTCGTTCCTGGCCCAGACACCCAGCATGTGCCCGCTCGGCGGCATGAAACGGTTCTGACCGGTGGACGGGTCGAAGACCTTGATCCAAGGGTAGTACAGCGCCGCGTACTTGGAGTCGTAACCGGCCCCCACCTGCCGCCACTCCTTCACCTGACGAGGCGTCATATCTGGCAGCGGGTCGATCACCGCGAGCCGGTCGCCCATCAGTTCGCAGTGGGTGATCATCGCCGACTGGACGGCCTTGACGCCCTCCTCGTCGATCTGACCCCGCTGGTAGGCGGACATCAGGTCGGGCACGGCCAGCATGGTGATCTCGTCGATCGCCTCCAACCCGCCGAAGCCGGTCCGGTGTTCGGCGTCTCCGATGTACTCCTGCGGCGACAGGGTGCCGGCCGGGCGCGGCGCCACGCCTGCGGGGGCGGCCAGGACGAGGGTTACGCTCTGGTTCTGCGGCCTGGCCGGCGCACCGGCACCGGCCTCCTCGACCACGACGACCGCCGACCGCTCCTTGACCTGGGCCACCACGTAGTTCTTGGTGCCCTTCTTGGCCGAGACGTCGAAGCTCTCCACCTGCTTGCCGCCCTGCCGGACGACCAGCGTGAAGCGGTCCTCGGTGGGGTTCTCCCCCGCCGCGTCGGCCACCTCGACCGTCACCTCGCCCTCGACGCCGGGGCGCGCGGACACCTTGAACGTGCCGAGCGCCGCCGGCCGGGGGGCCTCGATCTCCCCGGGCCGGGCACCGACCGGCTCCGGGACCTGCTCGGCGGCCTGCTCGCCGACCCGGACCACGTAGGCGATGCCACCACCGTTGGCGAAGTACCCGTAGACCGAGTGGGCCAGGTAGGACCCGTCGACGAAGTCGCCGAAGGTCTGGATGTACTGGCTCCAGTTGGTCACCAGGCTCGCCGTGTGGAAGGGCCCTTTCTCGGCGAAGCCGACGAAGGCCGCCACCGAGGTTCCGACCGACTCGATCGGGCGGGGGCCACCCGGGGCCTCTTCCACATACACGCCAGGGGACAGGTACGTCGGCATCCTTGCTCCTCTTCCGGAGTCTCCGGTTCGTCCAGCAGCCTCACGTACGGCCCGGCCTGGAGAAATGACCATGCGTCACAGGCCAGGGGCAACGAACCGTGCCCGAACGGGCATTCACCCTGACGGCGAGCGCCACACCCGACCCGCGACCCCCGACGGCCAACACCAACCCGAGAGCGCCGTCGGCGGGCCCGGTCCGTCACCCGCCGATCGGGCACCCGCCCGTGCCCCCGCCACTGCCCGTCAGGACCTCCGCAACCGCTGCGCCGGGCGTAGAACGGATGGATGTCTGCCGCCGACCGGCGCGAGAGCCGCTAAGCCAGCGGGGCGAGGGGAGAACCATGCACGCACGAGAGCGGCCGGACCGGCCCGAGGACGTCGCCGACCGGCCCCGAGCGGCGGCCGCCCACGAGAGGCCGGCTCTGGGCCCCGAACTGCTGGGCGCACTCCAGCGCAGCGCCGGGAACACGGCCGTCACCCGGCTGGTCGAAGCACAGCGCTGCGCCGACCACGGGTCACCGGACGCCCACCCGGTCCAACGCGCCACCGTCCACCAGGTGTTGAGAGAGTCGGGCCGACCGCTGGCCACACCCGTCCGCAGCGAGATGGAGGCCCGCCTCGGCGCGGACTTCGCGGACGTACGGGTCCACGACAGCGCCACCGCCCAGCGCTCGGCGGCCGAGCTGGGCGCGCGGGCGTACACCTCGGGCAGCCATATCGTGGTCGGCAGCGGGGGCGGCGACCGGCACACGCTCGCCCACGAGCTCACGCATGTCATCCAGCAGCGCCAAGGGCCGGTGGCAGGCACCGACAACGGTGGCGGGGTCTCCGTCTCCGACCCCTCGGACCGGTTCGAGCGGGCCGCCGAGGCCAACGCCGTCCGGGTCATGCGGGCGCCCGTCAGCACCGACCACTCCGGCAGGGCCGAGAGCGGCATCGAACGAGGAGCCGAGGAGATCTCCGGAACTCCCTTGCAAAGCAACGGCGTTCAGCGGAACGCCAACGTACAGCGGGACACGTTCCTGTCCAAGCAGCAGGGTCCGTCCTGCTGGCTCTACGTACTGGAGGCGATCGGCACCTCCTACGGGCTCAATCTCTCCTCGCTCTCGATCGCTATGCGGGCCTACCCGAGCACCGCCGACCGGGCCGCACGGTACGAGAACCTCAGGGCAGCCGGTCGGGCCGAAGGGGTCGACCAGCGCCACCTGGCGGTGGTGATGACAGCCGAGCGGCTGGCGGCCATGGTGCAGGAGCTGGTGGACTGGGACAGGTCACCAGCGCGCGCCGACCGGATCCATCAGGACGAGCTCCGCCTGATGGCCCGGCGGGCGATCGGCTCCGAGGCCTCGGTCGACCGGCTGGCCTTCACCGCCGGCTGGGCGGGCTTCGCTTCGGTCCTGGAGGCCTACCGCGAGGCGGCGCACCGCGCCGACATGCTGGCCAACATCATCAAGGACGCCAACGACGAGGAGGTGAGCCAGCTGCTGAACAGCGCACCCGGCATGGTCACCGCCGGTCAGCATCTCAGGGACGTCTGCTCCGCCCTCACGAACCAGACGATGCCGAGCTACGTCGGGATCCGGAAACGGTACAAGCCCGTCCTGCGCAGCCTGCCCGACGAGGTTGATCTCAGGTCCAGGCCGGTCAGAGAGCTGCAGCCGACGGCGCACGCCATCCTGCTCGACCACTTCGAGCACCACGGAGGCCCAGCCCCGGCAATACCGGGGAACAAGTCGACAGAGCACAACCGGCACATGTCGGACTTCGTGATCTACAAGGACCCGAACTACGGGAACGTCAGGTTCAAAGTCACCCTCAGCCAGTTCCGGGCGATGGCCGGGACTGGGAACATGCCCCTTCGGCCATTCATCCTCACCAGCACCACCCGGTCGAAGCTGACCGAGCTGCAGGGCTGAGCCGGCGCACACCCGGCCCGTCACACGTACGGCCCGTCACACGTACGGCGCGAACTCGTGGGCGAGGACCAGGCGGCCGAGCTTCCGGTACTCGCTCTGCACGGCCGCGACCAGGTCGGCCGTGCAGAGCGGCCGTCCCGCGTCGGCCGCCAGGTAGGCGGCCGTCACCGCGCAGGCCCGGATCGAGCCGCCGGCCAGCTCGAAGCGGGCGCAGAAGTCCAGGTCGAGGTCGTCGGCGCGCGGCAGGTCGCGGCCGAGGCAGCGGTCCCACAGGGAGCGGCGCTCGGCGGCGGCCGGGACGGGGAAGTCCACGATGACGTCCAGCCGCCGGGTGAACGCCTCGTCCAGATTGGCGCGCAGGTTGGTGGTCAGCACGGCGATGCCGTCGAAGGACTCCATCCGCTGGAGGAGGTAGGCGCTCTCCATGTTGGCGTAGCGGTCGTGTGCGTCCTTGACCTCGGAGCGCTTGCCGAAGATGGCGTCCGCCTCGTCGAAGAGCAGGATTCCGTTCACCCCGGCCGCCTCGGTGAAGATCCGCTCGAGGTTCTTCTCCGTCTCGCCGACGTACTTGTCCACCACCGTGGAGAGGTCGATCACGTAGAGGTCGAGCCCGAGGTCGGCGGCGAGCACCTCGGCCGACATCGTCTTGCCCGTGCCGGAGTCCCCGGCGAACAGGGCCATCACTCCCCGGCCGCGTCCCCCGCCGGGACGCATCCGCCACTCCCCCAGCACGGTGTCCCGGTGCCGGGCGCGCAGCGCCAGCTCGCCGAGCTGGGCGGCCGTGGCGGGCGGCAGGACGAGGTCGTCCCAGCCGACGGCGGGCTCCACCCGGCGGGCGAGGCGTTCCAGACCGGCGGCGTTCTGCGCCCGTACCCCGGCCCGCAGGTGGGCCGCCGAGACCGGCCCGCCGCCGGTGAGCAGCGTCTGCCGGAGGGCCGAACGGGCGGCCCGGCCGATCTGATCCGGCGTCAGGAGGAACGGCGCGAGCACCCGGGAGACCTGCACACCTCCCTCCAACTCGGCGCCGTCCAGGGCGTCCAGCCAGAGCTGCGCGCGCTGCGCCGCCGTGAGCCGGTCGGCGGCGAGCTGCAGCGGGCTGTCGTCGGCCCACTCCGGGTCCCACCCGGACCGGCCGGTCAGCAGCACCGGGACGGGCAGCGCCGCGAGCGGGCGGAGCAGCCGGGAGCGCTCCTGGACCAGCGCGTCGACCGGACCGGCCACGACTCCCGCGCCGCACAGCCGGGCCTCCCTGGCCAGCCGGGCCAGCGCCTGTTCGGGGGCCGGTTCGGCGGCCAGCGCCGCCAGGTCGAGCCGCAGGACACCCCGGCCCGCCGCCGCCAGCGCGGCCGTGGCGAGGGCGGCGGCGGAGCCGCCCGGCTCCTCGCGCAGGTAGACCAGCCGGACGCCGGTCCGCAGCGCGGCGCCCAGCTCCGCAGCGGCGGCAGACGGCAGGCCGGTCGTGGGGACGAGCAGCCGCCGCAGGGCCGGCCCGGCGGTGTCGTCGCCCAGCAGGTGGGCGGTCACCCGGTCCGGCACCCGCAGGGAACGGCTGAGGAAGGGGCGTTCGGGCTCCTCGACGAGCAGCAGTCCGCCGGCGACCAGGGCCGACGAGGGCGCCAGGGCGGCCCGGGCGGCGGCATGCAGCGGTCCGGCCCCGACGAGTTCCAGTGCGAGCCCCGCGCTGGCCCGGCGTCGGCTGACGTCGTCGTTGAGGTAGCCGTACAGCTGCTCGAACCGGCTGTCCGCGTCCGGCAGCAGGGCGGCCAGCAGGAGTTCGACGTCCAGCGGAGTGAGCGCGAAGCTCCGGGCGAGCGCCCGCAACGGGAGCCGCGCGCCGTCGGCTTCGGCCCGGTCGGCCGCAAGCTCCACGTCGAGCAGCTCGGCCTCGTCCGCACCTGACGGGCCGTCGGACGGCGCCCTGCCGTCCAGCAGGCGGTCCACGGCCTCCTCCGACAGGTACAGCCCACGGAACGGGTCGTCCGGCTTCGGGTCCGCGCTGCGGCGCAGCTCGACGGCCCGGCGGACGCGGTGTTCGACCAGCCGGAGCCGGGCGGCGAGATGGAGTTGCCCGGCCCGGTCGGGCAGCTCGGCCGTCACCGGGGCACCGGCCCGGCAGCGGGACGCCGCCCGGCCTCGCCACGGACCCGGCGTGCGCCCACTGCGGGGGGTGTCACGCCGGGCTGCTCGGTGTCGCCCTCGTAGCGCGGGCGCCGCAGCTCGGCCCGGCCGTCCGTACGGTCCACGGTACGGTCCACCGCATGCACCAGCAGGGCGTCCGTGACGGGAGGCCCGACGAGCTGCCGGACGGCCGGCATCGGCGACGTCACCACCAGGTCGAGCGAGGGCTTCAACTCCCCGCCGAGCGCGGACCAGACGTCGGCCAGGGCCCGCCCCTCACCCGGCGGCAGCGCGATCGTGTAGGCGACGTCCAGGCCGAGCGCGGCCAGCGAGCCGGTGAGGCGGTCGGCGGGCAGCGAGCCACGGCCCAGCAGTCCGGCGAGCAGCACCGAGAGCAGCCGGTGCTCGTCCTGCGGTCGTTTGGTCCAGGCCGTGACCAGGTAGGACAGGTCGAACCAGCGCGGCGGACCGTGGACGGCGACCACCGTGCCGTCCGCCGCGTACTCGGGCCGCCGGCCCTGCTGACGGTGTGCCACCGACTCGCGGATGTCGTACAGGAACAGGTTGACGGTGGGTGCGTTGCGCCGCGCCGCCCACTCCCGGGTCGGCGCGTCGAAGACGACCTCGATGCCGGTCGTGCCCAGCACCTCGCCGGCGAGCAGCCCGTGCAGGGCCTCGTCGATCTCGTGGATCACCCGCCCACCTGCCCGGCGAGCGACGGCAGGCCCCAGGACGGGGTCTCCACCAGGAAGGGCGTACCGACCGTGGCGAAGCCCGTGCCGGTGGCGGTGATACTGCGGGCGCCGGGATCGTCGCCGCTCATGATCAACAGCTGCGCCGTGAAGCTGCCGTCGGCGGCCGGCACGGCCGGTGCGGCCACGGCCGTGATTCCCGGCCTCCAGGCCAGGGTCACCGGCAGGCCCGGCGGGAAGTCACGGCCGCGTACGGAGGTCACGAACCCCGGTGGGCCGATCGGCGGCGCGGCCACGATGACCGGCTGACGTACCGTCAGCTGCTGAGCGGCGCGGCTGTCGGCCGGCACCGTGTCCGGGCCGGTGGTGGTGGCCGTCGCCGCGAGGTCGAACGTGCCCGCCGAACCGGGGACGATCACCAGCTGCACCATGGCCGAGGCACCCGGCGCGAGATCCCCGACCGGACAGCCGCCGACCGGATCACAGCCGGCTGGCCAGCGGGAGGCCGCGAGGCCGGTCGGGATCACCGGGAGCAGCCGGACTCCGCTCGCCGGGCGGCCGCCACGGTTGGTCACGAGGTACGTGACGGTGACGGGCCCGCCCACGTACGCCGGGGCCGCCGGGGCGGTGATCCGCACGGCCGGATCCGGCCCGGGGGGTGGGGTCGGGGGCGGGGTGGGGGTGGGGGTCGGCGAGGGGCCGGGCACCGGGACGTCCGCAGCGGCGTGGTTGTCGGTGAGGTCGGGGTCGAGGACCCAGCCTGTGGTGCTCCAGCCGACCTGTCGGGAGCCGGCCGCGTCGCCGACCAGCTCGGCCGTGACCCGGACTGTCTGACCATTCTTCAGAGTACCTAGGTCACAGTGGAATTCGGCCGCCCGGCAACTCCCGGCGTCCGGTTTGAGGCCGGTCAGGTGCAGCCCGGCGGGCAGCGCGACGGTCAGCTGGACGGCGGGGTCGGCGGCGGGGCCCTGGTTGGTGACCGCCATGACCAGGCGGGTGGCCCCGCCAGGGGTGGGCGTGGGCGCCGGCGGCTCGGCCGCGGTGCTCAGGTCTGCGGTCGGCTGCCAGGTGGGCGCCACCTGCTGCCCCGGGCCGGCGCCGGTGAGGCGGGTCGAGTTACCGGTGACCGGGTCCATGATCACGACGAATCGGTGCCTGGTGTGATCGTACGGGCTCGAGGAGGGGGAGTCGCCGACGTCGACGAGCAGCCGGGTGCCGTCGGGGGACCAGGAGGGGGCGGAGCAGCGGTCGGACCGGTCGCTCGTGTCGAACACGGCGCAGACGCCCGGACTCTGCGGGATCGTCCGGGCGTGCCGCCCGTCCGCGTCCATCAAGCCGATCCGGGGTCCTCCGGCGACGACCAGGGTGCGCCCGTCCGGCGAATAGGCCGGCCAGCTCTCGTCGTCGTGGCTGATCGTCCGGTCGACGGCGGTGAGGTCGCGCGGGTCCGTGCCGTCGCTCGCCCGGACGGACCAGACGTGGACGGTGACCTGGCCGTCGTAAACGGAATGGGCGAAGGCGAGCCTGCTCCCGTCCGGCGAGAACGCCGGCACGCCGTACACGCCGGGGCCGGGCGTGGGGACGGTGTAGAACTCGTGGCCGGTGGCCGCGTCCAGCACCGAGATCACGCTGCCGGCGTGGTCACCGTGCGCGGCGCGGGTCAGCGCGATGCGCGTGCCGTCGGGCGACCAGGCCGGCTGGGCGTCGTCCTCGTTGGCGGGCCGGGCGGCGTCACCGCCCAGCGGCCTGGCGTTGGTGCCGTCGGCGTCGGCGATCCACACCCGGCAGACCACGAAGTCCCCGACCGGGCCGACCTTGGTGAAGGCGATCCGGCGGCCGTCCGGCGAGTACTGCTGGCTCGCCTCGCAACTACCTGTGGGCGCGGCCATGTCGCGCAGCGGCACCAGCAGGTCCCTCGGGTCCGAGCCGTCCGGCCGGACGTCCGTCAGGTCCATCGTGCCGGGCGTCGCGGCGGTGTCCCTGGCGACCACCAGTTCGGAGCCGCCCGTCGGGGGCAGGTACCAGGCCGGCGTGCCTGGCCGGCGGTGCTCCGCCAGCCGAAGCTGAGCGTCCGTGGGGGCGCGGAAGGGCTGGGTCGTGTACACCTGCGAGTCGAGCGGGTCGGCCGTCGAGCCGGCCACCTGCGGGACGGCGCTGAGGAACGCCACCTCGGTGCCGTCCGGCGACCAGCTCCCGGCCCTGGAGTCCATGGGCGGCGTCAGCAGCGACTGCTCGATGCCGGACTCGCCGCCACCCACCAGCATCACCTTGATCTGCCTGACCGGCGGCGGACCCGGCACGGTGTACGTGAACAGCAGGCGCCGGTCCCCGGCCACCGGGTCCCAGTCCGGCTCGGTGTTCCCGGCCGACGGGTCGGCGCAGACCTGAGGGTCCTGGTCGAAGGTCAGTTGCCGGATGTCACCGCCGTTCACCGGGACGGAGTAGATCTGCCGGCACCCGCCGGCACCCCTGGCACCGCTGAAGGCGATCGTCGTGCCGTCCGGGGACCAGGTCGGCCAGACGTTGTCCCCCGTGCCGTCGGTCACCCTGCGCAGGCCGGTGCCGTCCGGGTTCACCACCCAGAGATCGTGCTGACCGTCCGGCCGCCCGGTCGTGGCCGCGAAGGCGATCTGCCGCCCGCCCGGCGCGAGCGCCGGGTGCTGGACGCCCACGACGTCCTTGGTGACCTGGACCGGCACGACGTCCGCCGGGCCGAGGAAGTACACCTGGGGCAGGGCGGAGGCCCGCAGGCTCGTCCAGACCACCGAGCTTCCTCGCGCGGACACTTCGTCGTCGTAGTGCTGCGGCCCGCCGGGGAAGAGGGGGGCACTCACCGTGACGGGCGCCACCGCGTTCGCCCCCATGTCGATCGTCCCGATGCTGCGGTGCAGCGTGCCGCCGTACGCGATCCGGCCGGGCGCGGCCGGAGTGCTCGCGGTCGCCGCGCCGCTGGTCGCGTGCAGCGCCACCAGGCCGACGGCCGCGAGGACCAGGGCGAGCAGGGCGGCGGCCGGCCTGCCCTTCGGCCTGCGATGAGTACCTCGCACCTGCGGTGTCCCCTCGGGATGGGTGGGTAGGCCCTGGGCCCCTGTCCGACGGGGCCCGTGTCCGGCTGCTCGTGACGGCGCGGCCGGACGGGCCGGGCGCGGCCGACGGGCACACCCCCGGAGCATCGTCGGCCGTCCGGCCCGCCGTCACCAGGCCGCACGGGCCGGTCGGGGGGAAGCAGCCTCGGCCCTTTCGGGCAGACGCAGCCCTCAACTTCCCTTTGCTCCCGCTCAGCTGCCTCTCGTCCCACCTGAACTGCCGGCCCGGCAACTGCCGTTCGCTCCCGCTCAGATGAGGCCCTCCCGCAGGGCGTACGCCACCGCGTGCGAGCGGTTGCGCAGTTGGAGGCGGCTGGTGATGTCGTGCAGCACGTTCTTCACCGTCCGCTCCGAGTAGGCCAGTTGCTCGGCGATCTCGCGGGTGTCACGCCCCTCCGCCACCAGCTTGAGGACGTCGATCTCGCGAGCGGCCAGACCGGAGAAGGAGATCCCGCGTGGGTCGAGGACCTGGCGTTGGAGCCGGCCCACCTGGTCCAGCAGCCTGCCGAGCAGATCCGGCGGCAGCGTGCCCTCGCCGCGTGCGGCGGCCGTGATCACCTGGGTCAGCCGGGTCGAGGTGGCCTCGGCGCGGCGGACCAGGCCGACCACGCCGCACTCGACGGCCGTGGCGAGGCCGGAGTCCTCCATCCGCGACACCACCAGTACCAGCCGGGCCGTCATGCTGCGGCGGCGCAGCCTGCGCAGCAGCGTCACCACCAGCGGGTCGATGCTGTCGGCCACCACGAGCAGGACCGCCGCCTGCTCCTGCTCCGCCGCGTCCAGCACCCGGAGTTCCGGGCACATCCGCAACTGGCTGACGACCCCCGACTGTGAGATCGGGTCATCGGCATGGAGGAAGACAGCGACACGTTCCACAACGCTCCTCAGGTGTGAAGACAGGTGAAGACGGGTGAAGACAAGGGACCGACACCGGACGCCACCGGACGACCGGCCACGACCGACGGCGGCACGCGGCGGTAACGGCGACCGTGAGCCGATCGGGCACGCCGATGTGCCCGAGCCTCGAGCCGTCGGCCCGCCGGTGGGGGTACTCATTGTGCGAAGCCTTCTTGCCATGCACTTAACAACGCCCTAACAGGAAGCAGGACTGCCCCAAGGTGTTCCCTTTCCGCCCCTGCGGACGGCGGGCATCCTGCCTACATTCGGCGCCCATGACCGTAACCGCCCACCTGGACACGCCCTCCGTCTCCGTAGAGCCGGGCGGCGAGCAGCACGTCACCGTGCGGATCCGCAACAACGGCGACATCGTCGAGTCGTACCGACTGGACGTCGTCGGCGCGACCTCCGCCTGGGCCGTGGTGGAGCCCGCAACCCTGTCGCTCCTGCCCGGCCGCACCGAGGACGCCGTCCTGACCTTCCGGCCGCCGCGCTCGCCCGACCTGCCCGCCGAAGAAATGCCCTACGCCGTAAGAGTTCTGCCCTCGGAGCGCCCAGACGGCGCGGTGGTGCCCGAGGGGACCGTCCGGGTCCTGCCGTTCCACGAGCTGGACGCTCAGCTGCTGCCGAGGACGACCAGTGGGCGGCTCCGAGCGCGCACCCAGGTCGGGGTCAAGAACCTGGGCAACACCTCCGCGCAGATCCGGCTCGCCGCCACCGACTCCGCCGAACGGCTCCAACAGACCCTCAAACCAGGGACGCTGACGATCCGGCCGGGCGAACTCGTCTACGCCGACCTGACCGTCCGCTCCCGCCGGCGCCTGTGGCGCGGCAAGGCGAAGCCGCATCCCTTCCAGGTCGAGGTGACCCCCGCCACCGACCCCGACCCTGCCACCACCACCGCTCCTGCCGCCAAGCCCGCCGTGCTGCCCGGTACGTACGAGCAACTCCCGCTGCTCCCGGGGTGGGTGTTCGGCCTGGCCGCGATGGCCCTGGCGCTGGTGACCCTCTGGTTCACCATGGTCCGGCCGGCCGTCCGGTCCGCCGCCCGGGAGTCGGTCGACGCCCAGGTCAAGCAGGCCGTGCAGGCCGCCGTCAACCCGGCGGCGGCATCGGCGCCCGGCACGCCGCGCTCCCCCGGCGCCGGCGGTTCCCCGGCGGCGGGCGGCGGGGGCGCCGGAGCGGGAGCCTCCCCCGGGGCCGGCGGCGGGCCGGGTGCGGGCGGCGCTCAGAGCGCGCCACCCGCCGGGCCCGGCGCCGCAGGAGGCCCTGCGCAGGGGCCCGGGCAGGGGTTCTCCACCTGGCTCACCACCAAGGCGGATCCCGGCGGCCACGGGGAGGCGTCCTACAAGGTGCCGGACGGCCGGTTGCTGCTGCTCACCGACCTCACCGCCTACGCCCCGCAGGGGGACGAGGGCACCCTCACGGTGAGCATCAACGGGACGGAGGTGGCCACGCTGGCACTGGAGAACTTCCGGGACCGCAACTTCCCCTGGCTGACACCGATCCAGGCACCACCGAAGAGCAAGATCGTCCTGTCGGTCGACTGCCGCAAGCCGGGGACACCGCCGGACGCGTCCGCCACCACGGCCTGCGCGGAGTCCGTGTTCGTCAGCGGCAGCTCGGTCACGGCGCCGACACCCACACCCTCCGACTCCGGGCACTGACCCCCGAGGTGGCGGGGCGGGTGGCCCTGACCGGCCGCCTACCCCGCCACCTCGGTGCTGGTCTGGCCCGGCGCGACGATCTGGATCAGACCACCCCAAGCGCACTGGCACGTCGAGGAGTTGGTCAGCGCGGGCACGCCGCCGACCAGCACGGACACCGAGCCGGGCTCCCAGGGGGCGAGCACCTCGGGGACACACGGCATCGGAGTGAGAACGCCCAGCGCCGCAGCCGTCGCCGCAGCGACCTCCGGGTTCTCCTCGCTCATGCATAGGCCGAACGGCGGGATGTTCAGCAGCGGTTCGCTGTCCACGACCGTGGCGACGGGCAACCCACCGACCACCACTTCCTCGCGCTCGACCAGGAGCGCCACCGGGCCGCCCTGCCCGAAGGCACACGCCAGCTCGGCCCCCATCACCACCAGCACTCCCACGAGAAACGTCCTTCCTACCGCCGACCGCGCCCTCTTCCGGGCCGCAACCGACTCTCCAGGACACCGCCGCCCCCGAAAAGGAGCCACCGGGCCACACCCAGGGGGCACTCCTGCTGCCTCATCGGGCACCCCGTCCTTCCCGCGAAGCCACTCACCGACGGCCTACCCGGCCACCGAACGGATGCCCCTGGCCACACCGAGCGGGCACCGAATCCGGCCGGCCACCCGGCACTCACGCCTGCCCACCACCGGGAGCCCACCTCGACACCGCCCCAAAGATCACCGCTGGGCACTCGACGAATACCCGGCGGTGGGTCCAGGCCCAGTCCTGACGCCCCCCTGTACGGGTCTCCCCAAGTCGGCGTTGGCTCGGCACGGCTGGTCCCAGTTGTACTGACCGCATACGTTCACCGGGTTGGGTTGAGGTCTTCCCTCTGCCTGAGATCAGCGAGATGCTGCACGCGGGGAGGCTGACATGAGCTGGGTGGGGCCAAGCACCGCTGACGAGGTGACCGTTCCCGACATCGTCGGGCTGATCGTGACGGACGCCCGGAAAGTCGCCTGGGAGGCGGGCGTGGTCATCGCCGCCGCCGATCCGGACGGACCGCCCGTCAGGGCACTGACCTGGCCTGGAGTCTGGGTGGTCACCGCCCAGACGCCCGCCCCCGGCTCCCGGATGCGCCGCCGGGGGTCGCTGGTGATCGAGTTCAAGAAAGCGCCCGACGGCGAGGCCGGGGACCGCGAACCACGTCCTCCGTCCCCCTGAAGCAGACCCCAACACCGATAGCCGCAACGCGGTACAGCACTTCATCAGTGCGGTGGCTCCCGAGCGGCGATGCCGTTGGCCGACAGCCGGGCCGGAAGATCCCGGCTGCCCCTCCGCCCGGAGCGTGTGTCAGATCACGGCGAGCCGGTCCACCAGCAGTTCCACCCTCCGCTCGGCTTCCGCCGCTGGCAGCCGTCCCGCCCGGGTCAGGGTGGCCAGTCCGTGCAGGGCCGCCCAGAACACCTCGGTGAACAGCGACGGGTGGACGCCTTCCCCGGCGACCTCGCCGAGGCTTTCCAGCAGGGCGGCGAAGGCGTCCTTCAGAGGCTCCGGGGTGTCCTCGGCCGCGAAGGCCAGGCCGCCGTCGAGCCGGAACATGGCGTCGTAGACCGCCGGGTTGCGTTCGGCGAAGTCGAGATAGGTGCGGGCGAGGGCGACGACCCGGGTGCGCGGGCCGTCCGCCGCAGAGGTCGCGGCCCGCAGCGCCGCGGCCATCTCGGCGGCGCCCCCCAGGGCGACGGCGCCGATGATCTCGCGCTTGCCGCGGAAGTGGCTGTAGAGGACGGGTTGGCTGTATTCGATGCGCTCGGCGAGCCGGCGGGTGGTGACCGAGTCCCAGCCCTGCTGCTCGGCGAGTTCGCGGGCCGTCGCCACGATGAGGCGCTCGCGAGCCGCCCGTTCGCGTTCCTTGCGTTCCTGTACCGACATGATTCGATCCTAGCATCGCTAGACAAGTGAGCGGCAGCAGTACTAGCGTTACCTCATCACCTAGCGGCGCTAGATCCCAGGAGGGGTCATCATGCTCGACGCACTCGAGGTCGTCACCATCGTGGTTTTCGGCGTGATGGTGGGGGTGGAGTTCTCCGTCGCCTTCGTCATCAACCCGATCTTCAACGCACTTCCCGGTGACAGTGGCCAACTCGGCCGCGCCCACGGGGGCCGGATGCTCGGCGCCGTGATGCCGGTCTGGTACATCGGCTCGCTCGTCCTCGTCACGGTCTGGGCCATCGCCGGATGGCACCACCACGGCACCGGCCTTGTCGTCACCGCCGGAGCACTGCTGATCATCAGCGTGATCATGTCGCTTCTGCTGCTCGTCCCGATCAACAACCAGAGCAAGACGTGGACCCCCGAGAACCGGCCCGAGGACTGGAAGGAGCAGACGAACCGCTGGGACCGTTTCCACTACGTCCGCGTCGCCGTCCTCATCGCCGCCTTCGCCCTGCTGGCCGCCGCCCTCGCCTGAGCCTGCGGGCCGAGACCGCGCAGGCGGCGTGCGCTCCTCCACTCCGCAGGCGGTGGCGACTTCCGCGAATGCCAGGTCGTTCGAGGGCACCGCCGGTCCCGGACCTCCCTACCGGCTGAGCCCCCAGAGCGGCCAGACGGACAGCAGCAGTCCCGCGCCTGCGGCCAGCAGACCCCAGCGGGCCGTCGTCACCGGCACCCTGGAGACGAACGGCCGCGCCGGAACGGTCTCCCACCGTTGGCGGCGCAGCGACGGCACCGTCTCCGGCGAGTTCACCCAGCCCGTCGCCAAGGGCAGCCACCGGACCGACGTGGTTCTGCGCTGGACCTTCGACGGGAAGGGAACCATGGCGGCCACGGCGGTCCTGGACGTCACCTCCCCCACAGCCCACTCAGCCTCGACCTCCTTCACCTACACCTGCCGCTGACCTGCCGCTCGGAACCGGGCTCCCCGGCGGCCGCGAGGCGCCCCTCCTGGTTGCGCGCCTCAGACCTGTCGGCGCCCCTGCGGGTGCAGGTCGAGCGACCCGAGGGCCGCGTCGTCACGTACCAGCGTGCCCGCCTGGTCGACCGTCAGGGGCTCGGCGAAGAGGTAGCCCTGACCGAGCGGGCAGCCCATCGCGGTCAGCAGGTCCCGCTGGGCGATGGTCTCGATGCCCTCGGCGATGACCTGGACCCCGAGGGTGTCGGCGATCCGGCTGATGCCCTCGACCAGTGCGTACTGCTGCGGCGAGACCCCGAGCCCGTCGATGAAGGACTTGTCGATCTTCAGGATGGAGATCGGGAACTCCCGCAGGTAGCTGAGCGAGGAGTAGCCCGTCCCGAAGTCGTCGATGGCGAGCCGGACGCCGAGGTCGCTGAGCGTGGCCATGTCGGCCCGGACGCGGTCGTCACGCCGCATCAGGACGCTCTCGGTGAGTTCGAGGATGAGCGAGCCCGGCTGGATGCCCGAACTGTCCAGCACCGCACGGACGATGTCGACGAAGCCGGCGTCCCGCAGCTGCCGGGCGGAGACGTTGACGCTGATGTACAGCGGGGGGCGGCCCCGGTCGGCGCGGGGTGCGAGACTCGTCCGCTGCCAGCGGGCGACCTCGGCGGCGGCCCGCTCCAGCACCCAGGCGCCGAGCGGCACGATCTGTCCGCTCTCCTCCGCCAGGGCGATGAACTCCTCCGGCGGCACCATGCCCCGGCGGGCGTGCGGCCAGCGGACCAGCGCCTCGAAGGCCACCAGACCGCCGCCCGCCAGGTCGACGATCGGTTGGTAGCACAGCGAGAAGGCCGACTCGGAGATCGCGGAGTCGAGGCTCTCGTTGAGTTCGTGCCGTTCGAGCAGGCTGGCCTGGAGCGCCGGCTGGTACTGGCACCACTGGCGCTTGCCGGACGCCTTGGCCGAGTAGAGCGCGAGGTCGGCGTGGCTGAGCAGTTCCGCCGAGTCCGCGCTGTCCTCGGTAGTCGCCACACCGACGCTCGCGGACACCCGGACGGCTCCGGCGCTGAGTTTGAACGGCTCCGCGAAGGCGGCGAGCACGCTGTCGGCGATCCCCCCGACGTCGGCGGGCGAGCGCGCGTCCTCGACCAGCACGGCGAACTCGTCCCCGCCGAGCCGGGCCGCCGTGTCGGAGGTCCGCAGCGCGGTGGAGACCCGTAGCGAGACGGCGACCAGGAGTTCGTCCCCCACACCGTGGCCCTGGGTGTCGTTGACCACCTTGAAGTCGTCCACGTCGATGAAGAGCACCCCGGTCACGGTGCCCTGGCGCTCGCTCCGGCTGAGGGCGTGGCCCACCCGGTCCTGGAAGAGCACCCGGTTGGCCAGTCCGGTCAGCGAGTCGTGGAAGGCGCGGTGGGTGAGCTCGCGCTCCATCTGGCGCTGGTCCGTGACGTCGCGCAGGGTGAGCACCAGACCACCGACGGTCGGGTCGTCGCGGAGGTCGTTGCAGCGCACCTCGACCTCGATGCTCCGGCGGTCACTGCGCAGCAGCCGCCAGTGGACGCCCTGCTCGGAGTGGTCCCCCCGGCGCATCTTCGCCAGCGCCAGGACGACCGCGTGACTGTCCTCGGGCGGCACGAGATCGATCAACTGGGTCCCGCCGAGCTCTGGTTCGCCGAGGACCCGCTCCGCCGAGGAGCTCGCGTACCTGACACTGTCGTCCTCGTTGAGGATCAGGATGACATCGGACGCGCTCTGCACGAGGGTACGGAAGTACGCCTCACTGTTACGGACGTTGATCTCCTGGCTGAGCATCACCCGTTCGACGGCCAGCGCGGACTGTGCCGCCAGGATCTCCAACGAGCTCTGTAACGCGGTGAGTTCGAGCGCGGTTCCGCCCACCACCAGCATCCCGACCAGCGAGTTGCCGGACGGCCGCTCCTTCAGGGCCAGCGGGCAGAGCAGCGCGCTGGGTGAGCCGTCGAGCAGGGTCGCGAGGTCACCGCCCAGCTCGCCGGCCGGCACCAGCCGAGGCTCCCGGGTGGCCGGCAGGGGCGGCACGAACTCGTCCTCGCCGAGGGCCAGCAGCGCGACATGGCGGGGAGCGTTCGGCATCAGCGTCGACACCGCCGCCCGGACGGCCGCCGCCACCTCCTCCACCGTCACCACCGAGGTCAGCTCCGCGCCGGCCACCCGCAGCGCCCGCTCCCTGGCGACGGCGTGCCGGTGGATCATGACCACCCCGGACAGCCGGGCCAGCACCAGCAGGAACAGGACGGCCGAGAACGCGCCGATCACCCCGGCATGGCTGGAGTCCCCGAGGTTCACCTCGACCAGCAGCACTCCCGGCGCGATCAGCGAGGCAAGGGCGAGCAGGGCGATCCGCCCGCGCGTGATGTGCGGCGGCTGGACCGGGATAGGCCTGGTGAGTTCGACCATCGACGGGTGGAGGGCGGCGGCACCCCAGGCGCAGTAGAAGGCGGCCCAGCCCAGGTCGACCGGCGTGCCGATGTGCCAGACGCCGTGCAGCTGGATCAACCCGTACAGGACGTCGGAGACCAGGATGCCGACGGTGCCGACGGCCAGCAGCTGCAACGACGTGCTCTTGCCGCCGCGTGGGACGAGCAGCCGGAGCAGCATCGCCAGCACCAGGACGTCCCCGAGCGGGTACGCCATCGAGATCGCCTTCTGCACCCAGGTCAGCTCGGGACTCACCGCGTACGGGAGGATCAGGTAGATCCAGACGAGCAGCGCCAGGCCGACGGTGATCGTCAGCGCGTCGATCACGCTGCCACGGTCCTGGTGGGCCGTCCGCCAGCGGATGAACCCCAGGACGCCGGCGGCGTAGAGGAGATACTCGGCGAGATAGAAACCGTCCGCGATCGACGGGAAATCCACCTGGTGGAGATAGTCGGTCTGGATGACCTGCACCACCTCACCCGCCGTGAAGCTCAAGTTCGCGACGGCGAGCAGATACCAGGGCAGTGCGTGTGCCGGATGGTTGATCCGGGCCCCGACGATGATGGCGGCAACTCCGCTGAGCCCGATTCCGGTCCACCAGACGATGCGTTCGGTGGGATTCAGGTAGTAGACAACGGTGAGCAATGCCATCCAGCCGAAGTAACAGGCCATCAGACGTTGTCGGCGAGATGTCAACGCAGCCTCTCCCTTCGCCGCTCCCTCCCTCCACCGCGTCACGAACGCGAGTCACGAACGCGATTCACAGACGCGGGAAGGTCGATGCTTGGAGGGTCGATGCATGGAGGACGGCCATTGGCCGGGCCTTTTTATCATACATAGATCACACTGAGTGGCTATAGTCGAGAAGCGGGGCCCGCACACCGGCGGGCCACGCAACTCCCGTCCCTCTCAGGCACTGTCAGCACTCCCTCGTAGCATTCCGAGGTCCAGGCCAGTGGACAGATCCGACCCTCCCCCACCGCGGAATTCCGGGCTGAACTCCGTTCTGCTGAACGGCGAAGGACAGTACGCGATCTGGCCAGGTGACTTTCCGGTCCCCGCCGGTTGGCACAGCGTGTGCGCGCCCGCCCCGCTCGACCGGTGCCGCGCCGAGGTACGGGCCCGGTGGACGGCTTCGACTTCCCCAAGAACTTCCCCGCAGACTCCTCCGCGAACTCCCCTGTTAACAACTCCCCCGAGCCCGCCGGGCACTCCCCCGCGAACTCCTCGGACGCGAACTCCCCCGAGCGACCGCAGCGCTCCGTTCCCGACCGTGCACGAGCTGTTCCGACGGCAGGCGGCCCGGCGGCCGGACGCCACGGCCGTGGTCGACGAGGACCGCGAGTTCAGCTACCGCGAACTGGACAGCTGCAGCGACCGGCTGGCCCGGACGCTCAGCGACCGGGGCGTCCGCGCGGAGATGATCGTCCCGGTCTGCCTGGACCGGGGCATCCCGATGGTGGTCGCGCTGCTCGCGGTGCTCAAGGCCGGCGGCGCCTTCCTGCCGCTCGACCCGGCCCACCCGGACCGCCGGCTGCGACAGCTCACCGAGGACGCGGGCGCCCGGCTGGTGGTGACCAGCGGTGACCACGGCTGGCGCTTCCGGACCTGCGGCGTCTCGCCCGTACTGGTGGAGAACCCCCCTGCACCGGACAGCGGCACCGACGACACCCCCACCGACGCCACCGCCCCGGACGATCTCGCGTACCTGATGTACACCTCAGGCACCACCGGCACCCCGAAGGGCGTCCTGGTCGGCCACCGCTCGATGGCGCTCTCGCTCACCAGGGCCGCCGAGGCGTACGGCCTGTCCGACACGGACCGGGTACTCCAGCTCGCCGCGCTCGGGTTCGACACCTCGCTCGAACAGATCTTCACGCCACTGCTGAGCGGAGCCGCCGTCGTCCTCGGCGGCCGCCGCACCTGGGCCCCGACCGAGCTGGTCGACCGGCTGCCGGTGCTCGGCATCACCGTGGCGGACCTGACACCCGCCTACTGGCACCAGTTCCTGGACAGCGCGAACGGCAGCGCGAACGGCAGCGCGAACGGCGGCGGCCCGCTGGACTCAGTGCTGCGGCTGCTGGTGGTCGGCGGGGACACCGTACCCGCCGAGGACTGCCTCACCTCGCTGCGCCTGCTGCCGGGCACCCGGCTGGTCAACGCCTACGGCCTGACGGAGACGGTGATCACCTCCACCATGTCCGAGATCACCGGCGACCTGCTGGGCCCGCCGCCCGCCCCGGTGCCGGTCGGCTCGCCGCTGCCAGGGACCCGGCTGTACGTGCTCGACGCCGCGCTGCGCCCGGTGCGACCCGGCGAACAGGGCGAGGTCTACCTCGGTGGCCGGCCCCTCGCGCGCGGCTACTGGCGGCAGCCCGAGCTGACGGCGGAGCTCTTCCTGCCCGATCCGTACGCGGGAGTCCCGGGAGCGCGGATGTACCGGACAGGGGACACCGGGCGGCTGCGGCCGGACGCCCGGCTCGAACTGTCCGGCCGGACCGACCAGCAGGTGAAGGTGCTCGGCTTCCGGGTCGACCCGGCGGAGGTCGAGTCCGCGCTCGCCACCCATCCGGCCGTCGACCGGGCCCAGGTGGTCGCCATGAACCGTCCCAAGGGCGGCAAGATGCTGACGGCCTACTTCACGCTGCGCACCCCGGCCCGGGCCGACACCTTCCACCGGGGCGTCCGCGCCTACCTGTCCGCCCGGCTGCCCGAGCACATGGTCCCGTCCGCGTTCGTGCACGTCGAGCAACTGCCGCTGACGCCGGACACGAGGACCGGCCCGCAGCGGCCGCCGCCCGCCGAGCCGGCCGCGCCCGGCAACGGGTCGGCCGTGGAGGCCGCCCTCGCCCAGCTCTGGTGCGAGCTGCTGGGGGTCGAACGGGTGGCACCGGGCGACGACTTCTTCGCCCTGGGCGGCAACTCGTTGATCGCGATGGAGATGTTGGCGCGGGCCCGGATCATGTTCGGGATCGGCGTGACCCAGATCCGCTTCCTGACCCGCGCGCTGCTGCACCACCCGACGCTGCGGGCGTTCGCCGAGGTGACCGGTTCCGCCCGGACGGGCACGCCGGGCGAGGCGCCGCAGCCGGTGGACTTCACGGCCGAGGCGGTCCTGGACGTCCCCGTACGCCGGAACGGCGGTCCGGCCCCGCGCTGGCAGCACCCGGCCGAGATCCTGCTCACCGGCGCCACCGGGTTCTGCGGAGCCCACCTGCTGCACACCCTGCTGGAGACCACCGAGGCCCGCATCCACTGTCTGGCACGGGCACCGGACGAGCAGCGGGCCCTGGACCGCATCCGCGCGGCGCACCGCCGGTTCCTGCGCCACGAGCCGGTCGCGGACCGGGTCGTCCCGCTGGTCGGCGACCTCACCGAACCGATGCTGGGCCTGGCGCCGGAGCGGTTCGAGGCGCTGGCGTCGAGCCTGGACGTCATCCACCACTGCGGCGGGCAGGTCAACTTCCTCTACCCGTACCAGGATCTGCGCCCGGCCAACGTCTGCGGCACCCGGGAGATCCTCCGGCTGGCGGGCCACGCCAGGTCGATACCGGTGCACTACGTGTCCAGTCTGGCGGTGCTGGCCGGTTTCGGGCCGGCCGGCGTCCGGTACGTCACCGAGGACACCCCGCTCGGCCACCCCGACCAGCTGTCGGTCGGCTACGTCGAGAGCAAGTGGGTCGCGGAGGCCCTGCTGCACAACGCGGCCGCAGCGGGACTGCCGGTCGCGATCCACCGGGTCAACGACGTCACGGGCGATCTGACCACCGGCACGATGAACACCGGGACGGAGATCTGCGCGCTCATCAAGTTCCTCGCGGACAGCGGGGTCTGCCCGGACGTCGAGCTCTGGCTGGACTTCGTACCCGCCGACCGCTTCACCCGTGCGGTCGCCCACATCGCCACCCACCTCCCGGCCGCCGGGGAGGTCTACCACCTCACCAACCCGCGCTACGCACTGCTCGGCGAACTGGCCGACCGGCTGCGGGCCCGGGGCTGTCCGATCGAGCAACTCCCCTACCCCGACTGGGTCCAGCAGCTGGTACGGTTCGCCGCAGCGCACCCGACGCACCCGATGACAGCGTTCGTCCCACTGTTCGTGGACCGGTGCGCCGGGGCTGGCCTCTCCATCAGCGAGATGTACTTCCGGCCCACCTTCCCGCTCTTCTCCCGCGCCCGGGCCGAACGGGCGCTGCGCGGCAGCGGGATCGAATTCCCGCCCGTGGACGCCCAGTTGCTCGACTTCTACCTCGACGATCTGCTGGCCGGCGGCTTCCTGGAGCCGCTACGGGCAGCACCGTGAGCACGGGGAGGAGCCGGTGGTGGCGGCGCTGAGATCGTGGAGTTCGGTCGACCTCTCGGCGGCGCCCGGCGACGCCCCGGCCGCCTTCTGCGCCGATCTGACCCCGGCCGGACTGCTGGCGGGCTACCGGGCCGGCGCGTACCCGCTGCCGGCGGCGGACGAGTACAGCCGGTACCTCAACGAAGCCCTGTACGAGGACCGCGTCGCGGCGGGGAGCATCGCCGTCCTCGGTGTGGGTGGCGAGGTGCCGTCCGAAGTGCCGTACGGAGTGGCCTGGTGGTCGCCGGACCCACGGCCGGTGATCACTCCGGGCGGAGTCCGGCTGGGGCGGCGGCTGGCCCGGCGGCTGCGCAACGGTCTGCGGTGGTCCACCAGCGTGGACCGGGAATTCGCGCAGGTCGTCGAGCAGTGCCGGGCCGGCCGCAGCCCGCGCTGGCTGACGGACCAACTGAAGCAGGGCCTCTACGGACTGCACCGGGACGGCCACGCACACAGCGTCGAGGTGTGGGAGAACGGCGAGTTGATCGGCGGAGCCTTCGGCGTGCAGGTCGGGCCGGTGCTCAGCCTGGACTCGATGTTCCACCGCCGTACCGACGCCGCGCGAGTCGCGATCGCCGATCTGGCCGCCCGCTTCGCGGAGGCGGGCGGGCTGCTGCTCGATGCCCAGTGGGACAGCCCGGCCGTCCGAAGTCTGGGCGGCACCATGCTCCCCCGGGCCGACTACCTCGAACTCCTGCGCCACGCCCAGGAGTCACCACTCCTGCCGCGCGACCTGCGACCGGCGGGGTGACGCGGCACTCCAACCGGCTCGGGCCATGGCCCCAGGTCAGTCCGACCGGCTCCGGCACGCCCCGCAACCTGCCCCGGCGGACCACGTCGCAAGCAGGGTCAGCTGACGGTGACCGCCGGAGGGCTCCACGCAGTGCCTGTCGGCCCGGCTCCGCCGAACGGGCCGACAGGCACCATGCCAACACATTCGAACATGAATACCCATTAGTCAACATCTTTGGGCGCCACAATCGCTGCCGCCCGCCCGCGCGCACCCCCAGGGTGCGGGCGGGTCGGGCGGCACGTGCGTGACCGGCGCGTGGCCGGTGCGGCACCTGCCACACGCAGGCAATGTCACAAGCACATATCAAGCGGGCCGGAAGCCCGACATCCCCTTGACGGCCGCATATGGCAGAGGGTGTCATGTGTCGCATCGCGTTTAAAGGTGTTTGGTTCTGATGGATTATTGAGCGCTCAACGTCGCACCACCCCTTCCTCGGGGCCTGAGGTGGTGCGTACGCCAGGACTCGAGATCCATGTCCCCGGAACCGGCCACCCCCGAGCGCGGCCACCCTCCCACCCCTCGCCGGACAGCGCCGGGCCGGCGGTTCACCCCGCCACCCACGCACTCCCGGCACCCCCGCGACGCGCACACCTGATGCCCGGTGTCCGCGCGAAGGAGCACTCATGTTCACTGCACGCAGCCGCCGTGCCGCCGCCGCTGTCGGCCTGCTGGTCGCGATGGGCCTGACGGCCTGTTCGACCGGCCAGACCACCGCTCAGACCGGCGGCGGCGACGTCGCCAAGGTGACCGGGAAGATCTCGATCACCTACCTGCAGAAGCAGGGCGACCAGGAGTACTTCATCGGCGAGGCCGCCGGCGCCAAGGCGAAGGCCGCCCAGCTCGGTGTCGACCTCAAGGTCGTCGACCTCGGCAGTGACGCGAACAAGACGATCAGCGAGGTGCAGTCCGCCATCGCGCAGAAGAGCAACGGCCTGATCATGGTCGTGCCGGACCCGGCCGTCGGCCCGCAGGTGGTCCAGACCGCCAAGGACGGCAAGGTCGCGCTGCTCACCTCCGACGACCAGATCTGCTCCACCGGCCCGGACCCGGTCGGCTGCGCCCACCAGGACCTGGTGCCCCGGATCGGCTTCAGCGGTGAGCAGATGGGCGGCGAGGTCGGCAAGCGCGCCGCTGCCGAGTTCAAGAAGGCCGGCTGGACGGCTGCCGACACCCGGATCATCTCGGCCTGGAAGCAGGACGTGACGGTCTGCGGCGACCGCGTCAAGGCGGCCGGTTCGGCCTTCTTCGCGGACGCCGGGCAGGTGCAGACCATCAACGTCGCCACCGACAACACCCCGACCGACGCGCAGGACAAGGTCGCCGCGACCATCACCGCCAACGCGGGCGTCAAGCACTGGGTGATCTGGGGCTGCAACGACGAGAACGTCCAGGGCGGGGTCACCGCGCTGCAGAACTCGGGCGTCAGCGCCGACAACATCATCGGCGTCGGCCTCGGCGCCTACCTCGCCTGCAAGGACTGGGGCAGCGGCAAGCCGTCCGGCATGAAGGCCGCGCTCTTCATCAACGGCAGCGACGTCGGCGCCCTGGCCGTCCAGACCATGGTCGACAAGCTCAAGGACGGCAAGGCCTTCCCGCAGGAGGCGTTCGCCAGCACCAAGATGGTCGACGCGACCAACTGGAAGGACTCGGGCCTCACCTGCAGCTGATCACCGATCAGCTGACCGGTCCTCCGAAACCCGCCCGGGGTGGAGCTCGCTCTCCCCGCCCCACCCCGGGCCTCCGCTCCGTGCCCAGAGGTGATCCATGACCAGCGCCGACAGCGCCCTCCCCGACCCCAGCCCCCCGACGGCACCGTCCGCCACCGGCAAGCGAACCGGTGCCAGAACCGGTGCCAGAACCGGCAGCACGGTCGGCGTCCACGGGATCACCAAACGCTTCGGCGCCGTCCAGGCGCTCAGCGGAGTCACCCTCGACTTCCCGGCCGGACAGGTGACCGCCCTGATGGGCGAGAACGGCGCCGGCAAGTCCACCCTGCTCAAGATCCTCACCGGTGACCACCAGCCCACCGAGGGCCACCTGCTGCTCGACGGCGCGCCGCTCACCCTGGGCTCCCCCGCCGACGCCCGCGCCGCCGGGATCCGGATCATCCCGCAGGAACCGGAGATCATCCCGCACGTCTCGGTCGCCGAGAACGTGTACGCGGGCTCGCTGCCGCACAAGGCGGGCCGCCGCCTGGACCGCGCCGAGCTGCGCCGCCGGATCAACGCGGACCTGGACCGGCTCGGCTTCGGCCGGGTGCTCGACCCCGATCTACTGGGTTCCGAACTCACGCCCGCCCAGCGCCAGTTGGTCGAGATCATGCGCGCCCTGACCGGCGCGGCCAAGGCGATCGCCTTCGACGAGCCGACCTCCTCGCTCTCCGAGCACGAGGTCGACGCGCTCTTCGCGCTGATCCGCCGGCTGCGCGACCAGGGCATCGCCGTCATCTACGTCTCGCACCGCATGCAGGAGATCTTCCAGCTCGCGGACCGGGTCGCGGTGCTCCGCGACGGTACGGTCGCCGGCGTACTCGACGCCGCGAACACCAGCGAGACCGAGATCGTCCGGCTGATGGTCGGCCGCGACCTGTCCACCATGTTCACCCGCGCCGACCGCACCGCCGCCGCGGCCGACGCCCGGGTCGTACTGGACGTACGGAACGTCACCACCGACGCCGTTCGCGACATCAGCCTCCAGGTCAGGGCCGGCGAGGTGGTCGGCCTGGCCGGCCTGGTCGGCGCCGGGCGCTCCGAACTGGCCCTCGCGCTGGCCGGGGACCTGCCCATCCGCAGCGGCACCGTCCGGCTGGACGGCAAGCGGCTGCGCTCGGGCCGCCCGGGCGAGGTGATCAAGGCTGGGCTGGGCCTCGCCCCCGAGGAGCGCAAGGCCCAGGCGCTCTTCCTGCACCGGACGATCCGCGACAACACCTCGCTGGTGGTGCTGGAACGGCTGCGGCGCTGGCGGTTCGTCAGGCGCTCGGCCGAGCGTGCCCTCGCCCAGGAGTTCGCCGACCGGCTGCGGGTGCGCACCCCCTCGATCGAGCAGGAGGTCCGCAAGCTCTCCGGCGGCAACCAGCAGAAGGTCGTGCTGGCCCGTTGGCTGGCCCGCAAGCCCAAGGTGCTGATCCTCGACGAGCCGACCCGAGGCATCGACGTCGGCGCCAAGGCGGAGATCTACCAGATCATCGCCGACCTGGCGAAGGAGGGCGTCGCGCTCCTCGTCATCTCGTCCGAGCTGCCCGAGGTGCTCGGCCTCGCCGACCGGATCGTCGTCATGCAGAGCGGCCGGATCACCGGCGAACTCAGCCGCGAGGAGGCTTCCGAGGAAGCCATCCTCTCCCTCGCCATGGCCGACGACCTCGTAACCTCCGCCCCCGCCCCCGTACTTGGAGAGACCGCATGAGCACCGCCACCACCGAGCCGGGCACTTCGGCCAAGAACCAGAGCCGGGTGCCCGCCCGCCGCGCCGGTTCGCTGCTCAGTGCCGTCGGAGGCCAGAACCTCAGCCTGATCGGCGGCCTCGCCGTGGTGATGGCACTCTTCGGCTCGCTGAACGCCAACTACCTCAGCTGGTCCAACATGCAGGTGATCGGCGAGGCCGTCACCATCACCGGCCTGCTGGCGGTCGTCCAGACCGTGGTCATCATCTGCGGCGGCCTGGACATCTCGGTCGGCTCCCAGGCGGGCCTGGCCTCCGTGGTCAGCGCGATGGCCTTCACCTCCGCCGGGTCCAACGCACTGCTCGGCATGGGCGCGGCCATCGGCGTCGGCGCGCTGGTCGGCGTCTTCAACGGCCTCATCATCGTCTACGGACGGGTGAACCCGACCATCGCCACCCTGGCCGGCCTCGCCGCCTACAAGGGCGTCGCGCAGCTCGTCTCCAACGGCCGGGCCCAGGGCTACGTGCTGAACGACAGCGTCTTCGTCTTCCTGGGCCGGGGCAAGATCGCCGGCCTGCCGGTGATGATCTGGATCCTCGTGCTGGTCGCGCTGGCCGTCCACCTGCTGCTCAAGTACACCGACATCGGCCGCAACATCTACGCCATCGGCGGCAACGACACGGCCGCCCGGCTCGCCGGCATCAACATCAACAAGTACCTGGTCGCCGCCTACGCCCTCACCGGCACGGTCGCCGCCATCGCGGGCATCCTGCTCACCGCCCGTACCGGGTCCGGCCAGCCGACCTCCGGCAGCGAGGGCCTGGAACTCAAGGCGATCACCGCCGCCGCGCTGGGCGGCTGCGCCCTCAAGGGCGGCAAGGGCGGCATCGGCGGCACCCTGCTGGCCGTCGCCCTGCTCGGCGCGCTGGAGAACGGCCTCACCGTCCAGGGCATCAACGACTTCTGGCAGAACGTCGCCCAGGGCGCCCTGCTGGTCGCCGCCGTGGTGATCCAGCAGCGCCGCAACGGCGAGCGGGCCGTGGGCCTACCCGCCTGACCCTCGGGGCCCTCAGGACCTCCGGTACGCCGACAGCCGGGCGGGCACATCATCACTGTGCCCGCCCGGCTGTCGGCGTTCCACGCTCCCTACCCGTCCTGCGGGACGCCAGCAGCGCGGTCAGCGCCAGCACCGCGACGGCCTGGGCCCACACGGCGGTGAGCTTGTCGGTGGACCAGACGGGTTCGTACATGTCCGGCAGCGGCCCGTGCGCACCGACGTCGACATAGCGGTAGAGCAGCAGTGCGGCGAGGCCACCGGCCGCGACCAACCAGGCGAAGGCGTCGCCGATCCGGTGGCGCCACAGCAGGACCAGCAGGACGGCCAGGCTCGCCGCCGCCGCCTCGACGCGGAACAGGTCGCCCTCGCTGACGGAGGCTGTGACCGCGTCGTACTGACCGGCGAGGCGGGCGTGCACGGCGGCGTCCACGGCGAGACCGGCGGCGGCCAGCACGCGGAGGACACCACGGACGACGGCCCGGCGCCGGTACCGGCGCCCGTTGGTTCCAGGAGTGGTCACGACGGTCAGCTGACGGTGAGGGTGCCGTGCATGAACGGGTGGATCGAGCAGCTGTAGGGGTAACTGCCTGGTTTGGTCGGGGCGGTGAAGGTCGCGGACTTACCGGCATCGATCGCGCCGGTGTCGAAGGACTTGTCCGAGGCGGTCAGGGTGTGTGCTGTGGAGTCGTTGTTGACGACGGTGACCGTCGCACCGGGCTGCACGGTGAGGGTGACCGGGCTGAAGAGGAAGTTCTTGATGCTGATCTGAGCAGCAGCACTGGTACTCGAAGCCGCAGCGGAGGACCCTGACGCGGAGGCAGCAGCGGAGATGCTCGGGGTGGCCGAGGCAGTACCCGATCCGCTGGAGCTGCTCGAGCACGCGCTGACCGCGAGGGTGAGCAGCAGGGCGCCGAAGGCCAGGCGCAACCGGGCAGCGGTTGTAGCCCCCGAGCGGTCGGTGTGTGCTGCGAGCATGATGCCCCGTCTCGTTTCCCGGCCCGCTTCCTGTTTACGGGCCCACCAATCACACGTTCGGTGCCCGACCCCCTCCCGGATTGCCGATCGAGCCCGAAACACCCGGTGTTCACCCACTCGGGTGGCGCGCACTGGGCGGAACGGGCCCACCACCGACCGAGTCCGCCGCCACGCCGGATCGGGCAGGATGGGCAGCATCGATTCCCGGGGAGGCACGTGGTGGGCCCGCAACGGAAGTACGGACGGGCGCTGGCCCTGGTGGTGGCTGTGGTCGCCGTCTGGCTCGTGGCACGCGGCGGTCACACCCCCGCGCACCCCGGTACGGGTGCCACGCCCCAATCACCCACGCCGACCGCCGACCGGAGCGCGGCACCCAGTCCGTCCGCCTCGAACTCGAAGTGGAGCGACTCCTACGACCCGGCGCACTTCGCCACCCAGGTCCGCACCCGGGCGGGCCAGGCGGGCATCGACCCGCGCCTGCTGATGGCGATCCTCTACAACGAGGACTACAAGCCGCACGACCCCCAACTCGAACGCGCCTGGCAGCGGCTCAAACCGGATTCCGCCTTCGGCATCGCCAACATGCACCGGGCGGCGTTCGACGAGACCAAGCAGGGCCACGACTTCGCCACCCGCAACTGGGACGAGCTGCCCGACGACCCGGACCTCGCGATCGAGGCTGCGGCCTGGTACCTGCACGACCTCGCCGACCAACTCCCCGCACACCGCTCAGCGCCGTTCAACGAGGACGAGTTGCTCGCGCTGGGCTACAACACCGGCGCCGGGAACATGCTGGCGTTCGCCCGTGGTGTGACACCGGGTTCGGCGGCGCGCTCCTACCTGGACCGTCTGCATGAGAACCTCACCAAGGCCGATGCGGCCCTGAGCGCGACGGGTTGACGGGATCTGACCCAACCCGGTCGGAGTGACCCGGTGTCACGCGCGCCGGATCTCGTGATGATTATGTGACGTTCAGGATGCGGGCTTGTTATCCGAGTGATGATCCCTCTAGTCTCCCAGCAGCCCGCCGATGCGGGCGCCCGGTGCGCGGCACGCCAAACCCTGCCCACCGCTCACACCGGGACCACGAACAGACCCCTGGGCAGGGGCGGGGGACCCAGGTTTCATCGCCGTCCCCACGGCTTGGGGTGAAGCCGCGCTTGCCGCGCGGCCGGGCCACCTCTCGGTCCGAACCCGACAGCTCACCTCGTAGGCGTGCGGAGAGGGACATCTGATGGTCTTTTCGGGCTCCGGACGTCATCGTCGCCCCACCCAGACCGACCGGGCGGTCGCCGTCGCCGGCGCTGCGGGCGTCGGCCTGGCACTGCCACTGCTCACCGCCGCCGGGGCGCACGCCGTACCGGTCTCCACCTGGGACTCCGTCGCCCAGTGCGCGAGCGGCGGCGACTGGACCGCGAACCCCGGCGACGGGGGCTACGGCGGCCTGCACCTGTCCCTGCGCACCTGGGACGCCAACGGCGGCGACCAGTACGCGGTCCAGCCCGACCACGCGACCAAGGCCCAGCAGATCGCGGTGGCCGAGAGGGTACTCGCCGCCCAGGGCCCGACCGTCTGGCCCAGCTGCGTGACCACGGGCGGCCTCACCGTCCAGAGCCCGGCCGCACAGAGCCCCGCTGCACAGAGCCCCGCCTTCCAGAGCCCCGACGCCCAGAGTCAGGCCCCCCAAACCCCCCAGACCGCCACCGCACCGACCACCGGCGCACCGGCGACCACTGCCTCGCCCAGCATCCCGACAGCCACCCCGGTCACCCCGGTCACCCCGGCTCCGGTGACCGTGCCGAGCACGCCCACCACGCCCAGCACGCCTCCTGGGGTTCAAACCCCCCAGTACCCCGCCGCGCCCACCGCCCCGGCCCCGACCCTCGCGGCCCCCACCACCGCCCCCGGCGTACCCACCACACCCACCACCCCGGTGTCCCCGCTCCCAGCCCAGCCCACCCCCGGCACCCCTGCGGCCACCACCCCCGCGCCCGTCTCCCAAGCGCAGGCCCCGGCCGCCGCGCCGGCCCCGGGCGCCCCGGGCATCGCGAGCGACTACACCGTCGTCCGCGGCGACACGCTGTCCGGCATCTCCGACAGCCACCACCTCGGCGGCTGGCAGCACGTCTACCAGGAGAACCGGTCCGTCGTCGGTGGCAACCCCAACCTGATCCTCCCGGGCCAGTCGCTCCACCTGGGCTGATCCACACCCTTCGGTCCTACCCGAGCAACTGCTCGGTCCAGATCACCTTGCCGGCCGCCGTGTAGCGGGTGCCCCAACGCTCGGCGAGCTGGGCGACCAGGAAGAGCCCGCGCCCGCCCTCGTCCGTCGTCGCGGCGTAGCGGAGGTGCGGGGCGGTGCTGCTGGTGTCGGAGACCTCGCAGATCAGGGTGCGGTCGAGGAGCAGGCGGACCCTGATCGGCTCCGAGCCGTAACGGATGGCATTGGTGACGAGCTCGCTGAGAATCAGCTCGGTCACGAACGACGCCTCGTCCAGCCCCCACCCGGACAGCTGCCTGCTGACCGCCGCCCGGACGCCCGACACGGCCGCCGGGTCGGCCGGCACGTCCCACTCCGCGATCCGGTCGGCCGGCAGGACCCGGGTGCGGGCGACGAGCAGCGCGATGTCGTCCGTCTGGCGGGCGGGCAGCAGGGCTGCGATCACCGCCTCGCAGGTCTCGTCGGGCGTCCGGGCGGCTCCCCCATCGGGCCCCCCATCCGGGGGACCCGACTGGAGCGAGCTGCGGAGCAGTTCGAGGCCGTCGTCGAGGTCCCGTTCACGGTCCTCGACCAGTCCGTCGGTGTAGAGCACCAGGCGACTGCCCTCGGCCAGCCGGATCTCGGCCGTCGAGAACGGCAGACCGCCGATGCCGAGCGGCGGGCCGGCCGGGATCTCCGGGAACTCCACCGTGCCGTCGGGGTGGACCAGTACGGGCGGCGGGTGGCCCGCCCGGGCGATGGTGCACAGGCGCGAGACCGGGTCGTAGATGGCGTACAGACAGCTGGCCCCCGTGACGTCGTCGCCCGGACCGGCCGCCGTCTGGTCCTGGTCGATGCGGTTGACCAGGTCGTCGAGGTGTCCCAGGAGTTCGTCCGGCGGCAGGTCGAGCGTCGAGAAGTTGTGCACCGCCGTGCGCAGCCGTCCCATCGTGGCGGCGGCGTGCAGACCGTGGCCGACCACGTCGCCGACCACCAGTGCGACCCGCGCACCCGGCAGCGGGATGACGTCGAACCAGTCCCCGCCCACCCCGGCCTGGGCGGGCAGGTACCGGTACGCGGCCTCGACCGCGTTCTGCTGGGGCAGGCCGTGCGGCAGCAGACTGTGCTGGAGGGTCACGGCCATCGCGTGCTCGCGGGTGTAACGGCGGGCGTTGTCGATGCAGACGGCCGCGCGGGCGGTCAGCTCCTCGGCGAGCGAGAGGTCGTCCTCGTCGAAGCGTTCCGACCGGTCCGAGCGCCAGAACTTGGCCATCCCCAGCAGCACGCCCCGGGCCAGCACCGGGACCCGGACCACCGAGTGGATGCCGTACTCGACGACCCGCGCGGCCCGTTCGGGGTCCTGCACCTTCCAGTCACTGGAGGAGGCGAGGTCGGAGTCGAAGACGGCCTGCCCGGTCCCCAGGCTCCAGGCCTGCGGCGTGGCGGGGAGCAGCGTGATGGCCTCACCGACCGGGTAGAGCGGCACGTCGTCGCGGATGCCGTGGACCGCGACCCGGCGCATCCGGCCGGCGTCGTCGAGGCGGGCCTCCGCACCGGCCAGCACGGGTTCGGCGAGGTCGACGGTGACGAAGTCGGCGAACCTCGGGACGGCCACCTGCGCGAGCTCCTCGGCCGTGCGCGTCACGTCGAGGGTGGTGCCGATGGCCACGCTGGCGTCGTACAGAAGTTTGAGGCGTCTTCGGGCGGACGCGGCCTTTCCGGAGAGCGCGTGCAGCTCGGTGGAGTCCCGCAGGGTCGCCACGCTGCCGGGCGGCCCGCCGTTGCGATCGGTGGGCCGGATGTTGACCAGCAGCAGCCGGTCCCCGGCGAGCACCATCTCGTCGCTGACCGTCCGTCCCGAGGCCAGCAGTTCGGCCACCTCGGGGTCGAGGCCGAGCTCGCGGCCGTGCTCCGGACCATGCTCCCGGCCGTTCAAGCCGCCCTTCAGGTCGACCTTCACGCCGCCCGGATCGCGGGCCAGGTCGGTGACGTAGCGTCCCTCGGCGTTCGCGGGCAGCTCCAGCAGGCGGCGCGCCTCGTCGTTGGCGAGCAGCAGCCGGCCGTCCCCGCCGACGATGAGCACGCCCTCACGGACCGCGTGCAGCACCGCGTCGTGGTGCTCGTACATCCGGGTCATCTCGGACGGGCCGAGGCCGCGCGTCTGGCGCAGCAGGCGTCTGCTGGCGAGGGCCGTACCGACCGTCGCCAGCACGAGGGCGGCGGCCGCCGCGCCGACCAGCAGCGGCAGCTGACGGTCGACGACCCCGCTGACCTTGCTGATCGTGATCCCGGCGGAGACCGCGCCGACCACCGTGCCGTTGGCGTCGGGGACCGGGACGATGGCCTGGACGAGCGGTCCGATGGTGCCGGTGATCTGCTCAGTGACCACCTGGCCGTGCAGGGCCGGTTCGTAGTTGCCGACGAACTTCTTCCCGATCCGGTCCGGGTTCGGGTGGGTGTAGCGGATGCCGTCGGTGTTCAGCACGACGATGAAGTCCACTCCGGACGCCATCCGGGCGGCCTCCGCCTTCGGCTGGAGGATCGCGGTGGGGTTCGGGGATCGCAGGGCGTCCACGATGCCCGGCGAGTTGGCGAAGGTCTGGGCGACGGCGACCGAGCGGCTGGTGGCCTCCTGGGTGCTGTCGCGCCGCGACTGCAGAACGAGTGCCAGCACCGCCGCCACGACGAGCAGCAACACCACGACCACCTGCAGCGCGAAGACCTGACCGGCGACACTGCGAATGCCCCGGACGGGGCGTCGGCGCCGGTCGGTGGGCGGGGACGCCGAGGATCGGACCGTCAACCGGACCATGAGGCTATGTCTACCCCGATTGGCCCCGGGAGGCCAACGCGCTGGACCGACCGGCAGATGGTGGGCGGATGAAGGAGCGGCGGTCGGGCCGAGTCTGGGCGGTGCCGACGATGGGGGCACCTCCCGGCCGAAGGCTGGGGGAGACAGCCCGGGCGTCGCGACGCCGCCCACCATCTGCCGGTCGGTCTTAGACCGTCCGGCTCGGTTCCGGCCGGTTGCCGCTTCGCCGCGCGCCTGGCTGGTGATCCTGCGTGACGGGGGGTTCAGGTCTCAGCCGAAAGGACATTCATGCGCAGTCAGGTACTCAGGCGCGGTTCGAGGATGGCAGCCGTCGCCGCCCTCGCCTTCCTCACGACGATCGGCGGATCGGGCGCGGCCGTCGCCGGCCCGCCCGGGGACGCCCCGATCGAGGTGTCGCTGGGCGCGGCGGGCATCCAGGCTCCGGGCAGCCATGACGGTGGTCCGGTCAGCTTCCGGGTGAAGACCGACGACCCGGCCGGTCGTCAGTTGCAGGTCATCCGGCCGCACCTGGGCGTGTCGATCGACCAGGTGCTGCACGACCTGGCCGACGCGGTCAGCAACACACCCGCCACCGCCGCAGCCGGGATCCGCGCGGTCGAGGGCGAGGCGGAGGCGCTCGGCGGGGCCTTCGTCACCCCGCAGGCCCCCGAGGAGTTCACCCAGGAGATCTCGGACGGGCCGGTCTACCTGCTGGACTTCACGGCCTTCCTCGCCAACCCCACCGAGCCAGTGCTGAAGTCCCTCGAACTGTGCGGCTCGAACGGCCGCCACCTGGCGCACTTCCCGCACGGCATCGTGATCCAGCGCGAGACCACCGCCGGACCGCGCTTCGAGGCCGAAGACGTGGACCGCGCCAACGGGGCCATCCTGGTGCACAATGCGGCGCCCGAGCTGCACGAGATGGAGCTCCAGCCGGTGGCCCCCGGCACGACCGACGCCCAGATCCAGGCGTACTTCGACGCGATCGCCCACGGCACGACGCCGCCGCCGGCGCCGTTCACCGGGCCGCCCGCAGGCCTCAGCGCCATCTCGCCCGACCACACCGTGCTGCTCGAGACCCACGGACTGCAGCCGGGCACCTACGTGCTGCTCTGCTTCGTGCCCGATGACCAGCTCGGGATTCCGCACGCCTTCCTCGGCATGCACCAGGTCGTCCAGCTCCACTGATTCGGGCCTCCCAGGGGCGCGGGGTTCCACCTCGCGCCCCTACCGACCCCCGTCACGGACCGGCTGTGAGTTCGCCGCTGCCCCGGGGGATGAGGCGGGTCGGGAGTTCGATCCGCTGGGGGCGGCCGTGCTCGCCGCCCAGGCGGCGGAAGAGCAGTTCGGCGGCCGTCCGGCCGAGCCGGGCCGGGTCCTGGGCGACGACGGTGACCGGGGTCGCGAGCAGGTCCGCCAGCTCGAAGTCGTCGAAACCCACGAGAGCCGGGCGCTGCTGGCGGGTTCCGAGCTCGCGCAGGACGGCGACGCTGGTGCGGTTGTTGCCGCAGACCAGCGCGGTGACCGGTCGGCGGCCGGAGAGCATCCGGTCCAGGGCGAGCCGGATGCCGACCGGGTCGGGCGTCCCCATCGAGACCCAGTTCCTGCCGACGGGGTGTCCGGCGGCCGCCATCGCCTGCCGGTAGCCGAGCAGCCGCTCGGCGGCGGTGAAGATCCCCGGTGCGTCGCCGAGGTACCCGATCCGGCGGTGGCCCTGTCTGAGCAGGTGTTCGACGCCCGTCCGGCTGCCGCCCCGGTTGTCGCTGAGCACGGTGTCCGCCGCGAGGCCCGCGACCGGCCGGTCGACCGCGACCACGGCCGTGCCCGCCGCCATCTCCAGGGCCAGGTACCCGTGGTCGGCGGCGGTCGGGACGATGATCAGACCGTCCGCCCGCCTGGCGCAGAACGCGAGCGCCAACTCCCGTTCACGCTCGGGGTCCTCCGCCGACGATCCGGTGAAGAGCAGTGATCCGTGTGCCCGGGCCACCTCCTCGACCGCCCGGTTCAGCAGGGAGTAGAACGGGTCCGAGACGTCCTCGACGATGAGTCCGACACTGCCCGTACGGCGCCCCTGGCGCAGCAGCCGGGCGCCGTCGTTGCGCCGGAAGCCGAGCTGCGCGACGGCCAGCCGGACGCGCTCCGCCGTCTCCTCGCGCACGCCCGGCTCGCCGTTGACCACCCGGGAGACGGTCTTCAGCCCGACGCCGGCGACGGCCGCCACGTCCTTCATCGTCGGCCGTCCCGCCGTCTCCGGTGCGGGCCGTCCCAGCTCGTCGGGCATCTGACGCCACCTCGGGACTGACAACGTTGTCGAGCGCTTCCGGGAGTGTAGCCCTCCGGCGGACGGCTCATCAGTCAAACGGCTTGTGCTGATGAGTACTTGAGTGACGTATGGGCCGGAGGAGTTACGGACCGAACCCTTGACAGCAGCCGACGGCGCATGAGTACATGCCAAGCGCGACAACGTTGTCGGTGCGGCGACGCGAGGAGGGAACAGTGCCCGAACCCCTGCTGGAGGCGCGCGGGTTGGTCAAGACGTACGGTCAGGTGGAGGCGCTGAGCGGGGCGAACTTCGCCGTGTACCCGGGCGAGGTGGTGGCGCTGGTCGGTGACAACGGCGCCGGGAAGTCGACCCTGGTCAAAACACTCGTCGGAGCGGTCACCCCGGACGGCGGGCAGATCCTGCTCGACGGGCGGCCGACGTCGTTCGGCAGCCCCCGGGACGCGCAGGCACTCGGTATCGAGACCGTCTACCAGGACCTGGCGCTGGCCGCCGATCTGGACGCGGCGGCCAACCTGTTCCTGGGCCGGGAGCAGCTGCGCGGCGGGCTGCTCGGCGCGCTCGGGGTGCTGGACAAGCGGGCGATGCGCGACCGCGCCGTCGAGGCGTTCGCCGAACTCGGCGTCCAGCTGGGGGACATCGGCGCCCCGGTGGCCACGCTCTCCGGCGGGCAGCGGCAGAGCGTGGCCATCGCGCGCTCGGTGGCCTGGGCCTCCCGGGTGGTCTTCATGGACGAGCCGACCGCCGCGCTCGGGGTGGTCCAGCGCGGGCGGGTGCTGGACCTGGTCCGGCGGGTCCGGGACCGAGGGGTCTCGGTCGTGCTGATCAGCCACAACATGCCCGAGGTGCTGTCGGTGGCCGACCGGGTCGAGGTGCTGCGGCTGGGCCGCCGGGTCGCGCGGTTCGAGGCGGCCGAGACCTCGCTGGAGGAGTTGGTCGCCGCGATGACCGGCGCGATGGACGGCGCGCCACCGAACGAGGAGAACGAGGGGGACGCGGCATGAACCACGCACGCGAGGCACTGAGGCGGCTGCGGGGCCAGAACACCGTGTGGACCTTCCTGGTCCTGGCCGTCCTCGTCCTGGTCTTCTCGATACTGCGGCCGAACGCCTTCGCCACCGTCTTCGAGTTCCGCAGCATCGCGACCGAATCGGCGATCCTGGTACTGCTCGCGGTCGGCCAGACCTTCGTCATCGTCACCGCCGGGATCGACCTCTCGGTCGGCTCGGTGCTGATCTTCTCCGGCGTGGTCGCGGTGCGGACGATGAACGCCCTGGACAGCGGCCCGCACGCGGGCTGGGGGGTGATCGCCGCCGGTACCGGCGCGGGCCTGGCGGCGGGGCTCGGCTGGGGCGCGCTCAACGGGTTCCTGATCGCCAAGGCCAAGGTGCCGCCGCTGATCGTCACGCTCGGGACGCTGGGCATGGCGCTGGGGTTCGGCCAGATCCTCACCCACGGCATCGACATCGGCAACGTGCCCTCGGCGCTCGCCGACACGGTCGGCAGCGGCAGCGTGCTGGGCATCCCCTGGCTGATCGTCGTCGCCGTCCTGGTGGTGGCCGCCGCCGCGTCCGGGCTCGCACTGACCCGGTTCGGCCGGTACACCCGGGCGATCGGCTCCAACGCCGAGGCCGCCGGACGGGTCGGCATCCGGGCGGACCGGCACCTGATCAAGGTCTACGCGCTCTCCGGCCTGCTCGCCGGTCTCGCGGGAGTGCTGAACCTGGCCCACTTCAGCAGCACCACCCTGACCAGCGGCACCCAGGACAACCTGAACGCCATCGCCGCCGTCGTCCTCGGCGGCACCAGCCTGTTCGGCGGCACCGGCTCGGTGATCGGGACGGTCATCGGCGTCTTCATCCCGGCGGTGCTGGAGAGCGGCTTCGCCATCCTTCAGGTCCAGTCGTTCTGGCAGACCGTCGCGGTGGGCGCCGTGCTGGTGGCCGCCGTCTACTCCGACCAGCTGCGCCGCCGCAGACGCCAACAGGCTTGACAGCCAGACCAGTTGATCCAGAACTCCGGCTACTTCGAGATCCAGGAGACCGACGTGCCCCCGAGAAACCTCCTTGTGACCGGCGCGGTCGCCGTGCTCGCGCTGGCCGCGATCGCCGGTTGCGACAGCAGCAGCGGGTCGTCCGGCGGAGCCCCGAGCATCGCGTTCGTGGCGGGCAAGACCGGCGACCCGTTCTACATCACGATGAAGTGCGGGGCGAGCGCCGAGGCGAAGAAGCTCGGCTACCGCTTCAGCGCCACCGGCTCGGCCGACTGGAGTGTCCCCGAGCAGGTCGGCGTGGTGAACAGCGTCACCGCCAACCGCCCGGGCGGCGTACTGATCTCCCCGGTGGACCCCAACTCGCTGGCCGTGCCGGTCAAGACCCTCCAGCAGGCCGGGGCCAAGGTCGCGATCGTGGACACCTCGCTGACCGACGCCTCGATCGGCGTCACCCACATCTCCTCGAACAACCTCCAGGGCGGCGGGCAGGCCGCCGACACCATGGGCCAACTCGTCGGCGCCACAGGCGAGATCGCCGTGCTGACACCCGACCTCACCACCACGACCACCAACGCCCGGATCGACGGCTTCAAGCAGGAGCTCGCCGCCAAGTACCCGGGGCTGAAGCTCGACGACGTCCGCCAGGTCGGCGACACGGCCCAGGGCGCGGCCTCCGCCGTCGGCGACGAACTGTCCGCGCACCCCGCCCTGGCCGGGATCTTCACCGCCAACTCGCAGACCGGGGAGGGCGTCGGCACCGGCCTGAAGAACGCTGGCAAGCAGGGCAAGGTCAAGGTGGTGTCGTTCGACGCCGGCCCGCAGCAGGTCCAGGCGCTGGAGAGCGGCGCGGTGGACGCGCTGATCTCCCAGGACCCGTACGGGATCGGGCAGCAGGCCGTCGATCAGCTGGGCAACGCGATCGGGAAGAAGCCGGTCACCGACAACATCCGGACCAACCTGGCCAGCATCACCCGGGACAACCTGCACGACCCGGCCACCGCCCGGTTCCTCTACAAGGCCGACTGCAACTCCTGAATCGCCCCGACCAGTTCGAAGCTCTCGAAGCTCCGGAAGAGGTGGCCGTTTGTCCCGCGCCCTACTGCGCACCCGTGTCCTCGTACTCGCGGGTGCCGTCATCGCAGCGCTTAGCCTCACCCCCGCCGCGCACGCGGCGGGCCTCGCACCGGCCGCCGTCGCCGACCCCGCCTCGTTGGTCGACCCGTTCGCCGGGACCGGCAGCGGCGGTGGCGTGGTCGGGCAGGTGGACACCTTTCCCGGCGCCGACGTGCCGTTCGGCATGGTGCAGTGGAGTCCTGACACACCGTCACGTCCACCCGGCGGCGGCTACAACATCGAGGACTCCTCGATCTCCGGCTTCAGCCTCACCCACCTGTCCGGGCCGGGCTGCGGCATCGCCGGGGACTTCCCGTTCCTCCCGCTGACCGGACCGCTCCCCGCCGACCCGAGTTCGGCGACCGCGCCCTTCGACCACGCGGCGGAGACCGCCCACCCGGGCTCGTACGCGACCACCGCCGGTGGCGTACGCACCGAGCTGGCCACCACCGCGCGTACCGGGGTGGCGCGCTTCGACTTCCCCGCGACCGACCAGGCCCGCCTGCTGGTGAAGGCCGCCGGCAGCGAGAACGGCGGCTCGGCGGCGGCCTTCCAGGCCGTCGGCGACCGTGAGATCACCGGGTCCGTCACCAGCGGTCACTTCTGCGGCCAGTCGGACACCTATACCGTGCACTTCGCCGCCCGCTTCGACCGCCCGTTCACCACCTCCGGCACCTGGGGCGGCCAGACCGCGTCCGCCGTCCGGGTAGCCGCCGGCAGCAGCAGCGTGGCCGTCAGCGGCGTCCAGCGCCCGGCAGCCGCGAAGGCCGCCCCGGCGAGCCCGCAGACCGGCGTGGTGGCGGGCGGCTGGCTGACCTTCGACACCCGGGCCAACCCCGCCATCGGCATGCAGGTCGCCGTCTCGTACGTCAGCGTCCAGGGCGCCGAGGCCAACCTCGCTGCCGAGGCCCGTAGTTGGGATGTCGGCAAGGTCGCCGCGCAGGGCAAGGAGCTCTGGAACCGCCAGCTGCGCAAGCTGTCCGTCGCCGGTGGCACCCGTGCCCAGCAAGCCACCTTCTACACCGCGCTCTACCACTCCCTGCTGCACCCGAACCTGTTCAGCGACGCCGACGGCCGGTATCCGGGCTTCGACGGCGCCGTCCACACCGCCGCGCCGGGCCATGCCCAGTACGCCAACGTCTCGGGCTGGGACGTCTACCGCTCGCAGATCCCGCTGCTCGCCCTGCTCGCGCCGGACGAGACCAGCGACATCGCCACCTCACTCCTGAACGACGCGGACCAGGGCGGCTGGCTGCCCAAGTGGCCGGTGGCCAACGGCTATACGGGCGTCATGAACGGCGACGCGGCGGACCCGATCCTGGCGAGCGCCTACGCCTTCGGCGCGCGCGGCTTCGACGCGCGGCACGCGCTACGGGCCATGGTGCACGGTGCGGAGGACACCACCAGCACCCCCGGGCAGGGCTGGTACGTCGAACGCCCGCACGGCGCCGACTACTTGAGCCGGGGCTACGTACCCAACGTCGGCTCCGACTCGATCAGCCCGGTACCCAACGGCGCCTCGGAGACGCTGGAGTACGCGCTCGCCGACTTCTCGGTCGGCCAACTCGCCTCCTCCCTCGGCGAGTCGGAGACCGCCGCGCGCTTCCGGCAGCGCTCGCAGAACTGGGCGAACCTCTTCGACACCGCCACCGGGTACCTGCGCCCGCGTGACGCCGACGGGGCCTTCCCGCCCGGCGCGCCCGTGCAGACCAGCGGCGGCTTCGGACAGAGCGGCTTCCAGGAGGGCAATGCGGCCCAGTACACCTGGCTGGTGCCGCAGAACCTGCGGGCGCTGATCGACGGGATGGGCGGCGACCAGGCGGCGGCCGCCCGGCTCGACGACTACTTCACCCAGCTCAACGCGGGCCCGAACCTGCCGTACCACTGGCAGGGCAACGAGCCCGCCTTCGGGACCCCCTGGGCGTACGACAGCGCCGGGCAGCCCTGGCAGACCCAGGCCACCGTCCGGAAGATCATGGACACCCTGTACGTCCTCGGCCCCGGCGGCGAGCCGGGCAACGACGACCTCGGGGCGATGAGCTCCTGGTACGTGTGGGCCGCGCTCGGCCTCTACCCGCAGACCCCGGGCGTGCCGATGCTGGTGGTCGGCAGCCCACTCTTCCCGCACGCGGTGATCCACCGCGCGCACGACCGCGACCTGACGGTCGACGCCACCGGCGCCGGGGACACCTACGTCCAGCACCTCGCCGTGGACGGCCGCACCTCCTCGCACACCTGGGTCGACATCGACCGCGTACACCAGCTCGACTTCACCCTCGGCACCTCCCCCGACACCCGGTGGGGCAGCCGCCCGGAGGACGCCCCGCCCTCCTTCGGCGCCGGCAAGGCGGTGTTCCCGCCGACCACCCGCGCCTCGCTGACCACCGACCCCGGTCAGGTCCGGTTCGCCCCCGGCGGCAGCACGACCGTCGCCGTCAAGGTCGACAACACGGCCGGGAGCACGCCCGCCACCGTCACCTGGCAGGCCGACACCCCGGCCGGCCTGACGGCGGGCCCGGCCGGCGCGACGGTCACCGCGCCGCCCGGCGCCACCGTCCCGACCGCCGTCACCCTGAACGCCACCGCCGGCCTCGCCACCGGCTACTACCAGGTCGGGATCACCGCGCACGCCGCGAACGGCGCGGTGCTCGCCCGGACCCACCTGCTGGTCACCGTCGCGCAGCCGGGCCAGGCCATCCCGACCGCCTACGTCTCCAACTACAGCGACAACACGGTCACTCCGGTGGACACCCGCACCCGGAACGCCGGGCCGCCGATCCCGGTCGGCAGCGGGCCCGACGGCATGGCCACCGCCGCCGCGCGGCTGTTCGTCGCGAACAACAACACCAACGACGTCACGGTGGTCGACCTCGCCACCAACGCCGTGACCGCGACCGTCAAGGTCGGCGGTACGGCAGCCGACGTCGCGCCGACGCCGGACGGGAAGACCGTCTGGGTCAGCAACTTCGGCGACGGCACGGTCCAGCCCATCGACACCGCGACCCTCACCGCAGGGGCTCCGGTCAAGGTCGGCGGCCAGCCCGAACGGCTGCGGATCCGCCCCGGCGGCGGCGAGCTGTGGGTCGCCGACCAGGGCGACGGCACGGTCAGCGTGGTGAACCTCGCGACCAGGGCCGTGACCAGGACCGTCCCGGTGGGGGCCGCGCCGTTCGGCATCGCGTTCACCCCCGACGGCAGCCGCGCGTACGTCAGCAACAACGGCTCGGGGACGGTGTCCGTGATCGACACCGGTACGTACACGGCCGTGGCCACCGTGCCGGTCGGCTCCGGCCCCGAGTACGTGGCCGTCGCACCGGACGGGAAGACCGCCTACGTCGCGGCGAGCGGGCCGGGCGGCGTCACGCCGATCGAGACCGCGACCGGTACGCCCGGAGCGCTGATCCCCACCGGCGGCGGCGCGTACGCGCTGGCCTTCGCCCCGAACTCGCCGAAATCCCCGAACTCGCCCGACGGCGGCCTGCTCTGGACGGTGGACTCCAACGTCAACGACATCCGGCCGGTGGACCCGGCCACCGGCACCGCAGGCCCGCCGATCACCGTCGGCAACGTACCCGACGGCATCGCCGTCACCGGCTGAACTCCCCTACCCAGGAAGGCTCATGAACATATCCCGGCCCCTCGGCCGACTCGCGCCCGCCGCCACGGCGTTGGCGCTGGCCGTAGCCATCGCCCTGCCCACCGCCCCAGCCTCCGCCACCGCCCGGGTCACCGCCGCTCCGGCCGCCCGGCTCGCCGCGCAGGCCGCCGGCCAGGTCGAGACCAACTACGGCGACCCCGTCACCGCACTCCCCCCGGTCAGCCGCCCGGACACCGCGCACTGCACCGTGACGGCCATGCAGCACGACTTCGCCAACAGCTACGGCCAGCCCTTCACCGGCACCCTCACCCCGCCCACCGACTGCCCCGGCCCCTGGTCCAAGGTGGTCCTGGACTGGTCCGGCAGCGTCGCGGGCCGCCAGTACGACCGGCTGGCAGGGGTCTGGATCGGCGGCTCGGAGGTGCTCCGCACCAGCACCCCGGAGCCCGACCCGGCCGGCATCAAGTGGCACGTCGACACCGACCTGAGCAGCTTCATCCCGCTGCTGCGCAGCCCGCAGCCACTGGTGGTCGACCTCGGGAACATCGTCAACTCGACGTACACCGGCACTTATCACATGACGATGACGGTCACCTACTACCAGGCGGACCGCCGGTACCCGGCGGCCGACACCGCCGACCAGGTGCTCCCGGTCTCCCAGTCGACCACCGCCCCCGGCTGGTGGAACCTCGGCAAGGGCCAGGTGGCCACCTCCACCCTCACCTTCCCCCGCAACCTGACCGGCGCCCACCTCCAGGTGTACGCGCGCGGCGGCGGCTGCGAGGAGTTCTGGTACTCCAACGTGCCGGACGACTACGCGGCCAGGCACCCCGACTACGGCATGTGCGGCGGCGGCACCTACCGCGAGGTCCAGGTCCTGGTGGACGGCCGCGCCGCCGGGACGGTCCAGCCCTTCCCCGCCATCTACACCGGCGGCATCAGCCCGCTGATGTGGCGGCCGATCCCCAGCATCGACGCGTTCCGGACCCTCCCGTACGACGTCGACCTGACGCCGTTCGCGGGCACGCTCACCGATGGCAGGCCGCACACCGTCACCCTCGTCCCGCCGGCCGGCATCAGCGACCTCTGGACCATGGACGGCAGCCTCTTCCTCACCACCGACCACCAGCGGCAGCAGACCTCCGGCGCCGTCACCATCGACACCATCCAGCCCGCGCCGCAGCTCACCACGGCCGAGACCACCCAGCCGGACGGCAGCGACCTGATCACCGCCACCGCCGCCCGGGACTGGTCCGTCGCGGGCTACCTGGACACCTCGCACGGCCGGATCACCACCCGGATCGACCACCACGGCGAGTACTCCAACCGCAACACCATCGCCAACCAGGGCCAGCAGCAGGTCACTTCACAGCGCGACAGCGGCTGGACGCAGACCACCACCCAGCGCGGCCACCAGCACCCGCAGGCGGCCCGCAGCACCTGGTCCTACCCGATCGACGTCACCAGCACCTACGTCCCCGGCGCCACGGCGGACAGCTTCCTGGCCAGCGGCCAGGTCACGGTGGCCCGCCACCTCTCCGACCAGACCCGCCAGGGCGAGCACTGGCGCCCCCAGGACTCCACCGACGACGAGGTCACCGCGACCGGCATCCTGGAGCGCCGGTCCGGCACCACCACCCAGGCCGACGGCAGCGCCACCGAGCACTACCACGCCCGAACCCCCGACGACGGCTGCTACGACCACCGCATCGCCGCCGACCACGGCTACCTCACCCTCGACGTCCAGCAGCGCTGCGGATAACCACCAGGGGCGCGGGGAACTGCGCGAAACCGGAAGGCAACAACCCGCAGCTTCCCACTTCGCACAGTTCCCCACGCGCCCCCCGGAGAATGGCTCACCGCGGCGGCCGCCCCCCGATCACCCCGACGGCGGCAGCCCCAAACCGGCAGCCGGCCACCGCCGCCTCGGCCAGGTCCGCGCCGGCCAGCCGCGCGGCCAGGAAGCCGCCCGCGAAGGCGTCGCCCGCGCCGGTGGTGTCCACCGCCTCGCCGTCGGCGGCCGGGACGTGGGCGAGGACCGTCCCGCCCCGCGCGGCCACCGCGCCCTGCGGGCCGAGCTTGACCACGGCCTCGCCCCAGCTCGCGCTGAGCCGCTCGGCGGCGGCGACGGAATCGTCCGTCCCGGTCAGCAGCCGGGCCTCGGCGAGGTTGGGCAGCAGCAGCGCCGTTCCCTCGGCCGCCGCCAGGAACTCACGTACGCCGAGCCGCTCGATGAAGCCGGTGGAGGCCGGGTCGACGCTGACCGGCACCCGCGCGGCCACGGCCGCCGCGATGACCAGCGCGGCCAGCCGCCGTCCGGGCTCGGTGAAGAGGAGGTATCCGGAGAGGTGGATCCGGCCGACGCCTTCGAGCAGGCCCGGTACCCAGTCGTCGGGGCCGAGACGGCCGGCCGCACCGGTGTCGGTGACGAAGGTGCGCTCGGCCGCGCCGTCCACCAGGCAGATCACCACGGCCGTCGCCAGCTCCCCGTCCACGGCCAGCCTCGGCCGGACCCCGGCGGCGAGCAGCTCGGCCCGGTGCCACTCGGCGGAGTCCGCGCCGACGCGGGACAGCAGCCGTACGTCGCCCGCGCCCGCGCGGGCCGCCCAGGCGGCGGTGTTGGCGGCCGAGCCGCCGGGCCGGACGGCTATCCGGGCGGCGGTGTCGGTCTGCGGGGCGATCGGCCGCCCGTGCAGCGCGACGATGTCGGTGACGACGTCGCCGATGACGAGCAGCGCGGTCATTTCCGCCCCTCCCCGGCCGAGGCCCAGTGCGTGGCGATCTCGGCGGCGAGCCGTACGTTGCCCCGGACGGCCGCCAGGTTGGCCTCCAGCGAGGCGCCGCCGGTCCGCTCGGTGAGGTAGGAGAGCAGGAAGGGTGTGGTGGCCTGCCCGGTGACCCCCTCCCGCTCGGCCGCCGCCAGCGCCTCGGCGAGCACCCGGTCGTGCAGCGCGGGGTCGAGCTGCTCGGCCTCGGGTACGGGGTTGGCCACGATCAGCGCGGAGTCCAGGCCGCCGAGGGCGTCCTGCGCGCGCATCACGTCCGCGACCTCGGACGCCTCCCGTACGGTCCAGTCGACCGGACGGCCCGACCGGGTGAGGTAGAAGCCCGGGAACTCGGCGGTGCGGAAGCCGAGCACCGCGACGCCCAGCGTCTCCAGCCGCTCCAGGGTGGCGGGCACGTCCAGGATCGACTTGACGCCCGCGCAGACCACCGTGATCCGGGTACGGGACAGCAGGCCGAGGTCGGCCGACTCGTCCTGGGTGGTCACCCACTCCCGGTGCACCCCGCCGAGGCCACCGGTGGCGAAGACCCGGATGCCGGCCCGGGCGGCGAGGAAGGCCGTGCCGGACACCGTGGTCGCCCCGCTCACGCCCGTCGCCAGCGCGGGGGCGAGATCGCGGAAGCCGAGTTTGCGCAGCGTGGTGTCGTTCGCGACCCGGTCCAGCGCCTCCTTGCCGAGGCCAATGTGCGGGACGCCGTCCAGGACGGCGACGGTCGCGGGGACGGCCCCCGCCGCCCGGACGAGGTCCTCCAGCTCCCGCGCCACCTGGAGGTTCCGGGGCCGGGGCAGGCCGTGAGCGATGATCGTCGACTCCAGCGCGACCACGGGTGTGCGGCGGGCGAGCGCGTCACGCACCTCGTCGGAGAGCCGAAGCGGGGAGTGAAGGGGGGAGAGGGAAGCGGCGGGTGAGACACGCGGAGAGGCAGGAAGCTCGGTCATCCCCCATTCCTGGCATGGCACCGGGTGTTTCAAACGTGAGCAACCGGTCACGCATCCGGGAACTGCCTGTGCGGTTCCTGTGAGCCCGACCACACGGCTCCCGGTGACTACTGCCCTCGATAGTCGGTGGACCCGGCCCTGGGCGGAGGCACCTCGCTCCAGAGGCGGCCGACCCGGCGTGGACAGGACCAACGGCACTGGTCAGGCCGCCTGTCCCGGCCGATCACAGCTCTGGGGTTTAGCAAATGTAGGAGTGGGGTAAACCCGGGCAAATCGCCCACTTCCCTCCCTGGGTTCCGCTGCCGTGACTACTACCGGCAGTAGTACGTGGGCTCATTGACCCCCGCCCGGCGCGTCTGCCAAGAATGTGCACGTCGCAAGGCAGCGCGGCGGCTCCACGGACCTCCCGTCGGGACCAGCCCGCGCATCCCGCCCATCCCGGGCCACAGCCGGGGTGCCATGGCCGTCCGAAACGGCTCGCGGGGCCTGTTTTCCCCGAACACGCTTCGCGATACCCGTGTGCCCGATACACGGCCCCGCCCGACGGAAGAGGTTGTCCCCCTCCATGCAGCTGCTCAAGAACCGCCGCAAAGCCCTGATCACCGGTGTCGCCACGTTCGCCGTGCTCGGCACCGCGACCGTCGCCCTGGCCCTGCCGCAGGACTCCTCCTCCGCCGTGGCCGCCGTGCCGCAGACCGTCGCCACCAGCAGCGTCGCCAGCTCCGCCGCCACCGAGGCGCAGCAGCTCGCGGCCACCGAGGCCAAGAGCTTCGCCGACGCCCAGGCCAAGGCCCAGGCGGACGCCCAGGCGAAGGCCCAGGCCGAGGCCAAGGCGCAGGCCGACGCGGCGGCGAAGGCCAAGGCGGAGGCAGCGGCCCAGGCTCAGGCCCAGGCGGACGCGAACGCCGGGGCGAAGGCCCAGGCGGCCGCCAAGGCGAAGGCCGACGCGGCCTCCCGCTCGCAGCAGCGCGCGGTCCTGAACGCGACGCCCGCCGCACCCAGCGGCTCGCCGCAGCAGATCGCCGCACAGATTGTGCCGGCCAGCCAGCTGCAGTGCTTCGACAACATCGTCCAGCGCGAGAGCGGCTGGAACGTCACGGCCACCAACCCGTCCTCCGGCGCGTACGGCCTGGTGCAGTCCCTGCCCGGCAACAAGATGGCCGCCGCCGGTTCCGACTGGCAGACCAACCCGGCGACCCAGATCAAGTGGGGCCTGAGCTACATGAACGCCACCTACGGCAGCCCGTGCGGCGCCTGGGCGTTCTGGCAGGTCCACAGCGCGTACTGAGTCCCCGGACTCCCCACCCCGCAGGGGCGGCACCTCCTCCCGGAGCACGGGGTGGAGGTGCCGCCCCTGCGGCGTTCGACAGCCGTGAGCGGGAAGTAACGCCACGTGAAGATATCGCGTACGCCTGCCGAGCTTTGCCCGGCATTGCGCCGGTTCGCCGGAATTCTCGCCTTTGCCTGGACGTGTACACGCCCTTAGCCTCCCGCCCATGCCCTCCGCTCTGATCACCGTCGTTCTGCCCGCCTACGACCAGCAGGAACACCTGAAGGACTGCCTGGACTCGCTGCTCGCGCAGTCCTTCCGCGACTTCGAGATCGTCCTGGTCGTCGACCGCTCGCCGGAGTGCCCGGAGCGGCTCGCCGAGGCGTACGAGATGCGTGATCCGCGCGTGAACGTCCTGCGGCTGAACGCGGCCGTCGGCATCGGCCGCAGCCGGGACGCCGGCGCGGCCAAGGCCACCGGCGAGTACCTGCTGTTCCTGGACAGCGACCACCTGCTCGACCCCGACGCACTGCAGGCGATCGCGGACCGGTTGGCGGAGACCGGGCCGGTGGACGTGCTGCTGTTCGGCCACAACCGCGAGTACCGGGGGCGCAGCTGGCCCGGCGCCGCCGCCGAGCTGCTCGCCGCCGCCGGCCCGGAGGTGCTCGGCCCGCTCGCCCGGCCGGAGCTGCTCGGCGCGCCGCCGATGGTCTGGGACCGGCTGCTGCGCCGGGACATCGTGCCGCCCTTCCCGGAGGGCCACTACGAGGAGGTGCCGGTCGCGCACCACGCGCTGCTGACGGCGGAGCGGGTCGCGGTGCTGGACCGGGAGTGCGTCCAGATCCGCCGCCGCCACACCCTGCACCCGACCGGCTCCCCCGGCAGCAGCCACTTCGACATCTTCGAGCAGTACCAGCGGAGCTTCGAGCTGGTGGCGGACCGTCCCGAGCTGGCCCCGGCACTGCCGTTCCTGTTCACCAGGATGATCCGCCACTACCTCTTTGTGTTCGACCTCGCCGGTTGCGTGCCGCGCTCGCAGCGCCCCCAGTTCTTCCAGCGCGCCGCCGAGCACTACCGGACCTACCTGCCGGAGGACTACAAGCGGCCCGACGGCCGGGAGGGCATCAAGTTCTCGCTGCTGGCGAGCGGCGCCTACGCGGCGTTCGAACTCGCGAAGCTCTCCCACATCGCCCGGAGCGCGGTCGGCCGCCGGGCCTGAGCCGGGTCCGAATCCGGCCCGAGTCCGGCCCGAATCCGGCCCGACGGTACGAGCGGCGGGCGTGGCCCGCTGCCCGCCGGGGCCCGGCGCTGCGATGATCCCCCCATGGCCTCCGAACTCGCCCGAGCACTCCGTGCGGCCCTGCGCGGGGAGGTCCGTTTCGGCACCGCCGAGCGGGCCGTCTACAGCCACGACGCCTCCAACTACCGCCACCTGCCGCTGGGTGTGGTGAAACCGGCGGACACCGACGACGTCCGCGCGGCGCTCGCCCTCTGCCGCGAGTACGGCGTGCCGGTCGTCCCGCGCGGGGCCGGGACCAGCATCGGCGGGCAGGCGATCGGGCCCGGCGCGGTGGTCCTGGACTTCCGACGGCACGTCAACCGGGTGCTGAGCGTGGACCCCGAGCGCCGGACGGCCCGGGTCGAGCCCGGCGCCGTCCTGGACGACCTGCAGGCCGCCGCCCGCCCGTACGGGCTGCGGTTCGGGCCCGACCCGTCCACGCACAGCCGCTGCACGCTCGGCGGCATGATCGGCAACAACGCGTGCGGCGCGCACTCGGTGGCCTGGGGCCGTACCGCCGACAACCTCGAATCACTGGACCTGCTGCTCGCCGACGGCACCGAACTGACCGTCACCGGACCACTCACCGCCGCCGAGCGCGACGGGCTGCGCACCCGCCCCGGCCGCGAGGGCGAACTGCACCGCGCACTCCAGGACCTCACCGCCGCGAACCTCACCACCCTGCGCCGGGGCATGCCAGACCTCCCCCGCCGCACCTCCGGCTACGCCCTCGACGCCCTGCTGCCCGAACACGGCTACGACCTGGCCCGCGCCCTGACCGGCACCGAGGGCAGCTGCGCCGTCCTGCTCGGCGCCACCGTCAAGCTGGTCCAAGTCCCGCCCGCCCGCGCCCTGGTGGTGGCCGGGTACCCGGACGAGAGCGCCGCCGCCGACGCCGTGCCCGCCCTGCTGCCGCTGCGCCCGCTCACCGTCGAGGGCATGGCCGCCGACCTGATCGCCGCCCTGCTCGCGGCCGGCCCGCGCCCGCCCGCACTCAACCGTCTTCCCGAGGGCGGCTGTTGGCTCTTCCTGGAGACCGGCGGCGCCACCCCCGCCGAGGCCCTGGACTCCGCCCGCACGCTCGCCGAAGCCGTCCGCCGCGCACCCCACGCCACCACCACCGTCGTCACCGACCCTGCCGAGCAGCGCCAACTCTGGTCCGTCCGCGAGGCCGGGGCCGGCATCGTCACGCGCTTGGCGGACGGTACGGAGGCGTGGCCCGGGTGGGAGGACTCCGCCGTCCCGGTCGAGCGGCTCGGCGGCTACCTGCGTGACCTGCGGACGCTGCTCGCCACGCACGGGCTGCGCGGCGTCCCGTACGGGCACTTCGGCGAGGGCTGCGTACACCTGCGTCTCGACTTTCCCCTGACGAACCGTCAGAGACTGCCGGAGTTCCGGGCGTTCATGGAACAGGCCACCGATCTCGTGGTCTCCTACGGTGGTTCACCCTCCGGAGAGCACGGCGACGGGCAGGCCCGCTCCGAGCTGCTGCCCCGGATGTACCCGGCGGAGATCATCGACCTCTTCGGCCGCTTCAAGCGGATCTTCGACCCCGCCGGTCTGCTCAACCCGGGTGCTCTGGTCGACCCGCGCCCGCTCGACGCCGACCTGCGCTTCACCGGCCGCGACCTGCTCCCGCTCGCGCTCCCCTACGAGCGCGACGGCGGCAGCCTGCTCAAGGCCGTGCACCGCTGCGTGGGCGTCGCCAAGTGCGTCGACACCAGCACCGGCGTGATGTGCCCCAGCTACATGGCCACCGGTGAGGAACGCCACTCCACCCGGGGCCGGGCCCGGCTGCTCGCCGAGATGCTGCGCGGCGAGGTGATCACCGACGGCTGGCGCTCCGAAGAGGTCCGCGAGGCGCTCGACCTCTGCCTCGGCTGCAAGGGGTGTGCCAGCGACTGTCCGGTCCATGTCGACATGGCGACCTACAAGACCGAGTTCCTGCACCAGCACTACCGCCACCGGCTCCGCCCGCTCCCGCACTACTCGATGGGCTGGCTGCCACTGACCCTGCGCGCCGGCGCGTACGCCCCCGGCGCGGTGAATCGCCTGTTCCGCTCCCCGCGCGCCGCCGCGCTCCTCAAACGCCTGGGCGGCATCGAACCCCGCCGCGACCTCCCCGCCCTACCCGCGCAGACCTTCGAACGCTGGTTCCGCCACCACCGCGCCGCGCACCCGGAGCAGCCCGGCGCCCGGCCCGTACTGCTCTGGCCCGACACCTTCACCAACCTGCTCGACCCCGCACCCGCCCGGGCCGCCGTCGAGGTACTCGAACACCTCGGCTTCGCCGTCCGCCTCCCCACCGGCCCGGTCTGCTGCGGCCTCACCTGGCTCTCCACCGGCCAACTCGGCACCGCCCGCCGGGTGATGCGCCGCAGCCTCCGCGCCCTGCCGCCCGGCCTGCCGGTGATCGGCCTCGACCCCAGCTGCACCGCCACCCTGCGCGAGGAGCTCCCCCGGCACCTCGGCGCCGACGCCGGGGACACCCCCGCGCGGGTCCGCACCCTGGCCGAGTTCCTGGACGACTCCGAGGTCGAACTCCCGTACGCGCCCGGCCCGGCGATCACCCAGGTGCACTGCCACCAACACGCCGTTCTCGGCACCGACGCGGACCGCCGGATCGACGCCCGGATCGGGCTCGGCAACGACGTCCTCGACTCCGGCTGCTGCGGACTGGCCGGGAACTTCGGCTTCGAACGCGGCCACTACGAGGTCTCGGTGGCGGCGGCCGAACGCGTCCTGCTCCCCGCCGTCCGCGCCGCCGATCCCGCCACCGTACTGCTCGCCGACGGCTTCAGCTGCCGCACCCAGATCGCCCAACTCTCCGGCGGACGCCGGGCGGTGCACCTCGCCGAGCTGCTCCAGCGCGCCATCCGTGAGCAGCGGGCGCATGGTGGAGGGGGGCGCACCGACTCCTGACCGAGGGGCGCGCGATGAGCAGGGCCGAACACCCACGAGCGGCCGGGTACTGCGCGGTCAGCCCGGCGCTGCATGCCAGGACGCCGCGCGAGGTCCGCGAGAAGGTCGTGCAGGTGCTGCCGGACAGTCGCAGTCCGGTGCTGGTCGAGCTGGACCTCACCAGGGACCCGTCCACCGACCAGACGCGGTTGGACTTCGCCGACGTCTTCGACCGCACCTTCCCCACGGACTCCCGCCCGCCGACCGGGCCCCGCCCGATCGCCGCCGGCTACGTCTCCTGCGTTCTCGGACCCGAGGAGATCCAGCAGTTGGTGGCCGAGGACCGGGGCGCCGACGGCAAGGGCCCGCGCACGGTCTTCCGGGTCTGGCCCGACTACACCCTGCACGCCCACATCGACCGCTCGGTGTCCACCATCAAGTCGGACGCGGTGCTCCGGGCGTACGCGGCGACCGGCGAAGGCGTGGTCTGGGGAGTGTTGGACAGCGGGGTGGACGCCAAACACCCGCACTTCGCCGACGGCACGCTGACCGGCCCGGTGGAGCGGCTGCACCGGGACTTCACCGACCTGGTGGTACCCGCCCCCGACCCGCCCAGGGACCTCCCGCTGGAGGACCCGGCGGGCCACGGCACCCATGTCGCGGGCATCATCGCGGGCCGGCTGTCCGAGAAGTACGAACCGGTCATCGGCAGTGTCGAGACGGTGGCCGACGACCTGCCCAGCTGGACCTCGCGCCAACTGACGACGGGCCGGTCGCTGGCCGGGATGGCCCCGCTGACCCGGCTGGTGAGCCTCAGGGTGCTGGCCGAGCGCGGCGGCGAGCTGATCACCTCGTCCAGCGCGGTGATCGAGGCGCTCTACTACGTCCGGGAGACGCTCAACACCGGCGGGCGGCTGCTGCTGGTCCACGGCGTCAACCTGAGCTTCGGCTGCCCGTGGGACCCCCGGGACTACGCGTGCGGGCAGAGCCCGCTCTGCCGCGAGGTGAACCTGCTGGCCGCCAGCGGCGTGGTGGTCGTGGTGAGCGCGGGCAACGACGGCTTCGGCGGGGCGGCCGCCCCCGGCGAGGGCGGTTCGGACACCCGCGCGGTGCTCGCCACCATCACCGACCCGGGCAACGCGGACGGCGCGATCACCGTCGGCTCGACCCACCGCGACCGGCCGCACGAGTTCGGCGTGACCTACAGCTCCTCCAAGGGCCCGACCCTGGACGGCCGCCCGAAGCCGGACCTCCTGGCGCCGGGCGAGCACATCACCTCCTGCGCCACCGGCGGCCTCCGGGACCAGCTGGTCTCGCTGCTGCCCGAGGGCGTCGACCCCGCCGGCCTGCCGACGTACGTGGAGGAGAGCGGCACCTCGACGGCGGCTCCGCACGTCTCCGGTGCGATCGCCGCGTTCCTGTCCGCCCGGCAGGAGTTCATCGGGCGGCCGAGGGAGGTGAAGGAGATCTTCTGCGCGAACGCCACGTCACTCGGCCGCGACCACTTCCTGGAGGGGCACGGTCTGGTCGACCTGATGCGGGTGATGTCCAACGTCTGAGTCGGGGAACCTCCGACTCGGGGAAGGTGGGGTCGTGATGGCCGACCCGATTGCCGGACTCCCCTACTGGGAGGTCACCTTCGGCGCCGACGGCGGAGTCCTCGACGACGGCGGGCTGCCGGGCGGGCTGCCCGCCTCCGGGGTGAGCGAGCTCTTCGTCTTCTCGCACGGCTGGAACAGCTCGACGGCCGGCGCCCAGCAGCTCTACCAGGACATCTTCGGTGAACTCTCGTGCCAGATCGACGCGTTCGCGCCCGCACTGAAGGGGAGGACCGGCCTGGTGGGCGTACTGTGGCCGTCCCTGCTCTTCCCCGAGGACGACCCGACCGCACCGCAGACCCCTTCCACGGGCGCCCAGTTGGCAGCTGCGCTGACCCCCGCCTTCGCCCCCGCGCAGCAGAGCACGCTCGGCCAGGTCACCACGCTGCTGGACAGCCAACCGCAGAATCCGGCCGACCTCCAGCACTGCCACGACCTGATCGGCAGCCTGGTCACCTCCCCCGCGCTCGGGGCGGAGGACAGCGGCGAGCAGAGCGTGATCACCGGCCCCACGGCCCAGGTCTTCGGCACCCTCTCCGCCCTGTCGAAGCAGCAGTCCGACGCCGAGGCCCTGCCGAACCCGTTCACCACCCTCTGGCACGGCGCCCGCGAGGCGCTCCGAACCGCCAGCTATTACGAGATGAAGAACCGCGCCGGAGTGATCGGCCGCGACGGCCTCGGCCCGCTGCTCGGGCGCCTGGCCGCCAACGGGCTGCGCGTGCACCTGCTGGGCCACAGCTTCGGCGCCCGGCTGATCTCCTTCGCACTGACCGGGCTCCCGGCGGGCACGCCGAGCCCGGTGACCTCGCTGCTGCTCATCCAGGGCGCCTTCTCGCACTTCGGCTTCGCCGCCCCGCTGCCGGTGGACGCCGCACGCAGCGGCTTCCTGGCCGGTCTCGGCAGCCAGGTCGGCGGGCCGCTGCTCTCGACCTTCTCGGCCGCCGACCGAGCAGTCGGCTGGTGGTACCCGGCCGCCTCGATGCTCAGCCACAGCGACTCCGAGAGCGCCGAGGACCTCACCTACCGCTGGGGCGGCATGGGGCACGACGGCTTCCAGCAGGCCGACGCGCAGCAGCTCGACCTGCTCGACGCGGGTACCCCGTACGGGTTCCAGCCGGGCAGGTTCTACCGGCTGCGGAGCGACGCGGTGATCGCCGCCGACCTGTCCCCGTTCGCGGGCGCGCACAGCGACATCCGCCACCCGCAGGTGGTCTGGGCCACCCTCGCCGGGGCCGCCGCCGCCTGAGACCTCCTCCTGGAACCTCTGCCTGAAGCCGCCGCGCGATTCGCGCCCCGGCAGGGCGACTTGGCTACGGCAGGGCGACTTGACAGCGCGTCCGGACATGACGGACAGTCAATCCCGTAACGGTTTTCATATTCAACAGGACCGGGATTGCAGTGCCCCGGCCCGCTGAAGGGATCCCCCATGTCTCTCGACGTCCCCCCTGCCATCCTCGCCCAGGCCGAAGCCGGCGAGGTCACCGAGGCCGACTTCGTCGACACTGTCCGCACCTCGCTCCCCTACGCCTACCAGGTGGTCGCCGGCCTCAGCTCCGAACTCGGCACGGCAGCGGCCGCGACACCGTTCGTCGACGACAACACCACGCCGTCGGACGCCGAGCGCGGCCAACTCCTGCGTGCCCTGGCCAGCGACGCCATCCGGGGCAGCCTGGAGCGCCACTTCGGGGTGCGGCTGGCCTTCATGAACTGCCACCGGGTCGCCGCCTTCCGCCCCGGCACCGAAGAGAGCGACGAGTACCGCACGTTCACCTCGCTGCGCGCCCAACTGCTCAACCAGACGCCCGAGTTGCGTAGCTGCTGACGCATCGGGGCACCGGGTCGCCGGCCGGGATGCGCGGCCCGGCCGGTGACCCAATGGACCGACCGGCGATCGCCGGTCGATCCTACTTCGCGAAGGTGGACCAGTCCGGGGCCTTCGCCGCCGGGTCGAGGGTGCGCAGCCGGGCCAGCAGCTGCGGGTCCTGCGCGTCGAGCCAGTCGGCCAGTTGGCGGAACGAGACGCAGCGGACGCCGTCCTGGTGGCAGACGGTCTTCATGACGTCCTCGGCGGCCTGCAGATAGATGCCACCGTTCAGCTTCTCCAGGTGGGTCCCGATGAAGAGCGGCGCCCGGCTGCCGGAGCGCACCCGGTCGAATCCGGCGAGGTACGCGTCGCGGGCCTGCTGCTCCCACCGGGCGTACTGCGCCGGATCCGCAGCCGGGCCGACACCCGACCGGACGGCACCCGACTGCCGGACGGCGCCCGACTGGACGGCGAGCAGGCTGCTGTCGCCCGACAGAACGCCGTCGGGCAGACCGGGGTAAGGCACCCGCTGCAGCGGGAAGTTCCAGATGCCGTCGAGCTGGGCCGGCCAGCGTTGCGAGTCCCCGGCGGAACTCGCGTCGTACCGCCAGCCGGCGTCCTTCTCCGCCGGGATGAGGTTCTGCTGGCCCTCCAGGCAGGGCGCCCGGCCGCCGACCAGCTCGGACTGGTAGTCGAAGGGCAGCGGGGCGAGATCGGTGAAACTGCTCCCCGTCTTCCAGAAGTTGACGAACGAGTCGACCTGGCTGATCTCGCTCTTCCAGTCCTCGGTGCTCCAGTCCCGGGCGCCCTTGGCGCCGCAGAACTGGCCGTTGAAGTCGGTGCCGATCTCGTCGCCGTCCTGCCAGGCCCGGCCCAACTGCTGCAGCGTCGCCTGGATCTGACTGTCCGTCGGGAACGGGATCGCGGCGGCGCCCGCCGGGTGCTGGGGCGGCTGGTAGACCGTCCGGTTCGCCGCCTGCAGCAGATCGATCCCACGCGGGAAGAACGTCACCTCGGCGCCGCTCGCCTTGGCCGCCGTGCGGGCACGCGAAAACAGTTGGTCGCTGCCCTCCCGCGCGCCGTCGAAGGAGAAGACGACGAACTGCGGCGGCCGCTGCCCCGGCCTGAGCTTCTCGACCGGGGGCTGCAGGGGCTGCGGCCCGGCGTCGGCGGTCGAACCGTCACCGAGGACGCTCACCGTGCCGTCCCCGTCGGTGCCGGCACTCGCACCGGCACTCGGCCCGGCAGCGGCGGACGGACGGCTCCGCCTGGCTGCGGCATCGGGGCCCGCGGGCATGAAGGCGAGCGCGAGGACCACGCCGGCCACGACCAGGGCGGCTGAACCACGAGCGGACCTCACACTCGACCTTCCTTAGGCAGACTCAATTACCGAGCGGGAACGGGCGTATCCACGGCGGATCGATCACTCGTACGGATTGTCCGGCTCCGAGGTCGCACTCACCCGTTCGGCCGCCAGTGACGGGATCGCGTTGTCCCGGCCGGCCTCGCTGTCGGACTGCCAGACGCCGGTGACCTCCACCCAACTGCCCTGCGGCGGCGGCGCACCGCCACCCCGGATCTCGACCTTGCTGCTCCGGGCATCGGCGGCGCAGCAGGTGATCGTCAACCGGGTGAGGTACCAGCCGCCGCCGTCCTTCGAGGTGGCGAAGCCCGTCAGCCTGACCCGACGGCCCTTCAGCGACCCCGAGGAGTCCCAGACCGCCCGCGCGTCGAAGTCGGCCAGCCGCAGCGGGGCCGGGTCCGTGGTGGGCAGCGGCGCGAAGCCGGTGTTCGCGGCGGCCGGTTTGACGGTCGTACTGTCCGAGCGCTGCGCCGTGTACGCGCCGAGCGCGCCGGGAGCGAGCAGGAAGATCGCCAGCACCGGCAGGACCAGCAGCCACGCGATCCGGGGGCCGCTGCCGTGGCTGTGCCCGTGGCCGTCACCGTCGCCGTGCTCATACTGCTCCGGATGTTCCACTCGGCCGTGCAACGCCTCTCGGACGGCGACGACCGCGCCCACCAGACCGACCAGCACCAGCAGCACACCGCTCGCGACCAGGTACGGCCGCAGCGCCTGCCGCACGTACCGGAGGTACATCTCACTGAACAGCGAGATGTGCAGCACCGCCGCGCCGAGCAGGATCTGCAGGACCGCCCGGGCCCCCGAGTTCGGACTCCCGCGCCTCACAGCAGCCACCAGCCCACCAGCCCGGACGACAGCAGCGCCACCACGAACGTCGCCCCGGAGAACCGCCACGCGAACGCCCGCCCGAACGTGCCCGCCTGCAGCGCGATCAGTTTCACGTCCACCATCGGGCCGACCACCATGAACGCCAGCCGCGCGGTCGGCGAGAATCCGCTCAGCCCGGCCGCGACGAACGCGTCCGCCTCCGAACACACCGCCAGCAGCACGGCGAGCAGCCCCAGCATCAGCACCGAGATGCCGGGCAGCCCGGCGAGGCTGCTCAGCAGCCCTCTGGGCACCGCCACGTTCAGCGTGGCCGCCGTCATGCCGCCGATCACCAGGAAGCCTCCGGCGTGCAGGAAGTCGTGCTCGAGGGTTGCCCGGAAGCTCGCCCAGCCGCCCGTACCCGCCGACGGCTCGCGCCGGCTCCGGGGCCGCAGCCACTCGGGGCGGCCGAAGCGGGCCCACAGCAGACCCATCACCACGGCCGTGGCCAGCGAGGCGACCAGCCGGGCCAGCACCATCTCCGGCTGTCCCCGGAAGGCGACCGAAGTCGCCACCAGCACCACGGGATTGATCGCGGGCGAGGAGAGCAGGAAGGCGAGCGCGGCGGCCGGTGCCACCCCGCGCGCGATCAGCCGGTCCGCCACCGGCACCGAGGCACACTCACAGCCGGGCAGCACCACCCCGGCGACCCCGGCGATCGGGACCGCGAGCACCGGGTTCCTCGGCAACGCCCGCTCCAGCAGCGAGGTCGGGACGAACGCGGCGATGCACGCCGAGAGCACCACCCCGAACAGCAGGAACGGCAGCGCCTGCACACAGATCGCCACGAAGACCGCAGCCCACGCCTCCAGCCACGGCGGCCCCACCCACCCGGCCACCAACTGCCGGGTGACCAGCAGGACCACCATGCCGACGACGAGCAGCTCCAGCGAACCGAAGTTCGAACCGAAACGCGACCGGCCGGCCCTCACCCCGGTCGCGGCACTCTCCGTACGAGCCGTCAGATCCGTCTGATCCGTCTGATCCGTCTGAACAGCCTCGATGACGCTCTCGCGGGCCATACCGCTGTGTCGCTCCCTGGTCGCAGACTCCGGGCCGGTAACTACCCCGAGCGGGGAACCGGCGCGATTCTAGTACTGCTCCCGGACCGTGCGGATCGCAGGATCGTTCCGGCCCCTTGTACCGGCCCCCTACACGGGACGGGGGCACGGATGTCATGATGTGGCCGCCATGTCTGCCCATGATCCCGAGGCCGTGCCCCCGCCGGTACGTGCCGCCGCGCTCGACCTTCGCGTACTGCGGGCCCTGCCCTTCGCGACGGTCTGCGTCCTGCTGGCCGCAGCCGCCCACATGCCGGCCTCGGGCAGTACGGTACCGCTGAGCGCGATCCTGCTCGGCTGGGTCGCCACGGCTGTCGCGGCCGCCCTCGGGGCACGACGGGAACGCTCGCTGCCCGCGATCACCGGTGGGCTCGGCGCCGCACAACTGGCCCTCCACTTCCTCTTCCACGCGGCGCAGCCCTCGGCCGCTCAGCGCTCCCTACGGCCGCAGGCGATGGCCGACATGCCGGGTATGGCGGGTATGCCAGGTATGCCGGGCATGGGCAGTGCAGGCACCGGACTCGGCGCGCACCCCTACACGGCAGCGGTGCCGCACGCGACGCTCTGGTTCCACAGCGCGCTGCTCGGGCTGAGCCCCGCGATGCTGGGCGCCCACCTCGCGGCGACCCTGCTGGCCGGCTGGTGGCTCCGACGCGGCGAGGCCGCAGTGTGGCGCCTCGTCCGCGGCACCGCCGACGCCGCCTCGGCCGCCGCACACGCGTACGCGGCACCGCTGCGCGCCGTGCTCGCGCTGTTCGCCGCCGTCGAGGGCGGCCTCGGGCACGCCCGGCCCGCTCCGACCCGGCAGCACGCCTGGCCGGGCGGCTACTGGCGGCTGCCGTCGCCCGTCCTGCTGCGGCACTCCGTGATCAGACGAGGTCCACCGGCGGCTCCGGCCGTCCACCCGTCCTGAGTTCACAGCCGCGAGCGCCCTGCGCGGGCCGGTCACGCCGGTCCGCGCCCACCTGCGCGCGCCATCTCCCCGATGGAGAACACCCAGCCATGAGCAAGCACCTCAAGACCCGTTCGCACCGCGTGGCCGCCGCCACCGCCCTGGCCGCCACGACCGTCCTGCTGGTCGCCGGCCCCGCGTCGGCACACGTCACCGTCCAGCCGTCCAGCGTGGCCAAGGACGCGACCGACCAGACGTTCGCGTTCCGGGTGCCCAACGAGGACGACAAGGCGAGCACCGTGAAGGTCGAGGTCGACTTCCCGACCGACCACCCGGTCCCCTCCGCCCTCGTCGCGCCGGTACCGGGCTGGACCGACCAGATCCAGACCACCAAGCTCGCCACCCCGATCCACACCGACGACGGCGACATCACCGACGTCGTCTCCCAGGTCGTCTGGACGGGCGGCCAGATCGCCCCCGGCCACTACCAGGACTTCACCGTCGACCTCGGCGCCCTCCCGACCGGCACCGACAAGGTGGTCTTCAAAGCCCTCCAGACCTACAACAACGGCAACATCGTCCGCTGGATCGAGGAGTCCAAGGACGGCCAGCCGGAGCCCCAGCACCCGGCCCCGGTGCTCGAACTGACCGCCGCCGAGGGCACGACCGCCAACCCGAGCCCGGCCGCCAACAGCAACCCGACCGGCAACCCGACCAGCACGCCAACGGCCGCCGCGAAGACCGACAGCAGCGACTCCACCGCCCGCACCCTGGGCATCGTGGGCATCGTCGTCGGCCTCGCGGGCGCCCTGGCAGCCGTCCTCGGGCGTCGCCGTACGGCCTGAGTGACCACCGGTCCGGGGTGCCGCGCGGCACCCCGGACCGGGCAGTCCGGTCCAACCCCTACTCTCCCGCGCTACCGGGCAGTAGCCTCACCCTGCCCGATCGCCTGGTCACGCTGGAGAGTTCATGCGCGCAACTCTGCTCAGACACGTCCGACTCGCCGTAGTGGTCGCGGTGTCCACCGCCGCCGCTCTGTTCGGCCTGTCGGCACCCGCCTCGGCGGCGGATTCCGGTACCTCCGCCGCCTCCGCCCACGCCGTCCCCCGCTACTACCTGGCGCTCGGCGACTCACTGGCCGCCGGCTACCAGACGCTGCCCGGCGGCGGCGCCGTCACCGGGCGCGGATACGCCCAGGACATCGCCCGTACCCTGGCGGCCCGCGCGGCGGCGTCCGGACATGCCTTCGACTTCACCGACCTCGGCTGCCCCGGCGAGACCACCGGCAGCATGATCGACGGCGGCTGCCCCTACCCGCACCCGTACCAGGACTCCCAACTCGCCGAAGCAGTGGCCTTCCTGCACGCCCACCACCGGGACCACGTGGTGGTGACGCTGGACATCGGCGCCAACGACGTCGACGGCTGCCTGACGGGCGGCACCGTCAACCTGCCCTGCGCGCTGGCCGGCGTCGGCAAGGTGCGTACGGACCTCGGCAGCATCCTCGACAAGCTCAAGGCGGCGGCCGGCCCGCACACCCGGATCGTCGGCATGAACCTCTACGACCCCTTCCTCGCCGTCTGGCTGACCGGGGCTCAGGGCAGGGTGCAGGCCGGTCTCTCCGTACCGCTGGCGGACGTGCTCAACGCGACGATCACGCTCACCGACGCCTTCCACGGAGTGCCGACGGCCGACGTCGGCCGGGCGTTCGACACCAACGCGTTCCTGCCCCTGGTCCCGCTGAACGGCCAGCAGGTCCCGCTCAACGTGGCCCGGATCATGCAGTGGACCAACATGGCGCGCGGTGACATCCACGCCAACGACACCGGCTACCAGGTCATCGCGAACACCTTCCTCGCGAAGATCTGACCCACGGCACGTTCGAGGGGCGCCGACCCCGGCGCCCCTCGAACCGCACGTACCCCGCGCTACTCGGCGCAGATCGCGCTGACGAACTCGGCGACCCGCTCCTGCGGCATCCCGCGCGCGATGTCGGCCTCGCTGATCATGCCGACCAGCTTGTGATCGGGGTGGTTGATCACGGGCAGCCGGCGAACCCGGTACTGCTCCATCACCCGCAGGACCTGCTCGGCGTCCTCGTCCGCCTCGACCACCATGGGCCGCCCCTGCGCCACCTCGCCGGCGGTCACCTTGCCCGGGTCGTGGCCTTCGGCGACGCACCTGAGGACGATGTCGCGGTCGGTGAGGATGCCCAGCAGCTTCTGGTTCTCTCCGCAGATCGGCAGTGCGCCGACGCCCCGTTCCTTCATGATCCGGGCGGCGTCCGCCAACGTCTCGTGCTCCCGGACGCACTCGGCGCCGGGGTGCATGATCTCTTTCGCGGTGGTCATGGCCAGCCTCCTGGCGTCGGGCGCCCCCCGTCCTCCTCCATCGTGGTCCGGCCCGGACACCATCGCCACCTGGGCTCAGGGGACCGGCGGGACCGGCGGCACGGCGGCCAGCACCTCGTTCAACGGTTTGGCCAACACCTCCTCCAGCGGCGGCAACTCCAGCTGCTCGACGCCGCGCGACTGCGCCGCCCCGGACTCCTGCTCCGACCCCGAATCCGGCTCTGCAGGCTTGGCGGCGGCGGGGGCGGCCATCGCGGCGGCCGTCGACTTGGTCGCGGTGTCCAGGAAGCGCAGCAGCTCGACCGGGAACGGCAGCACCAGGGTCGAGTTCTTCTCCGCCGCGACCTCCACCACCGTCTGCAGCAGCCGCAGTTGAAGTGCGGCGGGGGCGGAACTCATGATCGTGGCGGCCTCCGCGAGCCGGGCCGAAGCCTGGTACTCGCCGTCCGCCGTGATGATCCGGGCCCGCCGCTCACGCTCCGCCTCGGCCTGCCGGGACATCGAGCGCTTCATCGACTCGGGCAGCGCGACGTCCTTGATCTCCACCCGGTCGATCTGGACGCCCCAGCCGAGCGCCGGGCTGTCCAGCATCAGCTCCAGGCCCTGGTTGATCGGCTCCCGATTGGCCAGCAGGTCGTCGAGTTCGCTCTTGCCGATGATCGACCGCAGCGAGGTCTGCGCGACCTGCGAGATGGCGAACTGGTAGTCCTGCACGTTGACCGTGGCCCGCACCGGGTCCACCACCTTGAAGTACACCACCGCGTCGACCCGCACCGTCACGTTGTCCCGGGTGATGCCCTCCTGCGCCGGGATCGGCATCGTGACGATCTGCACGTTGACCCTGCTGATCCGGTCCGCGACCGGCATCAGCATCACCAGCCCGGGCTGCCGGAGCTCCTCACGGACCCGCCCGAACCGGAAGACCACACCGCGCTGGAACTGCTGCACCACCCGGATGCTGAACGCCGCCCAGATGGCTCCCAGACCGGCCGCCGCTCCAACCACCCCAAGAATCGAGTCAAGAACGATCATCGTGGCCACCTCGGCAACTCTCAACCCACAGAGACCTGTTTCAACGCTACTCCGCCCCGATTCCCTACCATCGCGCCATGGACCACCCCGAGCACGCCCAGCACGCCGACGGACCGGACGCAGCGCACAGCCTGGCCGAGCTGGACGAGGCGGTGACCGGCTGCCGGGCCTGCCCCCGGCTGGTGAGCTGGCGCGAGGAGGCCGCCCGGGTCAAGCGCCGCGCGTTCCTGGACTGGGAGTACTGGGCCCGGCCGATCCCCGGCTTCGGCCCCGAGGACGCGGCGCTCGTCCTGGTCGGGCTGGCCCCGGCCGCGCACGGCGCCAACCGGACCGGCCGGATCTTCACCGGCGACCCGTCCGGCGACCTGCTCTACGCCACGCTGTACGAACTGGGGCTGGCCTCACAGCCCGGCTCGGTCCGCCGGGGCGACGGGCTGGAGCTGTACGGCGTGCGGATCACCGATCCGGTCCGCTGCGCGCCGCCCGACAACAAGCCCAGCGTGCTGGAGCGGGACACCTGCCGGCCCTGGCTGGTGAGCGAGTTGGGCTTCCTGCGGCCCACCGTACGGGTGGTGGTCGCACTCGGCGGGTTCGCCTGGCAGGCACTGCTGCCGGTGCTGTCCGCCGCCGGGTACTCGGTGCCCCGGCCGCGTCCGGCCTTCGGACACGGCGCGCGGGTGACCCTGGCGGCCGCCGACGGCGGGCCGCCGCTGGAGCTGTTCGGCTGCTACCACGTCAGCCCGCGCAACACCTTCACCGGCCGCCTCACCACCGCGATGCTGACCGACCTGCTCGGCACGGCCGCCCGGGCGGCCGGCCTCCCGGTCACTCCCAGGTAGCCGTCACCCAGGTAGCGGTCACTCCCACGCAGCGGTCACTCCCAGGTCGCGGCCTTCCGCAGCCGGCGCCGGACGTCCGGCAGCCGCTCGCGCACCCGCTCGGCGACGGCGAGCTGCCCGCCGTAGAGCACTCCGTAGCCGAAGCCCTCCTCCGGGTGGTCCCGGGCCAGCCCGAGCAGGGCCGCGCGGGCGACCACCGAGTCCTGGTGCTCGCCGAGCAGCTCCTGCAACGCCTTCATCCGGGCGGTGAACCCGTCGGCCGGCAGCCCGGCCGTCTCGCCGAGGTAGCGGGCCCACTTCGCGGCCTTCCGCGCCTCGTGCAGCTCGCGATCACCGTCCGGGCCGCCCACGGCCGCCTTCAGCCTGGCGGCCACCCGGCGCTGCTCACGGCGGGCGAGCTCGGAGAGGGCGGGCAGCCCGTCCCCGGGCGGGGGTTCGGCGGCAAGCCGGGCGAGCAGCGCCGCGTACCGAGGGCCGTCCAGCGCCGCCTGCACCTCGGGGCGGGCCCGCTCCGACAGCTCGCGTGACCACCGGGTGAGCCGTGTCACCAGTTCGTCCCGCCCGCACTCGGGCGGCAGCGCACCTGCCTGCGCGAGCAGCCGCGCCCCCAGCACCTCACTGTCCCGGGCCAGCCCGAGCACCGAAGCGAGCCACCGCAGCTCGCCGACCACCTCGCGCAGCGGCGGCCCGTACGCGCGCAGCGCGCTGCGCAGCCGCCGGGAGGCGACCCGCATCCGGTGCACGGCATCCGGCTCGTCGGCCCGTACGGCGGCCTCGAGCCCGGCCAGTACGGCGGCCTGCTCCGCGATCCGGGCGGCCAGCAGCGCCCCCGCCGTCCGACCGGCCTGCTGCGCCATGCAGCCACATTAAGTCGTCGCGGTCGTAAACGGAGGGCTACCGCCCTCTCGTGTCCGGGCCGCGCCCCATGACATACTCCGATGCGATGACTGATACCCAGGCGACCAGGGCTCTGCGGGCAGCGGTGTTCACCGCGCTCGCCGTTCCGCTGTCCGCGCTCGGGCATGTCGTCGTCACCGGGCGGGCGCTGCCGCTGACCCTGGTGGCCGTGGCCACGGCCGCCGTCTTCCTGGTCGCGTTGGCCGCCGCCGGCTCCCAGCGGCGTTTCCTGCACATAGCGGCCGTGCTGGTACCGGTCGAGCTGCTGCTGAACACCGCCTTCAACCTCGGCCAGGACACCTGTGCCGCAGCTACCCCCAGCCACGGCGTCGACCTGCTGGTCTGCGGCGGCGGCTCGGTGAACGGCTCGTTCCTCGCCACCGGCAACCCCGCGACCGCCCAGGCCCTCGTACTCATGGTGCACCTGCTGCTCGCCCTCTCGGCCGCGCTCTGGCTGCGGCTCGGCGACGCGGCGCTCAGCGGGCTCGCCGAGGCGCTGCGCGCGCTGGGCCGGTTGCTGGCCTCGCCGGTGCGTGTGCTGCGGCTGCTCGCGCCGCTCCCGGGCTGCCCGCTGACGCTGGCACCCGTACCGGACGCCGGGCAGGAGCTGCCCCGGCCGTCCGAGGTCGTGCTCACCCCTGCGCCCAGGCGCGGCCCGCCGGCTCTCGCGCTCGCCTGCTGACGGCGTACGCCACCCGGTTCCGCACCGCCCGGCCGGACGATCCGTCGGCTCACCTCTCGTAGCCCACCTGCCTCAGGCATGCCCCCGCGCCACGCGCGGCTCTGCGGCGTGCCCGCACTCCCAGGAGTTGACGGACCACCATGACCCTCCCCCAGAACCAGACGAAGCAGCACCGGACGAAGCAGTCCCCCCGCGAGCGCATGGCGGAGGCCCAGCGCCGCGAGGCCCGCGCCAACACCGTCCGCCGCCGCGTCGTGGTCGGCGTCTCGATCGCCGCCGTACTCGCCCTCGCGGGCGCCGCCGCCGTCGCCATCGGCACGGCCCGCACCACCGACGCGCCCACCGCCACCGCCTCGGCGCCCGTCGTCACCCCCGCCAACGCGGGTGGCCAGGACGGCACCGTGATCGTCTACGGCCGCGCGGACGCCCCGCACACCCTCCAGGTGTACGAGGACTTCCGCTGCCCGATCTGCCGCAAGCTTGAGGAGTCCACCGGCAAGACCGTCCAGCAGCTCGCCGACAACGGCACGTACAAGATCGAGTACCACCTGGCGGCCTTCCTCGACGACGGCCTCGGCGGCAAGGGCTCCGCGACCGCGCTGGCCGCTGCCGGGGCGGCGCTCAACGAGGGTGTCGACAAGTTCAAGCAGTTCCACGACGTGCTCTTCGCCAACCAGCCGGAGGAGCAGGTGGACGGCTTCGGCGACGTCAACCACCTGCTGGACCTGGCGGGCAAGGTGCCCGGGCTGAAGACCGACGCGTTCACCAAGGCCGTCACGGAAGGCACCTACAAGCCCTGGGCCGCCAAGGTCGCCGCCACCTTCAACGACAGCGGCGTGCAGGGCACCCCGACCCTGATCCTCGACGGCAAGCAGCTCCAGGTGTTCGACAGCAAGAACGCCCCGATCACCCCCGAGCAGTACACCGCGCTGGTACGCCGAACCACGGGAGGCTGACACCATGACGCAGAGCACCCCGATCTCCGCCGCTGCGCCGGTGGGCGCTGGTTCGCCGGCCGGAGCCGGTTCATCCACGGGAGCGGCAAGCCGAGGCTTCGCCGTGCTGCTGGTCGTCTGCGGCGTGCTGGGGCTGGCCGCCTCGACCGTCCTGACCATCGACAAGATCCGCCTGCTGCAGAACCCCGACTACACGCCGAACTGCAACATCAACCCCGTGATCAGCTGCGGGTCGGTGATGCGCACGGCCCAGGCCGAGGCGTTCGGCTTCCCCAACTCGCTGCTGGGGCTGGCCGCGTTCGGCGCACTGATCGCCGTCGGCGCCGGGCTGCTGGCGGGCGCGACGTACCGGCGCTGGTTCTGGCTGGGCCTCCAGCTGGGCAGCGTGCTGGGGCTCGGCTTCACCGGCTGGCTGATCTACCAGGCGCTGTACGAGATCGGGGCGCTCTGCCCGTACTGCATGGTCGTGTGGGCAGTGGTGCTACCGCTCTGCTGGTACACCACCCTCCACAACTTCCCGCGGCTCACCCGGCGTTACCACTGGGTGGTGCCGGCCCTCTGGTACGCGGGGATCGCCCTGCTGATCCTGAACCGCTTCTGGTACTTCTGGAGGACGCTGCTGTAAAACCCGCTGTCCTGTCTCCGGCGACGACCCCGTCATTCCTGGGCCAGCTGGTGTTCCAGCTTCTCGCCCTCGATGTCGGGGTCGGGGACGTACTTGGCGAACCACTGCGGGTGGTACCAGACCTTCGAGCGGACGATCGCCAGTACGGCGGGCACCAGGGTCAGGCGGACGACGAAGGCGTCGAGGAAGACGCCCGCCGCGAAGCTGAAGCCGATGGCCTTGATGGTCGGATCCTTGCTGAACATGAAGGCCACGAAGATCGAGAACATGATCAGCGCGGCAGCGGTCACCACGCGTGCCGACAGACCGGTGCCGCGTTCGACGGCGCCCCGGGCGTCACCGGTCTTCGTGAAGTCCTCCTTGATCCGGGAGACGACGAAGACCTCGTAGTCGCTGGAGAGGCCGAAGATGATGGCGAGCATGATGATCGGCAGGAAGCTGATCGTCTCGGCCTTGGTGATGCCGAAGACCCGCTGGCCCCAACCCCACTGGAACAGCGCGACCTGCATTCCGAACGCGGCCGAGACCGACAACAGGAAGCCGACGATCGACTTGATCGGGACCAGGATCGTCCGGAACGCGAACGTCAGCAGGATGAACGCCAGACCGACCACGACCACCAGGAACACCGGCAGCGCCGAGGACAGTTTGGCGGACACGTCGATGTTGGAGGCCGTGACACCGCCGACGAGGACGTTCGCGCCGCTCGTCCCCTCGATCACGGCCCGACTGTCGCGCAGGGTGTGGACCAGGTCGGCGGTGACCGGGTCGCTCGGGCCGGTCGTGGGGACGACACGGATGACCGCGAGCCCGTTGGAGAGGGCCACCTGGGTTGCCGCCGCGACGCCGGGGATCCCGCTCAGCGTGGTCGTCATGGTCTGCGCCGTCTGGGGCGAGGTGACACCGTCCGCGACCACCTGGAGCGGGCCGTTGAATCCCGGGCCGAAGGCTGCGGTCGTCAGGTCATAGGCCCTGCGCGAGGTGTCGGAGGTCGGCTTGGAGGAACCACTCGGCAGTCCCAGCTGCACGTCCAGGGCCGGCACCGCGAGCAGCAGGAGCAGGGCGACGCCGCCGATCAGGACCGGAATCCGGAAGCGGACGACGAACCGGGCCCAAGCAGCGCCAGAGGTCTTCTGAGGTGTGGTGGCCGCCGTCACCGCGACGTCCTCGTGATGCCCCGGGCGCAGCGGTGTGTTGATGAAGTTCGTGACCTTCTCGCCCGCGAAGCCGAGCATGGCGGGGAGCAGGGTGAGCGAGATCAGCAGGGCGATGGCCACCGCTGCGGCCGCGGCCAGTCCCATGATGGTCAGAAAGGGGATGCCGACGACGGACAGGCCGCAGAGCGCGATGACGACGGTCAGTCCGGCGAAGACCACCGAGCTGCCGGCCGTGCCGGCCGCCAGGCTCACCGATTCCTCCACCGCGCGGCCCTGCAGCAGGTTGTTGCGGTGCCGGGACAGGATGAACAGGCCGTAGTCGATGCCACAGGACAGGCCCAGCATCAGGGCGACGGTCGTCGAGGCGGAGGCGATGGTGACGACCGAGGCGATGGCGGTGACGCCGGTCAGGGTGATGGCCACGCCGATGACCGCGGTGAGGATCGGCAGTCCGGCGGCCACGAACGCGCCGAACGTGATCAGCAGGATGATGAACGCGACGACCAGGCCGACGAGTTCCGGGAGTTCCGACGGCGCGAGTCGCCAGCCCGGGTAGACGCTGCCGGAGTACTCGACCTGGACGCCCGCCTCCCGGGCCGGAGCGACGGCGGCCTGGACCGCGTTGAGCGTGGCGTCCGTCACGTCGGCCGGCTGCGCGGTGAACTGCACTTGGCCGAGCGCGACCTGACTGTTCGGGGAGACCGCCTTCGCCTGGAACGGGTCCGAGGCCGAGGCCACCTGCGGGGCCTTTGCCAGATTCGCGACCGAGGCCTCGATCCCGGCCTTCGGCCCCGGATCGGTGACCTTGGCCGCCCCGTGCGTGGCGAAGACGACCTGCGTCTGACCGCCGGCCAGGGCCGGCAGCTTGGCCGTGAGCAGGTCCACGACCCGCTGCGACTCGGTGCCGGGGATGGTGAAGTTGTCGTTCGTCTTGCCACCACTCGCGACCGAGACGGCGATCGTGGCAACTGCGGCGACGAGCCACAGGCTCAGCACCAGGCGCCGTCGCCGGAACGCCCACTGGGCCAGCCGGAACAAGTAGGTGGACACGCGCTCACCGTCACACACCACGCCCCCGGCCTGCCCACCGGGCTGCGCCGTCCGGGGTACTCCCCGGCAGGCCGTCGAACGCACCGGTCCAGCGGACGTGACCTGTGGAGTGTCCGACATCGGATACCGGTCCATCCTGGAGACGATGCATGGAGACGAAGCAGCGTTGGGGATCGTTGTTGTGCCGGACGCGGCGATGAGTTTTCGCGGCCCGGAGAGTCTCACCACCGTTGTCGACACCACAGGAGGAACACGTGGCTCAGCTACTGAGAGTCCAGAACATCACCGTCTCGAGTGACGGGATCGGTGCCGGTGAGGACCAGACCCTCGAGAGGCCGTTCGGTCATGTCGATCCCGGGAGGCTGTTCTCCTGGGCCGGCGCCACGGCGAGCTGGCCCATCCGCACCGAGCCCGGCGGGAGCCGTGGTCTCGACGACTACTTCACGCGGGACTTCGCCCGCAACATCGGCGCCGAGATCATGGGCCGCAACAAGTTCGGACCCCAGCGCGGGCCCTGGCAGGACCATGACTGGCTCGGCTGGTGGGGCGAGGTGCCCCCGTTCCACACCCCGGTGTTCGTCATGACCCACCACAAGCGGCCTTCGTTCACGCTCTCCGACACCACGTTCCACTTCGTCGAGGGCGACCCGGCCACGGTCCTCGAACAGGCGCGGGAAGCGGCGCAGGGCAAGGACGTCCGACTCGGCGGCGGGGTTACCACCATCCGGCAGTTCCTCGACGCCGACCTCGTCGACACCATGCATGTGGTGGTCTCGCCGGTGAAGCTCGGGTCCGGAGTACGACTCTGGGAGTCACCCGATGAGCTGCTCGACCGGTTCCACCTCGAGGTCGTGCCCAGCCCGAGCGGCGTGACGCACCACCTGTTCTGGCGAAAGTGACACCAAGGCTCACTCGGGGATGTCAGCACAGCCGAGGCGGGCGTTTCAGTAACTGACCGTGTAGTTGCGGGCGAGCTACCGATCCAGGCCGCGGTGCTCGCCCGCAACTATCGAACAACCACGGGCACCCTGGCAGGCCACTGGCCCGCAGGCTCCCGCATCGCGCAGTTCCTCTCGCCCTGGTCCGTGGCTGATCGGCTGCCTACCGGCCGATCTGCTGGACGCCGCGCACGCCGTCCAGGGCGATCCCCAGCACCCGGTCACGCTGTTCGTCGTCGGGGAAGACGACCGAGCTGATGCCGGAGACGAGACGCAGCAGGTCGTCGATGCTCATGTCCGACCGCACCTCCCCGGCCTCCTGTGCACGTTCGAGCAGCGGTGTGCACGCGTCGTACATCGACTGGCGGCAGGCCAGGAAGACGCCGGTCTCCTCCCCCTCCAGTGCGTCCCGGATGGCGCGCTTGGTCACGGTGTAGGCGACGAACCGGCGCAGCCAGCCGGTCAGCGCCTCCCATGGCGGCTCGGCGGACAGTTCCTCGGCCACCAAACACAGTTCGTCGACCTCGTTGGCGTAGACCGCCTCGAACAGGTGCCTGCGAGTGGGGAAGTTCCGGTAGAGGGTGCCGATGCCGACACCCGCGCGGCGGGCGATGTCCTCCAGCGAGGCCTCCGCGCCGTGCTCGGCGAAAGCCTCGCGGGCGGCGACCAGCAGCGCGTCGAAGTTGCGCGCGGCGTCGGCGCGGCGCGGACGCTGGGCCGCGAGGAAGTCGCCGACGACGACCTGTTCCGGCACGAGGACCTCATTTCGGATATCCGATTGAAACGGAGGGATGCCTCCGCTAATCTGGAGGCGCACCTCCACTTTACCACCGGGGCCGTTGCCCGCCCCTCTCCCGCGTCCCGAGAAGGTTCGATGAACCGGCACTCCAATCGCCTCACCTTCGGCGTCCTCGCGACCGGCGCAGGCGTGTTCGCCCTGCTCCAGTCGCTGATCACGCCCGCCCTGCCGACGGTGCAGCACGCGATGCACACCTCACAGGCCACCGTCACGTGGGTGATGACCGCCTATCTGCTCTCCGCCTCGATCTTCACGCCGATCCTCGGCCGGGTCGGTGACCTGGTCGGCAAGAAGCGCACACTCGTCGCGGCGCTCGTCGCCCTCCTGGTCGGCTGCCTCGTCGCGGCCGTCGCTCCCGACATCACCGTGCTGATCGTCGCCCGGGTCATCCAGGGCATCGCCGGTGCGTTGTTCCCGCTCTCCTTCGGCATCATCCGCGACGAGTTCCCCGCCGCACGGGTGCCCGCGAGCATCAGCAACCTGTCCGCTGTCATCGCGGTGGGCAGCGGCCTCGGCATGGTCCTGGCCGGACCGATCGTCGGCGCGCTGGACTACCGCTGGCTGTTCTGGTTCCCCGTGATCATCGTCGCGATCACCGCACTGATCGCCCACCGGTACGTGCCCGAGTCGCCGAACCGTACCGAAGGAAGCGTCAACTGGCTTTCCTCCATACTGCTTTCGGGTTGGCTGGTGGCGCTGCTGCTGCCCATCAGCCAGGCCTCGAAATGGGGCTGGGGCTCCGCCACCGTGATCCTCCTGCTCGCGGCGGCCGTCGTCCTCTTCGCCCTCTGGGGCCTGGCCGAGGCCCGCTCGCGCAACCCGCTGATCGACCTGCGCATCATGCGCCTGCCGGCGGTCTGGACGACCAACACCGCCGCGCTGCTCTTCGGTGGCGGCATGTACGCGGTCTGGGCGTTCCTCCCCGGGTTCGCGCAGACCCCGTCCTCGGCGGGCTACGGGTTCGGGGCGAGCGTCACGGGTGCCGGACTGCTGATGCTGCCGATGCTCGTGGCCATGTTCGTCGCCGGCGTCCTCAGTGGACGGCTGGCCGGCCGCTTCCCCGCCAAGGCGCAGCTCACCACGGGCGCCGTCCTCGGCTCCGTCGCGTGCGCGATACTCGCCGCCTGGCACGGTCAGCCGTGGCAGGTCGCCCTGGCGGCAGGCGTGTTCGGCCTCGGCATCGGGCTGGCCTTCGCCTCGATGAGCAACCTGATCGTCCAGAGTGTCCCGGCGGCGCAGACCGGCGCGGCCACCGGCATGAACGCCAACATCCGCACCATCGGCGGTTCCATCGGCGCCGCCCTGATGACCGGCCTGGTCACCGGCCACCTCCAGCCCTCCGGCCGCCCCTACGCGTCGGGCTACACGAACGGCTTCGCCCTGCTCGCCATGTTCTGCCTGGCAGCCGCCCTGGCCGCCCTCCTTGTCCCGGGCCGCCGGGCCGTCCCGACCCCGGTCACCACCACCCCGCGACCGGCGACCGCCCGGAACTGACCCTCCGTCTGCCCGTCGACGGCCGCCCCGGCGGTCGGCGGCAGCGGGAACGGGAGCGCCCCAGGCGCCGGACCGGGCGGTGGGCCGCCGCGCCGACGCCGCTCGCGCACCTGGCAGGGCAGGCGCAGAGCCGCCCTGCCAGGTGAAGGTCACAGGGTGCCGATGCGGCGGCCGGTGACCCGGGCCGGAACGACACGGATCCACAGGTTTCGCGCGCCACCCGCCCACGGCTTGGCCTCGTCCACTTCCGCGAGCCGCTGGACGGTGTCCGGGTCGGTGAGGTGTTCGGCCGTGCCGACGATCAGGACGCTCCAGCCCTGGCTCAGTTGGTCGTCCACGTGGTCGACCTCGAAGGCGACCTCGTGGCCCACGGCCGCCGCCGTCACGTGGCCGGGTGCCGTCCGGTAGACGATCGTGCCCGAGTCCACGAGGTAGTTCACCGGCAGAACGGCGGGCCCGGCGTCGCCGGACAGGGCCACTCGCCCGATTCCGTGCTCGCCGAGCCTGTCCCAGCATTCGGGTGTCGTGAGCTTCATCAGTACCGGGTGCGGCGCGGCCGGAGCCTGCCCCGGCGGAGCGTCCGTACGGCCTTCCAGCAGCTCCCGGTATGTCACCTGCAGGACGGCGGCCACCCGCAGGAGGGCCCCGGGGTCGAAGTCCGTGCCGACTTCTGTCAGGTGCTGGAGGTAGCGCGGGGACATCCCCGCCCGCTTCGCCACCTGCTCGCCGGTGAGCCCGAGCGCCTGGCTCCGCAGCGCGATGCGCCGGCCGATGCCGCCGGGGCCGGCCGACACCCCGGCCGACTCGTCACTGGGCGCGGTGTTCTCATCCACGACCGTCCACCTCCTCCCGTCCGTTCGTCCGTCCGTCGAAGTCGATCGACTTCGGATTCTTCCGGTCGGCGGGTGCTGGATCGGTACGGCGCGCCGTCGGACACCTCCTCAGGTGTCGGTGTCCAGCACCCGCGACACCGGCAGCCGGGGCGTGGCCGCACCCTCCGGTCCGTACCCGAGGCGGATCAGCATCTGTACGTGCCCGGGCCCGCGCTCCGGGTCACGGGTGGACCAGCGGAGGTAGGGCCACTCCATGGCCTGGTGCAGCAGGGAGGCCCGCACCTGGTGCACCGTGGCCAGGAGCAGGACGTGCTCCAGCGCCATCCCGGTGCGCAGCCAGTCGGCCGGCCGGTCGTGGTCGGTGGCGAGGACGGTGATGCAAGGCTCGGCCTCGAAGGGAGCGGCGGGGATGTGCTCGGCCGGGCGGAGAGCGGCGAAGTCCCGCATCGGCAACTGTCCGGCGGAGTCCTGCGGCCCGAGCGCGGAGGCCGGGATACCGTACGGCTCGCTGCCCGGGCCCTGGATCCAGCTGCGGCTCTCCGCGCTGCGCGCCGGGTCGGTGGTGCTACGCCGCTCGGCCTCGGCGGTCAGTTCCAGCAGCCGGTGTGTCTCCTCGGGGCTCGGCAGGTAGAGCGTCGCGTCCTCGGCACGGGCGGCCTCGACCAGCTCGTCGAGCAGGGCGGCGGGGACCGGGGGGCCGGTGAACGGGGTGCGGATGGTGTGCCGGTGCCAGATGGCCTGGTACAGCTCGTCGGTGGCGGGCAGCGCGGCGGCGGAGCGGGCATCCAGCCTGACGGCTGCCAGCAGGTCGGGTTCGGCCGGGTCCGGCAGCAACCGCACCTCCGGCGACCAGCCGAGGTGGCGGGCGGCGGTGTGCAGGTTGAACACGGCGGCACCGACCGAGATGTGCAGTGCGCGGCCCCCGGGGTCGGTGTCCGGAACCGCGCGTTCGCGGGCGGCCCGCACCTCAAGGGTGGCGGTCTCGGGGCGCGGCCGGTAGTGCCAGGGCTGGGTGTTGTGGATGGAGGGGGCGGCCGCCGCGGCGGAGACGAGCTTCTCCACTGCCGTGGCGTCGAGAGCCAAAGTGGCCATGGTGGGGTCCTCTGTCCCGCGGCGGCCGGTACCCGGTCAGCCGCTGGTCGTTTGCCGGTGGTGTCGAGAGCCTGCGCCCTCACTACCATCGTGCGCCCCCGGCTCAACAGGACCGACCCGCCCCGCCACCTCGGCCGGAACGACCGGCGCGGAGCGGACCGGCAGCCCCGGTTCCTCGGCATCGCCGTCACCTGCACCAGCCCGGGCGGCGGCAGCGCACCGCCCGGATCAGCGACAAGTCGACACCCCCGGGGCGTCCGACAGCGTGAAACCGTCGACCACCTACCGCACCCGCGTGCGGGTAGTGACAGGATGGACCCCATGAGCAACGTCTACTTCGACATCAACATCAACGGCGAGGCCGCCGGCCGTATCGTCTTCAACCTCTTCGACGAGGTCGTCCCGAAGACCGCCCAGAACTTCCGCGAGCTCGCCACCGGCCAGCACGGCTTCGGCTACGCGGGCTCGCCGTTCCACCGCGTCATCCCGGAGTTCATGCTCCAGGGTGGCGACTTCACCAACCAGAACGGCACCGGCGGCAAGAGCATCTACGGCGCGAAGTTCGCGGACGAGAACTTCCAGCTGAAGCACGACCGCCCGTTCCTGCTGTCGATGGCGAACGCCGGCCGCAACACCAACGGCTCGCAGTTCTTCATCACCACGGTCGTCACCCCGTGGCTCGACGGCAAGCACGTCGTCTTCGGCGAGGTCGTCGAGGGCTCCGAGCTGGTCCAGCAGATCGAGAAGCTGGGCTCCCCCTCGGGCTCCACCCGCGCCAAGATCGAGATCGCGGCCTCCGGCGTCGTCGAGAGCTGATCCACCCCTTCTTCCGCAATGACGGCGGCTCCATCCGACTCGGATGGAGCCGCCGTCACGTAATGCCCGCCGTCACGTAATGCCCGCCGCCGCACTGCTCACAGCCTGAACGCCGCAGACCGGGGCCAGGCGGAGCGCCGGGCGCTAGGACGTGCGGGCAGGTACCAGATACGCCGCAACGCTGCGCAGCTTCTCGCACGTCTCCTCCAGCTCGCGTGCCGGGACGGACTGCGCCACGATCCCCGCCCCCGCGCGCAGCCAGGCCTGTCCGGCTTCCTCGTACACCGCGCGCAGCACCAGAGCGGCATCGAGCGCGCCGGTGGCGTCGACGGTCAGCATCGCGCCCCCGTACATCTCACGTGGAGCCTGTTCGTACTGTCGGATGGCGGCGACGGCGGCGGGCTTGGGCACGCCGGTGGCGGTGATCGCGGGGAACAGCGCGGTGAACGCGTCCCAGCAGTTCAAACCCGCCGAGAGCCGGCCGGAGAGCCCCGAGGCCAGGTGCTGCACGGTACCGCGCTCCTTGACGACCATGTACTCGTCGATCGTGACGCTGCCGGCCTCGCACACCGTGCCGAGCTCCTCGCGCGCGGCCTCCACCGAGATCCGGTGTTCGTGGATCTCCTTCGCGTCGCCGAGCAGTTCGGCGCGCAGCCGCTGGTTCTCGGCGGCGGAGTCGGTGCGGGCCCTGGTGCCCGCCAGTGGCTGGGTCCGTACCAGGCCGTCGGCGGAGACCGTGACGACCAGCTCCGGGCTGAAGCCGGCCGCCCGCAGGCCGCCCAGGTCGAGCAGGAACGACCGGGCCGGGGTGTTGTTGAGCCGACCGAGTACGAAGGTGTCCACCAGGTCGATCGCGCCGGGCACCGGGACGACCCTGCTGAGCACGACCTTGTCGACCGATCCGGCGGCGATGTCGGCCAGCACCTCGGCCACCAACTTCCGGTACTGGCCGCCGTCGGCAGCCAGATCGAGCCCGGGCACACCCCCCGCCGGGCCGGGACCGGTCGGCGTTTCGGAGATCAGCGCGGCGAGCCGGGCCGGTGCGTCCTGGCCGGTGGTCCGGAGCAGCGCCCGACCGGCCGTCAACCTGACCTCGTCCCTTGGGACAATCAGGTGCAGAAGCGGAGTTGACGTACCATCAGGAAATCCGTCCGGGAACCCGCCGGCCTCGGCGGCCGCCAGGTCGAACGCCGCCCAGCCGTACGCGCGCCAGCCCTCCACCGGCAGCCCGTCGAGCAGGGCGGCGACCACGGGCAGGGGCCGGCCGTGCCAGACGATACTGCGCCGGTCCGCGCCGCAGACGTAGTGGACGAGCTGCCGGTCGACCACGATCTCCGCCAGCGTTCCCACCCCGAAGCTCCAGGTGTCGCCCCGCTCATGGACGACCTGGGTCTCGCCCCGGTGCGACCTGGCCAGTCGCGCGGCCACCAGCAGCGGGTCGTGCGGTGCGTCGACCTCGGTCTCCCGGTAGTGCTGACGTGGAGTCATGGCTTCTCCCTCACGGCTCTTCGCTCTGTTGGATTCACGCGCGGTCGGATCACGCTGGTCGGATGCACGCACGGTCGGATTCACGCGCGCGCGAGGCGTTCCGCACGCAGTTTCGCGGCGATACCGGTCGCGAGTTCGCGCTTGTCGACCTTGCCCACGCCGGTACGCGGGAGCACGTCCACGACCTCGAGCCGGTCGGGCAGCTTGTACGCGGCCAGCCCCCGGCCGCGCAGGAAGGCGGCCAGCTCACCCAGGGCCGGCGGGGTGCCCTGCGGTACGACGTACGCACAGGTCCGTTCACCGAGCAGTCCGTCCGGCATACCGACGAGCGCGACCTGGGCGATCAGCGGGTGGGCCGACAGGTGGTCCTCGACCTCGGCGGCGGGCACCTTCTCGCCGCCCCGGTTGATGACGTCCTTGACCCGCCCCTCGACGACCAGGTGGCCGGTCGGAGTGATCCGTACCAGGTCGCCCGTGCGGTAGTAGCCGTCCGTGGTGAAGGCGGTGGCGTCGTACTCGGGTGCCCGGTAGTAGCTCCGGATCGTGTACGGGCCGCGTACGAGCAGCCGGCCGACGTCACCGGGCGCGACCTCGTGGTCGTCGCCGTCCACCACCCGGAGTTCGTCCGCTGCCGCGAGGGGGCGGCCCTGGGTGGAGAACACGGTCTCCTCGGGATCATCGGGCCGGGTGAAGCAGAGCAGGCCCTCGGCCATGCCGAACACCTGCTGGAGCCGGCAGCCCAACTCCGGCCCGACCCGCGCGGCGTCGGCCCGGCTCAACCTGGCGCCACCGACCTGCAGCAGGCGCAGGCTGGACAGGTCGGCCTCGGTCCAGGCGGCCTCCGCCAGCCAGAGCGTGAGCAGTGGCGGAGTGAGCGCGGACACCGTCACCCGCTGCCGTTCGATCAGCGGGAACAGCTGGTCCGGGGCCGCGTCCGGGGCGAGCACGACCGTGCCACCGACCGCCAGCGTGCCCAGCACGCCCGGGCAGCCGAGAGCGAAGTTGTGCGCGACGGGCAGCGCCGCCAGGTAGACGCCGGCCTCGTCCAGGCCGCACAGTGCGGCACTCTCCGTGACGTTGTAGACGTAGTCCCGGTGCGTCCTGGGAATGAGTTTCGGCGTACCCGTCGTCCCACCCGACAACAGGAGCAGCGCCAGGTCCGCCGAGTTCGGTCCGGGGAATTCGGTTTCCTCCCGACCGGGCGGGAGATCGGTATCACCCTGAAGTAGGAATACGTCGTCGGAATGCGCGGCGAGAGGTCTGTCCGTGTTCCCCTCGACCAGGATATGGCGCAGCCCGTAATTCCCCCGGCGCACCTCCTCCGCCAGGGGAATGAAGTCGAATCCGGCATGCCTGCGAGGGATGGCGTAGCCCACCGCCTCGGTCATCTTACACAGATGATCGATCTCGCTTCTACGATGCCCCGGCAGGGCGAGGACCGGAATCACCCCCAGGCGAAAAAGGGCGAAGATCAGAAGTATGAATTCGACGCAGTTGGGGAGTTGAACGACGATCCGGTCGCCGGCCACCAGGCCCAGCCGGGCCAGTCGCCCGGCCAGCCGCCCGACGGCGCGGTCGAGCTCGCCGTAGCTGGTGACGTGCCCGGCGGGCGAGACCAGCGCCGGCCGATCGGGGCGCCGCCCGGCCTGCTCGCGCAGTAGTGCATCAAGGGTGCCCGCTCTGGATTTCATCCCACTTATCCGAATATTCCATGAGTAGCCGCATTGAGAGGCCGCATGCAGTCGTCCACAATCCAACTGGCGGGCCCCGCCACACTTTAGCGCCATTTTCATTCAGCACCGCACACGGGGACAGCTTTTGCCGGAAGCGGGAAGGTTGGTGTATTAGTTTCTGGACGGACAACCTTCGATGTGGCGCAGTAGGACAAGTACACTGCTATCCGAGCGATGGGCGAGGGATGCTTTCACCGCAGCATGGGATTTCGGCCACCGAACATGAGGCGCTACCGGCCCTCCGCCAATCGATTGCACCGGACGCAATCAGAAATGCGGTCGCCGGCCTGCTCGACTGCAGGCCGCAGGACCTCGGGGACACCGCCAACCTGGCCGAGCTCGGCATGGACTCGATCCGGCTGATGAGCCTGGCCGGCTGGCTGCGCCGACAGGGCGTCCCGGTCACCTTCCTCACGCTGGCGGAATGCCCGACGATCGCCGAGTGGTCGGCCCTGACCGACGCGCACGTGCCGGAACCACGGTCGCAGAGCGCGTCCGCCGCAGCGGACGGGACGGACGGGGTCGGCGGGACGGGCGGGGTCGGTAGGACGGGCGGGGTCGGCGGGAGCAGCACGGCCGACGGGACGGCCAGGGTCGGCGGGACGGGCGTCGCGGAGGTCGATCCGGTCGCGCCCTTCCCGTTGACGCCGGTTCAGCACGCCTACTGGATCGGGCGGCGCGACGACCAGGTGCTCGGCTCGGTGGGCTGCCATGCCTACTTCGAGTTCGACGGCTCGGGCATCGTCCCCGAGCGGCTCGAAACCGCCGTACGCGCCGTGATCGCCCGCCATGGCATGCTCCGGGCCCGCTTCCTGGCGGACGGCAGTCAGCAGATCATGCCGACCGGCCGGTGGCCCGGCCTGGTGGTGCACGAGCTCCGGGACCTGCCGGAGCAGCCGGCGTCCGAGCGGCTGGCAGCCGTCCGGGACGCCCTCTCGCACCAGCGGCTCCGCGTGGAGCTGGGCGAGGTGCTGGATGTCCAGCTCTCGCTGCTGCCCGGTGGCGCCACCCGCATCCACCTCGGTATCGATCTGCTGGTCGCGGATGTCGAGAGCATCAGGATCCTGTTGGCCGACCTCGCCCGCGCCTACGGCTCACCCGATTCCCCTCAACTCCCCGAGCCGGCAGACGACTTCTGCTTCGCGCACTACCTCGCCGACCGCTCGGCCCACCGCGCCGAAGCGCACCGGGAAGCGCAGGCGTACTGGCAGGGCCGCCTCGCCGAACTCCCGGACGGGCCGGGCCTGCCACTGGCCGCCGACCCGGCCCGGCTGGGCAGGCCTCGCTTCACCCGGCGACGGCACCGCCTGGAGCCAGACGCCTGGCAACGGTTCAGCCACCGCGCGCGCCAGGGCGGTACGACTCCGGCGATGGCGCTCGCCGCCGCGTACGCCGAGGTGCTCGGAGCGTTCAGCGAAAGCCCCCGATTCCTGCTCAGCCTGCCGCTGTTCGACCGCGACGCGGTCCACCCGGCCGTCCAGGGCATGGTGGCCGATTTCACCAATCTTCTGCTGCTCACAGTGGACGTCTCCACCGAAGTGCCGTTCCTGGAGCGCGCCCGTTCGTTGCAGGCCGAGTTCAGAGCCGCCGCCGCGCACAGCGCCTACTCCGGCGTGGAGGTGCTGCGCGACCTGGCCCGTGCCCACGGGGGCGAGCCGAGGCGCGCACCCGTCGTATTCGCCTGCACTCTGGGGGACGAACTCGTCGAGAGCGAAGTACGGTCGACCATCGGCGAGTTGGGCTGGATGATCTCGCAGACCCCACAGGTATGGCTGGACCACCAGGTGTACGAGTCGCGGGGTGGCGTCGAGCTGTGCTGGGACTCGGTCGACGACCTCTTCCCAGCCGGGCTGGTCGACGACATGTTCGACAGCTACCGGGAGTTGGTCGACCGCCTCGCCTCCGAGAAAGCCGAGGACGCCGAGGACGCCGAGGAGGCGGGCTGGACCGGGCCCGCCCGACCGGCCCCGCTGCCCCGGCAGCTGGCCGTCCGCGCGCGTGCCAACGCCACCGCCATGCCACGCTCGGGCCGTCGCCTGCACGAGGGCTTCTTCGACCGCGCCGTGCAGCAGCCGGACAGCCCCGCACTGCTCTGGGGCACCGAAAGCGACAGCGGCAGCAACAGCGACTCGGCGATGAGCTACGGCACGCTGGCGCGGCGTGCGCTCGGCGTGGCCGCCGTGCTGCGCGAGCGCGGACTACAGGTCGGCGAAGCCGTGGCCGTCTCGGTTGCCCGGGGTGCCGATCAGATCGCGGCGGTGCTCGGGGTGCTCGCCGCCGGCGGCACGTACGTACCCGTGGGCATCGACCAGCCCGCCCGGCGGCGGCAACGGATCCTGGAACGAGCCGGTGTCCGGCTGCTGGTGGCCGGGCCCGGTGCTGACAACGGCCTCCCGGTAGCAGTGTCGGCGCTCGACATCGCGACGGCGTGCGAGCACCCGCCGCTCGCGGGGCCCGTTCCGGTGCCGGCCGATGCGCCCGCCTACGTGATCTTCACCTCGGGCACCACCGGCGAGCCGAAGGGCGTCTCGGTGGCCCACGACGCGGCCGTCAACACCATCGATGACCTGGGCGAACGCTTCGCGGTCGGTCCCGCCGACCGGGTGCTCGGTGTCTCCGCGCTCGACTTCGACCTGTCGGTCTACGACATCTTCGGTCTGCTGTCGGCCGGCGGCGCCCTGGTGCTCGTAGGCGAGGCGCAGCGGCGCGACCCCCTGGCCTGGGCCGAGCTGATCGCGCGTCATCGCGTGACGATCTGGAACTCGGTGCCGGTCCTGCTCGACATGCTGCTCACCGCAACCGAAACCGCGACCGCGACCGGGGTCGAACCGGACCCGGAACGGCTGCGGCTGCGGCTGGCGCTGGTGTCCGGCGACTGGATCGGCCTCGACCTGCCCGGGCGGCTCGCCCAGCAGACCAGCAAGACCTGCCGCTTCGTCGCCCTCGGCGGTGCGACCGAGGCGTCGATCTGGTCGAACCTGTTCGAGGTGACCGAAATCCCCGCGACCTGGACGTCCGTCCCGTACGGGTTCCCCCTGCGCAACCAGCGCTTCCGGGTGGTCGGACCGAACGGCGCCGACCGCCCCGACCAGGTGGCCGGCGAGCTGTGGATCGGAGGCGCGGGCGTGGCACTCGGCTACCTCGGTGACCCGGCACTCACGGCGGACAGGTTCGTCACCCACGAGGGTGGCCGCTGGTACCGGACGGGTGACCGGGGACGGTACTGGCCTGACGGCACGCTGGAGTTCCTGGGCCGGATCGACCGCCAGGTCAAGATCCGTGGCGTACGCACCGAGCTGGGCGAGGTCGAGGCCGCGCTCCAGGCGCACCCCGCGATCGGCCGGTGCACGGTCCTCACGGTCGGCGACGGCGCGGCCAAGCGGCTGGTGGCGGTGGCCACGCCGAAGGCCGGGCCCGGCCGCACAGCCGGCCACGTCGAACCCGTCGACCCTGCCGACACTGTCGACACCGCCTGCGGCTCGGTGCCGGGCCCGCGGACGGTGGACGGACCCGAACCTGACGCCCTCGAAGTGGAGTGGACCGAAGCCGACTTGACCGAAGCCGAGTTGACCGACCCCGAAGCCCGCGTGGTCGAGTCCTTCCTCGCCCGCCTCGCAGCCGCTGAAGCAGGAGTCACCTCCACACCCACCCCACTCGCCGAACTGGCCCGGAACTGGGGCGCGTTGCCCGAGTGGCAGCCGCTGCTCCGGCTCTGGTTCGACTGGCTCGCCACCCGTGGTGTGCTTACGCGGTCTCCGCACGGCTACGCCATCACCCGCCGTCCCGACCCCACCCCGGTGCCCTTCACCGGAAAGCTCGCCACGGTCGCGGAGCGGCTCGAGCAGCGGCTGGCGGACCTCGCCGCCGCCGTACGAGGCGAGTTGGATCCCCTCACGCTGGTCGACGACCCGCTGCTGGCGCCCGAATCGCTCGCCGCCTGCTCTCCCGGCGCGGATCGCGCGCTGGACGCGCTGGCCGCCGAACTCCCCAACGGGGTGCCAGCCTTGGAGGTAGCCGTACTCGGAGCCGGTGGCGGGCGCACCGCACTGCGACTGGCCACCGAACACGGCCGCCACCACTACACCTTGCTCGACGAGTCCAGTACCAGACTCGGAGCGGCGGCGGAGCTACTTGCCAATCTCCCAGGTGAGTTCACCTACCGTCAGTTGACGAACAATCAACTGACGGGCGAGCTTCTGAGCCGATTCGACGTGGTGGTGACCGACAACGCCCTGCACGCGTACGCCGACCCGGCGACCGGCGTGGGGCTGGCCGCGCTGCTGCTCGCGCCCGGCGGGCTACTGCTGGCGCTGGAGCGGACGGTACTCCCGCCGCTCGCCCTGATCGCCGCCGCCCTGCCGACCCTCGGTTTCACCCGGCTCGACCCGGCCCGCCGTGAACGCCGCACCCCGCTGCTGCCGGTCGCGGACTGGCGCCGCCTGCTGGCGGAGACCGGCCTCGACCCGTCCCCGGCCCACCCCGGCGGCGGCCAGGGTTCGACGGCCCTCCCCGACGGGCACGTACTGCTGCGCGCCACCAGGGCCCCGGCCGCCGGGCTGCCCACCGAGGCCGAGATCCGGGACTGGCTCGCCGCCCGACTGCCTGCCGCGATGATCCCGGACCAGGTGTTCGGCACCACTGCCCTACCACTCACCGCCAACGGCAAGGTCGACCACCCGGAGCTGGCGCGCCTGCTACCCGCCGCCGGGCCCGCCGACCCGACGGCCGGCGAGCCGCCGAGCGGTCCGGTGGAGATCGCGGTGGCCGCTGTCTGGTGCGAGGTGCTCGGCCTCACCCGGGTGAGCCGCGAGCAGAGCTTCTTCAGCCTGGGCGGTGACTCGCTGCTGGCCACCCGCCTGGTGAGCCGACTGCGCAACGCCGGGCTGTCCGTGGAACTGTCCGCTGTGTTCTCGTCCCCTGTCCTGAAGGATCTCGCCACACGCGTGACCCGCGTATCGGACGGACCGGTCACCACCGTCGTCGCCGATCCCGAGCACCGTCACGACCCCTTCCCACCCACCGACGTGCAACGCGCCTACTGGACCGGCCGCGCCGCCAGTCTGCCGCTGGGCGGGGTGGGCGCTCACTACTACGTCGAGTTCGACGGCACCGGGCTCGATCTCGGCCGTCTCGAAGCGGCCTGGAACCAGCTGATCGAGCGTCACGAAATGCTGCGGGCCGTCTTCGACGAGCACGGCGACCAACGCATCCTCGCTGACGTCCCCCAGGTGACGATCCCGGTCGAGCGGGCGCTCTCCGGGACCGCCGAGGAGGCACTCGCCGCGTTCCGCGCGGCCATGTCGCACCAGGTTCGCGACCCGGCTCACTGGCCGCTGATCGACCTGCGAGCGCTGGTCTACCAGCAGGACGGGGAGCAGCGCGTCCGGCTCGGGGTGAGCCTGGAGAACATCGTGCTCGACGGGCGCAGCATGATGATCGTGCTCACCGAGCTCGATCAGCTCTACCGGGCTCCGGACGCCTCGCTCCCGCCGGTCGACGGCCTGTCGTTCCGCGACTACCTGCTGCAAATCGCGCCCTCCCCCACCGAGCTGGACGCCGCCCAGCGGTACTGGACGGACCGGCTCACCGACCTGCCGCCGGCGCCCCAACTGCCGCTCGCCGCCCACCCGTCGGAGGTCACCGCGCCACACTTCGTCCGACGGTCGGGATTGCTGCCGACGGCCCGTTGGCAGGCCGTCGCCGCACAGGCCCGGGCGCACGGACTGACGCCGTCGGCCGTCCTGCTGGCCGGCTATGCCGAGGTGCTCGGGCGTTGGAGTACCCGTACCGATCTCACGGTCAACCTGACGCTGTTCGACCGGCAGGAGGTCCATCCGGCCGTCGACGACATCGTGGGCGACTTCACCTCACTGCTGCTCGTCGCCTACCAGCCCGAGCCGGGCGCCGGCTTCCTCGACCGGGCACGCGCTCTGCAGCAGCGCCTGGGAAGGGACTTGAGCCACCGCGCCTGGTCGGCGGTCCGGGTGGCACGCGAGCTGGCCAGGTCCGAGGGCGTACCGGACCGTGCGATGCCGGTGGTGTTCACCAGTGCGCTGGGCACCCCTCGCGGCCTGTCGCTCGACCTCGCCGAGTGGCTGCTGCCCCGGGTCTGGGGGGTCTCGCAGACCCCGCAGACCTGGCTCGACAACCAGGTCTACGACTCGGCCCAGGGGCTGCACTACGACTGGGACGCGGTGGAGCAGTTGCTGCCGTCCGGTGTCCTGGACGCGATGTTCGCCGCGTACGGACGCCTGCTGGACTGGCTCGCCGACTCCGACTGGGACGCGCCCGTACCCGACCTGCTGCCTGCGGCGCAGCGCGCCGTCCGGGCCCGCGTCAACGCCACGGCCGGGCCGCTGCCGAGCAGCGCGCTGCACGAGCCGTTCTTCGCGCGCGCCGAGCGGGAGCCGGACCGGACGGCCTGCCTCTGGGACGGCGCGCCCGGCGGTCGGCTCGGCGGTCGGCTCGGCTACGGCGCACTGGCGCTCCGGGCCAGGCGGATCGCCGCGCTGCTCGGCGCGTACGGCGTCGGTCCGGGCAGCGCGGTGGCGGTGCACCTGCCCAAGGGTCCGGATCAACTCGCGGCGGTTCTGGGCGTGTTGGCGGCCGGCGCCGCGTACGTGCCGGTGGGGGTGGACCAGCCCGCCGCACGGCGCGCGCGGCTCTACCGTGGCGCCGGGGTCGACTGCGTGCTGACCAGCACGGCGCGGCAGGAACAGGCGCCCGAAGGGGTCGCCGTGCTGTCCGTCGCGGACTGCGACGAGTACGAGCCGTTGGCGGGTCCGGTGGCGGTGGCGGGTGACGCGCTCGCCTACGTCATCTTCACCTCCGGCTCCACCGGCGAACCCAAGGGCGTCGAAATCACCCACCACGCCGCACTCAACACCGTCCAGGACATCAACGACCGCTACACCGTCGGCCCCGACGACCGCGTACTCGCCGTCTCCGCACTCGACTTCGACCTCTCCGTCTACGACATCTTCGGCCCCCTCTCAGCCGGCGGCGCACTCGTCCTCATCCACGAAGACCAACGCCGGGACGCCCAAGCCTGGCTCGAACTGACCAACCGTCACCACATCACAATCTGGAACAGCGTCCCCACCCTCCTCGACATGCTCCTCACCGCCACCGAAACCCAACAACCACCCACCCACCTCCGCCTCGCCCTCGTC
>NZ_JARXZC010000018.1 GCF_029894335.1 Kitasatospora sp. MAP5-34 | reverse complement strand
CTCGCGGAAGGGGGGGGACGACCTTGGAAACCCAGCCGATCTTGCCCGACGATCAGTCCCGTCCGCCGGAGAATCCCAAGATCACCGACAGAGTCCTTCAGAGATGAACGATCACGCTGAACCCCGGCTCTCACCCGGCGCGTTGCCGGGATGGATGCCGGGCAGAAGGAAGGTTCTGGCTGCCGCAGGGCTGACTGCGGTCGGGGCCGCGTGGGCGGCGGCCGGCGGTACGGCCCGGGCTGCGGTACGGCCCGCCGGGCGGGTGGCCGGACGGGCGGTAGCCGCCGCCGCGTCCGGGTCGGCCCTCGCCGTCCCGATCGACACCGTGCCGCACACCCGCACCTGGATGGCCTGGCCCGAGAGCACGACCATCTGGAGGAGGGCCCTGGTCGGTGTCCAGGCGAACATCGCGCTCGTCGCGAGAACGATCGCGCAGTACGAGCCGGTCTTCATGTGCGCGAACCCGGCCAGCGTCGCCAAGGCCCGGGCGACGTGCGGCCCGGCCGTGACGGTGACCGGGACGATTCCGGTCGACGACTGCTGGATGCGCGACACCGGTCCGGTCTTCCGGCTCGACGGAGCGGGTGGACTCGACGCGGTCGGCCTGAACTTCAACGGCTGGGGCAACAAGCAGAATCCGCACGGCAACGACGCCCAGGTTGCCCGACGAATCGCGGCCTACGTCGGTGTGCCCTTCACCGCTGCGGGCCTGGTGTGCGAGGGCGGCGCGATCGAGACGGACGGCGACGCGACGCTCATGGCCACCAGGAGCAGCATCATCAACCCGAACCGGAACCCGAACATGGCGCAGGCGCAGATCGAGGCCGCGATGTGCGCGGCCTACGGAGCGTCAAAGGTGATCTGGTTCGACGGGATCAGCGGCCAGGACATCACCGACGACCACGTCGACTCGACCTCGAGGTTCCTGGCCGACGCGACGGGTCTCGTCCAACTCCCGCTCGCGACCGACACGGACGTCTGGTCCAACGACGAACGCCAGCAGTACCGGATCCTGTCCGCAGCGACGGACGCCCAGGGCCTCCCCATCCAGGTCACCCGGCTCCAGGGGCCCGATTACAACCTGATCCGCTCGACGAACCCGAACTTCGTCGGCTCCTACGCCAACTACTACCTCTGCAACGGTGCGGTGATCTCGGCCCAGTTCGGCGACAGCGGCGCCGACGTCGCCGCGTACGACACGCTGTCCGCCCTGTTCCCCGACCGGGTGGTCGAACAGCTCGACATCGACAGCATCGGCGCGGGCGGCGGCGGCATCCACTGCGTCACCCAGCAGCAGCCGGCCGGGTAGGCGCCGGTCCGTACGTCGGCGGTCACGCCACCCTGGTCCGCAGCCGCCGGAGCATCCGGGCGTCCTCGAAGCCGACGGCGCGGGCTGCGGCTTCCACCGTGGAGCCGTGGCCGATGAGGTGCTCGGCGCGTTCCAGACGCAGGGTCTGCTGGTAGCGCAGCGGGGTGAGACCGCCGGTCGCCCGGGTGAAGAGGCGGGTGAGGGTGCGCTCGCTGACTCCTACCGTGGCGGCGAGCTGGGCCAGGGGCAGCGGGTCGGCGAAGCGGGCGTCGATCAGGTTCTGCGCCCGGTGGACGGTGTCGTCCAGGTGGGAGCGGTGTCGCAGCATCGCGCTGGCCTGCGGTTCGTGGCCGTTGCGCCGGGTGTGGACCACCATGTCGCGGGCCGTCCGGGCGGCGACTGCGGGGCCGTGCCGGGTGGCGAGCAGATGCAGGGCCAGGTCGATGCCGCTGGCGATGCCGGCCGAGGTGACCACGCGGTCGTCGGTGGTGAAGAGGACATCGCGGACCAGCACACCGCCGGGGTAGCGACGGGCCAGCTCGTCCTGCAACTCGTGATGGGTGGTGAAGCGGCGGCCGTCGAGCAGTCCGGCCTGGCCGAGCAGGTCGGCTCCGGCGCAGATACTGGCGACGGTGCCGCCACGGGCGTGGTGCTCCCAGAGCCGGTGCAGCGAGGCCGGGGCCAGGCCCGGCCCCGGGTCCGACCCGGGCTGGGGCGACTGGCAGCCCGGCACCACGATCAGATCCTCGGGGCCGAGCACGGGCCACTCGGTCTCGGCCGCCAGCCGCAGGCCCTGTGCGCTGAGGACCTGCGGCTGCTCGGCGACGTAGCCGAGGGTGTACGGGTGGCCGAAGTCGGCGGCCGTCGAGAAGACCTGGGCGGGTCCGGCCAGGTCGAGCAGGTGGACGCCGGGCACGAGGAGGAAGGCGATATGGCTCACGATCCGGTCATCATGCCTGATCCCGGTCCGCCGCCTCCAGCTGGTCGATCGTGGCGATGGTCGCGAAGCGTCCGGCCAGCGCGTACTCAGTACGGGCGATCACCTCGGCGGCTCCCAGGGTGCGCGGGTCGGCCAGCAGTTCGGCGACGGTCCGGTCCTCGGGGGCGTCACGGTGGGGGATGGGGTTGGTCGCGGTGGCGTCGGTGACGAAGGTGACCTGGTAGCCGAAATCGCTCGCCACGCGTGTCGTGGTCTCCACACACTGCTCGGTGCGGATGCCGGACACCAGCAGCTCCCGTACCCCGTGGGAGGTGAGCAGCTGCTGCAGGTTGGTGGTGGTGAAGGAGTTGTGCGAGGTCTTGTGGATCAGCGGCTCCCCGTCCTGGCGCTCCAGTTCCGCCAACAGCCGTACGTGGCCACTGGCCGGGTCGAAGGCGCCGCCGCTGCCGGGCTCGGAGTGCAGCACCCAGACCACCAGGTCCCCGGCCTGGCGGGCGAGCCGGACCAGGCGGTTGACCTGGTCGGCGATCTTCGGGTTGGAGATGGTGTCCCACAGCGGCGAGGCGCGGAAGGACTCCTGGACATCGATGACGATCAGGGCGCGGTTCATGTCGCCCAGTCTGACTTGCGCCGGTGGCCGGGCAGCAGGCCGAATCGGGTCAGGGGGCGGGTCGATCCGGTCAGCACGGTCGGGCGGCCGGCGGCAGCGCGGCTGCGGAAGTCCGGGGGTCGGACGCCGGACCGGGCTTTCGGTCAGGGGCAGGAGTCCTCGCGGGACGCGGCCCGGGTAGGGTGTTGGTCCGTGGCCGACCGTCGAACAACCATCATGGAAGCCGCTGCGCGGGTCATCGCCCGGCGCGGCGTCCGGGGCCTGCGGGTGGAGGAGCTGGCCGCCGAGGCGGGTGTGTCCACGGCGCTGATCTACTACCACTTCAAGGACCGCACCGGGATTCTGCGGGCGACGCTGGAGTTCATCAGCGACCGGGCCGAGCGCTACACCACGGAGCGCGACCCGGGCGCCGAACCGCTCGACCCCCGGAGCGAGTTGGAGCAGTCCCTGCTACTGGAGCTGCAGGACACCCCCACCGTGCGGGAGAACAGCACCGCCTGGGGCGAACTGCGGGCCAGCGCCGTCTTCGACCCCGATCTGCGCGAGGAGCTGGCCCGGGCCACGCTGATCTGGGTGCAGGAGGTCGCCGAGCTGCTCGGACAGGTCCGGCCGATGGCGACGGCCACCGCGCTCGCCGCCGCCGCCGAGCGGCTGACGGCTCTCCTGGAGGGGCTGAGTGTCCGCTGGCTCAGTGGCGGGCTGCCGCTGGAGCATGCCCGTGAGCTGATGGCGGGCGCCGTCGACGCCGAGCTGGCCCGCCTGCGCGGGTAACGTCGCGGGGTCCGGGGCGGGGCTTGGTTGTAAACCCTCAACTTGTCATGCACCGGCTCATTGTGTCGGGTTCGGGCCGGCCGAGATCATCGGACTCCTGGGGATGCTTGCCAGTCGTTCTTGACTGAAATTTCAGTCAGTGGGAGAGTTGGCCGTGGCGGGGCCGTGCTCATGGCTGCGCCCTCTGCCGAGAGCTGCGAGAGCTGTCCGATGCGCCGCCCTCGAGCGGCCGCACCCGATGCCTGCCTCATCCCCGACATTTGGCGTGGTCGGCGGGTCCCGGCGACACTCGAACCTGAGGCTCCCATGAATGAATCCGAGCACGTCCGCCGCTCGTTCGGCAGCCGTCTCTTCGGAGGGCAACCGTCACGTCGGGCCGTCCTCGGCGCCGCCGGTCTCGGTGCGGCCGGAGTGGCCATCGGCTCACCGGCCGCCGCCGCCGCGCCGGCCGGTGCGGCAGCAGAGCGCCGGCGGGTGAGCATGGACGACGTGCCGCACGCGCACACCTGGATGTCGTGGCCCGCGAGCCGGTCCATCTGGGGCCGTCAGCTGCGCGGGGTGCAGGACGACATCGCCCTGATCGCGAGCGCCGTCGCGGCCTACGAGCCGGTGATCATGTGTGCGGTGGACGACTACGCCGCAGCGGACGCCCGGGCGATGTGCGGCCGTGGGGTCACCGTGACCAGCGAGATCCCGACCGACGACCTGTGGATGCGCGACATCGCGCCGGTCTTCCGCCGCGACGCGTCCGGCAGGCTCGACACCATCGGCCTCAACTTCAACGGGTGGGGAAAGAAGCAGACCCACGGCAACGACGCCCGGGTCGCCGGGTACGCCGCGGAGTACGAGTCGCTGGCCTTCAGCCGGGCGGACTTCGTGGGCGAGGGCGGCTCGATCGAGACCGACGGCGACGGCACGGTGATGGCCACCGAGAGCAGCCTGGTCAACAAGAACCGCAACCGTGGTCGGAGCCGGGACGAGGTCGAGGCGGCCGTACTCGACGCGTACGGCGCGGACAAGATGATCTGGGTTCCCGGCATCAAGGGCAAGGACATCACCGACAACCACATCGATGTCACCTCCCGCTTCGTCCGGCCGGGCGTGGTGATGGTGCAGATACCGCCGGACGACCGCACCGACATCTGGGCCCGGGACGCGCGCGAGCAGCTCGCGATCCTGGCCGGCTCGACCGACGCGCGCGGGCGCCGCCTACAGGTGATCCGGGTGGACGGTCCCGACACCGTGCGCTCGCGGGACTCCAAGTTCGTCGACTCGTACCTGAACTTCCATGTCGTCAACGGCGCCGTCATCACCGCGCAGTTCGGCGACCGGGTGAAGGACGAGGCGGCGCGGGCCGCCCTCGCGGCGGCGTTCCCCGGACGGCAGGTCGTCCAGCTCGACGTCGACCGGCTGATGGGCGGCGGCGGAGGCATCCACTGCTCCACCATGCACCAGCCGCTGACGTAGTCCGCTCTGCGCCGAATGCCACGATCACCTGTGATCGCCAAGACCGTTCAGCTGCCGTCTCGCGGCCGAACGGCACCAGGGTCCCGCACCCCGGGAAGAAGCTCGTCATCCACCTGCCGGAGTGCTCCATGTCCAATTTCGCCCTGTCCCGTCGAACCATGCTGAGGTCCCTGGCCGGTGCCGGGGTGGTGGCTCTGGGGGCGGCCGCCTGCTCGCCGTCGGACGCCGGGCCGGCCTCGCCGGGCCCCTCCCAGCCGCCCGCGCCGGGTTCGCCCTCGTCGGCATCGGGCGCATCGGGCGCATCGGGCGCGCCGGCGGGTCGCCGGTTCGGCGCCGAATGGGAGAACCACGTGCGTACGTTCATGGCCTGGCCGGCGACGGACGGTATCTGGGGTGATCAGCTCCCCGCCATCCGCCAGGACATCGCGGGCCTGGCCCGGGCGATCGCGGGTTACGAGCCGGTGGTCCTGCTCGCCCGTCCGGAGCAGGCGGACCAGGCGCAGCAGGCGTGCGGCAACGAGGTCGAGGTCGTCCCGATCCCGGTGGACGACTCGTGGGCCCGCGACACCCTGCCGGTCTTCGTCGAGCAGTCGGGCAAGCTGATGGGCGTCGACTTCAACTTCAACGGCTGGGGCAACAAGCAGCAGCACGGCAACGACGCCAAGGTCGCACGGGCGGCCCTGGCCAAGTACGGCATCGGGCGCATCGAGACACCGGTCGTCGCCGAGGGCGGCTCCTTCGAGACCGACGGTCTGGGCACGGTGATGATCACCGAGAGCGCGGTGGTCAACGACAACCGCAACCCGGGCAGAACCCGGGATCAGCTCGAGGCCGAGATCGTCCAGGCGCTGGGCGTCCAGAAGATCATCTGGCTGGCCGGTGTGCGTGGCAAGGACATCACCGATGCCCACGTCGACTCGCTGGTCCGCTTCGCCGCCCCCGGGGTGGTCCTGCTGGACCAGGCGTTCCCCGGCACGCCCCCCGACGTCTGGTCCCGCTCCGCCGACCAGGCCAGGACGGTGCTGGCGGACGCCACCGACGCCCACGGCAACAAGCTGCAGGTCATCGACATGCCTCAGCCGGACCCGGACAGGATGACCGGGCGTGGTGACGCGTTCGTCTCCTCCTACGTGAACTTCTACGTGGCCAACAAGGCCGTCTTCATGCCGCGCTTCGGCGACGCCCAGGCCGACGACCGTGCCCAGGGCATCCTGCGAGACCACTTCCCGGGCCGCGACATCGTCCCGCTCAAGATCGACACTATCGCCTCCGGCGGTGGCGGAATCCACTGTTCCACCCACGACCAGCCTGCCACGCCTGTGAGCTGACGCAGCGTCAACAGAGAAGAGGGCACGTGCAACTGACCCCGACGGAACGTGATCGGTTGCTGTTGTTCGGCGCGCACGGCGCGGCCCCGGCCGACCTGTCGGTCGCCTTCGTCTCGCAGGCCGCCGCCGACTCGGGCTCCCCCGGCAGCCCGCACGACGCTATGACGACCCGCCGCCGCCGGGTCGCCGTCCGGGGCACCCGGGGCATCGGCCCGGCCGACCTGGTGCACAACGCCCGCCTCGGGCAGGTCGAGGTCGACCCGCGCAGCGGACTGGTGACCCTGGACGGCGCACCGGTCCGCTCGGAGCCGACGCAGCACGTACCGCTCAGCCGTCTCTACTTCCTGTGACAGAGCGGCCCGGCCCGGCTGTGGTCACGGTTGGGGTCGGCGGCGCGCTCTGCCGCCGGCCCGCTACCCGGACTCCGGCGGCGCGCTCTGTCCACCTCACCCGGCCGGAGGCCGGTCGACGCCGCTCCCCGGCCGGGTGAGGTGGACCAGGATCCGGCCGGTATTGGCCTGGTCCGCCTCGACCCGGACGTACAGCTTCCTGATGTGCCGCTGGCCGAGGAAGGCCAGCACCCGCTTCCTGAGCTGTCCCGTCCCCTTGCCCGGAATGATCTCGACGATGGTCTCCCCGGTGCGGACCGCCTTGAAGAGAGTCTCCCGCAGAGCGAGTTCGATGTCGCGGTTGTTGCGGAAGACCGGGTGCAGGTCCAGGGTCAGCAAAGCCGTACCTCCAGTGGCGAAGCAGGCGGACGGGACGGGGGCAGCATAGGGCCTCCGACCGAGCAGGAATGGAGAAGGCGGACCTGCCGGTCAGCGTTTAGCGTGGTGGTCATGGACCTCGGGGCCGCCCCGCTGCTCTGCCGCCGTGGCCCGGTCCGCACCTCACACCACCAGGGAGCGACAACGTGACTGCCCGGATCCGGAGCATCATCCACCCCGTCAAGGACCTCGCCAAGGCCAAGGCCCTGTACGGCGAGCTGCTCGGCGTCGAGCCCATCATGGACGAGCCCTACTACGTCGGCTACAAGGTCGGCGGCCTGGACATCGGACTCGACCCGCAGGGGCACAGCAAGGGGCTGGCCGGTTCGGTCGCCTACTGGGACGTGGACGACATCAGGAAGACCATGCAGGGGCTGGTCGACGCTGGTGCGGAAATCCTCCAGGAGCCCACGGACGTCGGCGGGGGCTTGCTGATCGCCCTGGTCAAGGACACCGACGGCAACGTCATCGGGCTGTCCCAGCCGGCCTGAGTACCAGTCGACCCGAGCGCTGAGTACCAGCCGTCCGGTGTGGGCCGCAGGATGGTCCGCACCGGACGGCTCGGCGCCGCCTCGGCGCCCGATCGGCCCGCCGGACCTGTCGACCGATGCGGTGGCCCGCCGGGACGTTGGAGCAACTCCCGTGCTGGATAAGGGTATAAGGTCCTACGGGTTCCCTTGACGTGAACAGGAGTAGACCACATACTCCCAGACACGGCGTCAGACCCATCCGGCGACGGGTTTCACTCCCGTCCCGATGTGCCTCCGCTGTGCAGCCCGGCCGGCCCTCGGTGCGCCCGCCGGATGAAATCCCTGGGAGTCGCAGATGACGTCCGGAACCAGAACTACGCGTACGCCCAAGGGTGTTCGCTCGCTCCTGCGCGGCTGTCGCCCACTCGTCGTGTCCTCGGCGGCGGCCCTGCTCGCGCTCTTCGTGACCTTCCCGGCCCCGGCCGGTGCGGTGGCTGTTCCCGGGCCGCCCTCGGGGTGGACGACGGTGTTCAGTGACGATTTCTCGGGTGCGGCAGGCAGCGCGCCGTCCTCGTCGAACTGGGTCTACGACACCGGCCCCGGCTCGAACTTCGGGACCGGCGAGATCGAGACGATGACCGACTCGACCGCCAACGTCCACCTCGACGGCAGCGGTCACCTGGACATCACCGCCCTGAGCACCGGCGGCAGTTGGACCTCCGGCCGGATCCGGACGCCGAACGCCGCCGTAGGCGCACCGGCCGGTGGCAAGTTGGAGGTCACCGCGTCGATCCAGCAGCCCGACCCGGGGAGTGGCCAGGGCTACTGGCCCGCGTTCTGGATGCTCGGCCCGGGGCAGTGGCCCGAGAACGGCGAGATCGACATCATGGAGGACGTCAACGCGCTGTCCCAGGTGGCCGGTACGATCCACTGCGGTACCAGCCCGGGCGGTGTGTGCAACGAGAGCAACGGCATCGGCAGCGGCTTGCGCGCCTGCTCGGGCTGCCAAGCCGGCTTCCATACGTACGCGATGATCCTGGACCGCACGAAAACCTCCGCCGAGTCGATCACCTGGTACCTGGACGGCACCCAGTACTTCAGCGTGAGCGAGAGTCAGGTCGGGGCCGCCGCCTGGCAGCAGGCCTTCGACCACAACCTGTCCATCATCTTCGACCTCGCCGTCGGCGGCGGGTTCCCCAACGGTGTGTGCGGCTGCACCACGCCGAACGGCTCCACCAGCTCCGGCGGCACGATGAGCGTGGGGTACGTCGCGGCGTACACGACCACCGGCGGCTCCGCTCCCGGGGCGGGCGCGATCACCGGATACGGCGGCCTGTGCCTGGACGACCGTTCGGCCGGCACCGCGAACTACAACCCGATCCAGGTGTACACCTGCAACGGTACGAGCGCGCAGGACTGGTCCTTCGTCCAGGCGGGCACCACCCTGCACGTGCTGGGCAAGTGCCTGGACGTCTACGCGGCGGGCACCGCGAACGGCACGGCCGTGGACCTGTACGACTGCAACAACACCGGTTCCCAGGTGTGGATACCGCGCTCCGACGGGTCGTTGTACAACCCGCAGTCCAACAAGTGCCTCGACGACACCGGTTGGTCCACCACACCGGGCACCCAGGCGGAGATCTGGGACTGCACCGGCGGCGCCAACCAGAAGTGGACGCTGCCCGCCTGAGGGCCGGCCGGTGGACCTGGCGGCGACCCCGCCGCCTCCGGCCGTTGCTCAGATCCCCAGGATGCGGGCCTTCGCGGCGGCGAGCTCCTGGTCCGAGAGCACCCCTTGCTCGTGGAGCCGGGCCAGGCGTTCGAGGCTGCTGATGTCCGCTTCGGTGAGCCCTGCCGGGCCCGGCGCGGGACTCGGCCGGACCTCGGGTTGAGCGGCGGCCTGGGCACTCGCCTGGTAGGCGTCCTGCTCGGGGGCCGCGCGCTCGGCCTGCCGTCTGGCGACGCGGCCGGACACGGCGGTCGCCGTCCCGGCGACGACCGCCGTGCGCGCTGCCAGGCCGATGACACCCGGACGGCCGGCGCGGACTACGGGACGACGCAGCATCGTGAGCTCCTCTCGGTACGGGGTTGCCGCAGCGTCAGGTGGCAGCGGCAGCGGCTTCGAGCGCCTGCGCGACGACCGGCGCCGGGATCCGCTCGTGCTGGACCAGCAGTCCGCCGGCTCGGCGGACGGCTGCGGCGACGGTGGCCGCCCAGGTGTTCTCCCAGACGAGCAGGGCGGCCGACGAGTCGGGGATGAGTTCCTCCGCGATGATGGCGAGGTCCTCCTCGCTGAACAGACCGCCGATCTCGCCGTCGAGGCTGTCGAACGGCGAGGCCTCGTCGGGGCCGAGTGCCTCCAACTCCTGGTAGCTGACCGTGCCGTCCGCATCCTTCCTGACAAACGTGAGGTCGAGAATCCGGACCGTGCCGTTCTCCACGAGCCTCATCAGCTCCGGGACGATCTCACCGTTGAAGCGGTTTCCCGGAAAGGCGATGACGATGTACTCGACCGGGCCGACGTCCTCCATGCCGTTCGCTCCTCTCAGGCCGGTCTCAGGCCGGTTCCAGGCCGGGTGACCTGGTCAGGATCTGTTCAGGGTCTGCCGGTGCGTGCCGGTGCCTGCCGGGATCCGCCCGGTCCGGTCAGGCCAGGATCTTGGCCTTGGCGCGCTCGTACTCCTCCGCCGTGATGTCGCCCCGGTTCTTCAGCTCGGCGAGCCTGGTCAGCTCGTCGGTGCTGCCGGTCGTACCGGCGGCGGCGCGCAGGTAGGTGCGGAACGCCTCCTCGCTCTGCTGCGCCCGCTGCACCTCGCGCTCGTGCATGCCGGTGCCCCGGGCGATCAGGTACACGAAGACGCCGAGGAACGGGAGGATGACCACCAGGAGTGCCCAGGCGGCCTTCCCGCCGCCACCCAGCTCGTGGTCACGGAAGATGTCGCCGATGACGCGGAAGAGCAGCATGAACCACAGGACCCACAGGAAGATCATCGCGATGGTCCAGAACAGGTTCAGCAGCGGGTAGTCCGACGCCAGGTTCGCCAGTGCAAGGTTCATGGTCACTCTCCTGTCGGTGCACCCTGTCGACGAGGGTCCTGCGTCCACCGTGCGAGGCAATCCCGCCCGGCCGCATCACCCCGAGCGGGTGAGGCGCCCGGGGCAGGTGAGTGCGACTGGTGATCACCGGTCGGCAGCGGTTGAGTGGGAGAGGACGCCCGATCACAGATCTCCCGCTCGGAGACTCGGCGACCTCGGTGACCCCATGTGGAATCTCGCAACGGCCGTCTCCCCAGCCCCCTGGCCGGCCCCTCCCGACCCGCCGCAGCCGCGGCCGACCCCCCTCGGCGATCCGATGCTGGCGGCCAGGTTCGCCGTCCCGGCGTTGCCGAAGATCCTCGTCCGCCGCCCGGCGTTGCTGGAGCGGCTGACCGCCGGGGTGCAGGGGCCGCTCACCCTCGTCAACGGCCCGGCCGGTGCGGGCAAGACGGTACTCACCGCCCACTGGGCCAGCGAAGCGCTCTCCCCGTACCCGGCCGTGTGGCTCACCGTGGAACCGGGCGACGCGCCGGGGGCCTTCTGGGCCTACGTACTGGAGGCGTTCCAGCGGCGCGGCGAACAGCTGCCCCCCGAGGTGGGCAGCCCGACCCGCGCCGAGGGCGTCGACCGGTCGTTCCTGGTGCGGCTCGCCAATGGGCTGGCCGAGCGGCCGGACCCGGTGGTCCTGGTACTCGACCAGTTCGACTCGGCCCGCGCGCCGGAGATCGTCGACGGTCTGCACTTCGTGCTCCGGCACGCCGCCCACGGCCTGCGTCTCGTGCTCACCGGCCGGACGGACTCGTTGCTGCCACTGCACGGCTACCGGACGGCCGGCGAGATCACCGAGATCCGAAACGCGGACCTGAGGTTCACCGGCGCGGACACATGCGTGCTGCTGCGGGAGCACGGGTTGGAGATCTCGGAGGCGGGAATCCGGCTGCTGGTGGACCGCACCGACGGTTGGGCGGCCGGCCTGCGCCTGTGCGGCCTGGCGATGCGGGCGAGCGCCGATCCTGAGGCTTTCGTCCGGGAGTTCGCCGCCAACCGCACCACGATCTCCGACTACCTGCTCACCGAGGTGCTCGACGCGCAACCGCCGTCCACCCAGGACCTCCTGTTACGCGCGAGCATCACCGACCGCATCCACCCCGGGCTCGCGGACACACTGACCGGCCGCGACGACGCCGACTGGATCCTGGCCGAACTCGCCCGCGCCAACGCCTTCCTGGAGCAGGTCGACGGATCGGCCTGGTACCGGCTGCACCCCCTGTTCGCCGAAGTCCTGCACGCGCACCTGCGGCACCGCTGCCCGGGCCTCGAACCGCAACTGCGCGGCCGGGCCGCGCGCTGGCTCGCCGGGACGGGACGGCTCGCCGAGGCCGTGGCGCAGGCCGCTGCCGCCGGTGACTGGCAGTTCGCGGCCGGGCAGTTGGTCGGCGACCTGGCGATCGGCCGGCTCCTCACCGGCCTGGAGACGGACCGGCTGAGCCGTACGTTCGCCACCATGCCGACGGACCTGCCGGGTGCGGCCACCGGCCTGGTGACGGCGGCCTGCCGACTGGCCGACCAGGACCTCGACGGTTGCACGGCCGGGCTGCGGCGTGCGGACGAGCACCTGACCGACGACGCGGACCTGGTGTCCCGGCTCAGCCGGGCCTTCGTCGGGGTCCTCGCCGGGCGGCTGGCCCACGACCCGGCGGCCACCGAACGGGCGGCGGCCGACGCCGACCGCCTGCTGCGCGCGCTCCCTGAGCCCCTGCTCGGGCAGCATCCCGAGATCCGGGCGATGGTGCTGGCCGGCCTGGGCTCGGCGGAGCTCGCCGCCGGACGTCTCGACCGCGCCGAAACCGGGCTCACCGCCGCCGTCGAGGCGTCCGGCCGCCCGGGGACGGAGTACCCGCTCTGCGATGCGCTGGCCTCGCTGGCGCTGGCCGAGCTGCTGCGCGGGCGCCTGCGGCAGGCGGAGCAGCACGCGCGCGGCTCCCTCGCCGTCGCCGAGCGGTCCGCGCTGCCGCCGGAGCGCCTGGGCGCTCTCGACCACCTCGTGCTGGCGGGCGTCGCGGCCGAGCACAACGACCTCACGACGGCCCGGGCCCAGCTCGACCTGGCGACCGGCTCGGCCGGACCGCTGCCGGAACCCGTCCTCGCGCTGGAGGCCGCCGTCATCGGCTCCAGGCTGGCCACGGCCGAGGGGGACTGGGAGGGTGCGCTCACCACGATCCACGCCGCCGGCTCGGCCGCCGCGCCCCTGCACCTGGCCGACTGGACGGCCGACGAGCTGGCGATCGCCGAGTCCCGCGCACATCTGGCGCACGGCGACCCGGGCGCGGCCCTCGACGTGCTGGACGCCGTGGCCTGCGACCGGCCGGAGCACACCGTGGCCCGGGCCCGCGCCCTCCTGGCAGCAGGGCGCGGCGACCACGCGATGGCGACCCTGGCCGACCTGCCCGCCGATGCCCTGATCACCAGCACGAGCCGGACCCAGGCCAGCCTGCTCCAGGCCCAGGCCGCCGCGGCAGGCGGTGCCACCGAACAGGCCCACCGCCACCTCCGTACGGCCCTCGGGCTCGCCCGCCCCGAGGAGCTGCGACGGGTCTTCGTCGAGAGCGGCCCCTGGGTGGGCCGGCTGCTCCGGCAGGACCCGCGACTGGCGCACGCGCACGGCTGGTTGCTACCCGCCCGCGAGCCGGGACAGCTGCCTGCCGGGGCCTGCGAACGGCTGCCCGTGGTGATCGAGCCGCTGACCGCGCGCGAGACCGACGTGCTGCGCCAGGCCGAGCAGCTGCTGTCCACCGAGGAGATAGCCGCCGAGCTGTACCTCTCCGCCAACACGGTCAAGACCCACCTGAAGAGCATCTACCGCAAGCTGTGCGTCACCCGCCGCAGTGAGGCGGTCCACCGGGCCCGGGATCTCGGGATGCTGTGACTCCCGCCGGCTCCAGGTCGCCCGTACCGGGCGATGCCGTGCCCGGCGGTGGGGGCCGACAGTGGTGGGAACGGCGGAAAGCCCGAACCTCGGCTCCGAGGGAAGTTCTCGCATGCGCTACGAATTCCGCATCGCCGGCCTGGTCTCCGAAGCGCTCGCCGAGGCCTTTCCCGAGTTCGACCGCGTCCCCGTACCCGTCCCCGTACCCGAGGAGACCCTGTTCTGCGGACCGGTGACCGACGAAGCCCACCTGTACGGGCTGCTGGTCCGCTTCCAGTCCCTCGGCCTGCACGTGCTGGAGATGCGGCAGCTGCCCGGGTGACCGCAGCGATAACCCCCTCGGCTCACGGCGATGCGTCGGTCCGCTCGGCGGTGACCCGCCCGGTACGTACCGCCGCCACCAGGGCCTGGTGGTCGCGCTCGTTCTGGTCGGCGTAGCTCTCGGCGAACACGGCCACCGCCCGCTCGAAGCTGTCGCCGCGCCCCAGGTACGCGGCGATCGCGATCCGGTCCCCGGACCTCGCGTGGGCCCGGGCCAGGGTGGCACCGCAGAGTTCGCCGAACGCCCGCAAGCCGTCCGGCACCATCAACTCCGGTTCGGCGATGCCCTTCCAGTCACGCAACTGGCGCACGTAGAAGTCCCGTTGGCGACCGTCGATGCCCTCCACCCGCTCCCAGCCGAGGAAGATGTCGCTGGCGGCCTGCATCAGCCGTTGACCCGCGCAGACCCGCTCGCCCTCGGTCCGGTACTCGCTCGCACCCGCGAAGGGGGCCAGCACCGAGGTGTCAGCCTCCTTGGCCTGCAGGAACAGCGGGTCCTCGTCGTCCCGGCCGAGCAGCAGGACGATCCAGCACCGGGTGCCGACGCTGCCGACCCCGACCACCTTGCGAGCCATGTCGACCACGTGGAACTGCCCGAGCAGAGCCCTGCGGTCCGTCTGGATGCTGCGGCCGTAGCGCTGGAGCAGGCCGCGCAGTTCGTCCTCCACCACGCTGCGCCCGACATCCGGGAGCAGGTCGGCGAGCGGTACGAGCAGCGGCGGGTCCGCCGCGATCCGACGCCTGCCGTTCACCACCTCGGTGAGCTTCTCGAACACCTGCAGGTTGTCCCGGGTGCGCGCCTTCGCCACGGCCTGGGAGAGGCGCTTGCGGCCTCGCTTCTCCAACTGTCCAGCTGCCAGGGCCTCCAGCTGGTCCATGTCGGCCTGGGCGTACCAGACGTCGAGGTTGCGCATGCCCGCGTGGACGAGCATCCGTTCGCGGTACGACCGTACGGTGGCCAGCACGATGGCGGCGCGTTCCTCGTCCGTGTAACCGTTCGCACGACTCGCGATGACCAGGCTGGTCGCCAGTCGTTTGACGTCCCACTCCCACGGGCCGGGCAGCGTCTCGTCGAAGTCGTTGATGTCGAACAGCAGGTGCCGTTCCGGTGAGGCCAGCAAACGGAAGTTCAACAGGTGTGCGTCACCGCACAGTTGGGCCTTGATGCCGGAGTTCGGTGTGGCGGCCAGGTCCGTGGCCATGATCGCGGCGGCACCCCGGTAGAAGCGGAACGGCGACTCGGTCATCCGGCCGTAGCGGATCGGCACCAGCTCGGGCACTCTGGCCGCCGACTGGGCTTCGAGGACGTCCACCGGGTCCGGGCGGCTCGCGGGCGGCTCGTAGTCGGCGTGGGCGGATCGTGGCACGGCACGGCGGGCGGCCTTGCCCAGGGCAGCTCGTTCCTCGGGTGTCCGGTGCGGCGCGGTGCCGGGGGTTACCGCTGAGTTCTGAGTCATCGAAGGCCTCCTGCTCACGGACAGCCCTTCCATCATCTCGACATGCTGTGGGTCCGGCCCGATCTGCGTCGGCTCGGCTTCTGTGGTAGCGGAGCCGAGCTGAATCGGCGGCGGTGATAGGCCGACGGTGTGACCTCGGCTCGCCGTCCGGGGCCCCGGCTGCCTCGAGGGCTACGCTCGGACCGTGCCGATTCGGACCGTGCTGATTTCGCCGAGCCCTGACAGCAGTCAGGCATGACGATGCCCGGGTACCTGGACCTTCCCCGGGCCAAGCGGCGCAGGCTCGCGCTTCTTCTCGTCATCCGGCCGACGCTCACCGCCACCTGCCTGGTGGCTGCCTACTTCCTGCTGCCGATGGACACCCGGCTCGTAGGCGAATCGCTGTTCTGGCTGGTCACCGGCCTCATCGGGGTGGCGGCGCTGGTCGTCCACGAGACTCGGGCGATCACGCGTTCCGAGTACCCGAGGCTGCGGGCCGTCCAGTTGATCGTCACGTCTCTGCCGCTGTTCCTGCTGCTCTTCGCGTCGGCGTACTTCCTCATGGACAGAGCCACTGCGAACACCTTCACCCAGGCGATGACGCGGACCGACGCGCTGTACTTCACGCTGACGGTCTTCACCACGGTCGGTTTCGGCGACATCGCCCCTCGTTCGGAAGCCGCCCGGATCGTGACGATGGTTCAGATGCTGGGCAATCTGATCCTCATCGGTGTGGCCGCGCGCGTCGTCGTCGGCGCGGTCCAGGTGGGCATCCAGCGGCGGACGGCCGCCGGCTCGGCAGGGAACCCCGCCGAGCCGGGCGGCGGCACCCCGGCCGGGCCGCCGGAGTGAACCAGGTGCGCCCACAGCGTCGGTCTCAGGGCGCAGGCCGCACAGACCCACCGTCGGGCCCGGGGGCAAGGCCGGCGGCGGCCAGGCCGGCGAGTACCGCTTCGCCCAGGGCGTGCACTGCGGACTGCGGGCGGACCATCACGGTGAACTCCTTGATCCGGCCCTGCTCGTCGAACTGGAGCAGGTCGATGCCGTGGATCTGCTTGCCGTGCACGTTGGCCCGGAAGAGGAGGATCTCCGAGGGGGTTTCGGCGCCGTCGGCGCTGGTCTCGGCCGTGCCCTCGAGCTGTCCGACGTAGCGGAAGTCCTCGAAGGTGCGCAGCAGGACGTCGAAGAGCCCCAGCACCATGGGCTTGCCCTCGAACGGCGTGAACTTCACCGGGCTGTAGAGGCGGATGTCCTCGGTGAACAGGTCTTCCAGCGCGGCGTGATCGCGCGCCTCGACGGCGGCGCGGAAGCGGGCAGCGGTCTCCATGACCCCTCCGGATACTCAAGGATGTGACTAGTCACTTTCTTGAGTATGGTGCACGGGCGGACGGAGAAAGGGAAGGGGCAGTTCGATGGCCTTGCGACATGCGGTGCTGGCGGCTCTGCTGGACGGCGAGTACAGCGGATACCAGTTGGCCAAGGCGTTCGACGTCGGCGTCGCGAACTTCTGGCACGCCCTGCCGCAGCAGCTGTACGTCGAGTTGGCCAGGCTGGAGAAGGACGGGCTGGTCGCGGGTCGGCAGGTGGTCCAGGAGACCCGGCCCAACAAGCGCGTGTTCCGGGTCACCGAAGCCGGCCTCGCCGAGCTGGAACAGTTCGCGGCGGCCGTGTCCAAGCCCTCGTTCATCCGCGACGACCTGCTCGTCAAGGTCCAGGCCGCAGACCACGTCGGCACCGGGCCGGTGATCGAACAGCTCGACGAACGGGCAGCTGCGGCCCAGGCCAAGATCGAGCTCTTCGGTGAGCTGCTGCGGCAGATGCGTGGCGACGTGGACGAGGAGGAGTTCCTGCGGCGGGGAGACCGGATCGGGCCGTACCTGACCTGCCTGCGCGGCCTTGCCTTCGAACAGGGCCACCGGGACTGGTGCGTACGGATCGCCGACGTCCTGCGGCAGCGGGACGCCCAGGCCGGGATCGCGCCCGCTCAGGCTGCTCGGAAGGCCACCCCGCTCCCTGGAGTCCTTCCTGGCCGAGCACCTCGGACACTTCCGCGGCAGCCCTAGCGATCTGCGGTAGCTGCTGTTGCATCTTGACGATTCGTCAGATCGCTGAGTTCTTCCAATCCGACTGCCAGATAAGGAAGTTCAGGAGTTCAGGGGTGTCAGTGAGACTGCGGCTTCCGGCGAGTGGAGGCTGAAGGTCAGCGTCTGCTGGAGGTACAGCTCGACGGTGTCGGCGTCGTGGGCCCGGTAGCCGATGGACAGGTCCTGGCCGAGGTGGAGTTCGAAGTCGCCGCCACGGGTGGAGACGAGAGCGCCGCCGGTGATGGCGGGAGCCCAGACGATGGGGCCGGACAGGACCCGGGTGATGTGTTCCCGGACGGGGTAGCCGTGGTCGGAGGTCTCGTTCACGGCGGTGTAGGCGTCGGCGCCGAGCAGCAGGGCGTACGGGCCGTCGACGCCGGCCAGGCGCAGGGTGGTCAGGGCGTGGCTGACGGCGTCGGGGTAGGCGGTGACGTCGGCGGGAAGCGGTAGAGGCGGATTGGTGGAACCGGAGCGGATGCCGTCGACACCGGCCTCGGGCCAGCCCTCGAAGATGATCCGGTCCTCGGCGAGGGCCATGGTCCGGGCGGCGACCTTGGCGGGCTCCCAGTCGCTGTCGCCGGCGCCGCGCTCGACGTCGTCGACGGCATCGCGGGCGAGAGTGAAGGCGACGCGTAGTTCCGTGCTGGGCCGGACGAGATGGACGCGTGCCCGCAGGCCGGGGGAGGAGGGCGTGGAGATCTGGGTGAGATGGCCGGTGCCGACGGCGGCGAGTGCGGGACCGGCCGGGTCGGCGGTGTCGACGACCCGGCGGCCCGCCAGGTGCAGGACGAAGGTGCGGCGCACCTCCTCCTCGATCCCGGCCCAGGCGGCGGCGCTGACGGGCGCGAGGTCGCGGTGCAGATTGTCCATAGTCAGTGCGCCTCTTCCGGGGCCGGTGGGCTGTTGGCGGGTTCGAGGCTCGTGGGCTCGAGGTCGGCGGGCTTGGTGTCTGCGGGCTTGAGGCTGCCGATGCCGAGCGAGCCGTCGAGGACGGCGCTGCTCCGTCCTGGCGCGGTGGCGGGCCGCCCCTGCGAGACGGGGACGAGGACGGCGTCGGCGTGGGGAAGCGGCGGCGGGTCGTCCAGGAAGTCTGCGCCGGGGACGAAGAACAGGCCGCCGGTGGTGGCGGTGGAGAAGTCCAGGATGCGGTCGTGGGCGGCGTCGGCGGTGCCGAGGAACATGTTGCGCAGCAGCTGTTCCGTGACGGCCGGGGTCCGGCAGTAGCCGATGAAGTAGGTGCCGTACTCGGCCTGGGAGAGGGACCCGAAGGGCATGTTGGCGCGGACGATCTGCTGTTCGTTGCCCTCGGCGTCCAGCACCTTGTTGACGACGACGTGCGCGTCGGCGGGCTGTGCGTCCTCGGGGAGTTCGACGTCGGAGAGTTTGGTACGGCCGACGACGTGCTCCTGCTCCTCGGTGCTGAGGGTGTCCCAGTGCGTGAGGTCGTGCAGGTACTTCTGCACGATGACGTAGCTGCCTGCGGCGAACGGCGGGTCCTCGGCGCCGACGAACGCTGCCTGCCGGGCCTTGCGGCCTTCGGGGTTCTCCGTGCCGTCGACGAAACCGAGCAGGTCGCGCTGGTCGAAGTAGGTGAAGCCGTGGGTCTCGTCGACGATCCTCGCCGCTCCGTCGAGCCGCCGGGTGACGAGGGAGGCGAGCTCGAAGCACAGGTCCATGTGGTGGGCGCGGATGTGTAGCAGGACGTCCCCGGCGGTGGCGGGGGCGACGTGCCGTCGGCCGCGGAGGGCCTGGAACGGGTGGAGCTCGGCCGGGCGGGGGCCGGTGAACAGGCGGTCCCAGGCACCCGACCCGATCCCCGCCACGCACGTCAGGTGCTCGCCGGGAAGCCGGAAGCCCACCGAGCGGACCAGGCCGGACAGGTCGGCGAGCAGTTCGCGGACCGCGCCGTGGCCGCCGGGTTCGACGGTCAGGACGAGGAACATCGCCGCGCGGGTCGCCCCGGCCAGTACGGGCTGCGGGACCGGCGCCGTCGGTACGGTGTCCAATGGCTGCTTCCCCGTTCGTCGCCGGCCCCGGCCGACGACCGGGCGGGTCCACCCACCGTGCCCGTTCCGGCGAGCCGGTACGGATCAGCGGTCGCAACGTGCCCCGAACGGACCACCGACGCTCACCCGGCTCGCCCAACGTCCGGCCGTCCGGCGGACCGTCGTACGGGTGGCTCGGGCCGACTACCGGCGGACGTCCTGGACGGGGTAGCGGTACGCGCCGTCGGACGGGTGCCGGTAGTCGGGCAGCCAGCTGCCGAGGACCAGGCCGGACGGATAGAACATCGGGGTGGGCAGCGCGTCGAGGGCGAAGCGTTCCCACCCCGAGCAGGCGTGCGGCTCGGTGACCTCGGCCGGGGCGTCGGTCGGCGGGGCGAGCACGGCGGCGGTCAGCCGGGGCCGGCCGAGCTGGTGGTCGAGCAGGACGGCGAGCACCCGCAGCTGCTCGGCGGGCACCAACAGGCCGGTCTCCTCGGCGAGTTCACGCGCGGCGGCCTGCTCGAAGGACTCGCCCGGCTGGTCCACCTTGCCGCCGGGCAGGCTCCAGGTCGGCGTCTCACCTGCGGTGATGCGCCGGCCGAGGAGTACCCGCCCGTCGGTGGTGGGCACGATCACGCCTGCGCCGAGGATGGGTGGCATCCGATGTCCTCCAGGACTACCAGGTCGCTACCGGGGGGCCGGGGTGCTGCCGGGGTTGCTACCAGGGTTGTTGCTACCAGGGCGAGGGGGCGAAGTCCTTCAGGAAGCAGCCGTACAGGTCCTCGCCCTGCTCGCCCCGGACGATCGGGTCGTAGACCCGGGCCGCGCCGTCGACCAGGTCGAGCGGGGCGTGGAAGCCCTCCTCGGCGAGGCGCATCTTGTCGGGGTGCGGGCGCTCGTCGGTGATCCAGCCGGTGTCGACGGCGGTCATCAGGATGCCGTCGGTGTCCAGCATCTCCTTGGCGCTGGTGCGGGTGAGCATGTTCAGCGCGGCCTTGGCCATGTTGGTGTGCGGGTGCCCGGCGCCCTTGTACGCGCGGCTGAACTGGCCCTCCATCGCGGAGACGTTCACCACGTACTTGCGGCGTGCCTTGGCCGCCGCCATCGCCGGTCGCAGGCGGCTGACCAGTACGAACGGCGCGGTGACGTTGCAGAGTTGGACCTCGAGCAGCTCGACCGGGTCCACCTCGCTGACGGTCTGGACCCAGGTGTTGGTCGCGGCGAGGTCGGGCACCAGGCCGCCGGCGTCGATCGCCGTCCCGGCCTCGATCCGGGCCGGGGTGGCCGAGCCGGTGACCAGCGCGAGGGCCGTCACGTCGTCGGCGGTGAGCGCCTCGTGCGCGCCGGAGGACTGCCCGGGCAGCGCCGGGCGCTCCACGCTGCCGCTGCCGAAGCTGCCGATCACGACGGCGGGCGGCAGCTCGCCGGCGGGCAGCGGGGCGGACTCGGCGGCGATCAGCTCGCTGTACGCCTTGGGGGAGCGGCGCACGGTCTGGGCGGCGTTGTTGATCAGGATGTCCAGCGGGCCGTCGGCCGCGACGGTGTCGGCCAGCGCGACGACCTGGGCGGGGTCGCGCAGGTCGATCCCGATGATCTTCAGGCGGTGCAGCCAGTCCGCGCTGTCCGGCATCGCCTTGAAGCGGCGGATCGCGTCGTTCGGGAAGCGGGTGGTGATCGTGGTGTGGGCACCGTCACGCAGTAGGCGGAGCGCGATGTACATCCCGATCTTCGCCCTGCCCCCGGTGAGCAGGGCGCGCCGACCGGTCAGGTCGGCCTTCTCGTCGCGGCGGGCACGGTTCTGCTTGGCGCACGGCGGGCAGAGCTGGTGGTAGAACGCATCGACCTCGACATACCGGGTCTTGCAGGTGTAGCAGGAGCGCGGCCGCTCCAGGATGCCCGCGATCTCCGTGGTGGTGACGGTCGTCAGGCCGAAGGCGCCCTGCGTCTCGTCGTCGATCCGCCCCGGCGCGCCGGTCGCCGTGGCGGCCGTGACGGCGCGGTCGTTGGCGGTCTTGCGAGCGCGGGTCTCCTGGCGGCGGCGCTGCTTGAGCGTCCGGAAGATGCCACCGACCGCCACTCGGACGGTGATCGCGTCCGGGTGGTCCACGTCCAGTTGGTCCAGCTCGGCGAGTACGTCGAGGAAGAGTTCCAGCCGCTCGGGGGCGATGCCCGGGCCGTACTCGATCTCCTGGGTCTCTTCCGTCTGGATCTCTTCGGTGGTCTGTTCGGTGTTCTGGATGTCCTCGCCCGCCGTCATGCCCGCAACTGCTTCCTCGTCCGCCCTGCCTGGTTTAAGGATGAACTCTACGTAGTGCCGGGCGGGTAACCAAACGAGTAATGCCCCCAGGGCCCTTGCGTCCATTACTGATCGTTCTCTAGGGTTGGTAACAGCTGAAGGCGCAAGTGGACCATTACGAGGGGGAGTCTTGATCGAGCGGAAGTACGACCAGAAGCACCAGAAGCACTGGGAGAACTGGCAGCGCAGCTGGGACCGTCAGCAGGAGTGGTACATGCCGGACCGGGAGGAGCGCTTCCGGGTGATGCTCGACCTGGTCGAGGCCGTCGGCGGCTCCGAGCCGCGCGTGCTCGACCTCGCCTGCGGCACCGCCAGCATCAGCGAGCGGCTGCTCGCCCGGCTGCCGGGCGCCGTCAGCGTCGGAGTGGACCTGGACCCGGCGCTGCTCACCATCGCCGGTGGTCTGTTCGCGGCCGAGCCCCGCCTCACCCTGGTCACGGCCGACCTGAGGGACCAGGACTGGGCGGCGCAGCTGCCGCCCGGCCCGTACGACGCGGTGGTCACCGCCACGGCGCTGCACTGGCTGGCCACCGACGACCTGATCCGGCTCTACGGTGACCTCGCCGGTCTGCTCCGCCCCGGCGGGGTGTTCCTCAACGCCGACCACATGCCCGAGCCCGCCACCCCGGTCCTCAACGCCGCCGACCGGGCGTTCCAGCGGCGCCGGCAGGAGCGCGAGCGGTCGGAGGGCGTCCTTGACTGGGCCGACTGGTGGACGGCCGCCGCAGCCGACCCGCTGCTCGCCGACCACGTCGCCGCCCGGTCGGCCCTCTACCGCGAGCACACCGACGGCGACCTGCACCCTGCGGACTGGCACACCGCCCGACTGGTCGAGGCGGGCTTCCGCGAGGCTGGGGTCGCATGGCGATCCGTCAGCGATTCGCTGGTCGCGGCCGTCCGCTGACCCGCCGTCTTCAGCCGGTCGGTGGTGGCGGCTCGGCTCCCGAGCCCGGGGGTGGACCGCCACGGAGTTCGGCCAGCCGCTGACGGTAGTCGTCGATATCGATGTCACCGCGTGCCAGGCGGTCGGCCAGTACCTGCTCGGGGGAGGGGCGCTGGTCGACTGCCGGGCCGGGTGCCTGCCAGTGCGTCGGCTGTCCCTGCTGTCCCGACTGTCCCGGCTTCACCGCGCGGTGCGACCACACCCGCCAGACCAGCGCCAGAACGGCGATCAGCACCAGCCACAGCAACACCATCGTGATGCCGAACGGGACCCACCCCCACCCGCCGTGGTGCCCGTAGTGCCCGAAGTGCCTCATTCCTGTCTCACCTGCCACAGGTGCGGGACGGCTGCCGTCCCGTACCTCGCTCGTCCTGCGCCACCGCCCCGAGGACCCGGACGACCCCGAGTACGAGCGGCCTACCTCTACGTATACGCCCGGCTGGTAAGAACAGTGTTAAAACGCCAGGCGGCCCGCCGGTCGGCCCAGATCGGTAGGCCGCAACCCTGTCACGGCTCGGGGTTGCGGCCTACGAGATCAGCGGAGCTGGGTGAGGCGGATGTTGTTGCCGGACGGGTCGCGGAACCCGCAGTCGCGGCCGTAGGGCTGGTCGGTGGGCTTCTCGTTGAACTCGACGCCACGCCCCGAGAGTTCGTTGAAGGCGGCGTCGCAGTCGTCGGTGGTCAGGAAGACGGTGCCGGACGCGCCCTTGGCGGTCAGCTCGCGCACCTGGATCTGGGTCTCGGCGTCGAACACCGGCGGGCCGGGGATCGCCATCAGCACGATGCCCACGTCCTCCTGTCCGACCGGGCCGACGGTGAGCCAGCGGAAGTTCCCCATCTCGGGGAGGGTGACGTCGGCCCGGACCTCCATACCGACCTTCTTGGTGTAGAAGGCGAGCGCTTCTTCCTGGTCGTGGACCCAGAGTTGTGCGGTGGCGATCTTGATCATCGGATCCTCCTGGCAGGTGTTCTTTAGGCGGTACCGTCACGCTATTCCGGAGTCCTGGGTGCCGTCTTCTCGAAACGTGCGGTGTTGCGGCCGTCCGTAGGCGCGCCGCACGCAGCCGGGGATGATCGCGTGCGCGGCGGCCGGCGGGAAGGCGGCCCGGTAGGCGGCCGGGGCCTGCCCGTACATCCGGGTGAAGCTGGTGGTGAACGAGCCCAGACTGTTCAGCCCGACATCGAAGCAGATGGTGGCGATCGGCCGGTCCGTGGCGCGCAGCAGCGTGGCTGCCCGCTCCAGGCGCCGGGTGAGTAGATACACGTGCGGTGACTCCCCGAACGCGCGCCGGAACTGGCGGCTGAAGTGCGCGCGGGACAGACCGGCCGCCGCCGCGAGTTCGGCGACCGTGAGCGGTTCGGCGTACCGGGCGTCGGCGAGGTCCTTGGCGCGGAGCAGATGACGGGCGGGGGGATGCGGGGCCACGAGGACCCAGGGTAGTCAGCCCCGGGCCGCCGCCGCGCACTCCGGCCTCTCGGTGTCGGATGCCGTCCCGATTCTTGATCGATCCGTCCGCTACCCGCCTCCGTGCGGCAGGCTCGGTCGTGGGCAGCGAACTCGTGGGCGCCGAGCTCGTGGTCGGCGGCGGCACCTCGGCGTGGCGGGCTTCCGGTCGGGGCCGCCGTGGCACCGGGAACGGGACCGGCCGACTGTTTCCGTTCCCGCCTTGATCAGCCACCGCCCTTCTGGCATCGTCAGGCTGACGGACAATCAAGTCCGCAGCAGCGGGTCGGCGGTTCAGGTGGTATCGGCCGGTTCAGGGTAGTTCGAACGGGGAGAGATTTTGATGATCGTGGTCACTGGTGCGACCGGCACTGTGGGTTCGAAGGTCGTCGCCGGTCTGCGCGAGCGCGGTGAGACCGTCCGGGCGTTGGTCCGTGACACCGGCTCGGTACCGGCCGAGTGGGACAAGGGAGTTGAGCCGGTCGCCGCGGATTTCGCGGACCCGGCCTCGCTCGACGCCGCGCTCGCCGGCGCCGACGCCGTCTACCTGCTGGTGGCGGTCCACCCCGAGATGAGCGCGCACGAGCGGAACGTGATCGACGCGGCCGTCCGGACCGGGCGCAGCCCGCGCATCGTGCTGCACGCCGCCGCCGGGGTCGAGCAACGGCCCGAGGGCGTACGGTTCGTGGCCGCGCACGTCACCGGGTACGACCACCTGGTCGCCAGCGGGCTGCCGTGGACGGTGCTGGCGCCCAACGGCTTCTACCAGAACTTCGTCGGCATGGCCGAGTCGGTGCGCGCCGGGAAGCTGGCCGTCCCCGGCGGCGAGGGTGCGGTGTCGTACGTCGACGCGCGCGATGTCGCGGACGCGGCCGTCCGGGCGCTGACCACCGACGGTCACCAGGGCGCGGTCTACACCCTGACCGGCCCGGCGGCGCTGTCGCACGGCGAGATCGCCGCTCAGCTCGGCGCTGTCGTCGGACGGGACGTGGAGTACGTCGCGGTGGACCCGGCGGCCGCCCTCGCCGGGATGCTCGCGGCCGGCTGGGACGCCTGGCGGGCGGAGGGCATGGCCGAGCTGTACGGGCTCTACGCGGCCGGGTACGCCGCCGCCGTCAGCGCGGACGTGGAGAAGCTGACCGGCCGCCCCGCCCGCTCGTTCGCCGAGTTCGCGGCCGAGCAGGCAGGGGTGCTTCGCGGAGCTGGCGAGGGCGTGTGAGGTGACCTGACGTGACGGGCCCGCCCGCCCCGGGGTCAGCGGCCCGACACGCGGTCCGCGAGCCGCGCCACCGGGTCGGTGGCTGCCCGGTGCCCGGCCGACTCACGGCGGTCGGCGCCCCGGTAGGCCGCGTACATGACGTTCACGCCGAGCCAGCGCAGCGGCTCCGGCTCCCAGCGGCGTACCCGGTGTCCGACCCACGGCAGCCCGGTCAGCTCGGTCGCGGCGCCCTCGCCGGAGTCGAGCAGCACCAGGTCGCGCAGCGTACGCGCCGCCAGGTTGGCCGTCGCGACCCCGCTGCCGACGTAGCCGCCCGCCCAGCCGAGCCCGGTGGAACGGTCCAGCTCCACACCGGTGCACCAGTCGCGCGGCACCCCGAGCACTCCCGACCAGGCGTGGTCGACGGCCGCGCCGGCCGTGGCGGGGAAGAAGCGGACCAGGATCTCCCGCAGCGCCTCGACCGTGGCGGCCTGGGTCCGCCCGTCGTTGTCGGTGCGCGAGCCGTACCGGTACGGCACCCCGCGCCCGCCGAGCGCGATCCGGTCGTCGGCCGTGCGCTGCGCGTACATGTAGGCGTGCGCCATGTCCCCGAGCGTCTCGCGGCCCGCCCAGCCGATCTCGTCCCAGACCTGCGCGGGCAGTGGTTCGGTCGCGATCATGGAGGAGTTCATCGGCAGCCAGGTCCGCTTCTGGCCCTTGAGCGCCGCCGTGAACCCCTCGGTGCAGCGCAGCACGTACGTGGCGCGGACGGTCCCGTGCGGCGTGACGGCGCGGTGCGGGCCGATCTCCGTCACCCGGGTCCGCTCGTGGACGACCACCCCGAGCCGCTCGACGGCTGCCGCCAGGCCCTGGAGCAGCTTGACCGGGTGGATCCGCGCGCCGTGCGGGGTCCACGCCCCGCCGAGCGCGCCGGCCACCCGGATCCGCTGCGCCGTCCCGGCCGCGTCCAGCAGCAGCCGGTCCGTCTCGCCGAAGCCGACCTCCGTCTCGTGGAAGGCCCGCAGACGGGCGAGTTGGGCCGGGGAGTACGCCACCTCCAGTACGCCGCCCTGGTGGATGTCGGCGTCGATGCCCTCCGCGCGGGCGGTCCGCACCACTTCGTCCACCGTCCGGTTCATCGCGTGCTGCAGCGCGACGGCGGCCTCGCGGCCGTGCAGGGCGGCGTACCGGTCGCGGCCGGCCACGCCGTTGTACAGCCAGCCGCCGTTGCGCCCGGACGCGCCGTAGCCGCAGAACTCCTGCTCCAGCACGACGATCCGCAGGGACGGCAGCGCCTTCTTCAGGTAGTACGCGGTCCACAGCCCGGTGTAGCCGCCGCCGACCAGGCACACGTCGGCCGTCGTGTCGCCGGGCAGCGGTTCGCGCGGCTCGGGCAGGCCGCTCTGCGCGTACCAGAACGAGATGCCGCCGTTGACGGTGGTCATTGTGCTGTCCCTTTCAGAGTTGCGCGGTGATCTCGGCCGCCACCCGGACCCCGGAGGCCACGGCGGCGTCGAGGGTGGCGTTGTCCACGTCGGTGTGCTCGCCCGCGAAGTGGATCCGGCCCTCCTGGACGGCCTCGTAGCCCGCGAAGGAGGTGTACTGGCCGGTCTTGTAGTAGTGGTAGGCGCCCAGGTGCCAGGGGTCGAGCGACCAGTGGTCCTCGTACGCCTTGCCGTTGTAGGCGGCGGTGGTGCCAGGGTAGACACTTTCGATCTGCGCCAGGAAGGCGTTCACGTCGGTGGCCGGGGCCGGGCCGTGGGCCGCTCCGGTGAGCCGGTCGCGGGCGCCGGCGCCGCCGGGGAAGTTGACCAGCAGGGCGGGTGCGCCCTTGGCACCCAGGCTGACCGAGCCGTCCCAGGCCGTCTGGTAGCCGAGCGGACCGGTGTTGGAGACGCCGTTGTAGCCGAGCGCGGGCCAGGTCTTCTTCGTGAGCTGGGTGACCAGCTTCGCGTTCTGGCCCATGCCCTGCTGCCCGATCGCGGTCAGCTTCAGGGCGGTGAGGTTGGCCCGCGAGAGGTCGACGTTGCGCAGGGTGCTGAACGGGAGTGCCAGCACCACGTGGTCGGCGGGGACGGAGACCGTGCTGCCGCAGTGGTCGAAGGTGCAGGTGTAACTGCCGTCGATGTTCTGGGCCAGCGCGATCAGCTGGTAGCCCTGCTGGACTGTCCCGGCCGGCAGCCGGCCGACCATCCCGCTGACCAACTGGTCGTTGCCGCCGACCAGATGGTACTTCTCGTCGAAGCCGCTGCCGCCGTCAAAGGTACTGGACGAGCCCAGGAAGCTGATCATGTTCAGCGCGGAGGACTGCCCGGGTTCACCGCCGGACTGCAGCTGGATCGACTGGATCAGCTGGCCGAGCTGCGAGTTCGCGGGCAGGCCGATCTCGGCGAGGTAGTCCAGGCAGGACAGTTGGTCGAGTCGGAACGCCTCGGCGGTGTGGTTGTCGTAGCGCGGCGTGCCGATGGCCTGGTACGAGGCGCTGAACGCGGCGAACGCCTGGCCGGCCCAGTCGCTCTGCTGCTCAACTCCGCCGTACAGCGCGCCGTTGATCCAGGCGGCGTACGAACCGGCGTCCAGCGCACCGCCGTTCGCGTACTCGCGTTTCAGGCCGAGGCTGTCCGCCAGGCTGAGCACCGCGTTGTCGGTCGAGCTGATGAACGAGCCGCCGTGCTCGCTCACCTGGCCAGCGGCGAAGAAGCCGCGCAGCGACCAGCAGCGGCCCCCGAGGTGGCTGGTGTCCGCCTCGTAGACCGTCGCGGCGACCGGCTTGGCCCGGTTCCACAGCTGGTCGGCGCAGCGCAGCCCCGCCAGGCCCGCCCCGACGATCACCACCCGGGGTGCGGTCGCACTCGCGGCGGCGGCCCGGGACGGGGCGAGCAGCCCGGCGGGCACGGTGGCGGCGGCCGCGACGGCAGCGGTGGCGCCGAGCAGCTGACGGCGGGTGAAGCGCTGCTCGGTGCGCGCAGCTGCTTCGGCCCGCTGGCCGGCGACCTCGGCGACGGGCATCCGGCGGCGGTGGGCCTCGCCGTAGACGGAGAAGACGGCACGCAGCGGGTCGGGGAGGCCGGCGCGATCTGCGGAGCTGCTGGGTTCGCGGTGCATGTGGTGCCTCTTCTCGTGGGGGAGGTCTCGGAGAGGCTCGTGCGGCGGGGTGGGGCCCGGCGCGTTTTCGAGTTGTGGGGGAGTGAAGCCCGGGCGCAGCAGTGTTGTCAACAGTGTTGCGCAAGATGCCGCGATCCCGGTCCGATCCTGGCGCCCGTCCCGGTGGCACCCGTCCCGGTGGCGTCCAGGCGTCACGCCTCGCGGACGGCCGCCGCCCGCTGCTCGATCGCGGTGATCAGCGCCTCGACCCTGGCGTGGAAGATCTGATCATCCGTCACCTCTGCCAGCTGCTGGGCAAGTCGGGTGATGTTGGGGAAGCCGTGTGCGTCCACCAGTCGGTACTCGCGGTTCCAGGAGGACTCGTCGCCGGCCCGGCTCTCCGGGTCGAGGAGCAGGTAGGCGGCCCGCTGGCCGACGTGGGCGAGCAGGGAGTCGCCGACCATCCGGTAGTGGACGGCCGCCTCGGCGCCGTCCAACCCGGCCTCGGTGACCGCGCCGAGGATCAGTTCGACGACGCGGAACTCGTTGGTGCGCCTGGTGGTCCGGCTGGCCATGATCGAGCTGACCGCCGGGTACTTGAGCGCGACCGCCAGCGAGCCGGCGGCCAGCGCCCGCAGCCGGTCCTTCCAGTCGAGGCCGTCCGGGATGCTGTCGAGCACCTCGCCGAGCGTCCGGTCGGCGACGGAGAGCAGCAGCTCGTCCTTGTCGCGGAAGTGCCGGTAGATCGCGGTCGGATCGGCGCCCAGCTCCTCGCCGAGGCGGCGGACCGTGAAGGCGTCGGCGCTGCCTCGGGCGGCGATGCGCAGGCTGGCCTCGATGATCGCCTCGGGCGTCAGCTGGGCACCGACGCGCTTGGTACGGGCGGGGGTTACGGATGACTTCGACATGGTGCCGTCAGTCTAGCGATGGGTGGGCGACTTCGCGCAACACCGTTGACAACGGCGTTGCGCTGCCGTTCACTCCTCCTCAACACCACGCCGTGCGGGGCTCACCCGCCGAGGGGGAGGAAGCCGTAATGGCACAGAGTAGGCAGCGGGCCGACACCGTCTTCGTCGGGGGCCGGGTCTTCACCGCGATCGCGTCGGCTCCGATCGACGCCGCCGTGGCGATCGGCGGCGGCCGGATCCTCGCCGTCGGCGACGAGGCGGCCGTCCGGCTGCTGGCGGATGAGGCCACCGAGGTGGTCGACCTGGCGGGCGGCCTGCTCGTCCCGGGGTTCCAGGACGCCCACGTGCACCCGGCGGTGGCCGGGGTCCAGATGCTGCGCTGCGACCTGTCGGCGGAGCGCTCGGTGGACGACTACCTGGCCGTCATCGCCGCGTACGCCGAGGCCAACCCCGACGCGGAGTGGATCTGCGGCGGCGGCTGGTCGATGGACGTCTTCCCCGGCGGCATCCCGACCCGCGCGATGCTCGACGCGGTGGTACCGGACCGGCCCGTGCTGCTCACCAACCGGGACGGCCACGGCGCCTGGGTCAACTCGGCGGCGCTCCGGCTCGCGGGCCTCGACCGGGACACCCCCGACCCGGCGGACGGCCGGATCGAGCGCGAGCCGGCCGGCAGCCCGGCCGGCACCCTCCAGGAGGGCGCGATGGACCTGGTCGCCGCCCACGTCCCCGTCGCGACCCCGGACGAGGCGCTGGCCGGCCTGCTCGTCGCCCAGCAGCACCTGTTCTCGCTCGGGGTGACCAGCTGGCAGGACGCCATGATCGGCGCGTTCCCCGGCAACCCCGACAACTACGGCGTCTACCTGCGGGCGGCGGCCGAAGGCTCGCTGCAGGCCCGGGTGGTGGGCGCGCTCTGGTGGGACCGCGAACGCGGGCTCGAGCAGCTCCCCGAACTGGAGGAACGCCGCAAGGGCGGCCAGATCGGCCGGTTCAACGCGACCACCGTGAAGATCATGCAGGACGGCATCGCCGAGAACTTCACCGCGAGCATGCTGGAGCCCTACCTCGACCGCTGCGGCTGTCCGACCCAGAACTCCGGACTCACCTTCGTCGGGCCGGAGTTGCTGGCCGAGGCGGTCTGCGCACTGGACGCGGCGGGCTTCCAGGTGCACTTCCACGCGCTGGGCGACCGGGCCGTCCGCCAGGCCCTCGACGCGCTGGCCGCCGCCCGGGCCGCCAACGGCGCCACCGACAACCGCCACCACCTCGCGCACCTCCAGGTCGTCCACCCCGACGATCTCCCGCGCTTCGCGGAGGTGGGCGCCGCCGCCAACATCCAGGCGCTCTGGGCCGCGCACGAGCCGCAGATGGACGAGCTGACCATCCCCTTCCTCGGGCCCGAACGCTCCGCCCTGCAGTACCCGTTCGGGGATCTGCAGCGGGCCGGCGCCCGGCTGGTGGCCGGCAGCGACTGGTCGGTGAGCAGCCCCAACCCGCTCTGGGGCATCCACGTCGCGGTCAACCGGGCCGTGCCGGTGGACGCCCCCAACGCCCCGAACGCCTCGGAGGATCACGAGCCGCGTGCGCCGTTCTACCCGGAACAGGCCCTGACGCTCGCCCAGGCCCTCACCGCGTACACCGCCGGCAGCGCCTGGGCGAACCACCTCGACGACGTCACCGGGACGGTCGAGGTCGGCAAGTACGCGGACCTCGTCGTGCTGGACCGCGACCCCTTCGCCCACCCGGCCGACGAGATCTGCCGCACCCGGGTGCTCCGTACCTACCTCGAAGGCCGCGCGGTCTTCACCGCCACTCCCTGACCCCCGTATGCCCCACCGGAGGACCCCCATGTCGGCAGACCCTTCCAGACCCGCCCCCCGCCGCCTGCTGGCCGCCGTCGTCGCGGCGACCGCCCTCGCCACCAGCGGGTGCGCCGGCACCGCCCACCCCACCGGCGGCACCGCGTACCAGCTGACGAACACGACCCCCGCCTCCGCCGGCGCGATCGACTCGTTCACCTGGTCCCTGTTCGCGGAGCCGACCTCGATCGACTACGCCTACTCCTTCGACTTCCCGCCGAACCAGATCCTCGCCAACGTCTGCGAGAGCCTGCTGCGTTGGAACCCGGACCTGACCACCTCGCCGAACCTGGCCACCTCGTTCAGCAACCCGACCCCGACCACCTGGGTCTACCAGATCCGTTCCGGCGTGCACTTCCACGACGGCACGCTGCTCACCGCCGACGACGTGGTCGCCTCTCTGCGCCGCAACCTCGACCCGGCCGTCGCCGGTGACTGGGCCTTCCCGTACCGCAACGTGCAGTCGGTCGACAAGACCGGGCCGTTGCAGGTCACCGTCACGCTCAAGACGCCGGACTCCACCTTCAACAAGTACCTGGCCGCCAGCCCGGGCACCGTCGAGTCGGCCGCCACCCTGGCCAAGGACGGCAAGAACTACGGCAACCCGGCGACGGGCGTGAACTGCACCGGCCCGTTCGCCTTCTCCTCCTGGACCTCGGGCCAGTCGCTGGTGCTCAAGCGCTTCGACGACTACTGGAACCCCCAGCTCAAGGCCAAGTCCGCCCAGGTGAAGTTCGTCTTCCTGTCCGACCCGACGACCCGCGTCAACGCCTTCCGCACCGGCGAGGTGGACGGCGGCTGGATGGTCCCGCCCGACGCGTACGGCCAGCTGCGCTCCACCCCCGCCGGGACGCTCTACTTCGGCCAGAACACCACCGTCGCCGACGAGGTGGTCAACAACCTCAAGGGCCCGCTGGGCGACGCCAAGGTGCGGCAGGCGCTGCTGATGGCCATCGACCGCAAGGGCATCGTCAAGGCCGGCGCGGGCGGGGTCGGCGAGGTCGCCGACAACATGGTGACGGCCAACAACTGGAACGGCGCGCCGGGGGCCGCCGACCTGCTCAAGGCGCTGCCCGCCTATCCGTACGACCCGGTGAAGGCCAAGGCCCTCGCGGCCCAGGCCGGGGTGAGCGGGCAGAAGGTGGTGATCGCGACCAGCCCGCTGGACTCCCAGACCACCATCATCACCCAGGCCGTCGCCCAGGCCGCCACGGCGATCGGGCTGAAGCCGGAGATCGACACCATCTCCGCCGACAAGTACACCTCGCTCTTCACCGACCCGGCCGCCCGCCAGGGCATCGACCTCTTCCTGACCTTCTGGTACACCTCGATCACCGACCCGCTGGACATGTACGGCGGGCTGCAGACCGGCGCGTTCACCAACTACGGCAACTGGTCCGACCCGAAGTTCGACGCGGCCGTCGACCAGGCCGTCGGCGCCTACGACCCGGCCGCGCACGCCGCCGCCACCGGCGCCGCCCAGCAGATCGCCATGACGGAACTGCCCTGGCTGCCGCTCTACACCGAGCCGGTCAGCGTCTTCCTCGGCAAGCGGATCACCGGTGTCCAGCCGTCCATCGCCTACCTGTACTACCCGTGGGCCGCCGAGATCGGGGCCAAGGGGTGACGCCCGGTCGGCTGTGGGCGGTGGCCCGCAGGCTGCTGGGCATGGCGTTGACGCTGCTGGCCACCTCGTTCCTGGTGTTCTCCTCGCTCTACCTGGCGCCCGGCGACCCGGCGAGCTTCCTGGTCCGGGGACGCAGCGCGAGCCCGCAGGAACTGGCCGCGATCCGGCACCAGTACGGCTTCGACGACCCCTTCCCGGTGCGGTACTGGCACTGGCTGGACGGCGTGCTGCACGGCGACTTCGGCCGCTCGTACCTGTTCCACCAGAGCGTCGGCGAGGTCCTCTGGTCCCGGCTGCCCGCCACCCTGCTGCTGGTCGGGGTGTCGACGCTGTTGATCGCCGTGGTGGGCATCGGCGTCGGCATCGTCGGTGCCCTGCGGCGCGGCACCCGGACGGGGTCGGCGGTGCTGCTGCTGGTGACGGTCGGCGCCGCCGTACCCTCGTTCGTCGCGGCGATCGTGCTGCGCTCGGTCCTCGGCGTACGGCTGGGCTGGTTCCCGACCATCGGCAACGGCACCGGCGTACTGGACCGGCTGCACCACGTGGTGCTGCCCGCGATCGCGCTCTCGGTGACCTTCATGGCGCTGGTGACGCGGGTGACCCGCTCGGCGATGCTCGACGAACTCCGGCGCGAGCACGTCGAGGTGGCGCTCAGCCGGGGGCTGCCCCGGCGGACGGTGATCCGGCGGCACGTGCTGCGCAACGCGCTCGGCCCGATCGTCACCGTCTGCGGGCTGCTGGTCTCCGGAATGCTGGTCAGCACCGCGATCGTGGAGACCGCGTTCGGGATGTCCGGGATCGGATCGCTGCTGGTGCAGAGCGTGGACGAGCTGGACTTCCAGGTCGTCCAGGCGATCGTGCTGCTGGTGGTCGCCGCCTTCGTTGTCGTCAACACCTTGGTGGATCTGGTGTATCCGCTGATCGACCCGCGCGTGCGCGCGGCTGGAGGAGCCCGATGAGCGCTTGGACCACCCGCCTGCGAAGGCTCGGCGGCGGCCCGCTGGTACGGATGTCCACCGTGGTGCTGGCCCTCTTCGTGCTGGTCTCGGTGCTCGCGCCCTGGCTCGCCCCGCAGGACCCGACCTTCGGCGAACTGGGCGACAGCTTCGCCGGGATCGGCGCCGGCCACTGGCTCGGCACGGACGGCGGCGGGCACGACACCTTCTCCGCGCTGATCGAGGGCACCCGCACCAGCCTGGTCGGCCCGCTCGCCGTCGTGCTGGCCTCCACCGTCACCGGCGTCGCCGTCGGCCTGTTCACCGCCTGGCGCGGCGGCTGGGTCGACACCGTGGTGGGCAGGGTGCTGGACATCCTGTTCGCCTTCCCGGCGCTGCTGCTGGCGATCCTCGCCGTCGCCCTGTTCGGCAAGGGGCTCGGGGCGCCGGTTCTCGCCATGGCCGTCGCCTACATGCCGTACACCGCCCGCCTGGTGCGCAGCCTCACCGCGCAGGAGAAGGTGCGGCCGTACATCGCGGCGTACCAAGTCCAGGGCCACAGTGAGGTGTTCGTCGCGCTGCGGCGGCTGCTGCCGAACATCACGCCCACCGTACTGGCCCAGTCGACGGTGAACTTCGGTTACGCGCTGCTCGACCTCGCGGCGCTGTCCTTCCTCGGGCTCGGCGTCCAGCCGCCGACCCCCGACTGGGGCGCGATGATCAATCAGGGGCAGGCGGCCGTGCTGCAGGGGCAGCCGATGTCCGCGATCGTCCCGGCCGTCGCGGTCGTGCTGGTCGTGGTCGCCTTCAACGTCGTCGGGGAACACCTCGGCGACCGGCTCGCGGGGAGGGAATCCTGATGCCGCCGCTCGAAATGCCGCTGCTCGAATACGACGGCCTGCGGGTCGAGTTGCCCGGGACAGCACGTCCGATCCTGGACGGCGTCACCCTGAGCGTCGCCGCCGGGGAGGCCGTCGCCCTGGTGGGCGAGTCCGGCTCGGGCAAGTCGGTGACGGCCCGCGCCGCGCTCGGCCTGCTCCCGTCCGGGGCCCGGACGGGTGGCCAAGTACGCGTCGACGGAACCGACTTGGTCGGCGCGGACGCCGCCCGGCTGCGCGCGGTGCGGACCGGCGTGGCCTCCATGATCTTCCAGGACCCCCGGGCCGGCATCAACCCGGTCCGCCGCGTCGGCGACTTCCTCACCGAGTCACTGCGCCTGGTAGGCGGCCGGACCAGGGCCGAGGCCGAGGCCCGCGCCCTCGAACTGCTCACCGCCGTCGGCCTGCCCGACCCGGCCCGCCACCTGCGCCAGTACCCGCACCAGCTGTCCGGCGGCATGCTCCAACGCGTGATGATCGCCGGAGCGCTCACCGCCGACCCGCAGTTGCTGCTCTGCGACGAACCCACCACCGCCCTCGACGTGACCACCCAGGCCGAAATCATGGCCGTCCTGGGGCAGTTGCAGCGCGACCGGGGCCTCGGCCTGCTCCTGATCACCCACGACCTCGACCTCGCCGCCGCCACCTGCGACCGGATCTACGTGATGTATGCCGGACGGATCGTCGAGACCGGCACCGCCGCCGACCTCCTCGCCATCCCCCGACACCCCTACACCGCAGGGCTGTTGGGCTCCTCCCCGCCGCTGGAGGGCACGCCCGGCCGCCTCACGCCCATCCCCGGCGCCCCGCTGAGCCTGGCGGAGGCCGCATCCGGTTGCGCCTTCTTCGCCCGCTGCCGCTTCGCCCAGCCCGGCCGGTGCGACCTCACCCCGCCGGTGCTGACCTCGCCGGTGCTGACCCCGCCGGTGCCCACGCTGCCGGTGCCGGCCCCCGCAGCGCCGACGCTCGTCGCCTGCCACCGGGCCGACGAACTCATCGAGGAGAACCGTTGACCGCCGACCCCGATCTCCTGCTCCAGGTCGACGGCCTGCGCAAGACCTACCCGGGCGACGGAGCACCCGTCGTCGCCGTCGACGACCTCTCCTTCTCCCTCCGCCCCGGCGGCGCGCTGGGCATCGTCGGCGAGTCCGGCTCCGGCAAGACCACCACCGCGCGAATGCTGGTCGGTCTGGAACGCCCCGACCAGGGACAGATCCTGGTCCAGGGCACCCCGCTCGTGGCCAGAGCTCGTGGCCGGGTAGCCCGGCTGGCCCGCGCCAAGGCCGTCCAGATCGTCTTCCAGGACCCGTACCTCTCCCTCGACGCCCGCCGCACCATCGGCGCGACCCTGGACGGGGTGCTGCGCCTGCACGGCTCCGCTTCACCCGCGCGTACCAGGGAGCTCCTCGCCCAGGTCGGCCTGGGCGACCGCGAGGCCGCCGCCCTGCCCCGCGAGCTGTCCGGTGGGCAGCGCCAACGCGCGGCCATCGCAAGGGCGTTGGCGGTCGAGCCGGCAGTGCTGGTGCTCGACGAGGCGGTGTCGGCGCTGGACGTCTCGGTCCAGGCGCAGGTCCTCAACCTGCTCTCCGACATCCGGCGTGACACCGGCATCGGGTTGGTCTTCGTCAGCCACGACCTGGCGGTCGTCCGCTACGTCTGCGACGAGGCGCTGGTGATGTACCGGGGCCGGACGGTGGAACACCGACCCGTGGCCGACCTCCTCGCCACCCCCCGGCACCCGTACACCCGCCTGCTGCTGGCCTCCGTACCGCACCCGGGCTGGAACCCCGAGGCCATCGGCCTGCAACGCCGCGAACTCGCGGCGTTGCAGGCACCCCTGCTGCTCCCGGTCGACGCGGGCGGTGGCCGGTAGGGGCGCCCGGTGTCGCGCTCCGGCTGTTGTAGGTTCCTACAGCAGCCGGAGTGATCTTGTCGGTCGGCGTTGTGCGGAGCTTCAACGTTCGCGTGGGAACTGGCTTTCGGGCCCGGGATCGACAAGTATTGACGGTTGGGTGCGGGACGCCCGAGTGCGCCCGGCGGCAGAGCCGTAACCGCACCCGAGGTGTACCTTTCTCCCAGCCAGAGAGCCCCATTCATGCGCTTCCTGAACGACCTCAAGCCCGCGTACGACCTCACGTACGACGACGTCTTCATGGTCCCGAGCCGTTCCGCCGTGGGCTCCCGGCAGGGTGTCGACCTCTCCTCGAACGACGGCACCGGGACCACCATCCCGCTGGTCGTCGCCAACATGACCGCCATCGCCGGCCGCCGGATGGCCGAGACCGTCGCCCGCCGTGGCGGCCTGGTCTCCATCCCGCAGGACATCCCGACCGAGGTCATCACCGACGTCATCGGCTGGGTCAAGCAGCGCCACCTGGTGCACGACACCGCGCTGACCCTCAGCCCCGGCGACACCGTCGCGGACGCCCTCTCGCTGCTCCCCAAGCGTGCCCACAACGCGCTCGTGGTGGTCGAGGGCGGCAAGCCGGTCGGCGTGGTCACCGACTCCGACTGCCACGGTGTGGACCGGTTCACCAGCCTCTCCGAGGTGATGTCCCGCGACCTGCTGCTGCTGGAGGACGGGATCGACCCGCGCGCGGCCTTCGAGAAGCTCAACGAGGGCCACCGCAAGCTCGCCCCCGTGGTGGACGCCGACGGGCAGCTGGTCGGCATCCTGACCCGGAAGAACGCGCTGCGCGCCACCCTCTACACCCCCGCCGTGGACGCCGACGGCAAGCTGCGGATCGCCGCCACCGTCGGCATCAACGGCGATGTGGCCGGCAAGGCGAAGGCCCTGATCGAGGCCGGCGCCGACGTACTCGTCGTCGACACCGCGCACGGCCACCAGGAGTCGATGATCAGCGCGCTGCGCGCGGTGCGCGGCCTCGACCCGCAGATCCCGATCGTGGCGGGCAACGTGGTCTCCGCCGTCGGTGTCCGCGACCTGGTCGAGGCCGGCGCGGACATCCTCAAGGTCGGTGTCGGCCCCGGCGCGATGTGCACCACCCGGATGATGACCGGCGTCGGCCGCCCGCAGTTCTCCGCCGTCCTGGAGTGCGCCGCCGAGGCCCGCAAGCTCGGCAAGCACGTCTGGGCCGACGGCGGCGTCCGCCACCCGCGCGACGTCGCGATGGCGCTCGCCGCCGGTGCCTCCAACGTGATGATCGGCTCCTGGTTCGCCGGGACGTACGAGTCGCCCGGCGACCTGCAGACCGCCGCCGACGGCCGTCAGTACAAGGAGAGCTTCGGCATGGCGTCCGCGCGTGCCGTGCGCAACCGGACCTCCGAGGAGTCCGGCTACGACCGCGCCCGCAAGGCGCTCTTCGAGGAGGGCATCTCCACCTCGCGGATGTTCCTCGACCCGGCCCGCCCGGGTGTCGAGGACCTGATCGACTCGATCGTCGCGGGCGTGCGCAGCTCCTGCACCTACGCCGGCGCCAACAGCCTGGAGGAGTTCCACGAGAAGGCGATCGTGGGCGTCCAGAGCGCGGCCGGCTACGCCGAGGGCAAGCCGCTGCACTCCAGCTGGGGCGTGTAGTACCAGCGTGTTACGGTCGGCTTCCTGCTGCGGCGGGGAGCCGGCCCTCGCTGTCCAGCGGGGTGAGCAGCGCGCGGCTGACCATGCCGACCGAGCCGTCCAGCGCTCCCAGTACGGCCCGGTACGCCATCGGCACCTGCCGCAGCTCCCAGAACCCGACGATGCTCGCCCAAGCCGCCTCGCGAGCCCGGTCCACGCTCCAGACGCCGACCACGTGCAGCAGCGGGTCGGCGACCCGCAGCGCCTCCGGTTCGGGCAGCAGTTCCTCCCGTACCCGGGCCTCCACCCGGGCCAGCAGGTCGTTGATCCGCTGGTAGTCGGCCTCGACGTCCTTCGGCTCCTGCCCGGTCGCGCGGCAGGTGTCCAGCACGGAGACCGGCAGGTCGTACTCGATGTGCGCGTTCATGCCGGCTAGGGCAAATTGCAGGGGGTGGATGCCGGGATGGTGGCGCAGCTCGAAGAGCGGGCGCCAGCAGGCGGGCAGCCGCTGCCCCGCCGCGTCGCCCGCCACGGCGTCCAGGTAGCGGGCGGCGAACAGCGCGTCCAGCTCGGCCATGGCGACCGGGTCGTCGAAGTACGTCTGCTTGAGCTGATCAGAAATCAGCTCGGTGACGGTCAGGTACATCCGGTTGAAGACCGCGACCCCGTCAGCCGTGGGCAGCCCCGCCTCGATCTCCCGCATCCGTTCGATCACCTGGTCGACGGTCAGTACCTGGCTGATGGTCATCCGGTCATCTCATCCTCTCGGTCGGGACAGGGAGTACCTACCCTGGCAGTCACCCGGCCCCGCCGGAAGTCGCCGCGCCACGACGTGGCGGTGGGCGCCCATGCCGCCTGGTTCGGACAGACCTGAATCCCCGGGTGAGGGTGCAACCCGTACACCACTTCCCTGGACGCAGCCGACGCCCGACACATCCACGGTCGGCCGAACACCCCGCCATGGGTCAGCGCTGCTTACCAGCCTCTCCGATCGGCAGGCTCACCGCACGACCCCCGTCCGCCTGATCGGACGGAGGCCCTGACGGAGTTCACCACCACCACCCGCGGCACGGTCGGTGGCCCGCCGAAGTCCCGTGTTCCACAAGCCTGTTAACGGATCGGTCCCCTTACCCGGGGTGGGTGGTGTTGCTAGTGATCCACGAGTACCGACACGCCGCCTGGCCTCGTCCGATGAGATTTCGGCAGGCGCAGAACCCTTTCTCCTCGCCCGGCAGGGCGGACCGGTCTTCGCCGCCCCCGGTGAGCTGTGCCGCGCTGCGTTCTCCAGGCGCGGTGGCGACGACTGCCGCGGAGCCGCCCCGGTGTCCCGCCGAAAGCCCTGGGCGGGACACCGGCGGCCGTGGCCGAAGCGGGCGTCGGCCTTGTCCGGGCCGGGTCCTGATCCCCAGGCCGCCCGGGCGGGGCTCGCCCGGGCGGCCTGACCGGTCAGCTACGCATTCGGCGCTGACCGTGCTCACTTGCTACGTTCAGCAGTTCACCGGCACATCGATGGTGACCGGGGTGTTGAACCGCCCGAAGGAGGCGACCGAGAACGAGCCGTGGACGGTCGAGCCGCACGGCACGGTCCCGCCCACGCCGCCGACCTGCAGCGTCTGGCTCTGGAAGTGAAGCGACTGCTGAACGGTCCCGAGGGTGCCCCCGCCGACGACGTTGCCGCTCAGGGTGACCACGACGTCCTCCTGCAGCGGGGAGGGGCCGGCCAGGCCGAGCTGGCCCGTGAGCTGGACGGTGCCGTCGGTCACCGTGGCGCACAGCTTGGTCGCCAGGCCCGCCTGGAGGCCGTAGTTGCCACAGGTCGTGCTGGTGGTGGTGGGCACCGTCGCGGCACCGGCCGGAACCGCGCCGACGAGAGCGATGCCCATGGCGCCCACTACGCCGGCCACTGCAAGGATTGTGCGCGTCATGAGGGTTCTCCTGGTTCGTAAGAGCCACTGGATCGTCCAGAGCAGTTGCAATGTGATATTGCACATGCTCTCTGGATCTGAGGCATCGTCAATCTGAACAGACTGCGGCCAGTTGAAGTGGATCTCGCCACGCGATCGCCTGTGGCGCTCGGAAAGACCAGCCGAGCATGAGCCTCGTTCATGATCAGGACGTGGTCGAGCGCCTCGCGCCCGATACTGCCAGCCGCCCGTTCGCAGTGGGCGTTCATCCGGGGAGCCCGTGGCGCGCTCTTGATCACGTCCATGTCGTCGGCTTCGAAGACGGCGTCGAGCCGGGCCACTCCCGCCGGATCGCCGAAGTACGTGGTCGCGAGCTGGTCCCGGATCAGCTCGGTGACGGTCAGGTACACCTGGTTGAAGACGGCGACGCCGTCGCTCGCGGGCAGGGACGCCTGTAATCCCGTCAGCCGGTCGACGACATGATCGATCGTCAGTGGATTGTCCGTCGACTGCGTCATCTCGCCTCGTTCCGTCGGCCGTCCGTCACAGGTCCAGCGGAGTGTCGATCCACCGTCCTCATCGGTCCACCGGCGTCATCGATCCACCATGACAAGGCGCCGCCGTTCCGAGAAGCCCCCTTTCGGGCGATGTACGGCAGGTGGCGGACGGCATGCCGACCGCAGCCGTCCTAGGCCGAAGGACCAACGGGTGGGAGGACCGCCGACCGATCCGCCGGGACCGGTGGCGGGGCGAGAGTCGAGTCATGGACAACACACCTGCCGACAAGCGCACCGCACCTTCCCCCGTCGCCGTCATCACCGGAGCGTCCCGGGGGCTCGGCCTCGAACTCGCCCGGGCACTGGCCGAGGACGGGTGGCGGCTCGTCCTGACCGCCCGGAACCCGGACGAACTGGCCGCCGCCGAGACCGAACTCAAGGAGCACACCCGGACCGTCGCGCTGCCCGGCTCGGTGGTCGAGGACGAGCACCGCGAGCGGCTCGCGCAGGCGGCCGCTGAGCTGGGCGGCGCCGCACTGCTGATCAACAACGCCTCCACCCTGACCGGCTACGACCTCGCGGGCGCACCGCTGCCGACGCTCGCCGACTTCCCGCTGCCCGGCCTGTTGGAGACCTTCGAGGTGAACATCCTCGGCCCGGTCGCGCTCACCCAGCTCCTGCTGCCGCAGCTGAGGGCCGCGCGGGACGGCGCGATCATCAACCTCAGCTCCGACGCCGCCGTCGAGGCGTACCCGGGGTGGGGCGGGTACGGCGCCAGCAAGGCTGCCCTGGACCACGCCTCCGCCGTCCTCGCCGCCGAGGAACCGGCGCTGCGGGTCTGGGCGGTGGACCCGGGCGACATGCGGACCCGGATGCACCAGGACGCCTTCCCGGGTGAGGACATCTCCGACCGTCCGCTGCCCCGCACGGTCGTACCGGCCTTCCGTGCCCTGCTCCGGGATCGTCCCGACTCCGGCCGCTACCGGGCCGCCGACCTGACGGCCGGTGAGTGACGTGGCCACCGTGCTGGAACCCGACTTCGACTTCGTCGTACCGTCCGAACTCTCCGCCCGCGCCCCGGCGGAGGCCCGGGGCGCGGGGCGTGACCGCGTCCGCATGCTGGTGGGGCGCGGGGCGGGCCTCGCCACCGAACACTGCGAATTCACCGACCTGCCAACGGTGTTGAATCCCGGGGACCTGCTGGTGGTCAACAACTCCGCCACCCTGCCCGCCGCCCTCCCGGGCCGGTTCCCGGACGGCACCCCCGTCGCCCTGCACCTCTCCTCCGCGCAGCCCGACCCGCGCGGCGCCCACCTGGTCGAGCTGCGCCGCCCGGCGGCCGGCACCTCCGAGTACTACCCGCCCGAGCACTCACCCGCCCGTCCCGGGCTGCGAGTTGTCCTGCCGGGGGGCGCGTCGGCCGAGCTGACAGCGCCGTACACCGCCCGGCTCTGGCACGCCCGGCTCAGCCTGCCGGGGGAGTTGACGGCCTATCTGGCGCGGTACGGCAAGGCGATCCGGTACGGCTACGTGGACCGCGACTGGCCGATCGAGGCGTACCAGACCGTCTTCGCGAGCGTGCCGGGCAGCAGTGAAATGCCCAGCGCGGCCCGCCCGTTCACCGCCGAGCTGGTGGCCCGGCTGGCCGCCAGGGGCGTCCTGCTCGCCCCGATCACGCTGCACACCGGCGTCGCCTCGCCGGAGGCCCACGAGCCCCCGTACCCGGAACGCTTCCAGGTGCCGGAATCCACCGCCCGGCTGGCCGAACACGTCCGCGAGCAGGGCGGCCGCGTGATCGCCGTCGGCACCACCGCCGTCCGCGCCCTGGAGTCCGCAGTCGGCCCGGACGGCCACCTCCACGCCGCCGACGGCTGGACCGACCTGGTGATCACCCCGGAACGGGGCGTCCGCGCGGTCGACGGCCTCCTCACCGGCTGGCACGAGCCCCAGGCCTCCCACCTGCTGATGCTCCAAGCCGTCGCAGGCCGCGCCCTCCTGGACCGCTGCTACCGCGAGGCGATCGCCGCCCGCTACCTCTGGCACGAGTTCGGGGACGTGAACCTGATACTTTCCCACTGACAGTGGTCGGGCACGGCAGCGGCCACCCAGTTACGGCCTGTACATCTCTCGCCGGATCATCGCGTCCGCCTCGGCCACGTGCGCCCGCAGAGTCTCGGCCGGGTCCGCCGGGCGTACCTGCTGCGGGATCGCCTCCCACTCTTCGCGCATCCCGAGCCACGGCGGCCGGAGGGTCGGAGCCCGGTCGGCCACGTCGGTGACGACGGCCGTTCGGTCGGTCCGGGTGTCGACCACGACCACGCCGATCTCCGGAGTCTCGTTCACGCGATCACCGCTTCACGGGACCGGCACGCTGACCATGACTGCGGCGTCCGGGGACGGGGGCGAGACCGGTGTCAGCGCAGTCCTCGGGTTCGACGGTTCGACGTACTCGCTGGTCCTGACGGTCAACGGTGCCACCCCTGTCATGTGGACCGGCCAGTCGGCAGCCGGTGCGGTGGCGAGCCGTACCGTGGACACGGTCAAGCTTGCGGGCCTCGCGGTCACGCAGCCGACCGGCAGTACTGCCACGGCCACCGGAACCCTGACGTGCTCGGGGACTCAGGCGCTGCTCTGACCTCGGGCTGATTCCGGCCCTGCCCTGGCTGCGGCAGGGCCGGCCTGTGGTGCGTCGGCGGGGGATCGGGAAAAAGGCCGTGCACGGTGTGTGATGGTTCGTATACTCTTGGCATCCGATGGCGCTCGGGCCTCGTGGCGAGCAGCGCCGACAGTGACCAAAGCGAGGAGAAGAACCATGAAGCTCCGCCTCCGCAAGGCCGTTGCCGTGCTGGCCGCCGCCGGTACGGTCTGCGCTCTGGGTATCGGCACCGCGACGGCTGCCGGGACGGGTCGGGCGGTGCCCGGGTCGGTGGCGAGCACCCGGCAGTCGCCGACGCCGGACTGCGCCGACAACGGGAACGTCAACCCGTGTTACGAGTACCAGACTTGGTTCTGGACGTTCGCAGCCTGCAACGACTACACGAACAACCACCCGCTCGACCCCGCCAAGTACGACCGGCACGTCTGCGCGGTGTTCACCGACGGCGCGACCGTCGGGCTCTGGTACCACAAGGTGAATGGCTGAGGCTCGGTCCGATCAGTGCGGGATTCCGCCACCCCGTCGCTGAACGCCTCGACCCGTCCGGTCTCGCTCACATCAGGCCGTCCCAGCCCCATCGTGGTGTCGGTCCGGGGTCGCCGAGATCCGCGCCGACCGGTGAGGACGAGATGTCGCGGGCGATCCGGGTGCCCCAGTCGAAGTAGGCGAGGACCTGGCGGCGCAGCAGTTCGTCCGCCGGGAGTTCGGCGGCGACGGCGGCGGCCATCAGTTCCAGCCAGCGGGTGCGCTGCTGCTCGGTGATCGACAGGCCGAGATGGGCGCGCAGGAGGGCCTGGTGGCCGCCGAGTTCCGTACTGAACCCGGCCGGGCCGCCGAAGACCTCGGCGAGCCAGACGGCGACGTGTTCGACGTGAGTCGGAGTGAAGTCCGCGAAGACCGGTGCGAGCAGCGGGTCCGCCAGGACCTGGTCGTAGAAGGTCAGGCTGAGCCTGCGCAGGCCGTCGATACCACCGACGGCTTCGTACAGGTTCTCGGTGTGTTCGGACATGCGGTGCCTCCGACGACGATGACGTCAACGCTTCCCGGGGCCGTCGACTCTACTGGTCGGGCACAGCCGAACTCGCTGCTGAGAGCCGTGATTGACGGAGTGTCTCGGCTGGTCACTCCTTCGGGGCGACACCTGCCGGCGGTCCGTGCCGTCAGGGCCGGGCCGGGTGAGAGCTGTCAGAGGAGTTCTTCGGCCGGTGTGTCGGGGTCGATGCGCAGACCGAGGTCGTCGCCCTCCAGCCAGGTGACCCGCAGGCCGCGCTCGGCGCTGAGGTGCCGCACGGCGCTGCGGACGCGGTAGAGGCAGAGCAGCAGGGCCTGCAGGGCGTCGACGCCGTGGACGGTGACGACGGAGTCGTCGCCGAGGCCGTCGACCTGGCCGGGGCAGGACCAGTCGAGGCCCTTTTCGCGGGCGGGGTATGGGCGGCCGATGCGGATCACCACGCGATGGGTGGAGCCGTCCGGGTGGTGGACCTCCAGGACGCGTTCGGCGATCACTTCGCCGAGGGGCTGGTTCTCCACGGTCCGCTCCGTTCGCCAGGGCCGGCCGGTGGCCGTGCGTTCCGTGATTCTCGCGGTCCGCGCGCCGATTGCCGACGACCCGGGGCGGTGTGGCGGGGAGATCGGGGGAGATCCGCCCGGGATGGCTTCCTAACATGAAGCTGTCACTTCGAACATTTGCGTGATAGAAAGATGGCATGGGAATCGCAAACCGGCTCGATGTGACTCTGCGCCTGGTGCTGGGTGGCGGTGGAGCGACGGTGACCGAGCTCGCGCGGCGGCTCGGCGTCTCGGAGATGACGGCGCGCCGGGATCTGGACGAGCTCGAACGGCAGGGCCTGGTCCGCCGGGTGCGTGGGGGTGCCGTCCCCGTCCGTACCGTCGAGGCGGGGTCGGGCTTCGACGCGCGGGAGGTTTGGCAGTCGGCGACCAAGGAGCGGCTCGGCGCGGCGGTCGCCGGGCTGGTGGAGCCCGGGCAGACCGTACTGCTGGACGCCGGGACCACCACCGTGCACGTGGCCGAACAACTGGTCGCCCGGGCGCCGTTGACCGTGGCGGTGCTCAGCCTGCAGGCGGCCGTCCGGCTCGCCGACCGGCCGGGCATCCGGCTGCTGGTGCTGGGCGGGGAGTCCAGGCCGGGGGAGCGTTCACTGGTCGGCCCGCTCGCGCTGAGCACGCTGGAGACCCTGGCCTTCGACTGTTTCGTGATGTCCATCGGGGGTGTGCACGGCGAACACGGCTGGTCGGAGTTCTCGCTGGACGACGCGTCGGTGAAGCAGGCTGCCCTGGCCCGTGCCGAGCGCGTGATCGCCGTCGCCGACGCCACCAAGCTCGGCGTCCGGGCCTTCAGCCGGGTCGCCGACCTGGGTGCCGTCTCCACCTTCGTCACCGACACCGCCGCCGCCGACATCGCCACCCACCCCAGCGGCCCCGAGACCCTGACCGCCCTGCGCGAGGCGGGCGTCTCGACGTTGCTGGTCTGACCGCTACCGAATCCTGAGGAAGAGGCAACAGCCTGATGCAGCACACCGATTCCCGCTCGCTGATGATCCTGGTCGCCGGGCCGTACCGGTCCGGTACCGGGGACGACCCCGACCGGCTGGCCGCCAACGTCAGGGCCATGAACGAGGCCGCGCTCGTTCTCTTCCGGGCCGGCCATCTGCCGGTCACCGGAGAGGCGTTGGCCCTGCCGCTGGCCGAACTGGCCGGCTCCACGACGGTCGGCGACCCGGCCTTCGACGAGGTCTTCCACCCCGTCGCCGAGCTGTTGCTCACCCGCTGCGACGCTGTCCTGCGGATCGGCGGAGCCTCCGCCGGAGCCGATCTGATGGTCAGTCAGGCCGGTATCCAGGGCAAGGCCGTCTACACGGACCTCGGCGATGTCCCGTCCGTCCGAGGCGCGGGCCGATGACCGAGGGCATCGACACCCCCGACCGACGCGGGCGCACCGGCCTGGACCGGCAAGGCCGGGATCTCACGGGCAACCCGGGCGTCCGGGTCCGCGACGTCCGGCTGCTCTCCTGCCACTGGTACGTGCTGCGCACCACGAGCTTCGACTACCGGCACGCCGACGGCCACTGGAGCACCGAGCAGCGCGAGACCTACGACCGGGGCAACGGCGCGACCGTCCTGCTCTACGACCGCAGCCGCCGGGCTGTCCTGCTGACTCGTCAGTTCCGTTACCCCGCCTACGTCAACGGCCACCCGGACGGCATGCTGCTGGAGACGGCCGCCGGCCTGCTGGACGACCAGGACCCCGAGACCGCGATCCGCCGGGAGGCGGTCGAGGAGACCGGCCACACCATCGGCGAGGTCGAGCACGTCTTCGACGTCTACATGAGCCCCGGCTCGGTCACCCAGCGGCTGCACTTCTACGCCGCCCCCTACAGCCCGGCCGACCGTACCGGCGCGGGCGGCGGCCTCGCCGAGGAGGGCGAGGACATCGAAGTCGTCGAACTACCCTTCCAGCAAGCCCTGGAGATGGTCCGCAGCGGCGAGATCGCCGACGCCAAGACCGTCATGCTGCTGCAGTGGGCCGCCCTGGACGGCCCGTTCGCGGCCGGGTGATCCCAGCGGGCAGGTGATCCCAGCGGCCGGCCGACCCTGCGGTCAGCTGGATCCGCCGATGCCGGGGAAGAGGTCGAGGAAGGGCTGGGCGGTCATCGAGATGCCCCGGCTGAACGGGTTGTCGAAGTCCCAGATCAGGAAGAGCAGGAAGCCGATCAGCGCGCTGAACACCCCGGCGAGCAGCAACTCACGTGGGGTGCGCCGGATCTGCAGGGTGAAGATCAGGCCCACCGTGATCACCGCGCCCACGATCAGCCCGAACCAGACCACCGGTGGCATCGTCGGTCCGGCGGCCTGCCCCCGGGAGTTGCGGGCCGACTCCACCGCCGCGATCTGGTCCACGATCGGCTGGTACGTCTGGGACTCCAGATCGCTCTGCGGCGCGCGGCTCGCCACGTCGGTGCGGAGCTTGTCCAGCAGTTCCGTGCCGCGCGGCGAGATCGCGCCGTGGTCCTGCATGTATTGGGCCTCGGTGTTGACGACGAACGACGCGTAGGCGTCGACGTCGGACCGGACGAGGTTGCGGAAGTCGGCCGGGTACACCTGCGCCCGAGCGCTCACCTCGTGCAGCGCCTGGGCCTCCTGCTGTACGTCGGCCTGAGCGCCGTTGCGCCCCTCCCAGACGCCCGCGATGGCGAGGCCGAGCACGATGGCATAGACCACGCCGATCATCATCGTCATGTACTCCATGACGTCCGGGCTCTCCGAGGTGTCCTCGTCCTCCCCGGCCCGTCGGCTTCTCAGCAGCACCACCGCCACGACGACGACGCAGGCCACCGACATGGCGATCGCCAGAACCAGCCACTGCGACATGACAACTCCTTGTAAAAATACGGTTGTTGGTACTGCTGCGCCGTCAGCGGGAATCGGGACGGCGGCGGGTCAGGACCTGCTGCCCCGGGAGTTTCGCGAGCGCGGCTTCAGGGTCGCGGCAGCCAGTACCGCCGGCACGGTGACGACCATCATCGTGGTCAGGGGTGACCCGCCCCGGTGCGGCTTGCGGGCGAGCACCGGCGCGGCCAGGGGGAGGTGCACCCGGCGCGGTGCGGCGGGCGGTGGCGCGGGCTGCGGCGCGCTCGGTACGGGCGTCGGCCTGGCCACGACGAGCACTGGGTGCGGGCTCGGCTTCGGCGCGGGTGGGCGCGGTACCGGCTGCCTGACCGGGGTCGGAGCGGGCGGCGGCGGAGTCGTCGGCGGCGGCGAAGGTGGCGGGGTCGGCGTGGGCGTGGGCGTCGGCGTCGGCGTCGGCGTTGGTGAAGGCACCGGCGTGGGCGTGGGCGACGGGTGCGGAGGGCACGGAGTGGGGTGTGGCAGCGGCGGGCACTGCCAGGGCGGGTCGTGCCGGTGATGGTGGGAGGGCAGCGCCACCGACACGCTCACGCTCACCTGTACGTTCACGTCGCCCCCGCCCTCCGGCAGCCCGGTCCGGGCGACCACGCAGGCTGCGACCACCGTCCCGCCCGGGACGGGCCAGGACGACGGCTCGTCCTTCGCCTCCGCCATGCCGGTGAGCGCGCTGCAGAGCGCGGCCACCCCGGCCGCCGCCCCGGCCAGCCGGGTGGCCCGCCCGACGCCACCGGTCGAGCGCTGCGCCTCACGGCGCGGCGGCTCACCCCGCCGTGGCTCACGCTGCCGTTCGCGGTCCGGCCGCCCGCTGCGGATCAAGCCCTGGTCGTCCATGCCCCACCCCACCCCAAGCCCGAGGTTCGCGTTCGGAAGCGCCAGGCCGCCCGGGGTGGGCGACCTGACGCAACGTCAACTGTCATTACCCGCAACTGGTTACGGGCGGTGCGCGATCTCGACGTTCTCCAGGACGCCCAGGGCGTCCGGGACGAGGACGGCGGCGGAGTAGTAGGCGGTGACCAGGTACGAGATGATCGCCTTCTCGTCGATGCCCATGAAGCGGACGGAGAGGCTGGGCTGGTACTCGTCCGGGATGCCGGTCTGGTGCAGGCCGATCACGCCCTGGTTGTCCTGGCCGGTACGCATGACCAGGATGGAGCTGGTCCGCTCCTTGGTGATCGGGATCTTGTTGCACGGCAGGATCGGGACACCGCGCCAGGCGGGGACCTTCTGGCCCTGCAGATCCACGTGATCCGGGTACAGGCCACGGGAGTTGAGCTCGCGGCCGATGGCGGCGATGGTCTTCGGGTGGGCCAGGAAGAACTCGGAGTCCCGGCGCCGGCTGAGCAGCTCGTCGAGGTCGTCGGGGGTGGGCGGGCCGGAGTGGGTCTGGATCCGCTGGTCGAACTCGGCGTTGTTGAGCAGGCCGAACTCGGGGTTGTTGATCAGCTCGTGCTCCTGGCGCTCGCGGAGCGCCTCGATCGTCAGTCGGAGCTGCTGTTCGGTCTGGTTCATCGGCTGGTTGTAGAGGTCGGCGACGCGGCTGTGCACCCGCAGCACGGTCTGGGCGACGCTCAGTTCGTACTCGCGCGGACGCAGGTCGTAGTCGACGAAGGCGCCGGGCAGCTGGACCTCGCCCGTGTGGCCGGCCGACATCGGGATGTCCGCCTCACCCCGCTCGTTCTGGCGCTGCAGCGGCAGTGCCAGGAAGTCCCGGATATGGGCCTGCAGCGCGGGCGAGGCGGCCACGACGGCCTCGAACTCCAGGCGGGACAGCGAGAGGATGGTCCCGCTGGTGAGGGAGGTGGCGGTGTACTCCCAGCTGCCCTGGCCGTCGAGGATGCTCTGCTCGCCGAAGCGGTCGCCGTCACCGAGTACGCCGAGCACGGTGGTGTCGCCGTACTTGCCGGTGCCGACCTGGTTGATCTTGCCATGGGCGATCAGGTGGATGTGGTCGGCCGGGGTGCCGCGCTCCGCCAGGACCTCGCCCGGACCGAAGTCGCGCTGGACGCAGCGGTCGGCGATCGAGGTCAGTACGTCGACGTCCTCGAAGCCGCGCAGCAGGGCCAGCTCGCCGAGCTCGCGCGGGATGACCCGGACCTCGGGCCCGGTCTTGATGAACTCGATCCGGCCGTCGCCGACGGTGTAGGTGAGCCGCCGGTTGACCCGGTAGGTCCCGCCTGCGGTCTGCACCCAGGGGAGCACCTTGAGCAGCCAGCGGGAGGTGATCTCCTGCATCTGCGGTGCGGACTTGGTGGTGGTGGCGAGATTGCGGGCAGCGGCCGTCGCAAGGCTCTGCTGCGGTGTCTGCTGGGTCTCCGGGCTTGCGTCCACGGACATCGGCAGAGTTCTCCTTCATGTGGCCTTTTCGTGCCGCCAGGCTGTCCTGGTGACACGTCAGATCTGGTCTCCCACACGCGATATGGCGAGCCAGGCGTAACGGTTCTCCAGAGCGGGACACTAGATCGTCCCGGTGCCGCCGTACCGCCGAAAGGGTGCGTCACTACCCGATTGAGTGAATATCCCGGGAGGAACGGTTGGCGGTCACCGGCGGCTGTGGTGGCAGCGGGTGGTGCCCCTACTGCGGATGCGGAACCGTTCGGCCGCGGACATCCTGGAAGCCTGAAGCCCGGAAAGGCAGGACGAGCCATGTCGATGTTGGACAAGATCAAGAGCATGCTCAGCGGCCACGAGGACACGGTCCGCTCGGGAGTCGACAAGGCGGGTGACGCCGTCAACGACAAGACGCAGGGCAAGTACGGCGACCCGGTCGACTCGGCTGAGCAGAAGATCAACGACCAGCTCGGCGGCCAGGCGCCACCCACCTCCGACGACTCCCACCCGCCGCAGAACTGACTTGCCGCGCGGGTCAACCGTGCGTGGGTCCGTACTGGGACCGTAAGCAGGTCGGCGGCGCGAGCCCCCGCGACCTCGGCCGACCCCGGCCGGGTCGCGGGGGTGTTTTCCGTTCCGGCGGCGAACAGGGGCCCGGAGCCGCGCCGGAGTGCCGCTGTCCGGACAAGGTCTTTTTGGCGCTGCGGTCGTTACATTGGAGGCAGGAGTTCTGCTGCGCGAGAGGGCGGGCGAGCCGGATGGACGGGTCGGACGACGCCGAGCAGAGCCCGGTGGGAGCCGTTGGGCGGGTGACCGTGTCGATCCCGCAGGATGGGCCGGGCGAGGTGCTGGTGCCCGTACGCGGCGGAAGTGAGGCGTTCGCCGCCTGGTCCGAGGCGCCGATCGCGCGGCACACCCTCGTCATCGTCGTGGACCGCACCTCGGCGCGGTCCGTCGTCGTCGTACCGTTCCCGCCCCCGTAGGAAGCCTTCCCCGGCGGCCCGGTGCCGGCCGCCCGACACCACAGGAGACTCGTCATGTTGTTCTGGCACGTTCCCGCGCCGAACGAGGCGCTGCTGATCTCCGGCTCGAAGCGGCAGCAGCAGGACACCCAGTTCCGGATCGTCACCGGCCACGGCAGCTTCGTGATGCCGGTCAAGCAGAAGGCCCGGATCCTGTCCCTGGCGCTTCGCGAGGCGGAGATCGCGGAGGACTGCGTCACGCAGCAGGGCATCCGGCTCAACGTCCGGGCCGTCACGGTGTTCAAGGTCGGCGACGACTTCGTGTCCATCGCCAACGCGGCCCGGCGCTTCCTGGCGGAGCAGGAGCGGATGGAGGAGCTGGTCGGCCGGATCTTCGCGGGCCATCTGCGATCGATCATCGGCGGCCTCACGGTCGAGCAGATCATCCGGGAGCGGGACCGGGTCGCGCAGGAGGTGAAGGAGGGCAGCCACACCGAGATGGAGAAGCTGGGCATCGTGGTGGACGCGCTCCAGATCCAGGAGATCGAGGACGCCTCCGGCTACATCACCAACCTTGCCGCGCCGCACGCCGCCGCCGTCGCCAGCCAGGCCCGGATCGCGCAGGCGAAGGCCGACCAGGAGGCGACGGAGCGCGAGCAGCAGGCCGCCGCCCTGAAGGCCCAGTACGAGCGGGACACCGCGATCAAGCGGGCCGGATTCGTCGCCGAGACCGAGCAGGCCAACGCCCGGGCCGCGCAGGCGGGGCCGCTCGCCCAGGCGCGGGCCTCGCAGGAGGTCATCGAGGAGCAGACCGCGCTGGCGCAGCGTCAGGCCGACCTGGCGGCCCAGCGGTTGGAGGCGGAGGTCCGCCGCCCGGCCGATGCGGAGGCGTACCGGCAGCGGACGCTGGCCGAGGCCCAGCGTGACCAGGCGAAGTTCGAGGCGGAGGGCGAGGCGTACCGGCGTACGACGCTCGCGACCGCCGAGGCCCAGGCGGTACGCGTCCAGGCCGACGGCACCGCGTACGCCGAGCGGACCACCGCCGAGGCGCAGGCCGCCGCCAACAACGCCCGGGCCGAGTCGCTCAAGGGCGGGCACCAGGAGCTGATCGCCGCCAACCGGGTCATCGAGAACCTCCCTGGCCTGGTCGACGCGGCGGCCCGGGGCATCGCGGGTTCGAACCTGACCATCCTGAACGGGACGGACGGCGTCAACCAGGTCGCCGCCGGGATCGTCGGGCAGGGGCTGGCGATCCTGGACACCCTCCGGCAGTCCACCTCGGCGGTGGGCCGCAGCGCCGCGAGCGCTGCCGCGAGTGGCGGAGCGGACGCCGGGTCGGGTACTGGGTCGGGTGTCGTCGCGGTGGATGGTGACAACAAGTAGTGCTGGGACGGGTCACCGGGCGGACCGGAAGGCGAGGACGGCGTTCTGGCCGCCGAAGCCGCTGGAGACGCTGAGGGCGAGAGCGAGGTCCGCCGGGCGGGCGGCGGTCCGGGCGAAGGCGACCGCGATGGCCTGCCCGATGCCCCGGGAGGCGCCGGTGACCAGCGCGCGGGTGCCGTCGACGCGGAAGGGGTCGCGGGTGCTCTCGTCACCGGGGGCGTTCATGGGAGTCCTCTCGGGTGGGTCCGGTCTGCCGGTTCGCGTCGGGCGGCAGCGGGCTGCGCGCGGGGTTGGTGGTGCCGGTCCAGGTCACGACGGTGCTGCCCCAGGTGAGGCCGGCCCCGAAGGCGATCAGCATCACCCGGTCGCCGGGTAGATCCGACTCGCGGACGGCGCGCCCGTTCACTCGTCGGGGGTGGAGGTGGCGAGGACGAGCAGATCCAGCTGCCCGGCGTCGATACCGGCGCAGTCGAGCGCCGAGCGGACGGCCTGCGCGGCGAGGTCCGAGGTGGCCTGGCCGGGCGGCGCGTAGTGCCGGCGAAGGACGCCCGTCCGTTCCAGAATCCATTCCGGACTCACGCCCGAGCGGGCCGCGACTTCGGCATTAGTTCGTATTATCAGCGGAAGATATGCGCCGGTTCCCAGAATTCCGGTACAGGTTCTCATGGTCTGGCCCCTGGGTGTACGTGTACGTCCGGGCTGTGCGGGGAAGTCATGCTCCGCGTCAGCAATGCTTCACTGTTGCGGTGCGCGACGGAAAGGGGATCCAGCGCCGGGGTGGGTACGAATCCGCGTGCGTTAAGACACAGGCTCTGGTGCCGGCGGAGGGAATGTCATGGATGAACGCCACCAGCCCAATGCGTCGTTGCGCGCACTCCTGGGCGAGGCGCGCTGGACGGGCGAGGAGCTGGCCCGGGCGGTCAACGCGGTGGGGAAGGAGGCCGGGCTGCCCCTGCACTACCAACGTCCCTCTGTCGCACAGTGGTTGGACGGCGCGGCAGCGCCGACCAGCAGCTGCTGGTCGGCGCCTACCACGGGGCGTCCCTCGCCCATCAGCGCTCGGTCGTCGCCACCCACCTCGGTGACCTGCCCGGCGCCGTCGCGGCCCTGCGGGACTCGCTGCGCCACCGGCCCGCGCAGGAGAACCGCTCGCGCGCCCTCACCCTGGCGAGACTGGCCGAACTGCAGCCGGCGTCCGGCAGTCTCGAGGCCGCATGTCTGACGTAGCGTCAGTTCCTGTCCTGTCGGGAACTGCTGTCCTCGTACCGGTCCGACCGGGCGGTCGTCCTGATGCGGGCGCACACCGCGCTGCACCGGAACCACCCGGCGGTCCGGGAACTGCTGGGGCGTGTCCGAGTGTGACCTGCGGCCGGCGGGCCCGATCCTGCCGGGTCAGCGGCCGGCGAACTCCTTGGCCCTGCGGGCCTCGGCGGCGATCACGGGCCTGCGGGTGCCGGCGAACAGGAAGGCCAGGGCGGCCACCAGCAGCACACCCTCCACGGCGACGCTGATCAGGCCGAGCGGTTCGGTCCAGTTGCCCTTGTCGTCGGCGTAGTCGGGCAGGCCCGGCCCGCGCGAGAGGACGAAGCCGACCAGCGGGCCGAGTGCGATGCCGACCGCCAGCAGCCAGCCGATCCGGTTGATCCGCTCGCGGTGCCCCGCGAGCAGCAGGACGGCGCAGAGCACGCCGGCCGCCTCCAGCAGGTAGTAGCCGACGCCGACGTAGCCCGGTGTCTTGTCCCCGGGAAAGCCGCCCTGGTCCTGTACGTGAATCCAGGAAACGGCGAGGCAGAGGGCGGCGGCGGACACTCTTGGGAGAGTGCCGGTGGCTGACGATGCTGGCATGGGAACCTCCGTTGTTTCGGGGTGCGGGCATGCGTGCGAAAGCGGGCGTGATCGGCGGCTCGGCGCCTTGGCGTACGCGCGCGGGAAATCGCGTCCGAGCATTTGACGCGACAGTGCCAAGTCTGATGCAGTCTCAGCTCCGGTGTCAGCCCCGCCCGCCTCTGAGAATCATCTGAATCAAGCCCCGCCCGCCTCTGAGAATCCTCTGAATCACCCGGGACCACACGGGGGTCATAGGCTTGTCCCATGCAAGAGACGAGCGCGGAGGCCGGTGCCGTGCGGGTGCTGGTGGTCGAGGACGATCCCGGCATCGCCCGGTCACTCGTACGGGGACTGGACCGGGCGGGCTACTCCGCGCAGAGCGTCGGCACCGGACGGGCGGCGCTGGCCGCCGACCCCGCACCCGAGGTGGTCCTGCTCGATCTCGGGCTGCCGGACCTGGACGGGGCCGAGGTCTGCCGGCTGCTCCGGCGGCGGTCCGACGTGGTGATCATCGTGGTGACGGCACGCGGGGAGGAGGGGGACCGGGTCTCCGCCCTCGACGAGGGCGCCGACGACTACCTGGTCAAACCCTTCGGCCTGGCCGAACTACTGGCCCGGATAAGGGCGGTACTGCGCCGGACCCGCCCCAGCGAGCCGGAGCTGCTGCGGCACGGACCGCTCACGGTGGACCTCCGCACCCGCAAGGTCAGCGTCGGGGGCGACGAGATCGCGCTGACGCCCAAGGAGTTCGACATCCTGGAGTGCCTGGCCACCGACCCGGGCCGGGTGGTGACCCGCCAGGAGATCCTGGAACGGGCCTGGGACGAACACTGGTACGGACCGACCAAGGTGCTGGACGTCCACATGGCGGCGCTGCGCCGCAAGCTCGGCCTGCCGGGGCTGGTGGAGACGGTCTACGGCCGGGGGTTCCGGCTCGGTGACGTGGGCCGGCCGGCGTGACCCGCCGGATCGCCCTCACCGTCCTGGCGCTGGTCACCGTGCTGCTGGTGCTGGCCGTGGTGCCGCTCGGGGTGCTGCTGACGGAGCGGGAGGAGACCAGCTTCCGGGGCACGGCGGAGGCCTCCGCCCGCGCCGTCGCCTCGGCCGCCGAGGAGCACCTCTCCGACCACAAGCCCGAGGACGCGATGCTGCAACTGCTCGACGAGACCCAGCAGGCGGGCGACTGCGCGGCGGTCTACGGGCCGACCGGCCAGGTGATCGCGCGCACCTCGTGCACCACCGCCACTGGCAGCCGCGTGCAGACACAGGTGAGCGCGGTGCTCGCGCATCCGCAGACCCGCAGCGCGCAGGCCGACGGCCGGTTGACGGTGGCGGCACCGATCGGGGACAGCGAGGAGACCGTCGGCGTGGCGGTACTGGCCCGTTCCACCGACCCGCTGGACGACCGGATCACGGTCGTCCGGGCCTGGCTCGCGACCATCGGCGTGGTCGGACTGCTGGCCGGCACCCTGGTCTCGGTCCGGCTCGCCCGCTGGGTGGGCAGCCCGCTGTACCAGGTGTCCGAGGCGGCCCACCGGCTCGGTGAGGGCGCGCTCGACGTCCGGGCGCCGGCCGGGCGCGGGCCGCAGGAGGTGCGGCGGCTCGCCGCGACCTTCAACACCATGGCGGCCCGGACCGAGGCCCTGGTGCATGGACACCGAACGGTGATCGCCGACGTCTCCCACCAGCTGCGGACCCCGCTGGCCGCCCTGCGGCTGCGCCTCGACCTGCTGGCCTCCGACGCCGACGGGGAGGCCGCGGTGGATCTGGCGGGCGCCCAGGAGGAGATCGCGCGGCTCTCCCGGCTGGTGGACGGGCTGCTCGCCGTCGCCCGCGCCGAGAGCGCCGTGCCGAGGCCGGTCGCCGTCCGGGTGGACGAGGTGGTCGCGGAGCGGCTGTCCGCCTGGGAGCCGGTGGCGGCCGAACGGCGGGTGGCGCTCACCGCGCGCTGCGAGGAGGGGATCGCGGCCTCACTCGGCCCCGGTGATCTCGAGCAGGTACTCGACAACCTGCTGGCCAACGCCCTGGACGCCGTCCCGGTCGGCGGCCGGGTGCGGGTCGAGGCCGAGGCGGCGACCGGGCAGTCGAACACCGCCCCGGTACTCCTGCGGGTGGTCGACAACGGACCGGGAATGAGCGCGTCGGCCCAGGAGTCGGCGTTCCGCAGGTTCGGCAACCCCGAGGCCAGGGGGACCGGCCTCGGGCTGGCGATCGTGCACCGGTTGGTCACCGCCAACGGGGGTACGGCCCGCCTGGCGGACACCACCGGGGGCGGCCTGACGGTCGTCCTGGAACTGCCCCGGGTACGCCGCAGCTGACCGGTACCACCACTCCCACCTGGGGTTTCGTCCGGCTTTACGAGTTCCGAAGGTTTTCTGAACAGGTTCCCGACGGCCGGTCGCGGACGCTGGAACTCAGCCGACCGATCGCCTGAGGAGCACCGACGATGCCGCACCAACATCGAGCCCCACGCGGCCGGACGGCGCAGCACCGCGCGCAGGGACGGCGCCGGGTCGGGCTCGTCACGGCCGGGATAGCCGTCGCCGCCGGTGGCTCGGTCATGCTGGGCACCGCGTACGCGCAGTCGGTGACGAGCACCGCCGCCGGTACCGGGCCGCGACCGAGCAGCGCCTCGCCGTCCGCCACCGGCACCCCGTCGCCCACGGGCACCCCGACCCCCACGGCGCCGACCAGCACCCCGGCCACCAGCGCTCCTGCGTCGGCCGCGCCCGCTCCGCCGACCGCCACCCCGTCGCACCGGCCGGTCCCGGCCCAGCAGACCCGTAAACCCACAGCGGTCCAGCCGCCCCAGGCCCCGCAAGCGCAGGCCCCGCAGACCCGAGCCCCGCAGCCCCAAGCCCCGAAAGCCCCCGCTCTCCAGGCCCCGGCCCAGCCGCCCGCTCCCGTCGCGCCGGTGCCGCAGGCCACCCAGGCACCGCAGCCGCCGCCGACGAAATCCGGTGCGTCATGACAGTCGGCGCAGCAGGTCCGGTCACGGTCGCCTTCCCAGCCCTCGGCACGACCGCCGTGCTGGTGGTCACCGATCCGGCCGCCCTCGACGCGGCCCGGCAGGTCCTGGAGGCGGAGCTCGCCGCGATCGACCTGGCGTGCAGCCGGTTCCGCCCGGACAGTGAGCTGTCCCGGGCCAACGCGGCGGCGGGGAAGCCCGTCACGGTGAGCCCGCTGTTCGCCGAGGCGCTGGAGACCGCGCTCCGGGCCGCCGAACTCACCGACGGCGTGGTCGATCCGACGGTGGGTACGGCGGTGGCCGCGCTCGGCTACGACCGGACGTTCGCCTCGGTCCGGCCCGAGGGGATCGGCGCCGTGACCGTCGTCCGGCCCGCCGGTCGGCGGAGCGTCGGCTGGGAGCCGGGCCGCCGCCGACTCCTGCTGCCGCTCGGCACGGCCCTCGACTTCGGGGCCACCGCCAAGGCGCTGGCCGCCGACCGCGCCGCCGGGCGGGCGGCACGGGCCGTGGGGTGCGGCGTGCTGGTCGGCCTCGGCGGCGACCTGTCCACCGCCGGGCCGGCACCCGCAGCGGGCTGGCAGGTGGAGATCGCCGACCACCACGCCGAGAGTTCGTTCCCGCCCGGCCCCACCGTGGCCCTGCACACCGGTGGCCTCGCCAGTTCCGGCACCACGGCACGGACCTGGCGGCGCGGCGGCCGTACGCTGCACCACATCGTCGACCCCGCCACCGGTGACGTGCCGTCGCCGGTCTGGCGGACCGTCAGCGTCGCCGCCGCGAGCTGCGTGGACGCCAACACCGCGAGCACCGCCGCCGTCGTCCTGGGCGAGAAGGCACCCGGCTGGCTCGGGTCGGCCGGGCTGCCCGCCCGGCTGGTCCGTACGGACGGCTCCGTGCTGACGCTGGGCGGCTGGCCCGCCGATCCGCCCGCCCGCACCCCGGACCAGGGAGGCCCCGGATGACCGGGCCCGTTCAGCTCGCCGCAGCCACCCCCAGCCCGCTCTGGTACGCCACCCGGGCCGGCGGTACCGTCGCGTTGCTGCTGCTCACCGCGACCGTGGTGCTCGGCATCGTCGCGGGCGGCCAGTACGTGCCCCGCCGGATCGCCCGGTTCGAGATCACCGCGTTGCACCGGAACCTGTCCGTGCTCGCGCTGCTGTTCCTCGTGCTCCACATCGTCACCGCGATCTCCGACACCTTCGTCCACCTGACCTGGGCGGACGCGCTGGTGCCGTTCGCCGGCTCCTACCGGCCGCTCTGGCTGGGCCTCGGGACGCTGGCGTTCGATCTGCTGCTCGCGGTGCTGCTCACCAGCGCGGTCCGGCTGCGGATCGGCCGAAGCCGCTGGAAGGCGGTGCACTGGCTGGCGTACGCGTGCTGGCCGCTCGCGCTCTTCCACGGCGCCGGCACCGGGACGGACACCCGGCTCTCGCTCCAACTCGTGCTCTACGCCGCGAGCCTGGCCGCCGTGGTCCTCGCCGTGTGGTGGCGCCTGTACCGGGCCGGGCCCGGCCACCGTGCCCTCCGGCTGTGGAGCGGCGTGGCCGCCGCCGCGATCCCCGTCCTCCTGACCGTCTTCCTGGCGGCCGGCCCGCTCAAGCCCGGGTGGGCCCAGCGCGCGGACAGCGCCCCGCAGGCGGCCGTGACCACCGCCGCCCACCAGCCGACCGGCGCAGACCGGACAGGAGCCTCCGCGTGAACCAGCCGCACCCCGACACCCTCCCCGCTGCGCTGACCCGCGCCGTGCCGGTCTCCACCCTGCCCGTCCACGCCGGGCCCGACGGACCGTACGGCAGCCGACTGCTGCACGGCTGGTTCGCCACCGGCGGCCCGGCCGGCCTCGCCGAGCACCTGGGCCGCTACGGCCAGGCGCCCCTGCCGGACGGCAAGCGGCCGTCGATGCCGCTGATCCACGCCGTCGAGGAGGCCGGGCTCACCGGCCGTGGCGGCGCGGCTTTCCCCACCGGCCGCAAGCTGCGTTCGGTCGCCGAGCGGCGCGGACCCGCCGTGGTGGTGGTGAACGGCATGGAGAGCGAGCCGGCCAGCCAGAAGGACGAGAGCCTGCTCCACCTCGCACCGCACCTGGTGCTCGACGGCTCGGCGCTGGCCGCCGCGGCGGTCGGCGCCGCCGCCGTCCACCTCTGCCTGCCGCGCAGCCGCGCGGACCAGGTGCGCGCGCTCCTCGCCGCCGTCGAGGAGCGCGGCCGGGCCGGGATCGACCGCCTGCCGGTGCAGGTGCACGTGCTGCCGCACCACTACGTCTCCAGCGAGGAGACCTCCCTCGTGCGCTGGCTGAACGGCGGCGAGGCCCGCCCGATGGCCACCCCGCCGAGGCCGTTCGAGAAGGGCGTGGACGGCCGGCCCACCCTCGTCGACAACGTGGAGACCCTCGCCCACCTGGCCCTGATCGCCCGCTACGGTCCGGCGTGGTTCCGCAGCGCCGGCCGCCCCGACGCCCCCGGCACCACCCTGGTCACCGTCTCCGGAGCCGTCCGCAGCCCGGGCGTGCACGAGATACCGCTCGGCACGCCCGTCGGCGCGGTGCTGGAGCTGTCCGGGGGACCGTCCTGGCCGCTCGCGGCCGTACTCGTCGGCGGCTTCTTCGGCAGTTGGCTGCCGGCCGACCAGGCGGTGCGGGTGCCGTTCAGCAAGGCGGAACTCGCCGCCGCCGGGGCGGGACCGGGCGCGGGCGTACTGGTGGCGCTCCCGCACGGTGCCTGCGGCCTGACCGAGACCGCGCGGGTGCTGGACTACCTCGCCGCGCAGAGCGCCCGGCAGTGCGGCCCGTGCCGGTTCGGCCTCCCGGCCGTGGCCGAGGACTTCCGCCTGCTCGCCGGGGGCCGCCCGGACGGCGGGCTGATGGACCGGCTCCGGCGCCGGGTCGGGCTGCTCCCCGGACGCGGCGCCTGCCGCCACCCCGACGGGGCGTCCCGGCTGGCCGCCACTGCGCTGGCCACCTTCGCCGACGACGTACGCCACCACGAGCGGCTGGGCCCGTGCCCGGGTGCGACGGGCCGGCCCGTCATCCCCGTCCCCGGCGGACCGGGGCCCGAACAGGAAGGCTGGCGATGACCCCCCGGAGTTCGCGCACCTCCCGCACCGCCGGGCACCTTCTCGGCATCGACCGCGTCGCCTGCGACGGCCGGGGCCTGTGCGCCGAGCTGCTCCCCGAACTCGTCGAGCTGGACGAATGGGGCTACCCCGTCATCCACGACGCCCGGGTGCCCGCCGAACTGCTCACGCACGCCCGGCGCGCGGTCGCGGCCTGCCCGGTCCTGGCCCTCCGGTTGGACCGGGCTCGCGCCTAGCTAGGCCCTGCCTCGGGCCGAGCGTGATCTGAACCACTTCTTAGTCTTTGATCCAGGAGACTACTGCCCTCCCCCGTGGTGGTGGCGGCGCCGTCCGTCCGCCGGCCGAGCGTGCGCTCGTGCCGCGCCATGTCCCGGGCCGGCAGCAGTGGAAGGACGCGTGGATGTCCACGATCAGCAGCGATCCGGCGACGGTCGGCGAACCGGAATCGGTCGGTGACCGGTCTGCCACCGCGCCGGGCGACGAGCACGGACCGGCGGGCAACGAGCGGCTCGCCGCCGCCACCGGCGCGGTCCTGTTGCTGCTGCTCGCGGCGCAGGGCGTGACCATTCTCTTCCTCGGTCGGCTGCTGGCCTGGCACTTCTTCATCGGCATGCTGCTGATCGGCCCGGTCTGCCTCAAGCTCGGCACCGTCGGGTACCGCTTCGTCCGTTACTACACCGGCGCTCCGGCCTACCGGCGCAAGGGGCCGCCCGCCCTGCCGCTCCGGCTGCTGGCGCCGCTGGTGGTGGCGACCAGCGTCGCCGTCCTGGTCACCGGTGGTTCGCTGGCCCTGCTCGGGCCGGACACCGGGGCGATACCGGTCCTGTTCCTGCACAAGGCCAGCTTCGTCTGCTGGGGCGCCGTCATGAGCGTGCACGTCCTCTGCCACCTGCTGCGGCTGCCCCGGCTGATCGGCGCCGACCTGCGGCGTCGGCCGGCCCGCCACGGCGCCGGCCAGGTCGGCGGGGCGGCGCTGCGCTGGTCGCTGCTGGCGCTCTCGCTCGGGACGGGAGTGGTCATCGCGCTCGCCGGGGCCCACCTGGTCTCCCGGTGGGACTCGTCCGGTCAGCACAGCTCGCACGCCTCGTCGGGACACCGGCCAGGCCAGTCGTAGCGGCCGGTCCGGTGTCCCTCCGTCAGACCCACTGCGTCAGCTGGTGAGTCCGGCCGCAGCCCGGGCGGCGGCACCGCGAGCGGCGGCGCGCTTGCCGTACCGGATGGTCCAGGTGATGACCAGGAAGAGTGCCACGAACGGCAGGAAGGCGTTCACGGTGACCATGGCCGAGACCGACAGCAGGTAGGTCAGGACGATCCGCAGCACCGCTTCGCCGACGAAGACCGTGCCCCAGACGATGGTGATCACCTTCTGGTTGTGCCGGAAGGCGGGGAACTTCCAGAGTCCGTTCCACCACTCGACCGCGGCCGGGCTCCCGTCGGTGGCGAACTTGCGGCCGAAGTAGAAGCAGAGCGGCCGGGGCGCGAGCAGGCTGGCGAACAGGACCAGTCCGAACAGCCCGGTCAGGGCGGAGTCCTTCACCAGCACCAGCCGGGGGCTGTTGAACGCCACCGAGCTGAGTAGGCCGAGAGCGAGGAAGGTCAGCACGATCATGGCCATCTCGTCGATGTGACGACGGATCAGGAACACGACCAGGGTCTCCACCGCCGGCCAGAGGCCGGAGATGATCAGCGAGCTCACTTCGCTGTGGTGATGGCCCTTCAGGTAGTTGTAGGTCAGCACCGGAAGAACGGCGCTGAAGAGGATGGACGGGCCCCACTGCAGCAGGAGCGCGCGGAACCCGCCGTGCGCGGGCGGAGCCGGTTCCATCGGTCCGGACGCCGTCTGAGTGTCAGTCATATCTCCCCCGTGGTCAGCTGAAACTGCTCGATCAAGACGCGGAGGCTAGCAGCCGGGTGGCGAGGAGTTCGCAGGTGGGAGCGGGTGCGTAGACCGGACCGGGGTGGAATGCCCGGTTCCGCCACGAAAATCCCGCACCAGCCGCCGGAGGACGGGTGGAAACGGCCTCTTTGGAACAACTGCGGGATTTCTTCACCGGTCGCATACACCCTGTGCCGGACACTGGAAGCACGGCGACCACGACCGGCGGCTGCGACCGCCGGCGAGAGCCGCCGACGAGTGGCCCGACCGGGCCGGTCGGCCTCGGGAGGTGAGCGCTGTGTACAGCCCACAGAGCCGGCAGCGGGACGAGGGCCTGGCCCGGACCGCGTCCTGGACCCGCCGTACGGCAGCGGCCGGAGCGCTGCTCTGCGCGGCGCTCGCGGCGGTCTTCGCGCACGCGCTGCCCGGCCAGGCCGCCGCTCGGAGCAGTACGTCCCCGGGGACCGGTACGGCCCCGGCCCAGCAGTCACCGGGCCACGGTCTGCGGGCCCCCGCCCAGCCCCCTACGGCCGGATCCGGCTCGAACTCCGGGTCAGGGTCGGGCCAGGTCAGGTCCGGCGCCTCTTGAGAGTCCGGACGGACGCGGAGCCGGTCAGCTCCCGGCGGGGTTGCAGCCGCAGGAGCGGCGGATCACGAGTTCGGCCGGGAAGCGCCGCAGCGCGCCGCCGGGGCCGGCCGGTGGTTCGAGGCCGAGGGCCAGGCTGACGGCGGCCCGGGCCATCGCGTCCCGGTCGGCGCGGACGGTGGTCAGCGGCGGATCGGCGAAGGCCGACTGCTTGATGTCGTCGAAGGCGGCCACGGCGAGGTCCTCCGGCACCCGCAGGCCCAGCTCGCGGGCCGCCCGCAGGACGCCGATCGCCTGGTCGTCGGTCGCGCAGAACACGGCCGTCGGCCGGTCCGGACGGCTGAGCAGCTCCAGCGCCACGCCGAAGGTCTCGGTCCGCTTGAACGGTGCGTCGACCAGCAGTCCGTCGGTCGGCACCCCGGCCTCCGCCATGGCATCCAGCCAGCCCGCCACCCGCCCGGCGACCGGGTCCCCGGCGCCCAGCACGCCGACCGGCCGGCCGAGGCAGACGACCGCCGCGTGGCCGTGGTCCAGCAGGTGCCGGACGGCCAGCCGGGCGCCGCCGCTGTCGTCCGTCACCACCGCCGGGTTGTCGGCCACGTCCGAGCGGTGGTGCAGCAGGACCACGCGGGTGGTGTCGTCCGCCGCGACCTCGGCGGCCACCCGGCTCGACGGCATCTGGCTGATCAGGATCAGCCCGTCCACCCGCATCCCGAGGAACTCGCGGACGTAGTGGTCCTCGCGCGCGTCCCGGTAGTCGGAGTTGCCGATCAGGACGAGCTTCCCGTGCTCGGAGGCGACCTGTTCGACGGCGTGTGCCAGCTCGGCGAAGAACGGCTGGCGGGCGTCCGGCAGCACCATGCCGATCAGGTTGCTCCGGCGCCTGGCCATGGCCTGGGCCATGCTGTCCGGCCGGTAGCCGAGCTCCTCGATGATGGCCTTGACGCGCTCGCGCGTCGCGGGCGCCACCGGCCGTGGGCCGTTGTTGATCACATAGCTGACCACCGCAGTGGAGACACCTGCGAGTCGGGCTACATCATCACGCGTCACCTTGGCCACCGGGGGAGCCTACACGGATGATCGGACAAGCCGGGACAGGTCGGGGTGTGGCGCGGGCGGTCGGCCGGGCAGGTGGGCCCTGACCAGGCGGGCGCTGGGTAGGATGGCCCTGCCCACAGCAGACCAACACTCTCGTGGTGCCCCGGCGGCCGAACCCGCCGGACGCGCCCCAGAGCTGCCCCCCGTCGCGGCGCTCCTGGGGTGCCGCAGAAGAAATTGGAGCATCCGAGGATGGCTCGACACCTGATCACCAGCGCCCTCCCCTACATCAACGGGATCAAGCACCTGGGGAACATGGTCGGGTCGATGCTCCCGGCGGACGTCTACTCCCGGTACCTGCGCCAGCGCGGCCACGACGTGCTGTACATCTGCGCGACCGACGAGCACGGCACCCCGGCCGAGCTGGCCGCCAAGGAGGCGGGGCTGCCGGTCGCCGACTTCTGCGCCGCCGCCCACGACCAGCAGAAGGCCGTCTACGACGGTTTCGAGCTCTCCTTCGACTTCTTCGGCCGCAGCTCCTCGCCGCAGAACCGCGAGATCACCCAGGACATCGCCCGTGCCCTGCACGCGAACGGCTTCATCGAGGAGCGGGCGGTCCGCCAGGTCTACTCCGTCACCGACGAGCGTTTTCTCCCGGACCGGTACATCGTCGGGACGTGCCCGCACTGCGGCTACGACAAGGCGCGCGGTGACCAGTGCGAGAACTGCACCCGGGTGCTCGACCCCACCGACCTGATCGACGCCCGTTCGGCGATCAGCGGCAGCTCGGACCTGGAGGTCCGCGAGACCAAGCACCTCTTCCTGCTGCAGGCCAAGCTGACCGACGAGGTGGAGGAGTGGATCGCCGCCAACGGCGACCACTGGCCGGTGCTGGCCTCCTCGATCGCCCGCAAGTGGCTCACCGAGGGCCTGCAGGACCGCGCGATCACCCGTGACCTGGAGTGGGGTGTCCCCGTCCCGGCCGACGTCTGGCCGGAGCTGGCCGCCGAGGGCAAGGTCTTCTACGTCTGGTTCGACGCCCCGATCGAGTACATCGGCGCCACCAAGGAGTGGGCGGACGCCGCCCCGGCCGGTGAGACGCGCGACTGGAAGTCCTGGTGGTACGAGGCCGAGGACGTCCGCTACACGGAGTTCATGGCGAAGGACAACGTCCCGTTCCACACGGTGATGTTCCCCGCCACCCTCCTCGGCTCGCGCCAGCCGTGGAAGAAGGTCGACTACGTCAAGGCCTTCAACTGGCTCACCTACTACGGCGGGAAGTTCTCCACCAGCCAGCGCCGGGGCATCTTCACCGACGTCGCGCTCGAGCTGCTGCCCGCCGACTACTGGCGCTACTTCCTGATCGCGAACGCCCCCGAGTCGGACGACTCCAGCTTCAGCTGGGAGCTGTTCTCGTCGGTCGTCAACAAGGACCTCGCCGACACCCTCGGCAACTTCGTCAACCGGGTGCTCTCGTTCAGCCGCAAGCGGTTCGGCGACGACGTCCCGGCCGGCCAGGCGCCGGGCGAGGCCGAGCAGCGTCTCGGCGAGCAGATCGCCGAGCTGCTCGCCGAGTACGAGGGCCACCTCGACGCCCTGAACTTCCGCAAGTCCGCGCAGAGCCTGCGCGCGCTGTGGAGCGCCGGGAACTCCTACCTGGAGGAGAAGGCGCCCTGGACGCAGGTCAAGACCGACCCTGAGGGCGCGGCGCTGACGCTGCGCACCGCGATGAACCTGATCTACCTCTACTCGGTGGTCTCCGAGCCGTTCATCCCGGCGACCAGCAAGGCGATGCGCGGTGCCTTCGCGCTCGGCGCGGACGCCCCCGCGTCGGCGCTGGCCTGGGTCGGCGCGGAGCAGGCGAAGGCGCTGGACTTCGTCCCGGCCGGGGTGGGCTTCACCGTTCCGCCGGTGCTGTTCGCGAAGATCACGGAGGAGGACCTCGCCGGGTACCGCGAGCGCTTCGGCGGCGACCCGGACGCGGTCTGACGGTGCGCGGTCCGACGGTGCATGGTCTGACGGCGCGTCACTGATCCACAAGAGTCCGGATATTCACTCGAACGAGTGGTTTGACTCGTGGTGTACCAGAGGCCCTTCTCGGTCGCAAGCAGGATGAGCGCGCACTCCTTCGAGTGCAGACCATTCGCATGCCGAGAAGGGCCTCCGCTGTGACCGATCAGACCGAACCGACCATCACCCCGTTCGGCTTCCTGGCGCCGAAGCCGCCGGAGGGCATCGCGCCCGCCCCCGCGCCGGACGCGACCTGGGAGTTCCCCGGCGGCCGGGCCTGGGTCTACTACAGCAACAGCAAGTTCGGCCTGAAGCGCCCGGTCCTCCTCTCCGACGGCTTCGAGAACGGCCCGAGCAGTCTGGCCGTCCTCTGGGACGGTCTGGAGCGCAAGGACTTCCCGTTCGTCAGCGAGCTGCGCAGCCGTGGCTACGACCTGATCCTGATCGGGTACGACGAGCGCAACGCGTCGATCCTGGAGAACGCCAAGGTCGCCACCGCCGCCATCAAGAAGGCGATCGAGGAGCGCAAGGGGACCGCGCCCCTGACGGTCGGCGGCTTCAGCATGGGCGGCCTGGTCACCCGGTACGCCCTCGCCAAGATGGAGGCCGAGGACGACGAGCACGAGACGGCGCTCTACGTCTCCATCGACAGCCCGCACCGGGGCGCCTGGGTGCCGATCGGCCTGCAGGCGCTGGCTCACTTCCTCACCGCCACGCCCGCGCTCTCCAAGCAGATCAACAGCGCGGCCGCCCGCCAGCTGCTGTGGCGTCACATCGAGACCGTCGAAGGCACCCCGGCGGAGGACGAGCTGCGGACGAAGTTCCTCGAGGAGCTGAAGCGCGTCGGCGGGTGGCCGTCCATCCCGCGCAAGATCGGCTTTGCCAACGGCAGCGGCGACGGCACCGGGAACGGCGTCAAGCCCGGCGTCGACGCGGTGAAGGTGACCACCGGCTGGTTCGCCGGCACCGACCTGCGCACGCAGGAGTCCGGTGACAACCGGCTGGTGGCCCGCCTCAAGGGCCTCTTCCAGGACAAGCCGATCCGCACCAGCGGCCTGCCCGACATCGACGGCGCCCCCGGCGGCACCCTGGAGACCTTCGGCATCGCCGGGCTGAACCTGAAGAAGACCGGCAAGACCGAGATCAAGGAGAGCACGGTCTGCTTCGTCCCGACCGTCAGCGCGCTGGCCATCCGGGACCTGGACGAGACCGAGGACCTCTACGCCCCCATCAGCAGCCACCGGCGTGACGAGAGCGAGCTCGACGACTTCGCCTTCGCCCCCACCAACGAGGAGCACTCGCACATGAGTGAGCACCTCGCCACCTTCATCTTCGACAACCTGCCCAAGTAGCCGTAACACGCCGGGGCCGGGCGCACGCCACCGAGCGTGCGCCCGGCCGCCGGCAGGCCCTCCCACCTGCGACACTCCGCGCCGTCAGGAGTGCAGAGAGGGCAAGGTCACATCGGTTTGGTCTGCTACCGACCGTTAACAGGCTCTAACCTTCCCTCATGACGGTCCCGCCCGAAGGGCTCTCCCTGGCCGCCGAGTTCCCGGACGCAACCCGTGAGCAGTGGCAGCACCTGGTCGAAGGCGTCCTGCGCAAGGCAGGCGCGCAGGATGTACCCGGCACAGCCGCCGAGGACGCACTCGCCACCGACCTCCAGGACGGACTGCGCGTCCGCCCCCTGTACACCGCGACGGACACGGCGGCGGCTCCCGGCTACCCGGGCTTCCCCCCGTTCGTACGCGGCGGTCGGCCGCAGGGCTCGGCGGTCGCCGGTTGGGACGTGCGCCAGCGCCACGCCCACCCGGACGCACGCCGCTCCAACGAAGCCGTGCTCGCCGACCTGGAGAACGGGGTCACCTCGCTCTGGCTGACGGTCGGCGCCGCCGGCCTCCCGGTCGCCGCGCTGCCCGAGGCACTGGACGGGGTCTACCTCGACCTCGCCTCCGTGGTGCTCGACGCGGGTGCCGAATTCACCGCTGCCGCCGAGGCGTTGCTCGGCCTGTGCGAGGACGTGCAGGGTGCCTCCGGCAACCTCGGCGCGGACCCGCTCGGCCTGCTCGCCCGTACCGGCGACGACAGTCGTACCGCCCAGCAGCTGGCCGCCGCCGGCGCGCTCGCCGCCCGGTGCAGCAGCGGCCACCCGGGCTTCCGCGCGCTGACCGTGGACGCGCTCGGCTACCACGAGGCCGGTGCCTCGCCCGCCCAGGAGCTGGGCTGCGCCCTCGCCACCGGCGTCGCCTACCTGCGCGAGCTGACGGCTGCCGGGCTCACGGTCGACGCGGCCGCCGGGCAGTTGGAGTTCCGCTTCGCCGCCACCGCCGACCAGTTCCTCACCATCGCCAAGCTGCGCGCCGCGCGCCGGCTCTGGGCCCGGGTGGCCGAGGTCTCCGGGGTGACGGCCCCTCAGGCGGCGCAGCGTCAGCACGCCGTCACGTCGACGGTGATGATGACCGAGCGCGACCCGTGGGTGAACATGCTGCGCACCACCGTCGCCTGCCTGGCGGCCGGGCTCGGCGGCGCGGACGCGGTGACGGTCCTGCCGTTCGACGACGCGCTCGGCCTGCCGGACGCCTTCGCCCGCCGGGTCGCCCGCAACACCCAGTCGATCCTGCTGGAGGAGTCGCACCTGGCCCGGGTGATCGACCCGGCCGGCGGCTCCTGGTACGTGGAGCGGCTCACCGACGAACTCGCGCACGCCGCCTGGGCCTGGTTCCAGGAGATCGAGCGGGCCGGCGGCCAGGCCGCTGCGCTGCGCTCGGGCCTGGTCCGGGACCGGATCGCCGCGACCTGGGCCGAGCGCTCGGACGATCTCGCCCACCGACGCGAACCCATCACCGGTGTCAGCGAGTTCCCGAACCTGGCCGAGCAGCCGGTGGTCCGCGAGCCCGCGCCCGCGCAGCCGTCCGGCGGCCTGCCGAAGGTCCGCCGCTCGGACGCTTTCGAGGCGCTGCGCGCCCGCTCGGACCAGCGGCTCGCCGCGACCGGGGAACGGCCGAAGGTCTTCCTGACGACGATCGGACCGGCCGCAGCCCACACGGGCCGGTCCTCCTTCGCCGCGAACCTGTTCCAGTCGGGCGGAGTCGAGACCGTCTCGGGACCGGTGGACGCGTTCGCCGCCAGTGGCGCGAGCGTCGCCTGCCTCTGCTCCAGTGACAAGTTGTACGCCGAGAGCGCCGAGGAGGCCGCCGCCGCGCTGAAGAGCGCCGGTGCGCGCCGAATCCTGCTGGCAGGCAAGCCCGGTGAGCGCCAGGAGGCGTACCAGCGGGCCGGGGTGGACGAGTTCGTCTTCGTGGGCAGCGACGCCGTCGCCGTCCTCACCTCGGTCCTCGACGAGATCGGAGCGGTGTGATGATCCCGGACTTCACCGAGATCGGCCTCGAGAGCGATGCTTCCGACGCCACCGAGCAGCAGTGGCAGGCCGGTTGGCGGCAGGCCACCGGCAAGGACGTCGGCGAGCTGGTCTGGGACACCCCGGAGGGCATCGCGGTCAAGCCGCTGTACACCGGCGACGACCTGGCCGACGTGGACTTCCTCAACACGTACCCGGGTATCGCGCCGTACCTGCGGGGCCCGTACCCGACGATGTACGTGAACCAGCCCTGGACGGTCCGTCAGTACGCCGGGTTCTCCACCGCCGAGGAGTCCAACGCCTTCTACCGCCGCAACCTGGCGGCCGGTCAGAAGGGCCTCTCGGTCGCCTTCGACCTGCCCACCCACCGGGGTTACGACAGCGACCACCCCCGGGTGACGGGCGATGTCGGCATGGCGGGCGTGGCGATCGACTCGATCTACGACATGCGCCAGCTGTTCGACGGCATCCCGCTGGACAAGATGTCGGTGTCGATGACGATGAACGGCGCCGTGCTGCCCGTGCTCGCGCTCTACATCGTCGCGGCCGAGGAGCAGGGCGTACCGCCGGAGAAGCTGGCGGGGACCATCCAGAACGACATCCTCAAAGAGTTCATGGTCCGCAACACCTACATCTACCCGCCGCAGCCGTCCATGCGGATCATCTCCGACATCTTCGCGTACACCTCGCAGAAGATGCCGCGCTACAACTCCATCTCCATCTCCGGTTACCACATCCAGGAGGCCGGAGCCACGGCTGACCTGGAGCTGGCCTACACACTGGCCGACGGCGTGGAGTACCTGCGCGCCGGGCTCGGCGCCGGGATGGACGTGGACGCCTTCGCGCCCCGGCTGTCGTTCTTCTGGGCGATCGGCATGAACTTCTTCATGGAGATCGCCAAGCTGCGCGCCGCCCGGCTGCTCTGGGCCAAGCTGGTCAAGGAGTTCGAGCCGAAGAACGCCAAGTCGCTGTCGCTGCGCACCCATTCGCAGACCTCCGGCTGGTCGCTCACCGCGCAGGACGTCTTCAACAACGTCGCCCGCACCTGTGTGGAGGCGATGGCCGCGACCCAGGGCCACACCCAGTCGCTGCACACCAACGCGCTCGACGAGGCGCTCGCGCTGCCGACCGACTTCTCGGCCCGGATCGCCCGCAACACCCAGCTGCTGCTGCAGCAGGAGTCCGGCACCTGCCGGGTGATCGACCCCTGGGGTGGCAGCGCGTACGTCGAGAAGCTCACCCACGACCTGGCCGAGCGCGCCTGGCAGCACATCCAGGAGGTCGAGGCGGCCGGCGGCATGGCCAAGGCCATCGACGCGGGCATCCCCAAGCTGCGAATCGAGGAGGCCGCCGCCCGCACCCAGGCGCGGATCGACTCCGGCCGCCAGCCGGTGATCGGCGTCAACAAGTACCGGGTCGCCACCGACGAGCAGATCGAGGTCCGCGCGGTCGACAACTCCTCCGTCCGCACCCAGCAGATCGAGAAGCTGCGCCGCCTGCGCGACGAGCGCGACGAGCAGGCCTGCCAGGATGCGCTGCGCGCCCTGACGGCCTCCGCCGAGGCCGGGCCCCGCAACGACGGCACGCTGGACGGAAACCTGCTCGCGCTGGCCGTGGACGCGGCCCGCGCGATGGCGACGGTCGGCGAGATCTCCGACGCCCTGGAGAAGGTGTACGGGCGCCACGCCGGCCAGATCCGTACCATCTCCGGTGTGTACCGGGACGAGGCAGGACCTTCCACCGCAGTCGAGCGCACCCGCGCGCTGGTCGAGGCGTTCGAGGAGGCGGAGGGCCGCCGCCCGCGCATCCTGGTCGCCAAGATGGGCCAGGACGGCCACGACCGTGGGCAGAAGGTGATCGCCACCGCCTTCGCCGACCTCGGCTTCACGGTCGACGTCGGCCCGCTCTTCCAGACCCCGGCCGAGGTGGCCCGACAGGCGGTGGAGGCGGACGTGCACATCGTCGGCGTCAACTCGCTGGCGGCCGGCCACCTGACCCTGGTCCCCGCGCTGCGCGCCGAACTCGCCGCCGCCGGGCGCGAGGACATCACCATCGTGGTCGGCGGGGTCATTCCCCCGCAGGACTTCGACGCCCTGTACGAGGCCGGCGCCGCCGCCGTCTTCCCCCCGGGCACGGTCATCCCGGACGCCGCGTACGACCTGCTGAAGACCCTCGCCGTCAGCCTCGGCCACGAGCTGTGAGCCGCTGAACCGATGGCCCGGACGATCGATCTCGACGCTTATGTCCAAGGGGTGCTGGCGGGCTCGCGCGCGTACATCGCGCGGGCCATCACCCTGGTGGAGTCCACCCGGCCGGACCACCGGCAGCTCGCCCAGCGCCTGCTGATCGAACTGCTGCCGCACTCCGGCAACGCCGTCCGGGTCGGGATCACCGGCGTACCAGGTGTCGGCAAGTCGACTTTCATCGACTCCTTCGGGACCATGCTCACCGGCCAGGGCCACCGGGTCGCGGTGCTCGCCGTCGACCCGTCCTCCACCCGTACGGGCGGCTCCATCCTGGGCGACAAGACCCGGATGGAGCGCCTGGCGGTGGACCCGGCGGCCTTCGTCCGGCCGTCGCCCACCTCCGGCACGCTCGGCGGGGTGGCCCGGGCCACCCGCGAGAGCATGGTGGTGATGGAGGCGGCGGGCTACGACGTCGTGCTGGTCGAGACCGTGGGCGTCGGGCAGTCGGAGACCACCGTCGCGCAGATGGTCGACTCCTTCCTGCTGCTGACCCTGGCCCGGACCGGCGACCAGCTCCAGGGCATAAAGAAGGGCGTGCTGGAGCTGGCCGACCTGGTCGCCGTCAACAAGGCGGACGGCCCGCACGAGCTCGACGCCCGGGCCGCCGCACGGGAGTTGGCGGGTGCGCTGCGCCTGCTCCAGGCCCCGGACGCGGCCTGGACGACGCCCGTGCTCACCTGCAGCGGACGCGACGGCGCGGGCCTGGACACCCTCTGGGAGCGCCTCCAGCAGCACCGCCGGATCCTCGAGGCGACCGGTTCGCTCACCGCCAAGCGCCGCGACCAGCAGGTCGACTGGACCTGGGCCATGGTCCACGACCAACTCCTCGCCCAGCTCCGCGAGAACCCAGAGGTCCGCCGCATCGCCCCGGACCTCGAACAGCGCGTCCGCGAAGGCACCTTGACGGCGACGCTGGCGGCCGAACAGATCCTCGGGGGCTTCCGGAGGACAACCGGTCAGTAACGCTCGGCGGTCGGTGTGGTGTGCTGCCAGTCCACCCGGTGTTCCGTCGCGCGGGTGGGGGAGCAGCCGATCATCTCCCGGTAGACGCGGTTGAGGTGGGACTGATCGTGGAATCCGGCCGCGTCGGCGACCTTGGCCAGCGGCAGGCCGCGCTCGTGCAACCGGAGGGCGGCGCGCAGGCGGAGGACCTGGGCCACCTTCTTCGGTGAACAGCCCACCTGCTCGGCGAATTTGCGCTCGAGGTGGCGCCTGCTCCAACCCGTCCTGTCGGCCAGCTCCGTCACCGACACCCGGCCGCTGGAGCGCCGCAACTCGCCCCAGGCCCTTTCCAGTTCGGGGGAGCGGTCGAGCGCGTCCGGCAGTCGGCCGGTGAGGACCTCGTCCAGCAGGCCGAACCGCCCGGCCCAGCTCGGGCACTCGGCGAGCCGTTCGCCCAGCCCGGCCAGCGAGGGGAGCAGGACTTCGATCGGTACGAACTCCTGCTGCTCCCACTCCGACATCGGGAGACCGAAGATCCGGTGAGCCCCGAGCGGGGTCAGCAGGACCGCGAGTCCGTGCACCTGTCCGTTGTGGCTGCCCACCATCGCGGTGGTCTGCAACGGGACTGCCACCGAGAGCATCGAGCCGACCCGGCGCGGATCGACCGCGTCGACGGTGCTGACGGGCTTCCCGAAGGCGAACACCAGCTTCACCACGGCCTCCGGCAGGACGACTCGGCGCACCGGCTCCGAACTCCGGTAGTGGAAGCCCTGATAACTCGTCACCAGCCCGCGCAGGCAGCGGTCCGGTTGGCCGGCTGCCAACTCGCGGTCGGTCTCGGGCGGGTCGGTCTCGGGCCGCTCGGTCCCAAGCGGGTCGGGACCGGTGGTCCGTGCCGAGGACGCCATCTCAGATCCAATCCCCTCGTGTCCGAACTTGCTCGACGGCGCGCAGCGTACTCCACCTTCGGCTGCGCCGATACGGCTTTGTTCGGACCGGATCATGGGTCAACTACCTTGCAGTGAAAGGCTGGTCGCCTTTTTCCAAGACGGCCGGGAGGCCGTGCGCGACGCTGTACGAGCGAACGGGTGAAGGTCCCGGGCAAGGCCCCGGAAGGCGCAGCCCGGATCGCCGTCGCGTCATCCCTCACGCACGTCATCCGAGGACGAAACCCCCACCGGCACCCGGCTCTTCAGGATGCCGACGGGTGCGTCCCTGCCCGAAAGCTGGTACTCCATGAACATCAAGAAGTTCGTCCGCCGCACCGCCGCGCTCGCCGTCCTGCCGGTGGCGTTCCTCGCGGTCTCCGCCACCTCCGCCAGCGCGGCCGAGGGCACCTGGCAGGTGGGCTCCGGCGGCTGCGTCGCGCTGGAGAAGGTGATCCTGATCAGCGGGCACGACTACATGGCGATCGACCCGATCGTCAACAACGGCGGCTGTTCCTTCGGCATCTACAGCTGGGCCACGAGCCAGTGGCTCTACGGGCCCACCGGCAGCGGCGCGCAGTCCCCGTGGATCTACGACGGCCCCGGCCAGAACATGTCGGCGTGTGTCTGGGGCGGCAGCTGGAGCTGCGGCCCGGCCAACTGACCGCGCAGGCTCGCTCGGCCCGCAGGGGCGCCGCCGGCTCCGGCGCGCGCCCCTGTTCCGCCTGTCACTCGTAGCGGTGAAGCAGTGCGTCGCGTTCGTCCTGCTCGATCAGCTCGACGGTGAGCGCGGGGTTCCGCAGGTGGGAGAGGGTGATCTGGGCGGAGCTGGGGGCGGCGTCGGGGGCGAGCCGGTTGGCGGGCTTCCAGGCGGAACTGCGCAGGAAGGCCTTCGGGCAGTGGCCGTAGACCTCCTCGACCTGGACGACGATCGCGCTGCGTGGCGGCTTGCCGACGGCGGTGAGCTGCCCGAGCAGCTCCGGATCGGTAGAGACGCAGGCACGGCCGTTGACCCGCAGGGTGGTGTCGCGGCCGGGGATGACGAAGAGCAGCCCGACCTGCCCGGTCTGGACGATGTTCTGGAGACTGTCGAGCCGCTTGTTGCCCGTCGCGTCGGGGATGGCGAGCGTGTGCTCGTCCAGGACGCTCACCAAGCCGGCCGGGCCGCCCCTGGGGGAGACGTCGCAGGTGCCGTCCGCGCCGACGCTGGCGACCAGGACGAGCGGGCAGCAGGCGATGAGCTTGCGGGCCACCTCGTTGATGTGGTCGACCTGCTTGAGCCGGGCGTTGGCGCCCGGCTGCTCGTAGACCTCGCGGAGTTCGGCCACCTCCTGGACGGAGGTCACGCGCAGGGCGTCGAAGAGGCTGCTGGTGCCGGCGGGGGCGGGCGTCGTTGTGGTCACGTACCGGCAATCTAGCGCGCTGTGGATCTTTGCGACAGGGGTTATCCCCCGCGTCCCGCCGTACGCCTCGCTGCACGTCCCACCGCACGCCCCGCCGGGCGGCCGGCGCCGCGCTACGTGGTCGGGCCCGGGTCGCCTCGTCAACCGCGATGCTGACCGCCCGCAGGGCGAGGCAGACCGGGCCCGCAGACGGGCGGGTTACCCGGTCGGACTGCTCGGCAATCCTCCTGGGGCGAGGGGGCCTTCACTATTCCCGGCTCACCGGTGGACACTCAGTGAACCAGGCCACATGAGCACCCCCTCCCGCGTCGGGGCCGGGCCGTGGCATGATGACGGCATCAAGCAGTGACGTTCAGCGCACTCCGGGGTCGGTGAAAATCCGAACCGGCGGTTACAGTCCGCGACCCGTCCGCAGCCAGCGGCCGGTTGACCAGGTGAAATTCCTGGACCGACGGTTAAAGTCCGGATGGGAGGCGTGCGCGGGCGGTTCAGCAGTGCCGTGGTTCCCCGTGGACCGTGGCAGGTGTACCAGCGGGAGAGTTCTCTCTCGGGCTCGGTGGTCGGCGCGGTCCGCGTCTGCCGTCGTCGCTCGTTCGAGGGGTCGTCCTCCGTACTCCGTTTCTGCTGGTCCGTGTCCTCTCTCATGCCGACCCCCGGAGTCCGCGCCCCAAGCGCGAGGAGAACCCGGGTGTTCACCGGCATCATCGAAGAGCTCGGCGAGGTCGTCTCCATCGAGGAGATCGGCGAATCCTCGCGAATTCGTCTGCGCGGCCCCGTGGTCTGTTCCGGTGCCCGGCACGGCGACTCCATCGCGGTCAACGGCGTGTGCCTGACCGTGGTCGACACCTCGGAGCAACTGGCCGCCGACCCGGGCGAGTTCAGCGCCGACGTGATGGCCGAGACCCTGCTCCGCTCCAGCCTGGGCGCGCTGGCGCCGGGCTCCCGGGTCAACCTGGAGCGGGCCATGGCGCTCGGCGACCGGCTCGGCGGCCACCTCGTGCAGGGCCATGTCGACGCCACCGGAACCCTGTTGGGCCGCGCGCCCGGTGACCTGGACGCCGACGGCCTGCCGCGCTGGGAGGTGCTGCGCTTCTCACTGCCGCAGAGCATCACCCGCTACCTGGTCGAGAAGGGCTCCATCACCGTCGACGGCGTCAGCCTCACCGTGGTCGAGGCCGCGATCGACAGCTTCACCGTCAGCCTCATCCCGGCCACCCTCGCCCTGACCACCTTGGGTACCAAGGCGGTTGGCGACCCGGTCAACCTCGAGGTGGACGTCCTCGCGAAGTACGTCGAGCGGCTGCTCGACTCCCGCACCCTCCCCGACACCCTTGCCAAGGACGCCTCATGAGCTGGCTCACCGGCATAGCCTTCACCGCCTTCGGCGAGCCGGTGAAGTGGGCCGACATGATCGGCAACCTGCTCGGACTGGGCGCGCTCGCCCTCGGTTGGCGCCGCTCGGTGGTGAGTTGGCCCGTCCAGCTGCTCTCCGGTCTGGTGCTGATCGCCGCCTACCTCTCCGGTCACGTGCCCGGTCTGATCGGTAAGCAGCTGATCGTGATCGCTGCCGCGTCCTGGGGCTGGAGCCGGTGGCAGCGCAACCGCCGGGAGACCGGGGGGATCGCGGTCCGCTTCGCGACCTGGCGCGAACGCGCGCTGCTGGCCGGCGCGACGGCCGTGGGCACGGTGGCGGTGGCGGGGATCTTCCTGGCCGTCCCCAGCCTGTCCTGGAGCCCGTGGGCCGATGCGTACATCTTCGTCGGCACGCTGGCCGCGATGTTCGCCCAGGCCCGTGGCTGGGTCGAGTTCTGGTTCGCCTGGATCGCCGTCGACATCGTCGGCGTCCCGCTGGCCTTCGACAGCGGCTACAGCTTCTCCGGCCTGACCTACATCATCTACTTCCTCCTGGTGCTGGCCGGCCTGCGCGCCTGGTGGCTGAGCACCCGTACCGCCCGTCCCTCGTCCGCGACCGTCCTGCAGGGAGCCACGGCATGACCATCCAGCCCGTACACGACGTCCGCGACGACCTCCCCGGCGACGCCCTCGCCCTCGACCCGGTCGAGCACGCCATCACCGACATCGCCCTCGGGCGGCCGGTGATCGTGGTCGACGACGAGGACCGCGAGAACGAGGGCGACATCGTCTTCGCCGCCTCCGCCGCCACCGCCGAGCTGATGGCGTTCACCATCCGCTACAGCTCCGGCGTGATCTGCGTCCCGATGACCGGCGACGAGCTCGACCGGCTCAAGCTGCCCCCGATGACCGCCGTCAACGAAGACCGCAAGGGCACCGCCTACGCCGTCTCGGTCGACGCCCGCGACGGGGTCGACACCGGCATCTCGGCCGCCGACCGCGCCCGCACCGTGAAGCTGCTCGCCACCGAGGCGACCGAGCCCACCGACCTCACCCGCCCCGGCCACGTCTTCCCGCTGCGCGCCGTCGACGGTGGTGTGCTGGTCCGTCCCGGCCACACCGAGGCCGCCGTCGACCTGGCCCGCCTCGCCGGGCTGCCGCCGGTCGGCGCGATCTGTGAGGTGGTCAACGATGACGGGACGATGGCCCGGCTGCCCGAGCTGGTCGCCTTCGCCCGCGAGCACGGCCTGTCGATCATCTCGATCGAGGACCTGATCGCCTACCGCCGCCGCACCGAACTGCACGTCGCCCGCGCGGCGGTGACCGCCCTGCCCACCGCGTTCGGCGACTTCACGGCCGTCGGCTACAAGGGCACCATCGACGGCACCGAGCACCTCGCCCTGATCGCCGGCGGGCTCGGCGAGGACGGCAAGGTCACCGACGGCGCGGACCTGCTGGTCCGGGTCCACTCCGAGTGCCTCACCGGCGACGTGTTCGGCTCGCTGCGCTGCGACTGCGGCCCGCAGCTGCAGGCCTCGCTGGCCCAGGTCGCCGCCGCCGGCCGCGGCGTCGTGCTCTACCTGCGCGGGCACGAGGGCCGGGGCATCGGCCTGGCGCACAAGCTGCGCGCGTACGAGCTCCAGGAGCAGGGCCGCGACACCGTCGACGCCAACCTCGAACTCGGCCTGCCCGCCGACGCCCGGGACTACAGCATCGGCGCCCAGATGCTCACCGACCTCGGCGTGCGCTCGCTGACCCTGCTCACCAACAACCCGGCCAAGCTCACGGCCCTCACCGAGCACGGCCTCAAGGTCAACGCCCGCCGCCCGGTCGAGATCGAGCCCGGCGAGCACAACGCGGCGTACCTGCGCACCAAGCGCGACCGGATGGGCCACCAGCTGCCGTGGCTCGACCCCAACTCCTGATCTCCTTCTGTTACCAGCCCTGAACCGAGAGGAAGTACGCACGTGAGCGGCCACGGAGCCCCCGAGCTGACCATCAAGAACGCCGGCGACCTGCGCGTCGCGGTGATCGCCGCGCAGTGGCACGAGAAGGTGATGGACGGCTTGCTCGACGGCGCCCACCGGGCCCTCAAGGAGCTGGGCATCGACGAGCCGACCGTCATCCGCGTCCCCGGCACCTTCGAACTGCCGGTGGCCGCCAAGCAGCTCGCCGACCGTGGCTACGACGCGGTGGTCGCGCTCGGCGTGGTCATCCGGGGCGGCACCCCGCACTTCGACTACGTCTGCGAGGCCGCCGCCCTCGGCCTGACCCAGGTCAGCGTGGCCACCGGCGTACCGGTCGGCTTCGGCGTCCTGACCTGCGACAACGAGCAGCAGGCGCTGGACCGTGCGGGCCTGCCCGGCTCCGCCGAGGACAAGGGCCACGAGGCGGTCACCGCCGCCGTCGCCACCGCCGCCACCCTGCGGGCCGTCCTGGAGTCCTCGCGGTAGGACCCTCCGGGTAGTCGTCCACCGGACTGTCCACGGTCCGGGACCGTTTACCAACCGTCGGCCCGCAAGCCGTAAGGTGAGCACATCATGGCTTCGAAGACATTCGAGGAGCTGTTCACCGAGCTCCAGCAGAAGGCCGCCACCGGCGACCCCTCGTCCTCCCGTACCGCGCAACTCGTCCAGCAGGGCGTCCATGCGATCGGTAAGAAGGTCGTCGAGGAGGCCGCCGAGGTCTGGATGGCCGCCGAGTACCAGTCCGACGCGGAGACGGCCGAGGAGATCTCGCAGCTCCTGTACCACCTTCAGGTGATGATGGTCGCCAAGGGTCTGACCCTCGACGACGTGTACTCCCATCTCTGAGCCCGTACCTCTCTGAGCCCGCACTCCCGTAACGCCAGAACCCCTACCACCGTGAAGGATTCACCTCTCATGCTGCGCATCGCCGTCCCCAACAAGGGTTCGCTCTCGGGTCCCGCGGCGGAGATGCTCCATGAGGCCGGCTACCGGCAGCGCAAGGACCCGAAGGAACTGGTGCTGGTCGACCCGGAGAACCAGGTCGAGTTCTTCTTCCTCCGCCCGCGCGACATCGCCGTGTACGTCGGCTCCGGCCGCCTGGACATCGGCATCACCGGCCGTGACCTGCTGCTGGACTCGGCGTCCGACGCCGAGGAGGTGCTCGCGCTCGGCTTCGGCGGCTCGACCTTCCGGTTCGCCCGCCCGGTCGGGGCGCTGGTCTCGGACGTCCAGGGGCTGGAGGGGCTGCGGATCGCCACCTCCTACACCGGGCTGGTCGAGCAGCACCTCGCCGAGCAGGGCGTCAAGGCGACGGTCACCAAGCTGGACGGCGCGGTCGAGACCGCCGTGCAGCTCGGCGTCGCCGACGTGATCGCGGACGTGGTGGAGACGGGCACCAGCCTGCGCAACGCCGGTCTGGAGATCTTCGGCGAGCCGATCCTGATCTCGGACGCGGTCGTCATCCGCCCCAAGGGCGCGGGCGAGGACACGGGTGTCGAGCAGTTCCTGCGCCGGCTGCAGGGCGTGCTGGTGGCCCGCCGCTACGTGCTGATGGACTACGACATCCGGGCCGAGAGCGTGAACGCCGCCGTGGCGCTCACCCCGGGCCTGGAGTCGCCGACCGTCTCCCCACTGCACACCGAGGGCTGGGTGGCCGTCCGCTCGATGGTGCTCCGCAAGGAGGCGCAGCGGATCATGGACGACCTGTGGGGCATCGGCGCCCGGGCCATCCTGGTCACCAACATCCACGCCTGCCGCCTCTAGATCCGCTCTGCCGGGCGGGGGCCTCAGCGGCCTCCGCCCGCTTTTTTTGGAGTCCCGCCGTGTCCACCCCCGTCCAGCTCCCGGTCACCTGGGCCCCGCGCCGCAACCGTGGCGTGCTGCTGTCGCTCAGCGCCGTCCTGGTGACGGTCTTCACCGTGATCGCGTTCGCGCTGCCCGCCAACTGGCAGCTCAACGACCGTCTCGCGATGGTCCTCAGCGGCCTGGTCTTCGGCTCGCTCGGCCTGATGCTGGCCCGGCCCCGGGTCAGCGCCGACGCCGAGGGTGTGACGGTGGTCAACTTCGTCCGGACCCGTCGGCTGGCCTGGGCGGAGATCGTCCGGGTGAACTTCCGCCAGGGCGACCCCTGGGTCACCCTCGACCTCGCGGACGGCACGGCGCTGGCCGCCGTCGGCATCCAGCCCGGCGGCGGACGCGAGCAGGCGATCCGGGCGGCCCGCGCGCTGCGCGATTTCGTGGACGGTCACGTCCCGGTGAGCTGACGTCCTCGTGGGCTGACGTCCGCTGCGGGCCGCAGGGACACGGATCGAACGGGTTGGCGGTGCTCGTACGGGTATCGTCTAGTCTGGTAAAGCCGGTGCAAAGCCCCGGCTGGACCCGGCGCGCCCGGGACCTGCCCGCCCGCGACCTGAGGAGTGACACCTCCCCTCGATGGACGATCCGTCCGGTGGTACCCACGCCGTCTCGCTTCCCCGCACCGGAAGGCAGGCGGCTCCGTGATCACCGCCTGGCTGCTGCTGTTCGCGGCCCTGCTGCTCATCCTCGCCAACGGTCTCTTCGTGGCCGCCGAGTTCGCCCTCATCACCGTGGATCGCGGCGCCGTCCGGCGCACGGCCGCAGCCGGTGACCGGAAGGCGGCGAACGTCGGCAAGGCGCTGCGGCAGCTCTCCTTCCAGCTCTCCGGCGCCCAGCTCGGCATCACCGTCACCTCGCTGGTGGTCGGCATGCTCGCCGCGCCCGCGCTCTCCGTCCTGCTCAGCCCGGTGGCCACTGCGGCCGGGGTGCCCGCGTCCGCCGCGACCGGCGTCGCGGTGCTGGTCGGCATGGTGCTCGCCACCGTGCTGCAGATGGTGATCGGCGAGCTGGTCCCGAAGAACTGGGCGATCTCCCGGCCGCTCCAGGTGGCCCGGGCCGTGGTCGCGCCGCAGCGCGCGTTCTCGACGGTCTGCCGCCCGCTGATCACCTTCCTGAACGGCACCGCGAACCGGCTGGTCCGGGCGCTCGGCATGGAGCCCGCCGAGGAGCTGGACCAGGCCCGTACGCCCGCCGAACTGGTCTCGCTGGCAAGGCACTCCGCCCGGGCCGGGGTGATGGACGAGGAGTCCGCGACGCTCTTCGTCAGGACGCTCGGCCTCGGCGAGCTGACCGCCGAGAGCGTGATGACCCCGCGCGTCGACGTCGTCGCGCTCCGGCGCGACGCCAGCGCCGCCGACGTGCTCAACCTCACCCGGGCCACCGGCCTCTCCCGCTTCCCGGTGTACGGGCACAGCCTGGACGAGGTCACCGGCACCGTCACCCTCAAGGACGCCCTCGCCGTCCCCGCCGAGCGCCGGACGGTCACCCGGGTCGCCGAACTCGCCGCCGCCCCGCTGCTGGTGCCCGAGTCGCTGCCCGCCGAGCGGCTGCTCGACCGCCTGCGCCGCGCGCAGCCGATGGCGATCGTGGTCGACGAGTACGGCGGCACCGCCGGGGTGGTCACGCTGGAGGACATCGTCGAGGAGATCGTCGGCGAGGTGCAGGACGAGCACGACCCCGCCGACACCCCCGAGTTGCACGCGCTCCCGCCCGTCGACGGCCTGCCGGCCTGGGAAGCCGACGGCCGGGCCAGGACCGACCAGCTGGAGACGATCGGCCTGCTGGCCCCCGAGGGGCCGTACGAGACCCTGGCTGGCCTGCTGGCCGACCTGCTCGGCAAACTCCCCGCTCCGGGCGAGCAGGCCGCACTCCCGGGCTGGCGGTTCACCGTGCTCGCCGTCGAGCGCCACCGCACCAGCCGGGTGCTGATCCAACGCGTCGAGCACCCCGCCGAGCCCGGGACGCGGCACGGCGCCCGCAACCGAGGCCACGACCGCGCGAACGACCGCGCCAACGACCGCAGCCATGATCGCGCCCACGACCGCTTCGCGCACGACGAGCACGACGAGAACGAGACCCGATGACCACCGCACTCCAACTCGCCGCCGCGCTCCTGCTGCTGCTCGGCAACGGCTTCTTCGTCGGTGCGGAGTTCGCGGTGATCTCGGTGCGCCGCAGCCAGATCGAGCCGCTCGCCGAAGCCGGTGACCGGCGCGCCCGGACGGTGCTGCACGCGCTCTCGAACGTCTCCGCGATGCTGGCCGCCGCCCAACTGGGCATCACCGTCTGCTCGTTGCTGCTGGGCGCGCTCGCCGAGCCGACCATCGCCCAGCTGCTGGAAGGCCCGTTCGGCGCGATCGGGATCCCCGATGCGCTGATCCACCCGATCGGCTACGCGCTGGCGCTGGCCCTGGTGGTCTTCCTGCACATGGTGATCGGCGAGATGCTGCCGAAGAACATCGCGCTGGCCGGCCCCGAGAAGGCCGCGCTCTGGCTCGGCCCGCCGCTGGCCCGGCTGGCCCGGCTGCTCGCGCCGGTGATCCGGGCCCTGAACGCCTTCGCCAACGGCGTCCTGCGGCTCTTCGGGGTGGAGCCCAAGGACGAGGTCGAGTCCGTGTTCACCGACGAGCAGCTGCTCCACCTGCTCGCGGACTCGCACGCGGCCGGGCTGCTCGACGAGGGCCGCCAGGAACGTTTGGAGGACGCGTTGGAACTCGGCCGCCGACCGGTCACCGACGTGCTGCTCCCGGCCGGCCAACTGGTCACCGTCGACAGCTCGGTGACCGCCCGGGAGATAGAGCGGCTGGCCGTCCGGACCGGCTTCTCACGCTTCCCGGTGGTCGGCCCCGACGGCACCGTGCTCGGCTACCTGCACGTCAAGGACATCCTCGACGTCGACGACCCGTCCGCCCCCGTCCCGGCCCGGCTCTGGCGCCCGGTCACCGTCCTGCGGGGCACCCTGCCGCTGGACGACGCGCTCGGCGCCATGCGCAGGGCCGCCGCCCACCTGGCGGCCGTGGTCGACCAGGACGGCCGCCAGCTCGGCCTGGTGGCCCTGGAGGACGTCCTGGAGGAACTGGTCGGCGAGATGCACGACCCGGACCACCGCGAAGCCGCGCGCAGCTGACCGCGCGCAGTTGATCAGGCAGGGCCCGGGGTCGCCTCAGGCCCGGCCGTCGATCAGCTCGCCGTACGCCTGGACGAGGTCGGGCAGCCGCAGGGTCGACAGGTCCTCCCGGGTGGGGAGTTGGCGCAGGGTGGAGAGTCGTAGGTCCCGGTAGGCGCAGGACTTCTCGTAGAGGGTCCGGATGAAGCGCGCGTTGCCCAGTTCGTCGATCCAGCCCTCGCCGACCACGTGGGCGCAGATGCTGGCGAGCTCGTCGGCCGCGTCCTCGTCCCAGCCGTCCCCGCCGCCGGAGGCCAGGGTGCGGCCGATCGCGGTGAGTTCGGCGGGCCGGTAACTGGGGAAGTCCACCCGGGTGGTGAAGCGGGAGTTGAGGCCGGGGTTGGTGGCCAGCAGCCGGTTCATCCCCTCGGGGTAGCCGGCCAGGATCACCACCAGCCGGTCCCGGTTGTCCTCGGCCCGCTTCAGCAGCACCTGGAGTGCCTCGTCCCCGTACGCGTCGCCCTTGCTGTAGCCGGAGTTGGAGAGGCTGTACGCCTCGTCGATGAAGAGCACCCCGTCCAGCGCGGAGTCGATCAGCTCGTTCGCCTTCACCGCCGTCTGGCCGAGGAACTCGCCGACCAGGTCGGCTCGTTGGGCCTCCACCAGGTGGTCGCCGGAGAGCAGCCCGAGGGCGTGGAAGACCTGCCCGAGGATCCGTGCGACGGTGGTCTTGCCGGTGCCGGACGGGCCGGAGAAGACGAAGTGCCGCTTCGGCGGCTGCACCGGCAGCCCCTGGTCGGCCCGCAGCCGGGACATCCGCAACTGCGCCGACAGCGCCCGGACCTGGCGTTTCACGGGGTCGAGCCCGACCATCTGCTCCAGCTCGCTCAGGGCGGCCTCCAGCCCCTTCCGGCCGCGCACCCGGTCGAGTCCGGCGGGCACGGCGGTCAGCGGAGCGGGCTCGCCGCCGGCCCGGGCGCCCGGCACCGGCAGCCCGGCGGCCGGCTGTCCGGCCGTCGCCCCGGAGCGTTCGGCGGCCGCCCGGGGCGCGGGCGAGTCCAGCGGCTCGGTCCGCTCCTCCGCCGGGTAGTACGACTGGTAGCCCGTCCGGCGGTCGCCCGCACCACCGGGATCGTAGCCGGGGTCGTACCCCTGCCCGTACTCCTGCTCGAAGCCCTGCTGGTAACCCGGCTCGTAACCCTGGTCGTCCTGCACGTCGAAGTCGGAGCCGGAGTCCCGGTCGTCGTCCTCGCCGTTCCGGTCGGGATCGAAGTCAGCCCCGGGGAGCAGCAGTTCAGGTACGGAGCCGTCGTCGTCCGGGTCCTCGGCGAGCAACAGGCCGTCCATCACCCCGTCCTCGGTGGAGATCGCCGCGAGCCGGGCGGCGGTGTCCATGAACGCCGGGTCGGCCCGGTGTACCGCCCGGTACAGCGGCAGTGCGGCCGCGCTGCGCCCGGCGCCCTCGTAGGCGCGGGCCAGCCAGTAGCGCAGCTCCTTGCGCTGCGGCTGCTCGGAGCGGCAGCGGGCCAGCGAGGCGGCCAGCGGGCGTTGGGCCTGGGCGCACATGTCCAGCCGGACCCGGGCCATGCCGCCGAACAGTCCCGCCTCGATGCCCAGCAGTGGGTCGTCGAGCAGCCGGTCGGTGTCCCGGATCAGCTGCTCCCAGTCCTTCAGCAGGTAGGAGCGGCAGGCGTGCAGGAAGCGGACGGAAGGGTCCTGGTCGGCGGGCGGGCACTCGGCGAGCGCGCGGTCCAGCTCGGTCAGGTGCCGGCCGTCGAGCCAGTGCGAGGCGTGGGCCAGCGTCAGGTCACGGCTGTCCTCCAGCACCGGCTGAACCCACCAGCCCAGCCAGTACCAGGAACTGAGCGGCCGCCGGTGCCGGGCCCGCTGCTCGCCGAAACGATTCTGGTGCCGGTACATCGCCAGCAGCGCACCGGCGGTGTCGCAGCGCAGCGCGTGCAGCCCCAGCCAGCCGTCGGCCATCCCGGGGTCGAGCTGGACGGCCGCGCGGAACTCCTCCTCGGCCCGCGCGTACGCACCCGCCGCGTAGGCGTCCATCGCGCGCAGCCAGGCACGGTCGGCCAGCCTGTTCGACCCGGTCGTACTGGGACTCTCCATCGCCACTCACGCCCCCCGGTGTGTGTTTCGAGGACCGGCCGAACTCGTTCGACAACAGCGCCTGACAGGAATCGTACCGGTGCCGGGCTGATCCGGAAGGGTGCCGCGCGAGGCCAAATCAAAGCGCCTGGCGGGTTGTTGGCGTTCCGGCCGAGCGCGGTGCCGTTGCCGGGAACGCAGAACGGCACCTTCGGCTCACGGGGGAAGGAGTCGAAGATGCCGTGTCTGGTGGTTACGAGATCAACGAATCTCGTGACGTGCAGAACCTATTTCTTCACGACAACCCTGGTCAAGGGTGCGGCGCTACTTCGCCAGGTCGGCGGAGGATGACGTCTCCTGTCACTCCGTCAACTCGTAGATCGGCCGACGGGCGGCTCGGATCGGTCAGGAAGTGGGCCCGCTCGGCGCGCGCCCAGCCGGCCCAGAACTCCGCCAGCTCCGGGCCGTCGCGCCGTTCGCCACGGGCCCGCGCCTCGGGTGCGTCCAGCTCCATCCAGATCAGCCGCGCCAGCCATGGCCGCAGCTCCCGCCGCCCGGCGCCGACCCCCTCGACCAGCACCACGGGGGCGGCGGGCACCGCCCGTTCGGTGTCGAAGCGCCGCGAAGTCCAGTCGTACACCCGGTGCCGGGCCTGCTCGCCGCGCGCCAGCGGCTCCAGCACCTGCGCGCGCAGCCGCCCGACCCAGCCGAACGGCTCGGCGTGGGTGGCGAGATCGTCCAGGTGCACCACCGGCGCCCCGCCGAGCGCGACCGCGAGCCGCCCCGCGAAGGTGGTCTTCCCCGAGCCGGCGTGCCCGTCCACCGCGACCAGCCGCACCGGCCCGCAGGACGGCGCCAGCGCGCTCAGCTCCGCCGCGAGCGCGTCGTACGTCCGCCCGGCGGAGCCGTCCGGACCAGCTGCCGGACCAGCCACCGGGGCCACTGCCGGATCAACCATGGGCCCCACTCTACGGTCGGCGACCCGGCCGGCGACCGACTGGCGACCGGCCGTAGATCGGCTGATGATCGGACCGAGCCAGTGACGGACCGGCCGCCATCAGGCATACTCGCATCGCCACGCCTGTGAACGACCGTTCACCGCAATCCGGTGCCGGTCGGGCGAAACTGCCGTGCCGTGCCTGCTCACCCCAGGGACCGGCGCCCGATCGAGGAGGCCCGTACCCTCATGAGCCCCGCACCCGCCAAGCCCGTCGACCGCCAGCTGCCCAGCGACGAGGCCCGAGCGCTGCTCGGCCTCACCCGTGACCTGGTCGAGCGTGAACTGCACCCGCGCGCCGCCGAGGACGAGGCGGCCGGACGCTTCCCCCGCGAGGTCTTCCGGACCATCGGCGAGGCCGGCCTGCTGTCGCTCCCGTACGGGGAGCAGTACGGCGGCGGCGAGCAGCCGTACGAGGTCTACCTGCAGGTGCTGGAGGAGCTCGCGTCCGGCTGGCTCGCGGTCGGCCTCGGGGTCAGCGTGCACACGCTCTCCTGCCACGCGCTGGCGACCTTCGGGACCGACGAGCAGCGGGACCGCTGGCTGCCCGGCATGCTCAGCGGCGAGCAGCTCGGCGCCTACTGCCTCTCCGAGCCGCAGTCCGGCTCCGACGCCGCCGCGCTGCGCACCAAGGCCGAGCTGCAGGGCGACGAGTACGTGGTGAACGGCACGAAGGCGTGGATCACCCACGGCGGGTTCGCCGACTTCTACAGCGCGATGGTGCGGACCGGTGTGGAGGGCTCGCGCGGCATCAGCTGCCTGCTCGTCCCGGCGGACAGCGAGGGCCTGACGGCCGCCGCGCCGGAGCACAAGATGGGCATGACCAGCTCGCCCACCGCCCAGCTGAACTTCGACGGCGTCCGGGTCGGCCGTGACCGGCTGCTGGGCGACGAGGGCCAGGGATTCCAGATCGCCCTGTCCGCGCTCGACTCGGGCCGCCTGGGCATCGCCGCCTGCGCGATCGGTGTCGCCCAGGCGGCGTTGGACCTCGCGGTCGACTACGCGGGCACCCGGCAGCAGTTCGGCCGGCCGATCGCCGACTTCCAGGGGCTGTCCTTCATGCTCGCCGACATGGCGACCCAGATCGAGGCCGGCCGCGCGCTCTACCTGGCCGCCGCCCGGCGCCGCGACGCCGGGATCGCCTTCTCCAAGGAGGCGGCGATGGCGAAGCTGTTCTGCACCGACGCCGCGATGCGGGTCACCACCGACGCGGTCCAGGTCCTCGGCGGCTACGGCTACACCCAGGACTACCCGGCCGAGCGGTACATGCGCGAGGCCAAGGTGCTGCAGATCGTCGAGGGCACCAACCAGATCCAGCGCCTGGTCATCGGCCGCCACCTCAGCGGCAAGTAACCGGGTCCCGGGGAGCTGCGCGCAGCCGTCCACCTTCGTGGGTGCCCGGCCGCGCAGCTCCCCACGCCCGTAGGGTCACCGCAGGTCAGCCACGCAGCCACTGCCGGGGCACGGACCCCGGCCCGCCCGCGTGCGAGAAGGGCTGGGTGCGCCAGTCCAGGGCGGGCGGCGGGGTGAGCAGCGCCTCCAGGCCCGGGGCAGTGGAGTGGTCGGGGGAGTCGCACTCGGCGAGGCCGTCGGCGGGGGCGCCGGAACCCGGGCAGAGCGCCGGGGAGAAGGGGTGCCAGGCGGTCGGCAGTACGGCGTGCTGCGGGAGCCGCTCCTCGTCGCCGACCAGGGCGATCGGGCGGTCGCACTCGGGGCAGTGCACCCGGAAGATCTCCCAGGTTTCCATCTCGCCGGGGTCGACCCCCGGGTAGTCTCCGGGGTACTCCGCGTCGAGGAGTTCGTCGTTCTCCGCAGCACGGAAACGCTGGTCAGTGGCAGGCATGTGATCCCCCTCGGATCGGGCCGGGCCCGCGTCGGGTGCGGCCACAACCAGCACTTCCCGCTGACGTGGCGTCATAACCCTGCGGCCGGGCGTACGTCGATGCATTCGGTGTGTCCTTCGCCACATTCCAGCGGCACATGCCGCATTCACCTGCCCGTTCTGCTGCGCCGACCTCCCCGGCCCGCCGTCCAGGGTGGTCGGCGGCCGGGCTCCCGGGGCAGTAGGTTTGCGCATTGTGGAGGATCTCGATCAACGCATCGTCCAGCTGCTCCTTGAGGACGGCCGGATGAGCTACACGGACCTGGGCAAGGCCACCGGCCTGTCCACCTCGGCGGTGCACCAGCGGGTGCGGCGCCTGGAGCAGCGCGGGGTGATCCGCGGCTACACCGCGATCATCGACCCGGACGCGGTCGACCTGGCGCTGACCGCGTTCATCTCGGTCAAACCGTTCGACCCGAGTTCACCCGACGACACCCCCGACCGGCTGGCCGCGCTCCCCGAGATCGAGGCGTGCCACAGCGTGGCGGGCGACGAGAACTACATCCTCAAGGTCCGGGTCTCGGCCCCGGGCGCCCTGGAGGACCTGCTCGCCCGGATCCGCAGCGCCGCCGGCGTCTCCACCCGCACCACCGTCGTCCTCTCCACCCCGTACGAGGCCCGCGCCCCGAAGCTCTGAGCCGCGATCCCCCCGGTCCCCGCGCCCTCGTACGTCGTGCCCTCGTACGTTGTCCACTCCGTGCGTTGCCTACTCTTAGCCCCATGACCAACCGCCTCAACCGGACCGTGCTGCTGCGCGGCGGCACCGTCCACAGCCCCGCCGACCCGTTCGCCACCGCGATGCTGGTCGAGGGGGAACACATCGCCTGGGTCGGCAGCGACGGCGCCGCCGAGTCGTACGCGGCCACCGCCGACGAGGTGGTGGAGCTGGCCGGTGCCCTGGTCACCCCCGCCTTCGTGGACGCCCACGTGCACGCCACCTCGGCGGGCCTCGCGCTCACCGGCCTCGACCTCACCGGCTGCGCCTCGCTGCCCGAGGCCCTGGCCCGGATCACCGCCTTCGCCGCCACCGCCGACGGTGTGCTGATCGGCCACGGCTGGGACGAGACCAAGTGGCCGGAGGGCCGCCCCCCGACGCTGGACGAGCTGGACCGGGCCGCTGCCGGCGCGCCGCTCTACCTCTCCCGCACCGACGTGCACTCCGCCCTCGCCTCCACCGCGCTGCGCGCCCTGACCGAGGGCCTGACCGGCCTCCCGGGCCACCACCCGGACGCGCCGCTCACCCGGGACGCCCACCACGCCGTCCGCCAGGCCGCGCTGGCGCACCTGACGCCCGCCCAGCGCCGCGCCGCCCAGCAGGCGACGTTGGCCCGCGCCGCCGAGCTGGGCATCGCCGCGCTGCACGAGTGCGCGGGCCCGGAGATCTCCTCCGAGGAGGACCTCGCCGCGCTGCTCGCCCTGGCCGCCGAGACCGACGGCCCCGAGGTCTTCGGCTACTGGGGCGAGCTGAGCGAACGCGGCGGCGTCGAGACCGCCCGCCGCCTGGGCGCCGTCGGCGCCGGTGGCGACCTCTTCGTGGACGGCGCGCTCGGCTCGCACACCGCCTGCCTGCACGCCCCCTACGACGACGCCGCGCACACCGGCACCGCCTACCTGACGGCCGAGCAGGTCGCCGACCACGTGACCGCCTGCACCGAGGCCGGGCTGCAGGCCGGCTTCCACGCCATCGGCGACGCCGCGTTGACCGCCGTCCTGGACGGTGTGCGCGCCGCCGCCGACCGCGTCGGCCTGGCCCGGGTCCGGGCGCTGCGCCACCGGGTCGAGCACGCCGAGGCGCTCGACGACAAGGCCATCGCCGCCTTCGCCGAACTGGGCCTGACCGCCTCCGTCCAGCCCGCCTTCGACGCCGCCTGGGGCGGCCCGGACGGCATGTACGTCCAGCGCCTGGGCGCCGAGCGGGCGGCGGGGCTCAACCCGTTCGCGGCGCTGCTGCGCGCGGGTGTGCCGCTGGCCTTCGGTTCGGACGCCCCGGTCACCCCGCTCGACCCGTGGGGGACGGTCCGCGCGGCGGCCTTCCACCACAACCTCGACCACCGGATCTCCGTACGCGCCGCCTTCGCCGCCCACACCCGGGGCGGCTGGCGGGTGCTGGGCCGCGACCAGGACGGCGTACTCGTCCCCGGCGCGGTCGCCAGCTACGCGGTCTGGGCCGTCGACGAGCTGGTCGTCCAGGCCCCCGACTCCCGGGTCGCGGGCTGGTCCACCGACCCGCGCTCCGGCACCCCGGGCCTGCCGGACCTCACCCCGGGCCTGCCGCTGCCGGCCTGTCTGCGCACCGTGGTCCGGGGCCGCACCGTCCACCGCGCGTGACCGTCGCCACCCCCTTTCCGTCCGCCCGATGATCCGGGGTACCGTCTTCGCACGGTGCCCGGTCCCGGGCGGCCGGGAGCGCGCGAGCAGCACACAGCCAGAGAGGTGGTGCGCAGGTGGCACTGCCTGAGGACCAGGAGCGTCCGACAGCGGAACCCAAGGCGGCAGCCCCACGACCGGGACGCCTCGCGCGGATCCGGGACGGACTCCCCAGGACGGGCCTCGCGGCCTTTTGCGGCCTGCTGCTCGCCCTCGCCTTCCCCCCGTACGACCTCTGGCCGCTCTCCGTCCTCGGGGTCGCCGGGCTCTCCCTGCTCACCCGGGGCCGGACGGTCCGTCAGGGCACCTGGACGGGCTTCGCCTTCGGGTTCCCGTTCTTCGTCCTGCTGCTCGACTGGCTGCGGGTGGTCGGGACCGACGCGATGATAGGCCTGGCCGCCCTGGAGGCGCTCTTCGTCGCCGCGCTCGGCGCGGGCCTGGCCCTCACCTCCCGGCTGCGCGCCTGGCCGCTCTGGGCGGCCTGCCTCTGGGTCGCCCAGGAGTGGGCCCGCGACCGGCTGCCGTTCGGCGGCTTCCCTTGGGGCCGGCTCGCCTTCGCCAACACCGGCAGCCCGTTCACCCCGCTCGCCGCCCTCGGCGGCGCGCCGCTGGTCACCTTCGCCGTCGCCCTCTGCGGCGCGCTGCTCGCCTGGGCCGCGCTGCGCGTGCGCGGCCCGCTGCGGGCCCGCCGGGTGCCCCGCGCGGCCGCGTTCGCCGGTGCCGGGGCCGTCGCGGCGATCCTCGCCGGGTACGTCGTCCCGGTGCCCACCGCCGCCGCGAGCACCTTCAAGGTCGCGCTGGTCCAGGGCAACGTCGCCCAGCCCGGGATGGACTTCCTGGGCCGCCCGATGATGGTCCTCAACAACCACGCGGCCGCCACCGAGCGCCTCGCCGCCGACGTCAAGGCGGGCAAGGTACCCCGGCCCGACGCGGTGATCTGGCCGGAGAACTCCTCCGACCTGAACCCCTTCCTCGACCCGGCGGCGTACGCCCGGATCAACCAGGCCGTGCAGGCCGTCGGCGTGCCGACCCTGGTCGGCGCCCTGATCGACGGCCCGGACGACCAGCACGTGCAGAACGAGGGCATCGTCTGGGACCCGAACACCGGCCCCGGCGCCTCCTACACCAAGCAGCACCCGGTGCCGTTCGGCGAGTACGTGCCCTTCCGGGCCGAACTCTCCACCGTCATCACCCGCCTGCAGCGGATCGCCCGCGACTTCTACCCGGGCACCCACAGCGGCGTGATGCAGCTCGGTCCGGCCCGGATCGGCGACGTGATCTGCTTCGAGGTCGCCTACGACGAGATCGTCCGCGACACCGTCAACCAGGGCGGCCGCGTCATCGTCGTCCAGACCAACAACGCCACCTACGCGCTGACCGGCCAGCCCGAGCAGCAGCTCGCGATGTCCCGCCTGCGGGCCGTCGAGCACGGGCGGTCCGTGCTGATCGCCGCGACCAGCGGGATCAGCGCGGTGATCGCCCCGGACGGCACGGTGCTCCAGCACACCAAGGAACTCACCGCCGCCGAGCTGAGCGCCGTGGTGCCGCTGCGGGACGGTAGGACCGTCGCCGACCGTGTGGGTGCCGCACCCGAGTGGACGCTCGCGCTGGCCGGCCTGCTGGCCTGCGGCGCGGCCCTGCTGGGCGGCGTCCGGCGCCGGCGTGCCGGTGGGACCCCGGCCGGAACAGCCGTCGGAACACCGGCCGACTCCGGGGCGTTGAGCTCAGTGGTGCCGTAACCGGTCCGGATCAGCCGACCGGTGCAACGAGAGCGCCGCGATGGAGTGGATTCGTACCGTGAGCCAGCAAGCTACCCAGGCCCCTCCGGCCACCCGCAGCCGACTGCGTCGGGTGCTGCCCCTGCTGATCACCGCCTGGCTGGTGCTGGAGATCTGGCTGCTGACGGTGGTCGCCTCCGCGCTCGGCTGGTTCGTCGTACTGATGCTGCTGCTCGGCGGCGTCCTGCTCGGCGGCCGGCTGATCAAGGGCGCCGGGCGCCGGGCCCTGTCGGCCGCCTTGGAGCAGAGCCGCAACCCGCAGTCCAAGCAGCCGCAGACCGGCACCAGCCTGACGGTGCTGGCCGGTGTGCTGCTGATACTGCCGGGCTTCCTCTCCGACCTGCTCGGGCTCACCCTGCTCCTCCCGCCCACCAGGGCGCTCTGGCGTTCGGCGGGCCGGCGGCTCACCCGTACGGGGCCTCTCGCGGACGCCGTCCGTCTCCAGGAGCAGGTACGGATCCACCGTCCCGACGGCAAGATCATTCAGGGCGAGGTGGTCGACCCCGACGCCGGTCCGCGCCCGGACCCGGAGTACCGCCCGCCCGTCGCCGGTTAGCGGCCGACAGTACGACATGACGGAGGGCCCCTGGCTGTGAAGCCAGGGGCCCTCCGTCTACCTCCGCTGGGGCGAAAGTCTGGGTCAGGCGCTCTTGCGGGTGTCGCGCGGGTGAACCGCGAGGTTCATCCCGCCGGAGCGGAGCACGGCCAGCCGCTCGGCCAGCACCTCCTCCAGCTCCTCACGCGTGCGGCGCTCCATCAGCATGTCCCAATGGGTGCGCGTCGGCTTGGTCTTCTTCTCCTCCGGCTCATCGCCGTCGAGCAGTACTGCCTCCTGGCCGCAGAAACGGCATTCCCAGGCCGAGGGGATCTCCGCCTCAACGGAGAAGGGCACCTCGAATCGGTGTCCGTTCTGACATGCGTACTCGACGGTCTGGCGGGGAGCCAGATCGATTCCACGGTCGGTCTCGTAGCTAGTGGCCCCGAGTCGCGTGCCGCGGAGAGCTCGCTCGCTCATGAATCGTGCCTCCCGGGCTTATGGCCCACAGGACTAGTGGTCGCTGTCATCGTCGTTCGGTCAACGCTCGGCCTTCGACGAAGATTCCCGTCCCGGGATATGCGTCGCCTGTCGTGCCGCCCCTGTTTGTACCCATCATCGTCCGATTTGTCACATCTGAGCTAAATTATCACCCTGCGTATCACAAATTGTGCACACAGCGATCAAAATCCGCTCGGGGGTGACCCACCCTATCGGCGCGAGCCGGTCCCGCTCACCACACCGGATCGGGCCGCACCGCTGCGGCTTCCTTGCTGAGCCGTACGGTCGGTGCGGGCGCCTCGGTCCGGGTGTCCCGGTGCGGCAGCAGCGCGATCACCGCGTCCCGGTGCCGGGCCTGGGTCTCGTCGTCCAGCGGGTCCACCGTGACGGGTACCTGGAGGCGGACGGGCGTGGCGGCGCCGAGCCTGGCGTAGCCGCGTCCGGGGGCGGTCTGCGCGGCGGGGGCGATGTCCAGCGGCACGCCCAGCGCCTCCTGGGCCACCTCGGGGGTGGCCGGGCCCAGCACCACGCGGGCCCGGGTGGTGGCGCGGACACTGGGGGAGATCCGGTCGCGGGCCTCCAGGTCGTCGGCGATCACCACCGTCACCCGTGCCGCCCGGCCGTGCCGCAGCGGGACCTCCAGTAGCTCCTGCGGGTCCTGGCGGCCCTCGGCGTTGGCCAGCTCGCTCAGCTCGGTGGGGTGGTCGAGCAACAGCCAGAGCGGGCGGGTGACGTCCGCCGGGGCGGCGACCCCGTGGTGCCGCGCCGCGTTCAGGGCAGCCAGCCGCCGCTCGGTCTCCTGGGCCGCCCACTCCAGCGCGGCCAGCGCGCCGTGCAGGCTGGTCTCCACGGTGTGGACGCCGGGCCGGTTCACCAGGCAGGCGTGCTCGCCGGTGCCCGCGCCGTCGATCACCACCAGATCGCCGTGCGGCAGCGCCTGCAGGGCGATCGACCTGAGTAGCGTCGAGGTGCCGTAGCCCGGTGCGCCGAGGGCCAGCAGGTGCGGTTCGGCGGCCCGCGCCCCGGTCCGCCAGACCACCGGCGGCTGCTGGGAGGTGACGCCGCCCTGGTCGACCGGGATGGTCCGCCGGCTGCCGCGCCCGTCGGTGAACCCGAGCACGATCTCACCGGGTGCGGTCACGAACGGCTGCGCGACGATGTCGATGGCGAGCGGGGCCAGCGCGCTGACCCGCAGCCGGTTGGACTCCTCGTCCCAGTCGAAGAGGTACTCCCTGGCCCGGCCGGCCTTGCCCTGGACGACCTGCTCGATCCGGGCCCGCGCGGCGGGCTCGGTGTCGGTGAAGTACGGGGGGTAGCGCAGTTCGAGGGCGGCGAGCCGGCCCTCGTCGTCGAACTTCCAGGAGTCGAAGGCCGTCTTGTACTGGCCGTCGAGGCCGTAGAGCGGGGCGGCGTCGTCGAACCCGCCCAGGTACGGGGTCAACGCGGCGTACAGGGCGGCCAGCTTCAGGTCTGCGGTGTCCACCTGGGGCGCGGGCGGGGCCTTCGGCGCGCGGCCGACCCAGGCGGCGCTGGCCATCAGCGCGACCAGGGCGAACAGCGGTCCGTGCGGCAGCAGGGCGATGCCGAGCAGCATGGCGGCGGTCAGGAAGATCGTGGGCCCGCGCCGTTCCTTCGGGGTGGCGGCCCAGCGGGCCTTCGCCCAGTCGGCGTGGCTCCGCAGGCCGCGTCCGATGACGGTGACCGGCGCGAACATGTCGGAGGCGTGGTCGCCTGCGGTGCGGGCGAGGTCGCGACCTCTGCTGAGGTGACGGGTGAGGGACATTCCTGGACTCCCCGGGCGAGTGGGACAGCTGGCAGGGCGGGACGCGAAGGGGTGGAAGAGGGCCCGGGGCGGTTGGTATCCGCGCCCGGGCCGGTGCCGCAGGTGGGGAGAGAGCTCAGAACTTGAGGCCGCCGAGCAGGCTGGCCAGGCTTGCTCCGCCTGCCTGGATGCTGGGGGCGATCGACGAACCCGCGATGTAGAAGCCGAGAAGGGCACAGACGATCGCATGCGAGACCTTGAGGCCGTCCCGCCGGAAGAAGAGGAAGGCGATGGTGCCGAAAAGGACGATGCCGGAGATGGAGAGGATCATGCGTCTGCTCCTCGGAGAGGGGGGACAGGGACGACGGGAAAGGTGTTACCAAAAGTGCCCTTATCGTGACAAAAAGTAATAGATGATGGAACGTGTCAAACGGGTGTTTCTGTCCGGGGGTCGTCCGAGTGCGAAGAAGTTCGCTCGAACGGATGCGTTACCACCGGGCAGTCGTGTCGTCCGCTACGGTGCCGTTTGGCACGCACCAGACCGAGGAAGGCACTGACATGGCAGATTCCACCGAGCAGACCCCCGCCCCCGCTCCTGATGCCCAGGCTCCCGACAGCCGGACGCCGGACGCCGATGTGATCGAGCTGGCCGGCAAGCTCTTCGATGCGGCCCGCACCGGCGACACGGCGCTGCTCGCCGCCTACCTGGACGCCGGGGCCCCCGCGAACCTCTCGAACGACCGGGGCGACACCTTGGTGATGCTCGCCGCGTACCACGGCCACGCCGACACCGTGCGGGTCCTGGTGGAGCGCGGCGCCGACCCGGACCGGGTCAACGACCGGGGGCAGAGCCCGCTCGCGGGGGCCGTGTTCAAGGGCGAGGAGTCGGTGATCGCCGCGCTGCTCGCCGGTGGCGCCGATCCGCAGGCCGGTACGCCGTCCGCCGTGGAGACCGCCCGGATGTTCGGCAAGGACGACCTGGTGGCCCGCTTCGAAGGGCGCTGACCGGGCCGGTCCGGGGCGCCGGGCGGCGCGCCGTACGCTGATGACCATGGAGATACGCACGACCGGATACGGTCATCCGGATGCCGAGAAGCTGTCCGCCGAGGTTCAGCAGGAGTACGTCCGCCGCTACGGCGACGTCGATGTGACCGTGATGCACCCCGATCACTTCGACCCGCCGACCGGACTCTTCGTGGTCGCGTACCTCGACGACGAGCCGGTCGCCTGCGGTGGTTGGCGGGCCAAGGAGGCCGACGGGGACGGCGGCGGCCTGCTCGACGGTGACGCCGAGCTCAAGCGGATGTACGTGGTGCCGACGGCCCGTGGGCGTGGGCTCGCGCGCGCCGTCCTGCGCCACCTGGAGCTCACCGCCGAGCAGGCCGGCCGGACCCGGCTGGTCCTGGAGACCGGGACCGAGCAGCCGGAGGCCCTGGCCCTGTACGCCTCCGAGGGGTACGTGCCGATCACCAAGTTCGGCGTCTACCAGGACCACCCGCAGAGCGTCTGCCTGGGCAAGGGCCTCCCGGTCTGACGGTGCGGGTCGGGGGGCGGCGGGGGAGGGGCGCGTCACACTTCGTTTGTGTGCGTGCTTTTCCGTGGCCCGGTTGCGTAGCCTCGCAGCGGGTGCCGCAGTCCGACCGTGCGTCGCCTCACGCCGTTCGACGCCAGGAGACGCTGCATGCGGGACCGCCGTACCCACGCTGCCCCCAGCCACCCGAAGCGCACCCGTCGCGGGGTCGCCGCCTGCGCCGCGCTGCTCGCCGCCGGGGTGGCCGTGGTCACCGCCGGGTGCGGGCCGACCCACGGGATCTCGCAGGATGCCGCAGGGCCGGTGGCGGACGCCGTCTCGAGTGGGTCGGCGAGCCCGTCTGCGTCCGTGTCGGCGTCCGACCTGCCCTCGGCGTCGGACACGTCGGCTGCCACGGCCGATCCGTCCACCGCTCCCGCCGCGTCCGGCACGCCGACGCCCACCGGTGGTGTCCCGTCGACGCGGACCCCGACGTCCGGTACGCCGACGCCCGGTTCACCGACGGCCACCGTGCCGGGTGGGCCCGTGATACCCGTCATCGGGCACACCGCGTCGGGCGGGCGGTCCGTCGCGCTGACGTTCGACGACGGTCCGGGGCCGTTCACCGGGCAGATCCTGGACGTGCTGGCGCAGTACCACGTGCAGGCCACCTTCTGTGAGATCGGGCGGCAGGCCGCCGCCGACCCCGCGATGGTGAAGCGGATAGTCGCGGCGGGCCACCGGCTCTGTGACCACACGGTGGACCACCCGCAGCCGATGCACACCCTGCCGCACGACAAGCAGGTGTCCGAGATCGACGCGGCCGGCGCCATGATCACCAACGCGGCCGGGGACGGCACCAGGATCGGCTGGTTCCGCGCGCCGGGCGGTGACTTCACGGCGGAGAACAAGCAGATAGCCGCCCAGGCCGGCATGAAGTCGCTGGGTTGGTCGGTGGACACCCGCGACTGGTCCCGGCCGGGCACGCCCGCGATCCTGGCCGCCGTGCAGCAGGAGCTGAAGCCGGGCGGAGTCATCCTGATGCACGACGGGGGCGGCGACCGCAGCCAGACCGTCGCGGCGCTGAAGCAGCTCATCCCAGCGCTGACGGCCCAGGGCTACACCTTCGACTTCCCCGCCGGGTAGCAGGGGTAGCAGGGGTGGCTCCTGAGCGGAGCCGGAGCGGCGAGGCCCACCCCCGTGAGGCCCCGCCGCTCCACCTGCTCCCCGCCCCGGTCCGGCGTCCGGGGTGGGGGGTTCACGCCCCGGCCGCCGAGAGCGGCGGCGTCCGGGGCGTCCCTCGGGTGCCACCGGAGGGACGGGCCTGGTCGGCCTGTGATCACCATCCTGGACGGGGCCACTACTCGGCCCCTCTTCACCCGCTATCCGGCCTGCTGCTCCCCGGCTCCGACGCCGGCTCGGGCTCGGCCAGCCGCGCCGCCACCTCCTCGGCCTGCGGGCTGCCGATGGAGGCGAGCACCTGGGCCGCCTCGCGCCAGGACTCGCGGGCCTCGGCGTGCCTGCCCAGCCCGGCGAGCGCGAGCCCGATCTCGTCCAGGTTGTGGCCGACCCGCATCGGATTGCCGTCCCGGCGGGCCGCCGCCAGGGACTTCCTGCCGAGCGTCAACGCCTCCTCGAACTCGCCCAACCTGACCAGTACGAGGGCGAGTTGGCCTCGAGTGGTGTCCACCATGTGCTCGTTGCCGCTCGCCTCGGCGACCGCCAGCGCCTCGGTGAGCAGCCCCCGGGCCTCCTCGTGGTCGCCCAGGTCGGACCGGATCAGGCCCAGGGCGCCCAGCGCCCGCAGCAGCATGTAGTCGTCGCCGGCCTCGCGCGCCGCAGCCACCCCCTCGGTCTGGATGGTGCACGCCTCGGCCAGCCGCCCGAGCATGTACTCGAGGTTGCCGAGGTTCAGCCGCGCCAGGGCGGCCCGGCGGAGTTCGCCGAGCCGGACGAAGGTCGTGATCGCGCGCTCGAACGGCTCCCGGGCCTGCGGGTCGTGCCGCATCGAGTAGGCGATGGCCTGGTTTCCGGCGAGTGTGGCGGCCGCCAGCTCGTTCCCGACCGCCCGCGCCGCCCGCTCGCCGAGCCGCTGGGTCTCCAGCATCGTGTCGAGGCGGTGCCGCCGGGTCAGGTACCGGGCGAGCGAGGCCGACAGCTGCCAGACCACCCGGTGGTCGTCGCGTGCGGAGGCGAGCTGGATCAGCGAGGTCAGGTTCGCCAGCTCCTGGTCGAACCAGTCCAGTGCCCCGTCATGGTCCTCGAACGGCGCGGGGCCGCGCCAGACGTGCCGCAGGTCGCCCGGCAGCTGCGGGCTGCCCGGCTGGACGAGGTCCTGCGCGGCGGTTCCGACGCTGATGTACCACTCGAACATCCGGGTGAGCGCCGCGTCCCGCTCGGTGGCGGACAGCAGCCCGGACTCCCGGCTGTAGAGGCGTACCAGGTCGTGCATCGAGTACCGGTCCGGCCCGGCCTGGTCGAGCAGGTGGACGGCGTCCAGCTCGCGGAGCGTCTGCCGGACCCGGGGCGAGGCGGAGCCGCGCAGCAGCTCGCCGGTACCCGAGAGCGCCTCGGCCGCCGCCGAACCGATGCTCGCCCCTGGGTGCAGGCCGAGCAGCTGGAACAGCCGGGCCTGATCGGCGGTCAGCCGCATGCAGGTGTGGTCGAGCGCCCGGGACACCGTGTGGTCGTCGCCGGGCAGCCCGAGGCCCGCGAGCCGGTCCTCCTCCGGGGTGAGTTCGGCGGCCAGCCCGGAGAGCGGGGTCGCCGGGTCCTCGACCAGGCGGACGGCCGAGATCCGCAGGGCCAGCGGCAGCCCGCCGCACAGCCGGGCCAGATCCCGGGCGGCGTCCGGCGTGGCCGCGACCCGGTCGGCCCCGGCGATCCGGCCGAGCACCTCGACCGCCTCCTCGATGGGCAGCATCCCCAGCGGGACGGAGGCCGCCCCGGTGTCGGCCACCAGCCCGCCCAGCTTGCCCCGGCTGGTGACCAGGGTCAGGCAGCTCGCGGAGCCGGGCAGCAGCGACCGGATCTGCTGGTAGTCGTGGGCGTTGTCGAGCACCAGCAGCACCCGGCGGTCGGCCATGCTGGAGCGGTACAGGTCCTCCCGCTGCGACAGGTCGGCCGGTACCTGGTAGCCCGGCACCCCGAGCGCCATCAGGAAGCGCTCGAGTACGCGTCCCGGCACCTCCGGGTCCGCGCGGTCGTAGCCGTGCAGGTCGACGAAGAGCTGGCCGTCGGGGAATTCGGCGAGGCGGCTGTGGGCCCAGGAGAGCGCGAGCGCGGTCTTGCCCACCCCCGCAGGGCCGTTGACCACGGCGATCCGGGCCTCGCCGGCAGTCGGGTCCAACAGTAGGGAGAGCGAGGCCAGTTCGGCGGACCGCCCGACGAACCCGGCCGGTGGGCGGGGGAGTTGAGCTGGGCGCGGGACGTCGGAGGAGCTCCTGGGGGCCGGGGCGGGAGCGGGTTCGGAGGGTGCTGCCGAATGCTGCAGGGCGGTGTCACCCCGTAGCACCGCCGCCTCCAACTCGACCAGGCGGCGGCCCAGATCGAGGCCGTACTCCTCCGCCAGCAGCTTGCGCAGCGTGCTCACCACGGCCAGTGCGTCGGCCTGCCGCCCGCTGCGGTAGAGGGCCAGCGCGAGGCGCTCCGCGATCGACTCGCGGGCGGGGTACTGGTCCGACAGGGCCGTCAGCTCCGGGACCAGCTCCTGGTGCCGGCCGGCCCGCATCTCCAGGTCGGCGAGCAACTCGTGGGCGGCGAACCGCTCTTCCTCCAGCCGCACCCCGGCCGGTCCGGCGAAGGGCGCGTCCACGCCGGTCAGCGCCGCACCGCGCCACAGGCTCAGGCCGTCCCGCAGCGTCCTGACGGCCTCGACGTGCTGGTGCCGCTCGGCGAGCCCGCGCGCCCGGGCCAGCCGCAGCCGGAACTCCGCCGAGTCGAGGGCCCCCTCTGCGACGTGCAGCCGGTAGCCGGCGGCCTCCGAGGACAGCTGCCCGGCGAGCTCCTCGGGCAGCCCGCCGCGCAGCGCTGAGACGGCGGTGTGCACCTGGGCCCGGGCGGTCCGGGGCGGGCCCTCGGCCCAGAGGGCGTCCACCAGTTGGTCGATGCTCACCCGGCGGTTGGCGTGCAGCAGCAGGAAGGCGAGCACGGCCCGCCGCCTCGGACGGGCCACCTCGACGGGCCGGCCGTGGGAGTGGACTTCGAGCGGCCCGAGAATCGCATAGTTCATCTGAGTCATCAATCGCCTGGTCAGGACCCGTCCCCGTGGCTGTGGCCACCGCTTGTCCGGCGGCGGTCGCGAGTGTAGCCGTTGGGTGGGGCAGGACCGCCGACGGGTCCACGGCGTCCGGCTCGGAGCCGGTTCAGGTCCGGGAACGGGCCGAGGCCGCCCCGACGAATCGGGACGGCCTCGGTCTGTTACCGATGGTGCTTCTGGAACGTCAGTTCACCGGGTATCAGTTCACCGTGTAGGTGTACGGGATCGCGGCCAGGACGGAACCGGTGGTCCCGAGCTGGTTGTTCGCCGTGGCGATCCCGGTCGGCGCGGTCACCAGGTACAGGACGCCGCTGACGACGCTGCCCTTCGCGCCCGTGGGCGTGATGGTGACCTTCAGGGTGCCCTTGGCGCCCGGCTGGACGACGACGGGGTTGACCGCCGAGGCCAGGGCGTTCACCGAGAGGGCGAACGGGTCACCGGTGCTGGAGGTGAGCGCCGGGTCGAACGCCTGGGTGTGCGCGACGGCGGTGACCGTCGAGGTGCCGGCCGGCGCGCCGGCCGTCCCGAACGGGCCGATCTGCTGGACGTAGCTGGACCAGTAGCCCGCGACGATCGGCTCCTCGGCGCTGCCGGCGTCCTTCGCGACCGAGATCGTCGAACCGTTCTGTGCCTTCTTGAGGTCGCCGAACAGGTCGGGCGAACCCGTCGTGCCGGAGATCTCCAGCTGGGCCGGGACGGACGAGGCCGCCACGGCGGTCAGCTTGTCGGTGCCCGGGGGCACCAGGAAGCCGGGGATCGCGGAGCTTGCGCCCAGCGGCAGGCTGACCGTGCCGGAGGCGCCCTGCGGCACCAGCGGCAGGTCGACGCGGGAGGTCAGGCGGCCGTCGGCCTGGATCAGCTGCGCGGCGGCGGTGTTGTTGGTGTAGCTCACCGTCAGCGCGGTCGGGCGGCCTGCGGCCAGCTTGGTGTGGACGTTGTTCGGCAGACCGGGAACGGTCGCGACGTTCTGGTCGAGACCGATCCGGCCGGCGAACGGCTGGCTGAGCTCAGCGCCGCTGACCGGGTTGAGCACCACCAGGGCGAAGCGCCAGCGGCCGGCCGCCGGGTTCACGGCGGTGACCGAAAGGCCCGCGCCGGTGCCCGTCTGGGCGCCCTGGGCGTTGAAGAGCGCGTTGCTCTCCACGTCGATCGGCGTTCCGTTCGGGCTGATCAGCACACCCTGCATCAGCAGGTTGGCGTCCTTGCCGACCGTCAGGCCGACCCGGACGTCGTGCTTGCCCTTCGGCACGTCGAACGCGTAGGTGAAGCTCTGCGCGGGGGAGGAGGCCCGGGCGTTGCCGCCGGTGATCGTCCCGTTGAAGGTGCCGGTGTTGTGCGCGATGTCGACCAGGCTGCGCAGGATCACCGGAACGCTGGTGGTGTGGCCGTTCGAGCCGGACACGGTGACCGACTCGGTGGCGTCGCCGCTGTTCACCGGGGTGGTGAGCTGCACGTGCAGGGTCTTGGACTCGCCGGGAGCCAGGTCGGCCACCTGCGGGCTGACGTTGCCCGCCGGGACGGCGCGCTGGGTGGCGGTGTCCAGGACGACCGGACCGGTGAAGCCGTTGGTGCCGGCCGGGGTGTAGAGCACCGCCGTCCAGTCACCCGCGACCGGGTGCGGCACGTCCACGATGCCGAAGTTCGGCGAGACCGGGCCGCCCTGCGGACGGGTGTTGGTCTCGAACCGGCCGGACGGGTCCAGCAGGGTCATCCGGACGACCGGGGTGACGGTGTTGGCGCCCGACTGCTGGGACTTGCCCTGCCAGGCGATCGACGCCGCCAGCCGGTCCGCGCCGGCCGGGACGGTGAACTTGACCTGGTGCTGGACCCACGTGGCGCCGTTGGTGGCGTACTTGAAGGTCTGGTTCGAGGACGAGTCCAGCGCGACGGTCTGCTGCGAGTCCGCCAGCGGGGCGAAGGTGCGGGTGGCACCGCTCACCGTCTGCGGCTTGCTGCTCGTGTTGACCACCGTGATGTCGGCGGTGTGGTTCGAGCCCGCGTGGCCGGTGATGTCGACCTGACCGCTGGTCACCGCGACGGTCGAGCTGTGCTGCGCGCCGGAGCCGTTCTGGTAGCCCTCGGCGGCCTCGACGGCTGCACGCACGTTCAGCAGACCGGCGCCCTGCTCCTCGGCCGGCAGGCCGAGGTCCTGGGCGGTGCCGGTGAGCAGCTTCTTGACCAGCGCGGGGGCAGGGGAGGCGCCGCCGTGCGTGTTGCGGTACGCCTCGATGACGACCGCGGCTGCGCCCGCCGTCATCGGCGCGGCCTGGCTCGTCCCGCCGAAGGGCTGGATCGGGCTGGCGCCACCGGCGAAGTTGGTGCACTCGGTGTACTTGGTCAGGTCGGGCGTGCAGAGCGCCCAGTCCGACTCACCGGGGGCGACCAGGTCGACCGTCCGGCCGGCCTGGGTGATCCCGCCAGAGGAGAGCGCGGAGATCATGTTGTTCGCCCAGGTCCCGTTCGAGAACTGGAAGGCCGCGTACCCGGTCTGCGCGTAGTTCTGGCTGTCCGTGGACGCGCCGGCGGCGATCACGTTCGGGTCGGTCGCCGGGGCGCCGATGGTGCCGTTGATGCCCGCGTCACCGCTGGACACCGCGACGGTCACACCGGCGGCGACCGCCTGGTCGTTGAAGAGCGTGATGGTGTCGTGCGCACCGCTGTCGGGCGCGATGTTGCTGCCGAACGACTCGTTCAGCACGTCGACGTGCGCCACCGAGACGGCGTAGTCGATCGACTGCAGGATCGCGGAGTTCGGCAGGGTCTGGCCACCGGCCTTCAGGGCCACCAGCGAGGCGCCGGGCGCGATGCCCTTGATCCGGATGGTGCAGCCCTTGGGCAGCGGGTGCGAGGGGTTGACGAAGTCCGACAGGTCGTAGGACTCGCGGCCCTGCGCGATCATCGCCGAGGCGTCACCGAACGCCTCCGCCGCACCGGTCGGCGCGGCCGTACCGTCACCGGAGAAGTCCTGGTAGTCGACCACCGCGTGCGAGCCGTCGGGCCGGATGAAGTCCGGGTTGAGCGGGTCCAGGCCGTCCGCGATGTAGGCGACCTTCACCCCCTTGCCGTCGGCCAGCTCGTGGGCGCCCGGCGCGCCGGGAGTCCCCTCGGTGTGGGTGGAGTACAGCGCCTCGGGCTCCAGCAGGGGCTTCGAGGGGTCACTCGGGCAGACCGCGTTCGGCTGCTCGGTGCTGCCGGTGGTGGCGGCCGAGGCCGCGGCCTTCGGCGCCTTCGGCGCCTTCGACGCCGGGGCCGGTGCGGTGGGCGTCCCGGCGCCGGCGGAACCGGTGCTCGGCGGCGCGACCCGTACCGACTGGTCGGTGACCACGGAGGCGACCGAGGGGTCGGCCTCCAGGGCCGCACGCAGCGCGGGGCTGACCGTGGCGGAGAAGGCGTTGCCGACCACGAAACTCTTGATGTTACGGCCGCCGTTGGCCTTGACCTTCGCCAGCAGCGGGGCCTGCGCGGACGCCGTCCGCTGCTTCCGGGCGCCGAGGTGACCGGAGTCGGCCGGGGCGCTCGGTATCTGGTCCTTGAGGATCACGATCACCGCTGTCGGCGCTCCGCTGTCCGAGAGCGCGAGCGCGTTCGGAGCGGGAATGGCCGTGCTGCCGCTCGCGGTGGTCCCGAAACTGAGGACCAGCGAGGCGGCGGTGATGGTGACCGCTGCTGTTAGCTGCGCTTTGCGCCAGCCGATCATGAACATCCCTTCGCCTGATAAGACGTCAGGGGGCAGGCCAGGGCGCGCGCTCCGGGGTCGGACGCGTGCATGATCCCGGAACGCCGGTCCCGACAAGCTCACGCATTCCAGCGCATGTGGTGCTGCCGGGACAAGGGGTTGGCGTACGCAGAATTATGGCTGACCCATATCGTCAATGTTCGATTCGGTGTTTCCGCAGTTCACGGGGGGTTGCCTGCCCGAGGAGCGGGGCAGAACTTGATCAGTTCGAAACATTCCGCAGCGTTATGAACCACGCGGGATCAGTGACTGACGATATGTCATGTTGTCGATAAAAATATGGTTTGACACGTCGGGTGGGAGCGTCAGCCCCCGTTCGGCCCCTGTCGGCTGCCTGTCGGTTCCGGTTCGGCCCTCGATCGGGCAGCCCCAGACCGGGCAGCCCCGACCGAAGCCGGCGTCAGCGCGCCCGCGCCTCGCGGAGTTCGAGCACGACGGCCCAGATGACGGAGACGACGGGCAGCGAGACGGCCGCGCCGATCACACCCGCGAGGATTCCGCCGGCCGTCACCGACAGTGCGATCACCACCGGATGGATCCGTACCGCCCAGCTCATGACGACCGGGTGCAGCACGTGTCCTTCGATCTGGCCGATGACGACGATCAGCGCCAGCACGATCAGCGCGGTCACCGGCCCCTTGGCCGCCAGCGCGACCACCGCCGCGACGGCCATCGCGATGGGCGACCCGATCAGCGGGATCAGCGTTGCGAAGAACTCCAGCACGGTCAGCGGCAGCGCCAGCGGGACACCCAGGACGGTGAGCGCGATGCCCACCAGGATGGCGTTGCTGGCGGCGACGATCATGATCCCCCGGGTGTAGCCCGCGAAGCTCCGCCACCCGGCCCGGCCCGCCAGGCTCCAGCTCCGGCGGGCCGAGGCGGGCAGCTGACGCTCCGCCCAGTGCCACATCGCATCGCCCGAGTGGATGAAGAAGATCGAGCAGAACAGCGCCAGGGCCGCGCCGGTGACGGCCTCGACCACGCGGGTGGCCTCGCCCACCGCCGTGCTGATCAGGGTGGACCGGTGCGCGGAGACGAACGAACTGACCTTGCTCCGCAGCCCCGAGACCGCACTCGGCCGAACGTGGAACGGAGCCCCTTCGAGCCAGCGGTCGATCCGGTCCAGGCCGCCCCGGAACTCGTGGCCCAGGCTGCTCCACTCCCCGGCCACGGTCGCGCCCACCAGGCTGAGCAGCCCGGCGATCAGCAGCAGCGCGCCGAGGATCGTCACCAGTACGGCGAGCTCACGCGGCATCACCTTGCCGGCCAGGTCGGCGGCCGGCCGGAGGATCGCCGTGATCACCAGCGCGGCGAAGACCGCGACCACGGGCAGCACCAGCCGTCCCAGCAGCACCAGGACCGCGTAGAGCGCGGCGCCGACCACCAGCAGCCGCCAGGCGTACCCGGCCGCGCGCTGCAGTCCGGGGACGATCCTCGGTGCGGCCCGTCCTCGCTGCGGCGCGGTCGCGGGCCGGACGCGCGGCCGGGCGGGGCGGGTGTGCGGAGCGGGCCCGGGGTGCCGGGCCGACCTCTCTCTCATCCCGGCTCACCTCCCGTCACATCTCGTCCCGTCAGGTCCAGGTCCAGATCCAGTCACGTCGCGCCTCGTCCCGGTGGCATTCCGGGCGGAGCAGCAGCCACCACAGTAGGCAGGAGCACCGGCGTGGCGCAGCTCGCGCCTCGCCGGTACGGGCATCCGAGTCGTGTCGGTGCGGGCGTGACCGGCGGGGGCGGGAAGACTGGGAAGATGCCCGATGTCCATGGTGCGGTGACCTCGCTGATGGAACGCCGTAAGGACCCGGTCGTCGTGCAGACGGTGCGGGCGACCGTGGCGGCGACGCTCTCGTACGCCGTCGCGGTACGGCTGAGTTCCGAGCCGGCCCCGCTGACCGCGCCGCTCACGGCGCTGCTCGTCGTCCAGGTCACCCTCTACTCGACGCTCACCACCGGCATCCGGCGGGTGAACTCCGTGGTGGTCGGGGTGCTGATCGCCATCGGGTTCAGCTCGGTGGTCGGCCTGTCCTGGTGGAGCCTGGGCCTGATCATCCTGGCGTCGCTGACCATCGGGCAGTTCGTCCGGGTCGACGAGTTCGTCAACGAGGTCGCGATCAGCGCGATGCTGGTGCTCGGGGTGACCCGGCTGGCCTCCCAGGCGTGGGACCGGGTGCTGGAGACGTTGATCGGGGCCGGGGTCGGACTGATGTTCAACTTCCTGTTCGCGCCGCCGGTGTGGCTGGACACGGCGGCGGAATCCATCGAGGACCTGGCCCGCCGCACCCGCCATCTGCTGCTGAGCATCGCCGAGGAGCTGGGCAGCCCGGTTCCGGTCGAACGCGCCGCCGGCCGGCTCCACGAGGCCCGTCTGCTCGACCAGGCCATCGCCGAGGTCGACGCCGCGCTGCGCCAGGCGGAGGACAGCCTCCGGCTGAACCCGAGGATCACGGAGGGGCTGCTCGCCCGGCTCGTGCTGCGCACCGGGCTGGACACGCTGGAGATCTGCGTGGTCGTGGTGCGCGTGCTGGCCCGCTCGCTCACCGACCTCGCCAAGCGGCGGGAACCGGGCGAGCTGCTCTTCCCGGCGGAGGTCGCGGTGGCGCTGGAGGAACTGCTCGCATACATCGGCGCGGCCCTGGTCAGCTTCGCCGTGCTGGTGACCACCCCCGTCAGCAGCAACGCCGACGAGGCCGAAGCCCGCCTGACCGCAGAACTCTCCGCCGCCTGGCACAGCCGCGAGCAGGTCGCGCAGATGCTGCTGCGGCGGGTCCAGCAGCATCCGCACGCCTGGCAGCTGCACGGTTCGCTGCTCGCCGAGGTCGACCGGATCCTGGACGAGCTGGACCTGGAGCACCGCTCCCGCCGCCTGATGGAGGAGCTGGACCGTGCCACCGTGGCACACCACGAGAGGTTCACCCGGCTCGGCCGGCTCCGCCGCTTCGCCCGTGGCGAGCAGCTGCGCCGCCGGGGGTGAGGGCCTGTGTCCGGTGGGCGCCGGAGCCGGCATCCGGCGGCGCTGCGGGTGGGTCTCCGGTAACGTGACAGCAAGTCAGCTGGCTTCCGGCGTCGGGGGAGTGGATGGACAACCACGGACGTTTCGCAGACCGGGGCGAGTCGGGTGCGGTCCGGATGGACGGGGTCACCGTCCACGGCGACGCCTACCAGATCGGCCGGGTCCACGGCGGCATCACCGTCAACATCAACGTGCCGCCCACCGCGCGGACTCGGCAGGCGGAGCCGCCCGATGACGTCCCGGGGGACCTGTCCGGTTTCGTCAACCGCATCGAGGAGCTCGCGCGGCTGGCCTTATGGCTCGACGCCGGTACGACCGGCGCGGTGGCGGCGGCCCTGGTGAGCGGCCTGCCGGGGGTCGGCAAGCGGGCGACGGTCCGCCGGCTCGCGCAGAGCGTCCGGGAGCGCTTCCCGGACGGGCAGCTCTACGTCGACTTCGCGGTGTCCGCCGGCGGGGTGGGCGGGAACGCCGCCGAGGCGCTGGCGGTGTGCCTGAAGAGGCTGGGCCAGGCCGAGGAGTACCTGCCGAACAGCGTCGAGGACCGGTTGCTGGAGTACCGCCGGCTGTCGGGCGGGCGGCGGCTGCTGGTGGTGCTGGAGAACGTGACGGAGCCGTCCCAGGTGCGGATGCTGACGCCGAAGGGGGCGGGCAGCGCCGTGGTCGCCACCAGCGACCTCCAGCTCGGGGAGCTGAGGCTCGACAAGGTGCGGCTGATGAAGCTGGCGCCGCTGGACGACGCGGCCTGCCTGGAGTTGCTGGCGGTGCTCTGCGAACCCGAGCGGGTCGAGGCCGAACCGGACGCGGCCCGCGGCGTCGTCCAACTGTGCGCCGGGCTGCCGGTCGCCCTGCACCTGGTGGCGGCGCGGCTGGCGATGCAGCCGCACCTCACCCTCGCGGCGGTGGCCCACGAACTCTCGGACGAGTCGGCCAGGCTGTCGGCGATGACCGTGCGGACCACTGAAGGGGAGAGCAGCGTGTCCAGTGCCTTCGAGCTCGCCTACCGTACCCTGACGCCCGATCAGGCCGGGCTCTACCGCGTGCTGGGCGTCCTCCCGACGCCGAGTTTCGACGCGGGCGCGGTGGCGGCGGCGGTCGGTGCCGAAACCTCCGCCGTGCAGCTGCAGCTGGCGGAGCTGGTCCGGACGAGCCTGCTGGAGGCGACCCCGGACGGGCGCTACCACCTGCACGACCTGGTCCGGCTGCACGCCCGGCAGTGCGCCCAGCGGGACGCCACCGAGGAGGAGCGGGCCGAGGCGGTACGCCGACTGGTGACGCACTACCTGGCCCTGACCGCGCTCGCGGACCGGGCGATCCGGGCCGACCGGCTGCGGATCGCCGACCTGCGGGAGCTGCTCCGGGACGCACCGGACCCGTTCGCGCAGGCCGGCCCGGCCGCCGGCCGGTTGGCCCTGGCCTGGCTGGAGGCCGAACGCGCCTCGATCCTCGCGGTGCTGCGCGCGGGCCTCCGGCACGGCCTGTACCGGCAGACCTGGCAGCTCGCCGAGGCGTTCACCGCCCTCTTCCTGCACCACCGCCACCTCGGCGACTGGCGGGAGTCCCTCCAGCTCGGAGTGGACGCGGCGGTCGCGGACGACAACGGCAAGGGTGACCCGGCCGCCGAGGCCCGACTGCGGAGCCTGCTGTCGCGCCCGCTGCTCGACCTCGGGGAGGACGACCGGGCCAGCCGGGAGCTGGAGACGGCCGTCCTGCGCGCGGACGAGTCGGGGCGGCTGCTGCTCCGGGCGTCGGTGCAGGAATTCCTCGGCCGCTACTGGGAGCGGCGGGACCCGACCCGCGCGGTCGCCGTCTTCGAGGAGTCGCTGCGGCTGAACCGGGAGGTCCCGGACCGGCGAGGGGCGGCGGTGGCCGGCTTCTTCCTCGGCTGCGCGCTGGACGCCGACGGCCGTACCGAGGAGGCGGCCGCGACGCTGCGGTGGGTCATCGAGGAGTTCGACAGCCTGGCGGACGAGGACCGGCGGATGGCGGCCCGGGCGCTCGCCGCCCTGGGCCGGGTCCGGGCCCGTCTCGGCGACACCGACGGCGCCCGGAGCGACCTCGAACGGGCGGTGGAGGCCCTGCGGGCCACCGACGCCTCGCACTACGAGGCACGGACCCGGATCGCGCTCGCCGACCTGCTCGAAGGCACGACGGGGGACCGGGGCGGCGCCCGTGGCCACCTGGTCCGTGCGCTGGAGATCTTCGAGCAGGGCGGCAGCCCGGACGCGGACGAGCTCCGGCGCAGGATCGACGGCGGGTGACGCTCCCTCAGTCGGACCGGTCCGCGTGTACGCGCAGGCGCAGGGTGAGCGGCTGCGCCGGTCCGGGGGCGGTTCCGGTCCGTACGGTCCAGCGGCTCCGGTCGAGCGGGAGGTCCGCCCGCAGGCAGGCGTAGACGGCGGCGACACCGTGGTCTCCGGTTCGTGCCCCGGAGACCTCGACGAGCCGGCCGTCCCGTAGCCCGACCAGGTGTCCGCCGGTGGTGTCCGGAGTGCTGGTGTCCAGGGTGGTGATGTCCAGGGTGGCGGCGGCCAGGAGGCTGCCGGGGTGGGTGGCGAGGATCTCGGCGATCCGGGCCGCTGCGCTGGGTGCGTCGAGTGGTGTGCGCTCGATCAGGACGGAGGCGTTGAGCGCGAGTTTCGGGTCGGGCTCGTCCGTGTCGCAGGCCAGGTAGCGGAATTCGTCCGGGGCCTCGTCGACTCGGCGGGCGAGCGCGGCGGGGTAGCGCTCCATGCTCAGGGTTCGACTGGCTGACGATTCGTCAGGAACTGTTCCCAGGTGCAGCGACACCGAAGTCGCGGTGACGGCACTTCGCTGGGTCTGCGGCGCCGGGAACGCGCGCACGGGCGTCGGGCCGGTCGGCTCCGCCAGGTCCAGCAACTCGCAGACGAGGGAACGCAGTCGCGCCATCGCCTGCCCCGGATCGGCGAACGCCCGTCCGGCGAGCGCGGCCCACCGGTCGGGGTCGTTGGTGTCGATGGCGCGTTCGAGCTGGGTCCGAAGCGGCGCGCGAGGGTCCAACCGAGGTGCGGTACGGCCGAGTTCGGCTCCGGCGGTGCCCGGTACCAGGTCCTCGCCGAAGGTGGCGAGCATGGTGGGCCGGCCCAGGGACGCGCCGTACAGCGTCACCGAACCGTGGTCGCCCACGACGGCGGAGGCGGCGACCACGGCAGCCTGCCAGCCGCGCGTGGGCGGGACGATCAGCAGCCCGGCCTCCAGAGCAGCGGATTGGAGCGCGCGGATCTGCCAGGCGCCGTGCGCCGACCAGACATTGGGGTGGAGTACGACGGCGACCCGGTACTCGTCGAGCGGCAGCTCGGCCAGCAGCCGGGCGGGCAGCTCGGGGTCCCGGGCGATCAGCGACGTCGGCCCCCAGGTCGAGCTGACCACCACCAGACGCTTTCCCGGCTCCACCCGCAACGCCCGTAGATAGGCCGCACGTTGCGGCAGGCTCGCGATCAGCCGGTCGTAACACGGGTCGCCGACCAGCTCGGTGCATCCCGCCGCCTCCGGGTGGGCCTCGATCAGTTGGGCCTCCTGGTCCGGGTGCGAGATCGCCAGCCGCGTCCGCTTCAGCAGCCGCTCCGGCACCACGCCGGACAGCCGCGTACGGGTGCTGCGGGAGTCCGGGACCAGCTTCTGGAAGCCGATCCCGTGCGGCAGCACGAGCACCGGGCAGTCCCCGTCGGGGAGGTCGAGATTCTCGCTCGCCGACAGGATCAGGTCGGGCGAGATCTCGGCCAGCTGCTCCCAGGGCAGGATCCGGCAGCCGGAGTCGCGCAGCAGGTCGAGGACACCGTCGCTGAACGCGGAGGTCGGATCGTAGGCGAACACGACGGAGACGCGGTCGTCACCGCGCAGCAGGTCGGGCAGCACCTCCAGCACCCGCACGGTCGAGGTGACGGTACGGGCCACGACCACGAGGGTGCGCAGGCTCTGGAAGGTCCGCCAGCGCCACGGGTCCGTACCGACCGGGACCCGTAGCCGCGCCACCCTACTGTCCACACTCGCCCCGGCTACTCAGACCGACTTCGCGGCTCGCGGCTCGCGGCTCGCGGCTCGCGGCTCGCGGCTCGCGGCTCGCGGCTCGCGGCTCGCGGCTCGCGGCTCGCGGCTCGCGGCTCGCGGCCATGCTTACCGTAGTGGGGGTGATCGGGCAACTCCGGTACCTCGGTTCTTCCAGGCGGGCGAGAACCAATATCGTAGGGCGGCGCGAGGTCGAGCCCCGCACGCCGGCCGCAGGTACTACCAGGATTCCCTGCAGAGATCACGGGATGGCAGTATCCATTGAAGGATCGTCGGAGGATCCCTACGCTGGGGGCGGAGGCCCCGTCGTGGGCAGGGCACTGGGGGAGGGGCGGTGCCGGTGCGGCGCTTACCGGGACGATGGAGAGCAACGCGGGCCCTGCGGTTGCTGGTTGTGTCGGCGGTGGTCCTGCTGCCGGCCTTCGCGGGGGCGCAGAGCGGGCCGCCCAGGGTGCGCGGTCTGAGCGTCGGCTCCGCTACCGTGGCCAGCACCGGAGTCGCTGCCGTGCCGGCCTGTGACCCGCTGGCGAGCCTGCATCCGATGGACCCCCTGCCTCCGCCCGGTGCCCCGATGCCTTCCGGTTCGACCATGCAGCGCATCCAGAGCCGGGGCCGTCTGATCGCCGCCGTCGACCAGAACTCCTACCTCTGGGGCTATCGCGATCCGCAGACCGGGACCCTCCAGGGCTTCGACATCGATCTGGTCCACGAGATCGCCCGCAGGCTGTTCGGGGACCCGAACCGAGTCGACTTCCGTACCGTCAGCTCCGCGCAGCGGCTCACCGTGGTGGCCTCGGGCGAGGTCGACCTCGCCGCCGACTCGATCACCATCAACTGTGCGCGGGAGCAGCAAGTCGCCTTCTCGACGGATTACTTCGACGACGGTCAGCGGGTGCTTGTCAGCCGGGGATCCGGGGTTCGCAACCTGGCCGACCTGGCCGGTCGCAAGGTCTGCGCGGCCACCGGGACCACCTCCATCGCCGAACTGGCCGCAGCCCGCCCGCCGGTGGTCCCGGTCGGGGTGGCGGACTGGACGGACTGCCTCGTACTGCTCCAACTCGGCCAGATCCAGGGGATCTCCACGGACGAGCACATCCTGCAGGGGCTTCAGGCCCAGGACCCGCAGACCGAACTCGTCGGCCCCGCCTTCACCGCCGAACCGCACGGCCTGGCCATCGCCCGGGAGAACACCGACCTCGTGCGCTACACGAACGCCGTGCTGGACCAGATCCGCACCGACGGCACCTGGCAACGGCTCTACGAACGCTGGATGGGCCGCTTCGGCCCGACTCCGCAGCCCCCCATGCCCCGGTACGCGGGCTGAGGCCGGTCGGTCCAAGCCCGGCCGGAGCGCACTGGGAGTGCAGACCCGGACCGGACGGCAGAGACTGGGGGGCGTGAACGAGAACAGCTACCGAGGGCTGGCGACCGTGCTGCACAGCGGCTTCGAGATCGTCGTGCATGCCGACCTGTCCGTCCACCGCTCCTCGGACGGCGGCCCGGGTTGGGGCGGCCACCTCCAGGCGGACCGGGACGAGGACTTCGAGCTGATGGGGGACGTGCGCAGCGGGCAGGTGCGCCTCCCGGACGGGCGGGAGGGCGACTTCGTGCGGACGGACGGCAGTACGGGGGCCGGGGCTCTGGAAATCACCGGTAGCGGTCCGGCCCCGTTCTGACGTTCTGACGTTCCGCGCGAGTGTCCCGCGTCGGGGATCACGGCGACGCGCGATGTCGGCTCACTGGGCCCACGGCGGCGGGAAGGTCGCGTCACCGACCGTGGCCTTCATCCCGACCGAGGTCGCTGCGGTCAGCGTCGCGGGGTTCTCCGAGCCGGCGTTGCGGATCTGCAGCAGGGTACGGGCGGGGACGATGATCGCGTCACCGCTCCCCGCGCTGAGCTCCTGGCCGCCGACGGTGGCGCAGACCTGGCCGGTGATCACGACAAAGACCTCTTCGCGGTCCATCGAGTGGACCTCGCTGGCCGCGCCCGGCGCGATCTCCAGCGCCCAGAGCGCCAGTTCGGTACTCCCTCGGGACGGTACGGCCAGCGGTCGGAAGGTGAAGCCGTCGCGCGCGAACACCTTGGCGTCGGCAAGAGTCGACAAGGGCATGGGTCTCTCCAGGGGAAGTTGGGAAGTAGTCAACTGGACTGACTAATTCGACCCTAGGGCGGACCCGCGAAAAGGTCAACCAAGCTGACTACAATGGCCGAGTACGCATCATCCCGCCCAGAAGGGACCTCATGGAGACGCACGCCGCCCCGACCGCCGGGGCCGACGACCGCAGGCCGGGCGAGGTCCCGCTGCTGCTCGCCATGGCCTTCCGGGCGATGAGCGACCACCTGCACAGCCGCCTGGCCGAACTGGGGCGTGAACCCCTGCGCCCGGCCCATGGCTACGTCTTCCGCTACCTCGCCGACCACCCGGACGCCACGACGGTCGACCTGGCGTCCCATCTGGGCGTGACCAAGCAGTCCGCCTCCAAGACCGTCACCGAACTCGCCGAGTGGGGCTACCTCCAGCGCCATCCCCACCCCACCGACCGGCGCGCACAGGTCCTGCGGCTCACCGACCGGGGGCGGGAGTACCTGCGGCTCGCCGATCAGCTGTGGGCCGAGGCCGAGCAGCGGTGGGCCGACCTCATCGGCCCCGACCGGCTCGCCGCCATCCACCACGACCTGCGCGCCTACCTCGACCACCTGCACGACGGCCGGCCGGCCAAGCTCCGGCCGGTCTGGTGAACGCGGTTCGGTTGAACCTGCCCGGCGGCGCGGGTGACCGCCTCGCCCTGCGAAGCCGACGGCGTCGCCGCTTGGGCGGCCTCCGCTGTCGCGGGTATGGCGGAACGCGGGCGGGGCGGAATGATAAATATTGTCATTCGTGCACGGAATGATCCGAACGAACGCCGTCCGGAGTATTCTGGAAAGTGCCGGGAAATCTCACCGGCAGGCGATCGCGAGGAGGTAAACATGCAGCTCAGTAGGGCAGAAGCCCTGGTTCTGCGACTCGTGATCGCGAAATTCTCACCCGACCCTTCGGCGGGAAGCAATTAGCATCACTTGATGGGGGTCAAGCGGGTCGCAGGTTCATCATCTCGACCGGCGTTTACCCAGGTCGGAGGCCGTTTCCGCTTCGTGCGGGACGGCCTTTTTGTCGGCCGGGGGACTATCGGCAGGGAGCACTGCCGGTCGACCGAGGCCGGGGAGTGCGTCCTGCCGCCCCAAGAGGAGTGGCGGTATGACGCGCTGCGGCTGCTGCCGGTGCGACTTGATCCTGCGCGAGACCCTCTGGTGACCGGCTGTCAGTGCCGCAGGGCAGAATCGGGGTATGACGCCCAGTGAACTCAAGGCCGCCTGCCTCGGCCTCAGCGGTGCCGAGGAGACCTTCCCCTTCAACCCGGAGACCTCCGTGTTCAAGGTGGCCGGCAAGATGTTCGCCATCAGCGACCTCGGGGCCCCCGCGCTGGGGGTGAGCCTCAAGTGCGACCCCGATCTCGCCGTGCGCCTGCGCGCCGAGTACCCCGCGATCACCGGTGGCTGGCATCTCAACAAGCGTCACTGGAACACCGTGGCGCTGGACGGCACACTCCCGGACGTCATGGTGTGCGAGATGATCGAGGACTCCTACGATCTGGTCGTCGCCGGTCTGCCACGCCGTCAGCAGCTCCTGCTCGACTGGCCGGGCCTGCGCGGCCCCGGCGCCGAGCAGGGCTGATCCAGCACCGCTCGAGCCGTCAGTACGGGCTGTGCACCCCCGTGGTTCGCTCGGGGTCCAGGGCCGGACCGGGGGCCGGGCGCTGCGCGCCGACCGGGACAGGGCCGCCGGTGGCGCTGCTGGTGGCGCTCCCGGTGACGGGGGCCGGTCCGGCGGTCGGCGGTCCGGTGGCGGTCCAGTCGACAGCGGCCTCGCGCAAGGGGGACACCAGACCGCGCCAGACGAGTACCACGAAGCGGCTGAAGGAGTAGCTGGGCTGGAAGTCCTGCAGGTGGAGGGGGGCTGTGCCGATCCGCCCGGTCACCTCGCCGCCAGCCGGGCAGCTCAGGTCGGGCGGCAGGTCGCCGGCGTCCCGGAGCAGGACCAGCAGCTCGGCCGGCACCCGGAAGTCCAGCGGCTCGGCCGTGCCGGTGATCATCGAGCGGAACACCCCACCGGCCGCGAGATCAAGCTCCTTGGCGGCCCGCAGGGATTCGCGATCCGGCCGGGACTCCTCGGGGACCGACCGCAGCAGCACGGCGACGGCTTCGTCGAGAAAGCGTTCCAACCCGGCCCGGTCCTTCACCAGGCAGTGCAGCAGCGCTTCGTAGTGGGTCTCCTGACGCCCGTACAGCTCGCCGCCGCCGACCTCGATGTCGAGTTCGCCCTCGATCAGCCGCCGGTCGATCCGGTCGGGCTGCTGCCAGGAGTGGCGGTAGTTCCGGGCGATCGCGTGGGCCACCGGATCGGGGGAGCGCTCGAAGAGGAAGTCGCGCAGCAGCTCGCACAGGTCGACCATGCGTACGCCGCCGGTCGAGTGCAGCAGGCGGAGCGTGCAGCGCAGCAGGGACTTCTGGAACAGGTAGAGGCAGAACCGGAACTCCAGACCGCGCAGCCACTCCTGCTCGGTCATCGTGGCGTGGGCCACCACGGTGTCGCCGGTCAGCTCCGGATCGCTGACGTCGACCGGGAGTTCGCGGACGACGATCTTCTGGTCCCGCATGAACTTCTCGCGGGTGTAGTCGGTGTTGTTCAGCAGCAGCAGTGGGAAGATGATCGGCGCGCCACCGGCGGTCAGCACCTCCTCGGTGCCGGCCAGGAAGCTGTCGTAGGTCTCGCCGGGCATGCCCCAGATCAGGTCGGTGTACGTGGGGATGCCCAGATCGCGGAACTCGGTCTGCAGTCTGCGGAAGTGGTCCGCCCGGATGTTGGAGCGGTTGCCCAGCTCCAGCGCGGTGGGGCTGAAGGACTGCGCCGACAGCGTCACCGGGGCCAGCAGCCCGCCGTCGCGCAGCAGTCCGGCCATCTTGACGATCCGTTTGTTGCTGTTCTTCGCCCAGGTGACGAAGAAGTCCACCCGCTTGTCGTACTTCTGGCAGGTGTTCACCAGCAGCTGGGCGATGTCGACATCCCGGGGCAGGATGCCGAAGTTCGCGTCGGCCAGTGCGAACATCATGTGGGGACCGGCCACCCGGATGATCCGGTCCACGTCGGCCGCGATCCGGTCCATCGGGAACTGGCGGACCTTGGAGTTGGTCGCACCGCCCCAGTAGCAGAACGCGCAGCTGTAGGGGCAGCCCCGGTTGGTCTCGTACACCAGCAGGGAGGTCGCGGCCAGTTCGGTGTCCGAGTAGACGGAGATCGGCGACGGCACCGTGGACAGGTCCGCGATCCGGTCGGCCGGCTTGCTGCTGACGAGTTGCCGCTGCGCCCCGGAACCCGCCCAGTAGCTGAGGCCGTCGATCGAGGACAGGTCCTCGTCGCCCCGCAGCAGTGTCCGCAGCAGTTCGACGAACCGGAACTCGCCGTCCCCGTGCACCAGGACGTCCACCCAGGGTGCCTCGGCGAAGAGCACGTCCTGCTGGTAGCTCACGTCGTTGCCGCCCATGACGAGGTGGCAGCCAGGCCAGGCCTGCTTGATCCGCCGGGCGAGTTCCAGGGACTTCGCCCGGTTCCAGAAGTAGACCGTGAAGGCCACCGCCAGCGGATCGTCCAGCGACGCGAGCACCTGTTCGCAGACCTGCTCGAACTGGGACCCGCGCGACAGCAGGGCGTGCCGGGTGAAGCTGCAGCGGGCCGCCACCTCCGGATCAGCCTGGGCGGCCGCCTGCAGATAGCCCAGTGTCGGGCTGTAGCTGGCGCCTGCGATGGTGGTCAGGTCCACCAGGTGCACCTGGCGGGGGCGGTGGGCCGCTTCGGGGAGGCTGCTCATGGTGTTCGTCACCCTGCCGTGGTCAGGTCGGCCTGCTCGGCGGCCTCGGCCGGGCGTGGCGGGCGGAGCCGGCCGCCGCCCGTGGCGGGCTGTTCGCGCCGCAGTCCGAGCCGGGGTGAAGTGACCAGGCGCAGCTGTGAGTTGTCGTCGTAGAGGTCGCGCGGCATGATCTCGACCAGGCCGAGCGTGTCCTCGTTGGCGGGCGCCGCCGGGCCGGGCACGGTTGCGACCTGGTCGGACTCCTTCCCGTGCTGGGCGTCGAAGAGGTCCGAGATGCCGGCGACCAGCTCGACGAAGGCCGAGTTGGGCTGGACGGCGCGTTCGGCGGGTGTGCCGGTCAGCCGCTGGGCGAGCCAGAAGTAGCCGGCCTGCCCCTGGTACTGGTCGTACATGCGGGACACCATGGCGAGCATCCGGGTGTAGGCGTTGCGGTAGAGCGACTCGTAGAACGCGCTCGCCTCGCTCTCCTCGGTGTCGCCGTCCACCACCGCGACGATGGAGGCGGCGGCGAGCAGTGCGCTGTACGAGGCGAGGTGCACCCCGCTGGAGAGCAGCGGGTCGAGGAAGCAGGCCGCGTCGCCGGCCACGAAGTAGCCGGGGCCGGAGAAGTCGCCGGAGACGTAGCTGTAGTCCTGCTCGACCCGCGCCTTGGCGAGCCGGGTGTCCCCCTGCACCAGGGAGCGGACCGTGTCCGACTCGTCGACGAGGGCGGAGAGGAAGTCCTCGAGGGAGTCGTAGTCGCGGCGCCGCTCGCGGAAGGCGGTCTCGTGCATGACGAACCCGACGCTGCGGCGGCCGTTTCGCAGCGGGATGACCCAGTACCAGCCGTCCGGCGAGGAGATGATGTTGCTGCCGCCCTGCGGGGTGCCAGGCAGCAGCTCCTCGCCGTCCCAGTAGCTCCAGATCGCGACGTTGCGGAAGACCTCGTGCCGGGTGCGGTTCTTGAAGTGCTGCGCGGTGAGCACGCCCGCCCGGCCCGAGGCGTCGACGATGAAGTCGAAGCGGGTGGTGCGGAGCTGCTCGGGTGCGTCGCCCCTGACCCACTCGGCGGCGACCGGTCGGCCGTCCTCGAAGACGACCCGTTTGACGGCGGCGTTCTCGACGACCCGGGCCCCCTGTTCGGCGGCGTTCTTCAGCAGGACGTGGTCGAATTCTGAGCGGTCGACCGACCAGGATCGTACTTCGGGCCCGAACATCTCAGTCCAGTCCGCACACCAGTCCTTCTCGGTGCCCCAGCGGAAGAGGCCGCCGTGCTTGCTCATGAAGCCGAAGTCGTCGACCTTCTGAGCCGCGCCCGCGAGCTCCAGAATCGATCGGCAGGACGAGGCCAGCGCCTCGCCGATGTGGTAGCGCGGGAATACGTCCTTTTCGAGCAGGAGTACGTCGATACCCGCCCGGGCGAGCAAGGCGGCCGCGAGTGAACCGGCCGGACCACCGCCGACCACCAGGACCTTCACATCAGCTGTACTCAGCTCCACTGGACTCTCCATCAGATTGTCGCGGCACCGGATCGCACTCACCTTAGAGGCCGTTCGGTGCAATTCCGCACCTGGTTTTAGGCCGAATGAGTGCATCCTTGATTCTGTAGGGGAGATAAGTTTGAAGGCTCGTAGGTGGGGCAGTGAAAGCCCTTGATAGATGGTCATATAGACCTAATGATTATTCAAAAGGTCATGATCGACGCAGGGTTCATGCGTATGGATGACGCGATCGGCTACTGATGCACCGTGAGTAGCCGCTATGGTTCTTGTTGTTCGCGCACGTCGTTTAAATTCCGGACCTGGATGGGCGACGACGACCCTTGCGTGGGCACTCGCTGAAATGTGCGTTCACGGTAGAGAGGCGTTCCCCCATGATGTCGACCCGACGGCTTGCGCTGTCCGTCCTGTGCTCCACCTCCCTCGCCGCTGCGCTGGTGGCCGCGTCCCCGGCCGGTGCCGTCCAGTCGGCGCAGCACCGGGCCGGCGCCTGCGGCATGAACCGCGCGGACTACAACGGGACTTTCGCGGGCACCTTCCAGAACAACCCCGCCGCCAGCATCTCGGCCACCTTCGCCGTACCCCGGTCGGTCACGACGCAGTGGGCCGTCCAGGGCTGGAGCGGCTCCGGCAAGGGTGAGTACGAGCTCAGCGCCACCGGCCCGGAGTGGACGAACTCCGACACCGTCAGCGGCCCGCTCACCGGCGTGGACTCCGAGGTCTACCGCAGCGTCAACATCACCTGTGCCAACGGCGACAGCACCGTCACGTCGATCGACGGCATCGTCGACTCCGGCATGGCGCAGATCCCGTTCACGATCAACCGTCAGTAGTCCCGGCCGGCCGTCCGTGCGGACGGCCTGTCGCACCACCTCGGCCGCTGAAATGTGCATTCAGTAGAAAGGCGTTCCCAATGATGTCGATCCGACGCTTCGCGCTGCCCCTCGCGTGCGCCACCTCCCTCACCGCCGCGCTCGTGGCGGCCTCCCCGGCCGGTGCCGTCCAGCCGGCGCAGCCCCGCGCCGGCGCCTGCGGCGCGGCGGACCAGGACTTCAACGGCACCTTCGCGGGCACTTTCGACCAGGCCCCCGGCGACACCATCAACGTCGCGTTCGCCGCGCCCCAGTCGGCCCAGACGAACTGGACCGTGGAGGGCTGGACGGGCCACGGCAAGGGCACCTTCGAGCTCACCGCCTCCGGCGTGCGGTGGAACAACTCCGACCTGGTAGCCGGCCCGGCCACCGGCGTGGACACCGAGGAGTACCGCTCCACGGCCATCAGCTGTGACGTCGGTACGAGCGAGGTCAGTGTCATCCGCGGTGAGGTCACCGCTCCGACCGCGAGCGGCACTGTGAGGTACCCGTTCACGGTCGTCCGCCAGGCCTAGTCCCGCCGGAGTGCTCACGGTGCTGGGCTGGTCCGCCGCCTCGGCGATGGACCAGCCCAGCACCGCGTGCTCAGCGGACCAGCACGCCCAGCTCGGGCGTGATCTGCTTGGCCGTCAGACCCGTCCCGGCCGCGAGGTCCTCGATCCCGAACGTGTACCACTCATGGGTGACGTCGACCTCGCGCAGCACCCGGCTCCCGCGCAGCACCCGCCAGGTGGCGGACCAGCGCATCTGCTCGGGCCCGCAGGGTTCGCCGGAGAGCCAGGCCTCGTAGTCCTGCTCGCCGAGCGTCTGGCGGGCGATCCGCATCGGTGCGACCGACTGCGGGGCCCTGACCGCCATCAGTTCGACGACGATGGGCGCACCGGTGGGCAGCCGGTCGGTGATCCGGCCCAGCAGCGCGGTCCGCTCCGCCCGGTCCAGGTAGCCGAGCACTCCGCAGATCACTGCGGCCGAGAGCCGGTCGGGGAGTTCCATCTCCTGGGCGGTGGCGGCGACCACGGTCACCCGGGGCCGCAGGTCCTCGTCCCGGACCACGCGGCTGGTCAGCACGGCCCGCATCGGGGACGACGGCTCGACGGCGAGGATCCGCGCGTCGGGCAGGGTCCGCGCGATGACTTCGGTCGCCCGACCGGTGCCCGCGCCGAGGTCGAGGACCGGTCCGTGACCGGTGCCGGTCCCGGTGAGCACCGAGGCGAGCAGCGCGTCGCTCTGCGTCCAGCGCTGGACGCCGACGAGGTCGTAGAACTCGGCGGTGGGGGAGTAGTAGTCGATCACTGGGAGCCTTCCTTCAGGGTCGGTCAGCGGACGGCGGGGGCCGGGAGCAGGCACTCGGTGAGTGCCGCGAGCACCTGCTCCCGCTGCGGCACCAGGTAGAAGTGGTCGCCCGGGAAGGTCCGCAGGGTGAAGCGGCCCGTGGTCGAGCGGTCCCAGGCCCGGGCCTGGTCGAGCGTCAGCTCGGAGTCGTCCTCGGCGGCGAACGCGGTCACCGGGCAGTCGAGCGTGCGGCCGGGGACCGGGCGGTAGGTCTCGACGGCCCGGTAGTCGGCCCGGATGACGGGTGCCATCAGCTGCCAGAGTTCGGCGTCCTCGAACAGCAGCCGGCTGCTGCCGCCCAGCCGCGTCAGCTCGGCCCGCAGGGCCTCGTCGCCGCCCAGGTGCACCGTCCCGGCGGTCACGTGCTCCACCGGTTCACGCGCCGAGACGACCAGGTGGGCCGGGTCCGGCAGCCGCAGGGCCACCTCGTGGGCGATCGCCGCGCCCATGCTGTGGCCGAACAGGGCGAGCGGACGGTCGCCGAGCCCGGCGATCTCGGCGATCTCGGTGCCGACCGCGTCGGCCATCGAGGTCAGGTCGGTGGCCGACGGCTCGTTGAAGCGGTCCTCCCGCCCGGGGTACTGCACGGCCAGCAGCTCGACCGACGGCGGCAGCAGCTCCGGCCAGCCACGGAACGCACCGGCGCCGCTGCCCGCGTGCGGGAAGCACACCAGCCGTACGGCGGCGGTAGGTTGCGGCCGGTAACAGCGCAGCCAGGAACCGGGCATGCCGGAAGTAGTCATACGGTTGTCTCCAGGATCAGCTCGGACGGGTGTACGGGCGGCGACTGCGCGCCGCTGATCAGCTCGGGCCGGCCCAGCCGGGTCGTCAGGTCCAGCCACATCCGGCTCACCGTCAGGTCGTACTGCCCGCGTGACGCCCCCGGACCGCCGTCCAGGACCGCCGCCCGCAGTTCGGCGAGCGCCTGGCGGACGGCGTCCGGCCAGAGTTCGGCGAAGGTCTGCCGGAAGGGCCGTGGCGGCGCGCCGCCGAGCAGCGAACCGGTCGGCTGGTCCAGGTGCTCGGTGCCGGGGCCGTCCAGGGTCAGCTGCCCTTCGCCGTCCCGGTCGACGTGCAGCCGGGGGCTCCAGAGCACCGGGCCGTGGGTGTCGGCGAGCGTGAGGGTGCCCGCGTCGGTGCCCAGCGAGACGCGGTGCAGCAGGTGGGCGTGGTTGTCGGGGTCGCCCGGGTCGAGCTGGTTCTGCACCCGCAGGGTGAGCGGCACCCCGGTGACCACCCCGTGCAGCAGCCGGAACGGTACCGGTACGCCGGTCGCGGCCTGCACCTCGGCGACCGGCACCGGATCGGTGAAGGCCCACGGACCGAGCCCGCCGAGCGCCCGGCCGAGGATGTCCAGCAGTGGGAGGAGCACCTGGCTCGAACACGCGGCGTCCACGAAGCGGCAGGCCCGCAGGTCGCGCAGCGCCCGCGCCGAGGCGAGGAAGCGCCGAACCGGCTCGACGTGCGGGTAGAACGCGTTCAGCTGGTACTGGACGCGGTGCGTCCGCGCCAGCCGCAGGCAGCCCGCCACCTCCTCCGGATGGGCCGGCTGCTCCTGCAGCACGTGCACGCCACGGGCCAGCAACGCCCGCGCCAGCTCGCCCCCGGCACCGCCCGCCACCGCCGAGCGGACCACCACGCAGGCCACGTCGACGTCGTCGGGGAGCTGCTCGACCCGGGTGTAGTACGGCACGCCGTACCCGGCCGCGCACCGGCGCGAGCGCGGGCTGTCGTTGGCCAGCACACCGACCAGCTCGAAGCCGGGCGAGGCCGTCCGCAGGGCCTCCAGGTAGAACGTCCCGAACACCGTGCCGCAGACCACGGTGCGCAGCGCGCGCCCGTTCACAACGCGCCCACTACGGCGTCGAGTTCGACCGGGTCGTGCGACACGTCCAGGGTGACGCCGGGCGTCGCGGTGACCCGGCGGACGGTCTCGCCGGGGTCGAGCACCTCGGCTGCGTAGTGCAGCCCGGCCGGGACGTCGCCGGCCAGGGTGGCGGCCACCGCGAGCGCGCCCACGGCCGCCGTGAGCCGGTAGCTGTCACCGGTGCCGAGCACGGCTGTGGCGGCACCGGACGGGGATTCGAGCGCGAACACCATGCGGTAGTACGGCCGACGCCCCGTCAGGTCCAGCTCGGCGGCCCGGACCAGCCGGTCGGCCGCGTCGCCGAGCTGGACCCGGCCGCCGGTCAGGGCGGCGAGCAACTCCCGGACGTGGCGGCCCGGGAACACGTTGAACCAGTCCAGTTCGTCGAGTCCGAGCGCCCGAGCCAGCCGCTCCGCCTCGGTGCTCAGATAGGGCTGCAGGGACACGGCGGCGGGGAAGTACGGCAGCTCCGCCGCATCCTGGGCGCAGAGCGCCCGACTGACCCGACGGCCGTGCCGCCAGGCCGCCAGCGATTCACCGAACGGTACGGCGGCACCGGCACGGTCGCCGCCCAGCGAGAGCACCAGGTCGGCCGCGACGGTGGGGCTGCACCGGTCGAGCCCGCCCGTCCACACCGTCAACCGCCCAGCCCCACCCGGCTGTTGGCCGGCCAGCCAGCGGGGAAGCAGCCCGGACAGGCCGGGCAGCATGCCAGCCGACAGCACCGCGCTGCGCCCGAGACCGGCCAGGTCGACACCGTGGAGTTGCTCGTGCGCGGGGTCGTCGCCCGCGACGTCCACGTAGTCGGCCCCGGCGGCGAGCGCCGCCAGGGCGACCCGCCCCCGGACCTGGTACGACGGCCCCGCGCAGTTCAGTACGACGGCGCAGCCCGCGCAGAACGCCGCGAGGCTCTCCCGGTCGTCTAGGTCCACCGCGAGCGCCTGCGCCGGGCCACCCGGCAGACCGGCCGCGACCGCCGCCACTGCCTCGAGCCGTCGGCCGCCCAACCGGAGCCGCTCGACGCCGAGTTCACGCAGCGCGCCCGCCGCCGCCCGTCCCACCACGCCGGAACCGCCCAGCACACCGACCACCTCGGCGCTCGTCATGAGGCACTTCCGCCGAGCAGGCCGCGCACGGCTGCCGCCCGGGGCCCGGCGATGCACCCGAAGTGGTCGCCGTCGATGTCCCGGACCCGCAGCTCGCCCAGGCAGATGCGCTGCCAGTACGCCGCCATGTCCTCCTGCAGGCCGGGCACGAAGCTGTACGTGCCGGTGTGCGACAGGAAGGTGATGTCGCCGACGTAAGGGTCCGGCCGGTGCCGGGTGACCGCGAAGAGGCTGTGCCGGAAGATCTGGTAGCGCCGGGCGAGCCGGCCCCGGTCGACCGGTGCCGTCAGGAGCGCGGCGGCGTGCGCGACGGCCGTCAGCCGCTCCTCGGGGTCGCGTTCGGCCAGGGCCCGGAAGGCGTCGCCCACCTTGGCGTGTTCGCCGTCGAGCGCGGCCAGCGCACCGGCGCCGAGTCGGCCCGGGGTCGTCACCAGCACGGCTTCGATCGCCCGGCCGAGTGCCACCGGGTCGGCGGGGAAGCCGACCGACGCCGGGTCGACGCCGAGCGAGAGCGCGAAGGTGTACTCGGCGAGCAGCTCCTCGTGCACCTCGAACGAGGGGCGGTAGCAGCTGATCACGGTCAGGCTCTCCACCTCGGCCCCGCTCTCGGCGAGCACCCTGGCCACCTCGGTGGCGATGAGCCCGCCCATGCAGTAGCCCACCACCTGGAAGCGCCGACTGCCGCGGGCCAGCAGGCTCCGCGCGTACTCCCCGCCCAGCCGGTTGATCAGCAGGGCGGGATCGGTGTCGAGATAGCGGGCCGGGGGGCCGGCCTCCAGGCCGACCAGCGGCCCGGCCACGGGCAGCTTCCGGTACTCCTCCAGCAGAGCCTGGTACGGCAGCAGGGTGCCGGTGCCGTCGTGCACCAGCACGGTGGTCGGACCGTCGGCCGCGCCGGGAAGCAGCAGGGTCGGCGTGGCCGGACCGTCGTCGGCCTCGGGCGCGGTGATGGTGGCAGTGGCCGCGCCGCGCAGGAAGCCCGCCAGCGCGGCCACGGTCGGGCGCTGGAGCAGCTGGCGGAGCAGGTGCTCCCACTCCACCCCGGCCGCCGCCGGTTCGCCCTCCCGGAGGCGGCCGACCAGCCGGGCCACCAGCAGTGAGTCGCCGCCGAGTTGGAAGAAGTCGTCGTCCCGGCCGACTCCCGGGCGCTCCAGCACCTCGGCCCAGAGGGCGGCGAGCCGGTGTTCGAGCTCGTCGGCGGGCTCCGCAGCGCCGGGCTGCCCGCTCTGCTCGCCGGGCCCGCCCGGTTCGGGCAGGCGTCGGCGCAGGCGGGCACGGTCGATCTTGCCGTTGGGGGTGAGCGGGAGTTCGTCCAGGATCTCCAGGTGCGCCGGGAGCATCTGCTCGGGCAGCCGCTCCGCCAGATGGCGGGTCAGTTCGTCGGTGGTCAGCCGGGCCCGGTCGGTCTTCAGGCGGGAGAAGAAGATCTGCTGCCCGGCCTGCGACAGGACGTCTTCGGCTGCCGGGAAGCAGAGTTGAACGTCCGCTCCGGCCTCCGCCAGCAGCCCCAGCCACTGACGCTGCGTCAGAAACGTCTGGTCGGCCGCCTCCCGCAGATCGGAGAAGCCGCCGCTCAGCCCGTCGACGAACTCCATCGACACCAGCAGCGGATGACGCTCCACGGTTGCCTCCATGAACACCAACCACCCACCCGGCGCCAGCAGTTCGCGCAGCCTTCGCAGTGCCTGCGCCGCGTCCTTGGCGTTGTGCAGAACGTTCGCGCACAGGATCACGTCGAAGCTGTTCGCCGTCAGCCCCTGCCCGGCGGCGTCCGCGTTGACGTCGAAGAGGCCGTAGCGCACCCACGGGTACGGCTCGAAGCGCTTGCGCGCCTCGCCGAGGAAGAACTTCGAGATGTCGGTGAAGAGGTAGTCGACGTCGAACTCGGCGAGCGCCGGGATCAGGTCGATGCTGGTGCCCCCGACACCGGCGCCGACCTCCAGGATCCGGAGCGGACCGGGCCGGGCGTGCGAGGCGGCCAGCTCGCGCAGCCCGGCGACGGCGACCCGGTTGAGGGTGCGGCTGACCAGGTTGTCGCGGTAGGCGGCCTCCGCCACGTCCAAGTTGCCCTGGGGGAAAAGCAGTTCCAGCGGGTCCTCCTCGCCGCGCAGCAGCTCGGCCAGGTGCTCGCTGCTGGTCCGCACCAGGCGCAGCAGGTCGGCGCCGTAGTCGAGGCGCCGGCCCAGCTCCTCCACCTGCTGCCAGCCCTGCTCCGGGTCCACCGGGTCGGTGGCGGCCAGCCCGGAGTACCGGCCGGTGGCCGGGTCGTGCCGCAGCCGCCCAGCCCGGGTGAGCGCACGCAGCCAGCGGCGGACCGCCCGGGTGTGGCGGGTGTGCGCGCCGAGCCCGGCCGCCGCCTCCGGCGCGGTGTGCGCGGCGTCGGGGCCGGCGAAGAGCCCGGCGGCGCGCAGCGTGCGGGCGATGGCGGTGAGCGCGACCTCGTCGGCCAGGGTGAGGAAGGTGCCGAGCAGCTCGCGGTCGACCGCGGCGCCCACCTCGGCCCCGGCCGCGCCGGCTGCGGTGACTGCGGTTGAACCCGTGTCGGTGGGTGTCTGGTCTGTGCGCTCGGTGGTCGCGAAGGCCACCAGCCGCCGCTGCGCCGGATCGTCACCCGACACCAGCGCCACTGCCGCCGACACCGCCGGGTGGGCCTCGAGGGCTGCGGCGAGTTCGGCGGGCTCGACCCGGTGGCCCCGGATCTTCACCTGGTCGTCGATCCGGCCGAGCAACTCGATGGTGCCGTCCGGCAGATAGCGCCCGAGGTCGCCGGTGCGGTACATCCGCTCGCCGCTGCGCGGGTGGATGCGGAACCGCTCGGCGGTCCTGGTGGCGTCCCCGAGGTAGCCGAGGGCGAGCCCGGCGCCGGTGATGTACAGCTCGCCCGGGACGAGGTCGGGGCGGTCGTACAGGTCGGTGTCGAGTACGTGCCAGCCCTGGTTGGCGAGCGGCGTGCCGTACGGGACGCTGGGTGTGGTGAGAGCTTGGTGGTCGATCGGGTGGACGATCGACCAGATGGCCGCCTCGGTCGCGCCGCCGAGGCCGACCAGCTCGCACTGCGGCAGCCGCCGGCCGATCCGCTCGGCCAGCGGGACGGGGATCCAGTCGCCGGAGAGCAGCGCGAGGCGCAGCGGGACCGGGCCGGCTGTGGGGCCGTCGGCGCTCAGGAAGCTGTCCAGCATCTGGAGTTGGGCGGGAACGGAGTTCCAGAGGGTGATCCCGTGCCGGGTGATCAGCTCGGTCCAGTGTGCGGGGTCGGCACGGCGCTCCGCGTCGGGCAGCACCAGGCAGCCGCCACGGGCCAGCGGCCCGAAGACGTCGTACACGGAGAGGTCGAAGCCCAGGGCGGCCAGGCCGAGCACCCGGTCGCCGGGGCCGACGGCGAACCGGTCGTTGATGTCGGTGACGGTGTTGAGTGCGGCTCGGTGACTGATCATCACGCCCTTGGGGGTACCGGTCGAGCCCGAGGTGTAGATCACGTACGCGAGATCGTCCGGGGCGGCCGCGCGCAGCGGCGTCCGTTCCGCTTCCGCCGCTTCCGCCGTCCCGTCGACGATCATCATCCGCAGGCCCGGCAGGTCGGCCGTGGACGACGGCTGGACGAGTACCGTCCCGACCCCGGCATCGGCGAGCATCGCGTCCCGGCGGGCGGCCGGCTGGTCGGTGTCGATCGGCAGGTAGGCCGCGCCGGCCAGCAGGGTGCCGAGCACGGCGACCACCTGCTCCCAGCCCTTGTCCATCAGTACGGCGACAACCTGACCCGCCGGGTCGCCGTGGGCGCACAGTTCCTCGGCGACCGTAGCAGCGCGGGCCAGTAGTTGACGGTACGTCATATCAGTGCCACTCGCGATCACGGCGGTCCGGTCCGGAGTGGCGAGCGCCTGGGCGACCACCCCGGCGTGCAGCAAACCCTCCGGCAGCGGCCGTGCGGTCCGGTTGACCCGCTCTCGCCGCTCGCGCTGGGCGGCGGGCAGCTCCACGACCGAGTGGGCCTCCCACGCCAGGTCGGAGGCGGCCAGCCGGTGCACGGCCGCCGTGAACGCCGCGAAGGCCTCCTCGGCCAGACCGTCGGGGAAGACGTCCCGCCGGACGTCCCAGCCGAGCAGCAGGGTGTCGCGGTGTTCCATCACCTGGCAGTCGATCCACACGTGCGGAGTGCGGCTGCACCCGAGGACGATCTCGCCCGCGCGCAACCGGGCCGGGCCGTCGGCGTCTTCGGCCGTCAGCCCCACGGTACTGGTGAACACCACCGGCATCAGCGCGGCGTCCTGGCCGCGCCGCCGGGCGAGTTCGCGCAGGACCTCCACCCCGGAGCAGGTCCGGTGGTCCAGGTCCTGCCACAGCTGCGCCTGCGCGGCGGCCGCGCGGGACGCGAACGAGCCGTCGGCCGAGGAGTCCACGGTCAGCAGCTCGACCGAGGTGAAGTCGCCGACCAGGCGGCCGACTTCGGGATGCAGCGGCAGTCGGCTGAACATCGGCAGGTCGAGCGTGAACCTGGGCCGACCGCTCCACCGCCCGATCACCTCCGCGTACGCGGTGAGCAGGGCGACGGTGGGCGTGACGCCGTGCGCGGCCGAGCGCCGACGCAGCTCCTGCCACTCCGGCCCGGCCAGTTGAGCCTGCAGCCGTTCGAATCGCGGCGCGCCCCCGGCGGAGCCGTGCGGGCGCACCGGCAGCGCGGGAGCGGGAGCCAGCGCGCCCGCGCCCGCATCCGCCTCGTTCTCGTCGGCCGTCAGACGGTTCCACCAGTACGCGCGGTCACGCTCGAACTGCCGCTCGTGGAGCTGCCGTTCGGCTGCCAGATAGTCCCGGTACCGGATCTCCAACGCGGGCAGCGGGTCGTCGGGGCGCAGACACAGCTGCTCCAACTCGCCCAGCAGCAGCTGAACACTGGCGTAGTCGCAGATCAGCAGGTCGATCGAGAGCTGAACGACGACGTCCTGGCCGGTCCTGGTGACCCGCAGGTCGTGCAGCGGCCACTGGTCGGGGCGGTACTCGCGGGCGGAGAGCGCGGTCCGGGCCTGCTCGACCGCCTGGAACTGCGCTTCGGGGGAGGCGTCCCGCAGGTCCGCGAGCTCCACCGGCGGCTCGGGCACCTCCGGCAGCACCTGCTGGTAGCCGTCCGGGTGCACGATCGTCCGCAGGGCGTCGTGCCGGGCCACCAACTGCCGCCAGGCACCGGGTACCAAGGACGGTTCGAAGGCCGGGAACCGGACCTCCAGATATGCCTGGCAGCCAACGCCCCCGTACTCGTATGCGTTGCTCCGGCCGAGCAGGTACGACGACTGGACATCGGTGAGGGGGAACGGCTCGAACCGGGCAGCCGGGTCGGCCGTGAGCTGTGCACCGGTCGCGTTGCGCCGGAGCTGCTCGAGTACGGCGGGCTTGTGGTGGCGCAGCCGCGCGAGCCGCTCCTCGGTCATCACATGGCGGGGTGCGCGGTAGCGCAGCAGGCCGTCCTCCTCCCACAGTCGGACGCCGATGTTCTCGAGTTCGCCGATGAGTTCGCTGACCGTCACAGCTCGCCCTCCTCCGTGTCTTCGACCTCGGTACCGAGGTGCTGGCGCTGATGCTCGATGAGCTTTGCGAGCCCTGCGATCGTTGGCTCGCTGAGTAGTTGACGCAGGGACAGCTCACAGCCGAACCGGTCGCGCAGCCGCTGGACCAGCCGGGTCGCCTGCAGGCTGTCGCCGCCCAGGGCGAAGAACGTGGCGTCGCGCGGGACTTCGTCCTTCCCGAGCAGGCTGCCCCACAGCTCGGCCAGCGCGGTCTCGACCGGACCGCTCGGCGCCGTACCGCCCTGCGGCTGGGCAACCCCCCTGGATGCCAGGGGTTTCAGTGCCGCGCGGTCGACCTTGCCGTTGGCGGTCAGCGGGAGCGCGTCGAGCAGGGTGAGCCCCGCCGGGCGGGCGTACTGCGGCAGCCGGTCGGCCAGGAGCCCCTGGAGCTCGGCTGGTTGCAGATCCCGGTCGTCGGTGACGACGAACGCGTGCAGGCGGTAGCCGCCCCGCGCGCCGACGGGTACGACGACGGCCTGCCGGACAGCCGGGTGAGCTGTCAGCGCGGCTTCGATTTCGCCGGGTTCGAGGCGGTGGCCGTTGATTTTGAGTTGGTGGTCGGTGCGGCCGAGGAATTCGAGGGTGCCGTCGGGGTGGTAGC
>NZ_JARXZC010000017.1 GCF_029894335.1 Kitasatospora sp. MAP5-34 | reverse complement strand
CCTCCAAGATGAGCCGCAACATCCTCATCGAAGCCCTCTTCCGCGTCACCGGCTGGGGCATCACCTCCCGCATCAACAAGCTCACCGGCAAGAAGTAACAAGAAGCAACGAGAAGTAACCCGTTCGAGTGAAACCGGAATACACCGGAACACGACCGAGTCCCCGCCCTCCGGAGGGCGGGGACTCGGTCGTTGCGGGCCGGGGTCAGAGCATCCGAAGCAGACGCGACATGATCGACGGCGGCGCGAGGTCGGTCTTCAGGGTGACGGGGACCTCGGTCTTCCCGTCGCCCTCCCCGGCGGTGATGGTGCCCACCTGGGTGCCGGCCTTGACCGCGTGGCCGAGCTTCGTCCCGTCCAGGGTGACCTTGGCGGTGACGCCGGTCCAGCCGGCCACCGTGAGGTCCTTGGCGGCCACGACCGCGACCTTGCCGCCGAAACCGTCGTCGACGTAGCCGACGGTCTCGCCCTGCTTGGCCAGGGTCTGGCCGGTGAGGCCGTTCTGCGAGGCCGTGATGATCTTCTGACTGACGGTCTGGGCCGCCTTCAGGATGTTGTCGGTGGTGGTCGGTGGCTGGCCCAGGGTGACGCCGAGGATCATCCGCTGGGTGCCGCCGATGTCCTTGACCGCCGCCCACATCAGGCAGGAGCCCGCCGGGGTGCTGGAGCCGGTCTTGACCCCGATGACACCGTTCTTCGGGGAGAGCAGGTAGTTGGTGTTGTAGATCCGCTGGTTGTTGAAGTTGGTGTCGGGGGTGGCCACGACCTGCCGGAACACCTCGTTCTGCATCACCAGCTCGGCCAGCTTGAGCTGGTCCTTGGCGGTGCTCTTGGTGTCGTTGTTGTAGCCGGCCGGGTCGGCGTACGTGGTGTTGGTCATCCCGAGCGACGCCGCCTGGGCGTTCATCTTCTTGACGAACGCGTCCTCGGTGCCGGCGTCCCAGCGGGCGAGCAACCGGGCGACGTTGTTCGCCGACGGCAGCATCAGCATCTCCAGCGCCTCGTACTGGGTGAGCTGCTGACCCTCGGTGAGGGTGACCCGGGACTGGTCGGCGTCGCTGGACTCCTGGGCGGCCTGCTTGTCCACGGTGAGCTTGGGGCCGCTCTCCCCCTTCTTGAGGGGGTGGTCCTGCAGGATCAGCAGCGCGTTCATCACCTTGGTGACACTGGCGATCGGCGCGGGTGTCTCCGGCCCCGAGCTGCCCAGCGTGCCCACCCCGACCACCTCGGCGGTGGCCTGGCCCTTACCGGGCCAGGGGAGGTTCAGCGCGTCACCGGCGAAGGTGTACGAACCGGAGAGGGAGAGCCTGGTCTTCGGGTCGGGCAGCGGGCGCAGCAGCTGGGCCACCACCGCGACGCCCAGGACGAGGCCCAGGAACACCGTCCAGATGGTGATCCGCTTGAGCGCCCGGCGCAGCGGCGAGACCGGCCGGGCACTGAGCGCGGCCAGCACCTCCATCGCCTCGGAGGTGGTCTCGGGCGCGGGCATCGGCGCGGGCGGGGGTACCGGCACCGGGACGGGCGGTACCGGCGCGGGCACGGGAGCGGGCGCCGGGGTCGGCGGGGCGACCGGGTCCGGGACGGGCAGCGGCTCCGGGGTCGGGGTCGGCTCGGGGAGGGGCCGGGGCTTCGGCGCCGGGACCGGTTCGGGGGTGGGCGTGGGTTCGGGCTCCGGGAGCGGGGCGGGCTCCGGCTCCGGCTCGGCGGGCGGCTCCGGGACCGTACCGGCGGCGGGCTTCTCGGCCGGCGGCTCGGCGGACTCCGCAGACTCGGCCGACTCGGGCTCGGCCGGCTCGTCGGCCGCGTCGAGGTCGGCGGCTTCAGGCTCGTCCGGCGTGTCGGGCGTGTCGGGCGCGTCGAGGTCGGCGGCCGTGTCGAGGTCGTCGGCCTCCTCCGTCTCGGGCTCGTCAGCCGACAGTTCCTCAGCTGCCGACTCATCAGCCGTCGAATCGTCGGCTGACGGCTCATCGGCCGACGGCTTCTCCAAGGTCTTCAGCGCGGCACCGGCGGACTCCCGGCCGTCTCGCATGGCGAGACGCGGGTCGACCCCGGTCGGCTTCGCGGCGGGCTCGTCCGCAGACTCGTCCACCGGCTCGGCTGCGGGCTCAGCCGTCGTGGCGGACTGCTCCGACTCGGTGTCGGTCCCAGCATCCTCGCTGGTCACCTCGGTTGCCTCGGCCTCAGCGGCCTCAGCGGTCTCGGTCGGCACCCGCAGTGTGGTGGTCGCGTTGTCCACCGGCAGCCGGAGCATCTTGGTGTGACTGTCCACATCGCGGACCTTCAGCTGCACCGTCGAGCTGCCGCGATCCTTGCCGGCGGCCGCCCGCTCGGCCGGTGCCACCGGCACCACCGCCTCTGCTTCCCCGTCGCGTCGCACAGTGTCGGGGGACTCACCCACGATTACCCATCCTCCTCGTCCGCCCAGCCGGCCGCCGACCCGCTTGAGCCCGGTCGGCCCGCACCGGGCCGCCCTACTGAATATCAACATGCCGGATATCAAAATCGCGCGGGCTGCCTTCGCGCCGCGCACCCGTAGCTCCACAGTCTCGGGCACCGGCGGCCGTTCCGGGCGCCGCACCCCACCCGACCGGCCCTTATTCTCCCAGCCGGCGCCGCGTTCGGTCACTCCCAGGGAGGGACGCGGGGCCGACCGGCGGCGGTTCCCTCCTGTCAGGCCAAGGTCACGATTCGGAGGCGTACTCGACAAGCCGCTGTGAGAGGCGTCACTCTGTCATTCATCCACGCGGGGAGGCTTGGATGGGCAAGAGCCGCCGAACAATTCCCGAGGAACTCCTGCTGCTCGCTCTGGACCCGACCACGGGCACCACAGCGCAGCCGCAGACCCTCGACCTCGGACTCGCCGGGGCACAGCTCGTCGAGCTGTCCCTGGCCGGACGAATCGTCCCGGACGGAGACCGGATCGCCGTGGTGCTGCCACGACCGACCGGAGACCCGACCCTGGACCACGCACTGGAACTGCTGCGCCGTCGTGGCAGCCCGGTGCGGGCCGCGCACTGGATCGGCGGGCCCCGGCTGGGGCTCCGTCAGACGTACCTGGCGCACCTGGAGAGGTGCGGCATGGTGACGGCTGTGCCGGGCCAGGTGTGCGGCGTGCTGCCGACGACGCGTTACCAGGCGTCGGACGACTGCACGAACGCCGCCATCAAGCAGCGTCTGGACACCGCCATCCGGACCGGCGTGCCGCCGGACCCCCGGACGGCCGCCCTGGCCGCCCTGGCGCATGCGGTGGGCCTGGGCAAGCACCTCTACCCGGGCAACGAGGGAAGGTCGTCGCGGTCGCGGCTGCGCGACCTGATCCGGTACGACCCGCTCGGCGGGATGGTCGCGCACGCCGTCATGGACGTGCAGAACGGCCTGCCGGCCCAGCAGGGGCGTCAACCGGCCGCCGGTGCGGCTCCTGTCGGCGGTGGCCGCCCTGCGGTCGCCAGGACGGCCGCCGGAAGCCGTGGCGTGGCCACTCAGGTGGGCGCGAGGTGACTTCGTCGCGATGAACGGTGTGCGTCGTTGAGCCTGTAGAGCACCTCAGGGCGGTTCGCCCGGCACGCGGTTGCCGGGACGGACCGCCCTGTCGCCGTCTCCGGGGCGTACGGGTCCTCGGGGCGTACGGGTTCTCAGGATGTACCGGTCCCCGGGATGCGCGAGTCCTCGGGATGCGCCCCGGCCCGGCCGCCTTCGAGGCGGCCCGGGGAGGCCGGTTGCTCTATATCGGTTCGGCGGGCCGGGCGCAAGCCGGGTGATCCCGTTTAGGGGGTTTTCCGATGATCTGTTCTAGTGTGCTGGCGCGATTCCCCGGCGCCCGTGTGAGCCGAGATGACATGCTGCTCCAAGTCAGGGGGGTTGGTACCAATTTCCACACTGTTCCGAGGCGCACCGCTCGTGGGCGCGTCAGAGGTCCGGCCGGAGGTCGATGTGTCCGCCAACATCAATCCGACAGTTCGCAGACGCCGTCTCGGCGCCGAACTGCGGCGCCTGCGTGAGTTGAGGGGCATGACGGCCGAAGAGGTCGCCGGTCGCCTGATGGTCTCCCAGTCGAAGATCAGCAGACTGGAGAACGGCCGACGCAGCATCAGCCAGCGTGACGTCCGCGACCTCTGCGAGGTCTACGAGGTCGCCGACGAACGCGTGCGGGCCGGGCTGATGGAGATGGCCCGGGAGTCCCGGCAGCGCGGCTGGTGGCACGAGTTCGGCGACATCCCGTACAGCGTCTACATCGGGCTGGAGGCGGAGGCGTCCTCGATCCGGGCGTACGAGTCGTCGTTCATCCCGGGGCTGCTGCAGACCCGTGCCTACGCCGAGGCCGTCGTGCAGGGCAGCTCGCCCGACTACGACACCGGGGCGATCAGGCGCCGGGTGGACGTCCGGCTGAAGCGGCAGAGCCGGATATTCGGCGAGGACCAGCTCGGCAGCCTCTGGGTCGTCATAGACGAGGCGGTCCTGCGCCGGGAGGTGGGCGGTACCGAGGTGATGGCCGATCAGCTCTTCCAGCTGCTGGAGCTGAGCGAGCGGCCCAACATCAACCTCCAGGTGATCCCGTTCGCCCACGGTGCCCATCCCGGCATGACCGGGACATTCTCCCTGATGGAGTTCCCGGAGTCGGCGGATTCGACAGTCGTCTACTTCGAAGGAGTGACGAGCGACCTCTATCTCGAGAAGGAGGCCGACGTCCGCCGATATACCAATCTTTACGACCACCTGCGGGCTGCGGCGCTCAGCGTCGTGGACAGCCGGTCACTGATAGTCAACTGTGCAGAGGGGTACAAGAGATGACCACCAACCTGACCTGGCGCAAGAGCACCCACAGCGGGCCCAACGGCGCCTGCGTCGAGATCGCCGTGCCGAGTTCGGCCACCATCGCCGTCCGTGACTCCAAGGACCCCGAGGGCCCCCGGCTGCACTTCTCCAAGGAGGCCTGGGCAGCTTTCGCCGTGGCCGCCGGCACCGGCGTTTTCGGCGAGGTCTGAACCACTGCTGGTCGCTCCCAGGTGCCCGCCGTGCTACCGGCGGCGGGCACCACGTCTCACCGGATCGGGCAGCTCACCGGATCGGGTAGCGCTCCGCCCACGCCGTCGGGTGCTCGGCGCTGTGCAGCTCGGGCCCGTGCAGCAGTTCCAGGACGAAGTCGTCGGCGAGCTCCAGGAGTGTCCCGCGCCCCTCCAGCTCCGCCAGCAGGGCCGGTGGCAGTGCCGTCTCACCGTGCAGGGCACCCAGCAGCTGCCCGCAGATCGACCCGGTGGAGTCGCTGTCCCCCGAGTGGTTGACCGCCAGCAGCAGACCGGAGGTCACGTCGTGCGCGACCAGGGCGCAGTACACGCCGATCGCCAGCGCCTCCTCGGCGACCCAGCCCTCCCCCAGCTGCTCGACCCGCTCGGCCGACGGCTCCCCCGCCCGTACGGCGTCCAGCGCCGCCCGCAGCGCCGCCGTGGTCTCCTCGTGGGACGGGCGCTCGGAGAGCAGCGCCAGCGCCAGGTGCACCCCCTCCTCCAGGGTGCCGCCCCGGGCCACCGCCTGGACGATCACCGCGAGGGCGCCGGCCGAGAGGTAGCCGGTCGGGTGCCCGTGGGTCAGCACCGAGCACTCGACGGCCAGTTGGAAGACCAGTCCGGGCTCCCAGGCCGTCAGCAGGCCGAACGGCGCGGCCCGCATCACCGTCCCGCAGCCCTTGGAGTGCGGGTTGCGAGGGGCCTCCAGGGTGCCGATCCGGTCGGCGTCCGGGCCGGTGAGGCCGGAGAGGCAGCCCTGGCCCGGCGCCCGCCGGGCGTAGAGCCACTCCTGGCCGCCGAGCCAGCCGAGGTCACCGCGACGCTCGTCCGGCCCCCAGTCGTGCTGCGTGGCGGCCCAGCGCAGGTACGCGTGGTGCACGTCGGTGGGCGGGTGCCAACTGCCGCCGTCGCGGCGGATGTGGGCCCGGATCAGCCCGTCGACGGTGAACAGCACCATCTGGGTGTCGTCGGTGACGGCCCCGCGCCGCCCGTACGCGGGCACGTAGCCCGTCACCCCCGCCGGGCCGTGCGTCGCGCGTATCTTCTCCAGCGACTCGAACTCGATCCCGGCACCCAGCGCGTCACCGATCGCCCCGCCCAGCAGACAGCCCCGCACCCGGCTGCGGAAGTCCTGCTGCTGCGCGCGTGACCACAGTGGCATCACGGGTCGGAACCTTTCGTCCTGGCACTCGTCGAGCGCGCCTTGGAGCGCCCCCGCACTGTATTCGAATGGCCGATCCGATCACCCTTCGGGACTCGAATACCAGCCCGTCAATCGACTGTTGGCCGTACGTTCACCTGATGGCAGGTCGGGCAACCACAACAGGGGCGCGTGGGGGTACCTCCCGGCCGAAGGCTGGGGGAGAACTGCGCGAAACGGGAGGGCACAGGTCGTCGCCTTCCGATCTCGCTCGGTCCCCGCGTCCCTCTTTGGCCGGCGCTCACTCGAGCAGAGGAAGCAGCTCCGGCAGGTGCCCGTCGGAGGCCAGCGCCGCCGCCCGGCGCTCGGCCGGGACCTCGCCGTAGGTGGTGGTGCGCTGGCGGTGCGGGCGGCCGGCCGCCTCGGCGATGGCTTCCAGGTCGCGGACGGACTTGTAACTCCCGTACGCCGAGCCGGCCATCCGGGAGATGGTCTCCTCCATCAGGGTGCCGCCGAGGTCGTTGGCGCCGGAGCGGAGCATCTGGGCCGCACCCTCGGCGCCCAACTTGACCCAGCTGGTCTGGATGTTGGGGATGTGGGTGTGCAGCAGCAGCCTGGCCATCGCGACCACGGCGCGGTTGTCGCGCATGGTCGGGCCCGGCCGGGCGATGCCCGCCAGGTAGACCGGCGCGTTGGTGTGGATGAACGGCAGCGTGACGAACTCGGTGAAGCCGCCGGTGCGTTGCTGGATCTGCGCGAGCAGCCGCAGATGCCCGAGCCAGTGCGCGGGGGTGTCCACGTGGCCGTACATCATGGTCGAGGACGAGCGGATGCCCAGCTCGTGGGCGGTGGAGACAACTTCGACCCAGGTGGCGGCCGGGAGCTTGCCCTTGGTGAGCACCCAGCGGACGTCGTCGTCCAGGATCTCCGCTGCCGTGCCGGGGATGGTGTCGAGCCCGTTCTCCTTGGCCCGCTGGAGCCAGTCGCGGATCGAAAGCCCGCTCCTGGTAGCCCCGTTGACCACCTCCATCGGCGAGAAGGCGTGCACGTGGATACCGGGGACCCTGGCCTTCACGGCGCGCGCGATGTCGAAGTACGCGGTGCCCGGCAGGTCCGGGTGGATGCCGCCCTGCATGCAGACCTCGGTGGCGCCGACGTTCCAGGCCTGGGCGGCCCGGTCGGCGACCTGCTCCAGCGAGAGGGTGTAGGCGTCGGCGTCGGTCCGACGCTGGGCGAAGGCGCAGAACCGGCAGCCGGTGTAGCAGACGTTGGTGAAGTTGATGTTCCGGGTGACGCAGTAGGTGACGGTGTCGCCGACCGCCGCGCGCCGCACGTCGTCGGCGATCCCGCAGAGGGCTTCCAGCGCCGGGCCGTCGGCGTGGAAGAGAGCGAGGGCCTGGTCGTCCGTCAGCTTGACCGGGTCGTCGGCGGCGACCGCGAGCGCCTCCCGTACGTCGCCCGTCAGCCGCTCGGGGGCGGCCGAGGCGACCTGCTCGCGCAGCGCCTCCCAGTCGCCGTAGACCTCGTCGAAGTCGTCCCGGCGGTCGGCGGTGCGGCCCTCGGTGTCGATCGTGCGGTGCAGGTCGGTGCGGCCGGCCGAGACCGGCAGGTCCTCGGGCTCCTGCCAGCGCAGGCCGACGGGGTACGCGTCCGGACGGGCCAGCCCGGTGGCCGGGTCGGCCAGCGCCTCGACGTGCGGCAGGACGCGCGGGTCGAGCCACGGCTCGCCGCGCAGCACGTACTCGGGGTGGACGGCGAGCCGCTCGCGCAGCTCGAATCCCTGCCCCGCCGTCCGCTCGGCCAGTTCCTCGATCTGCGGCCAGGGGCGCTCGGGGTTGACGTGGTCGGGCGTCAGCGGCGAGACCCCGCCCCAGTCGTCGATGCCCGCACTGATGATCAGCTCGTACTCGGAGTCCACCAGGTTCGGCGGCGCCTGGATCCGGGCGGACGGGCCGAGGACCAGCCGGGTCACCGCGATCACGGCGGCCAGCTCCTCCAGCTCGGCGTCGGGCCTGGCCCGCATCGCGGTGTCCGGCTTGGCGCGGAAGTTCTGGATGATCACCTCCTGGATGCCGTGGTACTGCCGGGCGATCCGGCGGATCGCGAACAGCGCGTCCGCCCGCTCCTCGTACGTCTCGCCGATCCCGATCAGCACACCCGTGGTGAACGGGACGGCGCTGCGGCCCGCGTCCTCCAGCACCCGCAACCGGACGGCCGGCTCCTTGTCCGGCGAGCCGTGGTGCGGGCCACCGGGCTCGGACCAGAGCCGGGTGGCGGTGGTCTCCAGCATCATCCCCATCGACGCCGCGACCGGCTTCAGCCGCTGGAACTCCGTCCAGCTCAGCACGCCGGGGTTGAGGTGCGGCAGCAGTCCGGTCTCCTCGAGCACCCGGATCGACATCGCGCGGACGTACGCGAGGGTGTCGTCGTACCCGTGCGCGTCCAGCCACTCGCGGGCCTCGGGCCAGCGGTCCTCCGGACGGTCCCCCAGCGTGAACAGCGCCTCCTTGCAGCCCAGCGCGGCACCCTGACGGGCGATCTCCAGCACCTCGTCGGGCGAGAGGTACATCCCGTGCCCGGCCTTGCGGAGCTTGCCCGGCACGGTGACGAAGGTGCAGTAGTGGCACTTGTCGCGGCAGAGCTTGGTGAGCGGGATGAAGACGCTCTTCGAGTACGTGATCGTCCCCGGCCGGCCGGCCTCCGCCAGGCCCGCGTCCCGGACCCGCGCGGCGCTGGCACACAGGGCGCGCAGGTCCTCGCCGCGCGCCTGCAGCAGCACCGCCGCCTCGCCCTGGTCGAGCGCCACACCGTCTCGCGCCCGCTTCAGCGCCCGCCGCATCGAGTTGGCGGTCGGGGCGGGGTGCTGCGGGTCCGTTACATCCATGGGGTGACGATATACGTCCGGTTTCGTCCGATGGGAGTACACCGACCCTGAGGAGCTGTCAGGGTCCTGTGATCCCGTGGGTGTACACGATCTGGCCCTCCAGGACGATGCCCCGGCCGGGTCCCTTGACCTGTAATTGAGTACAGGAGAGTTGATGCCTACGGAGGGGTTGGACGTCATGGTGGAGCAAGGCGCGCCGTACAGGTCTGGTCGGCGGTCGGCGATCCGGGTGCTGGTGCCGGTCGGGGTGGTCGCGGTCGCCGCGACGGGCATCGGGCTGGTGCCCGCCCTGGCCAGCGACTCGGCCCCGAGCCTGCCGTCGGTGACGGCGGCGCAGCTGGTGGCCAGGACTCTCGGCTCGAACGTCCAGGCCCTGTCCGGGACGGTCAAGCTGACCACCGACCTCGGTGTGCCGACGCAGCTGCTCGGCACCGCCCGGGGTCTCGTCGGCGGCCGTGGTGCCGGCGGCAACAGCGCCGACCCGCAGGGCAAGCTGACGGAGCTGCTGGGCGGCGAGCACACCCTGCAGGTCGCGGTGGACGGCCCGGACCGGCAGCGGGTCGGCCTGGTCGACCAGCTGTCCGGGTACGAGGTGGTGCACAACGGCAACCAGGTCTGGGCCTGGGACAGCGCGAGCAACCAGGCGGTGCACCTGACGGCACCGCAGCACGGCACGGGGCAGCACAGTACGGGCAGGGCGGAGCAGGCCAAGCCCCTGACGGGCGTCCCGACGACACCGCAGGAGGCCGCCCAGCAGTTCCTGACGCAGAGCGCGAACACCACCTCGATCACGGTGGACGGCACGGCGTCGGTGGCCGGCCAGAAGGCGTACCAGCTGAGCGTGAAGCCCAAGCAGTCCGGTTCGACGATCGCCGAGGTCCGGATCTCGGTGGACGCCGACAACGGCGTCCCGCTGGCCGTGGTGGTCAAGTCCACCGGCGGCAGCACCGTGCTGGACACGCACTTCAGCTCGGTGTCGTTCGCCAAGCCGGATGCCAAGACCTTCCAGTTCACCGTGCCGAAGGGCGCCAAGGTGAAGGAGTCCGGGACGGGCACGGGCATGGGCGCAGAGGCCGGTACGCACTCCGGCGTCAACGCCGCCCATGGCGCGAAGCCCGGGTCCGCCGCGCCCGGGCAGCAGGACGACTCCAACGTGATCGGTGAGGGCTGGACGACGGTGTTCAGCACCAAGCTGCCCACCGTCGGCGACCAGGCGCCCGCCGGGCTGGCGGCCGGCACCGCCAAGGGCCGCAGCAGCGGCGCCCACAGCATGGGCCTGCCGCTGAACCTCCTCCAGTCCCGCGCGCTCGGCAAGCCGGTCAACGGCGGCACGCTGATCAGCACCAAGGTGCTGAACGTCCTGATCACCCCGGACGGCCGGGTCTTCGCCGGTGCCGTGACGCTCCCGGTGCTGCAGAGCGCCGCCGGGGTGAAGTAGTGACCGGCGCTCCCACCCAGGGCCAGGCGGCTCCGGACGACGTGATCCGCACCAGCGGTCTGACCAAGCGCTTCCGGGGCGGACAGCTCGCCGTGGACGGGCTGGACCTGACGGTGCCCCGGGGCAGTGTCTTCGGCTTTCTCGGGCCGAACGGCTCCGGCAAGACCACCACGATCCGGATGCTGATGGGGTTGATCGCGCCCACCTCGGGCGTGGCGACGGTCCTCGGCTCGCCGATGCCGCAGGCGGTCGGCTCGGTGCTGCCCCGGGTGGGAGCGCTGATCGAGGGCCCGGCACTGTACGGGTACCTCTCCGGCCGGGACAACCTCGCCAGGTTCGACGCGGCCGACCCGACCGCCGACCCTCGCACCCGCGCCCTGCGGGTCACCGAGGCGCTCGAGCGGGTCGGGCTGACGGCGGCGGCGGGCAAGAAGGCGCGGGCGTACTCGCTGGGCATGAAGCAGCGGCTCGGGCTGGCCTCGGCGCTGCTGCAACCCCGTGAGCTGCTGGTGCTGGACGAGCCGACCAACGGCCTCGACCCGCAGGGCATGCGGGAGATCCGCTCGCTGGTCCGGGAGGTGGCGGCGGAGGGCACCACGGTGTTCCTCTCCTCGCACCTGCTGGACGAGATCGAGCAGGTCTGCACCCACGCGGCGGTGATGTCCAAGGGCCGGCTGGTGGTCCAGGGCACTGTCAGCGAGCTGGCCGCCCGGGCCCAGGGGCGGCTGGTGGTCCGCACACCGGACGTGGCGCTGGCCGCCGAGGTGCTGGGCGGGCGGCAGGTGACGGATCTCCGTACCGACCAGGCCCGGGTGGACGGCGTCACCGGCTCGCTCGGGGACGACGAACTGCCGAAGCTCTGCGCCGCCCTGGTCGAGGCCGGGGTGCGGGTGCACGGCTTCGGCGTGGAGCGGGGCACGCTGGAGGACGCCTTCGTGGCGCTGACCGGAGAGGGTTTCGATGTCGCAGGCTGAGGCTGGGGTGCTCACGGTGGTGCCGCAGCTACCGCAGCGGAGGACGCAGACGACGGTGGGATTCCTGGCCCTGTTCCGCAGCGAACTCACGCTGACCTTCCGCCGGGCGAGGACGATCGCGCTGCTCGGCATCCTGGCCGCACTGCCGGTGCTGATCGGCGTGGTGGTGAAGGTGGAGACCGGCGGCCCCGGCGAGGGGCCCGCCTTCATCGCGCAGGTGAGCCAGAACGGGCTGTTCCTGGTCTTCACCGCGCTGGCCGTCGCGCTGCCGGTCTTCCTGCCGATGACGGTGGGCGTGGTGGCCGGGGACTCGATCGCGGGCGAGGCGAGCACCGGCACCCTGCGGTACCTGCTGGTCGCCCCCGCCGGGCGGACCCGGCTGCTGGCGGCCAAGTTCACCGCCGCGCTGGCGTTCTGCCTGGCCGCGACGCTGGCGGTGGCACTGACCGCCCTGCTGACGGGCGCGGCGCTCTTCCCACTGGGCCAGGTCACGTTGCTCTCCGGTGACACCATCGGACTGGCGGCGGCCCTGCTGCGGGCGCTGCTGGTGGCGGGCGTGGTCGCGGCGTCACTGGCCGGGCTGGTGGCGATCGGGCTGTTCGTCTCGACGCTGACCGGCAGCGGGATCGCGGCGATGGCCACTACCGTCGGGCTGGTGCTGCTGGTCCAGATCCTGGACACCTTCCCGCAGTTGCACGCGATCCAGCCGTTCCTGTTCACCCATCAGTGGCTGAGCTTCAGCGACCTGCTGCGGCAGCCGATGCACTGGGACAACGTGCTGCAGAACCTCGGGTTGCAGGCCCTCTACGTGGCGGTCTTCGGCTCGGCCGCCTGGGCCCGCTTCACCAGCCGGGACATCACGGCGTAGCGGCCGGTCGGTCTGAGGATCGCGACCTCCCGGGGGCCCTACCCCACCCGGGAGGTCGCCGCTGCACAGGCCAGTACCGGCAGCTGGGCCGGGGCGATCAGGAAGAGCGGGGACCAGTCCGAGCAGACCAGCCGGATCCCGGCGGTGAGCCCGTGCAGGCGGGCCCGGTGCGAGCCCTTGAGGTCCACCCGGTCCAGCCGGTACGGGGCCTCCAGCGCGATGGCCGGGCGCCCGTGCCGCTGCCACTGGATGGCCACCGGGTCACCGTTCCGCCCGACGGAGGTGAGTAGCAGCTCGCCCGTCTCAGCGGCGTCCATCTCGCGTCGCACGGCCGGCACTCTCAACACGACTCCGGCCGGCACGACTCCGGCGGCCACGGCCACCGTGCCGTCGAGGGGAGCCGGGCGGGGGGCGACGCGGCGGAACGGCCGGGCGAATTGTCCCGTGAGGTGGACCATCGCAACCCCTCCTCCTGGGGCCCGTCGGCGGTTCTCGCCGAGCGGGTGCCCATAAGAGCCTGTGTCTGAACCTGCGCCGGGCGCGGCCCGCCTGGCACGCACGCTCCAGACGACCCACGCTGATCCGGCGCAGGTTCAGACACAGGCTCTAACGCGTGTAGCAGCGGCACCCCGGACGTTAGCAGGAGCGGGGGGCGGTTGAGGAGATCCGGCAACGAGTTGTTCACACGACGGGACGCCCGTCGATCACCCCGCGACGGCCGGCACCGCTTCCCGTCGACGGGTCTGCCGCAGCTGGCGCAGGCCGTCGTACGTCAGCACCGCGAGGGCGGCCCAGACCAGCGCGAACCCGGCCCAGCGCGCGGGTGGCATCGACTCGTGCGCCACCGTGACGCCGATCAGGAACTGGAACACCGGCGCCAGGTACTGCAGCAGCCCGAGCGTGCTCAGCGGCACCCGGATCGCGGCCGCGCCGAAGCAGAGCAGCGGGACGGCCGATATCAGCCCGCTGAGCACCAGCAGCCCGGAGTGGCCCAGCCCGTACGAGCCGGGCACCGTCCGGCCCAGGGTGCCGTGGCCGGTGACGCCGAGGTAGACCAGGTAGCCGGCCGCGAACGGGAACATCACCGCGCTCTCCACCGCGAAGCTCTCGATCCCGCCCAGGCCGACCTTCTTCTTCAGCAGCCCGTACGTCGCGAAGGAGAAGGCCAGGGTGAGCGCGATCCACGGCAGCCGCCCGTACCCGGCGGTGAGCACCACGACCGAGGCCGCACCGATGCCGACCGCCACCCACTGCGCGGCACGCAGGCGCTCGTGCAGCATCAGGACGCCGAACCCGATGGTGACCAGCGGGTTGATGAAGTACCCGAGGCTGGTCTCGACGACGTGCCCGGAATTCACACCCCAGATGTAGACGCCCCAGTTGACGGAGACCACCACGGCGGCGGCAGCGGCGAGCGCCAGCCGCCGGGGCTGGGCGAGCAGCGGGCGGACCCACCGCCAGTTCCGCCGGACGAGCAGCATCAGGACGACGGCCACCAGCGACCAGACCATCCGGTTGGCCAGGATGTCGTCGGCCGTGCTCGGTTCGAGCAGCGGCCAGAAGAGCGGGAACAGCCCCCACATCCCGTACGCGGCGAAGCCGTACCCGACCCCCCGGCCGTCCGCTGTACCGCCCGCTCTGCCATCCTCCGACCGGGAACTGTCTGCCATGACGGGCCTGCCCTCCGCGCGTGGGTCTACCGGAGGGACGGTAACGGGCGGAGGGCGGGCCTGTCATCTCTGTATTCGCGTTTTGGTCCTGACGGTCCTGACAGTCCTGACAACCGGCTGCCGGACGGCCTCAGCCGACGGTCCAGGTGTCGTTGCCGGCGAGCAGGGTGCTGAGGTCGCCGGGGCCGTGTTGGCTGGTGGCGGTGGCGAGCTGGTCGGCCATCAGGGTGTCGTAGACGGGGCGTTGGATGTCGCGGAGGACGCCGATGGGGGTGTGGTGGAGCGTGTCGGCGTCGGCGATGCGGGAGAGGGCGAAGGCGCGGGCGGGGCTGAGGGCGTGGGCGTCGTGGACGATCACCTGGTCACGGTTGGCGTCGGTGACGGGGGCGACGCGGAGTTCGCCGTCGGGGTCGCGGAAGACTCCGTGATCGGCGAAGGTGATGGGTTCGCCGTGCTGGAGGCGGATGAGGGCCTCGTCGCGGGTGGCCGGCTCCTTGAGGATCTCGAAGGCGCCGTCGTTGAAGATGTTGCAGTTCTGGTAGATCTCGACGAGGGCCGTGCCCTGGTGGCGGGCGGCGGCGCGCAGCACGGAGGTGAGGTGCTGGCGGTCCGAGTCGATGGTGCGGGCGACGAAGGTGGCTTCGGCGCCGATGGCCAGCGAGAGGGGGTTGAAGGGGTGGTCGAGGGAGCCCATGGGAGTGGACTTGGTGATCTTCCCGACCTCGCTGGTGGGTGAGTACTGGCCCTTGGTGAGGCCGTAGATCCGGTTGTTGAACAGCAGGATCTTGAGGTTCACGTTGCGGCGCAGGGCGTGGATCAGGTGGTTGCCACCGATGGACAGCGCGTCGCCGTCGCCGGTGACGACCCAGACGGAGAGGTCGGGGCGGGAGGCGGCCAGTCCGGTGGCGATGGCCGGGGCGCGGCCGTGGATGGAGTGCATCCCGTAGGTGTTCATGTAGTACGGGAACCGGGAGGAGCAGCCGATCCCGGAGACGAAGACGGTGTTCTCCCGCCGGATGCCCAGCTCCGGCATGAACGACTGCACGGCGGCCAGGATCGCGTAGTCCCCGCAGCCGGGGCACCACCGGACCTCCTGGTCCGTCTTGAAGTCCTTCGCGCTCTGCGGCCGGTCGTCCTTCGGCACCAGCTTCAGCGACGGAAAGGTGTCAGACATCGTTCTCCTCCAGTGTCCCGATCGCCGCCCACAGCACGTCCGCCAACTGCGCCGCCTTGAAGGGCAGTCCGCGCACCTGGTTGTAGGACTGGGCGTCCACCAGGTACTTGGCGCGGAGCAGCAGGGCGAGCTGGCCGAGGTTCATCTCGGGCACGATCACCTTGTCGTAGCCCTTGAGCACCGCACCGAGGTTGGCGGGGAAGGGATTCAGGTTGCGCAGATGCGCCTGCGCGACCACACCGCCGTCCGCCCGGACCCGCCGGACGGCTGCCGTGATCGGCCCGTACGTCGAGCCCCATCCCAGCACCAGCACCCTGGCCTCACCCGACGGATCATCAACCACGGCAGGTGGTACGGCGATACCGTCGATCTTCGCCTGCCGGGTGCGGACCATGAAGTCGTGGTTGGCGGGGTCGTAGGAGATGTTCCCGGTGCCGTCCTGCTTCTCGATACCGCCGATCCGGTGCTCGAGCCCCGGTGTGCCCGGGACGGCCCAGGGGCGGGCCAGGGTCTGCGGGTCGCGTTGGTACGGCCAGAAGACCTCGCTGCCGTCCTCCAGCACGTGGTTCGGCCCGTCGGCGAAGTCCGGTGTGATCGCGGGCAGTTCGTCGACCTGCGGGATGCGCCACGGCTCGGATCCGTTGGCCAGGTAGCCGTCCGAGAGCAGCAGCACCGGCGTCCGGTAGGTGACCGCGATCCGGGCCGCCTCCAGCGCCGCGTCGAAGCACTCCGCCGGGGTCGCGGGCGCGACGATCGGCACGGGCGCCTCGCCGTTGCGGCCGAACATCGCCTGCAGCAGGTCGGCCTGCTCGGTCTTGGTCGGCAGACCGGTGGACGGCCCGCCGCGCTGGATGTCCACCACCAGCAGCGGCAGTTCCAGCGACACCGCCAGCCCGACCGTCTCCGACTTCAGCGCCACACCGGGCCCGGAGGTGGTCGTCACCCCGAGCGCGCCGCCGAACGCCGCGCCCAGCGCCGCGCCGATACCCGCGATCTCGTCCTCGGCCTGGAAGGTCCGGACGCCGAAGTTCTTGTGCCGGCTCAGCTCGTGCAGGATGTCCGAGGCCGGCGTGATCGGGTACGAGCCCAGGAACAGCGGCAGGCCCGAGCGCTGCGAGGCCGCGATCAGGCCGTACGAGAGCGCCAGGTTCCCCGAGATGTTCCGGTAGGTACCCGGGGCCAGCGCGGCCGGCGGGACCTCGTAGGAGACGGCGAAGTCCTCGGTGGTCTCACCGAAGTTCCAACCGGCCCGGAAGGCCTTGATGTTGGCCTCGGCGATGGCGGGCTTCTTGGCGAACTTCTGCCGGAGGAACTTCTCCGTACCGTGCGTCGGCCGGTGGTAGAGCCAGGAGAGCAGTCCGAGCGCGAACATGTTCTTCGCCCGTTCGGCGTCCTTCCGGGCCAGCCCGCTCTCCTTGAGGGCCTCCACCGTCAGCGAGGTGAGCGGCACCTTGTGCAGGTGGAACGCCTCCAACGAGCCGTCCGCCAGCGGGTCGGCCGCGTAGCCGACCTTGGCCAGCGCCCGCTTGGTGAACTCGTCCGTGTTGACGATGATGTCCGCGCCGCGCGGGAGGTCGCCGATGTTGGCCTTGAGGGCGGCCGGGTTCATCGCGACCAGTACGTTCGGCGCGTCGCCCGGGGTCAGGATGTCGTGGTCGGCGAAGTGCAGTTGGAAGCTGGACACACCCGGCAGGGTCCCGGCGGGGGCCCTGATCTCGGCGGGGAAGTTCGGCAGGGTCGAGAGGTCGTTGCCGAAGGACGCCGTCTCCGAGGTGAAGCGGTCGCCGGTGAGCTGCATACCGTCACCGGAGTCCCCGGCGAACCGGATGATCACCCGGTCCAGCCGTCGGATCGGCTTGGCCGGCCCCTGTCTTCCACCGAGCGGAGCAGCGGGCACCGAAGCCCCGCCGTTCCCGTCCGGACCGTCGACTGCCTCGGACTGATCCACCTGACTGGTCACTGCCGCGGACCTCCTCGTGGGCGACCAGCCGCGGGCGTGAGCCGTGTGCCCCGTCCGCCTGGTGCACCGATCGCATCCTAAGCGTGCCAACGATCGCTAGGCCGGAACTCGCGCCAAACAACATCGTCGGCGGCTTTCCGGCGCACCAGGTTCAACAACCGCATACCCGGGATCCGTACCCACTTGGAGCCAGTTGCATTGCCCGGGGGCGCGAGGAACTGCGACCCCAAGGTGTCAGGAGTTGAGGTACGTCAGTACAGCCAGCACCCGCCGGTGGTCCTCCCCGCTCTGGGCCAGGCCAAGCTTGAGGAAGATGTTGCTGACGTGCTTCTCCACCGCGCCGTCGGAGACCACCAGCTGCCTGGCGACCGCCGCGTTGGTCCGCCCCTCGGCCATCAGCCCGAGCACCTCCCGTTCGCGCGGGGTGAGCCCGCTCAGGACGTCGCTCTTGCGGCTGCGGCCGATCAGCTGCTGCACCACCTCCGGGTCCAGCGCCGTACCGCCGCCCGCGACCCGCACGACGGCGTCGGCGAACTCGCGGACCTCGGCGACCCGGTCCTTGAGCAGGTACCCGACGCCCCGGGTGGAGCCGGCCAGCAGCTCGCTCGCGTACTGCTCCTCGACGTACTGGGACAGCACCAGCACGCCGACCTGCGGGTACAGCCCGCGCAGGGTCACGCAGGCGCGGATGCCCTCGTCGGTGTGGGTCGGCGGCATCCGGACGTCGGCCACCACCACGTCGGGCAGTGCGTCGGCGGTGGCCAGTTCGTGGATCGTCCGCAGCAGGGCCTCGCCGTCGCCCACTCCCGCGACCACCTCGAGGCCCCGGTCGGTGAGCAGCCTGGTCAGCCCCTCCCGCAGGAGTACGGAGTCCTCGGCGATGACGACGCGCAGCATGGGACGGCCTTTCGGAAGATCACGGGCAACCCGCCCAGTCTTCCCTACGGCGTCCGGTCACATGGTACGAATTGCCACCGCGTCGCAGAGCCCCTGGAGCGCGGACTTGGCCGGGCACTCCGGGAGGGGGGCCAGCAGCGCGCGGGCCTCCTCGGCGTACCGCAGGGTCTCCCGGCGGGCCCGCTCCAGCGCGGGGTGACGGCGGAGCAGCCGCAGGGCCTCGGCGTGCAGCTGGTCGTCCTCGGCCAGGTCGAGTTCCAGCAGCTCGCGCAGCCGTACGTCCTCGGGGTTGTCCACGTCCACCGGCGTCTGCCGGAGCAGCAGGACGGGCAGGGTCGGGACGCCCTCGCGCAGGTCGGTGCCGGGGGTCTTGCCGGACTCGTGGCCGTCGCTGGCGATGTCGAGCACGTCGTCGGCGAGCTGGAAGGCGGTGCCCATCCGCTCGCCGTACTGGGTGAGGATCTCGACCACCCACGGCTCGGCGCCGGCCATCAGCGCGCCGAAGCGGCAGGAGACGGCGACCAGCGAGCCGGTCTTGCCGGAGATCACGTCGAGGTAGTGCTGCAGCTGGTCGTCGGCGGGGCCCGTCCCGGCCGTCTCCAGGATCTGGCCGGTGACCAGCCGCTCGAAGGCGTCGGCCTGGATCCGGACGGCCTCCGGGCCGAGTTCGGCGAGCACCTGGGAGGCGCGGGAGAAGAGGAAGTCGCCGGTGAGGATGGCGACGGAGTTGTCCCAGCGCGAGTTGGCGCTGGCGGTGCCCCGGCGGACGGGAGCCTCGTCCATCACGTCGTCGTGGTAGAGCGTGGCGAGGTGGGTCAGCTCGACGACCACGGCGGACGGGACCACACCGGGGGCGTACGGGTCACCGAACTGCGCGGCCAGCATGACCAGCAGCGGGCGGAAACGCTTGCCGCCGGCCTCGATCAGGTGGCTTGCGGTGATCGTGATGAACGGGACGTCGCTCTTGACCGCCTCGGCGAGCGAGGCCTCCACAGCGTCCATCCCGGCCTGGACGTCCCGGGTCAGATCGCGGTCCTGCACGCTCAGCCCGAAGGGCCCCACGACGGTCACGAAGACCACTCCTGTCCCTGGTCGTTTCTGCGGCCCGGTCCCTGAGTGCCGCCCCGCTGGCAATACAAGGAGGGTATCCGGTCGTGAATGGATCACTGCACTGGCGTGCGGGTCCGGCACACTCGCGTGTGCCGGGAGACCTCAAGAGGCGCGGGGAACCGTGCGAAGCGGGAGGCTGCGGGTTGGTGCCTTCCGGTTTCGCGCAGTTCCCCGCGCCCCTGTGTGTGGCTGATCAGCTGCCTAACGGACGAAGACCGAGGCCTTCGTCGCCAGGTCGAGGAAGTACTGCGGGAGCAGTCCCAGCCCCAGCGTGACCAGCACCCCGAGCGTGATGGCCATCGCCGTCATCGCGCTGGGCACGGCGACCGCCGGGCCGCCGGGCTGCGGGTCGGAGAAGAACATCAGCACGACGACCCGGATGTAGAAGAACGCCGCGACGGCGGAACTCAGCACACCCACGATCACCAGCGGCGTCGCCCCACCGGCCGCCGCGGCCTGGAAGACCGCGAACTTACCGGTGAACCCGCTGGTCAGCGGGATGCCCGCGAACGCCAGCAGGAAGAGCGCGAAGACCGCCGCCACCAGCGGCGAACGCCGGCCGAGCCCGGCCCAGCTGGAGAGGTGGGTCGCCTCGCCCTTGGAGTCGCGGACCAGTGTCACCACGGCGAACGCGCCGAGGGTGGTGAAGGAGTACGCCAGCAGGTAGAAGAGCACCGCGCCGACGCCCTGCTTGTTGCTCGCGATCACGCCGGTCAGGATGAACCCGGCGTGCGCGATCGAGGAGTACGCGAGCAGCCGCTTGACGTCCTGCTGGGTGACGGCCAGTACCGCGCCGACCACCATGGTGAGGATCGCCACGCCCCACATCACCGGCCGCCAGTCCCAGCGCAGGCCGGGGAAGGCCACGTAGAAGAGGCGCAGGAACGCGCCGAACGCCGCCGTCTTGGTCGCCGCCGCCATGAAGCCGGTGACGGGCGTCGGGGCGCCCTGGTAGACGTCCGGGGTCCAGGCGTGGAACGGCACCGCGCCGACCTTGAAGAGCAGGCCGACGGCGAGCATCGCCAGGCCGATCAGCAGCAGCGCGTCGTTCTGGGTGCTGTTCGCCAGCGCCGGGGTGATCGGGGCGGTGCCCGCGACCGCGTCGGCGATGTCGCTGAGCCGGACGCTGCCCGCGTAGCCGTACAGCAGTGCGGTGCCGAACAGGAAGAACGCCGAGGCGAAGGAGCCGAGCAGGAAGTACTTGACCGCCGCCTCCTGGGAGAGCAGCCGCCGCCTGCGGGCCAGCGCGCAGAGCAGGTAGAGCGGGAGCGAGAAGACCTCCAGCGCCACGAACATCGTCAGCAGGTCGTTGGCGGCCGGGAAGAGCAGCATGCCGCCGACCGCGAACAGGGTGAGCGGGAAGACCTCGGTGGTGGTGAACCCGGCCGTGGTCGCCTGCCGCTCCTGCTCGCCGCCCGGGACGGTCGCGCCCTGAGCGGTGAAGGCGTCCACCGCCGAGCCGTTGATGCGTGGTTCCAGGCGCCGCTCGGCGTACAGCAGGACGGCGACGAAGGCGGAGAGCAGGATGACGCCCTGCAGGAAGAGCGCCGGGCCGTCGAGCGCCACCGCGCCCATCGCCAGCAGCCCGGCCTTGGTGGTGCCGTACCCCTGCGCGGCGAGCACGATGACGGCGGTGAACGCGCCGGCCAGGCCGGCCAGCGAGATCACCAGCTGCGCGGTGTAGCGCGACCGGCGGGGCAGGAACGCCTCGGCCAGGATGCCGACCACGGCCGCTCCGAACACCACCAGCATCGGCGAGAGTTGGCCGTACTCGAGGTGCGGCGCCGGGATGCTCGGGCTGTTGCCGCCCGCCGCGCCCAGCCACAGGGTGTGGACAGCGCTCACTTCTGCTCACCTCCGGAGGTGGCGGCGACCGGGTGGGCCGGCGCCGGGTCGGTCTGGTGGACCTGGGAGAGCGTGGCGTCCACCGCCGGGTTGACGATGTCGGTGAGCGGCTTCGGGTAGACGCCGAGGAACAGCGTCAGCGCCACCAGCGGTGCCACCACCAGTAGTTCGCGCACCTTGAGATCGGCCATGCCCTCGATTCCGGCCTTGACCGGGCCGGTCATGGTGCGCTGGTAGAGCAGCAGCGCGTAGAGCGCGGCGAGCACGATGCCGAAGGTAGCGATGATGCCGATCACCGGGTACTTGGTGAACGTCCCGACCAGGACCAGGAATTCGCTCACGAAGGGCGCCAGGCCCGGCAGCGAGAGCGTCGCCAGGCCGCCGACCAGAAAGGTGCCGGCGAGCACCGGGGCGACCTTCTGCACGCCGCCGTAGTCGGCGATCAGGCGCGAGCCGCGCCGCGAGATCAGGAAGCCCGCGACCAGCATCCAGGCGGCGGTGGAGATGCCGTGGTTGACCATGTAGAGGGTCGCGCCGGTCTGGCCCTGGCTGGTGAAGGCGAAGATGCCCATGATGATGAAACCGAAGTGCGAGATCGACGCGTACGCGACCAGGCGCTTGATGTCCTTCTGCCCGACCGCCAGCAGCGCGCCGTAGACGATCCCGATCAGCGCCAGCACCAGGATCACCGGGCCGAAGGTCTTCGAGGCGTGCGGGAAGAGGCCGAGGCAGAACCGCAGCATCGCGAAGGTGCCGACCTTGTCCACAACCGCCGTGATCAGTACGGCCGTTCCGGCGGTCGCCTCGCCCATCGCGTTCGGCAGCCAGGTGTGCAGCGGCCAGAGCGGGGCCTTGACGGCGAAGGCGAAGAAGAAGCCCAGGAAGAGCGCCTTCTCGGCCGTCGGGTCGATGACCAGCTTGCCGTCCGCGATGGCACTGGTCAGCGTCGGCAGGTCGAAGGTGGCGAAGCCCTGACCCTGCGCGATCACGTACAGCCCGACCACGGCCGCCAGCATCACCAGGCCGCCGAGCAGGTTGTAGAGCAGGAACTTCACCGCCGCGTACGAGCGTTGGGCGCCCGAGTCCGGGCCGCCCGCGCGGTCGCCGAAGCCGCCGATCAGGAAGTACATCGGGATCAGCATGGCTTCGAAGAAGACGTAGAACACGAACAGGTCGGTGGCGAGGAAGGAGACGATCACCATCGCCTCCACCGCCAGGATCAGCGCGAAGAACGCCTGCGTACGCCGCCGGTTCTCGAAGGTGCCGTCCGGGTTCTGCGCGGGGTCCGCGTCGTGCCAGGAGGCGAGCATCACCACCGGGACGAGCACGGCCGTGAGCAGCATCAGCACCGCGCCGATGCCGTCCACGCCGAGCGAGAAGTTGATCCCGAAGGAGCGGATCCAGCTGTAGGACTCGGTGAGTTGGTAGCGCGCCCCGCCCGGTTCGAACCGGGCCGCGACGACGGCGGCCAGCGCCAGGGTGGCCAGCGAGACGGTGAGCGCGACGGCCTTGGTGGTGCGGCGGCGCGCCTCGTCGGATCCGGCGGGCAGCGCGGCGGTGAGCACCGCGCCGGCCGCCGGGAGGGCGCAGGTGGCGGTCAGCAGGTAGCTCATGGCCTTCCCTCCTGCCGTGGGTTTCGGCAATCCATCAGACGGACCTCATCAGGAGAGTGGTGGCGACCAGGAGGACCGTGCCGCCGAGCATGGAGAGCGCGTACGACCGGACGTAGCCGGTCTGGATGCGGCGCAGGCGGCTGGAGATGCCGCCGACGGTGGCGGCCAGGCCGTTGACGAAGCCGTCCAGGGCCTTGCTGTCCAGGTAGACCAGCGAGGCGGCGAGCGCGGACCCGGGCCGGACCAGCAGCGCGTGGTTGAGCTCGTCCTGCATCAGGTCGCGCCGGGCCGCCCGGGTGAGCAGCGAGCCGACCGGCGGGGTGACCGGGACGGGTGCGCGACCGTACATCAGGTACGAGAGCAGGACGCCCGCCAGCATGACCGCCGAGGTGAGCAGGGTGACGACGATCGACGAGAGCGGGGAGTGGCCCTCCGTGTGGCCGGTGACGGGCGCCAGCCAGTCGACGAAGGAGCTGTTGAAGGCGAAGAGCCCGCCCGCGAAGACCGAGCCGAAGGCCAGCACGATCATCGGCAGCGTCATGGTGGACGGCGACTCGTGCGGGTGCGGCTGCTCGCCCGTCGCCGGGTCGGCCTGCCAGCGCTTCTCGCCGAAGAACGTCATGAGCATCACGCGGGTCATGTAGAACGCGGTGACGGCCGCGCCGACGAGTGCGCAGAGGCCGAGGATCCAGCCCTCCGTACCGCCCTTGGCGAAGGCCGCCTCGATGATCTTGTCCTTGGAGAAGAAGCCCGACAGCCCCGGGAAGCCGATGATCGCCAGGTAGCCGAGACCGAACGTCACGAAGGTGACCGGCAGGTACTTCCGCAGGCCGCCGTAGTGACGCATGTTCACCTCGTCGTTCATACCGTGCATGACCGACCCGGCGCCGAGGAAGAGCCCGGCCTTGAAGAAGCCGTGCGTGACCAGGTGCATGATCGCGAAGACGTACCCGATCGGGCCCAGCCCGGCGGCCAGCACCATGTAGCCGATCTGCGACATGGTCGAGCCGGCCAGCGCCTTCTTGATGTCGTCCTTGGCGCAACCGACGATCGCACCGTAGAGCAGCGTGACCGCGCCGACCACGACCACGACCGTCTGGGCGTCGGGGGCGAGGTTGAAGATGGCGCTGGACCGGGTGATCAGGTAGACGCCGGCCGTCACCATGGTCGCCGCGTGGATCAGGGCCGAGACCGGGGTCGGGCCCTCCATCGCGTCGCCGAGCCAGGACTGCAGCGGCACCTGGGCGGACTTGCCGCAGGCGGCCAGCAGCAGCATCAGCGCGATGGCCGTCAGCTTGCCCGAACTCGCCTGCTGAGCCGTCCCGAAGACCCCGCTGAAGGTGAAGTTACCGAACTCGGCGAACATCAGCATGATCGCGATCGACAGGCCCATGTCGCCGACCCGGTTGACCAGGAAGGCCTTCTTGGCGGCCGTCGCGGCACTGGGCTTGTGCTGCCAGAAGCCGATCAGCAGGTACGAGGCCAGGCCCACGCCCTCCCAACCGACGTACAGCAGCAGGTAGTTGTCGGCCAGCACCAGCAGCAGCATGGCGGCCAGGAAGAGGTTGAGGTAGCCGAAGAAGCGGCGGCGGCGCTCGTCGTGCGCCATGTAACCCACCGAGTAGAGGTGGATCAGCGAGCCGACTCCGGTGATCAACAGCACGAAGGTGATGGACAGTTGGTCCAACTGGAAGGAGACGTCGGCCTGGAAGCCGTTCACCGGTACCCAGCTGAACAGGTGCTGGTGGATGGCGCGTTGGTCCGTCGACCGGCCCAACATCTGCGCGAACAGCACCAGCCCGAAGGCGAAGGAGAGCGCGGCCGCAGCCGTACCCAGCCAGTGGCCGAAGCGGTCGAGGTAGCGACCGCCCAGCAGCAACAGGGCAGCACCGGCCAGCGGCGCTGCCACGAGCAGCGGAATGAGAGAGTTCACCGTGGGCCCTCCGCCTACAGCTTCATCAGGTTGCTGTCATCGACCGAAGCCGAGTGCCTGGTCCGGAAGATGCTCACGATGATGGCGAGGCCGACGACGACCTCCGCCGCCGCGACCACCATGGTGAAGAACGCGATGATCTGGCCGTCCAGGTTGCCGTGCAGCCGGGAGAAGGTGACCAGCGCCAGGTTCGAGGCGTTGAGCATCAGCTCGACGCACATGAACAGCACGATCGCGTTCCGCCGGATCAGCACGCCGGAGGCACCGATGGTGAACAACAGAGCTGCCAGGTAGAGGTAGTTGACGGGGTTCACTCCCCACCCTCCCCGTTCTCGGCGGAGTTGCCGGCGTTGTTCGATGTCGCGGCGTTCGGGACGGTCTCCAGTTGCTTGCGCGGGCCCGTCACGGGCGGCCGCGCGGACGGGGGACGCCCGAGCCACTCCGCCGTACTTCCCTCCAACTCGGCCATCCGGTGCAGCATCTCCTGGCTGACGTCGCGGATCTGGCCGCGCTCGCGCAGGGTCGCCATCACCGAGTCCTCGGCGATGGTGCCGTCCGGCAGCAGGCCGGGGATGTCGACCGCGTTGTGCCGCGCGTACACGCCGGGGGCGGGCAGCGGCGGCACCTGGATGTTGTCCCTGACCCGCTTGGCGGCCAGCTCGCGCTGGGTGGCCGGCGGCTTCACGTGCTCGCGGTGGGTGAGCACCATCGCGCCGATGGCGGCGGTGATCAGCAGTGCGCCGGTGACCTCGAAGGCCCAGACGTACTTGGTGAAGATCAGCCGGGCCAGCCCCTGCACGTTGCCCTCGGCGTTCGCCGCCGAGAGTCCGGTGAACTGGCTCAGCTTCGCGTTCGCGATGCCCGCGACCAGCAGCACCCCGAAGCCGAGGCCGCAGATCACGGCGGCCACCCGCTGGCCCTTCAGCTGCTCCTTGAGCGAGTCCTCGGAGGTGACGCCGACCAGCATCACCACGAAGAGGAAGAGCATCATGATCGCGCCGGTGTAGACGACGATCTGCACGATGCCCAGGAAGACCGCGCCCTGGGCGAGGTAACAGACCGCCAGGGCCATCATGGTGGCCGCCAGGCAGAGCGCGCTGTGCACGGCCTTCTTCATCAGCAGCATGCCGAGCGCGCCGCCGACGGCGATCACGGCGAGGATCCAGAACTGTACGGCTTCGCCGGTGGAGGTCATCCCCGTGGGGGTCATGAGTGCACCTCCTTCTCCCGGTCCGTGCGCTCCTGCTGGACGGTGCCGGGCGCCGCCGCGTTGATCTCGCCCCGGTAGTAGGCGCCTTCGTCGGCCCCCGGGAAGATCGAGTGCGGGACGTCGACCATGCCCTCGGTGAGGCCGACCAGCAGCTGTTCCTTGGTGAAGATCAGGGATTCGCGGGAGGAGTCGGCGAGTTCGTACTCGTTGGTCATCGTCAGTGCCCGGGTCGGGCAGGCTTCGATGCAGAGCCCGCAGAGGATGCAGCGGGCGTAGTTGATCTGGTAGACCGCGCCGTACCGCTCGCCGGGCGAGTAGCGCTCCTCGTCGGTGTTGTCCGCGCCCTCGACGTAGATCGCGTCGGCGGGGCAGGCCCAGGCGCAGAGTTCGCAGCCGACGCACTTCTCCAGGCCGTCCGGGTGCCGGTTCAGCTGGTGGCGGCCATGGAAGCGGGGGGCGGTGGGCTTCTTCTGCTCCGGGTACTGCTCGGTCAGCCGCTTCTTGAACATGGCCTTGAAGGTCACGCCGAAGCCTGCGGCCGGGCCCAGGATCGACGGCCTGTCGGGGGTGTCAGGGCCGGTGTCGGAGTCTGGCATGTCGGTTCAGCTCCCTTCGGAATGGTCGGCGATGGGGGTCCCCCCGGCCGAAGGCTGGGGGAGGGCACCGGCGTTCAGTGCTTCCTGCAACTGCGGGGCCCGGCTGGGCCGGCGCGGGACGGGCGGCAGCTCCTGCCCGGGCAGCGGCGGCACCGGGTACCCGCCCGCCATCGGGTCGAACTCCGGCTCGGGCTCGGCCTCGACAGGAGGCTCGGCCTGGTGCTTGAAGAAGTCCCGGAGCAGCACCAGCAGCAGGATCACGCCGATCGGCGCCCCGACGTAGAGGACCACCTTGCTGAAGTCGTAGCCCTCGTTGCGCAGGGCCCGCACGCTGGCGACCATCACCAGCCAGACCAGCGAGACCGGGATCAGGACCTTCCAGCCCAGCTTCATGAACTGGTCGTAGCGCAGCCGGGGCAGCGTGCCGCGCAGCCAGATGAAGAAGAACAGCAGCAGCTGGATCTTGATGATGATCCAGAGCATCGGCCACCAGCCGTGGTTGGCCCCCGCCCAGAACGTGCTGATCGGGGCCGGAGCCCGCCAGCCACCGAGGAAGAGCGTGCTCGCCAGCGCCGAGACGGTCACCATGTTGACGTACTCCGCCAGCATGAACATCGCGAACTTCAGCGAGCTGTACTCGGTGTTGAAGCCACCGACCAACTCGCCCTCGGCCTCGGGGAGGTCGAAGGGCGCGCGGTTGGTCTCGCCGACCATCGCGATGATGTAGACGATGAACGAGACCGGCAGCAGCACCGCGAACCACTTCGGCTGCTGGGCGGAGACGATCTCCGAGGTCGACATCGAGCCCGAGTAGATGAACACCGCCGCGAACGACAGGCCCATCGCGATCTCGTAGCTGATCACCTGTGCCGCCGACCGCAGCCCGCCGAGCAGCGGGTACGTGGAACCGGAGGACCAGCCCGCCAGCACGATCCCGTACACGCCGATCGAGGCGGTCGCCAGGATGTAGAGCAGCGCGATCGGCAGGTCGGTGAGCTGCAGCGGCGTACGCGTCCCGAAGATCGAGACCTCGTCGCCGGCCGGGCCGAACGGGATCACCGCGAAGGCCATGAAGGCCGGGATCGCGGCGATCACGGGCGCCAGCACGTAGACCACCTTGTCGGCTCCGGCGACCACCAGGTCTTCCTTGAGCGCGAGCTTGATGCCGTCGGCGAGCGACTGCAGCAGACCCCAGGGGCCGTGCCGGTTCGGGCCGATCCGCAGCTGCATCCAGGCGACGACCTTGCGCTCCCAGACGATCGCGATCAGCACCGTGAGGACCAGGAAGGCGAAGACGAACACCGCCTTGAGCAGGACCAGCCACCACGGGTCGTGACCGAAGAACCCGAGGGTCTCGTAGGCGGCAACGGACGTCATGAGGCCACCTCCGGCGAGTGCGCCGAGTCTGCCGAAGCGATCGTGACGAGGTGCCCGACCGTGGTGCCGAGGGTGCGATGGGCGCCGCCCGGCGTGGAGTTGAGCGGCAGCCAGACCGTACGGTCGGGCAGCTCGGCGGTGATCTCCAGCGGCAGGACGAGCGAACCGGCCGGGCCGGTCACGCGTACGGCCCTGGTGGCGCCGATCTCCTTCGCGCTGCCGGCCGAGAGCCGGGCGACCGCCGGGTGCCGGGTGCCGGCCAGGTGGTCGTCACCCGCCTGCAGCGAGCCGTTGTCCAGCAGCAGCCGGTGCCCGGCCAGCACGGCCTGGCCGGTGGCCGGGCGGGGCAGCGGCGCGGGGTGTGCGGTCGGGGCCGCCGGGCGGTCGCCCGTCCACGGCGCGAAGCGGTCCAGCTCCAGGCGCGCGGCGCGGACGTCGGGCAGGCCCAGCGAGTGGCCGAGCGCGTCGGCGAGCATGTTCAGCACCCTTACGTCCGAGTGCGGTTGGGCTCGCATCAGCTGGTCCGGTTTGAGCGCGGCCTCGAACATCCGCACCCGGCCCTCCCAGTCCAGGAAGGTGCCGGCCTTCTCCGCCACCGCCGCGACCGGGAACACCACGTCGGCGTGCTCGGTGACGGCGGACGGGCGCAGCTCCAGCGCGACCACGAACGGCACCCGGGCGAGCGCCTCCTCGGCGAGCGCCGGATCGGCCAGGTCGTCCAGGTCCAGGCCGCCGACCACCAGCGCGTCCAGATCGCCGTGGGCGGCGGTCGCCAGGATCTGGTCGGTGTCCCGGCCGAGGCGGGCGGGCAGGTCGGCGACGCCCCAGACGGCGGCGGCTTCGGCCCGAGCGGCCGCCACCGAGGCCGGACGGCCGGCGGGCAGCAGGCCGGGCAGCGCGCCCGCCTCGACGGCGCCGCGCTCACCCGCCCGGCGCGGGATCCAGGCGAGCCGGGCGCCGGTGGCGTGGGCCAGCCGGAGCGCGGCGGTGAGCGCACCGGAGACGGTGGCCAGCCGTTCGCCGACCAGGATCACCGCACCGGGTTCACGCAGCAGTCCGGCCGCCCGCCCGGCCTCGTCGGCGAGGCCCTCGTCGTCCGCGAGCGCGGCCAGCCACTCGGCCTCGGTGCCGGGCGCGGCGGGCAGCAGCGCGCCGTGCAACTTCCCGAGCCCGCGCGAGCGGTGCGAGGCGATCGAGAACACCGGCATCCCGTGCGCGCGGTTGGCCTTGCGCAGCCGCAGGAAGACGATCGGCGACTCCTCCTCGGGCTCGAAGCCCGCGAGCAGCACGGCCGGTGCGACCTCAAGCGCCTGGTACGTGACCCCGTCACCGTCCAGGTCCACCCCGTGCCCGGCGACGGCGGCGGCCAGGAAGTCCGCCTCCTCGCCGCTGAGCGGGCGGGCCCGGAAGTCGACGTCGTTGGTGCCGAGCACGACGCGGGCGAACTTGGCGTAGCCGTACGCGTCCTCGACCGTCACCCGGCCCCCGCTGAGCACGGCGGCCCGGCTGCCGAGCAGCCCGGCGGCGGCCTTGGCGAGCGCCTCCGGCCAGGAGGCGGGGGCGAGTTCGCCGGTCCGGGAGTCACGGACCAGCGGCGTGCTCAGGCGCTCGCGCGACTGGCCGTAGCGGAAGGCGAAGCGGCCCTTGTCGCAGCTCCACTCCTCGTTCACCTCGGGCTCGTCGCCCGCCAGCCGCCGCAGCACCTTGCCCCGGCGGTGGTCCGTCCGCAGCGAACAGCCCGACGAGCAGTGCTCGCAGACGCTCGGCGAGGAGACCAGGTCGAACGGGCGGGAGCGGAAACGGTACGCCGCCGAGGTCAGCGCGCCGACCGGGCAGATCTGGATGGTGTTGCCGGAGAAGTACGAGCTCAGCGGCTCGTCCGAGCCGATGCCGACCTGCTCCAGCGCCCCGCGCTCCAGCAGTTCGATGAACGGGTCACCGGCGATCTGCTGCGAGAAGCGGGTGCAGCGGGCGCAGAGCACGCAGCGCTCGCGGTCCAGCAGCACCTGGGTGCTCAGCGGGATCGGCTTCTGGTACGTCCGCTTCATGCCCTCGAAGCGGGAGTCCGCGCCGCCGGTGGACATCGCCTGGTTCTGCAGTGGGCACTCGCCGCCCTTGTCGCAGACCGGGCAGTCCAGCGGGTGGTTGATCAGCAGCAGCTCCATCACGCCGCGCTGCGCCTTCTCGGCGACGGGCGAGCTGAGTTGGGTACGGACCACCATGCCCTCGGTGACCGGGATCGTGCAGGAGGCGACCGGCTTGCGCTGGCCCTCGATCTCCACGATGCACTGCCGGCAGGCGCCGACCGGGTCGAGCAGCGGGTGGTCGCAGAAGCGCGGGACCTGGGTGCCGATCTGCTCGGCTGCGCGGATCACCAACGTCCCCTTGGGGACCTGGACTTCCACGCCGTCGATGGTGAGCGTGACGAGGTCGGTGGCGGTCCTGGCTGGCTCGGTGACCGTCATGCGTGCACCTCCCTCTCGGTGGCGGACTCGTGGGTGGAGCGGTGGGCCCAGACGGTGGAGGCCGCCGGGTCGAACGGGCAGCGCCGCTCGGTGAGATGCCGCTCGTACTCGGACCGGAAGTACTGCAGCGAGGAGACGATCGGGCTGGCCGCACCGTCGCCGAGCGCGCAGAAGGACTTGCCGTTGATGTTGTCGGCGATGTCGAGCAGCTTCTCCAGGTCGCCCTGGACACCCTCGCCCGCCTCGATCCGCCTGAGCAACTGCACCAGCCAGTAGGTGCCTTCACGGCACGGGGTGCACTTGCCGCAGGACTCGTGCGCGTAGAACTCCGTCCAGCGGGTGACGGCGCGGACCACGCAGGTGGTCTCGTCGAAGATCTGCAGCGCCTTCGTCCCGAGCATCGAGCCGGCCGCGCCGACCCCCTCGTAGTCGAGCGGCACGTCGAGGTGCGCGTCGGTGAACATCGGCGTCGAGGACCCACCGGGGGTCCAGAACTTCAGCCGGTGCCCAGCTCGCACTCCCCCACTGATGTCCAGGATCTGACGGAGCGTCACCCCGAGCGGCGCCTCGTACTGCCCGGGGTTGGTGACGTGCCCGGAGAGCGAGTAGAGCGTGAAGCCGGGGGACTTCTCCGTCCCGAGCGACTTGAACCACTCCTTGCCCCGGGTCAGGATCGGCGGCACCGAGGCGATCGACTCGACGTTGTTGACCACCGTCGGGCAGGCGTACAGGCCTGCGATGGCCGGGAAGGGCGGGCGCAGACGGGGTTGGCCGCGCCGGCCCTCCAGGGAGTCGAGCAGCGCCGTCTCCTCGCCGCAGATGTACGCCCCGGCGCCCGCGTGCACGGTGATGTCGAGGTCGATACCCGAACCGAGGATGTTCTTGCCGAGGTAACCCGCTGCGTACGCCTCGGCCACGGCCGCCTGCAGCCTGCGCAGCACGGGGACGACCTCGCCGCGCAGGTAGATGAAGGCGTGGTCGCAGCGGATCGCGTACGAGGCGATGATCATGCCCTCGATCAGCGAGTGCGGGTTGGCGAAGAGCAGCGGGATGTCCTTGCAGGTGCCCGGCTCGGACTCGTCCGCGTTCACCACCAGGTAGTGCGGCTTGCCGTCGTTCTGCGGGATGAACTGCCACTTCAGCCCGGTCGGGAAGCCCGCGCCGCCACGGCCGCGCAGCCCGGAGTCCTTGACCAGCGCGATCACGTCGTCCGGCGGCATGGCGAGGGCGGCCCGCAGGCCCTGGTAGCCCTGATGGCGCAGGTAGGTGTCCAGGGTCCAGGGGCGGTCGTCGTCCCAGCAGTCGGAGAGTACCGGGGAGAGCAACTTCTCGGCCGGCTCTGCGGAGGTCATCACGCTTCCGTCCCTTCGTGCCGGGGGGCCACGACCTTGGTGCCCGGAGTACCCGGCAGGGTCTCGCCCCTGGCGAGCCGCAGCCCGGCCATCGAGGGGGCGCCGCCCGCGCCGGACGCGTCCACCACGCCCGGGCGCTCGTCGGCGAAGCCGGCCAGCACACGGGCGGTGTCCTTGAACGAGCAGAGCTTGGCGCCCCGGGTCGGCAGGACGTCCCGGCCCGCGCGCAGGTCGTCGACCAGTTGCTTGGCGCTCTCGGGCGTCTGGTTGTCGAAGAACTCCCAGTTGACCATCACCACGGGGGCGTAGTCGCAGGCGGCGTTGCACTCGATGTGCTCGATCGAGATCTCGCCGTCGGCGGTGGTCTCGTTGTTCTTGATCCCGAGGTGCTGCTGCAACTCGTCGAAGATCTGGTCGCCACCGAGCACCGCGCAGAGCGTGTTGGTGCACACACCTACGTGGTACGTCCCGGCGGGCCTGCGCCGGTACATCGTGTAGAAGGTCGCGACGCCCGTCACCTCGGCGGTGGTCAGCTCCAACTGCTCGGCGCAGAACCGGATTCCGCTCGGGCTGACGAAGCCCTCCTCGGCCTGCACGAGGTGCAGCAGCGGCAGCAGCGCCGAGCGGGCGACGGGGTAGCGGCCGATCAACTCGGCGGCGTCCTCGGCCAGTCGGGCGTGCACCTCTGCGGGGTACGGCTTGGCCGGCAGTGCCGGCAGGCCGAGTTCAGTACTGGTCACCGGTCCACGCCTCCCATCACCGGGTCGATCCCGGCCACCGCGACGATCACGTCGGCGACCTGACCGCCCTCGCACATCGCCGCCATCGACTGCAGGTTGGTGAACGAGGGGTCGCGGAAGTGGACGCGGTACGGGCGCGTCCCGCCGTCGCTCACCACGTGCACCCCGAGCTCGCCCTTCGGCGACTCGACCGCCACGTACGCCTGGCCGACCGGGACCCGGAAGCCCTCGGTGACCAGCTTGAAGTGGTGGATCAGGGCCTCCATCGAGGTGCCCATGATCTTCCGGATGTGGTCGAGCGAGTTGCCCATCCCGTCCGGGCCGACCGCGAGTTGGGCCGGCCAGGCGATCTTCTTGTCGGCGACCATCACCGGGCCGGGCTTCAGCCGGTCCAGGCACTGCTCGACGATCCGCAGCGCCTGCCGCATCTCCTCCAGCCGGATCAGGAACCGGCCGTAGGAGTCGGCGGTGTCGGCAGTCGCGACCTCGAAGTCGTAGGTCTCGTACCCGCAGTACGGGTCGGACTTGCGCAGGTCGTGCGGCAGGCCGGTGGCCCGCAGGATCGGGCCGGTGGCGCCGAGCGCCAGGCAGCCGGCCAGGTCGAGGAAGCCGACGTCGACCAGACGGGCCTTGAACACCGGGTTGTTGGTGGCGAGTTTGTCGTACTCGTGCATCCGCGCGCGGAGCAGCTTGACGGCCTCGCGGGCCTGGTCGACGGCCCCCGGCGGCAGGTCCTGGGCCAGGCCGCCGGGCCGGACGTACGCGTGGTTCATCCGCAGGCCGGTGACCAACTCGAAGACGTCCAGGATCAGTTCACGGTCCCGGAAGCCGTAGATCATCAGTGTCGTGGAGCCGATCTCCATCCCGCCGGTGGCCAGGCAGACCAGGTGCGAGGAGATCCGGTTGAGCTCCATCATCATGACCCGGATGACGGTGGCCCGGTCGGGGATCTGGTCGGTGATCCCGAGCAGCTTCTCGACGGCCAGGCAGTACGCGGTCTCGTTGAACAGCGGGGTCAGGTAGTCCATCCGGGTCACGAAGGTGGTGCCCTGGACCCAGTTCCGGAACTCCATGTTCTTCTCGATGCCGGTGTGCAGGTAGCCGATGCCGCAGCGGGCCTCCTTCACCGTCTCGCCGTCGATCTCCAGGATCAGGCGCAACACCCCGTGGGTGGAGGGGTGTTGGGGGCCCATGTTGACGATGATGCGCTCGTCGTCGGCCCGGCCGATGGCCTCGACCACCTCGCCCCAGTCGCCACCGGTGACGGTGAAGACCCGGCCCTCGGTGGTGTCGCGGGCACCGGCGTGCTCGTAGTCGGTGGTGCTCATGAGTACGACCTCCGCTGGTCGGGAGCCGGGATCTGGGCACCCTTGTACTCGACGGGGATGCCGCCGAGCGGGTAGTCCTTGCGCTGCGGGTGGCCCAGCCAGTCGTCCGGCATCATGATCCGGGTGAGGGCGGGGTGGCCTTCGAAGATCAGGCCGAAGAAGTCGTACGCCTCGCGCTCGTGCCAGTCGTTGGTCGGGTAGACGCTGACCACCGACGGGACGCGCGGGTCGCTGTCCGGCGCCGAGACCTCGACCCGCAGCAGGCGGCCGTGGGTGATCGAGCGCAGCTGGTACACCGCGTGCAACTCCCGCCCCTTGTCGTGCGGGTAGTGCACGCCGTCCACGCCGAGGCAGAGCTCGAAGCGCAGGGCGGGATCGTCGCGCAGCGTCCGGGCGGCCTTCAGCAGGTGCTCGCGGGCCACGTGGAAGGTGAGTTCACCCCGGTCCACCACGGTCTTGTCGATCACGTCGGCCGGGTCGAGCCCCTGCTCCTCCAACGCGCCCTCGAACTCGTCGGCGACCTCGTCGAACCAGCCACCGTACGGGCGGACGCTCGCCGGGGGCAGCGCGATCGGCGCGGTCAGGCCGCCGAAGCCGGAGGTGTCGCCGGTGCCCTGGGCGCCGAACATGCCCTGGCGCTTGCCGACCACCTCGATCGGGAGCTCCTTGCGGGCCACGGGCAAGCCGCTCTCAGGTACTGGGGCGCTCATCGCAGCTTCCCCCGCATCTCGCTGACCGGGGTGGCCTGCAGGGCGAAGGCCTCGCCGAGCTCCTCCGCACGGCGCTTGTTCACGCCGAGCGGCTCGTGCTGGATCTTGTCGTGGAGCTTGAGGATCGCGTCCATCAGCATCTCCGGACGCGGCGGACAGCCGGGCAGGTAGATGTCGACCGGGACGATGTGGTCCACGCCCTGGACGATCGCGTAGTTGTTGAACATCCCGCCCGAGGAGGCGCAGACGCCCATCGAGATGACCCACTTGGGGTTGGCCATCTGGTCGTACACCTGGCGCAGGACCGGGGCCATCTTCTGGCTGACTCTGCCTGCCACGATCATCAGATCGGCCTGCCGGGGCGAGCCCCGGAAGACCTCCATGCCGAACCGGGCCAGGTCGTAGCGGCCGGCCCCCGTCGTCATCATCTCGATCGCGCAGCAGGCCAGCCCGAAGGTGGCCGGGAAGAGCGACGCCTTGCGCACCCACCCCGCGGCCGTCTCCACGCTGGTGAGCAGAAAGCCGCTCGGCAGCTTCTCCTCGATTCCCATCAGATCCCTCTCAGCCTCTCAAGTCCGGCTCGCAGGTCCGGCCCTCAAGTCCGGTGGTTTGCCCCCGTGTTCACAAGGAGCGTCAGTCCCACTCCAGACCGCCGCGACGCCAGACGTAGGCGTACGCGACAAAGACGGTGGCGATGAACAGGAGCATCTCCACCAGCCCGAAGATCCCGAGGGCGTCGAAGCTGACCGCCCACGGATAGAGGAAGACGATCTCGATGTCGAAGACGATGAAGAGCATCGCCGTGAGGTAGTACTTGATCGGGAACCGACCGCCGCCCACCGGCTGCGGGGTCGGCTCGATGCCGCACTCGTACGCCTCCAACTTGGCCCGGTTGTAGCGCTTCGGGCCGGTCAGTGAGGCCATCACGACGGAACCGACCGCGAACGCCGCCGCGATGGCACCGAGTACGAGGATCGGCGCGTAGGCATTCATGAGGCCCCGCTCCCTCCGTCCAGTCGTCCTTGACTGCAGATCGGAATCAACAGGTCACGCTCTGGTCGACCCGTGATCCAGTTCCTGAGATCCACCCCATGTGAGGCAGTTCACAAAGCCCGGAACGTGCGCATCCTATGCCCGTCCGCTTGTGATCTGCGACACGCAGTTCTGGACGATCTTTGTGATCTGCGCCACCTGACAAACGATCACCAAGGCGATCAAGTCGCGATCTATCTACGCAGCGAAGGCAAATGACCACAATCAGTCGCATTTATCTGCGAAGCGACTGGTCAGAGCCTTGGCCCTATATCAATCATGCGTCGCGTATCGCAAATTTTTGGGCTTCAGGTTGACGTGATAGAGGACCTCACCCTCCCGGGTGGCACCCCTCGTACGTGCGCTTGACCTTTCGTTCACAAGCGCACGTGCCCAAGCACGAACAGGGGCGCGGGGAACCGCGCGAGGCCTTCCGCTTCGCACGGTTCCCCGCGCCCCTCGCTGCGGCCGAAACGGTCAGACGGTGACCTCGGCCCGGTCCTCGGCGGCCTCCACCGACTCCACTGGCTCCGCCGCCGCTGGGGCCCCGGGCTTCATCGTGCGGCGCCCCCACTCGGTGCCGACCAGGATCAGCACCCCGCCGAACATGGCGAGGGCGCTCAGCCGGTCACCACCGACCACCGTGCCGAAGAGCGCGGCCCAGAGCGGCTCGGTGCCGAGCAGCAGGCTGACCCGTGACGGCGAGGTGGCCCTGACCGCCCACATCTGGACCAGGAACGCGAACACCGTGCAGAGCACCGACAGGTAGAGCAGGCCCGTCCACTCGCGCGGCCCGAACGACTCCGCCACGGCGAGCGGCGAGGCGCCGGCCAGCGGGGAGACCAGCAGGAAGATCAGTCCGGCGGTGGCGAGTTGGATCCAGGTCAGGGCGAGCGCGTCCGTCCCCTTGATCGACCTGGTGCGGGACATCGCGAGTACGTGGACCGTCCGGACCAGGGCCGATCCGAGCATCAGCAGGTCGCCGAGGTTCGGGCCCTTGAGCCCGCCGCCCCCGGTCAGCAGCGCGACGCCCAGCACCGAGAGCCCGGCCGCCCCGAGGAAGACCCGTGGCAACGACGTCCGCCGGACAGCGCTCTCGGCGAGCGGGGTGAAGACCATGGTGAGGCTGACGATCAGCCCGGCGTGGGTCGCCGAGGTGTGCACGGCACCGTACGTCTCCAGCAGGAAGATCGCGGCGAGGATGACGCCCAACGACGCCCCGCCGAGCCACTCCCGCCGGCTCAGCCTGCGCAGCGAGCGCCAGGCGAACACCGCCAACAGCGGTATCACCAGCCCGAATCGGAGCACCAGCGTGCCAAGTACGGTGTTCTGGTCGGCGACTTGCTTCAGGACCAGGAAGCTGGAGCCCCAGACCACGGCGACGGCGAGTACGGGCAGATCACGGACGCTCTGTGAAGTCGCGCGCATAGCGGTTCCCTCCGGGGTAGTTGGCTGAAAGGCCCGTACACCGTCGGACGGATCTCGCTCACTGTAGGACCGGTCGGTCCAAGTGGCGAACCATCCTCGCGTACCGGAGCACCGGCGATCAATCGATTTGTTCCCGTGCCGCCGCATGGCGTCCCCGACTTGGGGCAGGGATGAGGGCGCCATGACAACACGCTCCGGAGGTACCCTCAGATGAGAAGAAAACACTGGTCGTTGCTGGTGGCAGCCACCTCGCTGCCGCTCAGCCTGACCACGTCGGCCGGCGCCGCCGTCGCCGCCCCCGCAGCGCCCGCCACGCCTTCGACCTGCGTGTACACACCGGCTGTGCCCGCCGACAACTTCAAGGGCATACCGGTCTTCGACGCGAAGAAGGCCGCCAAGCCGTACAGCGCGACCCTGCAAACCAGTCAAGGCTCTGTCAGGTTCGAGGCCCTGACGGCCCAGGCGCCGTGCACCACCTTCTCGTTCCGCTTCCTGGCCGAGCACAGCTTCTTCAACCGCAGCCACTGCCACCGGCTGACCACCCAGCGGCTCTGGGTCCTGCAGTGCGGCGACCCGACGGGCACCGGCAGCGGCGGCCCCGGCTACTCCTTCCCGGACGAGAACCTGACCGGCGCGACGTACCCCGCCGGTACGGTCGCGATGGCCAACTCCGGCCCGAACACCAACGGCAGCCAGTTCTTCTTCGTCTGGAAGGACACCAAGCTCTCCCCCGCCTACACCCCCTTCGGCAAGGTGACGGCCGGGATGGACGTCCTGCAGAAGATCGCGGCCGGCGGCGAGGACGGCCAGAACGGCCCCGGCGACGGCTTCCCGAACCTCCCGGTCAACATCAAGCAGGTCCGGATCAGCGCCCACTGAACCGGCCTCCGTTACGAGTCGGCCCGCCCGGGCCTCAGGAAGCCTGACCGGGCGGGTCGACCAGGCGGGAGCCCTCCATCAGCATCCCGGCCCGCTTCACCGTACGGATCAGCGGTACCAACTCGACGTGCTGGACGGCCTTGAGCGCGCCGATGTGCTCGGTGAGGTACTCGTACAGCGCGTCGGTGTCCCGGCAGGTCACCACCGCGAGCAGGTTCGCCGAGCCGGTGATCGCCGCAGCGAACGGGACCTCCGGATGCCGACCGAGCGCGGCACCGGCTGCCGCGAGGTCAGCGGGTGCGACGGTGGCCAGCAGCACGGCCTGGGTCTGGAAGCCGAGCAGCAGCGGGTCGATCTCGACGTCGAAGTAGAGCGCGCCGCTCTCCCGCAGCTGGTCGAGGCGGCGGCGGACGGTGGACTCGGAGAGACCGGCCGCGCGGGCGAGTTCGGGGTAGCCGGCCCGGCCGTCCCGGGCCAGTACGGCGAGCATCGCCAGCTCGGCCTCGTCCAACCGCACCCGGCCACCGCCGGCGTCGGTGAGAGGGTGCTCCAGCGCCGTCACCTGCGGCCCGGTGAGGACGTCGAGACCACCCCACCGCCCCGGCCCGCCCATGTACATCCGGAGGATGGTGTGCGCGGAGATCGCGGTGACCCGGCGGGTGCCGGGCAGCTTCTCCAGCAGCAGCGTGTCCCGGTCCTGCGCGGTCCGGGCCTTGGTGATGCAGTGGATCTCGGTACCGCCGGAGTTGAGCGTCACCCAGGAGATGTCCGGCCGCCGGGCCAGCGCGTCGGCCACCGCGATCGCCGCGTCCGGGACGCACTGGATCCGAAGCCAGGACTCGAACAGCCCGAGCCGGTGCCCCAGCGGCAGCCCGACCACGCGCAGCCACCCGCCGCCGCGCAGCCGCCGGTAGCGGCGGATCACCGTCTGGTCCGAGACCTCCAACAGCTCGGCGATCCGGCTGAACGCGGCCCGGCCGTCGATCATCAGCGCCTGCACGATCGCCCGGTCGAGTTCGTCCAGCTCCACCTCTTCGTTCATGGTTTCCATCATTACAGAGCCCCACGACATCGGAATCCGCCGTTCATACCGAGCTGGATGGTCCGATCCGTCCACCGGCTGCGACTTTCGTAGAGCGCGGGCAGGGGTTGTCCGGCGGAACCGGAACGACCGAGGAGAACTCTGATGCGTAAGTGGCTACCGCTCACAGCGGTGTGCCTGGGCGCGTTCATGCTGCTGGTCGACGTCACCATCGTGACCGTCGCCCTGCCCGACATGGCCACCAGCCTGCACACCACCTTCGCCGACCTGCAGTGGGTGCTGGACATCTACGCCCTGGCACTCGCCGCCCTGCTGCTCGGCGCCGGCTCGCTCGCCGACCTGATCGGACGCCGCAAGGTGTACCTGGGCGGGCTCGTCCTGTTCGCCGTCGCCTCGCTGGCCTGCGGTCTGGCGACCGGGCCCGGGATGCTGATCGCCTTCCGGGGGCTGCAGGGCATCGGCGGCGCGGCGATGTTCGCCACCACGATGGCGCTGCTCAGCGGCGCGTACCAGGGCAAGGACCGGGGCATCGCGTTCGGTGTCTGGGGTGCGGTGAACGGCGCTGCGGCGGCGGCCGGTCCGGTACTCGGCGGGCTGCTGACCGAGCACCTCGACTGGCGCTGGATCTTCTTCGTCAACCTGCCGGTCAGCGTGCTGGCGGTGCTGGTCACCCTCCGGGTGGTGAAGGAGTCCCGCAACCCGCAGGCACGCGGCGTCGACCTGCCCGGCCTGATCAGCTTCACCCTCGCCGCCGGCGCGCTGACGTACGCGCTGATCCGGGTCGGTGACAACGGCTGGACCTCCACCACCACCCTCGGCCTGTTCGCCCTGAGCGCGCTCTCGCTGCTCGCCTTCGTCCTGATCGAACTGCGCAGCACCCGGCCGATGCTCGACCTCGGGCTGTTCCGCAGCCCGGCCTTCGTCGGCATCATGATCGGCGGGCTGCTGCTCTCGGTGGCCGCCTTCTCGTACCTCGTCTACACCTCGCTCTGGCTCCAGTCGGTACGCGGCATGGGCCCGGTGACAGCCGGTCTGACGATGCTGCCGATGAGCATCGTGGCCTTCGTGGCCTCGGCCGTCGCCGGGAAGAAGCTGCACGGCGTCCCGCCCCGGTTCACCATCGGCGGCGGCCTGCTGCTGATCGGCGTCGGCGCCCTGCTGCTGGCCACCATCGGCGCCGACTCCACCTGGACGGCCCTGGTCCTCGGCCTGGCGGTGACCGGCGCCGGTGTCGGCCTGGCCACCCCCGCGATGGCCGCCGCCGCAATGGCCGCCGTCCCGCACACCCGCGCCGGGATGGCGGGCGGCACCCTCAACACGTCGCGCCAACTCGGCAACGCCCTCGGCATCGCCGTCCTCGGCGCGGTCTTCCAGTCCGGCCTGCTCGACTCCCTCCGCTCCGACCACTCCCTCCCGGACCCGCAGCGCACGGCCGACGCCCTGACCGGCGGCCAGGCGGGCCCCCTCATCGCCCACACCCCGACCCTGGCCCACACCGTCGACTCCGCCTTCGCCACCGGCCTCCGCGACGCCTTCCTCGTCTCGGGCGCCCTGGGCCTCCTCGGCGGCGCCGCCGTCCTACTCCTCCTCCGCCGCCCAGCGGCACCCGCCGACGGCCCCGAGCACCCCGCACCGGCGCAGGTCGCTGCGCGGGTCTGACAGCAGCACGGAGGGGGCGTGAGCTTTGCTCACGCCCCCTCCGTCGACTCTTGCGGCTGGTGACGGCAGTGGCCGCTCAGCCATGGGCCAACTCCACCTGGACAACCGTGTTCCTCGGCCTGGCAGTACCCGGCGCCATACACTCAGCAGATGGTCAAGCAGCGCTTTTCCATCTCACTCGACAACGAGCACGTCGTCCTGCGGAGTGGAAACGTCTTCCGCGACATGGACGAGCAGATCGCCGCGATCGACTCCAGTCGCTGGCCGGACGACGAAGCCCCCGCCGAACTAACGCCGGATGCGCAGGTGGCGGCGGTCTGGGACGCCTTCTTCCTGGTTCCCAAGCAAGACGAAACATGACCCCGGATGAATCCCGTCCCAGCGCGGCCCGCGACCTCATCCGCCGCATCAAGGAAGGCCTGAGAGGTTGGCAACCAAGATGAGCGACTGGCAGAAGTCGTCATTCAGCGGGAACTCCAATGAGTGCGTCGAGATTCGAACCGTCGACGGCTTCATTGAAGTCCGCGAGTCAGACTCCGCGGACGTCATCGTGCGCACCACGCCACGGAAGTGGGCGGGCTCCCTACTTGGTGCGCGAAACGGCGAGTTCGATCACTGCGGCGACTTCTCCGCCTGATCCTCTGCCGCGAGCACGCCGTCGAAGCCTGGCAACGCGAAGGCTCGCCGCACCCGGAAGGGTTCGGGATCACGATCACACCCGACCCGTACGCCAAGGGCCAGGCGGCAGCTGCGTGTTCATTGGCCCCGACCCCACCGCACGCAACGACACCATGCCCCTCCCGAACACAACGTCGGTCAGGCTCCAGGCCGTTGCATCGCGCGTCGGTGATGGCGTAGCTCTGGACGGGCGGATGTCCCGATGTAGCCCGGGTAACGAGGCGTCGGACGACATACGGTCGACTAGGACCGCCTTCGGCGCGGAATCCCGCAACTGGCCATCGGTCACCCTCCCTTGTTCACCAGATGCTTTGTCGGTCGGGCCGACAGCAAGGCTGGCTTTCACTCACCGCCGGCCCGCGAGCGTCAGGCTGCCGTCGCCACAACGGCGGCCGTGGTCGCCCACACGGCCTTCCCGTACGTCCCGATCTCTTCGACTCCTCATTCGTCGGCGAGTTGGTCGACCAGGCACAACCCTCGGCCGGACGTGCAAGCCGTCGTGCTCGTCCGGGGTGCACTTCCGGCCTCCTGACGTGACGTCAGTGAGCGATGCAACACTTACGGCAGAGATAGAGTTTCAACATTGCAACCCCTTCTCGGCTTGGCGCGCCCCACCCGTCATGCTTCAGGTGGGCAAGTAGCGCCAGGGGTCACCCTCGGGCGAGACTGCACCCATCACGGAAGGGAAGGGTGGGCCTTGGCACTCAGGACCCAGATCAGCGAGCGGCAACGGCGCATCGGCGCTGAGTATCGTCGACTGCGCGAAGAAGCCGGGCTCACCGTCAAGGAAGCGGCCGAGCGCGTCGGCATGGGCAGTCCGCAGCTGAGTCATATCGAGGCTGCGCGAACCAGTTTGGACGCGGGCCGAGTCCGCGCCCTCGCCGTGGCATGCGGTTGCACAGATGCCCCGTACGTCGATGCCCTCATCGACATGGGAGCCAGCGACGGCAAAGGCTGGTGGACGAGCTACAAAAACCAGATGCCCGACTTCTCGCTCGATCTCGCGGAGATGGAAGGCGTCGCACAGAGCGTCCACAACTACGAGACGTTCTACGTGCCCGGACTCCTACAGACACCCGCGTACACAAATAGGGTCTACGAGCACCGGTACGGAAGAACCGTGAGCGACCCGGAGATGTCACTGCAGTTCCGGCACGAGCGACAGTCTGTGCTAACCAAAGACGGCGCTCCCGACTTCCGGTTCGTAATTCACGAGGCAGCCCTGCACATGCGCTTCGCCGGCGCCCAGAAGATGCGCGAACAGCTCATCCACTTGCTGGAGATGGCGGCATTGCCGAATGTGAAAATTCAGGTCCTCCCGTCGGCCGTCGAGGAATCATCGCCGTATCCGAGCCCGTTTCTGATCTGCGAACCTGGACATGCCGACCTTGCTACCGTGGTCGTCGATCACCCGAACAGGTCAGAGTTTCTTGGCAGCCAGGCTGAACTAGCCGAGTACCGCAAGACATTTGCCCACCTGAGTGGCATCTCCCTACCTCCGGTAGATGCGAGCACCTCACCTCGTGCGCACGCAGCGCGCGATTCATGGGGCCTGATCCAGCACATCATGTACCAACTCTGAAAGGCCATCGCGCAATGCTCACCTGGCAGAAGTCCAGTTTCAGCGGCAGCAATGACGGAAACTCCGTCGAGTTGGCACAGGGCGACGCCGACATGATCCACATCCGCGAGTCACTCGACCCTGACAAGATTGTCACCACTGATCGGGCCCGCCTGCGCGCCTTCGTGCTCGGCGTCAAGGCAGGCGAGTTCGACCACCTGCTCTGACCTGCCAAAACAGCAGCCCCCCGGTTCCCCCCGGGGGGCTGCTTGCGTTTCAGTCTTGCTACCTTACGGAGAGTGGGTCTACGGTAACGGCACGCGCTGCCGATGATGGCGGCCCGATGCGAGGTGGTGCTTCGCCGTGTCCTCAACTCCCCCCGGACCCATGCCAACCAGCGAATCGGTCGCGCCCGGGCGCCCCACTCCGCCATAGGAGCTACCTCCGCCTGACAGAGCGCCTGGCGAGCCTCGTCGTGATGCAGCCGATGACAGGGGTCCCTCGCGCGAGACCAAGTAGGACTTCCCCGCCCTCAGCGAGCGGGGATGGCACATGCACCCCATCAACCATGAGAGGGAAAGCAATGCCTACCACAACCATGGATCGCAAGACCCCGCACGATCTTGTGTTCGACCGGCCCGAGTCGCGTCTGCCGCTAAGCACGGCCGGCCCGACGCCCCTGCCCGAGTTGGATGACCTCCAGGGGCCGGCCCCGTTCGCCTTCCGCTTCCTCTCCCCCGTCACCGGTGCCGACGGCATCCTGCCGGCTGACATCGGATACAACGAGGACTCCCAGACCTGCACGTACGAAGGCCTTCCATCCGGCGTCTACATGACCAGTGCCCCGCCGAAGACGTACGGGCCGACCGCGCCGACCGGCGAGATGGACGCGCCGGACGACCCCGGAAGCAGCAACGACTGACATGCTGCCAACTTCCGGTGCTGTCCTCGTGATCACGGGAACGTTCGACCCGACAGCGGATCTCGTGATCGAGGAACTGAACCGGCGTGCTGTGCCCGTGTTCCGGGCCGACATGGCATGGTTCCCGTCGAGGCTGACCCTTGCGGCCGGCCTCGACGGGACCGGCTGGCGCGGCACGCTGACGACCGACCGTCGGGCACTCGACCTGTCCACGGTCCGCGCGGTCTACTACCGCCGCCCGACATCCCCCGAGTTCCCCGACGACATGCCGCCCGAAGCCCGAGCAGTGGCCACCGCAGAGGCCCGACGAGGGTTCGGCGGCCTACTCTCTGCGCTTCCGTGCCGATGGCTCCCGCCTCCCGGCCGCGCTGCTGACGCCGAGTACAAGCCCCTGCAGCTCCGCGTAGCCATCGAGTGCGGCCTCGGCGTCCCCCGGACGCTGATCACCAACGATCCCGATGCGGCCAAACAGTTCGCGGACGGCCTCGGAGCGCCCGTGGTCTACAAGCCGTTCACCCCAATCCGGGGGACGGTCGACGGTCACTCAGTTGCCGTGTATGCCAACGTGTTACAGCCGAGCGATCTACCGCACCCCGATATCGCCACCACCGCTCATCTGTTCCAAGAGTGGGTACCCAAGGCGTATGAGGTACGGCTAACCGTTGTTGGCCAACGGCTGTTCGCCGCCGAGATCCACGCCGGCTCTGCGGCCGCCCGCGTCGACTGGCGCAGCGACTACGACAGTCTCACCTGCAAGTCGTGCGATCCCCCGCCCACCGTAGCCGCTGGTGTCCTACGGATGCTCGCCCAACTCGGCTTGCCTTACGGCGCGTTCGACTTCGTCGTTACGCCATCGGGCGAATGGTGGTTTCTCGAGGTCAACCCCAACGGGCAATACGCCTTCGTCGAGCAGGCAACCGGCCTGCCCATCACGGCCACCATCTGTGACCACCTGGAAGGAATCAACGCGTGATCGAAATTCTCGACGACGAGCAGCTCCTCATGCGCGCGCGGATCGAGCTCGTGACCGAGATCGAACGTGGCAGCATCGTCCTGTCCTCCCGCGTGGCCGAGGCATTCCTCAATGTGCCCCGACACCCGTTCGTCCCGGTGTTCTACCGCCGAGTCGGCTCTGCCTACGTCCCATGGCGCGTCACAGACGGCACCGATGCCGAGTGGCTGCGTCAGGTCTACACCGACCAGGCGCTGATCACCGAAGTCGACGGCATGCTCGCGGAAGACGCCGCACCCAACGGCCGGACCGGCGCGGCGACATCGTCCTCGACCATGCCCAGCCTGATGGCTGACATGCTTGACGCACTCGACGTTCACCACGGTGCTCGGGTGCTGGAGATCGGCACCGGCACCGGATACAACGCCGCGCTCTTGTCCTATCTCGCCGGTGCCGAGAACGTGACCACCATCGACTACACCGCGCCGCTGGTGCTGACAGCGCGAACTCGACTGCGCGAGGCCGGGCTCGAACCGAAGGTGCTCCGGGGGGACGGTGCGGCTGGACAGCCGGACGGTGGGCCCTTCGACCGAATCATTGCGACCTGCTCCGTCCGCCGCATCCCGCAATCCTGGCTCGACCAGTGCGCACCAGGCGGCGTGATCGTAGCCCCCATCAAGGGAACCCTTGATGGGGGTGCGGTCGCCTGCCTGACGAAGCTGCCCGACGGCGGTGCCGCCGGCCGATTTCTTCACACTCCAGCAGCCTTCATGCCGTTGTTGTCCGGCCCCGAGCCCCTGTTCGCCATGCCTGATCAGATCGACGGCGCCCAGCGCACGACCGAGACCAGCGGCCGGGTCCTCGACGACTACGGGTTCTCGTTCTGGGCCCACTTGCACATGAATCCGACCACCGTGCGACGCGGACGGCTCGTGGACGGCCAGCACGTGACCACGCTCTACGACCACGCGGACAGCTCCGCCGCCTTCATCCGTGACCGTGCGGACGGGCCGCCCGCTGTGACGACCACGGGTCCACGCGACCTCTGGAAGTCGATCGAGGCCGCTCACGAACACTGGCGCCGACAGAACCGCCCGCGCCGCGAGTGGCTCACCATCGACGCAACCACTGCGGGGCAGAGCATCAGCTATGCCGCCCCCGACGGCTCGGTCAGTCGCTGGCCCCTCTGACCTTTCGGCGAACACCAAGCACAGGGCCGCCCACCCTGCCGGACCGACTCCCGGCCCCCGGGGTGGGCGGCTTCATGCGCTGCGAGCACGCTACCCACGCCAATGCCTGCAGGTCAGCAGGCATTGGCGTCAATGGGCGCTACTGCTCCACCCCGTTGCACATCATGCGTCGGGTGCGACCTTGGCCAGCCCGTTGATGATGCGGTCCATCGCGTCGCCGCCCTGGGGGTCGGTCAGGTTGGCGAGCATCTTGAGGACGAACTTCATCAGGATCGGGTGGGTCAGGCCGCGTTGGGTGGCGAGCTGCATGATCTTGGGGTTGCCGATCAGCTTCACGAAGCCACGGCCGAGGGTGTAGTAGCCGCCGTAGACGTCCTTGAGGACGGCCGGGTACGCCTGGAGGGCCTTCTCGCGGCCGGCCGGGGTCAGGCGGGCGTGGGCCTGGACGATGACGCCCGCCGCGAGCTGGCCGGATTCCATCGCATAGGCGATGCCCTCGCCGTTGAACGGGTTGACCATGCCGCCCGCGTCGCCGACCAGCAGCAGGCCACGGGTGTAGTGCGGCTGGCGGTTGAAGGCCATCGGCAGGGCGGCGCCACGGATCGGGTCGGTCATGTTCTCGGGGGTGTAGCCCCACTCGGCCGGCATGTTGGCGCACCAGGACTTGAGCACCTCACGCCAGTCCAGCTCGCCGAACGCGGGTGAGGAGTTGAGGATGCCGAGGCCGACGTTGGAGGTGCCGTCGCCCATGCCGAAGATCCAGCCGTAGCCGGGCAGCAGCTTCTTCTCGCCGCCCCGGGTGTCCCAGAGCTCCAGCCAGGACTCGAGGTAGTCGTCGTCGTGTCGGGGCGAGGTGAAGTACGTCCGGTACGCGACGCCCATCGGGCGGTCCTCGCGCCGGTGCAGGCCCATCGCGAGCGAGAGCCGGGTCGAGTTGCCGTCGGCGGCGACGACCAGTGGGGCGCGGAAGGTGACGGGACGCTTCTCCTCGCCCAACTTGGCCGTCACGCCGACGATCCGGCCCGTCCGGTCGTCCAGCACCGGGCCGGAGACGTTGCAGCGCTCGTACAGCCGCGCGCCCGCCTTCTGCGCCTGCCGGACGAGGATCTCGTCGAAGTCGGCGCGCTTGCGGACCAGGCCGTAGTCGGGGAAGGCGGACAGCTCGGGCCAGTCCAGCTCCAGCCGGACGCCGCCGCCGATGATCCGCAGGCCCTTGTTGTGCAGCCAGCCGTTGTCGGTCGAGACGTCGATGCCCATGTCGACCAGCTGCTTGGTGGCACGCGGCGTCAGACCGTCACCGCAGACCTTCTCGCGCGGGAACTCGGACTTCTCCAGCAGTAGGACGTCCAGCCCGGCCTGGGCCAGGTAGTACGCGGTGGTCGCACCGGCCGGACCCGCGCCGACCACGATGACGTCGGCGCTGCTCTCCACGGTCTCGCTGGTGTCGCTGGTGTCGCTGCTCTCGCTGCTCAGGTCGACGGCGGTCTCGGACACGGGGGCACACTCCTGCAACGGCGGTCGGGCTGGGGCAAGGACGGGGACGAGTCTAGTTAGGCCTTGAAGCCTCGGTGCAGAGCGACGATCCCACCGGTGAGGTTGCGCCAGGCCACCTTCGTCCAGCCCGCGCCCTGCAGCTTGGCCGCCAGCGCGGGCTGGTCGGGCCAGGCGCGGATGGACTCGGCGAGGTAGACGTACGCGTCCGGGTTGCTGCTGACGGCGGTGGCCACCGGGGGAAGCGCGCGCATCAGGTACTCGGTGTAGACCGTGCGCAGCGGCGTCCAGGTCGGGGTGGAGAACTCGCAGATGACGACCTTGCCGCCCGGCTTGGTGACGCGGTACAGCTCGCGCAGCGCCAGGTCGGTGTCCTGCACGTTGCGCAGCGCGAAGGAGATCGTCACGGCGTCGAACGAGCCGTCGGCGAACGGCAGCCTGGTCGCGTCCCCGGCGGTCAGTGCCAGCTCGGGGTGGCGCTGCTTGCCCTCGGCGAGCATGCCGATCGAGAAGTCGCACGGGACGACGTCGGCCCCCGCCTCGTGGAACGGCAGCGAGGAGGTGCCGGTGCCGGCGCCGAGGTCCAGTACGGTCTGGCCGGGCTGCGCGTCCACCGCCTCGGCCACCGCGCGGCGCCAGGCGCGGGCCTGGCCGAGGGAGAGCACGTCGTTCGTACGGTCGTACTTGGCCGCGACATCGTCGAACATCGCGGCGACTTCGTGCGGCTGCTTGTCCAGGGAGGCTCGGGTCACACCCCCATTGTTCACCCTCCCCCGGACAACCCGGGCAAGGGGGCCAGCCCTGCGGTGCCGAAGAGGCCGGCCACCCCGCCCCTACCGGAGCGCCCGGCGCCCACCCTTACGGCGGCGGCGGGACCGCGAACCGTGCGTGATGGCCGGCATGCCCTCGGCCGCGAAGGCGACCGTGGTGCGGATCCGGGCCCGGACGCGGCTGCGGACGGGCCGGTTGCGGCGGTAGCGCCAGATCCGGGCCACGCAGGCGGCGAAGAGCAGCAGTGCGACCGGCACGCTGGTCTGCGCCAGACTGACGCCCACCGGCTGCGGGTAGTGCTTGCCGCAGACCCGGACGGCGCCCGGGTCCGTTTCGGCGTGCTCCAGACAGATCGGGTCGCCCACCTTGACGTCCGGCGGCAGCCAGAGGTCGGCCGCCGATCGGAGCTGTCCGTCGGCGCGGTAGCTGACGGCGCTGTAGGTGGCACTGCCGGAGGGGAGCTGGGTGACGGTGCCCTCGACCCGGACGGGGTGGGCGGCGATCCGGTCCGCCTGGTCGGCCTGGCGCCAGCCGAGCAGGCACATCCCGACCGCCAGCGCCGCGCTGAGCACGGCGGCGAGGTACCAGCCTCGGCCGAGGCGCGTGTCGCGCAGGCGGGGGATGATCGCGGGTCGCATGGTTCCTGCCTGGCTTGCCGGTGGTGAGGGCGCCGACTCGGGCTGTCACCGGAGTGGGCTGTCCGGATCGTAGCCGCTGGCGGTGCCTCAGGTCACGGCAGGGATCTATCAGTTTGTATGACCATTGCCAAAAGTTCCGTGGTTTCAGCCATTCACCGTATCGCCACCGGCCATCTTCCGGACAACGGCCCGTCAACCACCACGGCCCACCAGTCGCCACGGCCCGTCAGCCACCGTCCCCCGCCGCCACAACCGCTCCCCGGGCGATGGCTCATCGGCGCCGGTACAGCAGCCTTCCGCCCAGTACGGTCGCCAGGCAGCTCCCCGCACCGCCGCTCTCCAACTCCGCCACCGACCGCACGTCGAAGACCGCGAAGTCGGCCCGCCCACCGACCGTCAGCGGGCGATGCACCGCACCCGCCAGCCCCGCCGGCCTCGTCGGCCCCGCCGACGCCAGCGGGTCCAGCCCGCCGGCCAAGCCCTCCCCCGGCAGCGCCACCAGCCCGGAGCGCGCCACCGCCGTCCGGACGGCCGCCTGCGAGAACGGCCCGGCCACCGCCGTCGTCCCGTACCCGAGCATCCGCTGCAGCCCGCGCCGGGCGCTGCCGCCGCGCCGCTGGTCGTCGACCTCGAAGTCCGGCAGCAGCGGCTCGACGCCCAGCTCCTCCCGGGGGTCCGGGTGGTACGCCGTCTCCAGCAGCCAGTGCCCGTACGGGTTCAGCAGGCCCGGCGTCAGCAGCCCGTCCCACTCCCGCATCCGCGCTCCCTCGACCGGCGCGTACGACCCGACCGCCACGACGACGGCGCCGTCGACCAGCACCGCCCCGTCGGTGATCGACGGGGCGGCAGGGTCCGCGAGCAGCAGCGCGGCGCGGTGCAGCGTGAGCATCAGGTGGTGGAGAGGATCTTCAGCTCGGGGTGCGCCGTGCCGCCCTCGATCGCGGTGGAGGCGATGTGCGAGGCCACCCGCGGGTCGACCGGGTCGTTGGCCGGGTCGTCCAGCACTCGCAGGTGTTCGTACGTGGTCGAGCGCTGGGCGGGGGTGCGGTCGGCGGCGCGGATCAGGTGGATCAGCTCGGTGAGGTTCGAGCGGTGCTTGGCACCGGCTGCCGAGACGACGTTCTCCTCCAGCATGACCGAGCCCAGGTCGTCGGCGCCGTAGTGCAGCGACAGCTGGCCGGCCTCCTTGCCGGTGGTCAGCCAGGAGCCCTGGATGTGGGCGACGTTGTCGAGGAAGAGCCGCGCGATGGCAATCATCCGGAGGTACTCGAACACCGTCGCCTGGGTGGAGCCCTTGAGGTGGTTGTTCTGCGGCTGGTAGGTGTACGGGATGAAGGCGCGGAAGCCGCCCGTACGGTCCTGCACGTCGCGGATCATGCTCAGGTGCTCGATCCGCTCGGCGTTGGTCTCGCCGGTGCCCATCAGCATGGTGGAGGTGGACTCGACGCCCAGGCCGTGAGCGGTCTCCATGATCTCCAGCCAGCGCTCACCCGACTCCTTGAGCGGCGCGATGGCCTTGCGCGGACGGGCCGGCAGCAGCTCGGCGCCGGCGCCTGCGAAGGAGTCCAGACCCGCCCGGTGGATCCGGGTGATGGCCTCCTCGACCGAGACCTTGGAGAGCCGGGCCATGTGGTCGACCTCGGACGCGCCGAGCGAGTGGATCACCAGCTGCGGGAAGTCCTTCTTGATCGCGGCGAACGCGGTCTCGTAGTACTCGACGCCGTAGTCCGGGTGGTGCCCGCCCTGGAACATGATCTGGGTGCCGCCGAGCTCGACCGTCTCCGCGCAGCGGCGCAGGATCTCGTCGAGGTCGCGGGACCAGCCCTTGTCGCTCTTCGGGGCGACGTAGAAGGCGCAGAACTTGCACGCCGTCACGCAGACGTTGGTGTAGTTGATGTTCCGCTCGATGATGTACGTCGCGATGTGCTCGGTACCGGCGTACCGGCGGCGGCGGACGGCATCGGCGGCGGACCCGAGCGCGTGCAGCGGCGCGGAGCGGTACAGCTCCAGCGCTTCGGCGGGGGTGATCCGGCCTCCGGCGGCCGCACGGTCGAGGACGGCCTGCAGGTCTGCGGAGATGGGGGTCCCCCCAGCCGAAGGCTGGGGGAGGGTCTGCTCGGACACCTGTCGGGCCTTCTTTCTTTCCAACGTCTGGTCGCCTCACGGCCGGGGGCAGCCCCGGCCGACTTGACCGATCCAGCGTACGCCAGGCCCTTCGGGCCGCCGGGCAGGCGGGTGAGCACAGCAAGCGGCGCGGGGCTCTGCTCGACCCGCGCAGTCCCCGCGCCCCCGTCCGTGGCTGACGCCCGGCGCCCGGCCCTAGCCGACCGGCACCGGCTCCAGCAGACCGACCCTCACGTCGGGTGCGAAGCCGCTGTCGTGGCCGACCCGGCGGGCGAACTCGGCGATGCCGGCGAGCTGACGCTCGCCGAGCGAGAAGTCCAGCGCCTCGCTGAAGTACCGCTCCAGGACCGGCGCGTCGAACGCCTCCCAGCGGGCCGCCTGCTCGGCGACCTTGGCGACCTCCGCGAGCGAGAGGTCGCGGGACTCCAGGAAGGCGCGGTGCACGGCGGCGACGGCCTCCGGGCGCTGGGCGAGGAAGTCGCGGCGGGCGGCCCAGACGGCGAAGACGAACGGCAGGCCCGTCCACTCCTTCCACATCTCGCCCAGGTCGTGCACGGCGAGACCCTGGAGCGGCGCCTGCTCCAGCGAGGCGCGGAGCGCGGGGTCGCCGATCAGTACGGCGGCGTCGGCCTGGCTCAGCATCGCGTCGAGGTCCGGCGGGCAGCTGAAGTACTCGGGCCGGACGCCCTCACGCTCCTCCAGCAGCAGCCGGGCGAGCCGTACCGACGTACGGCTGGTCGAGCCGAGGGCGACGCGGCGCCCGTCCAGCTCGGCGAGCGGCACCCGGCTGACGATCACACAGGACATCACCGGCCCGTCACTGCCGACCGCGATGTCCGGCAGGACCACCAGCTCGTCCGCGTGCCGCAGGTACTCCACGCAGGTGATCGGGCCGATGTCGAGCGAGCCGGACACCAGCTGGTCGCTGAGCTTCTCCGGGGTGTCCTTGGTCAGGTCGAGGTCGAGCAGGTTGCCGGTCCTGGCCAGCCCCCAGTAGAGGGGGACGCAGTTGAGGAACTCGATGTGGCCGACCCTCGGCCGGACCGCCACCAGGCCACCCGGCTCCTGGCCGGTGCCGTCCTGTCCCGCTCCCTCGTGTCCTCTCGGCCCTGCTGGACTCGTATCCCGACCGGTCATCACGTGCTCCCTCTGCCTGCCGTTCGTACTCTCTCCGCAGGGTATGCCCGTGCTTCCGATGACCCTTCATCCGGTCCGCGACACACCGCCGACACACTCCCGGCGCACCTCTGGTGACCCCTGGTCGGGTCCGCGCTCGCGTGCTACCGTTCCACCCAGTTGCAGTTTGATTCCCCTTGCAGTACTTGAAGCCTGCGGAGCATGTAACCGCAGGCTTTTTGTAGTTTTTCAGCTTTATCGAAAAACTCCGGACCCACTCCGGAGGCGGGGCGATCAGCGCAGCGGACCGGATGCCACGAGGTGTGGTGTCCAATACGTCCCTCGCAAGGAGAACGGCATGGCTGTGGGAACCGTCAAGTGGTTCAACGCAGAGAAGGGCTTCGGCTTCATCGCGCAGGATGGCGGCGGCCCCGACGTCTTCGTCCACTACTCCGCCATCAACGCGAGCGGTTTCCGCTCGCTGGAGGAGAACCAGCAGGTGAACTTCGACGTCACGCAGGGTCCGAAGGGCCCGCAGGCGGAGAACGTCACCCCGGTCTGAGTTCATCTCCTCTGATGATCTGATCGCTCGGGACCCCAGTAGGGTCCGCCGACGGCCGTCCGGGCCGGCGCAGAGAGCATGACGAGAAACACCAAGGGGGCCCACCGCGTCTCGTACGCGGCCGGGCCCCCTGCCTCTGCCCCCCGCACTCTCCGTCAGGGGCATCCAGCGGCATGATCGTGGGTATGTCCGATCCGCCCCGCCTCCGTACCGCGTTCGGGTCCGTCGACCGAGCCCTGCACCGGATCGGCCTCGACGGCTTCATCCTGCTGCTGCTCGGCACCGTCGGCCTGGCCACCCTGCTGCCGGCCACCGGACCCGCCGCCACCGCCGTGACCTGGTCCGTGAAGGTCGCCGTCGGGCTGCTGTTCTTCCTGTACGGCGTGCGGCTCTCACCCCAGGAGGCACTGGCCGGCGCCCGGCACTGGCGCCTGCACCTGCTGATCCTCGGCTGCACCTTCGTCCTCTTCCCGCTGCTCGGCGAGGCCGCCCGTTTCCTGCCCGGCAGCGTGCTCTCACCGCAGCTCTACACCGGCGTGCTCTTTCTCACCCTGCTGCCGTCCACCGTGCAGTCGTCCATCGCCTTCACCTCGATGGCCCGTGGGAACGTCGCCGCCGCGATCTGCGCCGCCACCTTCTCCAGCCTGCTCGGCATCGTCCTCACCCCGCTGCTCGCCACCTGGCTGCTGACCGGCGGCGCCGGCGTACAGGTCAACGGCGGGCAGATCCTGGACATCCTGCTCCAACTGCTGGTGCCCTTCACGATCGGGCAGCTGCTGCGCCGATGGCTCGCGCCCTGGGTCACCCGGCATCGCGCGGTGACCCTGGCGGTGGACCGGGGCTCGATCCTGCTGATCGTCTACAGCGCCTTCAGCGAGGGCGTCCGGGAGGGCATCTGGGGCCGGGTGACGGTCGGCCAGGTCCTCTGGCTGGCGGTCGTCTGCCTGGTGATGCTCGCGTTCGTGCTCCTCTTCAGCGGCGTACTCTCCCGGCGGCTCGGCTTCGACCGGGCCGACCGGGTGACCATCCAGTTCTGCGGCTCCAAGAAGAGCCTGGCGAACGGGCTCCCACTCGCCACCATCCTCTTCCCCGCCGCGTCGGTCGGCCTGACGGTGCTGCCGCTGATGCTCTTCCACCAACTCCAACTGATGGTCTGCACCGTCCTGGCCCAGCACTGGGGGCGGCGTTCCGAGGCCGAGGATGCGACCAGCCCCGGCCCGCCGCCGGCGGAACCGGCAGGACCGGCACCTCGGACGTGATCCCGGCGGGCCGTCCGGACCGGAAGCGTCGTCTGATCACCGCGCGATCAATACGCCCGACGATGGCCCGACCACCGCACGGCCGACCGCTCGCAGCCGTCCTGGCCGCGTAAATGCCCTGCTACTCGGGAGATTTGACGGGCTCTCCCACCGACAGCTCTGCCTCTCGCCGACGGGTGCGTTCACCCGCTCGCGGGAGCGCATGGCCCTCGACCGCTCCGGGGTTGATCCCGTGTCCATCGAACGTCGATCGCCTTCGAGCAGGCTGCTGCCAGTTCGGATCGCCTGTTGGTTCACACAGTCCCCGGAAGGAAACCCCCGTGATCATCCGTAAGAGCGCTCGCCTCGTACTGCTGGCCGTAACGGCCTCCGCACTGGCACTCGGCGCCACGCCCGCCATGGCCGCCACGCCGACCGCCACACCCGCCGCCGTCGCCAACGCGTTCGGCCCGCCGATTCACTGCGACTTCGACTGCCCGATCACTCCGGCGGAGATCTGCGCGGCAGGTGTACCGACTTCGATCGACTACTACTCACAGCACGCCAGGGATCGCATGGCCGAGCGCAATATCTCCGTGGACGAGGTCCAGAGGGCGCTAGGAGGCAGTAACCACTCGTGCGACCGACGGGGCATATGGACGATCAGCCGTGGGATGGACGGCGGCCTGCTGACGCTCGTCGTCGCGACCAACGGCGACTGGAGCACCACACTCGTCACCGCCTATTGGGACGGCCAGCCCGCGTAGAGGTGCCGCCTGACAGCGGCCGAGGGCGTTGATCGGCTGTTGATCCCGGCCTGGCAAGCTCGCCGCACAGGCACAGCACCAAGCAAGGGGAGCATCCGATGACGTTCCGTAACCAGAGCCGCCGCACCCGCCTTCGGGTTGTCCACGGAGGCCTCGGCCTGTCGGCCGTGCTGATCGGTCTGGCAGCGGCCCTGGTCGGCGGGCCGGCGGACACCAGTGTTCGGGCGGATCCCGTGACTCACCACCACCGCTCGGGCGAGATCACGGAATGGAACAACACCGGCTCCTGAACACCCGCCCTCGCCCGCTTCGCCGACCGAACGCCAGTCGCCGTGGCGAGCGGGCCGAGGACGGATCGCAGGGCTCCCGCCGACCGCCGCTCAGGCCCTCATCTCCTCGGGCCCTGTGCGCTCAACCGGCGGCTGGAGCGGACGCGAGTACGACGGAGGGGGCGGTCAGGTTCTCCAGGGACCTGGCCGCCCCCTCCGCGTCGGGCAGGCCCAGGGCGGCGAACACCGCCTGGGCCTGCCCGAGGCGCTGACAGGCCGGTTCGGTGCGGCCGATCTCGGAGAGCGCCCGGCCCAGGGCCAGCAGGATGTGCCCACGGTCCCGCTCGGTCCCTATCTCGTCGCAGAGTTCCAGCGCCCGCTCGGCCTGGGCGACAGCCTGCTCCGGTTCGCCCAGAGCGCGCAGGGTGTCGGCGAGCCGGTATCGGGCGTGCAGGGCGCGCAGCGGGAGGCGGGCCTCCTCCGACAGCCGCAGGCACTCGGTGAAGTGGCCGGCCGCCGCCGGGTAGCAGCCCAGTTCGTGCGAGGCCAGCCCGAGGACGTACAGGGCGTACGCCGTACCGGCCTCGTCGCCCTCGGCGCGGAGCCCCGCCAGCAGGCTCCGGCAGGTCGGCAGCGCCTCGGCGGCCCGTCCGCTGCGGACCCGGGCCAGGGCGGCGTTGATCGTGGAGGTCACCCCGCCGGAGCGGTGGCCGAGTTGCCGGGCGATGGCGATGGCCTCGTCGAAGTGGTCGATCGCCTCGTCGTACCGGCCCAGGTACTGGGTGAGCAGCCCCAGGTCGTTGAGGGCCTGGCGCAGGATGACCGTGTCGCCCACCTCGCGGCACGCCTCGATGGCCAGCCGGGTCTCGACCTCGGCCTCGGCGAACCGGGTGGCGGGGACGGCGATGTTCCCGCACAGGAAGCGGGCCCGCCCCTCGGCGTGGCGGTCCCCGCAGAGTACTGCGGTGTTCACCAACTCCCTTGCGGTGTCGACTAGTTGCCCCTGCCGGGGATCGGGGCCGAACGGGCTGAGCGCGATGAGCAGGTCGATCGCGGCCCGGAGTTCGTCCTGCTGTCCCGAGGCCGTGACGGGCTCGGCCGCCGAGCCGCCGTCAGACGTCGCACCGGGCGTCGCACCGGACGTACGGTGGGCCACCACCTCCAGCCCCGTCGCCGAACCCGACCGGGCGACCTGGGCCGCGAGCGCCACCGCGTTCCCGGCCTCCCCGATCGCCCAGGCCCGAGCGGTCCCGAGGTCCGGGAAGCCCGGGCCGGCGGGATTCCCGGAGCCCAGCACGCTGCCGACCGGGTCGCCGGGCACCGCGTGCTGGAACGCGGCACAGGCGGTGCCGAGCAGGGAGCTCAGCAGCCGGGACCGGGCCTCGACGGCTGCGGCCGGCCCTGCGGCGGCGGACTTGCGGCGGGCGAAGTTCCGGAGCAGATCGTGGTAGCAGTACCGGCCGGGGGACGGCGACTGCAGCATCGCGGCGTCCACCAGGGACTCCATCAGGTCCTCGGCGGCCAGTTCGTCCATCGCCAGCAGGGCCGCCGCCGAGGCCAGCGCGATGTCCGTCCCGTCCACCGTCGCGACCAGTCGGAACGCCTCGGCCTGGTCGGGCGCGAGCTGGCGGTAGCCGAGCTCGAACACGGCCTCGACCCCCAGGTCGCCGATCCGCAGCTCGTCGATCCGCCGCAGCTCGTCGGCGAGTCGGACGGTCAGGGCGTGCATTGTCCAGCTGGGCCGGGCCGTCAGGCGGGCGGCCACGATCCGCACTGCCAGCGGGAGGAATCCGCAGGCCGAGACCAAGCCGATGGCCGCGTGGCGTTCCCCGTCGAGCCGATCCGCGCCGATGGTCCTGCCGAGCAGCTCGACGGCTTCGACGGGCTGGAACACCGGCAGGTCGACCTGGAGGGCGCAGGACGGCCCGGCCAGGCGGGTACGGCTGGTCACCAGCACCGCACACCCCGCTGCTCCTGGGAGCAGCGGGCGGAGCTGGGCGCTGTTCCTGGCGTTGTCCAGGAGGATCAGCAGTCGGCGGTCGGCGACCAGTGAGCGGAACAGGGCCGACCTGGTGTCCAGACCGTCCGGGACGGCCTCGGCGGGGACTCCGAGCGCGCCGAGGAATCCCGCCAGGACGGCCTCCGGAGCGGCGGGTGCCGGGTCGCCACCCCGCAGGTCCGCGTACAACTGCCCGTCGGGAAACGACGTCCGCGCCCGGTGGGCGACGTGAACGGCCAGCGCGGTCTTGCCCACCCCGCCCATACCGGCCACCGCCGCGACCGCCAGCGCGGACCGCCCGGTGCCGCGCAGCACGGCGAGCAGGGCGTCCACTTCGGCTTCACGGCCGGTGAAATCCGACGTGTCCGGAGGCAGTTGGGACGGGCGCGGGAGTACCTGGTCGTCGGCGGGCGGCTCGTGCTCCGCAGCTCGCGGCGGCACCGTCGCCCGGGTGCCGGCCGGGAGGGCGGCGGTGTGCGGCGGCGGTGTCAGCAGCCCCGGATCCCCGTCCAGGATCCGCTGGTGCAGCACGCCCAGCTCCGGCCCGGGCTCCACCCCCAGCTCGTCGATCAGCAACTGCCGGGCCGTGCGGTAGACGGCGAGTGCGTCGGCGGGCCGCTGGGCCTGGAAGAGCGCCCGCATCAGGAGCCCGTAGGACCGCTCGCGCAGCGGGTGCTCGGCGGTGAGCGCGGTCAGCTCCGAGATACAGCGTGAGGAGTCGCCGAGGGCCAGGTCGAGCGCCAGCCGCTCCTCCGCGAGCGTGAGCCGAAGATCGGCCAGGCGCCGGCGCTGGCGCTCGGCGAACGGGCCGGGCAGTCCGGCCAGCGGTTCGCCCTCCCAGAGGGCCAGCGCCCGGTTCAGCAGTTCGCGGGCCTGGCCGGGCTTGCCCTCGGCCTTCGTACGATCGGCCTGGGCCGCCAACTCCTCGGCCCACAAGGAGTCCACCGACAGCTCGGACAGCTGGAGACGGTAGCCGTCGCCGAGGGAGATCACGGTGTCCGGTGCATCGGGGGCGGTCCGCAGGATCTTCCGCAGCCGCCACACATAGGTGCGGATCGTGCTGACGGCCGCGTTGGGCGGCTCCTCCCCCCATAGCGCGTCGACCAGGTCCGCCGCGCCCGCCGACCGGCCGGGCCTCAGGAGCAGCACGGCCAGCGTCGCCCGCTGCTGCGGACTTCCCAACCGCAGCGCGGCCTCACCCCGGCCCCCACGAACCGGACCGAGCACCGAGAACCAGAGATCATCCACACGCGTACCCCTGTTCGTGCACTACTACTCCCCGAGTCGTGCACACTAACTGACGCCCGGTCGAGCCTCCCGGTTTCCGGAACCGGCACCACCTCCGCGTCCGGCACCCGAAGGCCGCCGGCCCAAGTCGCCCGGCGAGCAGGCCCCCTGCTGTCTCTCGTTGCAGCGGCAGTTGGCACACCGACTTCAGCGATTCGGTGCGACCAACCCCATCTCGTAGGCGAGGATCACGAGTTGGACGCGGTCCCGGGCGTCCAGTTTGGCGAGCAGCCGCGCCAGGTGCGACTTGGCGGTGGCCACCGTGATGAAGAGTTCCGCCGCGATCTCGCTGTTGGAACGACCCAGGCCGACCCCTCCCCCATCGTCGCCGAACCGCGCGCCCGCTTCGGCGACCTGCTCGCCGCCGAGTGGATCAAGATCCGCTCGCTGCGCTCCACCCCGTGGACGCTCACCTTCACCGCCCTGTTCGCCATCGGCTCCTCCGCCTTGGCGGCGATGGCGGACTACAACAACCTCGCGCATCCCGGCCCGGGCGCGCGGCGGCTCGACGGCTTCCTCTGCTTCGACGCCTATCCGCCGGCCGGCTGGATGACACTGGTGCTGGCCGCCGGCAGCGTCGGCACGATCGCCGTCGTCAGCGAGTACGGCAGCGGCCTCATTCGCACAACCACCGTGGCAGTACCGGCCCGTGAGTCGGTGATGCTGGCCAAGGCAGTGGTCGTCGCGGCGATCTGGGCGGTGGTCGGGACGGCCATCTCCCTCGGTTCGTTCCTGGTCTCCCAAGCCATCCTGAGCGGACAGCACGCAGGCGTCCCGATCACTTACCCCGGCGCACTCCGGGCCATGGTGGCGTCCGCGCTGGTGGCCCCGGTCAGCGCACTGGTCGGCCTCGGCATCGGCATCCTGGTCCGGCACATCGCGGCCGGCATGGTGACCACCCTCTTCATCCTGCTACTGCTGCCCACCGTCTTCTCCCAGTCCAAGCAGTGGTCCGCCGACATCTTCCAGCTGATGGTGACCAGCGCCTGGAAGCGCCTGGTCCAGACCTGGGGACAGTTCCCCGGCAACCCCGTCCACATCGCGACGGTCGCCGAATCCTGGGCCGTGTACGCGATCTGGCCCCTCGCCACGATCGGCCTCGCCCTGCTCGTCGTACGACGCCGCGACGTGTGATCCGAGCCCGCAGCGACCGGCGGCCCGATTGACCGACCAGAAGTTATACGTATAACTTGGTTGACGATCCCCTCGCCGCCCCCTGCCCTCCGGGAGACCGCCCCATGGGCTACCTCGCCCTGCTCCGCGCCCCGCACGTCACCCGGCTCCTGCTGGGCACCCTGCTCGGCCGCCTCCCGGCGGGCATGACCGCGCTGGTCATCGCCCTCGCGCTGCGCGAGGCCGGCACCCCGTACAGCAGGATCGGCCTGGCCACCGCCGCGTACGCGATCGCCGCCGCCGTCGGCGGTCCCGTACTCGGCCGGATCGTCGACCGCACCGGGCAGCCCCGGGTGCTGATCGGCGCGGCCGTCGTCACCGGGTTCGGGTACGCGCTGCTCGCGCTCGCCCCGGGCTCGCCGCTGGCCGCACCGCTCGGCGCGGCGATAGCCGGGCTGGCCATGCCGCCGCTCGAACCCTGCCTGCGCTCGCTCTGGCCCGCCGTGGTCGAGGAGGAGCAGCTCGACACCGCGTACGCCTTCGACTCCGCCTCCCAGCAGATCCTGTACGTCGCCGGGCCGCTCGCGGTGGCCGGGATCGCGGCCGCCTTCGGCCCGGCCAGCGCCCTCTGGGTGGCCGCCGGGCTCGGCCTCGCCGGTGCGCTGGTGGTCGCCACCACCGCCCCCGCCCGGGCCTGGCGGGCCCCGGCGCGCGGCGAGTCGTCCGGGCTGCTCGGGCCGCTGCGCTCCCCCGGGCTGGTGCTGCTGCTGATCGGGCTGGCGGGCGCGGGCTGGACCGTCGGCACGCAGAACGTCCTCTTCATCGCCTACGCCGAGCAGTACCACGGCACCCTCCCCGGCGGCGCGGGCCTGCTGCTCGCCCTCGCCGCCCTCGGCGGGCTGCTCGGCGCGCTCGCGTACGGCGCGGTCAAGTGGCGCAGCAGCACCGCCACCCGGACCTGGGTGATGGCCCTCGGGATGGCGGTCAGCTACCTGCCGTTGCTGCTCCTCCCGAGCCCGGCCGCGATGGCCGGCCTGGCCCTGCTCTCCGGCATCGGGCTTGCGCCGCTGCTGGCCGCCGCCTTCGTCCTGGTCGCCGAACTGGCCCCGACCGGCACGGTCACCGAGGCCTTCGCCTGGCTGGTCACCCTCTTCGCCACCGGCAACGCCGCCGGGTACGCCGTCTCGGGCGCGCTGGTCGCCGGCTCCCTGCAGTCGGTCGCCCTCTGCGCGGTCGGCGGCATCACCCTCGGCGGGCTGCTCCTGTTCGGCGCCCGGGGCCTGTTCCGGCCTGCGGCGGCCGTCTCACTCGATCGCGTGGCGGAACCGGTATCCGTCTCCTGAGCCCACCTCGCGCCTACGATGGTGGCACCCGAAGGAGGCTGAGCATGACTCTCGCCCACCCCGAGCAGCAGATGACTTCTCTCCGGCAGACCGCCGAGCTCGCCGAGCAGGCCACCGGATTCCGCGTTGAGATCATCCGAGGGGTCTTGATGATGTCGCCCAGCCCCCGTGGGGCACACGCCGGAACCATCAACCGCATTTACGACCAACTGCGACCGGCCGTTCCGCACCACCTGGAACCCTTCCAGATGGTGTCCGTCGCCATGCCCGACGACGACAGCGACTACGCGACCCCTGACCTCGCCGTCCTGCCCGAGGCCTTCGGCGAGTCGGACGACTGGCTGGCCGACCCCGCCGATGTCGAGCTGGTGGTCGAGGTCGTCTCGACGAGCAACAGCCTGAAGGACACCGTCACCATGGTCGAGTGGTACGCCGCCGCCGGGCTCCCGGTCTACCTGCTCGTCGACCCCCGGAACGGGACCTGGCTGCTGTACAGCGACCCCGAGAAGGGCGCGTACCGGACGGTCCTCCCCGGCAAGTACGGCGAGGACATCACCCTCCCCACCCTCGACGGACTGACGCTGACGACCGACCGGCTGCCCCGCTACGGACGCTGACCCGCCGGACCGCCCAAAACCAGTGGGGCCCGCAGTGTCACTGCGGGCTCCACTGTCGTTCGCTTCAGGTCAGCTGTGGCGGCCCCTGCGCCGCCGGGTAGTCAGGGCGAGGAGCAGGCCGAAGGTGGTGAGGGCGGCGGCGAGGGCCGAGAGCGGGCCCGCCGGGAGGTCGGTGCCGGTGCTGGGGAGGCCACCGGTCGGGCTGGGGGCCGGGGGAACGGTGGGAGTCACGGTGGGCGACGGCGACGGCGGCGGGGTGGGCTTGACCGGGAGGATCAGGCCCATGTCCAGGTCGAGGTAGCTGGTGCCGCCGGTGAGCGTGACCGTCTGGGTGAGGCCGGTGACCGGGTCGGCGTCGGAGTCGCCGGCGGGGTCGGCGACGGCCCGCAGCGCGTGCTGCTTGGTGACGACGGCTCCGGCGGGAACGGTGGTCAGGTCGAAGTGGACGGCGTACGTGCCGTTCGGGAGTTTGGCGAAGAGGTAGTGGCCGGTGCTGTCGGTGACGGTACTGACCGGCTTGCCGTTCTTGTCCCGGACCTGGCGGCCCTGACCGTCGATCAGGTACTCGCGGACGCCGGGCACGCCGGGCTCGCCCGGGTCCTGGAGGCCGTTCCGGTTGAGGTCGTTCCAGACGAAGTCGCCCAGCGAGTTGGACGGCGTGGTCGGCCACTCCACCGCGACGCCGACCTTGGCGGGCTCGGCGAGCAGCAGCTGCTGGCCGCTGCTGTCGGTGGCGGTGTAGGCGAAGCTGTTCCAGGCGAACCCGGCGTCGGGCGCGTCGACCGAGGCGACCATCTGCCACTCAAGGGTGAACGTCCCGTCGGGCGGCAGGGCCCCGGGCCGCCGCACCCGGAACCAGGTCGCCAGCCCGGGGCCGGGGAAGGTGGCGCTCCACTGCGCACCCGCGTTGCACGGCGCGTTCGCGGGCGTGGTGGGCAGCGAGGCCGGGCGGCAGGGGTTCGGGTCGGTCGCGTACTCGATGACCACCGACGGGTCGCTGCTGGTCAGCGGCACCGTCAGCGACGGCGTCCAGCTGCTGCCGCGCGAGGTCCCCGGGTTCAGCACGTAGCCGTCGCCGGGGGCGGGCAGGCGGTCGTACGCGATGAAGTCGGTGACGGCCTCGGGCGAGTCGTTCTGGACGGTCATCCGGTACGAGATGTCCCCGCCCGGGGAGGTGGTGGCGGTACTGCCGAAGCCGGCGTCCTTGTCGCCCTTGACCTCCTTGTACGCGTGCAGCACGGCGGGCGCGTCGATCTGCACCTGGGAGCTGGCCTTGCAGAGCTTCTCGGTGGTGTTGCCGTTGCCGTTCAGGTCGAAGGCGTCCGGCACGCCGGTGTCGGTGCCGAAGTAGAAGCAGGTGACCGGCGGTGACGGGTTGTCGACGGTCACGAAGATGTCGTTGGTGAGCATCCCCGACTTGGCACTGCCGGCCACCTGGGCGTCGAAGAGCACGCGGTTGGCGTTCGCGTCGTGCAGGTACGTCATGTCGGGGGCCGGGGCGGCCCAGGTCATCCGGATCAGCTGGCGGCCGTCCCTGCCGGGCAGCACGACGACCTCCTGCGGGGCCTTGCTGTCCGGGTACCTCGGGTCGGTCCGGACGGAACCGTCGACGTAGACCATGCCGGGGGGCAGCAGGTCGAAGAGGACCAGCGGCTTGTCGAGCACGTGGCCGGTGCGGTTGTAGGGGACGACCTGGAAGGTCGCGGTGCCGCCCGGGGAGAGCACGGCGCCGGCGGTGGTGGTCTTGGCCGCACCGAGGTTGGTTCCGTCGGTGACCCTGCTGTCGGCGCAGGCGTTGCTGCTGGACTGCTCGCCCGCCGCGTTGGTGCCGACGGCGTCGACGCAGTTGTGCAGCGGGTCGGGCGCGGTGGTGCCGTCGTGGCCGGTGTAGAGCACCTGCGACAGCACCTGGATCGAGTTGCCCGGGCTCCAACCGCCCGGGATCGGCCCGTTCCAGCTGAACCGCAGGCCGTCCGGCCAGCGGCCGACCGGGACGCCGAGCCGGTCGTTCGCCGGGTCCCCGGCACCGTGGTCGATGAAGACCCGGCGGGCGGCGGAGCCGTTGAACGGGGTGCCGGGGGTGAAGGTCTGCCAGGCCGGATCGCCGTTCAGGCGGTATTCGAGGGTCATCAGAATGCTGGTCGGGGCCCACGCGTCGAGCTGGATGCTCTGCAATTCGAGCCAGTTGTAGAGGTTGGTGGTCGTCCCGGCGCCCGGGTCGGTCATCACGAGGCTGGTCGCCGGGCCCGAGGTGTTCTCGGGGAAGAGGCTGAAGCCGTTGATGTCACCCGAGGTGACGGTCGGGCCCCAGGTCTTGCGGACACCGACGACGATGCCCGTAGTGGGCGGCTGGAAGACCGGCGTCCTGGCGTCGGCGGTGGAGAGGTCCTCTTCGGGCGAGGGGCCGAGCGGATCGCCCTTCAGCGTCACCGAGTTGGTCGAGGTGGTACCGCTGGGGAAGGGCGGGTCCGGGTAGTGGACCACCAGCACGCTCGGGTAGCGGCAGCCCGCCTGGCCGTTCCCGGCCCGGAACTCGCCGATGTCGTAGCCCCAGGTGTTGCTCCCCGGCGGGTTCTCCGTCCACCCCGGCGAACGGCCGGTGTCCACCACCGCGCCGGGCGGCAGGGTGTCCACCAGCCGGCTGGCGTCGAGGTCGACGTTGGGCCCGGGGGCGTTGGAGCAGGCGCTGAACTGGTACGTCACCGTACGGCCGTCCGCGCTGCTGGTCTGCACGCCCTTGGTGACGGTGTACGCGGGCTGGACGACGGCCGTCGTGGTCGCCGTGCCGGTCTTCGGCGGCTCGCCGTCGGCCGTCAGGGTGGCGGTGTTGACGGCCCTGGCGCCGTTGGCGGTGGTGAAGTTCGGGTACTTGAGGACGACCGTGATGGAGGCCGTGGTGCCGGGAGCCATCGGGCTCTTCATCTTGATGGTGGCGGTACCGCCGAGCGTGCCCTGCGTCGGGATGGTCGATCCGGCCACGTCGACTGTGGCGGCGTCCGGAGTCCAGCCGACGAACTCCATGCCCGCCGGGAGCTCGTCGACGATCTTCGCGTTGTCGCACTCCGTCACCGAGCAGGTGTAGCTGAGCGTGTAGGTGACGTTCTCACCCGGGGCAGGATTGGCCTTGTCGACCGTTTTGGAGAAGGTGGTCGCCGCCTGAGCGGGCTGTGCCGCGATCGAACCACTCAGCAGTGTGCCGCAGAGCAGGGCGAAGGCGGTCACCACGCGTGATGTTCGGGTCAGGCCCCGGGGGATGGTCTTCCGCATGCTCACAGTTGAGCCCGGCGGGCTGCACATATGACGTTGCACCGACTCGAAGTGACGGACTTTCATCCGATAGCACTACAGATCACTGCGCCAGGCCTGGGTGCGGGTGCGGCGCGGGGCCGGAAAGTCAGCCGGTGGTGCCGCGCGTCGACGCCCTGATCACCAGACTCGTCGTCAGCGGCGCCACCGGCGGGACGGCCTCGCCGCCGAGCAGCGCCGCCAGCGCGGCCACCCCGACCCGGCCCAGCTCCTCACCCGGCAGGTCGACGGTGGTCAGGGGCGGGGCGAGCAGGTCGGCCACCGGGATGTTGTCGATGCCGACCACGGAGACGTCCGCCGGGATGCGCAGCCCGAGTTCGGCGGCGGCCTGGTAGAGCCCCGAGGCGACCACGTCGTCGTCGCAGACCACCGCGTGCGGCCGGTCCGGGCGGTCGAGCAGCCGGTACGCGGCGGTCCTGGCCGCGCGCCGCCCCTCGTTCAGGGTGACGCCGACCTCCAGCACCTCGAGGCCGCGCGCGGCGGACTCGAAGGCCGCCTGCCGGACCCGGAAGGTGTACGCCGAGTGGGTGGAGCGGAGGTGGCCTATCCGGCGGTGGCCGAGCACGACGAGGTGCTCGACGGCCTGCCGCATGCCGCCCGCGACGTCCAGTTCGACGGTCGGCCTGGCGCGGGCGGCGGCCGGGTCCGCGTCCAGGAAGACGACCGGGGTGTCGGCGGGCAGTTCACCGAGCTGACTGTCGTCCGGGGAGCAGATCAGCAGCCCGTCGAAGCGGCTGGTGGTGGCGGCCTCGGCCAGCGTCGAACTGCCCCAGCCGGAGCTGACCACCACCGCGAGGCCGTGCTTCCCGGCCTCCTCGTGGACGCCGACCAGCACCCGCCCGAAGAACGGCCCGAGGATGTTGGGGACGGCCAGCAGGATCATGCCGCTCCGGCCCAGCCGGAGCTGCCGCCCGGCGGCCTGCGGCCGGTAGCCCAGGCTGCGGGCCGCCTCGCGGACCCGCTGCCTGGTCGCCTCGGAGACCCGGTGCCCGGCCTCGGAGCCGGAGAAGACCAGCGAGACCGTCGCCTGGGAGACCCCGGCGAGCGCCGCCACGTCCCGCCCGGTGGGCCGGCGCCCCGGTGCGGGGGGCTCGGGCGCGGAGGGCTCGGGGAGGGTCACGGGTTCAGCTCTGCTGGGGCGCCGCCGCGCGGGCCGCGTCGTCGGCCGCGTCCTCCTCGGCGTTCTGGCCGGCGATCCGGTCCGCCGTACGGGAGCGCAGGCCGGAGAGCTTCGCCTCGATCTGGGCGGACATCTCGTTCCGCTGCTTGCTCAGCAGGACGTAGCTGAGCGGCGCCGAGGCCAGCGCGGCGAGCAGGACCAGGAAGACGTAACCTGCCGCGCCCGCGACCGGGATGATCCCGAAGTGCCCCAGCAGCACGGCGACCAGCAGGCAGCCGAGGAAGATGGTGGCCCGCATGGAGGTGTAGCGGAGCGTGGCGTGCGACTTGCTGCTCACGGGAACGTCCTTACTGCAGGGGTACGGCCGACGGCGCTGGTGGGAGGTGCGCGGGTCTCCCAGTGAAGCATGCCCGGCACGGCGCTCCGGCAGGCCCCACCGGAACAGCGCCCCGGACGGGCTTCGGCCCGGCTCGGACACCCTGCGAGCGCCCTACGCGACCACCGGCGCAACACCCGGTCGTCGCCCCAGGGCGAGGCAGAGCAGTACGGCGACCGCGCAGAGGCCGCCCGCCGAGTACCAGGCGAGGTCGTAGTCGCCGAAGCGGTCGCGGGCCAGGCCCGCCAGCCCGGCGACGATGGCGGCACCGATCTGGTGGCCGGCCAGCACCCAGCCGAACACGATCGGCGCGTCGGCCCCGAAGTGCTGGCGGCAGAGCGCTACGGTCGGCGGGACGGTCGCGACCCAGTCCAGGCCGTAGAAGATCACGAAGGCCAGGATCGGCGGCTTCAGCGAGCCGGAGAGCAGCTGTGGGAGGAAGAGCAGCGAGATGCCGCGCAGCGCGTAGTAGGCGATCAGCAGGCCCCGGGAGTCGAAGCGGTCGGTGAACCAGCCGCTCGCGATGGTGCCGAGCACGTCGAAGACGCCGACCAGCGCGAGCAGGCTCGCGGCGGTGGTGACGGGCATGCCGTGGTCGTGCGCGGCCGGGATGAAGTGGGTGCCGACCAGGCCCGCCGTGGTCGCGCCGCAGATCGCGAACGAACCCACCAACAGCCAGAACGCCCGGTGGTGCGCGGCGTCCCGCAGGACCCGCAGACTGCGGGCCAGCGCGCTGCCCCGGGTCTCCGGGAGCGGCGGCGCCTCGGTCGCGCCGTACGGGAGCAGCCCGAGATCGGCGGGGCGCTCGCGCATCAGCAGCAGCACCGGGACGGCGACCACGGTGGCAGAGAGCGAGACCACCACGACCGCCGTCCGCCAGCCGTGCGCCTCCACCAGCCAGGCCAGCAGCGGCATGAAGACCAGGTTGCCCGCCGCTCCAGCGGCGGTCAGCACCCCGGTGACCAGGCCCTGCCGGGCCGTGAACCAGCGCCCGCTGACGGTGGTGGCGAAGGCCCCCGCCATCGAGCCGCTGCCGAGGCCGACCAGCACGCCCCAGCAGAGCATCAACTGCCAGCTCTGGGTCATCAGCACGGTCAGCCCGGCGCCGGTGGAGATGGTCAGCAGCGCGCAGACCACCACCAGCCGCACGCCGAACCGGTCCATCAGCGCGGCGGCGAAGGGCGCCGTCAGCCCGTACAGGGTGAGGTTGACCGAGACCGCAGCGGAGATGGTCGCGTGCGACCAGCCGAACTCGCTGTTGAGGGCGTCCATCATCAGGCTCGGCGTGGAGCGGAAGCCCGCCGAACCGAGCAGCACGAGCAGGGCGACGGCCGCGACCACCCAGGCGTAGTGCAGCCGGGGAGCCCTGGTCGTCATGGGTATCGGTGGGGCTGTGGGGACCGCTGGGGCTCCGGCTTCGCTTGCCGGCGCTGCGTCAGCTGGCGCTTCGTTCACTGGAGCTTCGTTCACAGCCCGAGTCTGCTGATGCCGGGCCCGGCGGACGAGTGGCCTGACTGCCAGGTTTCGTCGGGATCGGGCCACTTCCGCCACTTCGGCACCTCGGACCCGACCCCCCGATCCGGACGGCGGCGCACCGCACGCGCCACGAGCGCGCTGCGACGAGCCACCGTCCGGACCCCCTGCGCACGGGCCCTGAAGCCGCGCGCGAGCGCTCCGTACTCGCCAAGGACGCACCTCGGCACGGGCGGCAGCTGAAGGTCCCCCATGCTGACACCGTGCGGGTGTTGCCTCGACGTCCCCTCACACAACGGAGAGCTGCACCCAAGAGTGATCAGTCGGATACGTCACGTCAATGGGTTGTCGGAAATTCGGAATGGTTGCCGCGCACTTACGTCCCGAGGGGCTCAGATGTGATCGCCGAATGCGCCCCCGTCAACCGGCGTACGCCCTGGCCGGGATGCGCGTCGACCCCCGCTCGGCGCCGCTCGGCCGACCGGCGAAGCCGACCCTCCGCCGACCCTCAGCCGGCCTCAGTCGGCCCTCAGCTGGCGTACGCGCCTGCGGCGGGCTCCTGCTCGACGGACAGCTGTACGGCCGGGTCGGCGCCGATCTCGCACCAGACCCGCTTGCCGGAGCCGTCCGGGTACCAGCCCCAGCGGTCGCAGAGCAGCTCCACCAGCTCCAGCCCGCGCCCGTTGGTCGCGTCGCCGGCCGCGTGCCGGGGCGCGGGGGCCGTCCGGCTGGCGTCCGCGACCTCGACCCGCACCAGGCGGCAGCCCAGGTCCGGTCCCGGCCCGGCCACCGGCATGGACAGCCTCAGCACGGCCGGACAGCCGGTGTGCACCACCGCGTTGGTGACCAGCTCCGACACCACCAGGACGAGCGTCTCGGCGATCGGCGCGTCCGGGGCGAGTCCGTGGCCCTGCAGTCGTGCCCGCACCCACCGGCGCGCCCGGGCGACCTCGGCCGGATCCGCCTGGACCGCCAGCTGCACCTGAAGTACCTGCACCGCTCCACCACCCGCACTCGCAGTTCGGCCATACTCCCGACCACCCGAACCGGGGCGACCGGGGACTTGATCTCGCCGGTCCGGCCGGCCGACCGGCTCATTCGGACCGTCTCTGATGACTGCCCATGCCTTCGTCACGAATACGCCTCAGGATGATCCGATGGGTGGGTCGGAGCAAGCGCTTCGGGCATATTCCAGCGATCGGGGGACAGGGCAGTGCATACTGTCCCGCTCACCCTGCCGAGCTTCGCACCGGCGATCGTCCCGCTACCCGGTCCGGCCTGGCGTTACGCCCTGCGGCCCGAGCGTAACGAACGTACCGCCCCCCACCCCGCAAGGGGCCACCGCCACGAGCGAACCACCCTTCCTACATGTGTCCACCGGCAGTCGAACGACAGCGGCCTTCCGTTTATCCCGATCTGACGATCAAAAACTTTCTGTTCCCTTCTTCGTACGATTTCCGCACAACCGCGAAACACCTCGGGATAGCGTGGGCCGGGACGCCCGGCTCCGGGCCTGCGGACGAGGGAGGGCCGATGTCGGCTGCCGGTCCCGCCGCGAGCTGGGACGCGGACATCCGGGCCCGGCTGGCCCGCGGCGAGGAGACCGCCCTCGGTGAGCTGTACGACCGGTACGCACCTGCGGTGCACGAGTTGGCCGGCCGACTCCTGCCGGACGCAGCGGCCGCCGAACGCCTCGCCCGCGAGGTCTTCCACCGGCTCTGGGCCCACCCCGAGGAGTCCGGCCCCGAGGAGTCCGGCCCGAGCCCGCTCGGCCGCCGGCTCGAAGCCCTGACCCACCGGCTCGCCCCGGACCAGGTGAGCCGGCCTCCCGGCAACGGTCACCTCCGGCTGGACGCCGACGACCCGATCGACCCGGACGGCACCCTGCGACGGCAGGTGCTCAACCACTGCCTCACCCGGCGTACGCCGGTGTTCCCGCTCCCGGCCTGGGCGGCGCCGTACGCGGCGGAGAGCGCCAAGTTGGACAACCTGCTCCGCGACCTGAGCCCCACCGAGTGGCAGGAGATCGCCGAACTCCCCTGGTACGGCGGGGTGCAGCGGTGGCGCCCGAGGGAAGTGCTCTGCCACCTCACGGCGGTGGACGGCTACCTCGCCCGGCCGCTCGGCCTGCCCGACCCGGTCCCCACCGTGCCGCCCGGCCCGGACGGGGTATTGGAGCGGACCGAGGCGCTGGCCGCCGCCCACGCCGGGTCCGCCCCGGCGGTGGTACGGACGCTCTGGCGGCGGCAGAGCCAGGGGCTGGTCCGCGCCGCCGCGTCGGGTGCCGGCGGATCGGTGCTGGTCGACTACGGCTTCGCCGCCCTGCCGCTGCGCGACGCCTTCGTGGACCGCGCCTTCGAGTGCTGGATCCACGGCGACGACGTCGCCCGCGCGGTCGACTACCCGTACCCGCCGCCCACCCCGGCCCACCTCCGGCTGATGATCGACCTGGCCGCCCGGATGCTCCCGGCGGCGCTCGCCGCCCTGCGCGGACCGCAGGCCCCGGCACGGCCCGGGCGGCTGCTCAGGCTGGTGGTCGAAGGCCCGGCCGCCGGTGAGTGGCTCGTCCCGCTCGACGGACCCGACAGCCCGGCCGGGACGGGCGAGCCGGTGGCCTCGATGGTGCTGGACGGCCTGGAGTTCTGCTACCTCGCCGCCGCCCACCGGGACCCCGGCCGAGTCCCGGTCGGCGAGTACGGCGACCGGGACGCCGTCCGCGAGGTGCTGCGGGCCGCACCACTGCTGTCGCGGCCGTAGCGCTCCTGCTGTCAGTTGCCTGGACTCGGGCCCGGGCTCGGGCTCAGGCTCAGGCTCAGGCTCAGGCGAAGACGACCGTGCGGCTGCCGTTCAGCAGCACCCGGTGCTCGCTGTGCCACTTCACCGCGCGGGCCAGCGCCTGGCACTCGACGTCCCGTCCGGTCGCGACCAGCTGATCGGGGGTCACGTCGTGGGTGACCCGGGCGACCTCCTGCTCGATGATCGGGCCCTCGTCCAGGTCGGCGGTGACGTAGTGAGCGGTGGCGCCGATCAGCTTCACGCCCCGGGCGTGCGCCTGGTGGTACGGCTTCGCGCCCTTGAAGCTGGGCAGGAAGGAGTGGTGGATGTTGATGACCCGTCCGGACAGCGCCCGGCAGAGGTCGTCCGAGAGCACCTGCATGTAGCGGGCGAGCACCACCAGGTCGACCTGCTGCTCCGCGACCAGGTCCAGCAGCTGCTGCTCCGCCTCGGCCTTGGTGTCCCTGGTCACCGGGAGGTGCCGGAACGGGATGCCGTACGACTCGGTCAGCTCGCGGAAGTCGGTGTGGTTGGAGACCACCGCCGCGATCTCCACCGGCAGCGCGCCGATCCGGGTGCGGAAGAGCAGGTCGTTCAGGCAGTGGCCGAACTTGCTGACCATCAGGATCACCCGCATCCGCTCGGCACTCGGGTGGATCCGCCAGTCCATCCGGAACGAGGCGCCGATGGCCGCGAAGCTGGCCCGCAGCTTCTCCGTGCCGACCTGTCCCTCCGCCGAGAAGTGCACCCGCATGAAGAACAGGCCGCTGTCGCTGTCCCCGAACTGCTGGCTGTCGATGATGTTGCAGCCGGTCATGAACAGGTAGCTGGAGACCGCGTGCACGATCCCCTGCTTGTCGGGGCAGGACAGCGTGAGGACGTACTGGGCGCTGGCCGTCTGCTCTTCCACGGTGGGGCGGGTCCATTCTGGGGTCGGGGGTCGCGCGGGGGCGTCCAGGGTTTCACATACCGGACACCGCCCGCCGATCCGACCGCACTGCGGGACGGCCTGCGGCCGGGCCGGCCGGTGCGGGTCAGTTGATCCGCGTCAGCTTGCGGACGAGCTCCAGCGCGTGCGGCTCGGTGTCCGGGCTGTCCCCGTCGGAGACCGCCAACCGTATGTGGGCCTCGCGGGCCGCCCGGACGGCGTCCGGCCAGTCCGGGTGGTCCAGGTACGCGGCGGCGGAGGCGTCCGCGCCGACCTCGTGCAGGACGCGCAGCACCCGCAGCACCACGGCGTCCACCAGGACGGCCTCCTCCGTGTCCCGGAAGACCGTGCCCACGTACTTCTCGGCGGGCCAGCGGTCCAGCCAGGTGTCCTCGACCAGGCGGTAGACGGCGTCGGTCGCGTCGCCGTAGCCCGGACGCCCGGCCAGCCAGGTCTGCTGCTGGAACGCCGGGTCGGAGAGCATGTGCAGGGCCGAGCGCAGGCGGGCGCGCCAGCGCCACCAGGGCAGGTCGTTGAGCGGCTGGCCGCCCGTCGCGCTGGAGCGGTGCCCGGCACGAGAAGAGTTTCGAGCAGACCGATTCGAAGAATCGGTACCGGAAGAACCTGTACTGGCGGAATCGCTACTGGCCGACATGAGGTCCGATCGTACGTTCCCGGGCCGACTGCCCTCTACCCGCGTCTTCTACACGCGTCACACACTTGTTCCGCACCGGAGTTCCACCCACGTTGGTCCGCCGTTCAGCTTTCGTCCCTCTCGCCGCACCCGGCCCGGTCGAGGCTGAGTGGCCGACCGATGTGGCCAGGCGCCTGGGGAGGGATTTCAGCTCATGAGGTCGACCGGAGAACGCGAGGATCAGCCGCAGTCGAGCACCGCACGGTTCCAGGGATCGCAGCGCCACCGCCACCGCCGGACGGCGGGTGGACTGGCCGCCGCCGCGCTGCTGCCCGCCCTGCTCGCCGCCTCCGCGTGCGCCGGTCCGGCGGACGCCGCCGCCGGGGACGGCGACGTCACGGTGATGACCTGGGCGCCCTCCGGGACGGGGTCGGCCGACCGGCCGGGCATGACCAGGCTGGCCGACGCGATCGGCCGTGAGCTCGATGCCAAGGGCGGCCTGAGCGGACACCACGTCCAGGTGCTGACCTGCAACGAGCACAACACCGCCGAGGGCGCCTCCGACTGCGTGCGCCAGGCCGTCGCCGCGCACGTGATCGCGGTGGTCGGCGCGTACAGCCAGTACGCCGACAGCTTCATGCCCGCCCTGGAGATCGCGGACATCCCGTACATCGGCGGATACGGCCTCTCCACACCGGAGTTCAGCAGCCCGCTCTCCTACCCGGTGGCCGGCGGCACTCCCGCGCTGATCGCGGGCAGCGGCCTCCAGCTGGTCGCGGCCGGGTGCCGGACGGTCACCCTGATCCGCCCCAACACCCAGGCCGGGGACACCCTGGCCGGCTACCTGTCGGGGGCACTGACGCCCTCCGGCGTCGAGCTGACCGACATCAAGGCACCGGAGAAGTCCAACGACTACTCCGCCGTTGCACAGCAGGCGATCGGCAGCGACCAGCCCGGCCACTGCGTGTCCAGCGCGCTCGGCGCCGAGCCGACCTCCAACCTGCTCGACCCGTACCGGCGGCTCCAACCGAAGAACACCGTGTTCGCGTCGGTGATCGGCAGCGTCCAGCAGTCGGTGGTCGACTCCACCGGCGGCGACTCCGGGCCGCTCGGCGGCGCGTACGCGACCGGCTGGTACCCGCCCGAGCCCTCGCACGTCTGGGACCCGCTGCGGGCCACCATCCTCGGGTACGGCGACGGCAACGTGATCGACGTCTCGGACCCGGGGGTGGAGACCACCTGGGTCGCGTACGAGGTGCTCCGCCAGGCCGCCGGCCGGATCGCCCCGGGCACACCGCTGACCGCGAGGTCGCTGCGCGCCGTACTGGACCGGGGCGACCCGATCGACACCTCGGGCGCCACCCCGCCGCTGAGCTGGACCATGACCAACATGCTGGCCAGCGCGGACTCCCCCCGCCTGGTGAACACCTCCGTGACCTTCCAGCAGGTGCGCGGCGGGCGGCTGGTCGAGCAGCAGAGCACCTTCGTGGACGTGCGCTGGGTGCTGGCGGGCGGCAAACCCCCGGCGTGACCCTGGGCGGTTTTCCAGGGGGGTCGGGAGAGCACAACAGGGGCGCGAGGCTGAAGCCTCGCGCCCCTGTTGTGCTCTCCTACAGCTCGCTTACAGCTCTCCGGGGGCCTTGGGCGTCAGGCCGGTCTGGGATGCGATGGTGTTCCAGAGGCTGGACGCCTGGGTCTTCGCCTGGGTCGCCGTGCCGCTCGCGGCGTCGGCGTCCTTGAGGTGCGGGTCGTCCTGCTTGTTCGGGTCGCAGGCGGCCACCGCGTCGGCGGCCCAGCCCGCGTACGCCTGGTCGGCGCTGGCCGAGGCCTGCCAGGCCTTCTGCAGCTGCTCGGCCAGTTGGGGGCCGCCCGGCAGCTGGTCGACCTTGAGCGCGGCCAGCTTGGTGACCAAGTCGCCGCGCTGGGAGGCCGCCTGAGTGAGCGCCTGCTGAGAGTCCGGCAGCTTCTCGCACTTCTTGACCGAAGCCACCGCCCCGACGACGGCCTGCCGGCTGGCGTTGGCGGTGCCGAGCAGGTCGGAGAGCGCCTGCGCCTGCGCCTGCATCGCGGGGTTCACCTGGGAGCCGCCGGCCGTGGCGGTCGGGGCGGAGGTATCGGTCTTGGCCACCGGCGTGGTCTTGGGGTGGGTCGTGGTGGTGCTCTTCGAGGCGCCACCGCCGCTCATCAGCACGCCGACCAGGATCGCGGCGGCCGCGCAGCCCGCCACCACCCCACCGATGATCATCTTGCTGTTCGAGCGCCGCCCGTCACCCTCCGGGGCGTACCCCTGCCCGACCTGGTCGTACCCCTGACCGGCGGGGGCGTACCCGGGCGGCGTCCCGTACGGCTGCTGCTGCCCCCCGAAGGACTGCTGGCCACCGTACGAGGGCTGCTGCGGCGCACCGAAGCTCTGCTGCCCGCCGTACGACGGCTGCGGCGGCTGCGGGGGCCCGAAGCTCTGCTGGCCCCCGTACGACGGCTGCGCGTCGAAGGACTGCTGGCCCCCGAAGGACTGCTGCCCGCCGTACGAAGGCTGCGGGTCGAAGGACGGCTGCCCGCCGAAGGACTGCTGGCCGCCCATGGTCGGGTTGCCGGTGGGGTACGGCGGGAGGAACTGCGTCTCGGGCGCCGGGTCGGCCTGCGGCTGGCCGTACTGCTGGGGCTGGCCCAGGTACTCCGGAGCACCCTGGAACTGGCCCGTCTGGACCGCCTGCTGCTGCGGGGGCTGCTGGGCTCCCGGCTGCTGGGTCCCCGGCTGCGGCACGCCGGGCTGGACGTCCGGTTCCGGCCGGAACAGGTCGTCCATGTTGAAATCGTTGGAGCTGGAGTACGAGCGGCGCTGGCTCAACGCGATTCCTCACCTGTGTACGGCACCGGCTGTGCGAGGGCAGCGGACAGCGACCGGACGGCCTGCGGCCGCCCGCACCGTCTCTCCCGTGTCCGCACCCGGGCCTTCCTCGGTTCTTCCGCGCGCTCGTTGACGGCGGACCACGACTGCTCGGCAACCTCGGTAACGCAGTGACGCCGAATATCACGCCCACGCTACCCGTTCACCGGTACAGGTGACTACGCGGGCCGGGGTTCTCTCACGCGGCCTCCACCTCCGAACGGGCCTGGAACTCCCGTACCGCCCGGTAGTCCCGGTACGGCTCGAGGCGGCGGCGGAAGTCGTCCAGGTACTCCACCCCACGGTTCGACCGCAGACCACTGAGCAGCCGGGCCGCCTGCGCGCCCGTCTCGCAGGCCCGTTCCACGTCCCGCTGCTGGAGCTGAGCCGTCGCCAGCAGCACCAAGTCCACCGCGCGGCGCCGGACTCGGGTCGGCGGGTGGAGTTCGAGTGCGGTGCGGGCGTACTTCTCCGCCTGGTCGGCCTGGTCGAGGTCGCGGTGACAGTGCGCCAACTCGTCCGCGAGGTAGGCCTCGTCGAAGTGCACGATCCAGTCCGGGTCCTCCTCGGGGTTGCGCTGCTCCATCGCGGCCAGCGCCTTGGCGGCGACCGCCTCACAGGACCGGGCGTCACCCAGCAGGGCGTGCCCCCGGGCCTCGGCCGCGTAGAACATCGCCATCGCCGTCGGGGTGGCCACCGAGCGGGCGCCCTCCTGGGCGGCGCGGGCCAGTTGGGCGATCTCGCGCGGGTTGCCGAGCGTCGCGGCGAGGTGGCTCATCGAGGCGGCGAGCACATAGCCGCCGTAACCCCGGTCGTCCGCCGCCTGGGCCAGCCGGAGTGCCTGGATGTAGTACCGCTGGGCCAGGCCGGGCTGCCCGGTGTCCACCGCCATGTAGCCCGCGAGCTCCGTCAGGCGGGCCACCGCGCCGAACAGCTGACGCCCGATCTCCTCCCGGTACGCACCGCTGAGCAGCCCGGAGACCACGCTGTTGAGGTAGTGCACGACGACCGGACGGACGTGTCCGCTGCCGAAGCGGTGGTCCAGCTCGACCAGCATCTGGGTGGTGGCGCGGATCGCGGCCACGTCCACCATCCCGACCCGGGCACCGCCGGCCCGGGCCACCACCGGATCCGGCGGGGTGATCAGCCAGTCCCGGCTGGGCTCGACCAGCGCGGAGGCGGCGACGGTGGCACCGGCCAGGAACTCGCGGCGGCCGACGTCACTGCGCCAGAGCTCGCAGACCTGGTCGAGCGCGCCGCTGAGGGTGGCGGCGAACTGCAGGCCGATGCCGGAGCTGACGTTCTTGCCGTCGGCCATGCCGATCTCGTCGACCGTCACGCCCCGGCCGAGTTTGCGGCCGAGTGCCTCGGCGATCACTGCTGGTGCCTGTCCGCGCGGCTGCTGTCCCCGCAGCCAACGCGCGACGGACGTCTTGTCGTAGCGCAGGTCGAGCCCGTGCTCGGCGCCGCAGAGATTCACCCGGCGAGCGAGGCCCGCGTTCGAGCAGCTCGCTTCCTGGATCAACTGCTGCAGACGCTCGTTGGGCTGTCGTGCGACGAGTGGTCTAGCGGCCATGGGCTTCGCCTCCCCACGCCCCCCGGCCCTGACCGGCGGGCGACGATTCTGCTGCTCGGTTGCCGACGTACCGACCGGTTGGGGCTTCTGACCCCACGTTAGCGATCAGCACCACCAGCGGGATACCCACGGTGACGACCCCACTCCCCACGCGCCCTGCCAAATGCCCCCGTGCGCCCCCTGTTGCGCCGGTCGCGACCCCCGGTCGGCCTGAGAGCGACCGTCTTCACCGGTACGGGTGACATTGCGGCCCGCGCGGTGACCGCCCCCTCGTCCGGCCGTAACCCCACTCACGGACGGTAGTTGAGCAGCACGTGGAAGACACCCCCGGAGCCCAGGAGCAGGGCCTGCCCCCGCTGCTCGTCGAAGCCGTCAGTTACGCAGAGGACCGTCACTGGGAGGTCACGCCCGGCAGCTGGCTGGTCGAGGGCGAAGGCCCGGCCCGCTGCTCGTGCGGCGACCGGAGCTGCCCCTTGCCCGGCGCGCACCCCACCACCGAGGACTGGCACCGCAAGGCCAGCGCCGGGCCCGGTGTGGTGCGCCGGTGGTGGACGGAGAACCCGCGCTCCTCGATCCTGCTCCCGACCGGCCGCTCGTTCGACGCGCTGGACGTGCCGGAGACGGCGGGCTGCCTCGCGCTGGCCCGGATGGAGCGGATGGGCCTGACGCTCGGCCCGGTGGTGGCGGTACCCGCCTCGGCGGGGCAGACCGGGCGGCGGCTGCTCTTCCTGGTCCTGCCCGGCGTGCTGGCGAAGCTCCCGGAGATGCTCCGCAAGCTCGGCTGGGCGCCCGGCCGGCTCGACCTGGTGGCACGCGGCGAGGGCGACTGGATCGTCGCCCCGCCGTCCCGGGTCGGCCCGTACAGCTTCGCGCAGTGGGCCCGGCCGCCGTCCGCGCTCAACCGCTGGCTGCCGGACGCCGCCGAGCTGATCAACCCACTGGCGTACGCCTGCGGCCGCGAGGCCCCCGCGCTGGTCCGGGCTCCGCAGGGCCAACCGGTGGTGGCTCGCTGACGGCGATTCGTATCCCCATGAGTTGCCGCCCTACGCCTATCGGGTGAGGGCGGGCACCGCGCGAAACCCAGCGCGGAAGCTGACGGGCCTTGTCTCCCACCGGAGGCGGGGTCCGTCAGACGCATGTACGGAATAAGAGATCGGTCTACCCGATCGCCAACTCCGAAAGCCCCTCGTACGAGTGACAACGCTCAAGGATTGCCATGATCTGCCGAGGGGAGGAATTGCTCCGAGCGGGGACGGCGAAAACAGGACGGAAGGAGCGGCACTCACCAGAACCGGGGGACACCCGGGGGAAGCCGGAGGGGCACTCGGACGGGGAAGCCGAGTGTGGCGCGGGGAGGACAGGGGAGGACTGGGGAGGGTGTGACACCGGTTGCGCTCGGGGCGGCCGGAGTCGCGAAAGAGGGGGTCGGGGAGGGAACGGGAGGGGGCGGCAGGCCCGGTGCGTGGGGACGCACCGGGCCGCCCGGCCGTTCCGGGTCGGGCCGTGCGGGGTCAGCGGCTCCGGACTTCAGACTTCAGTTTCAGGCTTCAGACGCGGGCCACGAACACGTGTACCGCGATGTCCTTGCCCAGCTCGGCCGCGCCCACGCCCACACCGACCTGGATGCCACCGGCAGCGACGCCGGCCGACACCCGGACCGTCGCGCCCGGACGGACACCGGCCCGGCTGAGGGTGCGCATCAGGTCCTCGTCGGTCTGGATCGGCTCGCCGATCCGGCGGACGACCACGTCCAGGCCCGCATCGCCCGGCCGGACGGCGTCCAGCGTGACGAGGGCGGCGTCGAAGCCCTCGCCCTCGGCCTTGGTGTCGCCCAGCTCGTCCAGGCCCGGGATCGGGTTGCCGTACGGGGACTGGGTGGGGTGCCCGAGCATGGCGAGGACCTTGCGCTCGACCGTCTCGCTCATCACGTGCTCCCAGCGGCAGGCCTCCTCGTGCACCTGCTCCCACTCCAGGCCGATCACGTCGACGAGCAGGCACTCGGCGATGCGGTGCTTGCGCATCACCCGGACGGCGAGCCGTCGGCCCTCCCCCGTCAGTTCGAGGTGCCGGTCGCCCGCGACCTGCAGCAGGCCGTCGCGCTCCATCCGGCCGACGGTCTGGCTGACCGTGGGGCCGCTCTGTTCGAGGCGCTCCGCGATCCGGGCACGCATCGGCGTGATGCCTTCCTCCTCCAGCTCCAGAATGGTGCGAAGGTACATCTCTGTGGTGTCGATCAGCCCAGACATCGCCGCTGGCTCCGTTCCTCGGGGTCCTCGGTGCCAATTCTGACCTACCGCACGGACAGACGAAGACGCCCGAGGCCGTAGTCCGGCCCTTTTCGTCCCTGTTGACAGCGGAGCACCCCAGGCCGCACGGTGCTCGCCGTAGCTTCCTCCATTGCTTTTCTCCCTCTGCGGTCCGGACCACCGGCCGCCCGGTACGGTACGGAGATCTGATGAGCGACCTGGTCGGGCGGTATTTCGACGCCGCGATGTCCCATCTCCAGCGGATCCGCACCGAGGAGACCGGGAACATCGAGCGGGCCGCCGAGCTCCTGGCCGACGCCGTCGCGGACGGACGCCGAATCTTCACCTTCGGCGCCGGGCACTCCTCACTGGCCGCCCAGGACGTGGTCTACCGGGCCGGCGGGCTGGCGGTGATCAACCTGCTGAACGTCCCGGGGATGATCGGTGTCAATGTGCTGCCCGCACCGCTCGGCAGCGCACTGGAACGCGTCTCCGGTCTCGCCACCGCCACACTGGACCTGACCCCGGCCCGGGCCGGTGACCTGCTCGTCGTCATCTCGCTCTCCGGCCGCCAGATGATGCCGGTCGAGCTGGCCCAGCACGCCCGGGCCCGAGGGCTGCACGTGATCGGGGTGACCTCGCTCGCCTACCCCGCCGAGGTCTCCTCCAACCACCCCTCCGGGACGTACCTCAAGGACCACTGCGACGTGGTGCTGGACAGCAAGATCGCGGTCGGCGACGGCGAGCTCACCACCCCGGGCGCCGAGACCACGTTCGGCTCGGTCTCGACCGTCGTCACCAGCGCGCTGCTGCAGGCCGTGGTCGCGTCGGCCGTCGGCAAGCTCACCGACCGGGGCATCACTCCCCCGCTGTTCCGCTCGGGGAACGTGGACGGCGGCACCGCCTGGAACGCGAAGATGATGGCCGAGAACTCCGAGCGGATCTTCTACGCGTTCTGACCCACCCACTCCTCTCTTGTCCGTATCACCCCTGTTCCGCAAGGCGGTTGACGCTCATACTGGCCGGATACCGGCGGATACCAGCACGGGCGACGGGGCAGAGAACGGGCAGCGACCAGAGCACGAGGCAGCGGCAATGGTGGGGGCCGGCATGGCAGCGGGACCAGCGCGTTCGATGGGCTTTGTACGGGAGCACGACCTGCTGCCGGAGCTGTTCTGGACGGCCGACTCGTCCTCCCAACAGGGGCAGCGACGTGCGGTGACGCTCTCCCGCTGGGAGTTGCTGTTGCTGGTGTCGGCCGCCGCGGCGGGCTCCGCCGACGGGAGGACCTGGTCCTGGCTCGCCGCCTTCGCCTACCTGTGCACCGTCGCGCTCGCGGCGGTGGCCGGCCGGCAGAACCCGCAGGGGCTCTGGTACGAGGGCCGGGCCGCCGCCGAGTCGGTCAAGACCCTCTCCTGGAAGTACGCCGTCCGGGCCGACGCCTATCAGCCGCCGCCGAAGACCCTGCCGGACGCCGAACGCCTGTACGACGTCCAACTCGATGGCATTATCGGCCAGTTCGACGAGAGCCGGGCGTTCCCCCGACTCGGCCAGGTGCAGGCCGACCTGCGCTCGTGGCGCGGCCCGCTGGCCGGGCGTCCGGCCCGGCACCCGCAGATCACCGAGACCATGCGGCAGTTGCGCGACCAGCCGCTCGCGGTACGCCGCGACGTGTACCTGCGGGAGCGGGTGGTGGTCCAGCAGGACTGGTACCGGAACAAGGCCAGACAGTGCACCAACGCCGGCCGGTGGGCGAACCTGCTCGGAATCGTCCTGCCGCTGCTGGGACTTGTGCTCGCCGTGCTGCGCGCACTGGGCTGGTTCAGCTACGACGCACTGGGCACGGTCTCCGCCGTCGCCGCCTCGGTCGCCGCCTGGGCGCAACTGCGCCAGTACCGGCCACAGGCCGCCGCGTACTCCCTGGCGGCCTCCGAACTCTCGATGATCGAAGTACAGTTGGGACAGCTGGCGGTGGACTCCAGCGACGCCGAGGAGAACTGGGCCCGGCTCGCCCGCGACGCCGAGGACGCCATCTCCCGGGAGCACACCACCTGGCAGGCCCGCCGCGAGGTCCGCAGCCTGGACGTCCCCGGCTAGCGGGGGCCGCGAGCCGGCGCTCGAGACAACACGTCGTACCCGAATGAGGAGGTTCCGAGTGGTGCAGCTGGTCGAGGCACCCGGCGGGCGCGCGCTGGCCGTCGACACCCTGGGCGATCCCCAGGGCCGACCGGTCTTCCTGCTGCACGGCACCCCGGGCAGCCGGCTCGGCCCGGTCCCGCGCAGCACCGTGCTCTACCGGCTCGGCGTCCTGCTGATCAGCTTCGACCGGCCCGGGTACGGGGATTCGACCCGGCTGCCCGGACGCCGGGTGAGCTCGGCGGCGGCCGACGTGACGGCGATCGCGGACGCACTCGGGCTGGACGACTTCGCCGTACTCGGACGCTCGGGCGGCGGACCGCACTCGCTGGCCTGCGCGGCACTGCTGCCGGACCGGGTCTGCCGGGCCGCCACTCTCGTCAGCCTGGCCCCCCGGAACGCCGAGGGCCTGGACTGGTACGGCGGGATGACGCCATCCAACGTCCGCGAGTACAGCGAGGTCGAACGCGGGGTACGCCACTTCGCCGACAGCTTCCGGTTCCGCTCCCAGCAGATCCGGGACGACCCGGTCGGCCTGATCAAGGACCTGGTCCCCGAACTACCGCCCACCGACCGGACGCTGGTCTCCGACTCGGGCATCCGGCGGATGCTGCTGAGCACCTACCGGGAGGCGTTCCGGTACGGCGCGGACGGCTGGATCGACGACGTGCTCGCCTTCACCTCGGACTGGGGTTTCAAGGTCGAGGACATCACCGTCCCGGTCCGGCTCTGGCACGGCGCCGACGACCAGTTCTCCCCCGTCGACCACTCCCGCTGGCTGACCGACCACATCCCGGGCGCGCAGCTCTACCTGGAGCCCGGCGCAGCGCACTTCGGCGCACTCAAGGTGATGACCGAAGCCCTCAAGTGGGCTGCCGGGTAACCCTCGGGACCGGGTACCCAGGGGCGCGAGGGGCTGAGCGAAGCGGGAGGCTGCGGACCGTTGCCTCCCGATTTCGCGCACGCAGTTGACAAGCAGAGCCCCGCGCCCCTGTTGTCGTTGCCGTGAGCGGTCAGGCGACGGGCGTGACCGGCTGCCCGCCCGCCAGGACGGCGAGGACGTTGTCGACGGCGAGGTTGCCCATGGCCTGCCGGGTGCGGACGGTCGCGCTGCCCAGGTGCGGGGCGAGCACGGCGCGGTCCTGGGCCAGCAGCGCGGCGGGTACCTCGGGCTCCCGTTCGAAGTTGTCGACGGCGGCGGCGAACAGCGCTCCGGAGTCGAGCGCGGCGGCGAGCGCGGTCTCGTCCACCACGCCCGCCGTCATGCTCACCAGCACGGCCCCCGACGGCAGTCGGCCGATCCGCTCGGCGTCCATCAGGTGCCGGGTGGCCGCCGAGAGCGGGCAGGTGACCACCAGGACGGCCGACTCGGCGAGCAGCTCGTCCAGGCTCCGCCAGCGAGCCCCGGCCTCGTCGGCCTCGGGCAGCCGCGTGCGGTTGTGGTAGCTGACGGGCATGTCGAACGCGGCGGCGCGGCGGGCCACCGCCCGGCCGATCCGGCCCATGCCGAGGATGCCCAGCGGGGTGCCGGCCAGTTCGACGCCGAGCATGAAGTTGGGCGCCCAGGCCCAGGGCCGCCCGGAGCGGAGCAGGCGTTCGCCCTCGCCGAGGCGGCGGGTGGCGGCGAGCAGCAGCGCCCACGCCATGTCGGCGGTGGCGGCGGTCAGCACGCCCGGGGTGTTGCTGACCAGCACCCCGCGCGCGGCACACGCGGCGAGGTCGACGTTGTGGTGGCCCACCGCGTGGTTGGCGACGATCCGCAGCCCGGGCCCGGCGGCGTCCAGGAACTCCCCGTCCAACCGGTCGTCCAGGGTGGCGACGACCGCCGCCCGGCCCTGCACGGCCTTGAGCAACTCCGCCCTGGGCATGGGCAGATCGTCATCGTGCAGGGTCACGTCGCAGCCGGCCGCGAGCCGGTCGAGCACACCGGGGGCGAGGCGGCGGGTGACCAGGACCGGGGGCAGGGTGGTGGGAGTCATCAAACCCGCAGCGTACACGCGAGGTCTTGCCAAGGCAGCCGAGCAACCACAACAGGGGCGCGGGGCTCTGCTTGTCGACTGCGCGCGCGAAACCGGAAGGCACTGGCCCGTACCCTTCCGCCCCGCTCAGCTCCCGCGTACCTCGACAGCGCAACTGGGCTACCAGGGCTGCGGCTCCAGGTCGCGGTTGATCCGCTTCCAGCCGCGTGCCGAGACGGTGTTGGGGTGCTCCACCCCGAACAGCCGGAGCAACTCGGCGACGGCGTGCTCCTTCAGTGCGTTGGCCTCCACGAGTTGGCCCGACTTGCGGAGGGTTACGCCGAGGTTGGCCGCGCAGGCGATGGCGTCCGGGTGGCTGGGGTTGTAGCGGTTGCAGAGGCCCGCGTGAGCGGCCCGCTCCAGTTCCTCCGCCCGGACGAGGTCCCCGGCGTCGCCGTACGCGTTGGCGAGGTTGATCATCGCGTTCAGGGTGAACGGGTGGTCGGGGCCGAGCACCCGCCGCAGCCCGCCGACGGTGTGCCGGCCGCGCCGGACGGCCTCCTCGATCTCGCCGCTGCCGCGCAGATAGATGCCGAGGTTGTTCTCGCAGGCCAGGGTGAACGGGTGTTCGTCACCGAAGAGCCGCCGGTGGCCCTCGAAGACGACGGTCGCCAGATCCCGGGCGGTCTCCTTGTCGCCCGAGGCGCTGTGGTCGGCGGCCAGGTTCAGCGCGCAGGCCAGGGTCTCGGCCGACTCGGCGCCGTAGCGGTCGAGGTAGCGCTCGTAGGTCTGCATGGTGATCTGGCGGGCCTCGCGGAGCTGGCCGTCGCGGCGCAGCGAGACCGCGAGCGACTTGGCGTTGCGCAGGTTCTCCGGCAGGTCGGGCTGGAGTACCGAGTCGAGGTCGATGGTGACTTCGCGGAGCAGCTCGATCGAGCCCTTGTAGTCGCCGACCTCGCGCAGGTCGCGGGCCAGGTTGGACTTGCTGGAGAGGGTGTAGGGGTGGCGCGGGCCGAGCACGGCGAGCCGCCGGTCGAAGGTCTCCTGGTCGAGGTCGCGGGCCGCGTCGCTGTCGCCGACGAGCCGGTAGTCGATGGCGAGGTTGTTGGCACTGGAGAGCGTGCGGGAGTTCTCGTCGCCGAACAACTCCCGGAACTGGCTGTAGGTTTCGAGGTCCAGGTCCAGGGCGTCCTGGAAGCGCCCGAGCGCCCGCAGGTCGGCGCCGAGCGAGCCGGCCGTCATCAGGGTGTACGGGTTGTGCTCGCCCAGCAGCTCCTTCTGCCCGGCCAGGGTGGTTTCGTCCAGGGCCAGCGCCTCGGCGTAATTGCCTTGGGAGCGCAGTACGTTGGCGAGCTGGAAGTTCAGGCTGAGGATCTGCCGGCGCAGGTTGCGGCGGTCCGTCTCGCCCTGCTCGCCGGCCAGCCGCTCGGCCCAGGTGGTGTCCAGCTGTTCGGCGAGCCGCCGGGCCCGCTCCAGGTCGGTGCGCTTCCAGAGGTAGCGGACCCGGTCGATCAGCAGTTCGCGGGTCTCCCGTTCGTCGCAGTCCTGGGCCCGGGACGGGGAGAGGTGCGGCCAGATCTTCTCGAAGACCGGCCAGTTGGCCGGGTTGTCGGTGTCGCCGAGGGACGGCCGGGCGCCGACCAGGATGCGGTGCACCTCGTGCATCGCGGCGAGCCGCTCCTCCTCGCTCATCTCGGATCGGACCACGGCCTGGACCAGCCGGTGCACCTGGAAGCTGTTGCTGCCCGCGTCCACCTTGGCCAGCGCGTACCGGCCGACGGCCTGGATCACCTTGCCCAGCATGAAGGTGTCGCTGAGCTCCTCGTCGTACCGGACCAGGGAGCGGATCATCTGGTCGCTGTAGAAGAGGTCCATCGAGATCGGCTCGGGTGCGAAGAACGCGCAGAGCTGCAACAGCCGTACCGCCGCCGGGGACTGCTCGCGCAGCCGGGCGATGGAGACGTTCCAGGTCGCGCCGACCTGGGTCGGGTAGTCGGCCGGCGGGGCGCCGGCCGCGAGGGCCCTGGTGGCCTCGTCGTGCAGCTGGGCGACGTACAGGTCGACGGGCGTCCGGGTGGTGTCCAGCCAGGCCGCCGCGACCTCGACCGCGAGCGGCAGGTCACCGACGGCGTCGGCCACCCGGTCGGCGTCGTGCCGGGAGAGCCCGCGGGTCCGCCGGGTGAGGTGTTCGATGCTCTCGCCACGGGTGAAGACGTCCACCCCGAGCACCCCGAACTGCCCGGACCACGCCTGGTTCCGCGAGGTGACCAGGACGTGGCCGGGGCCGCCGGGGAAGTACCGGCGGATCTCGGCGGGTTCGTCGGCGTTGTCGAAGATCAGCAACCAGCGCGGGGACGGCTTGCCCAGGCTCAGCGCGGAACGCGCCGCCTCGGCGGCCTCGTTGACTCCGTCGCCGACCCGCATGTCCGGCTCGTTCGCCGCGAGCCGCCGGGCCAGCTCGGCGAGGGCGGCGGGGATCAGCTCGGTCTGCTCGGCGTCGATCCACCAGACCAGGTCGTAGTGCGACATGTAGCGGTGTGCGTACTCCAGCGCCAGCTGGGTCTTGCCGACGCCGCCGAGGCCGTACAGCGTCTGCGGGGTGGGCAGCACCGCCGTCGGGCCGCCGGCCAGTTGGTCCCGCAGGTCGTCCAGGACCTTGGCGCGGCCGGTGAAGGAGGGGTTGCGCTGCGGGACGGACCAGTAGAGCGGCTTCGTCCCCGGGAAGCGCGGGATGTCGGCGGAGCCGTCGTCCGGCACCGCGTCGGCCCGGCCGAGCGCGCGGAGCAGGGTGACGGCGGCCTGGGCCTCGTCGCGGCCGACCAGGTCGACGGGGTTGCGGCTGTTGAACGGCGCGGTGAGCCGGACGTCGCTGACCCGGACGGGCACCAGCTGGCGCCGCGTCCCGGCCGGGTCGAAACCGGCCATCGAGTCCCAGAGCGCACGGGCCTGCGGTGAGCGCAGGTAGGCCGCCGAGAACACCGCGATCGTGCGGTACGCGGCGTCGATGCCGCGCTCGGTGTCGGAGCGGGAGTCGGCCCCGGCGTACACGTCCCTGGGCACCACCCGGAAGCCGGCGCCGTTCAGCACGGCGGCGATCCAGTCGGCCCACATCCGGTCCTCGGGCACGTAGCTGAGGTAGAGGTCGGCGGGCACGGTCGGGCGGCGCCGGGTGTACGCGTCGACCCAGTGCAGCCGGACGTCCTCGTCGATCGGCGGCAGCCCGGTGACCCGGCCCCGCGTCAGCATCGAGGTCAGCCGCTCGCAGGCGGCGAGCATCGAGGTCGGCGAGCCTACCTGGTCGCCGAAGGTCGCCAGGATCTCCTCGTAGGCGTAGAACGGCCGGTACGGGATCTCCACCGAGCCCCAGTACTGGGCGAGTTCGTCGTCCGCGAAGCCCTCGGGCAGCCCACCGAACCGCAACCGGGCCAGCGCCCGCCCGGCGTCGGCCTTCTCCTTCTCGCCCTCGTCGATCCGCATCGGCACCGGCAGGATCCGGATGCCCCGGTCGCGGTAGCGGTCGTTGATGTGCTGGGCGATCTTCGAGGCGCCCTCGATGCTCTGGTCGCTGAGGGTGAAGCAGACCACCAGGTCGTCCGGCATGTGCACGGTGCAGATCTCGGCGATGTCGGACAGCCCGGTGCGGCTGTCGATCAGCACGTAGTCGTAACGGCGGCTCATGTCGCGCTTCAACGCGTCGAAGAACTGGCCGCCGTTGAACCGCTCGTAGAAGAGATCCCAGTCGAGCCGGCCGACGGTGTCGGAGTAGTCCCGGTTCGGCTGCCCGGCGGAGAGGAAGTCCAGGCTGCCGCCGGCCGGGAAGAGCTGCCAGGAGAGCGAGAGCGCGTGCGGGTGGACCTTGGCGAAGTCCTCGTGCCAGCCGGGGACGTGCTCGACCTCGCTGAGCGCCTCCTCCCGGTACTCGGTGATCAGGTCCATCATGCCGGTGGTGTCCGCCAGCGCGGCCTGGTCGAGGAAGGGCCGGAAGAACTTGGCCAGCCCGGGCGCCTCCAGGTCCCAGTCCACGGTGAGCACCCGGAAGCCGTTGGCGGCCAGGATCCAGGCGGTGTTCGCCAGTGCCATGGTGCGGCCGGTGCCGCCCTTGTAGGAGTAGAAGGTGACGATCCGGCCCTGCCGGTCCTCGTTGGCCTGTGGCTCGGCCTCCAGCTCGGCGGCCTGCTGGGCAGTGAGCCGGAGGTTCCTGGTCGGGTTCTCGGTCATGCTTCTCCTCCCCCTGAGGCGGTCCCCGGGGGAGGACCGTCTTCCTCGTCACCGCGACGCCTGGCCCGGTCCGAAGCTCTGTCGGCAGCTGCTCTGTCAGCGGCGGCCCGGTCAGTTGTTCTGTCGGCCGCCCGGTCCGCAGACCGGTCCGCAGACCGGTCGGCCGGTCTCGGCTCGCCGAAGGCCGCCCGGAGGCTGGGCCGGGGCGAGCCCGGCTGCCCGCCCTGGCCGCTGCCCTGGTCACCCTGCCCGGCCTTGGCCAGGTCCTCGAACGCCCACTTGGCCCGCATCGCCGCCCTCGGCAGCGCGTCGTCGAAGTCCTGCAGGGTGGCCAGCCCCGAGGAGTCGCCCTGGAAGCTCGGTTTGACCTCGCGGTGCTTGAGCCGCAGGATCCTGCCGCTGAGTTCGCTCAGCGCCTGGTCCTGTTCGACGCAGTCCGGATCCGTCGTGTTCCAGGGCTCCAGCACGCTCACCCAGGACGGATTGAGGCTGTCGAACTTCCGTACGATCTCCTGGCGTTCCGCGTCCTGCAGGGCCCACCGGTCCAGCAACACCAGCCCGGGGGCGGACGGTTCACCGTTCGTCAGCAGCTCGTCCGCCTCCTGGTCGAACTCGTGGACACTCGGCTGGAAGCCCAACTGCTTGGCCAGCCGCACCGCGTGTTCGGCGAGCGGCTTCCCGGCGTGCGGCTGGTACGGGTGCCAGTCGGTGCGCTGCGGCCCGTAGTACTCCGGGCTGCGACCCTCCGGCAGCTCGGACTGGCGGTACGAGAACACCGAGATCCGCAGCGGTTTGGGGGGCGCCTGGGCCTTGAACGCGCTGGGCTGGGACTGGAAGTCCAGCCGCCGCCCGACCGGGATGACCGTCTCCTCCGCGACATCCACGATCCGGGCGGCCAGCCGGTGCACCGCGACCTCGTACGAGCTGCGGAAGTAGCTCAGTTTCATCAGCGCGTACAGGCCCTCGGCGGCGTAGTCGGGCCCGAAACTCCGGTGGTTGAACTGGAGTTGGCTGGCGACCTCGGGCAACTGGTACTGGCCCATCGCGATCCAGAGCACCGGCACGATGCCGCTGGTCCGCTCCGAGGACTGCCGCTCGGGGAAGACCGGCCGCTGGGTGAAGGAGTGCCACTCCTGGCCGCAGGCCACGCTGTTGAAGTAGCGCGGTGAGTACAGCGGTACGAAGACCCGGCAGGTCGCCAGCTCCTGGGAGAGCCGCTGGGCCCATAACTGGCCCTGGTGCATGGACTGGTCCATGAAACCGACGGGCGCGCCGTCCGGCAGGTCGGTGAGCTGCAGCACGGCGTCGCAGAGATCCTCGTACAGCTTGCTCACCCAGTGGTTCGGGTCGCCGGCCCCTCTGGTCCCCGCGCGTGGTGTGTGCGCGTAGCTGAGAAAGAAGTACGGCCGTGCCGCATCCTCGTCCCAACCCCCAGGGTCGTCGTACACACGCGCCTCCCCCGAGACCATCCGGTGTATTGGTGATGCACCGTCTCATAGGTAGCCGGTACACCGCTCAGTTCCCACTTACGTCGTTTCCCCACAGAGGGCCTTCAGTGTAAGAAGGTCGGGTCACCAAATGGAATACCGCCGTACCAGCCACTGGGCGGCCGGAACCGGAAAGGCAAGGGCCGACCGGCCTCGGGCAAGAAAGTATTCTTATCGACTCGGATTGGCCCGAAGCTATGGTCTGCCTGGTCACGCCGCTGCCGAGACCCGCTCCGCGAGCCGTCGCGCCAGCCAGGCCGAGGCGGCGTCCACGCCCTCGGAGATCGACAGCAGGAAGCAGTCGGCGTCGCCGAGCCGGCCCGTGGCCAGGCCCGTGATGTCGTCGGCGAGGGCCTCGCCCATGGCCACGAAGTGCTCGTCCTCCAGCCTGGGTGCGTCGAAGTGCACCCACTGGCGCAGCCCCCGCCCGTCGGTGATCACACAGCCGTAGCGCTGCCCGGCCTGGCCGGGCTGGCGGTACTCGGCCAGGTGGAAGGCGGTGCAGCACCAGACCGGCACCCCGACCAGCAGGGCCCTCGCCCCGCTGTCGTAGAGCTTGCGGACGGGCGAGCGCTCGCCCAGGTGGCAGTCCAGCTCGTGCTCGCTCATCAACTCCTCCGCCCTCGGGCCGAGTGCGGTGAAGGACGTCTGCGGATGCCGGCTGCGGACGGCCCCCGGCTGGGCGCGGACCACCTCGGAGAAATGGCCGAGAATCGGCGAAGTGGGCGTGCGCGCCAGGTCGAACGGCGGCATGGTGGCGCGGTGCGCCCGCAGCTCGGCAGGCGGCAGCCCGTCGGTCAGGGCGAGCGCCATCCGGGAGGTGTCGGAGTTCTCGGGCGACGCGGTGTAGACGACCAGCGTGCCCTCCTCCCCGAGGACACTCAGCAGTGCCTTGAGAATCGTCTCCGCCCCGCCGTCGACCGGCCCGACCGACCGGAGCGAGGACTGCACCAGCAGCGTGTCGCCCCTGGATACGCCCAGCTCCCGAAGGTCCTGCTCCAGCTTCCCGGCAGCGAACACGGGGGCTCCTCAACTCAGACGTCTGGTAACGACGTTACGCGGCGCGTGCAGTCCGTGACCAGACGGCGTCACACAGCACTTCATGGCGCTTCATGGCACCCCATGACAACCCCGCCGATGGCCCTGCCCACCCGGAATTCATGACACTTCATCACTCTCGAGGCAGCCCGCAGCGCGCCTCAAGGGCGCTCCGGCCTGGCAGCCTCCCGCTACCCGGGCACCGACGCGTCGGTGCCCGCCCGCCAGGCCGCGAGGCTCGAAGCCGCCGCCCGCCGCGCCGCCCGCTCGGCGGCCACCCCGACGGGCTCGGCCAGCCACGGGTCCACGGCAGCCCGCATCCCGTCCGCGAACCGCAGCCCGAGCGCGGTGAGCGCCCCCGAACCGCGCAGCGTCTCCACCGCGTCCCAGGTGTGCGCCCGCCAGGTCGCCAGCTGCAACCGGGCGTGCTCGGCCGGCTCCCCCGGCAGCCCGTCGTACGCCCGCACCCGGGCACCCCAGAACTCGGTGACGGCCAGGTGCGCGTACGTGCCCTGCAGCAGCCCCTCCAGCGGGCGCGGGTCGGGCCGCCAGGGGGCGTAGTACCGGCCCTCGTCCGTGCGGTCGTGCAGGTCGTGGAAGTCGAGCACGGCGCCCAGCTTCACGTGCTGGAACTCGTGCGCGATCAGCAGCGCCAGGATCGGCGCGGTCCCCGGCCGGGCGATGCCGACGGCCCCGAACGCCTGCCGGGCCGAGGCGCTGACGTCGCGCCCGGCGGGTCCGGGGCGGAGCGGGGTGATGGTGCCGAGCCCGGCGCCGATCCCGGGGGCGTAGCCGGGCAGGTCGCGGCCGATCAGCTCCCACGCCTCGCGCAGTCCGCCCGCCCAGGCGAGCAGTTCGGCCTCCGGCAGCCGGTCCTCGACCGGGTACTGGTGGCTGTCCCGCTGTGGGTCGGTGTCCTCCAGCGCGACCGTCCAGCCACCGGCCAGCGCGACCCGCCGGACGGGCTGCCAGGGCCCGCCGGACGGCGCGTCCCAGCCGACCCGTACGTCACCGACGGCGCAGCCGGCCGCCGTCCCCAGGAGCCGCGCGGTGCCGTCGCCACCGACCAGCACCCGCCCGAGCGTCGGCAGGTGCACCGCGCCGTCCCGGACGGGCAGCACGAGGTCGACGTCCAGCCCGGCGCGCAGCCCGGCCGCCGCCGCGACCTCGGCGAGCCCGCCGAGGTCGGCGCCGGGCTCACGCCGCAGGCAGCGCACGGCCCAGGCCCGTACGTACGGGTGCCCGAGCACTACATCCAAGGCCTGCGGGGCGCGCGCGTCCAGCTCGGTCAGCAGCGACCACGCCTCGCCGGCGTCACCGGCCTCGGCCGCCAGGGCGGCCAACAGCTTCCGAGTGAGCCCGAGTTGGGCGGCGGCCAGGGCTTGGACGGCCTCGGCGGAGCCGTAGCCGTGGGCCAGCTCGTCGAGTTGCCGCTCGGTGAGCGGCGGTTCGGCGGGGGCGGCCTGGGCCGGCAGCACGACCGGGCCGGCCGGGTTGACCGGGGCGGCGACGCGGTCCCGGATGGTGGTGATCAGCTTCATCAGGTCCCCGCAGAACACGGACGGGTTGTCGAACCCGCGATCGGAACGGTAACGGTGGGCGTAGAGGCCGCCGCCGCAGGAGCGGACCACCGGGCAGCTCCGGCACTCGGCGCTCAACCCGGCCAGCCCGGACTGGCGTTCGACCATGCCCGGGTGTTCCGCGACCTGGTCGAGGGTGTGCGCGAACAGGTCGAAGCCGGTGGCGGGGGCGCCGTCGAAGGCGGTCTTCAGGCTGTCGGCCTGCTCCAGGGTGCCGTCGGTCTCGACCACCACCAGGTCGGCCGGGTCGAGCCCGAGCGACTCGGTCAGGCTGGACAGCCCGCGCAGGGTGCGGTGGACGGAGTCGAAGGTGCGTACCGGAACGGGACGACCGTGGGCCGTCCACCGGTCGTAGACGGTCTGCAGCCAATCGGCGTAGGGGGTCTCACCACCACCCGCCGGACGCTTCGGCGGAGTGTCCCAAGTGGCGTGCGGCAGCAGGAAGTCGATCCGGGGCGGGGCGAGGGCGATCAACGCGTCGTAGACGGCCACCGGGTCGTTCTCGACGTCGATCGTGCAGAGCAGGCCGGCGTACAGGTGCCGGTACTCGGGGCGGCGGAGCAGCCCGACGGCGGCGAGCACCTTGCCGTGGCTGCTACGGCCGTCGGCGTAGCGGCGGTGGCGGTCGTTGGAGGCCTTGTCGCCGTCGAGCGAGATGCCGACCTTGATGCCCAACTCGGCGAAGAGCTCGCAGAACTCCTCGCTCAGCAGCACCCCGTTGGTGTGGATCCGCAGGTCGAGCCCGCACCCGTCGGGCAGCGCACGGCGGAGCTCCTCCGCCGCCCGGCGCAGCAGCGCGGGGCCGGCCAGCAGGGGTTCTCCGCCGTGCAGTACGACATGGACGGACGGCAGCCGGTGCGTCCTGGCATGCTCCGCGATGCGCTCCGCCGTCGCCGTGAGCACCCGCTCCGAGACGGAGCGGGGCTTCGCACGCCAACTGGTGTCGGCGTGTTCGTACACGTAACAGTGATCACAGGCCAGATCACAGCGACTGTGGACCTTAACGACGAACTGCGAGAAGGGCACCGTGGGACGGGACATCAGCGACTACCGGCTTGAGCTGCCTGTCTGGATCGGGCTGTCAGATCGAGGAGTTGAACGCGGCGACGGCCACCTGGCCCGACTCGCCGCCGGGCAGCGCGCGGTGGAGCTGCGCGGTGAGCGTGTCCGTACCCAGAGCGGCGAGGGCGGCGAGTGAGGCCCGAGGGGGGAGGCCCTCTCCGAGCTCGGTGTCGGTGCCAGTCGGCCGGGTGGCGAGTGCGGCGACCATGGAAGTCTCGTTTCTGCGCTTGAGGCGCGGGGAAACGGGGTAACACAGACACCCTGTCCTGGCACTGGGTTCGCCCGATTAAGGCCGATTTTCCCCAGCTGCAGGCAGAAACGCCGCCGCCGACCCCGAAGAATGACCCGGAAGAGTGACACTCTCCATCAGCTCGGTCTAGTCAGCCATACAGCGGTTGACGTAGCCGACCCGCCCATACCCCTCCTCAGGGGCAGAGCCGCTCCACCCGCCAGCCGCCGCCCTCGGCCAGGTACCGCAGCCGGTCGTGCAGCCGGTTCTCCCGGCCCTGCCAGAACTCCACCGTCTCCGGCACCACCCGGTACCCGCCCCAGAACGGCGGCACCGGCACGCCCTCGCCCTCCGGGTAGCGGCGGGCCAGGTCGGCGTACCGCTGCTCCAGCACCTCGCGGCCGCCGACCGGGCTGGACTGCTCGCTCGCCCAGGCGCCCAGCTGCGAGCCGTGCGGCCTGGTCCGGAAGTACGCCGCCGTCTCGTCCCGGCCGACCTTCTCGACCCGGCCGGTGACCTGCACCTGGCGGCCGAGCGCGATCCACGGGAAGAGCAGCGCGGCATGCGGGTTGACGGACAGTTCGGCACCCTTGCGGGAGCCGTAGTTGGTGAAGAAGACGAAGCCGCGCCGGTCGTAGTCCTTGAGCAGGACGGTACGGGAGCTGGGCCGGCCGTCGGCGTCGGCGGTGGAGAGCACCATCGCGTTGGGCTCGACCACCCCGGCCTGTTCGGCCTCGTGGAACCACCGGGTGAACTGGGCGACCGGCTCGGCGGCGAGCTGCGCCTCGACCAGACCGTCGTGCTGGTAATGCCTGCGCATCACGCTCGGGTCCGGGCCGGGCCGGGCCTCGGCGGGCACGGGCCGGTCCTCGGCGGGCACGGGCTGGGGTGTCGGGTGGCGTTCCGCGGTAGGCACGCCAACATCATCCCGTACGACAAGCATCGGGTACCGCTACGTCCAGGCAAACCCAGGTGGGAGATAAGGTGTCTCGCCACCGCTTCACCGCCCGCCGTACGAGAGATTGTCCGGATTCCTCCGCTTCTCTCCGGTAAGTCCGCCACCGTCGTCGGACGCCAGAGCGGTACCGAGCGGCCATTCGGGAAACATCACCGTGGTGGTGTATGGCGCAATGCACTCCGTGCCTGAGAGTCTGGCACCGAGTGCCAACCACCAACGGTCAACCAGCCGGAGCGGCCCCACCATCGCCGCCCGGCGCACGGATCACTGAAGGAGCCGTCTGATGTCCGATTTCGTACCCGGGCTAGAGGGAGTCGTCGCGTTCGAGAGCGAGATCGCCGAGCCCGACCGGGAAGGCGGCGCCCTCCGGTACCGCGGCGTCGACATCGACGAACTCGTGGGCCACGTCTCGTTCGGGCACGTCTGGGGCCTGCTGGTGGACGGCAAGTTCAACCCCGGGCTGCCCGCCGCCGAGCCGTTCCCGATCCCGGTCCACTCCGGTGACATCCGGGTCGACGTGCAGTCCGCGCTCGCCATGCTCGCGCCGGTCTGGGGCCTGAAGCCGCTGCTCGACACCTCCGCCGAGCAGGCCCGTGACGAGCTCGCCAGAGCGGCTGTCATGGCGCTCTCGTTCGTCGCACAGTCCGCGCGCGGCCAGGGCCTGCCGATGGTGCCGCAGAGCGAGATCGACAAGGCCGAGACGGTCGTCGAGCGCTTCATGATCCGCTGGCGGGGCGAGCCGGACCCGAAGCACGTCAAGGCGATCGACGCCTACTGGACGTCGGCGGCCGAGCACGGCATGAACGCCTCCACCTTCACCGCCCGCGTCATCGCCTCCACCGGCGCCGACGTGGCGGCCGCGCTCTCCGGCGCGGTCGGCGCGATGTCCGGCCCGCTGCACGGTGGCGCCCCGTCCCGGGTGCTCGGCATGATCGAGGAGATCGAGCGCACCGGCGACGCGGCCAAGTGGGTCAAGAACGCCCTCGACAAGGGCGAGCGCCTGATGGGCTTCGGCCACCGCGTCTACCGCGCCGAGGACCCGCGCGCCCGCGTGCTGCGCCGCACCGCCAAGGAGCTCGGCGCGCCGCGTTACGAGATCGCCGAGGCGCTGGAGAAGGCCGCGCTGGAGGAGCTGCACAACCGCCGCCCCGACCGCGTGCTGGCGACCAACGTCGAGTTCTGGGCCGCGATCATGCTGGACTTCGCCGAGGTCCCCGCGCACATGTTCACCTCGATGTTCACCTGCGCCCGGACGGCCGGCTGGTCCGCCCACATCCTGGAGCAGAAGCGCACCGGCCGCCTGGTCCGCCCGGCCGCCCGCTACATCGGTCCCGGCCCGCGCAGCCCGCGTGAGATCGAGGGCTACGACTCGATCGCACACTGACGCAGCGTCACTCGTTCGGGTAACCACGTAGGGGCGCGGGGACCTGCGCGAACCGGTAGGGCACACGCCGTCGCCTGCCGATTCGCGCAGTTCGCCGCGCCCCTACGGCGGTTGACCGATGCACGCAGGGTCACATCTCAGCGGGCGGACCGGCCTACCAGCGGCGCTTTCCCGGGCAGTAGGCTGCGCGGGTGGCCCAGATCCAGATCCCCGCTGACATCAAGCCCGCAGACGGCCGTTTCGGCTGCGGTCCGTCCAAGGTGCGCCCCGAGGCTCTCAGTGCCCTCGCCGCCACCGGTCCCTCGCTGCTCGGTACTTCGCACCGGCAGGCGCCGGTCAAGAACCTGGTCGAGCGCGTCCGCGAAGGCGTGAGCAGCCTCTTCTCCCTCCCCGAGGGATACCAGGTGGTGCTCGGCAACGGCGGCTCCACCGCCTTCTGGGACATCGCCGCCTTCGGGCTGGTGCGAGAGAAGTCCCAGCACCTCAACTTCGGTGAGTTCTCCTCCAAGTTCGCCTCCTCCGTGCAGGCCGCCCCGTGGCTGGCCGAGCCGACGGTGATCAAGACCGCGCCGGGCACCCACCCGCTGCCGGTCGCCGAGGCGGGCGTGGACGTCTACGCGCTCACCCACAACGAGACCTCGACCGGTGTCGCGATGCCGATCCGCCGCCCGCAGGGCGCGGACGAGGGCTCGCTGGTCCTGGTGGACGCCACCTCGGGCGCCGGCGGCCTGCCGGTCGACATCACCGAGACGGACGTCTACTACTTCGCCCCGCAGAAGTCCTTCGCCTCCGAGGGCGGCCTCTGGCTCGCGGCCTTCTCCCCGGCGGCCCTGGCGCGCGCCGCCGAGATCGCCGCCTCCGGCCGGTACGTCCCGCCGTTCTTCGACCTGCCGACGGCCATCGACAACTCGTCGAAGGACCAGACGTACAACACCCCGTCGATCGCCACGCTCTTCCTGCTGGCCGACCAGCTGGAGTGGCTGAACGGCAACGGCGGCCTCGACTGGGCCGTCGCCCGGACGGCGGACTCCTCCTCGCGCCTGTACGGCTGGGCCGAGAAGTCCTCGTACGCGCAGCCGTTCGTCGCCAACCCGGCGGAGCGCTCGCAGGTGGTCGGCACGATCGACTTCGACGAGTCGATCGACGCCGCCGCGATCGCCAAGGCACTGCGTGCCAACGGCATCGTGGACACCGAGCCGTACCGCAAGCTCGGCCGCAACCAGCTGCGGATCGCGATGTTCCCGGCCATCGACCCGGCCGACGTCGAGGCGCTCACCGCCTGCGTCGACTACGTGGTCGAAGCGCTGTGAATCAGTAGTTCAGGGCCGTCGCTCCTCGGAGCGGCGGCCCTTCGCCGTCTGCCCACCGACTACTTGCGGGCTACTTCCCGATCACCGAGCTGATGATCACAACTGCCAGCAGCAGCACCAGGGCGCCGGTCACGATACGCATACGAGTCTTGGGGTCCACGGTCACCGAGACTACCCGGTGACTCGCCGGGCGTCGGTCCCTGGTCCGGCCCGGGGTGCTCCAGCAAGCTGTGGGCATGCTGACCCACGACTCCGCCGGCTTCCGGCTCGACGGGCGCCCCCTCCGGATCCTCTCCGGCGCCCTGCACTACTTCCGCACCCACCCGCAGCAGTGGCCCGCCCGGCTCGCATCGCTCCGCGCGATGGGGCTGAACACCGTCGAGACGTACGTCCCGTGGAACCTGCACGAGCCCCGGCCCGGGGCCTTCGAGCGGCTGGACGCCCTGGCCGGCTTCCTGGACGAGGCGGCCCGCCAGGGCCTCTGGGCGATCGTCCGCCCGGGACCGTACATCTGCGCCGAGTGGGACAACGGCGGCCTGCCGGGCTGGCTGACCACCCGGGTCGGCCGCCGGGCCCGGACCAGCGACCCGGCGTACCTCGCCGCCGTGGACGGGTACTTCGACGCGCTGCTGCCCGCCGTGGCCGAGCGCCAGCACGACCGGGGCGGCAACGTGCTGCTCGTCCAGGTCGAGAACGAGTACGGCTCGTACGGCAGCGACGCCGCCTACCTGCGCCATCTCGCGGACGGGCTGCGCCGACGCGGCGTGACCGTACCACTGTTCACCTCGGACGGGCCCGAGGACCACCTGCTGACCGGCGGTACCGTCCCCGGGCTCCTCGCCACCGTGAACTTCGGCTCCGACCCGGAGGGCGCCTTCGGGGTGCTGCGCCGCCACCGCCCGCAGGACCCGCTGTTCTGCATGGAGTACTGGAACGGCTGGTTCGACCACCTCGGCGAGCCGCATCACACCCGGGACGCGGCCGACGCCGCCGACACACTGCGCCGGATCCTGGCGGCGGGCGCCTCGGTCAACCTCTACCTGGCGCACGGCGGCACCAACTTCGGTACCACCGCCGGGGCCAACCACGCCGACCCTCCGTTCAACTCGACGCGGTGGACGCACTCCCCGTACCAGCCCGTCACCACCTCGTACGACTACGACGCCCCACTCGACGAACGCGGTGCCCCCACCCGCAAGTTCGAGCTGTTCCGGTCCGTACTGGCGGAGTTCGCCGCCGGGCACCCGGACGAAGCCCGCCACCGCGACGACCGCACCAACGAACTCCCGGTACTGCCAGCGGTGTTGGCCCCTCGCACGGTGGAACTCACCGACTCCGCACCGATCCCGTTCGGACCACCGGCCGACTCGCCCGTCCCGCCCACCTTCGAGGACCTCGGACTGGTGCACGGACTGGTCCGCTACACCTTCCGGGTGCCCGCCGGGCGCCCCGAACTGCCGCTCACCGTCGAGGGCCTGCGCGACCGCGCGACCCTGTGGGTGGACGGCCGGCGCACCGCCGAGCTGGAGCGCGGCGTCGCCGCCGAACCGGTCACGGTGCCCGGCGGGGCCGTGGCCGAGCTGCTGGTGGAGTCACTCGGACGGGTCAACTACGGCCCGCTGGACGCGGCGGGCAAGGGGATCACCACCGGCGTCCGGCACGAGCGCCAGTACCTGCACGGCTGCCGCGCCGAGGCCCTGGACCTGAACCAACTGCCGGCCCTGGATTTCGGTCACCAGCACAGCACCGCCCCCGGCCCGGGCTTCGCCCGGGGTGTCCTCACCCTGACGGAGACCGGCGACGCCTTCCTCGCCGTACCCGGCGGCCACCACGGCTACCTCTGGGTCAACGGCTTCCTGCTCGGCCGCTACGACACCCGGGCCCCGCTGGCCACACTGTACTGCCCGCAGCCCCTGCTCGCCCCCGGCGCGAACGAGCTCCTCCTGCTCGAACTCGGCGACGCCGCACCGCGCTCCGTCGAGCTGCGCCGCAGGTAGCCGCCCGTGCCGCGCCACACCCAGCCACCGCCCGTCAGGCCTCCCAGCGCGCCAGCGGCCAGGCCCGTACCGTGCTGTACCGGGACGGCCCGAAGCGCTGCTCGCTCCGCATCAGGTGCAGCTCGGCGGCCTCCCACTCGCTACCCCGGAAGCCCTCCAGGCGCGCCGCCAGCGCCTGCATCTCACCTGCGGCGGACCGCCGGACGGCCCGGCGCTGCCCGTGCGTGGAGCCGGCCCGGGCCAGTGTGAGGTGTGGGTGGAAGCCGTACTGGTCGGTCTCGATCCCGACCTCGCCCACCGCCGCCCGGACGGCCTCGGCAAGCCGCCGCAGCGCCCAGGTCTCCCCCTCGACCCCGCCCCACAGCACCCGGTCCCCGAACGTCCCCGCGCCTGCCAGCCGCAGCCGGTGCACCCCGTGCTCCGAGGCGGCCCGCCCGAGCACCTCCTCCAGGCGCGGCACGTCCAGCACCGGGACCTCGCCGAGGAACGCCAGCGTCAGGTGCCAGCCGTCCACCCCGGACCACCGCAACCGCTCCGCCTCGGACCCCGCCCGCAGCGGCGCCACCGCGTCGGCCAGCTCCTGCACCGTCACCACCGGCGGATTCACCGCCACGAACAGCCTCATGGACCCATCTTCCCTCGGGCGCCGCGAACCGATAGGAAGATCATATGAAGATTCGCACCGGTGGCCCGGCGGACGCGGCCGACATCCTCCGCCTGCTCGACGACGCAGTGACCTGGCTGATCTCCCTCGGCCGGACAGGCCAGTGGGGCGACCGCCCCTGGACCAGCCGCCCGGCGGCGGTGGAGCGCATCCACACCTACGCGAGCGACTTCCTGGTCCGGATCGCCGAGGACGAGAACGGCACCACCGTGGGCTCCTGCGTCCTGGCCGAGAACGTGCCGTCATACGCGACGCCGGTCGCCGAACCCGAGCTCTACCTCTGGAACCTGGTCACCGACCGCAGCCGAGCGGGCTCCGGCATCGGAGCGGCCCTGGTCGCCGACGCGATCGAGGAGGCCCGGCGCCGGGGCATCTCCCTGCTCCGGGTCGACTGCTACGCCGGGGACGACCGCCGCCTGGTCGACCAGTACCGCCGCCTCGGCTTCACCCCGACCGACCCCTTCGAACTCGACCGCCCCGAAGGCCGCTGGCCCGGCCAGATCCTGGAGCTCAGGATCGGCTGACCCAGTAGGGACGCGGGGAACTGCGCGAATCCGGAAGACAGCGACCCGCAGTCTCCCACTCTCGCTCAGCCCCCGCGCCCCTCCCTCAGCTGACGCTACGTCAACAGGCTGTGGCGAGCCGCTCCTTGGTGACCATCCTCGGCACGACGGCGACCACGCGCCCGCCGTGCCCGGGGTGCAGGTCGACCCGTACCCGCAGGTCCGCCGCCCGGGCCAGCACCAGCGCGACCACGCCCGCCGCCAGCGCGGAGACCGCGCCGCAGGCGAGCAGCCCGAGGCGCGGCCCGTAGGAGGCCGTCACCCAGCCCACCAGCGGGGCGCCGATCGGCGTGCCGCCGGTGAAGACCAGCACCAGCAGGCCCATCACCCGTCCACGCATGGCGGGTTCGGTGGCGAGCTGGATCGCCGAGTTGACGGAGGTGTTGAAGGTCAGCCCGAAGACGCCGATCAGCGTCAGCAGGACGGCGAACGACCAGTACCCGGGGGCGAAGGCGGCCAGCACCTCCAGCGTGCCGAAGGCGAGCGCCGCCAGCACCAGCCGCCGCAGCCTCGGCGCGCCGCGCCGGGCCGCCAGCAGGGCACCGGCGAGCGAACCGACCGCCATCGCGGTGTTCAGCAGGCCGTACTGCCCGGCGCCGACCTTGAAGGTGTCGTAAGCGAAACCCGACAGCAGGGTCGGGAAGTTGAACCCGAAGGTGCCGATGAAACCGGCCAGCACCAGCGGCCAGAACAGCTCCGGGCGCTCCTTCACGTACCGGAGCCCCTCCCGCAGCTGGCCCTTCTCCCGGGCGATCGGCTCGGTCGGCCGCAGCTCGCTGGTACGCATCGCCAGCAGGCCGCCGATCACGGCGACGAACGAGAACGCGTTGACCGCGAAGGCCCAGCCACTGCCCACGGCGGCGATCAGCAGACCGGCCACCGCCGGGCCGACCAGCCGCGCGGTCTGGAAGTTGGCGGCGTTCAGGCTGACCGCGTTGCTGAGGTCCTTGGGACCGACCATCTCGCTGACGAACGCCTGCCTGGTCGGGGTGTCGACCACCGTGACCAGGCCGAGCAGCAGCGCGAAGAGGTAGACCAGCCCGGCCGTCACCGCGCCGGTGACCGTGAGCACCGCCAGACCTGCGGCGAGCAGGCCCATCGCGCCCTGGGTGACGATCAACAGGCGGCGCTTGGGCATCCGGTCGGCGAGTACCCCGCCGAAGAGTCCGAGCAGCAGCATCGGGAGGAACTGCATCGCGGTGGTGATGCCGACCGCGAGGGGGCTGCCGGTGAGGCTGAGCACCAGCCAGTCCTGGGCGATGCGTTGCATCCAGGTCCCGGTGTTGGAGATCACCTGGCCGACGAAGAAGTAGCGGTAGTTACGGACCCGGAGGGAGGAGAACATCCCTCTGGGCCGGGTGAAGCTCGCCCCGGTGGGGCTCGACGCGGCGGTTTCGGTCGCCGCGGTGCGTTCGCAGGGGTCGTCGTCGCTGTTGCCCGGCAGGCCCACGGGGGCGGGCGCCTGGCTCTCGGCGGTGGCAGCTACTACGGGCGCTGCCTGCTCGGTGGTGGAGTCGTCGGTACGGATGGCGGCGTTGGCGCCGGCCGGCGGTGTCAAGGTGGTCTCCCCTCGGTGCGCGACCGCAATCAGGGTTGCGGTCGCGCGACTGGTTTCACTGTTCGGTCCTGCGGTGATGCGGTACTCCTTCTTCCGAACCCGATGACGTCATGCCCTGGCAGGGGCACGCCGCCAGAGATGCCGCTCTGTCAGAGGTGCGCGAGCTTGTAGAGGACCGGTGCGGCCTCCCGCAGCACGGCCCACTCCTCCTCGCTCAGCCCGGAGGCCAGCTCGGCCAGCCAGGCGTTGCGCCGGCGGCGGCTCTCCGCGAGGATCGCCTCCGCCGTCTCGGTACTGCTGACCACCACCTGCCGGCGGTCGTCGGGATGCGGCTCACGCCGCACCAGCCCCTTCTCCTCCAGCATTGCGATGATCCTCGTCATCGACGGCGGCTGGACGTGCTCGCGCCTGGCGAGCTCGCCGGGCGTGGCTTTGCCGCACCGCGCGAGGGTGCCGAGCACCCCCATCTCGGTAGGACTGAGCGACTCCTCGACACGCTGGTGTCTCAGACGGCGGGCAAGGCGCATCGCGGACGACCGCAGCTGACTGACGGCTGCGAGGTCCTCCTCGGACATCTCGGGCATGTCCTTAGCCTATGTCATTACTCTCGCTAAAGAAAATCGATTGACCACCGACCACCCCGCCCGCCCAGCACGACGGCCCCCGGGACCAGGTCTCGGGGGCCGTCGTCAGAGCACGGCGCGCCGCCGCAGAGGGTCGTCAGCGGTTGGTGAAGTACCCGAACAGGTCGGCGATCACCTGGGTGCGGCCGGCCCGGTTGTAGATGCTCACCCGTCCGTTGCCGCCCAGTGGCGTGATCACGTGGTTCGGGACGGTCTGCCCCGCCCGGAAGTTCAGGTTCGAGGTGGCCGGCCGGGGGCCGCCGTCCGGCCAGACGGTCAGGAAGCCGCTCGCCGTGGTGTCGGTGGCGGTCACGTTCAGCACGGCCGCCGTGGCGTTCGCCGGCACTCCTGCGGCGCCGCCGACCTGGACGGAGAACGCGCCGTCGCCGCCGAGCGCGTTGCCCGGCCGGGTGTCGGCGAGCCGGGTCGGTGTCACCGGGGTGAACTCGCCCTTGCTGTCGTAGCTGTAGTAGCCGAAGACGTCCGCGATCACCTGGGTGTCGCCGGCCCGGTTGTAGAGGTCGATCTTCCCGTCCGAACCGATCGGCACGATGGCCTGGTTGGCGACGGTCTGCCCGGCGGTGAAGTTGAGGTTGGAGACCCCGGGCCGCTGGTCACCGTGCGGGTAGGCCGTCAGGTAGCCGTCCCTGCTGGGCTCGGTCGCCGTCAGGTTCAGCACAACCGCGCTCGCGCCCTTCGGCACTCCGGCCTGCCCGGTCACCTGCACGCTGCGGCTCTCGCCGTCGGTCAGCCTGACGTCCGCCTGCCCGTTCGACGGCCGGGTGTCCAGCAGTCGGCTGGGGCCGGTCGGGGTGAAGCGCTGCCCCGCGTTCGGCTGGTAGTACCCGACGAAGTCGACGATCACGTCGGCCTGCCCGGCGCGGTTGTAGATCTGCAGGTCCTGGTAGGTGCCGACCGGGACGGTGACCAGGTTGGCGACGGTCTGCCTCGCCTTTACGTTGAGGTTGGACGAGGCGGGCCGGGACTGGCCGCCCGGCCAGACCGTCAGGTAGGTGTCCTGGGTCGCCCCCGTCGCGGTGACGTTCAGGACCACCGCCGTCATGCCGGTGGAGAGGCTTGGCCGGCCGTCGCCCCAGAGCGGGATGTCGAGCGTCCGGGGGAGGACGCTGCTGACCGGGTAGTGGTCGGTCCGGGTGTCGAGGATCCGGAACGGCTTGACGGCGGTGTAGGTACTGGGCGCGTACGCGGCGTGGAACAGCTGCGAACTGCTGGAGGTCCGCCCCTGGTTGTCCGTCACGGTGGCGGTGATCCGGTAGTCACCGGGCGCCTTGTAGGTGTGCTTCTGGCTGGAGCCGATCAGGCCGTTCTGCTTCTGGCCGTCCCCGTAGTCGAAGCCGTAAACGGTGATCGGCCAGGGCGAGACGGAGGCCCCGGCATCCGCCAGGACGGTGAGCGGAGCCTCGGCGGACAGCGAGGCCGAGGTGGGCAGCAGGGCGGTCGCCGAGAGGTTCGCCGTCAGCGGCCCCGGCTCGGTGATCTTCATCGGGTCGGCACCGCCCACCACCTGCTGGCCGCCACCGGCGGTGATGACCAGCTCCGGCAGACACTGGCAGGCCGCGCGGTAGATGTGGCTCACGGTCGGGGAGTTGGAGGTCTCCTTCGTCCCGTCACCGAAGTCGTAGGCGTAGCTGAGCGGGACTGAGGGCCACTGGTGGCCCACCCGGGCGGTGAAGTTCACCTGCGTCCCGTACGGGACCTGGGTGCGGTCGACGTCCAGGTAGGCGTTGTCGGCCAGTTCGTCCTGCACCTCGTACGCGCCACGGTCGAGGTACCCGGGGCCCGGATTGTCGACGAACGGGTCGTCCGTCGGCGGGTGGCCGAACTGGTCGCTGGGCAGGACACCGGGGGCGTCGGCCTTCGCCGAGTCGATCGCGGGCGAGCAGCTGCTCCGGTCCGGCTTGCCGTCGACCACCGTGCAGTCCTTCAGCCGGATGCTCCAGGCGTCGACCAGCTTCGGATCGCCCATCAGGTCGTTCCTGCCCTGCCCGGTCGCGGCGTTGAACGCGGCCGGGGTGCGGTACTGCCGGCCCGCCCAGGTGTACGGCGTCCCCTCAGCCGTGGCGCGGACCAGGTTGTAGTCCGCCGTGGTGCCCGGCACGGAGTCGGCCGAGACCAGGAGCTCGGTCGCGACCGCCTGGTCTCGGCAACGGAACCCGTCGAGGCGGACCGCGCCGTGACTGTCGACGATGTTGTTGTAGATGTTGCCGCCGGTCGAGCCGCCGGTCAGCGAGATGCCCGGACCGCAGCCGTACGCGAGGGTGTTGTTGGTGACGGTGGTGCCCGGAGCGCCGTCCACCGAGACGGGGGAACCGGTGGCGCGGAGCACCGAGTTGTCGCTGATGGTGGTACCGGTCGCGCCGCCGCTCACCCGGATGGCGGCATACTGACTACTCGTCATATTGTTGCGGGTCAGGGCGACGTCGCGACTGGCGCCGCCGACCTCCAGCAGCGGGGTGAGGGCGTCCTCGGCCGCGTACATCCCGTCCCGGTCGAGGGTGATCCGCTGGGAGTTCTCGATGAGCGTCTCGCCCAGACCGAGGCTGCGGAAGACCACGTCGTGGACGCCGCTGACGGTGAGCGCCCGGGCCGGTCGCTTCGACGCGGCCTTGAGCTCGGTGTTGTCGCCGACGAAGGTGATCGGCGCCTGCGCGGTGCCGGACCGCGTGATGCGCAGGTCCTCGGCGTAGTTGCCCTTCGCGATCCGCACGGTCTGACCGGGCTCGGCAGCGGCGGCGGCCGCGCCGATCGAGCAGTACGGCTGGAACTCCGAACCCGTGCCACCGTCGGAACAGTTGGCGTTGGTCCGGTCGACGCGCAGGGTGTCGGACGCGGCGGTGGCCGGCACCGGCGCCGGCGGGCCGAGGACTGCGGTCAGGGCTGCGGCGGTGAGGCCGATGGCGCGGGGCAGGCGCACGAGTTTTCCCCCCGGAAGTGAAGCGGCGTACGAGAAAAGCTTTTGTAATCTCTAAGGCTATTAGGAGAATAGCAATCGATTTTCTGGGCCCGAGCGCCGACGAGCCCCGCCCTACCAGGTCGTAGAGCCTGTACATCCCGTCAGAACTTCGTGCGAACTCCTTGCCCGTACCGTGAAGAACCCACTCTGGTCTGCGAGTTCACCAAATCTCCTACCATTGCCCTCAGTCGGGTCAACCGCTACTGTGCCCGTTGTCAGGAACACGGCACCAGGCACAGTGCACCCCGCCCCGCTCAGGGAGTCTCCTCTTGGGTCACATCAACCACGCTGTCTACGGCTGGGTGACACCCGCGATCTCATATCTCGTCGCCTGTCTAGGAGCCCTGCTGGCGCTCCGCAGCACCCGCTGGGCTCTGCTCACCGAAGGCCGCACCCGGCGCAACTGGCTGGCTTTCGCGTCCGTCTCGCTCGGCGTCGGCATCTGGAGCATGCACTTCATCGCCATGCTCGGCTTCGCCGTCTCCGGCGTCGAGATCCGCTACAACGTCCCGCTCACGGTGGCCAGCCTGATCATCGCGGTCCTGATGGTCGGCCTCGGCATCTTCACCGTCGGCTACAGCAACCACCCACGCGGCGCCCTGCTGGCCGGTGGCGTGGCCACCGGCCTCGGCGTCGCCGCGATGCACTACCTCGGCATGGCCGCGATGCAGATGCCGGGCACCGTCTCCTACGACCACGTCACGGTCGGCCTGTCGATCGCGATCGCGATCTTCGCCGCGACGGCGGCACTCTGGGCGGCACTCAACGTCCAGGGCACCGCAGCCGTCATGGGAGCGGCCCCGGTGATGGGCATCGCGGTCTGCGCGATGCACTACACCGGAATGACGGCCATCTCGGTCCACCTCAACGGGGACCACACCGCACCCGGCGGCGGCGTGGTGGCCCTCCAGTTCGTCTTCCCGCTCGCGGTCGGACTCGGCACGTACGTGTTCTCCAGCGCGCTGGCCTTCGCCGTCGCACCGAGCAAGCAGGGCGGACCGGGCGGACCCGGCGAACAGCAGTCGGTCTTCCTCGGCCCGGCCGCCCCGCTCGCCGCCCGGCGGTAGGTCCTCGGCAGAGTGCCCGGCCCCCAACGGAGTTGGGGGCCGGGCACTCGCACGTGGTCCGGGAAGCCGCCCGCCGGACCGCCGCGAACAGTCGTAGCCCTTGTTGCCGTCCCGCCGGAGCTGGCAGTCTTCGGACCGGTGATGTTCGCCTCCCCGTTCGAGACCGCCGGCGCCTCCGACACCCGGCGGCTCCAGAAGGGTGACCCCGTCATGGGCGAACTGCTCGCGATACCCCGGATGCGCCTGTACTTCCTGGGCAACTCCCTCAGCTCGATCGGTGACTACGCCCTCTGGCTGGCCGCCGGAATCTGGGTCAAGGAGCTGACCGGCTCGACCTCGAAGGCGGGCCTGTGCATGCTCTTCCTGGTCACCGGCACCCTGCTCTCCCCGCTGACCGGCGTGCTGGTCGACCGGGTCCGGCGCAAGCCGCTGATCCTGGTCGGCAATTCGGCCACCGGCCTGCTGGTCCTGTCGCTGACGCAGGTTCACCACGCCGACCAGGTGTGGCTGATCTACGTCGTGATGTTCCTCTACGGGCTGTCCGCCGACATCACCGGCTCGGCGATGTCCGCGCTGCTGCCGAAGCTGGTCACCGGGGACCTGCTGGGGTCGGCGAACGGCCTGTCACAGGCCCTGACCCAGGGCCAGCGCCTGATCACCCCGGCCATCGGCGTCGGCCTGCTCGCCGCGTACGGGGGCGGCGCGGTGGCGCTCATGGATGCCGCCAGTTTCGCGGCCGGTGTCGTCTGCTGGGCCTTCATCAAGGTCGAGGAGGAGCAGCCGGTGCCGTCCGGGGACGGCTGGCGCCAGGAGACCGCGGCGGGCTTCCTGCTCCTCGCCAGGACACCGGTGCTGCGCCAGCTGGCCGTCGCGTTGACCGTGGGGCTCTTCGTGATGGGCTTCTTCGAGACGCTCGGCATCGCGATCGCGACCGTGGGCCTGCACCACCCCCCGACCTGGACCGGAGTCATCGTCACCGCGATGGGCGTCACCGGGATCGCGGGCGGGATGTCGGCCGGAACCGTACTGAAGCGGCTCGGCCCCGGTCGGCTGACGGCGCTGGGCCTGGGCCTGGCCGGCCTGGCCGCGCTCGTCATGACCCTACCCGTGGACGCGGTCGTCATCGGCGCGGCGGCGCTCTTCGGCCTCGGGCTGCCGTTCGTCATCGTCGGCGCGATGACCGCCGTCCAACTGCACACCCCGAACGAACTGATGGGCCGGGTCTCCGGCGCCAACAACTTCCTCGTCACCGCCGGACAGGCGGTGGGCATCGCCGCCGGAGCGGCCCTGATCTCCGTCCTGCCCTACCGCGCCCTCGCCTGCCTCGCGGCCGGGCTGCTCGCCCTCGCCGCCGGCTACCTCCTCACCCGGCCGGAACAACGCCCGGCCCAGGACAGCCCCGAGCCCGCCCGCCAGGAGCACCTCGCGGGGTGAGGCCACGCCGACGGCCGGGCCTCGCACCCCGCAAGGCCCGGCCGTCGGCGGCTTCCGCGACTCAGCCCGTCACCCCAGCAGGTGCTCGGGCGTCGCGGTCGGGCAGACCTTGTGCACGAAGTTGCGGCGCAGCGCGTGGTACGGCTCCTGCGGGTCGGAGAAGTTGCGCCACATCTGCTCCAACTCCTCGGCCCGGTACGCGGCCAGGGGCTTGGCGGCCTCGTCGTCCGCGCGCCGGCGCTTCTTCTCGAGCAGCCGGGCCGTCAGTTCGGGGGAGTCGGCCAGCGCGGCGGCCTCATGGGTCGTCCAGGACCGGAAGTCGGCGGCGGCGCCGCTGCCCGTACGGTCCACCAGGCCGAGGGCGAGGGCCTCGCCCGCGCCGACCGGCAGGGCGGCCGTGGTCAGCCGGCGGGCCTGCTCGGCGCCCACCCGGCGGGGCAGGGTGTACGTCCAGTACTCGGAGCCGTGCAGGCCCATCAGCCGGTAGTGCGGGTTGAGTACGGCCGCGTCGCGGCACCAGACCTCGTCGGCCGCGATGGCCAGCATCAGGCCGCCGGCGGCCGCGTTGCCCGCCAGCGCGGCGACGGTGATCTTCTCGGTGGTGTTGAGGATCGCCTCGACCAGGTCGTCCATGGCGTTGATGTTGGCCCAGGACTCCGCCGCCGGGTCGGTCGCCGCCTCGATCACGTTGAGGTGGATGCCGTTGGAGAAGAAGTCCCGCGCGGGCCCGAGCACCAGCACCGAGGTCGGACGGGCAACGGCCTCCAGGTACGCCGCGAGCAGCCTTCTGCACTGCTCGGTGCTCATCGCACCGCTGGGGAAGGCGAATTCGAGGTACCCGACCGATCCCTCCTCGCGGTAGCGGATCTCCGACCAGGTGGCCCGCCCGACGGCCGCCGAGGCCGACACCGGCACCTCGGGCACCCCCGCCAGCAGCTCGCCGAGCACCTGCACGGCGGGCAGCTTGAAGGTCACCGGACCGCCGGGGGTACGCCGCGCACGCAGCTGCGGGATCCACACCGCGCCGTCCACCGTGGCCCGGCAGACCGCGCCGTCCCGGGTGGCGACCACCGAGCCCGCCACTCCGCGCAGTTGGTCCTCGGGGTACCCGCCGTGCAGGAAGTACTCGGCGCCGTACAGCTCGTCCAGCACGCCGGGCTGGGAGTCGGCCGAACGCAGCTTGCGCAGCACCGTCGCGGTGTCGTCGGCCGCCCAGTCGATCCGCCGGAACTCCTGGGCGTGGTACGGACGCAGCCGGCCCTGGACGTCCCAGCGCTCGTAGTCCAGCGGCTCGGGCACGAACCAGCCGCCCTCGAACCGCTCGACGGCCAGCAGGACCGCCTGGACCGCCGCACCGGCGACCTCGTTCCGGTACAACTCGCTCTTCCCGCATGGCTGGACGGTGAACGGGACGGAGGCCCAGATCGGCCCGGCGTCCATCTCCGCCACGGCCTGCAGGACGGTGACGCCCCACTCCTCCGCTCCCTCGTGGATCGCCCAGTCGAGCGAGGAGGGCCCCCGGTCGCCCTTGGGGCCGGGGTGCACGATCAGCACGGTGTGGCCGGACCAGATGTCCTCCGGGATCGCCCGGGTGAGCATCGGGGCCACGATCAGATCCGGCTGGAACCGGGCCACGCCGGACCGTACGGGCTCGTCCCCCAGAGCCAGTTCGACACCCACGGTGTGGCCGAGGGCCCTGAGCTCGGTGTGGACCCGTTGGGTGAGGCTGTTGAACGCGCTGGCGATCAGCAGAATGCGCAAGGTGTCCTCCGGCTGTGTGTCAGCAGTGCCGTGTGTCAGCAGTGCCGTGGATCCCCCGAGAAGCCCGGGCCCAGGCCGCGAAAAGCCGCCGACGACGGTACGCACCAGCGGACTTGGCACCGTGATCCGCACCGGAAGCCGCGACCGCCGGCCCTGGCCCGCCGACCGGTTGACCGGCCGGGCCGCCCCATCCAACCATGGTCATGCACGCGTAAGAACAGCAGGCCGGACCCTACGGCCGACCCTCACCACCCTCGCACAACACCCCGACAACTCCCCCCGACCGGGCCGGATACTGCACACAGCTACCTTCAAATGGAGGCAGTGGCGCGACAGAGAACGACAGCGAAAGACAGAAACGGGCGGGCCCGTGGCTTCCGCCACGGGCCCGCCCGTCTGCTGCCGGTATCGGCCGGGAAGGAGAGGACCGGATCAGAGCAGACCCAGCGCCGGCATCAGGTAGTAGAAGGCGAACACCACCGCCACCGCGTACAGCGCGATCGGCACCGTCCGGGCCCTGCCCGCCGCGACGCGCAGCACGCAGAAGGTCACGAAGCCGATGCCCAGGCCGTTGGTGATCGAGTAGGTGAACGGCATCATCACCATGGTCAGGAAGGCCGGCACCGCGATGGTGTAGTCGGTCCAGTCGATCTCCATGATGGAGTTCGCCAGGATCAGGAAGCCGACGGTGACCAGGGCCGGAGTGGCGGCCTGCGCCGGGACCATGGTCGCCAGCGGGGTGAGGAAGAGGGCGACCAGGAAGAGCGCGCCCGTGACGATACTGGCGAGACCGGTGCGCGCGCCCTCGCCGACGCCGGCCGTGGACTCGACGAAGCAGGTGTTGGCGGAGGAGGAGGTCGCGCCGCCGACGGCGGTGGCGATGCCGTCGACCATCAGGACCCTGTTCATGCCGGGCAGGTCGCCCTTCTCGTCGAGCAGGTGGGCCTCGTCCGCGACGCCGAGGATGGTGCCCATCGCGTCGAAGAAGCAGGACATCAGCACGGTGAAGACGAACAGCACGCCCGTCAGGACGCCGACGTGCTGGAATCCGCCGAACAGACTGACCTGCCCGACCAGCCCGAAGTCGGGCGCGGAGACGGGGTTCCCGGGCCAGATCGGGACGGTGAGGCCCCAGGCGGCGGCCGGGACGGTGAAGGCCTGGTCGATCACCACGGCGACGCAGGTCATCACCACGATGCTGATCAGGATCGCGCCGGGGACCTTGCGGATCAGCAGGATCAGCGTGAGCAGCAGCCCGAGGATGAAGACCAGGACGGGCCAGCCGTGCAGGTGGCCGCCGATGCTCAGCTGGAGCGGGACGGTGGTGTGCGCGGCGTCCGGGATCCGGGTGACGAAGCCCGAGTCGACCAGGCCGACCAGGCAGATGAATAGGCCGATGCCGATCGCGATGGCCTTCCGCAGACCGAGCGGCACCGCGCTCATCACCCGCTCGCGCAGGCCGGTGGCGACCAGGACCATGATCGCGAAACCTGCCAGCACCACCATGCCCATCGCATCGGGCCAGGTCATCCTGGGGGCGAGCTGGAGGGCCACGATGGTGTTGACCCCGAGACCGGCCGCCAGGCCGATCGGGACGTTGCCGACCACGCCCATCAGCAGGGTGGTGAGACCGGCCGTCAGGGCGGTCGCGGTGACCAGCTGGGCGCTGCTCAGGTGCCTCCCGTTCATGTCGGCGGCGCTCGCCAGGATGATCGGGTTGAGCACCAGGATGTACGCCATGGTGAAGAAGGTGGCGACACCACCCCGGATCTCCCGGGCCGGCGTGGAGCCACGCTCGGTGATCCTGAAGTAACGGTCCAGCGGGCCGCCCGGGGGCTGCGACGGGGCCTGGAACGGCTCGGGCGACGTTGCGGTCGGCTGGGCCTGCGGAGACATACGGGGGGTCCTCATCGGGTGGGGGCGGAGAGGAGGAGGGGTACCCGGAGCGACGGTGGCCGGGTCTCCGGTAGCGACCGCGCCGTCCTGGCAAGTCATGGCTGGTCATGGCAGATGTCGGCCAATCATGGCCAGTCATGGCAGGCGGTTCAGGGCAGCACGCCGAGGCTGACCGGAATCCCAAGTATGAGTTCCTCCGTCGTGCACGCGCCATCTTCGCGCGTAGACAGCGGCTATTACGGTCACATCCGATCACCCGACCCTCCCCCGCCTCTCCATCCCCACCCGGCTGCCCCCGTACGCTAGGACCCATGGCCAAGACCCCGCTGCGACCCTCTCCCCCGCCGTTCGAGGTGAACGACGTCGCGATCGTCGGCGGCGGCACGGTGCTGTGGTTCGTCGCCTTCCTCGTGCTGCTGCCCTTCGACAGCACGCTCTCCGCGCACGGCCACCACTACTGGCCCTGGATCTGCCTGGCCGGCTTCGGACTCGGCCTGATCGGCGTCTGGTACTGCCGCGCCCGTCGCGCCGCGATTCTGCGTGGCCGCAACGCTGCTTCGCAATAGGCAACCGAGCAAGCAACAGGGGCGCGTGGGGACTGCGCGAAGTCGAAGAGTGCGGGCCGTTGCCTTCCGGTTTCGCGCAGTTCCCCGCGCCCCTGTTCTGTGGTCGGCCCAACCTGCCCCCGCCACTTGGTTGAGCTGAATCGGACCAAAGTAGGGCGCAGCGGACAAATCGCCCGCCTAGAGTCGGTGCCATGACGCATCCCGCGGAAGACACCGCCGACCCGGACGCCGGTACGGCCGACGGCAGCACCCTCGGCGCGCACTCCAGCGGGCTGGGCCCCGAGCGCCGCAGCGGGCTGACGGCGGCCGAGGTGGCCGAGCGGGTGACGCGCGGGCAGGTGAACGACGTACCCGCCCGGTCCAGCCGGTCGCTGCGCGAGATCGTCCGGGCCAACGTGTTCACCCGGTTCAACGCGATCATCGGCGTGATGTTCGCGATCATCCTGGTGGTCGGCCCGCTCCAGGACGGGCTGTTCGGCCTGGTCATCGTGGCCAACACGGCGATCGGCATCGTCCAGGAGCTGCGCGCCAAGAAGACCCTCGACAGTCTCGCGCTGATCGGCGAGGCGAAGCCGCAGGTCCGCCGGGACGGCACCGCCCAGCAGGTCTCGGTGAGCACGATCGTGCTGGACGACACCGTGCTGCTGGGCATCGGCGACAAGGTGATCGTGGACGGCCGGGTCACCGAGGCCGAGGGCCTGGAGATCGACGAGTCGCTGCTCACCGGCGAGCCCGACCCGGTGCTCAAGCAGCTCGGCGACGAGGTGATGTCCGGCAGCTTCGTGGTGGCCGGGGCGGGCGCGTTCACCGCGGTCAAGGTCGGCCGCGAGGCGTACGCGGCTCAGCTCGCCGAGGAGGCCAGCCGGTTCACCCTGGTCAAGTCGGAGCTGCGGACCGGCATCGACAGCATCCTGAAGTTCATCACCTACCTGCTGATCCCGACCGCGATCGGGCTGATCGTCAGCCAACTGGCGGTGGAGGGGCACGACTGGCGCGAGGCGGTCCGCCGGATGGTGGCCGGCATCGTGCCGATGGTGCCGGAGGGGCTGGTGCTGCTGACCTCGGTGGCGTTCGCGATCGGTGTGGTGCGGCTGGGCCGTAAGCAGTGCCTGGTGCAGGAGCTGCCCGCGATCGAGGGCCTGGCCCGGGTGGACACCGTCTGCCTGGACAAGACCGGCACCCTGACCGAGGGCGGTATGGACCTGGTCGAGCTGCGCCCGCTGAGCAGCAGCGAACCCGGCGAACCCGGCGACGCCGACCGCACCGACACCGACGGGCACCTGCGCCCCGACGCCCCGCTCGCGGGCCGCCTGCTCGCCGACCGGCTCTTCCTCCAGCAGGCGCTCGGCGCGATGGGCGGCGCGGACTCCCGCCCGAACCCGAGCATGCAGGCCGTGATCGACGCCTTCGGTGACACGAGCAGCACAGCGGACGGCGAGTGGCGGGTGCTGGAGGCGATGCCGTTCTCCTCGGCCCGCAAGTGGAGCGGTGTGCAGCTGCTGGAGCCGCAGGGCACCGAGGCGAGCTGGCTGCTCGGCGCGCCCGACGTGCTGCTCCCCGCCGGGCACCCCGCGCTGGCCGAGGTGGACGAGCTGGGCGTGCAGGGCCTGCGGGTGCTGCTGCTGGGCCGGACGGCCGTCCCGCTGGACGACCCCGACCCGGCGGGCCGGCTGCAGCCGCTCGCCCTGGTGGTGCTGCGGCAGCGGCTGCGCGAGGACGCCGCCGCGACCCTGCGCTACTTCGAGAGCCAGCGGGTCGAGGCGAAGGTGATCTCCGGCGACAGCGCCGTATCGGTCGGCGCGGTCGCCGCCCACCTGGGCCTGCCCGGCGCCGACCGCCCGTTGGACGCCCGTACGCTGCCGACCGACCCCGAGGCGCTCGCCGACACCGCCGACCGCACCACCGTCTTCGGCCGGGTCACCCCGCAGCAGAAGCGCGACCTGGTCGGGGCCATGCAGTCGCGCGGGCGCACGGTCGCGATGACGGGCGACGGTGTCAACGACGTACTCGCGCTCAAGGACGCGGACATCGGCGTGGCGATGGGCTCGGGCAGCGAGGCGACCCGGGCGGTGGCGCAGATCGTGCTGCTGAACGACAGTTTCGCCACCCTGCCCTCGGTGGTGGCCGAGGGCCGCCGGGTGATCGGCAACATCGAGCGGGTGGCCACCCTCTTCCTGGTGAAGACGGTCTACTCGGTACTGCTGGCGCTGCTGGTGGTCTTCACCCAGGTGCCGTACCCGTTCCTGCCCCGGCACTCGACGGTGCTCAGCTCGCTGACCATCGGCATCCCCGCGTTCTTCCTGGCGCTCGCGCCGAACAACGAGCGGGCCCGGACGGGCTTCGTCCGGCGGGTGCTGCGGCTGGCCGTGCCGGGCGGGGTGATCGCCGGTACGGCGACCTTCACGGCGTACATGCTGGCGCGGGCCGACCACGCGACCGATCTCAAGGCCGACACCAGCGTGGCGACGCTGACGCTCTTCCTGGTGGCGATCTGGGTGCTGGCGATCGTGGCCCGGCCGTACACCTGGTGGCGGCTGACGCTGATCGGGACGATGTGCGGGGCGTTCGCGCTGGTGCTGACCGTCCCGTGGCTGTCGAACTTCTTCCAGCTCTCACTGGTCGGCCTCCGGGACCCCTTGACGGGCGTGGCGATCGCCGTGCTGGCGGGGCTGCTGCTGGAGGTGGTCTGGCGGGTGGTCGTCCGTGGGATGGGCGAGCCCGGCAGCCGAGACCCGGCCGCCTAAAGCTGATCGGGAGCAGCTGATCGAGTGCGTGTCCACCGGTGGACACCCGTGGCGCAGCCGCGATAATCGGTCACAGGTGGCGGACGAGTAGGGGGCTCGGAGATGGCTCGTCGGGGTGGGGAGTTGGAGGCGTTCACCGCCTTCTGCGGCGGGTCGGTGGCGGCGTTCCTGGGGTGGCTGGGGCTGCTCGGGCTGACGAAGGCCGGGGTGCTGCCGGGCCCGGTGCACCGGCAGGTGGCGCTGACGGTCGGGCTGGTGGTCGGGCTCGGGTGCACGGTCGGGCTGTACCGCGCACTCCGAGCCTCGGAGGCGACCCGGCTGGGTCAGGAGCTCGCCCGCCTGAAGGTCCTCAAGAACCGTCAGGACTCGAAGTCGCGGGCCGCCAACAACTCGTAGGCCCGGTCGGGCTCGGCGAGGGCGGCCAGGATCTCGAAGCGGCGGTGCCACTGGCCCACCGACCAGGCGAGGCCGGCGGCCAGGCCCTCCGGGGTGGCCGCGTGCAGCAGGCCGGGGGCCGGCGGGATCTCGAACTCGTCGTCCTCGTCGGTGGCTTCCGCATCCTCGGGGTCGTACGGGAGTTCCGGGGTGGCGGCGGAGGTGTCCCAGCGCCAGTCCACGGCGGCCTCCTCGCCGTCCGGGCCGACCACGAGCAGGTCCTCGTGCTCCTCGTACGCGGCGGGGCAGCCGGGCAGCAACTCCCGTACCACGGCCGGGGTCCGGTGCAGCGTGCCCTCCGACAGCACCCGGCCGCCGGCCACCTCGCTGGCCAGCGACACGTGCAGCCGCTCGGCCAGCGCGGCGGCCAACTCCGGTGCGACAGGCAGCAGGTGGTGCGAGTGCAGCAACGCGACCAGGTCGGGGGCGTCGGCGACGACCGCCGCCGTGGCGTCCACGATCACCGTACGGTCGGGGCGGCGGCCGGACTCCTCGTCCAGCGGCGGGAGCGCCCGGACGACGTCCATCGACTCGATCCGGTCGGCCGGTACGGCCGCCAGCAGGCTGTGGATACCGTGGAGTTGGCGGTGCGTCACCTCGGAGGCCGGGTCGGCCAGCCGGTCCAGCACCTCGTCCGGGCCGTGCGGCTCGGCGAGCAGAGCGGCGAGCGTGGTGCGGACGCCGAGCGCGTGCAGGAAGGTCTCGTCCAGGGTGGTGCGGGCCTCGTCGTAGAGGCCGCGCAGCAGCGGGTCGGCGCCCGCCGCGCGCAGCCCGGCCGGTTCGCGGCCGTCCAGCACGGGGTGGTCGCGCAGCCACCAGGCAGTGTACGGCGGCAGATCGACGTACGAGCCGTTCGGCAGCAGGGTGCGGACGGGGTTGACCACCGCGTCCCGGTACGGCGGGCGGGAGAGCAGGGCGAGCGCCTCGGGCCAGGCATCCTCGTCGACCAGGTCGAGGTCACGGACGGCCAGCAGCTCGGCGGCGACCGGCGGTACGCCGAAGTCGCCCCCGTCGGCGTGCAGGGCCTCCAGGGCGTCCTCGCACCAGTCGGCCAGGCCGTCCGGGGCCTCGTCGAGCAGGCCGGTGGGCCGGCCGCCCGCCGCGCGGTCGGCCGGGACGGTCGGGTCGAGCCGCTCCAGGTCGTCCGGGTCGAGCACCACGTCCTCGGCGCGGACCAGTACGAAGTTGCTCAACACCCCGGCAGCCGCGAGGACTTCGGGGCCCCAGCGGTCGAGCAGATCCTCGTCCACGTAGCCGGCGTCGTCCTCCCGGGCCAGCGCGGCGAGCGGGCTGTCGGGCAGGATCAGCTCACCGGCCCGGGCGAGTTCGCCCTCGTCGTCCGGCAGCGCGAGCCGGGCCAGCCACGGGTGGTCGCCCGGGTTCGCCCCGGCGGCCTTCACCAGGGAGAGCACGGCATCCGCGAGATCGACGGCGGCGTCGAAGTCGTCCTCGCCGACCTCCACCGAGCGGGCCACCGCCGCCCGCACCTCCGGGGTGTCCAACACCCCTGCCGGAGTCGCGGTGTTGGCGCCGAGCTTGGCCAGCAGCGGGTGGGACGCCTCGGGGTGGGCGAGCCGGAGGTCGAGCAGCGCCAGCGCCTCGGCCAGCGACTGGGGATAGCCCTCGAACCCGGCCCAGTCACCGTCGGCGGAGGGCAGCAGGACGCGGCGCGGCCCGGTGACGGTACGGCCGTCGGCGAGCGGGACGGGCAGCGCGCCGAGCGACTCCGGGTCGGCACCGGCCAACGCCGCGTACAGGTTCCGCCACCAGGCCGGATCCCGTTCCAGGCCGCCGAGTTGGTCCACCACCTCGGCGAGCGGGATGCGACGGACCTCGAGCACCCGCAGCTCGCTGCGGCGCTCCAGACCGGCCGGCAGCAGACCGGGGAAGATCGGGGCGAGCGCCTCGACCACCGAGCGGTCGGCGCCCTCCAGCAGGGTGGCGTCGCGCGGGCGCAGCGCCGGCGTGCCCACCTCGACGGGGGCCGGGTGCGGCAGGAACGGCGTGGCGGGCAGCCGGTCCAGGATCGCCGAGCGCAGCGCGTTGTCCAGCGCGCCCTGGCCGAGCCGCCCGGGGACGAGCCCGAGCGAGCCGAGGTCGCCGCCCCGGGCCCGCAGCAGGTCCGCGTAGGCGTCGGCGGCGCGCTCGGTGAGGAAGTCGGTCAGCGGGCCCGGCGCGACGTGCCGGCGGGTGGAGTCGAGCGGGTACCCGGCGATCAACAGGGCCGGTACGCCCAGGGGTTCGTCGCTCGGGGTCGGGGCGTGCACGACCGGGGTGGTGCGCAGCGGCTGCGGGGCGCCGCCCTCGCCGACCGGGACGGCCCAGGTCACCGTCCAGTACGGGCGGGCGCGTTCCTCGGTCGGGCGGTCGGCGAGCAGCTCCGGCGCGGTGACGCCGGAGAGCGTGACGGTCTGCCAGACGGTCTGTCCCGCGCCGTCGGCCAGGGTGACGGTGGTGATCCCGTTCGGCTCCTGGTCGTCGGCCGAGCGGGTGAGCACCCGGACGCCGTCGGGCGTCTCCACCACGACCTCGGCCAGGCCCGGCAGGGTGAGCAGCAGCGCGTCGTCGATGTCGTCGAGCAGGCGGCGGGTCAGGTCCTCGGCAGCGGTGTCCCGCAGCGGGAGGACCACCACGGTGTCGTAACCGTCCGGCGCGGCCCCTTCGGCGGGGAACGGCAGGCGCAGCAGCGGCACATGGCCCTCGCGGCGGCGCAGCTCCTCGACCAGGGCCGGGCGGGCCTCGGCCAGCGCGTACGCCTCGGTGAGCGACCAGCGGACGCCGCCGTGCGAACTCAGCACGGCGGGCTCGTCGGTGACGGCCAGCACGGCGGCGAAGCCGACGCCGAACCGGCCGACCGTGGGGGCCTCGTCCGAGCGCTTGGAGGAGGCCCGCAGCGTGGAGAGCGACTCGACGGCGGCGGCATCCAGCGGCGCCCCGGTGTTGGCGGCGGCCAGCACCCCGTCCCGCAGCGTCAGCCGCAGCCTGCCGGGTTCGGCGCCCGCCCGGGCGGCGGCGTCGGCGGCGTTCTGCGCCAGCTCGACGATCAACCGGTCACGGTAACCCCCGAGCGCGAGCTCCTCCTCGGCGTTGGCGTCCTCCCGGAACCGCGCCGGAGCGGCCGTCCAGGCGTCCAGCACCCGGTGGCGCAGCCCGGCCGTGTCGAAGAGGTCCGCGGCCTGCTCGTCCGCGCCACTGCCGATGATCCGAGGCTCCACTGCGCTGCCACCTTCCGCCGTCTGCCACCCTGCCGTGCGTACGGGGGCATTCTCCCCTGCGGCGGGCCTGCGGCCGACCAACGGGACGCGGTAACCAAAGGGGCGCGAGGAACTGCGCTGCCAACCACGCACCTCCGTAGCGGGCTGGTCGCGCCGTTCCCCGCGCCCCTGGGTGGTTACCTCAGCTGTGACCGAGCTCCTCCGCCGGGGCGTCGGGCTCGACGGAGCCGCTGGAGCGGTCCGGGTGGAGCTGCATCGGCTCGATCACCAGCTCGTCCAGGATCAGCTCGGACGGGACCGGCGGGGCCGGCAGTACGGCGGCCTCGGAGTGCCCGCCGCAGCCGTACGCGAACGAGACGACCTGGCCGTCGGCCGGACCGAACTCGTTGCCGCAGACGCCGAAGGCCTGCCCGAGCGAGCCGCCGATCGGGACCAGGAAGCCGCAGCTGTTGCAGTGCGCGGGCGCGGACTGCGCCATCGGGGTCTGCGGACCGTACGCGGTCTCCCAGCGGTCGGCCGCCAGGTGCAGGCCGAGGCGGGAGAGCACGCGGGGACGGCCCAGGCCCAGCTCCTCCGCGACCGCGCCGATCTGCGCGCGGGCGGGGGCGGGCTGGATGTGCGGGTCGGTGACGACCAGGTCCTCGTCGTCGGCCAGTGCGGCCACCGAGTTCGGCGCGGGCTCGTCCTCGCCCGTCCAGCCGGGCTCCAGGCGCAGGTCGTCCGCGTCCGTCGGCAGCAGGTCGCCGGGGCCCATGTCGCCGGGCCGCAACCGCTCGCTCCACGGCACCCACTGCGGGGCCAGCACGGCGTCCGGGCCGGGCAGCAGCACGGTCTCGTCCAGGGTGACGTTCTTGGCGCGGGCTGCCCGAGCCACCGTCACGGCCCAGTGCCAGCCACGGTAGGCGGCGTCCAAGCACTCGAAGGTGTGGGTGACGACCCGTTCGCCGTCGGCCTGGACGCCGAGGTGGGCCCCCACGGTCTCCGCGCCGACCGCCTCGACGGCTGCCTGACGGGCGAGTTCGACGGCCTCGGCACAGAGCCGGTCAGGGGTACGGCTTCGCATCGCAGCACTCACGGCGTCGATTCTCTCCCAGTTCTGTTGCCTGCGGTTCTCCCCCAGCCTTCGGCTGGGAGGTGCCCCCACGCGGTTCTGTTGCCCGCTCCGTCGCGGCCGGCCTTGGGAGCTAACTCCGGAGGGCCTCCGGCAGACATTGCCACGAGCTTCGGTCCCGCTGGGTACCGTCTCTCCATCTATTCTGCGCGACTCGGCACCGGTCCGGAGACCGGCCGCGCCGCCCGCAGGGCTGTGCACGCGCGTAGTGCAGGCTACCCGCCGGTCGGGCGCCGACGACAGTCCGGTACCCGTACGGGAACCGGGGAGAGGCCGAACACCCCGACTGGGCACCGCAGAAGCCCGCAGAAATTACCCGTCGAATTGAACGGAACACGACGATCAGGCCCGCACCTCCGATTGTCGGCGGGTCTCCTCCCCTTTCCCTCGTCTGCCGGGGTTTTGTCAGGCAGGATGGCCATGTGGCGGATGAGACCCCGTCGCAGCACGCACTGCACGACCCGCAGGACAACGGCCCCTCCGGAGCCGCCTCCGAGCCGGGCGCCGTGCCGCGACAGCACCTCTCGGTCCTCCCTGCGGACGACGCCGAGCCGCAGCCGGAGGACGGGTCCGCGCCGCCCGACGGCGACCTCCGAGCCGGCGACGACCTCCAGCCCGAGGACGACCTGCACCGGCACCACTCCCGGAACGTCCTGGTCCGCAGCGCCTCGGCAGCGGGGCTGCGTACCGGCAAGGTGGTCAACAGCACCGGGCGCCGGATCCGCCGCGCGACGGCCGCCGAGGGCGCGGGCGAGTCGGGCCTCGCGAAGCTGATCGAGCTGCACGCGCTGAACTCGTTCGGCGACATGCTGATCACCATCGCGCTGGCCTCCACCATCTTCTTCTCGGTGCCGACCGGCGAGGCCCGAGGCCGGGTCGCCCTCTACCTGCTGATCACGATGGCACCGTTCGCACTGCTCGCCCCGGTGATCGGCCCGCTGCTGGACCGGCTGCCGCACGGTCGCCGGGCCGCGATGGCGATGTCCATGCTGGTCCGCGCCGTACTGGCCTGGACGATGGCGGGCACGGTCTCCACCGGCGGGCTGGCCCTCTACCCGGAGGCGCTCGGGGTGCTGGTCGCCTCGAAGGCGTACGGGGTGGTGCGCAGCGTGGTGGTGCCCCGGCTGCTACCGCCGCAGCTGTCACTGGTGAAGGCGAACTCCCGGGTGACGCTGGCCGGGCTGCTGGCCACCGGTATCGCGGCGCCACTGGGCGCCGGGCTGCACCTGATCGGGCCCGGGTGGCCGCTGCGCGGGGCGTTCCTGGTCTTCGTGATCGGCACCCTGATGGCATTTCACCTGCCGCACAAGGTCGACTCCGCCAAGGGCGAGCAGCGCGCGGTGCTGCACTCCGAGTACAACCCGGCCGGGCACCACCTCGGCAGGCCGCACCACCCGGAGGTCAACCCGCTCCCCGCCGAGCAGCCCGCCAAGGCGACGCTGCGCACGGTCGGGCCGTCCGTGATCCTCGCCCTGCGGGCGGTGGCGTCGCTGCGCTGGCTGGTCGGCTTCCTGGTGATGTTCCTGGCGTTCCTGCTCCGTGACGACCCGGTCGGCGGCCTGGCGCCGACGGCGACGCTGGGCATCGTCGCGTTCGCGGCGGGGGCGGGCAACGCGCTGGGGTCGGTGCTCGGCTCCTGGCTGCGGACCAGGGGCTCGGAGGCGACGGTGACGGCGATGCTGCTGCTGGCGACGGTCGCGGCGGTGGCGGCCACCCTCTGGTACGGGCTGGTCACGGTGGCTCTGGTCGCGGGCGCGGCCGGGGTGGCGGCCTCGCTGAGCAAGCTGGCCCTGGACGCGCTGATCCAGCGGGACGTGCCGGAGGCCGTCCGGACGTCCGCCTTCGCGCGGTCCGAGACGCTGCTGCAACTCTGCTGGGTGGCCGGTGGCGCGGTCGGCATCCTGCTGCCGCTGAACGGCGCGCTCGGCCTGTCGGTCGCCGCCGCGATGGTGGGCCTGGCCCTGTTGGTGACGGTCCGGTCGCTGTTCAAGGTCGGGCTGCGCGGCCCGGCCACCCGCCCCCGGGTGGCATGACACCCCGACTCGCCCACCCCCGCGTAGCGTGATCGGCAAAGCCCGGTAGCCTCTTGCCCATGAGCCTCAGCACCCGTGTCATCGCCGCCCTCGGCGCTGTCGTCGTGATCGGAGCCGGCACGGTCGGCGGTTCCATCGCCTACGCCAGTGGCCAGGACAAGCCGGGCGGCCGTGTAGCCACCCTTACCGTGGGCCGGTCCTCCATCCACGCCGAGCCGCGCGCTCTCTGCTACAACGACGGCAAGCCGCTGGACAAGGACGCCCTCGCCAAGTGCCAGGCGGACGCCAAGACCGCGGCCGACGCGGGCCAGCTGCCGACCTCCGACGTGACCATGAGCGACCGGATCGGCGTCGGCGTCGACCCGGGCACCGCCGACAAGGGCTGGTTCTCGTTCACCGACGCGGGCCAGCAGGGCCAGACCACCCTGTCGTCCACCCGCAAGGGCAGCACCTTCTCGGGCCTCCTCCCGGCCGCCGGACTGCTGGCCACCACCCAGAAGACCACCGTCACGGTGGTCGAGGCCGACGAGAAGAACGGCGACATCCTCGCCGCCTGGTTCTTCTCGCTCAACAACAAGGACTTCGTCGCCTCGACCGTCCCGCAGTCCCCGGCGCCCCCGGCCCAGTAGTGACGTCGGACAGCTCGACCGAGCAGCTCGGCCCTTCCCGGGCCGGGCTGCTCGTTGTCGTTGCCGTACGGGCCGAGGCGGACGCCGTCCTGCGCGGGCTGCGCGACGGCGCCCGGCCGGTCCCCGTGCCCGGCGCCGAGCTGTGGCGCGGTGAGCACGACTGCGGGGTACCGGTGGACGTACTGGTCGGCGGGGTCGGCCCGGCCGCCGTCGCGGCCGCGACCGCTAACGTGCTCGCCCGGCACCGGTACGAGCTGGTGGTCTCGGCGGGCATCGCGGGCGGGTTCGTCCCGCACGCGCCGATCGGTTCGGTCGTGGTCGCCGAGGAGATCGTCGCCGCCGACCTGGGCGCCGAGACCCCGACGGGCTTCGAGGACGTGGCCCGGCTCGGCTTCGGCACCGTCCGCCACACGCCCTCCCCCGCAGCCGTCGCGCTGGCCGCCGAGGCCCTGGGCGCCACCGCCGGCACCGTACTGACCGTCTCGACCGTCACCGGCTCCGCCGAGCGCGCCGCCGAACTGGCCGCCCGCCACCCGGGCGCGGCGGCCGAGGCGATGGAGGGGTTCGGGGTCGCCGAGGCGGCTGCCCTGAACGGCCTACCGGTCTTCGAAATCCGCGCGGTCTCCAACGCGGTCGGCCCGCGCGACCGGTCCGCCTGGCGGATCGGCGAGGCGCTCGGCGCGCTGGAACGGGCCTTCCGCACCCTGCCCTACCCGGAACTGCTCCAGGAGGTCACCCATGGCTGAGCCCCTGCGGATCGCCTACTCCCCCTGCCCGAACGACACCTTCGTCTTCCACGCCTGGGCACACGGCCTGGTACCGGGCGCCGACGCGCCCGAGGTGACGTTCGCGGACATCGACATCACCAACGGCCTGGCCGAACGCGGCGAGGGCGACCTGCTGAAGATCAGCTACGGCCAGCTGCCGTGGGTCCTGGACGAGTACGCGCTGCTGCCCTGCGGCGGCGCGCTGGGCCGGGGCTGCGGCCCGCTGGTGCTCACGCGCGAGCCGGGAGCGGACCTGACGGGCGGCACGGTCGCCGTGCCCAGCGAGCGCTCGACGGCGTACCTGCTGTTCCGGCTCTGGGCCTCGAAGGCGGTGCCGGGCGGCTTCGGGAAGATCGTGGTGCTGCCCTTCCACGAGATCATGCCGGCCGTCCGGGACGGCCGGGTGGACGCCGGACTGGTGATCCACGAGGCCCGGTTCACCTACCAGCGGTACGGCCTGCACCAGCTCGCCGACATGGGCGAAGCCTGGGAGCGCGACACCGGCCTGCCGATCCCGCTCGGCGCGATCATCGCCCGCCGCTCGCTGGGCCACGCCCGGCTGCGGGAGATCGCCGAGGCGATCCGCATCTCGGTCCGGATGGCCTGGGACGACCCGACGGCCTCCCGCCCGTACGTGCTGGAACACGCCCAGGAGATGGACCCGGCCGTCGCGGACCAGCACATCGGCCTGTACGTCAACGAGTTCACCGCCGACCTCGGCGAAGCCGGCTACGCGGCCGTCCGGGGGCTGCTCACCCGGGCGGCGGCAGAGGGCCTCGTCCCCGCGATCGACCCTTCTGCGCTCAACCTGTAGTCGCACTGTCAAGGGGCGCGAGGAACTGCGCGAAACGGAAGGCAACGGTCGGCAGCCTCCCACCTCGCCCAGGCCCCCGCGCCCCGCCGTGCTAGACGTCGAACTGGTCGGCGACAGCCCGGAGAAGGACGGCCAGCTGGCTCCCGGCCGCCTTGGCCGGGTAGCGGCCGCGCTGCAGGCCGGGCAGCACCGCGTCCAGCGTGGTGATCAGGTCCTGCACGATGGGCGCCATGTCGTCGGCGCTCTTGCGCTGCGCGGCCGCGACGGACGGCAGTGCCTCCAGCAGCGTCACGGACATCGCCTGGTCGCCCCGGTGCCCTGCGGCCACCCCGAACTCGACGCGCTGTCCCGGCCGGAGTGCGGTGACCCCGGCCGGCAGCGCCTTGGTGTGGACGAAGACCTCGCCGCCGTCATCGCGTGACAGGAAGCCGTAGCCCTTCGTCTCGTTGAACCACTTGACCTGGCCGGTGGGCATCTCGAAAAGTCCTCAGTGTGGGTGCGGGGGATCCCGGCGTGGGCCGAGAGTCACCAAGTGGATGTCGAGCCGACCGCGCGCAGTGGGCAGGCCGGTCCCGATCAGCAGACTAACGCTCTGTCAGCGGCTCATTCGAGGGCCGCCGACCCCGTGGGTCCGTCAGGGACGGAACGGGCTCTCCCGACGGCTGCGGGCCTGGCGTCGCCACGGTGCGGCATCGCGCCGTCCACTGGCTCACACCCCCCGGTCGGGAAAGCGGGGTTCCGGATCGACCCCGTGCGAAGGCTCCATACCCCTGCCACCAGGAGGCCGAAACTCCCAGTCCCCGGAGAACTGCGGGCAGTGACGGGGGAGCCGGAGCGTACCAGGCGTCCGAGCGTCCTCGTCAGGCCGGGGTCTTCAGGTGCTGGCCGAGCCAGCCCAGCGAGGCGGGCAGCATCCGGGACCAGGTTTCGAAGTTGTGCCCGCCGCTCGGCAGGTCGATCCAGGAGAGCTTGGTCGGGCTGCCCTGCGCGGCGGCGATGAACTTCCGGGTCTGCTGGTAGTAGTCCCCGTCGCCGTGCTTGCTGCCGCCGACCAGCAGCGAGACCGGCGGCTTCGGCAGGTGGTTCAGCCGCCAGTCCAGGTCGGCCGCGTCGCGTCGCTGCTGGTCACCGCTGAACAGGTTCTCGGTGGAGATGTCCTCGGCGGCCTGGTAGTAGCCGGAGAGCGAGACCGCCGTCGAGTACACGTCGGGGTGCTTCATGGCCAGCTTCAACCCGCAGTAGCCACCGGTGGAGTTGCCGATCACGCCCAGGCTGCCCGGTCCGTCGGCGACCCGGTACGCGGTCCGGATGGCCTGCGGCACGTCCTTGGCGAAGTACGTCTCCGTCTGCGGGCCGCCCGGGATGTCCTCGCACTCGGTGTCGCGCGGCAGCACCGTCGAGGGCTGCATCATCACCAGCACGGTGGGCGGGGTCTTGCCGTCCCTGATCAACTGAAGCTCGGTGGAGGGGTAGTTCAGCTTGGTGATCAGGTTCTTGGCGAGGCCGGGGAAGCCGGTGATGGCTATCGCCGCCGGGAACTTCTTGTCCTGGTACGCCGGCTGGAAGTACTGCGGCGGCAGGTAGACGTACCCCTTGGTGGCGAGGCCGGTGGTCGCACCCGGGATACGGACCTGGTCCAGCTTGCCGACCTGCGCGGGCTCCCGGCCGATGGTGCCGGTGCCGCGCACGTTCTCGTCGGAGATGTGCTGGATGCCGGCCTGCCTGCCGTCCACCATCCGGCTCTGGATGGTCACCGGGCTGTTGTCGGTGGTGCCCAGCAGCTCAGACCAGGTGCCGTAGAAGGCGCCGTAGTTGTTGGCCACCAGCCCCAGCGTGCACATCACGGCGAACTGGGTCACCACGATCGTCCCGATCCGCCCGAGCACCGCGAGCCAGGTGCGCTTCGCCAGCCGGGGCCAGAGCCAGACCGTCCCCACCACCGACAGGACCGAGATCAACGCGGACAACGCCAGCACCTTGTGACTGGTCAGACCCATGCCTCAGTACGCCCCTGCTCCACCGACGAATTCACCAACACCCCCCAGAGTGCCTGACCGGCCCATCGAAGCGCCTGACCGCCAAGATCGACCCCGCCCCCGCCGATCGGCGGGGGTCCGCGCCTCTGAGACACTGGAGCGCCGGAGAGACTGAAGCACCTGAGACTTCGGCGCACCGACCCGCGAGGAGCACCACGTGAGCAGCAGGAACGCCGACCGCGGCGACGCCTTCGTCCGCGCCGGGGCGCTCGTCTTCGGCCTCGGAGCGATCTCCACCCTGGTGACGTTCGTCCCGCTCTTCTTCAACCTGCCCCGGCTGCCGACCATCGCGTACTGGCTCTGCATGCTGATGCCGCTCGGCTTCCTGGTCTCCCTCACCGGGATGCTGCTCTCCGCCCGCGCCCAGCGCCGCCGGGTCGAGGCAGCGGCTTCCTAGACCGACCTGCCGACGGAGCCGCTACCCCGCCAGGTGCCCCGCCAGCCACTCCGGGAACTCGGTCAGGTCGGCAAAGACGACGTCCGCGCCGGCCTCCCGCAGCTCGGCCTCGCCGTACGGCCCGGTGGTCACCCCGATCGCCACTGCGTCCGCCGCCAGCGCGCCCCTGATGTCGCCGAGGTGGTCGCCGACGTAGACCGTGGCGTTGTGCTCGCGCAGGGCGGTGCCCTTGCCCTCGGCCCAGGCGTCGCCCACCAGGATGTCCGTCTCCAGACCCATCAGGTCCAACTGGAGCCGGGCGTTGGGCCCGTACTTGCCGGTGATCACCGCGACCCGGCCACCGTGCGCGCGGACCGCGTCCATCGACTCGCGGGCGCCCGGCAGCACCAGCGCGCCGGGGAGCGCGTGCTCGCGGTAGAGCGCGCGGTAGGCATCCACGATCTCCGGCACCCGCTCGGCGGGGAACCACTCGGCCACCTCGTGGGCCAGCGGCGGCCCGAGCCGGGTGATCACCAGGTCGCTGTCTATCCAGGTGCCGGTGGCGGCGGAGAGCTCTTGCCAGGCCGCCTTGATACCGGGCCGGGTGTCGAGCAGGGTCATGTCGAGATCGAAGCCCACGGTGAGGGACATGGTGAGAGACATGAGGCCCAGGGTAGGCGCGCGCCCCCCGATCGCACGCCGGACGGAACGGCCGCACTTCTACGGACAATTGCTCTCAACTCGGACATAATCAACTCATGCCACGTCAGCTGTCGCGCCGAACCGCCCTCTCCGGGCTGGGCGCGGCACTGCTGACCGGGTGCACCAGCTCGGTCCTCGGGGGGCCGGTCTCGCTGGCCACCGGCAGCGAGACCCCCAGCCCGCCCGCACTGCCCAGCGTCACGGTCACCACCGTGAACGGCCCGGTGGTGGTGCCGGGAGCGCCGCTGCGGGTGGTGGCCCTGGACACCGCCGAACTGGACTCCGCGATGACCCTGGGCATCACTCCGGTGGGCGCCGCCCGGGCTGCGGCGGACCAGGGCCTGCCGGACTACTGGCCGGCCTCCCGGCTGGCCGAGATCGCGTACGTCGGGACGATCGGCAACCCGGACCCCACGCTGGTCGCCGCCGTCCGCCCACAGCTGATCCTGAGCAACCGGACCCGCGACGCCGCGCACTACGACACCCTCCGCCGGATCGCCCCCACCGTGTTCACCGAGACGACCGGGTACCCGTGGAAGGCCGACTTCCAGCTGCACGCCCAGGCGCTGAGCCGCCAGGACCAGGCGGCGGCCGTGGTCGCCGCGTACGGGAGGCACGTCGTCCAGACCATCGCCGCGATCGGCTCGGCCGGGTCGAGCGGGAAGCGGATCAGCATCGTGCGCTTCGTCGAGGGGTCGCCGACCATCCGACTGTACGGGCGGCAGAGCTTCATCGGGACGCTGCTGGCGGACCTCCAGCTCGGGCGCCCGGCCGCGCAGAACATCGACGCCTTCGACGTCGAGGTGCCGCCCGACCAGATCGCCAAGGCGGACGGGGACTACCTCTTCTACTCGACGTACGGCGACCCGGCGAAGACCGCCACGGCCGCCACCCTCGCCGGCGCCGCCTGGAAGGCGCTGGGCGCCGTCCAGGGCCACCGGGCCTTCCCGGTCGACGACCAGCTCTGGTTCGAGGGCATCGGCTACACCGGTGCCAACCTGATCCTCGCCGAGCTGCAGCGCGCCCTGGGCGGGTGACCACCCAGGCTCTCGGCGACCCGTCACTCCACCGGCCGGCGCCGCCGCAGCGTGACGGCCAGCAGGAAGAGCGCCGACAGCAGCCCGGCCAGCCGGAGCACCCCGGGGGCCGACGTCCAGATGTCGTGGCTCAGCTGATTGCCGGGGGTGATCGGCGCGCCCCAGCGGCCCTTCGCCCGGCCCCAGAACCAGACCGTCGAGCCCGCCATGGTGGCCAGCGGGATGCCGAGCGCGGCGAACTTCCTGGTCAGGTCGGCGAGCCGGGGCGCGACGTACGCGAGGGCCCAGCCGGCCAGCAGGGCGAGGATCTGACCGGTTGCCGCGCCGCCCAGCAGCACGACGGCCGCCGCCAGCACGATCACCGACGGCCGTCGGCCCGCCAGGAAGGCCGTCCCGGCCTTTCCCGCTTCAGGTCCGGCCGCCGCCGGCTCGGCGTCGCGCTGCTCGGGGACGGTCCCGGCGGGTTCCGGCCGGGGATCGGCGGTCGAGAAGTCGAAGACCACGCTGTCCCAGCCCGGGAAGTCGGCGGCACCGAGCGGGCGGCCGGCCATCGGCCAGGCGTCCTCCGTCGCGAGAGCAGTGCTCTCCCTCGACGCCGACTCCCTGGCCGCCGGCTCATCGGCCGCCGACGCCTTGGTCACCGGCGCCTTGGTCACCGGCTCCTTGGTCACCGGCTCCTTGGTCAGCTGCACGGAGGGCTCCGCCGGGACCTCCGGCGCGTACACACTCCCGCCGCCGTCGTCCGCGCCCGCCGCGTTGCCCGGCCGCCCGAAAGCCCGCCAGGGCGCGTCGACCCGCCACCACTCGCCGCCGGTTCCGCCGTCCGCCATCGCCCGCCACCCCGCATCACCCGTCACCGGCCCGCCGTTCGCTGACGCTACCCACTCCCCCACCACCGGCGCGACCCTTACGCGCCCCCGCGCCCCACCCACACGCTGAACGCCTGCCCCCCTGCCCGCTACCCTCTGCCCCTTGCCCGGTCACCATCACCGTCCCGCCGCCGTCAAGCTCTCCTCCCGATTGCCGGACGGGCTAACCTGGGTCGGATGAGCACCCAGCAGAGCGAGCCGCGCCCAGCCCGGGCCGCCGCCCCCCGTACGCTCGCCGAGGAGCTCCGGGCCCGCAGCGACGAGGCGCTGGCCGAGCTGCTCCAGGCGCGTCCCGACCTGCTCAACCCCGTGCCGAGCGATCTGACCCAGCTCGCGAGCCGGGCCTCGGGCCGGGCCTCCGCGCTGCGCGCCCTGGAGCGGCTGGACCGTTTCACCCTGCAGGTCGCCGAGGCCCTCGCTACCGCGCCCGACGGCTGCCCCGACACCGTGGTCCGAAACCTGCTGGCCGGCCCCGTCCGGGTGAAGCCGCACCCCCAGGCCGAGCCGGCCGACCGCGCGGCCGTCACAGCGGCGCTGCCCGGCGCGTTGGCCACCCTGCGCGCCCGCGCCCTGCTCTGGGGCCCGGACTCCGCGCTGCGCCTGGTGATCGCCGTACGGGAGGCGCTCGCCCCCAGCGCGACCAACCCGGGCCGGACGGGCCTCGGGCCGACCCTCGCCGAGGCGACCACCGGCATGTCCCCGGCCCGCCTCCAGCAGCTGCTGGCCGGCGCGGGGCTGCCCGCCACCCCCGACCCGGTGTCCGCCGTCGCCGCGCTCGCCGCGCTGCTGGCCGACCGCAAGCGCTGCGCCGCGCTGCTCGCCCAGGCCCCCGAGCAGGCGATCGGCCTGCTGGAGCGGCTGGTCTGGGGCCCGCCCACCGGCACTGTCCCGGACGCGGCCCGCCAGGTGACCGCCGAGGAGGCCCGCAGCCCGGTCGAGTGGCTGCTGGCGCGCGGCCTGCTGCTGCCGTCCAGCCCCACGTCCGTGGTGCTCCCGCGCGAGCTGGCCCTGTACCTGCGCGGCGGGCGCAGCCACCGGACGGCCGAACCGGACCGGCCCGCGCTCGTCCCCGTCGCCGAGCGCGATCCACAGGCTGTGGACAGTGCCGCCGCCGGTCAGGCGTACACCGCCGTCCGCACGCTCGAAGAACTGCTCGACGCCTGGGGTCTCCAGCCGCCGCCGACCCTACGGGCGGGCGGACTGGGCGTACGGGACCTGAAGCGCGCCGCGCTGACCCTGGAGTGCTCGGAGCCGGTCGCCGCCTTCTGGCTCGAACTCGCCTACACCTCGGGCCTGCTGGCCCCCGACGGGGAGGCCGACGAGCGCTGGGCGCCCACCCCCGCATACGACAGCTGGCTGCAGCAGCCGGTCGCGGACCGCTGGGCCCTGCTCGCCCGCGACTGGATCGCCGCCACCCGGGTGGCCGGACTGGCCGGGACGCCGGACGGCAAGGGCAAGGCCCGCGCCGCGCTCGGCCCCGAGCTGGACCGCACCCTCGCACCGTCCGTACGCCGTGCGGTACTCGAGCTGCTGGCCACCCTGCCCCCCGGCGGCACGGCCACCGCCGAAACGGTCCTGCCCGCGCTGCGCTGGCAACGCCCGCTGCGCGGCGGTCCGGTGGGCCCGGACGGCCGGGACTTCCGCGACCACCTCACCGAATGGGCGCTGACCGAGGCCGAGTTGCTCGGCCTCACCGGGCGCGGCGCACTCGCGGCCCCCGCCCTCGCGCTGCTCACCGACGGCGACCCGGCCGCCGTCCTGGCGCCGCTGCTGCCGCAGCCGCTGGACCACGTGATCCTGCAGCCCGACCTCACCGCGATCGCGCCCGGGCCGCTGCTCACCCCCGTCGCCCAGGCCCTGGCACTCTGCGCGGACATCGAGTCCAAGGGCGGCGCGACGGTCTACCGGTTCACCGCCGAGTCCGTCCGCCGCGCGCTCGACGCCGGGCGCAGCGCCGCCGACCTGCACGCCTTCCTGGAACGGCACTCCCGCACGCCCGTCCCGCAGCCGCTCAGCTACCTGGTCGACGACGTGGCCCGACGGCACGGCGTACTGCGGGTCGGCGCGGCCTCCTCGTACCTGCGGTGCGACGACCCGGCGCTGCTCGCCGAGGTGCTGGCCGACCGGCGGGCCGTCGAGCTGCGCCTGCGGCTGCTCGCCCCGACCGTGCTGGCCGCCCAGGCGGCGCCCGACACCCTGCTCTCGGTGCTCCGGATCATGGGCTACGCACCGGCCGCCGAGTCGGCCGAGGGCGACGTGCTGATCACCCGCCCGGACAGTCGCCGGACCCCGCCACGGGCCGCGCCGACCCCTGTCCCGGACGGGCCGCCGCGCCCGGACGGCGTCCTGCTCGGCGCGGCCGTCAAGGCCGTCCGCGCAGGCGACCGGGCGGCCACCGCCGTCCGTCGGGAGACCGTCGTCGGCCCCGCCGCCAACCAGCAGCAGAACGGCCCGGCCCGCACCGACCTGCGGCAACTGCCACGCACGGCGGCCGCCGACACCCTCGCCGCCCTCCAGACCGCCGTCCTGCTGGGCGAACGGATGTGGATCGGCTACATCAACGCCGAGGGCCTGTCCTCGCAGCGGGTGGTCGACCCGGTCAAGGTCGAGGGCGGCTTCGTCACGGCGTACGACCACCTCTCCGACGAGGTCCGCACCTTCGCCCTGCACCGGATCACCGGTGTCGCCGAGGTCGACGAGACCGGCTGACCACCGGCGGGGCGGCCCGTTGCCGGGGCTCAGCGCTGGTGGGCCGCCAGGCCGGGGTGCGCCTTCATGTACGCCTGGCCCTCGGGCGAGTTCTTCGCCTGCTCGATCATCGCCTCGGGGTCGGGCCGCTTCACGCCACTGGTCAGCTCGGCGAGGGTGAACGCGACATCGCCGAAGAGCCCACCGGGGTGCGCCACGGCACCGACCGAGTCGATGGGCGAGACGGGCGAGGCAGGTGCCGCGTCCTCGGCCTGAGCGGGTACGGCCGCGAGGCCGAGGGCCGCGCCGGAGAGGGCGACGGCGGCGAGGATGCGATTCGTCTTCTTCATGCCCTCCTCAACGAGCGCGGGGCTCTCCGGTCACCGAAGTTGACCCGTAGGCAGCAGAGCCGCCTCGGAGCCGCTCAGATCCGAGCCTCGTAGACCAGGTTGAACGGGGTCTCGGTCGCGCGCCGGAACCGGCCGAAGCCGGCCTCTGCGGCGACCTGCCTGGTCTGCGCCTCACCGGCCTGCGCGCCCAGCGCCCGCCCGACCGTCTGGGACTGCGACGCGGGGGTGCAGATGAGCGACGAGGCCGCGTAGAACGCCCGGCCGAGCGGGTTGAGGTTGTCCTGGACGGAGTCGCCCGCATACGGCTCGACCAGCATCACCGTCCCGTCCGGCGCCAGCTGCTCCCGGGTGTGGGCGAGCGCGCCGACCGGATCACCCATGTCGTGCAGGCAGTCGAAGTAGGCGACCAGGTCGTACGGGCCCCCGGTGAAGTCCGCCGCACCCGCGACCTCGAACGACACCTGCCCGTCCAGCCCGCCCTCCCCGGCCAGCCGCCGGGCGGCGTCGACCGACGGCGCGTGGTAGTCGAAGCCCGTGAAGCGCGACTGCGGGAACGCCCTGGCCATGTACAGGGTCGAATGGCCGAGACCGCAGCCCACGTCGGCCGCCCGCGCCCCGGCCCGGAGCTTGTCCACCACGCCGTCCAGGGCGGGCAGCCACTCGTCCACCAGGTGGGCCGCGTAGCCCGGCTTGAAGAACCGCGCGGTACCGGCGAACAGGTCCGGGTGGTGTTCGTGCCATCCCACACCGCCGCCGTCCTTGAAGGCCCGCTCGAGCTTCTCCCGGGCCTCGGGCCGGGCGGCGGCCATGAAGGCCTGGAACCCGCCCAGTACGAAGGCCGGGCTCTCCTCGTCCGTGAACGCCGCCGCCTGCTCGGGCGACAGCCGGAACCGGCCGTCCCCGTCGTACGTCACGTACCCGCTGGCGGCCATCGCCGCCAGCCACTCGCGGACGTTGCGCTCGACCGTCCCGGTCCGCTCGGCCAACTTGGCGGAGTCCACCGGCCCGCCGTCGGCCAGCGCCCGGAAGAGGCCGAGCCGCTCACCGATCGAGAGCAGCGGCGCCACCGCCACCGCACCCAGGTCGGTAACCACCTTGCCCAGCAACTCGTTGAGCCTGCCCTCGTCGAGAACGCTCATGTCCCTCATGTCGCTCACGTCGTCGGTAGTCATCAGCCACCTCCCACTCCGCACCCCCCTGGTTCGGGCCGGGCCTCACCACTTCTCGTCGCGCAACACCTCCAGGTTCATGTACGTGGGCGCACTGCTGCAGAGATCCTGCATCCGCCCGGAGATCTGCTGGGTCTCGGGGAGCTCGCTGTTGGCCATCGCCTGCTCGTACGACGGGAACTCGACGATGTTCACGTAGTGCGCCGGCTTGTCGCGGTCGTGCGTCATCATGCCGTGGATGGAGGTGCGCTTCCCCTCGGTGGCCGTGAGCCACTCGTCCATGAGCTGATCCATCTCAGCCGCACGGGTGGTCTCGTACTCGATGATTTGAACGAAGGTCATCGTCACCACTCCCTTCCTCCAATCCAGCATCCCGCCAGGGACAATCGGCTACAAGGCGGGCATATCCCACATCACCGGACCCACCCGGGCAACCTCGAGGGTGCGGGACAGCGGGGGGCCTGCGCCGACCTGATGGCGGACTCACACCGTGACCGACGGACCGCTGGCCGTGCATACCTTCAGGCCTGACGGAATGCGCCACCGGTCTACCGAGCCCCCTCTACGCTCGCTCAATGACGAACCCTGACTTCATCGTGGTGACCACCACCCATGACGCCGAGGACAAGGCGCGCGCGCTGGCCGCCGCCGTGCTGCGTGAGCGGTTGGCCGCCTGCGCCCAGGTGTACCCGATCAGCTCGGTCTACTGGTGGGACGGCGATGTGCGAACCGAACCCGAGTGGCGCATCGACTTCAAGACCCGCGCCGACCTCTCCGACCGACTTACCGCCTTCATCCGCGAGCAGCACACCTACGACACCCCGGAGATCATCGGCGTCCCGGTGGTCACCGGCAGCTCCGCGTACCTGGACTGGGTGAACACCGAGACCATCGGCTGACCTACCCGAGCGGCGGCCGGACCTGCTCACGGCCTTCCGTCACCGGGGACTCACCACGACCTCCGACACCGCATGCGCCCAGAGATCAGGTCAGACCATCCACGCGTCAGGCCCCAGCAATCGGCGGTACCTTCCCGGTAGGCCACTGAGCCGAACGGGCGGGCCGACGGGAGCAACACCGCAGGGAGAGTACGAGTGTTGGAGGAACGGGAGTCGATCGGCAAGCGGGTACGGCGGGCCAGGCTTCGGCTCGGGATGCCTCAAGCGGATCTCGCTGCCGCTGTCGGCAGAACTCAGGGGTGGGTGTCGAAGGTCGAGCGCGGCACGATCGAGCTGGACCGGGCGGGGATCATCAACGAACTCGCCGCAGCTCTGCACTGCCACCCGAACGACCTGGTGGAGCGCCCGTACGTTGCCGGGAAGAGCTCCGAGAACCAGTGGCAGGTTTCGGCGGCATCGATCCTGCGGGAATTGCGCCGCTACGACCTGACCCCGGTATTCGACGGCCGACCTCGCTCCTCCTCCGAGCTGTGGCAGGAGACCGCGCGCCTCCATCGGCTCCGGGACGCGGCAGCCAATGTCGCCATCCTCCGTATCCTCCCGGACATGCTCCGTGAGGCCCGCGCGCTGGCTGAGGCTGTAACAGGCCACGAGCGCGAGGAAGGCTTCGCCATCTACGCGGTGGCCTGCAAGTTCGCCCCACACTGCCGCCCACTCGCTCGGCCATCCAGAGTTGATCACCATGGCCTGTGAGCGGGCAGCGTGGTCGGCCCGGCTCTCTGGAGATCCCGTGATGATCGCGGTCTCGGACTGGATGAGGGTCTGGGACATGTGGGCAACCGCAGACTGGGCCGACTCCATCGCTCTGTCCGACAAGGCGTTGTCCTCGATCGAGCGCGAGTACAACGCCGGCGACCCGTTGGCGCTTCGGGCGTGGGGAACGCTGCAACTGCGCGCAGCCCTCTCGGCCGCAAGGGCCGACGCCCCCGACCAGAGCGAAGACCGCATCCAGCAGGCAAAGACGGCCTCGACACGCATCGAGGCCATCGACGGCGAGCCGGTCTTCGACCGCCACTCCCTCACGTTCTCCGCCGGAAACGTGCAGATCCACGCCATCGCAGTGCAGTTGGAGATGGGCAACCATGCCAAGGCGCTGGTGCTCAACGAGAGGGCCGACCCCGCACAGGTCGCCATACTGCCCAACTCCCGGCGTGGGCACCACCGGATGGACCTGGCGCGTGCGTGGCTGTGGGACGGCAACCGGGACAAGGCGCTCGCGGAACTGGAGGAGGCAGAGCGAATCGCGCCTCAACTGATCCGCAACCACCCCATAGCGCGTGCCACTCTCCGCAAGATCGTCTACGCGGAGCGGACAACCACCCGAGAGCGCCTTCGCCGCATGTCCGACCGCTTCCACCTGGAATGTGCTGGTCGATAGCGAGCAGCACAAGATGGATCTGAAACGCATGGTCGCTACCACCCGCATCGGCGCACGTAAACCAGTCAGCCGATGTGGGGCACCTGGTCGTCGCGGAAGCCGTGACCGACGCGGAGCCTGGTGGTGGGCGACATGTCGAGTGTGTCCAACTCACTGCGCGGTACCCATCGGACCTCGAAGGACTCCGGGCTCACCCTGATTCGACCGCCGACCGGGTGGGCACGGAAGCAGATCGAGAACTCCTGTCGGACCTCGCCGTCCGAGAAGGCGATGACATGACCGGGATCGCTGTAGATCCCGACGAGGCCGACAACGTCGACCTCGATGCCGGTCTCCTCCAGGACCTCGCGCGTGACGGTGTCGGCGATGCTCTCGCCGATCTCCTGGACGCCCCCGGGCATGCCCCAGCGGCCGTTGTCGGAGCGTCGTTCGAGGAGCAGTTCGTCCTGCTCATTGACAACGAAGGCGGTAACCGCCGGCACAATGCTGTTGGCTCGCGGGGCGTCGGGGCTGCTGAAGTAGTCCGTACGACTCATGATCCTCATCTCGGAAGCGGGCGTACCTCGGCCCCCACCTTCTCGAAGCTCTGCTGGTAAGCCGACACCAGCTGAGCACCCGCGACCCGCGCCGGTACCGGATCGGTGCCAGGCGCGCGCTGACCCCGTCGCTGAGGGATGGTTCGGGTGCTGCTACCTGGTAGCCCCGCGCGGCCAGATGACCTGTACGGGCACCCCGAAGCGTTCGGCGTAGGCCACAACGTCGGCGGTCCCGCCGTACCCTCGGGCTGGTAGGCCGTCCCACACGGCAAGAATCCGACCTGAGAGGCCAACCAGGATCTCGCTGCCAGCCATGTGCGCCGCCTCGTCGGACACCACCATGCCGCTGCGGTGGACCTCGGAGGCGCGTCGTAGGAGTTGGTCATAGGCAGGGTGGTACCACTCGGGCAAGCCTTCGCGGTACTCGTCGGCAGGGATAACCACCTCAAGCCGTCCGCCGCACCGAAGGACGGCTTCGGCGAACCATGCGTCTGGGCCGTCGGCGATACACGACACGCCAATCAGCTCAGCCGGGTCCTCGTTGCGGAGAGCTTCGTCAAGCAGGTGTCGGACCTGGCGCTCAACGTCTGCTGTCAGCCCTCGGTGCCCGGTAATCCCTATGCGCATCTGGTCTCTCCCTAGAGGTAGACGCCGTGCAGGCGCTCGTCAAAGTCCCTCACGACCTTGGGCGGCGAGGAAGTGACGAGTAAACGCCGCAGACCACGTGCCCGTTCCACGATCCGGCTGGACCGGTATTGGAGCCCGGTATCCATCGCGCGGGAAGCAAGTGCGAACGCTGCCTCGACCCTTCCGGCAGCAAGATGGCCGGCGGCGATGTCCAGCACAACAAGGGCACGCTGTTTCGCATGGCCCGTGGCCAACGCCGAGGCGTCAGCGGTGGTAACCCATTCGGGCAGGCCCAGCCTGGCCCCACAAGTGACCCTGAATGCGGCGACCTTGGAGACTCTGTTGCCGAATTCGGGTCGTGGGTCGGCTGACTGCGGCATGATCGCTCCTGTGGCTGACTCGTGGGCAGGTAGCCACGGGGGTGGTGCGG